>NZ_JAUSZD010000002.1:5588000-6985000 GCF_030817275.1 Paenibacillus sp. V4I7 | reverse complement strand
GCCAGGCGAAGGTGCCCGTACCGCAAACCGACACAGGTGGGTGAGAAGAGAATTCTAAGGCGCGCGGAAGAACTCTCGTTAAGGAACTCGGCAAAATGACCCCGTAACTTCGGGAGAAGGGGTGCCTCGGTAGGGTGAATAGCCCGAGGGGGCCGCAGTGAAAAGGCCCAAGCGACTGTTTAGCAAAAACACAGGTCTGTGCGAAGCCGCAAGGCGAAGTATACGGGCTGACGCCTGCCCGGTGCTGGAAGGTTAAGAGGAGTGGTTAGGGACCTCGGTTCCGAAGCTATGAATTGAAGCCCCAGTAAACGGCGGCCGTAACTATAACGGTCCTAAGGTAGCGAAATTCCTTGTCAGGTAAATTCTGACCCGCACGAATGGCGTAACGACTTGGGCGCTGTCTCAACGAGAGATCCGGTGAAATTTTAATACCTGTGAAGATGCAGGTTACCCGCGACAAGACGGAAAGACCCCATGGAGCTTTACTGCAGCTTGATATTGGACTTTGGTACGATCTGTACAGGATAGGTGGGAGCCTTTGAAGCCTGAGCGCCAGCTTGGGTGGAGGCATCGTTGGGATACCACCCTGATCGTATCGGAGTTCTAACCTGGTACCGTGATCCGGTATGGGGACAGTGTCAGGTGGGCAGTTTGACTGGGGCGGTCGCCTCCTAAAATGTAACGGAGGCGTTTAAAGGTTCCCTCAGAATGGTTGGAAATCATTCGCAGAGTGCAAAGGCATAAGGGAGCTTGACTGCGAGACCTACAAGTCGAGCAGGGACGAAAGTCGGACTTAGTGATCCGGTGGTACCGAATGGAAGGGCCATCGCTCAACGGATAAAAGCTACCCTGGGGATAACAGGCTTATCTCCCCCAAGAGTCCACATCGACGGGGAGGTTTGGCACCTCGATGTCGGCTCATCGCATCCTGGGGCTGAAGTAGGTCCCAAGGGTTGGGCTGTTCGCCCATTAAAGCGGTACGCGAGCTGGGTTCAGAACGTCGTGAGACAGTTCGGTCCCTATCTGTCGCGGGCGTAGGAAATTTGAGAGGAGCTGTCCTTAGTACGAGAGGACCGGGATGGACGTACCGCTGGTGTACCAGTTGTCTCGCCAGAGGCATCGCTGGGTAGCTATGTACGGAGGGGATAAGCGCTGAAAGCATCTAAGCGCGAAGCCCCCCTCAAGATGAGATTTCCCAGTATGTAAGACCCCTTGTAGACGACGAGGTTGATAGGTTCGAGGTGGAAGTGCAGCAATGCATGCAGCTGACGAATACTAATCGGTCGAGGGCTTAACCAATAAACCTAAAATTCTAACTTTACGCAAGTTTCGTATCTAGTTTTCAGGGAATAATATTTCCTGAGTGTATATATATCTTGGAGAGATACCCAAGTGGCTATAAGGGGACCCTCTGCTAAGGGGTTAGACTGCGTAAGTGGTGCGAGGGTTCGAATCCCTCTCTCTCCGCCAGTTTCCAAATATATATACCTTTTGTGTGGCGGCGTAGCTCAGCTGGCTAGAGCGTACGGTTCATACCCGTAAGGTCGGGGGTTCGAGCCCCTCTGCCGCTATCATAAAACCAATCCAGTCGGAGGCTTAGCTCAGCTGGGAGAGCATCTGCCTTACAAGCAGAGGGTCGGCGGTTCGATCCCGTCAGCCTCCACCATTTTTATCTTTATGCCGTTGTAGCTCAACTGGTAGAGCAACTGACTTGTAATCAGTAGGTTGGGGGTTCAAGTCCTCTCGACGGCACCATTTATAGTTTGGAGCTGTGGTGTAGTGGCCTAACATGCCTGCCTGTCACGCAGGAGACCGCGGGTTCGAATCCCGTCAGCTCCGCCATTTATTTTTTTTAGTAAATTAGGACAAGCTAAAGACAATTACATAAGGCTCGGTAGCTCAGTCGGTAGAGCAGAGGACTGAAAATCCTCGTGTCGGCGGTTCGATTCCGTCCCGAGCCATTGAGATGGTTGTGCTGCAACAATGCAGCATGGTTATCTCTCATCTGGAGGCTTAGTGAAGTGGCTAAACACGGCAGACTGTAAATCTGCTCTCTTCGAGTTCGGTGGTTCGAATCCATCAGCCTCCATTTTACCTTGAGTCATTAGCTCAGTTGGTAGAGCACCTGACTTTTAATCAGGGTGTCGTAGGTTCGAATCCTACATGACTCACTTTTATAAGTAAACGTTGAAGGCCGTGAGGTCTTTTTTTGTTTTATATAATCTCCAAAAGGCAGAGTTCGCCCCTTACATAAAGAAAAAGCATCCATAAGCAGGATGCTTTTTTCTATTTCAACTTGTCTGCAACGGACTTCATTTTTTGCTTCATAGAGGCCGGTTTGTCACGGCGATCGTCGATTTTGATAGATGTCGAGACTCGCTCTGCACCATTCGTAAAAGGGACTTCGTGGGCGGCTCGAATGACTTCAAGCAATCGATCTATGGGACCCTCTAGAATGGTACCCATAGGTGTCATTTCAAAAGCGATATCGGAATGTTTCTCTAGTTCTTTGTGCAGATCTGCAACATAACCGCTAAGACTGGTGGTAGCTGTTCCTATAGGGATAATGGTGAATTCTGCGATAGCCATGGAGGTCACTTCTCCTTTCATTGTCTAAAGCTCTCTTCCATTGTAGATGAGTAACTACAGGCAATGCAATTCACCATGAAGCTAGCTTGCCAATTAAGAGCTAGCAAGTTCAATAATATAATCGGCAGTTCTAGCTGCAAGCGCCATGACCGTGTTGGTGGGATTCCCTCCACTGGAGGTTACGAAGAGACTCGCATCGCAAATGAACAAATTCGGGATGTCGTGGCTTTGACCGTAAGAATTGACGACGGAGGTAGCTGGATTATTCCCCATGCGGCAGCCGCCCATGAGATGCTGTGTATCAGATACCACGTAGGCAACCTCGCCTCCGGCTGCTTTGAGGATAAGTTTCATATTCTCTACTGCGTGATCGATTAATTTAAGATCGTTATCTCCATAATTGAAGGTCACGGAGGCACGAGGCATTCCGTTTTCATCTTTTTCAGCGGATAAGGAGATATGGTTGTCCCATTGTGGTAGCACTTCACCAACCATGGTTAAACGTCCATAATAGTTGTAATCCAGCATGATTTGCCTAAGCTGTGGCCCCCAGACGGGCTCGTGAGACGCTTTGCTGATCCCTTGAGCCATATCTATAGGTCTCGAGCCATGAGAATGAATCGTATAGCCACGTGCGAAGCCTCTGTGCGGATCAGTTTCATAGAAATCTTGTGTAGAGGCTAACACAGGTGTGCCTTTGTACAATCGAACCTCTTGCTCAAATTTGGCGTAGACATCATTACTGCTATGCGTCATAATCGAACGGCCTACCCAGCCGCTGGAATTCGCTAGACCGTCAGGAAATTGAGGAGTAGCTGAGTGAAGCAGCAGGCGAGGTGTCTCGACAACATGAGCGCATAAAATAACCGTTTTGGCACGTTGGCGGTAGGTGGTTCCCTGGTTAACAAAGAGAACACCATTGACATGTCCCTGTGTATCGACTTCAATTTGTGTAACCATACAATTAGGAAGAATTTCGGCCCCGGCTTGAACGGCCTTAGGAATATGAACGATCAAGGTACTAAACTTGGCATTCGGCATACAGCCTTCGATACAGAAGCCACGATTGGTACATGGAGGACGACCTTCAAAAGGAGCAGATAGAATAGCAAGCGGTGTAACCGCGGATTGAATACCAAGTGCTTCGCAGCCCTTTTGAAATAAATAAGCATTAGGACTTAGGGGGTCGCGCTCTGGATAAGGGTAAGGCCCATTGAAATTTCCCCAAGGGAAATGTTTCGGTCCGGAAACAGCTATTTCTTTTTCGATTCTACTATAGTAGGGCTCAAGATCTTTGTAGTGAATGGGCCAATCTTCACCTACGCCGTCAATGGACTTTGTTTTGAAATCTGATTCATGGAAGCGCAAAAAAACACCGGTAAAGTTCTGCGTCCCGCCGCCTATTCCCCTACCCGAATGGTGGCTCCCCATTCCAAATGGTTCTGTCCCATCAACAATACGAGTATCCTCCCATGCTAAACTCCGCATACTCAGCTCGTCACTAGCGAAATCCTTCTGAGGATCCCGCCAAGGGCCAGCATCGAGTACAACAACACTAAGGCCGGCTTCACTCAACTCTTTGGCTAGTACACCGCCTGCTGCACCTGCACCTACAATTACGATATCGACAGCATCATGTTCATGTCTCCACTTCATGGCTTCCTCACTGCCTCCCAAGGATCAAGTTGGCCAGGGTCTGCTCTCACATATCCACGAGGATAGGCAGGGCCGCCAAAACCGATCTCCGACCAAACTAAAGGATGTGAGTAATAGGCCTCTACACTTAATTGAAGGAGTTTATGAAACAGTGCTTTTTGTGGAATGCCCTCCCACGCTTCTGTTAGAGGGTAGCTAGCATCGCTGATTTGGCGCATGATTTGCTTTTGAGCAGCTTCGTCTAATTGGAAGAAAGGTCGGCTATCGGCTATCCATCCAGCCTCGTCAATAGCTTTAAGTCCCTGACGCAAGAGTTTTTGAAGAGGGGGGACATTGACCTTGCGCTGTCCTTCCCCTTTATTTTCTGCTAACGTTTGATCAATATGAGTAAGAATCGCTTGAATAATATCTCCTCGATGATCATCCATCAGCAAAGCGCACCAAACCCGTAATGTTTCCGCTTCTACTGGCGTTAAAAAACGGTGCGAATGTTCACGCTGAAGTCGGGAGGTCACAATAGACCGTGTATGGGAATCCCATTCCTTTTGTTCATCCATGACGTTGTAGGTCGGATAATAGGTATGATTCTTCATGGTAAGTCAACCTCCATAAATAGCTGTAAGACCAAAAATGCTAATGACTGAAAATAGTAAAGGCATCATCACTGGCGGCCCCGTAAGAAAATTACGTAATGCTAAGCCGCCTATCCGTTTCTGAACACCCTTGATGTGAAAAATAAAGCCGATTATTCCTTGAATGACACCAAGCCAGAAGCAGATATGGGTCACTATATACCAGCCTTTGCTATTTAGCAGTGTACTGATGATGGAGACGAAACTAATAACAAGAGCCAGGATAACCGGACCCCACATAAATTTGTTATGAAAGTTTTGTCGATAATGCGATAAGGTCACCTGGACCCATATGAAGAGATAGGTTACTCCTACCAAGAAAATGATGACACGATCTAACGACCACTGACTCCAAACCATTTGTCTGAACCTCCTATAGGATGAAATCACCCCAGTACAATTATTTCCAAATTAACAAAGATTATGAGTTTGTTTTAATTAACCAAATTTGCCAAGCTCCTCATGATCTAAATTAAACCAATGATATATTTGGCAAACTTACCAATGGTATGCCTGAAAGGAAATAATTTAGGAATGAAAGACTTTTCATTACCATGGTAACCTTGTACAAGGAAGTGAGAACTTTCCCATTTCTACAAATAACATGATGCTGGAGGAAATATTTATGATAAAGAGTCTTGCACACCGTACTTTGGGGCTTACAGCGGCGATAACCATTGCATTATCTGCTGTTACAGCAGTTTCTGCTTACGCGGCTAATGATGATATGGACGCGGTTTCCCTGGCAAAGAAAATGACGGGTGTTGATTATTCCAAAAGTAATGAATCGCCTTCGGCAGGTTTTGATTCTTCAGGCCTGATCTATTACGTCTTTCAAACTCTCAACTACTCGGTTCCTAGATCACTGGATGAGCAGTTTAAGATGAATAAAACGAAGATTACGAACATAGCAAAAGCAGAGCCTGGTGACGTCTTGTTCTTTGGTAGTGGTGGGAAGCCATCGTATGCTGGGATTTATGTCGGTCAAGGCAAAATGGTCATGGCATCTCAGAGCAAAGACGAAGTCGTCACTCGCAATGTAAATGATGTTAAGAAGGATTTCATAAGTGGCCGGAGCATTCTATCCGCCAAGGATCGTTTGAAAGCTGAACTTATTTTAACGGCTCAGAAATACTTAGGTACACCATACGTCTTTGGGGCAAAATATGGACAAACTAAAACGATGGATTGCTCTTCCTTTACAAAAACGGTTTTTGCTGAATATGGCATTATACTGCCGCGTGTTTCCCGTGATCAAGCGAAGGAAGGTACATTTGTTAGCAAAAGTAATTTGCAGACCGGAGATCTAGTTTTCTTCACAACTGTGGATTCCGGCAAAAATATCGGACATGTTGGTATCTATGTGGGTAACGGAAATATGATCCATACGTATGGTGAAGGTGGCGTGAAATTCACTTCCATCAATAAAGAATGGTGGGCGGATCATTATGTAACGGCTCGTCGAGTGTTAAACTAAATCACCTAACGAAACAGATCCCTTTTGCAGCAGCTGCAGGAGGGGTCTTTCATATTCACATGAGTGGGGGGACATATGTTACAATTAAGAAGATAGATGAAGATAGATATAGAAGATATATAGGAGTAAGGAGAGAGGCAGATGGATTGGGAGCGTGTAAAAGAGCGTTTGGAAGCGGTTTTACAGTCGCCTATGCAGATTAACTTGATACCCGAGGCAGATTGGGAGCATTTGGCGGAAGAGCAGGCAGAGAATCTTGAGAGCTTTAGTCGAAGTGTTGTGCGTGGTCAGGATGTACTTTTTTATTTATCCAAAGAACACAAAGATATTCGCATTCTGCAGGTTTCAGAAGCCAAACTAACATCTTCAGAGCGCAAGCTTGTCGAGTTAACGGTAGAGTCTAAGATGACACAAGAAAAAAAGCAGTGGGGAGTCTTTTTATCTGAAGATGAAAGAAAGGCGCACCAATTAAGAGATTGGCTGCTGCAACAGATGGAACGCGGTTCAACCCATGCTGAGCTGCCAGATGCGCTTGCTTCACAATCCTCTCTGTATTCAACGAAAATTCCGCTGTTGTTATATGGGGACTATTCTCAGAATCAGCGCGTTTCCTATGCGGAACTGAAGAAACTGTTGGAGTCCTTCTTTGAATCGGAGATTATCCTGATTCCTTTACTAGAAAAAGAGTGGCTGATCCTAGCACCCGAAGGTCTACTAACTAGTGGTAGCGAAGAGCGAGAAGGGGATGAGGAAGAAAGCGTAGAGCAGATACTCGACGCTCTCGGCTCAGGGCTGTATGAAATGCTCGCTAATGAGTGGGTTGGCGAATGCCACCTAGCCATTGATTATCCAGTAAAGCCTTCGAAATCGCTGTTTGCCACGATTCTCAAGCTGAGGGAGACGATCATGTTAGGGCGTTCCTTTCATGTAGGCAGCTTTATTCATCTTCGTTGGGAGCTTCGTTTGGAGAAGCTGCTGCACTTGATTGATGAAGAGGAAAAGGCAGAATTCCTAGAGCAGGTACTTCGCGGCATAGACCATGTACTGGATGCAGAGACCGTAATCACGCTGGAACATTTCTTCACACTAGACTGCAACGTTAGTGAAACAGCGAAGAAGTTATATATACATCGAAATACCTTGCTATATCGTTTGGACAAGTTTAAAAATGAGACCGGACTCGATGTGAGAACGTTCAATCATGCGGTATTAGTGAGACTTGCATTACTATTGTACAAAGTAACGAAAAGAAAGTGATTTTTTTGTAGGGATTGTGCATAGTCAGTCCGGTCTTCGTAAGGTAAGATGAGTATATTGAAAAGTTGATCAGCAAGCATATGATCGATAAATCGTAGGGGGAATGAAACCATGGCAGGCGTACGTTTAAATCATATCGTTAAGAGATATTCTGGTGCAGAAGAATCCACAGTTAAAGATTTCCATCTTGAAGTTGAAGATAAAGAGTTCGTTGTATTGGTTGGAGCATCCGGTTGCGGAAAATCCACAACTCTTCGTATGATCGCAGGATTAGAGGAAATTACTGAAGGTGAACTTTACATCGGCGACCGCCTTGTAAATGACGTAGCTCCAAAAGACCGCGATATCGCGATGGTTTTCCAATCTTACGCTCTTTACCCACATATGACTGTATATCAAAACATGGCATTCGGCTTGAAACTTCGTAAATTCAAAAAAGCAGATATCGATGCTCGCGTTCGTGAAGCAGCGAAAATCTTGGATATCGTTCATTTGCTTGATCGCAAACCAAAAGCTCTTTCCGGTGGTCAACGTCAACGTGTTGCCTTGGGTCGTGCGATTGTTCGTGAGCCACAAGTATTCTTAATGGATGAGCCGCTTTCCAACTTGGATGCGAAACTTCGTGTACAAATGCGTGCGGAAATCACAAAATTAACAAAACGTCTTGGTGTTACAACGATCTACGTAACGCATGACCAAATCGAAGCAATGACAATGGGCGATCGCATTGTTGTTATGGATAAAGGTATCATTCAACAAGCAGCTACACCTGAAGAAATCTACAACTTCCCAGTGAACATTTTCGTTGCGGGCTTCATCGGATCCCCATCCATGAACTTCATGACAGGTACATTGACGCAAGAAGGCAGCGGTATTTTCTTCAAAGCAGGTACTGTGAATGTTGAAGTTCCAGCTGGTAAAGCACAAGTACTGAAAGACAAAGGTTTCGTTGGTAAAGAAGTTATTTTGGGTGTTCGTCCAGAAGATATCCACGAAGAGCCAGTATTCTTGGAAGCATCCCCGAAAACAGTATTCAACGTTAACGTTGAATTGACAGAGAACTTGGGTCATGAAATGTACTTGTACCTGCAAGGTATCGGCGCTAACACAGTTATCGCGCGTGTTGACGGTCGTTCAGGAATCAAAGAAGGCACAAACGTTAAATTAGCACTTGATATGAACAAAGTTCATTTCTTCGATAAAGATACAACATTGTCCATCTTGGTTAACCCTAACCTATAAGCTTTAACAGAAAGGCCAGCCGTTATCGGCTGGCTTTTTTGTATATGATGGTGATTAACGAACACTTTAGTTGATTTCAACTAGCTATTCCTTTACCATGAAACTATTGGAATAATAGCAAATATGCAGAGAAGCACGTTTTGCGCAGGCAAAACTCGGAGGAGACAGGACGATGGCCAAAAAAGTGAAGGTTTCCGAATTGGTAGAGGTACTCCATATGGAGGTTCTTGCAGGTGAATCTGGACTGAAACGTCCAATAACAACCGGTGATCTGTACCGTCCGGGTCTTGAGATGGCGGGATACTTCAATTACCATCCACGAGAACGTATCCAAATGTTAGGGAAGACGGAAGTCACGTTCATGGAGATGTTGACAACAGGCGTTAGAAGGAATCGGGTAGAACAGCTATGTTCACCGGAGGAAACACCTTGTATTATCGTAACAAGAGGACTTGATGTTCCAATTGAACTTCTGGAAGAAGCGACAAAGCGTGATCTCCCGGTCCTTCGCAGCCAAATGTCTACGACGATCTTCGCAAGTCGGTTAACTGGGTTTCTAGAAAATAAATTAGCTCCAAGTACAACGATCCATGGCGTACTTGTAGATGTATACGGTATTGGTATGCTCATTACAGGGAGCAGCGGCATCGGGAAAAGTGAAACAGCGCTTGAGCTTGTAAAAAGAGGCCATCGGCTTATTGCTGATGATGCAGTAGAAATTCGTCAAAATGGCGATAAAGTGCTGACAGGAAATGCTCCTGAGCTTATTCGCCATTTGCTTGAAATTCGCGGTGTGGGTATCATTAATGTGATGACTTTATTCGGAGCTGGCGCCATCCGTAACGTGAAGAAAATTTCGGTTGTTGTTAAATTAGAAAATTGGCAGCAGGATAAGCAGTATGACCGATTGGGTCTTGATGAGGAATTAACACGCATCATTGATACGGATCTGCCGCTAGTCACGATTCCTGTTCGACCAGGACGAAACTTAGCGGTTATCGTGGAAGTGGCCGCGATGAACTATCGTTTAAAACGAATGGGATATAACGCGGCACTTCAGTTTACGAATAAACTGACAGAGTCGCTGAATGAAGATTTTGAGGATTTCGATTGATTAAGTAGCATCTAATGTAATGATAATGAAGGAGTGAAACTATGCTCGAAAGTGTTGCGTTTTCCTTAGGACCGATAGACGTCCGGTGGTATGGCATTATTTTAGGTACAGCCGCATTAATAGGTTTGTTACTGGCAATCCGAGAAGGGAAGCGATTCCGAATCATTCCTGACTTTTTCATGGATTTATTGTTAATTGGGGTACCATCAGCCATTGTTGGCGCTAGACTGTATTATGTAGCCTTTCAGTGGGACGATTATAAGGACAATTTAGCTGAAATTTTTATGATATGGCACGGCGGTATTGCCATTTATGGAGCGCTTATTGGTGCTATTATCGGTACTTTTTTCTACGTAAGGGCCAAAGGGTACTCGTTCTTGAGAATCGCGGATATTTGTGCACCAGGTTTAATTGTGGGACAAGCGATAGGACGTTGGGGTAACTTCATGAATCAGGAAGCCCACGGAGGCCCTGTTACGGAGTCATTCTTACGTGACTCTTTACACCTACCTAATTTTATCGTGAATCAAATGAACATTGAGGGTACGTTTTATCACCCGGCATTTCTGTATGAATCGGTCTGGAATTTCTTAGGCTTGCTAGTTCTACTCTGGCTTCGTCGCAGACCTTTCCTGCGGGCAGGAGAATTATTTTTCAGTTATTTTATCTGGTATTCCATTGGTCGTTTCTTTATCGAAGGTGTGCGTACAGATAGTCTTGATTTCACAGGGCCTACGTGGCTTGCGTCGCTTTTGAATGCATTGTGGTCACCAATGACAGTTGTATTTGAACCGGGCGTACTTACCTATGGTGGCAATGTGAGATTCTCGCAGCTGTTAGCGCTTCTGATCGTGATTGGGATGGTTATTGTTATTATCGTGAGAAGGAAAAAGGGATACGCAAATGTGCGCTATGCAGATACGATTGTTTCCACGAAAGCTGAAGAGAATAACAAAGTAATGAAAGATCAAGATGTAGATAAAGGAGCAGACTATGATTCAAACCGTACTGTTTGATCTGGATGGAACGATTGTTGATACGAACGAGCTTATTGTGCAATCTTTTTTGCATAGTTTGGAAGGCGAGACGGCAGAGCCTGTCAGTCGGGAACTCATCATTCCGAATATGGGGCGTCCGCTTGTGGAACAAATGGAATTTTTTACAGGCCGAAAAGAGGTTGAAGAAATCATTAAGAAGTATCGAACCTTCAACTTATCCAAGCATGATGAGCTGGTCAAAGAATTCCCGAATGTACATACAGCGATGGCAAAGCTGCACGCAAACGGGATTAAAATAGGAATCGTAACGAGCAAGATTCGGCAAACCACTTTGATGGGCTTAAAGCTCTACGGACTGGATGCTTTCGTGAGTACCATCGTGACCGTTGAAGATGTAAAGGAGCCGAAACCGCATCCGGAAGGCATAATTGCAGCGCTTAAGATGTTAGGAAGTACTGCGGACCAAGCGGTGATGGTTGGAGACAGCCATTATGACATTGAGGCAGCCCATAATGCGGGCGTTATATCTGTTGGCGTATCTTGGTCATGGAAAGGGCGCTCCTACTTAGAGCAGTACAACCCGGATCATCTGATCAACGATATGCTAGACCTGCTTCCTATTGTGGGGCTGACGTCGGATGTGGATGCTGTTTGAGAAAAACGGATAAGTATCCGGTAGATGGACCTAATGCTTTGTGGCAAATCTATCATACCGTTAGCAAATGGAAGGCGATGCGGAATTTCGTATTCATTCAAATAACGCGGTACTCGCCTTCACTGCGTATGAAAAATTGGATCTACAGACACGTACTGGGGATGAAGGTTGGTGAGCATACCGCTTTTGCTTTGATGGTGATGGTGGATGTCTTTTTTCCAGAGAAGATTCATATAGGGAGCAATACGATTATTGGGTACAACTCGACGATATTGGCTCATGAATATTTAACCAATGAATATAGACTCGGGGATGTAAATATTGGATCGCATGTGATGGTAGGTGCCAATACGACGATTCTGCCCGGTGTGACGATTGGAGACTATGCCATTATTGGAGCGGGTTCGGTTGTGCACAAGGATGTAGCGCCGTATAGCTTTGTGGCAGGAAATCCACTTCAGACGATTCGTGAAAGAATGAATGAGAAATGAGAGTTGTATGCTATAGAGCCGTACAGCTCTTTTTTTTGCGTACGAATGAGGATATCTAAGAGCTGATAATCAGGGGAAAGACGATTGACGGTCCTAAGCTTACGTGATAAAATAGCCGTACATTCTTTATTTTGGTAGTATGGTAGCACGTTACTGTGTTAAAGTAAATAAAAAGGAAATTGAATTCCTACATGTTGAGGTGAGACGGTGTCAAAGCCAAAAGTATTTGAAAAACCGTTAGGGGTTAAAGATTATTTGCCCGAAGCGGTTACGAAACTGCGAAATATTGAATTCCGTGTATTGGCCTGTATGGAACGCTGGGGTTATAACCAGATCATTACGCCTACACTCGAATATTACGATACCGTTGGTGTTGCGAGCTCCACAGAAGATAAGAAGCTGTTCAAGCTGCTCGACCGTAAGGGAAAGACGCTTGTTTTGCGGTCTGAATTGACAGCGCCTATAGCTCGAGTAGCTTCTTCCTTGCTCAAAGAACATGCGTTCCCATTGCGCTTATCTTATCATTCGAATGTTTTTCGTTCGATTGAAGAGGAAGCTGGGCGGGATTCAGAGTTTTTCCAGACGGGCGTCGAGCTTATTGGAGATGCTTCATCCGAAGCGGATGCTGAGGTTGTAGCGTTAGCGATTGCTTCGTTGCAGGCGGCTGGCGTAGGCGCGTTTAAGATTGCGCTCGGTCACGTAGGCTTCCTGAACGGTTTGTTCCAGGAAACACTGGAAGGGCGCAGTGATGAACAGCTAGCGCTGAAAGAGCATTTACTTAGTCGGGATTATGTGGGATACCGCGAAGCCATTAAGTCGTTGGCTCTTACACCTGAAGTGGAACGTGAATTGAATGGCGTGCTGCGGCTTAGAGGCGGAGATGAAATTTGCGAGCAAGCTCGCATGGTATCACAGCACCCTATCGCGATGGATGCGATTCGTCATTTATGCGAAGTCTGGGATGTATTGAAAGCCTATGGGGTTAGTGAGCATGTTGTGATTGATTTAACGATGATTGGAGATTTCTCCTACTATACAGGTATGACCTTTGAGGGATATGCGTCTGATTTAGGCTTCCCAGTTTGCAGTGGAGGCAGATATGATAATCTGCTGAGTCAGTTTGGACGTCCGGCTCCGGCGACGGGGTTTGCGCTCAAGACGAATCGAATCCTCGAGGTTACAGGAAAAGAGAACGTGGAGCAGCCAGGTCGTGTGCTGATTGCTTATGATGCTGAACATCGTGAAGAAGCGCTGCAGCTGGCGAAAGCTATGCGCAGCAGTGATGATGAGGTTATCATTATCACACAATTAGTGAGCGAGTATGAAGCTTGGTCGAACGAGTTGTTGAACAAGGGAGACGGCCAGTACGAGCTTCACGGAACGGTTTATAGTGATGTTATTACGATGATTGATGTAGCGGTTTGATTCGAGCAAGTGCAAGAGCAAGAGCAAGAACAAGAACAAGAACAAGAGCAAGTTTAAGAGCAAGTTTAAGAGCAAGTTCAAGAACAAGTGCAAGAGCCGCAAGTGCAGAAGCAAAAGCGAAATCAAAAGCATGAAGGGATCTCGCTCCGTTGGTTGGAAGTTTAAAGGAGGTTGGAACGTTGGATGATATTCTAAAAGTAGCGATGCCGAAAGGCCGTATTTATAAACAAGCAGCGAAGCTTTTTCATAAAGCGGGTCTGCCAATTCCGGAGGACCTGGAAGAAGGACGCCGGTTAATCATTCCTGTCTATGAGGCAAGAATGGAATTCATTTTGGCGAAACCGGTGGATGTTCCTACCTATGTCGAATATGGCGTAGCGGATATCGGGGTTGTCGGCAAGGATGTTCTGATGGAGGAGAACCGCAACGTGTACGAGCTTCTGGATCTGGGCATTGCACGGTGCCGGATGTCGGTTATTGGACTGCCGGATTGGAAGCAAGAGATTAATCCGCGCGTCGCGACGAAGTATCCGAACGTCGCTTCTCAGTATTTTCGCGAGCGAGGGCAGCAGGTTGAGGTTATCAAGCTAAACGGCTCTATCGAGCTTGCGCCGCTTATTGGTCTTGCTGACCGGATCGTGGATATGGTCGAAACAGGAGAGACGCTTCGGGAGAACGGACTTGTGGAGCAAGAGGAGATTTTTCAGATTACGAGCCGCTTAATTGCGAATCGGGTGAGTTACCGCATGAAGAATGATTCTATTCAGCGGTTATGTGATATGCTGCAGGCTGTTTTGCCTGTAATGAAGGTTTAGAGGGATTAGATAAGTAACACTCAAGAGAGGATGATGAAGATGCGGATACTTCCCGCCTCGGAATATCAATTGAACCGCGAGGTCGAATACGGCTCACCCGAGCAAAATGAGACCGTCCGCCGCATCATCGATGAGGTGCGGCAGGACGGAGATGCCGCGCTGCGACGCATGGCGCAGGAGTTCGACCGCGTCACCGTCGTTGAGCTTCGCGTCAGCGACGAGGAGATCCAAGCGGCGTACGCGCAGGTCGACGCCGAGTTCCTGGCGGCGCTGCGACAAGCCGCCGCTAACATTCGTGCGTTTCATGAGAAGCAGAAACGCACGTCGTGGATGGACCTGCAGGCGAACGGCAGCCTGCTGGGCCAAATCATCCGACCGCTGAAGCGGGTCGGATTGTACGTGCCCGGAGGGAAGGCGGCTTACCCTTCCTCCGTGCTCATGAACGCCATCCCCGCGATCGTCGCGGGGGTGCCGGAGATCGCGATGGTGACGCCTCCGGCCACCGCTGGGGAAGAGGGCATCAACCCGCATATCCTCGTGGCAGCGGCCGAAGCGGGTGTAAAAGAGATCTACCGCGTAGGCGGGGCGCAGGCGGTAGCCGCGCTGGCCTACGGCACGGAATCGATCCCGCCGGTCGATAAGATCGTCGGGCCAGGCAACATTTACGTCGCGCTGGCGAAACGCTTCGTGTTCGGCGTTGTCGATATCGATATGATCGCCGGACCAACCGACATCGTCGTGCTTGCTGATGAGCACGCCGATCCTGAATATGTCGCGGCCGATTTGCTGGCGCAGGCCGAGCATGACGAGATGTCACCGTCGATTCTGGTGACACCATCAAGAGAGCTTGCCGAAGCGGTTCGGCAAGAGCTGTGGCGGCAGCTGGATGTGCTGCCGAAGAAAGCCATCGCCTCTGTGTCCACAGCGACCAAAGGAGCTATACTCCTTGTGGATAACTTGGACGAGGGCGTTGACGTTGTCAATCGTTTGGCGCCGGAGCATTGCGAGCTGTTGGTACAGGAGCCTTTTAACCTGCTGCCTCGCATTGAGAATGCTGGAGCTATTTTCCTCGGCGCCTACAGCACGGAACCCGTCGGCGATTATTTCGCTGGACCTAACCATGTGCTGCCGACAAATGGCACAGCCCGCTTTTCATCGCCACTGAATGTGGACGATTTCCTCAAAAAATCAAGTGTTATTCACTATAGCAAGGAAGCACTGATCGCAAACGGCGAAATGATTATGACGCTTGCCCGTAACGAAGGGTTGGAAGGTCATGCAAGAGCGGTAGAGATTCGACTCAAGAAGGAAGGGAAGTTGACATAATGGCTGAACAAGATAAAGGGATCACTCGCTCAGCGCGTGTAGCCCGTAAAACGAATGAGACTGACATTACCCTCGCGTTTCAAGTAGATGGAACAGGGGTCTCTGAGATCCAAACTGATGTTCCTTTCTTGAACCATATGCTTGATTTGTTCACGAAACACGGACAGTTCGATCTAAACGTAGTCGCTAAAGGCGATATCGAGATCGATGATCATCATACGGTTGAAGATATCGGCATTTGTTTAGGTCAAACCCTTCGTGAAGCACTAGGCGATAAAAAAGGGATTAAACGCTATGCCAGCGTATTCGTCCCTATGGATGAAGCCCTTGCTCAAGTTGTCATCGACATTAGCAACCGACCGCATTTCGAATATCGCGCGCAGTATCCTTCACAAACGGTGGGCAGTTTTGATACGCAGCTTGTTCAAGAGTTTCTGTGGAAGTTTGCTCTGGAAGCCCGTATCACGCTGCATGTTATTATGCATTACGGACAAAACACGCATCACATGATTGAAGCAGTGTTTAAAGCTTTAGGCCGAGCGCTGGATGAAGCGACATCGATCGATCCTCGTGTGCAGGGGGTTCCTTCGACGAAGGGAGTGCTGTAAGAATGATCGCCATTATTGATTATGGAATGGGTAATTTGCACAGCGTAAGCAAGGCTGTCGAACGTCTAGGCTACGAAGCTGTTGTAACAGGGGATGCTGAGAAGATCCTAGCAGCTGAGGGTGCTATCCTGCCAGGTGTAGGAGCATTCGGGGATGCGATGGAGCAGCTGCGTGAGTCGGGGCTGAATGATGTCGTCATCCGTTATGCGGCATCGGGTAAGCCTCTGTTGGGTATTTGCCTTGGCATGCAGTTGTTGTTCGCCAGCAGCGAGGAGCACGGGGATCATGAGGGGCTTGCCCTTTTGCCTGGCTCGGTCGTTCGCTTTCGCGGCGACTACAAGGTACCGCACATGGGTTGGAATCGATTAGTCCACAAGCAAAATGACAGTCCGATTTTTCAAGGTATCGATGAAGGGCACGTGTACTTCGTCCACTCCTATCATGCGAAGCCGGAGCGCGAAGGCGACCTGCTGGCGGTAACGGATTACCATCAGCCAGTGACGGCCATTGTAGGCAGAGATAACATATACGGCATGCAGTTTCACCCCGAAAAAAGTGGGGATATCGGCATGCAATTGCTTAATAATTTTCTGAAAATGTGCAAATAGTTTGCTCTTTTGCTTTTAGATAATCAGGTAAGGAAGGAAGTGCCCATCATGTTAGCCAAAAGAATTATACCTTGTCTAGACGTCAAGGATGGCAGGGTGGTCAAGGGCGTTAATTTCGTTAATTTGCGCGATGCAGGCGACCCGGTGGAGTTGGCAGCGATTTACGATAAAGAGGGCGCGGATGAATTGGTGTTCCTCGATATTTCGGCATCGGTGGAAGGTCGGGCGACGATGGTGGAGGTTGTCCGTCAAACGGCAGGGGAGATTACGATCCCTTTCACCGTAGGCGGCGGCATCTCCAGTGTGGACGACATGAAACGGCTGCTTCGCGCCGGAGCTGATAAGATCGGTATCAACACTGCAGCGGTTCGCAATCCTCAGCTTGTTTCGGATGGAGCGAGGAAGTTCGGTTCCCAGTGTATTGTCGTTGCCATTGATGCGAAATTTAATGCAGAGTGGGGCGAGTGGGAAGTGTTCACGCATGGCGGACGCAACGCCACTGGCATCAAGACGTTGGAGTGGGCGAAGCGTATGGAAGAGCTTGGCGCGGGAGAAATTTTGCTTACTAGCATGGATGCAGACGGAACGAAGGATGGCTTTGATTTAAAGCTAACACGTGCCGTATCCGAGCTGCTCACGATTCCTGTTATTGCTTCCGGTGGAGCGGGCAAAGCGGAGCATTTCTACGATGTATTTACCGAAGGCAAAGCCGATGCAGGGCTGGCGGCAACCATTTTTCACTATAAAGAGTTAACGATTCAAGGGGTCAAAGATGACCTTAAAGGTAAAGGGGTTGAAATCCGATGACATTTTCAATAGATCAGATTACTTATGATGCACAGGGTCTTGTACCTGCCATCGTGCAGGACGCAGTCAGCAAAGAAGTGCTCATGCTTGCTTACATGAATAGCGAGTCATTGCAGCGTACGATACAAACAGGTGATACTTGGTTCTGGAGTCGTTCCCGTCAAGAGTTGTGGAACAAGGGGGCAACTTCCGGTCACACGCAAAAAGTAAAATCACTGCGCTACGACTGCGATGCAGACACGCTGCTAGTTCTCGTGGAACAAGTGGGACCTGCTTGCCACAATGGTACTTACACGTGCTTCACAGCTAACATTCCTCTGGGAGATGAAGGTTCTGTGCAAGAAGCCGTACCTGCTGCCTCTGTAGGTGATCGTTTCGCGATCCTTGGCGAGTTGGAAGCTGTGATTGCTTCGCGTGACGCTGAGCGTCCTGAGGGCGCTTATACCACGTATCTTTTCGAAAAAGGTGTCGATAAGATTCTCAAAAAAGTAGGCGAAGAAACAGCCGAAGTGATCATCGCAGCCAAAAACAAAGATAACGAAGAGCTTCGCTATGAAGCGAGTGATCTTATTTTTCACTTAATGGTCCTTTTACGTAATAATAAATTGCCTTTGGATGATATTATGAAAGAGCTGGCCAATCGGCACGTCAAAAAGTAAATAAAACGACCTGGAGTGAATTCACGATGTTGATTGATTATCATACACATCATGTACGCTGCGGTCACGCCTCTGGGGAACTGGAGGAATACGTCAAACGCGGCATCGAGATCGGACTCACACAGTTGGGGCTTTCGGATCATATGCCGCTTTTGCATGTGGACCCTGCGACTTATTGGCCGGAAATGGCCATGCCGATGGAAGAACTGCCTCGTTATGTCGAGGAGTGTCTGCATCTTAAAGAGAAGTACAAAGATCAGATTGATATCCGTGTCGGGCTAGAGGGCGATTATATCGAAGGCTTTGAGACGGAGATTGCCGCAATCGTCAAAGCGTACCCATGGGACTATGTTATCGGTTCTGTTCATTTCCTTGGCGAGTGGGATATTTCTGATTTTAGGCAGCTTGCGGGTTGGGATGGCAAGGATATTTATGCCGTTTATACCCAATACTACGAGGCAGTGAAGAAAGCAGTCCGAACTGGACTGTATGACTATATCGGTCATATAGATATGATTAAACGATTTGGTTACGTCCCGGATCGTGATCCGTGGGAGCTGGAGAAGGCGGCACTGGACACTGTGAAAGAATGTGGGCTTGCGATTGAGCTGAATGCTTCGGGCTTGCGCCACCCGTGTAAAGAGATGTTCCCGAGCCGCCGAATGCTGGAATATTGTCATAAGGTGGGAATTCCATTGACGATAGGTTCGGACGCGCACCAGCCGGATCGGTTGTCCCAATATTTGGACGAAGCTAGGGAACTCTTGAAATCCATTGGATTTAACGAAATAGCCACATTTTCTGCCCGAAAACGACATCTTGTGACTTTATAATTTCGACATGTTTCATGTATAATGAGTAGGAACTGTATAATCTATTTAATGAACCTTCGGAGGTAACCATTAACCATGCATAGCGACAATGTTAAAATCTTTTCCGGATCTTCGAATCCGAAGCTTGCGGAACGTATTTGTAAAGAGCTCGGCCAGCCGCTTGGACAAATTAAGCTTTCCCGTTTTAAAAGCGGAGAAATTTACTGTCTTTACGAAGAAACGATTCGTAACTGTGACGTATTCCTGGTACAAACTTTTTCCCATCCGATTAATGAGCACATGATGGAACTTCTGGTCATGATGGATGCGGCGAAAAGAGCTTCTGCAAGAACGATCAACCTTGTCATCCCTTACTATGGTTACTCTCGTCAAGAACGTAAAGCTGCTCCGCGTGAGCCGATTTCTGCTAAATTAGTAGCTGACTTGTTCAGTGCAGCAGGTGCAACTCGTGTTGTAACGATTGACCTTCATGCACCTGCGATTCAAGGCTTCTTCAATATTCCGGTGGATCATCTGACGGCTCTTGATCTTATCAGTGATTGCATCAAGAAGAAAAATTTACCTAACCCGATCATCGTATCTCCGGATGCGGGACGTGCGACAACTGCTGAAAAAATGGCGAACATTCTCGATGCGCCATTCGCGATGATGATTAAGAAGCGCCCAGAACACAATGAGTCTGTGATTACCCACGTCATTGGCGATGTTGCAGGACGTACACCGATCATTATCGAGGATCTGATTGATACCGGTACGACGATTGTCAACGTTGTTGAGAGTCTGAAGGAAAGAGGAGCGCATGACGTATATATTTGTGCGACACATCCTGTGTTCTCTGGACCAGCCCTGCAGCGTTTAGATCACCCTAGCATTAAGGAAGTTATCATTACGGACTCCATTGCGATTCCGGAAGGACATTCGGAAAAATTCAATGTGCTTTCAGTAGCTCCGCTGTTGTCTGATGCGATTCGCATTATTAATGAAGGTGGGTCCCTATCCTCCCTATTCAAATACGGTGGCGTTTAAGCGGAAGCTTAAAAAATCGCCTTTGAAAACGAAGGTTACTCTGGAAGTAGCTCGGCGTCGAATCTTGAACGAAATCCGGGAACTGCGGTACTCACGTAGGCTCACCTACGCTCCGTTCCTCGTTCCTCGGATTTCGTTCAACCTTCTCGGTTTTGAAAGCCGACTTTTTAAGCCTCGATTGAAATAGGATCTAAGGCAAAGTTCAAATGCAAAAATTCAAGACCAGATCTTACCTTCGGATTATGTTTTTGGCTTCCAAGCGATCTATGGTATAATTTGAGTGTAATCAAATTGCCGGAGGTGTCTTGCTATGGAAAAGATTAAGCGTGTGTCCGAAGCGCCAAAGCCTAAAGTTATCTCAATTAACATGGATGCCGCATTCTTTTTCGAGAGAGCGGTTCAATCTTTGGATCGGTTTCATTATGATAAGGCATTGAAATATTTCCGGCGAGCTGCAGAGTATGAGCAGGATAACCCTGTGAATCACTGCAATCTCGCAGGAGTTCTCTCCGAAATGGGCAATTATGACGAGTCGAACCAAATTCTGCAGCATGTCCTTGATACGATCGATCCCGAGATGACGGAATGTCACTTTTATATGGCAAACAACTATGCCAACATGGAAAATTTCGAGCAGGCCGAACAAGCGTTGGTTCGATATTTGGAAACTGACCCAACAGGTCAATTCATGGATGAATCCGAAGAAATGATGGAAATGCTGAGCTACGAGCTTGAACGTCCCGCCCCTCTCACTAGCATTAAGAGTCGAGAAGGGCTCTTCGAGCATGATAAAGCCCGTGCGCTTCTCGAAGAGGGGAAATTCGCCGAAGCTGTGAGGCAGTTAGAGAAATTGGTGAAGAATCAGCCTGATTTCACAGCTGCCCGCAACAATCTGGCACTTGCTTATTACTATATGGGGCAGTTTGAGAAGGCAATGGAAACGATTCGTGCGGTGCTCGATATCGATGCCGGAAATCTGCATGCGCTATGTAATATGGCCATTTTCCATCAGCATTTCGGTAACAAGGAGGAGTTAGCTGAGCTAACATCTCTACTTTGCAAGACATTTCCTTTTCAGCAGGATCATGTGTTCAAGCTTGCTACAACGATGGGTATCCTTTCTGAGCATGAGAAGGCATACCACTTGTTTAAGCGCCTGCTTAAAGCAGGAGACGGCACAGCAGACCCATGCCTCTATCATTATGCAGCGGTAGCAGCCAGCCATATCGGTCGATTCGGCGAGGCTTACCGCTATTGGAAGCAAGCTGAGAAGCTTGATCCCGGCGCCGAAATCTCCAAGTTTTACTTGGAGCAGCTGCGCTCACGCGAGAAGGTCGAAGGGCCGTTAACGTGGAGCTATCATTACCATCTGCCCTTTGAAGAGCAGTTTAGGGTGTTGGAGAAATCCACGCAAGGAATACCAGATCAATTGAAGAAAGATCCGTTGGTGCGATCCTCTTTCTTCTGGGCTTTGCGCCATGGTGATATCGAGACGAAGCTGCAGGTGATCCAAGCGTTCGGCTTGATTGCTGATAATGAAGTGAGAGATGCTTTGCAGGATTTCATCCTAGATCGTCAAGAAGATGACTATTTGAAACGGGTTGCGATTTTCGTGCTTCGCAGCATGGGGATCCGAGAGTCACTTCCTGCCTATCTTGAGAACCAAGAGATTACGGTAGAGGCCTCTCCTTACTCGCCGCATTTGCCCATTTGGGATGCCAAATGGCAGAGTGTGATGGAAACAGCGCTTTCCCATATGCACAAGCGCTACGATATGGTTCAACAGTATGATTTGGAAATACTATGGGTTGAATTTCTGACGAAGATCTACCCAGGCGTGCCTAAGATTCATAAATCCGAGGGCTGGGCGGCAGCGTTAGAATATTTGATCGCCAAAATGCATCGCCGAGCTATTTCCTATCAGGAAGTATCTACACGCTATGGTGTTACAGTCTCAACAGTAAGCCGCAATGTAAAGTTGATTGATGACACGTGCGGTTTGCGTGAGAAAATGGAAGCTATTTTTAACAAATTCACGAGTATTTGATAGCCAGTCTTTTGCCTTGTCGAAAGACCTGGCTTTCATACATAAATAAAGCGGAGCATACGAGGGCTGTCTTGCTGAAGCAAAACGCAGGCGATGCTTACGTAGATAGCTTTCCTGAGGAAAGCACCTAGGAGGGAAACCATATGTACAAATCAGTCGTTGTAGGAACAGGACCATCCGGTCTAACAGCAGCCATTTATTTAGCACGCGCCAACCTTAGCCCACTCGTTATTGAAGGGCCAGAGCCAGGCGGACAGCTAACCACTACTACCGAAGTAGAGAACTTCCCCGGCTTCCCTGAAGGGATTATGGGTCCTGAATTAATGGAGAATATGCGTAAGCAAGCAGAACGTTTCGGCGCCGAATTCAAAACCGGTTGGGTGAACTCTGTTGAGCTAACGAATCGTCCGTTTAAACTGCAAGTTGAAGGTCTTGGCGAGATCGAGACAGAAACACTGATTATCTCCACGGGTGCTTCTGCCAGATTGCTAGGAATTACCAATGAGAGAGAAAACATCGGACGCGGCGTAAGTACTTGCGCAACGTGTGACGGATTCTTCTTCCGCGGTAAAAAGATTGTTGTCGTTGGTGGCGGTGACTCCGCCATGGAAGAGGCGAATTTCCTTACTCGCTTTGCATCTGAAGTTCGCTTAGTCCACCGTCGCGATGAGCTTCGTGCTTCGAAGATTATGCAGGACCGTGCTCGCGGCAACGAAAAAGTGAAATGGGCACTGAATAATACACCGCTTGAAGTTATAGCTGGTGAAAAAGGTGTAACAGGCCTGAAGGTCAAAAATAACGTAACCGGTGAAGATGAAATCATCGAAACAGATGGTATCTTTGTAGCAATTGGCCATACACCGAATACGAAGTTCTTAGGTGGACAAATCGATACGGATGAGCAAGGCTATATTATTGTGAAGCCGGGCACGACGGAGACGAATATCCCTGGTGTATTTGCTTGTGGTGACGTGCAAGACACGAAGTATCGCCAAGCGATTACAGCGGCAGGAAGTGGATGCGCAGCTGCCCTGGAAGCTGAAAAGTTCCTAGAAGGCAACATCGTACACGATTGGAGCCAGTCGCTGTAAGTGGTCTGGAGTCTTTACAGCAAACGTGGAGGGCTAATCTCTCCACGTTTTCTCATTTCTTTGGGAGCTGTTGAATCTTGACCAGTTCACAGGCTTGACTTATAGTTGGAACAGGAGCATAAGTAAACCCCACAAAGTGACGCATAGCCTTCGAAGCATATTCCAATTACTTTGCGGGGACCCCGGAAAATATCCGAAAATTATATGAATATTCATGAGGTGACCTTGCAATGTCAGATCAGATTTATATCGGTGTAGATTTAGGCGGTACGAATATCAAAGTGGGTATCTGCGACGAGCAGGGGAAGCTGCTGCAAACGTTTGAAGGCCCTACAGGCGCGGAGAATGGTTCTGATTTTGTAATTGAGCGAATTGCGCAGTATGTACGCCAAGTTGTCGAAGAGTCTCCGTTTGAATGGGAGCAAGTGGCTGGTATTGGCGCAGGTTTAGCCGGATTCATGGATATTCCGGAAGGCTTCGTCAAATTCTCTCCAAATTTGCTATGGCATAATGTCCCTGCGAAGAAGATGTTGGAAGAATTTCTTGGTAAAACAGTTAAGATTGACAACGATGCCAATGTAGCTGCTTTAGGCGAAGCTTGGGCAGGCAGCGGAGCAGGAATTCCAAATGTGGTTTGCTATACGCTTGGAACAGGTGTTGGCGGTGGTATTATTATTAACGGGAAAATTTATCAAGGTTCTACGGGTATGGCTGGAGAGCTTGGTCATATGTCCGTTGTGCCCGACATTGAAGCGATTCAGTGTGGATGTGGACAAATGGGTTGTCTAGAAACAGTTTCGTCGGCAACAGGCATCGTTCGTATGGCCAATGAAGCGGTCGAACGCGGCGAGAAAACGTCATTAGCTCTTCATGAGAAGATTGAAGCGAAGCATGTCTTCGATGCAGCCAAAAGCGGAGATGAAGTATCTCTGCGCATCGTGAACCGTGCTGCATATTATATTGGACGTTCGATGGCTGCGATGGCTGTTATTGTTAACCCGAAACGATTCATTATCGGTGGTGGTGTTTCTAAAGCAGGGGAAATTTTATTCCAACCGATTCGCGAAACCTTTAAGAAATACACGCCAGAGACAGCCTCAGAAGGTGTTGAGATCGTTGCTGCAACGCTCGGTAACGACGCTGGTATCGTAGGCGCTGCTGGTTTGAATTTAAGATAGACGTAAAACGTACTGTTCGTATGGTTAGCGGATCTGAGTTGACCTGCGAGAAGCACTCCAAAGGAAGGTGTCATTCATGGAAGAAAACCACCCTTTAGCGAAACTGGTCATAATTACAGGAATGTCAGGTGCAGGTAAGACGATTGCCGTACAGAGTCTAGAGGATCTAGGATTCTTCTGCGTCGATAATTTACCTCCTGTGCTGATTCCTAAATTTGCTGAGTTGATCGAGCAGTCGATGGGGAAAATCGGCAAAGTGGCACTGGTGATTGATTTGCGAGGGCGTGAATTTTTCACTGCACTTCAGGAGTCGCTTCGTTATATTCAAGAGAATTACACGCTTAGTTATGAAATTCTATTCCTAGATGCTACCGATGCGACGCTAGTACAGCGTTATAAGGAAAGTCGCCGCCGTCACCCGCTAGCTCCCGATGGAGCGCCGCTTGAAGGTATTGGTCTTGAGCGTAAACTGCTGGAAGAGCTGAAAGGCCTAGCCACACAGGTTATTGACACAAGCACGCTTAAGCCGGTGCAGCTCAAAGAAAGAATTATTTCCCGGTTTACCAATTTGGAAACAAACCGCATATCTATAAATGTAATCTCCTTCGGATTTAAGTATGGTGTCCCTATTGATGCTGATTTAATCTTCGATGTTCGCTTCTTGCCAAATCCACACTATGTAGAACAGCTTCGTCCACAAACAGGTCAAGATCCTGATGTGTATGACTACGTGATGAAGTGGAGCGAAACGCAAGAGTTCCTGAATAAGCTGCTCGATATGCTAAATTTCTTAATGCCTCAATATAAAAAAGAAGGCAAGAGTCAGGTTGTTGTTGGCATAGGTTGCACTGGAGGTAAACATCGATCCGTCGCCATCACTGAATATCTCGGTAAGGTGATGGGGAACAGCGAAACCGAAACCGTGCGTCTGAGTCATCGAGATGCCGAGCGGGACCGTGTATAAGCAGTCCTACGATTAAGAGGGTGAAAGAAGTATGGAACATGTTGAATTACAACGCAAGCCCAGAATAGTCGTTATTGGCGGTGGAACAGGTCTTTCGGTTATGCTTAGAGGATTGAAGGAGAAGCCGGTTGATATTACAGCCATTGTGACGGTAGCCGATGATGGAGGAAGCTCTGGTATTCTCCGGAATGAATTGCAGATGCCGCCTCCAGGTGACATTCGCAGCGTGCTAACGGCCCTTGCTGATGTCGAGCCCTTGTTGTCGCTTATTTTGCAATATAGATTTCAGGTGGGTACAGGTTTAGCTGGACACAGTCTGGGAAATCTAATACTAGCAGCTCTTACGGATATTACAGGTGACTTTGTCACTGCGGTTCAGGAGATGAATCGGGTATTTGCTGTCAGAGGCCGGGTGCTTCCCGCATCGAATCAAGCTATCGTGTTGAAAGCGATCATGGAAGATGGTACCTTAGTCGTAGGCGAGTCCAAGATTCCAAAAGCGGATGGACGCATCAAGCGTGTATTCATCGAGCCGGCCAACGTGACACCGCTAGCTGAAGCCGTTCAAGCTATACGCGAAGCGGATGCTATATTATGCGGCCCCGGCAGTTTATATACCAGCTTGCTGCCGAATCTACTTGTCCCTGGGATCGCGGAAGAGATTGTGAAATCGAATGCTGTAAAGTTGTTCATCTGCAATGTGATGACACAGCCAGGCGAAACCGACGACTACTCAGTCAGCGATCATCTGGATGCCATTTATGATCACTTGGGCCAACATTTGTTTGACTATGTGATTGTGAATAATGGGGAAATCCCTCCGCAAGTCCAGGCGAGATATGCGGAAAAGGGTTCGAAAGCGGTTCATTTGGACCTAGAAGAAGTCACGAAGAGAGGGTATCGGATTATCGCTGATCGACTCGTGCTATTTCGTACCTACCTTCGTCATGATGCAGAGAAATTGAGTGACCATATTTATCAGCTCGTCGAAAGCTGGATGTTAAGGAAGAAGTGAGTCCCTTGTCCTTTGCGGCAACAACCAAAAAAGAATTGACGCTAATTACAGATGCAGGAAGCATGTTGTGAAAAAGCGGAGCTGTCGGCATTGATTCGAATGAATGGATCTGTGCAGTTAACCAGCCAACGCGTCGTACTTGATATTTCAACAGAAAATGCAGCTATTGCTAGACGGATATACACGCTCATCAAAAAGACGTACAAATTGCACACCGAGCTGCTCGTGCGTAAAAAAATGCGTTTGAAGAAGAATAACGTGTACATTGTTAGAGTTCCTGGTCAGGTCCAGGAACTGCTCAGTGATCTGAAAATTGTTTCCGAAGGCTTCATCTTCACCACGGGAATTAACAAAGAGATCATTCGAGGCAACTGCTGCAAACGGGCCTATCTTCGTGGGGCATTCATGGCTGGAGGCTCGGTAAATAACCCCGAGGGTTCTTCTTACCATCTCGAGATTGCCTCGATTTACGAGGAGCATTGCAAGGCGTTATCGCAGCTTGCGAACAAATTCGACTTGAATGCCCGCTGCATCGAACGCAAAAAAGGGTTCGTCTTGTATATCAAGGAAGGCGAGAAGATTATCGAATTTCTAAGTATCATTGGCGCACATCAAGCGCTTCTGCGCTTTGAAGATGTCCGAATTATGAAGGATATGCGTAACTCGGTAAATCGTATTGTCAATTGTGAAACAGCGAACCTCAACAAGACGATTGGTGCAGCTGTTAGACAGATCGAAAATATCCGTCTCCTGCAAAGGGAGGTCGGACTGGATAGTTTGCCTGAGAAGCTAAGAGAGGTTGCCGAGATTAGACTTCAGCATCCCGATCTGAATCTCAAGGAGGTTGGCGACATGCTTAAGGGCAGTGTAAGCAAATCTGGCGTCAATCATCGTCTACGAAAAATCGATGAATTGGCTGAAAAACAGCGGAATTCGTAGATAAGAAGGCCCTGTACAGTGCATCTATAAGTTTTTCTCATTTTTTCTAGTGTACTTCAGGGAAAAATGCTATAATGTTAAAACATAGGTAAAGCACTGTTATCAATAGTAATTCATATAAGCTCCATATTAGGGGGAATTAGTTCCATGTCCAGACGTCCAGTCGTTGTGAAGTTGAGAACAGGACTTCATGCCAGACCTGCGGCATTGTTTGTTCAAGAGGCGAATAAATTTTCATCTGAGATCTTTGTTGAGAAAGATGAAAAGAAAGTGAATGCGAAAAGCATCATGGGAATTATGAGTCTTGCGATCAGTACAGGGACCGAAGTCTTCATAAGTGCAGAAGGTTCGGACGCCGAGCAGGCTGTAAACGCTTTAGTCACATTAGTCAGCAAGGAAGAATTGGAAAACCAATAATCCTTCAAAAGCTTCCTTTCGAGGAGGCTTTTTTGCGAGTGAAGTGGCCGTACCGTACAGCGAAGTTTAATAAGTGTCAAATTTGTTAACAATTAGGGAAATTAGCAACCTTTTTCTCTTGTCGACGTCTAATGAACGTGGTCAACGAAGGAAAGGGCTATTTGCCATTTCCACCGTGCTGCATTCAAATGTTAAAGGAGCCAGAGAAGAGAATGAAATTGAATTCGCTAAAAAAAGAGGTTACCCTCCTGCTTGCGTTGATCGTGTTTCTTGCTAGTACGATCGTAGCACCGGCAGCTCATGCGGTATCGACAAGCTCGTCCTTCATTTTACTTTATATCGATAAGTCAGAAGCGTTCGTGAATGAGGAGCAAATCCATTTGGAGTCTCCGTCTACGATTATCAATGGCAGTACATTCGTACCTGCTAAGTTTCTTGGGGATACGATGGGTTTCAAGGTGGAGTGGAATGATGCTTCACGGACCATACAGATGACTCCTCCGGGTTACGACATTGTTCTCGATGTTGATCATAAGACGGTGACGACTAATGGGGTAGATACACCTTTCGACACGGTTGCTGCGATCGTAAATGGGAAGCTTCTGGTGAAGCTTACTTGGTTGGCAGACTATATGGGCGCAAAGTATAAATATAACAACGAACTCCGTCGAGTGGAAATCGTACACTTTAAGTCGCCTGAGGGCATCTACATTGACCAGGATAGCAATTCCAGACCGGTAGCCAAGTTTACAACAGCGAAGCCTACATACCGTCTTGGAGAGCCTGTGAAGTATCTTGATCTAAGCTATGATCCCGATGCGGAAGGTATTGCGTCCTATGATTGGGCAGGCAATCAGGAAGCTTTTTTCAAACCAGGTAAATATCCGGTTACTTTGACAGTTAAAGATCGTCACGGGCATGTAAGTAAATTGTTCAAGAGCTTTGTAACGGTAGTTAACGAACCCTATTTGACTGAAGTGGAATACCCGATTTATACGAAGCCGGTTGGTGGTTTCATCAAGTCGGACTGGGGCACGATTTGGGCTCATTTCAATGAGATGCCTCTTTTGCCTAAGAAAGTAACTGAGGTTCCAGGACGTACGCTTCTAGTGAGTGACAGTCCGGAAGAGTTTTTTGAGAGTGGTATTTTGTACCGCGACAACATCAATGGTAAGGCACGACTGTATGCCGATCACATCAATGGTACGAAGCAAAAGATGACCATGGCCATATTTGCAACGAATAACTCGGATAAACCGGTTAAAATCAAGACAACGAACAAAGGAGAGGTATATCCTTCCGTTTATGCGAATTTGATCGGTAGTGAAGCGTCTGTTGACTTCCTTTTAGGCAATGTATACACGGACGAACTGACGGTTCCTCCTCATGAGACTTACGTGTATGCGAAGCTTCCGGACTTTTATCCGGGGCAGGGTGTGAACTTATTTTACGATGTGGAAACAGACGGTGAGCTGCAAATCTCATTCGGTGTAACGGATCGCATGCTGACGCCAACGATTGCACAAGAGCTTCCGTTATTGGGCTTCACAGGCCATGTACGAGGGACGTTCCCGATATCGGAGATTAAATGGGATATAGACGCCACAAGCTTCACAAAAACGTCGGTACTAACGATCGGGGATAACAAGACAGATCCGTTCGTTAAAGGGTATGACGTGATGCGGAAGCAGAATGTCGAGAACGGCGGTAATTATGGCGTAGTCTATAAAATCCATGCGGATAAGCCGCGCAAAATGGCTGTAATGATTATGGCCAAAGGCGGCGTGTTCAAAGGACCGTTCAAAATAAACGGTGAGATCATTCCGGTACCATATTCCGGTGTCATCACAGCATTTGACGGAATGCAAGTGCTCGCTCGTACAACGGGTACGGAAGATGCGCTGGACATCGAGTTCACGCCTCCGGCAGGCTCGGCTTTCCCGATTGACCTGATTTTCTATCCGATGGAAGATAAAAAATAAAAAAAAGTTTGAAAAGATAGGAGCCTTCGGAGACTAGTTAATAACACTAGTACTTCGGGGGCTTTTATTTTTATGTTTATGAGTTTACGGCAGCTGTGAGGAGTGGAAAGTGACGAATAGGGTTCCATACGAGGCGTAAAAAAACCAGCCGCACGGCCGCTCGTTTGAGCAATCATGCAGGCTGGTTTTTATTCTACAAATTAGACGCGCTCGATGACTTTATCGATGAGTCCGTATTCGGCCGCTTCCGCAGCACTCATGAAATTGTCCCGGTCTGTATCCTTTTCAATGCGCTCGAAAGTTTGACCCGTGCGCTCTGCTAGGATTTTGTTCAGGTTGTCTCTCATTTTCAAAATACGCTTAGCGCGGATTTCGATGTCTGAGGCTTGACCTTCAGCACCACCTAGTGGTTGGTGAATCATGACTTCACTGTTTGGCAAAGCATAACGTTTGCCTTTGGCACCTGCTGTGAGGAGGAATGCCCCCATGGAAGCCGCCATACCAACGCAGATCGTGGATACGTCTGGCTTAATGAACTGCATCGTGTCAAAGATGGCCATACCGGCTGTAATGGAACCGCCAGGGCTGTTGATGTAAAGCGAGATATCTTTATCAGGATCTTGTGCGGCCAAGAAAAGTAGCTGAGCAATGATGGAATTCGCCACAACATCGTTGACACCCGTGCCTAAGAAAATAATGCGGTCCTTCAGCAAGCGAGAGTAGATGTCATACCCTCTTTCACCGCGCGCGTCCTGTTCGACGACCATAGGAATAAAACTCATGAGAATGACCTCCTTGGGGTGGGTACATGGTTTAAAAGATTGATGCTTGGAGTCAATGTCATCATTGAATTATGAAATTGATCTCCTTTGTACATACTGTTTACAGTATCTACAAGTATGATAACGAAAAAACCTCTGAAGGTCAAGAAAGGTCAAACTAACAACAAAAAAAATCAGCAACAATGCTGATTTTGGCCATTCTGATGCTGATTCTGCTGAAATTCTTATGAACGCGCCCGAAAGGAATCGAACCTTTATCTCAGGCTTCGGAGGCCTACGTCATATCCATTGGACCACGGGCGCATAAAAAGTTAAAAAGTGAAGCAAGGGTTATTATATGTCAGACGCCCAGAAAAAGCAAGACAGTAAGCCCTTTCAGCCCAGATTAGTGAAAAATGTTTGAACAAATGTTGAATCTGGAAAGATTATTGGTTATAATGAAAAAGTAAGTTATCAGAAAACATTCACGCTTAACAATCTTCAGTGAATTCAACTTTCTGATGTGTGAATTGTGCAAGGAACTTTTTTTTCGCCCGGGTGGGACGCAAAATGTATACCCGGGACATAAAACGTCCATCGACGGATCAGGAGCGTTATAAGTCGTCATATGAGAGAAATACTTGACATTCAGAAACAGCTCTTGCCGGATCTCATGGACATCATGAAGAAGCGGTACTCGATCCTACATCATATCTTAGTCTCAGGTGTTGTCGGACGTAGAACGTTAGCTTCTTCACTCGATATGACTGAACGCGTGCTGCGCGGGGAAGTTGATTTCCTTAAGGAGCTTGGACTTCTCGAATCGGATGCCACAGGGATGAAGATTACAGAGTCCGGCCGTCAATTGCTTGAAGACATGCAGCCCATCATTAAGATGGCTTTTGGATTGACGGACTTGGAGGAAAGCATTGCTAAGTCGTACAGCATCTCGCAAGTGATTGTTGTTCCGGGAGACTCCGACACTTCGGTATTTACGAAGAAGGAGCTAGGACGTGCAGGTGCAGCAGCACTCCGCAAGTATGTGTCCAAAGATGACATCATCGCTGTAACCGGCGGATCTACGATGGCGCAGATTGCCAATAACCTGGCGATATCCTCTTCCATGAAAGGCAGCTGGTTCGTACCTGCTCGCGGTGGACTTGGTGAGAGTGTGGATATGCAGGCGAATACCATTGCTTCTATTATGGCCAAGAAAACAGGCGGTAAATACCGATTGCTGCATGTACCGGATCATCTCGGGGAGGAAGCGTACCAATCGCTTATCCAAGATCCGCAAATTCAAGAAGTTGTTGACGCAGTTCGCAGTTGTCGCATCGTTGTACACGGTATCGGGGATGCTATGGTCATGGCACGCAGACGTAAGGTCGACGCGGAGACGACACGCAGTCTGGAAGCCGAAGGTGCTCTCGCAGAGGCGTTAGGGTACTATTTTGACCGCCAAGGCAATGTGGTTCACAAGATGCCAACCGTAGGACTTCGTCTGGAGGATCTTCAGCGTATTGAAGTCGTCATTGGTGTAGCCGGCGGGAAGAGTAAAGGGGAAGCAATAGCTTCCGTGCTTCGTCATGGACAGGAAGATGTTCTTGTGACCGATGAGGCAGCAGCTTTGGAAATTATGAAGCATGTTTAATGAAGACGAAAGACATCATAACGTATGCCTTCATCAGCTGCGTTTTGAAATATAATTATTTATTTAATCTTAGGAGGAATTGGCTATGACAACAAAAGTAGGTATTAACGGTTTCGGACGTATTGGTCGTAACGTATTTCGCGCAGCTTTGAACAACTCAGAAGTACAGATCGTTGCAGTAAACGATTTGACTGACGTTAAAACATTGGCTCATTTGCTCAAATATGACACAACTCACGGTAAACTAGACGCTACAGTTGAAGCTGGTGAAGGCGAATTGATCGTTAACGGTCGTTCCATCAAAGTTTTTGCTGAGCGTGACCCTGGGAACTTGCCTTGGGCATCTGTAGGCGCAGAAATCGTTATCGAATCTACTGGTATTTTCACAGCTAAAGAAAAAGCATCCCTTCACTTGAAAGGCGGAGCTAAGAAAGTTATCATTTCCGCTCCAGCTTCCGACGAAGATATCACAATCGTACTTGGTGTTAACGAAGATAAATACGATCCAGCAGCTCACACAATTATCTCCAACGCTTCTTGTACGACAAACTGTCTGGCTCCTTTCGCGAAAGTTATCAACGATAGCTTCGGTATCGTAAAAGGTATGATGACAACTGTTCACTCTTACACAAATGACCAATCCGTGCTTGACGTTCCTCATAAAGATCTTCGTCGTGCTCGCGCAGCAGCTGAGAACATCATTCCTTCCAGCACTGGTGCAGCAAAAGCAATCGGTCTTGTTCTTCCTGAACTTAAAGGCAAATTGAACGGTATGGCTATGCGTGTTCCTACACCTAACGTATCCGTTACTGATTTGGTAGTTGAATTGAAAGTTAACGTAACAGTTGACGAAGTAAACGCAGCTCTGAAACAAGCTTCCGAAGGCCCGCTTAAAGGCATTCTGAACTACACAGAAGATGCGCTAGTATCCAGCGACTTCAATGGTGACCCAGCTTCCTCCACAATCGATGCTCTTTCCACAATGGTAGTTGGCGACAACATGCTGAAAGTGGTTTCCTGGTACGATAACGAGTGGGGCTACTCCAACCGTGTTGTTGACTTGGTAGCTTTCATCGCTAAAAAAGGTCTGTAATTTCATAGACATCACATGAAAAACCACATGAAGGGGAGAAGAGATTCTCCTCTTTATGTGCGATTTACCCATATAAAAGCTTGGCCGCAAGTATACCCTACACGTTCAGGAGGCTTTGACCTATGAGTAAGAAAAGTGTTCGCGATGTTGAAGTAGCTGGTAAAAGAGTATTTGTTCGCGTTGATTTCAACGTACCTGTAGAGAATGGTCAAATCACCGACGAAACACGAATTAGAGAATCACTGCCTACGATTAAATTCTTAGTAGAAAAAGGCGCGAAAGTCATCCTTGCGAGTCATTTCGGACGTCCGAAAGGTCAAGTCGTGGAAGAATTGCGTTTGACGCCTGTAGCCGCAAAGTTGGCTGAATTACTTGGTCAATCCGTGATTAAAGCGGATGTATCGATTGGCGAAATCGTGAAGGCGCAAGTGGATGCTCTTGAAAATGGTGACGTTCTCTTGCTTGAAAACGTTCGTTTCAATGAAGGTGAAGAGAAAAATGATCCAGAACTCGCAAAAGCTTTTGCTGAGCTTGCAGACCTGTTCGTTAATGATGCATTCGGTGCTGCTCACCGTGCGCATGCTTCGACGGAAGGAATCGCACACTTCATTCCAGCAGTTTCCGGCTTATTGATGGAGAAAGAGCTTGATGTTCTAGGTAAAGCATTGAACAACCCAGAGCGTCCTTTCACAGCCATCGTTGGCGGATCCAAAGTGAAAGACAAGATCGCTGTCATTGAGAACCTCCTGAACATTGCAGATAACGTCCTTATTGGCGGTGGTCTGTCCTATACATTCCTGAAAGCACAAGGTCACGAAATCGGTAAATCCCTCGTGGATAACGAGAAACTAGACCTAGCGCTTAGCTTCATTGAGAAAGCCAAAGAAAAAGGCGTTAACTTCTTAATTCCAGTTGATATCGTTGTCGCTGATAAATTCAGCGCAGATGCGAACACACAAATCGTTGACGTTGACGGCATTCCTGCGGATTGGGAAGGCATTGACATCGGACCGAAAACGCGTGAGCTTTACGCAGACGTTATCGCGAAATCCAAGCTGGTTGTTTGGAACGGACCGATGGGCGTATTCGAAATCGAGCCTTTCTCCCACGGTACACGTGAAGTAGCACAAGCTTGTGCAACTACTGAGGGTTATACCGTTATCGGTGGTGGCGATTCCGCTGCAGCAACAGAGAAATTCCACTTGGCTGACCAAATGAACCATATGTCCACAGGCGGCGGAGCTTCCTTGGAATTCATGGAAGGCAAAGCATTGCCAGGCGTAGTAGCCTTGAACGATAAATAATGATTTTCACGAAAAAGCTTATGCTTACGCCGTCAGTTATTCTGACGAATAACTTTAAGGAGCCTATCCAATGAGTAGAAAACCGATTATCGCGGGTAACTGGAAAATGTTCAAAACTGTTTCCGAAGCAATTAGCTTCGTAAATGAAGTAAAAGGCAGCACAGTAGAAGGCGTTGAGAGCGTAATTTGCTCCCCATTCACGAATCTGCCTACTTTGGTTGAAGCTGTGAAAGGTACTGACGTTCACGTAGGTGCGCAAAACTTGCATTTCGAAGACAATGGCGCATACACAGGCGAAATCAGCGGCGTTATGCTGAAGGATCTTGGTGTGGAGTATGTTATTATCGGTCACTCCGAGCGTAGAGCTTACTTCGCTGAGACAGATGAAATCGTGAATAAGAAAGTCGTTGCAGCTTTCAAACACGGCCTAACTCCGATCCTTTGCGTAGGTGAAAAGTTGGAAGAGCGCGAAGCGGGTCAAACGAAAGATGTTTGTAAAGTGCAAACAGAAGCAGCTTTTGCTGGCCTTAGTGCAGAACAAGCAGCACAAGTTGTTATCGCTTATGAGCCAATCTGGGCTATTGGTACAGGTAAATCTTCCACTGCTGAAGATGCACAAGACGTCATCGGCTACATCCGTCAACTTGTGAGCGGTCTATACGGCGCGTCCGTAGCAGATGCAGTTCGCATTCAATATGGCGGCAGCGTGAAGCCGAACAACATTGCTGAGTACATGGCACAGCCTGACATTGATGGAGCACTTGTAGGCGGAGCGAGCTTAGAGCCAGCTTCCTACATCCAGCTTGTCCAGGGGGCGAAGTAACATGTCGAGACCGAAACCGGTAGCACTCATCATTCTCGATGGCTTCGGACTCCGCTCGGAAGAGCAGGGGAATGCGGTTGCTCATGCCAAAAAGCCTAACTACGACCGTTACTGGTCGAGTTATCCACATACAACCCTTACCGCTTGCGGTGAGGCCGTAGGTTTGCCAGAAGGCCAGATGGGGAATTCTGAAGTAGGACACCTGAACATTGGCGCAGGCCGTATCGTTTATCAGGATCTGACGCGGATTTCCAAATCGATTCGTGATGGTGAATTTTACGATAATGAAACGATTCTAGGCGCTTTTCGACATGCAAAAGCAAACGGAAAGAAGCTGCACCTCTACGGGCTGCTCTCCGATGGCGGCGTACATAGTCACATTCAGCATTTGTTCGCTTTGCTGGACTTGGCTAAGAAAGAACAATTTGATGATGTGTACATCCATGCTTTCCTAGATGGCCGCGACGTGGCTCCAGATTCCGCAAAGAGTTATATGGCCAGCCTGCAGCACAAAATCATGGAAGTCGGCGTAGGGCATATCGCAACCGTTCAAGGCCGCTATTATGCGATGGATCGCGATAAACGTTGGGAGCGGACGGAGAAATCCTACCGTGCCATGGTTTATGGCGAGGGGCCTGCTTACACAGATCCAATGAAAGCTATTGTTGAATCCTATGAGAAATCGATCTTCGACGAGTTCGTTATGCCAACGGTTATCGTCTCCGATGATGGCAAGCCGGTAGGTCTTGTAGAATCAGGGGATGCGGTTATCTTCTTCAACTTCCGCCCTGACCGTGCGATTCAGCTTTCGCAAGTCTTCACGAATGAAGATTTCCGCGGTTTTGACCGTGGTCCTAAAGTAGCTAAGAACCTGTACTACGTATGTCTGACACTGTTCAGTGAATCCGTAGACGGCTTCGTTGCCTACAAGCCTAAGGATCTCGACAATACCCTTGGCGAGGTGCTGGCTCAGAACGGTCTGAAGCAGCTTCGCGCAGCGGAAACAGAGAAATATCCACACGTGACGTTCTTCTTCAGTGGTGGTCGGGATGCTGAACTGCCAGGGGAAACGCGTCTTCTCATTCCTTCGCCGAAAGTAGCTACTTACGATTTGCAACCAGAAATGAGTGCATATGAGTTGGCAGCTGCTGTAGTTAAGGAAGTCGAAGCAGATCGTAATGACGTAATCGTCCTCAACTTCGCTAACCCTGACATGGTAGGTCACTCAGGTTTGTTGGAGCCTACGGTGAAAGCAATCGAAGCAACAGATGATTGTCTAGGTCAAGTTGTAGAAGCGATCCTCGCCAAAGGCGGCGTGGTGTGTATTACAGCAGATCACGGGAATGCAGATCTTGTTACGAATGCAGATGGATCACGCAACACAGCACATACAACGAATCCTGTGCCTTTTATTGTTACGGACAAATCTGTTACACTAAGAGACGGCGGAATTTTGGCAGATATTGCCCCAACGATGCTAGACTTCTTAGAGGTTACACAACCGGAACAGATGACCGGGACAACCATCATAAAGCGCTAATTAAAACATACTATTAAAGGAGTGTTTTCTAACAATGACGATTATTTCTGATGTTTATGCACGCGAAGTATTGGATTCCCGCGGTAACCCAACAGTTGAGGTAGAAGTATATCTAGAGTCCGGCGCTTTCGGCCGCGCTATCGTTCCTTCAGGCGCTTCCACAGGCGCATACGAGGCTGTTGAGCTTCGTGATGGTGACAAAGGTCGTTACCTTGGTAAAGGCGTTCTGAAAGCCGTTGAGAACGTGAACGAAATCATCGCTCCAGAAATCATCGGTCTTGACGCGCTTGATCAAGTTGGCATCGACCACAAAATGATCGAGCTTGACGGTACTCCTAACAAAGCAAAATTAGGCGCTAACGCAATCCTAGCTGTTTCCATGGCAGTAGCTCGCGCAGCAGCAGATGCTTTGGATGTTCCACTTTACGTATACCTTGGCGGATTCAACGCTAAGACGCTTCCAGTTCCTATGATGAACATCATCAACGGTGGGGCACATGCCGATAACAACGTTGACGTTCAAGAGTTCATGGTTCTGCCGGTAGGCGCGCCTACTTTCAAAGAAGCTCTTCGCATTGGCGCTGAGATTTTCCATAGCTTGAAATCCGTATTGAAAGAAAAAGGCCTTAACACTGCAGTTGGCGACGAAGGCGGATTCGCTCCTAACTTCACATCCAACGAAGAAGCAATCACGACGATCCTTACAGCAATCGAAAACGCTGGTTACAAACCAGGTGTTGACGTATTCTTGGGTATGGACGTTGCTTCCACAGAATTCTTCAAAGATGGTAAATACCACCTTGAAGGCGAAGGCAAATCCTTCACATCCGCTGAGTGGGTTGACTTCCTTGCTGCATGGGTTGATAAATACCCAATTATCACGGTTGAAGACGGTTGTTCCGAAGACGATTGGGAAGGTTGGAAATTGCTTACTGAGAAATTGGGTAACAAAGTTCAACTCGTTGGTGACGATCTATTCGTTACGAACACTGAGCGTCTTTCCAGAGGGATCGAAGAAAACATCGGTAACTCCATCTTGGTTAAAGTTAACCAAATCGGTACGCTTACTGAGACTTTTGATGCAATCGAAATGGCAAAACGCGCTGGTTACACAGCAGTAATCTCCCACCGGTCCGGTGAGAGCGAAGACAGCACAATCGCTGACATCGCTGTTGCTACCAACGCTGGTCAAATCAAAACAGGTGCTCCGTCCCGTACGGACCGTGTAGCGAAATACAACCAACTTCTTCGTATCGAAGACGAGTTATTCACTGTAGCTCAATACGCTGGTAAAAAAGCATTCTACAACTTGAGAAACTTCAAATAATTTCAGCCATAATATAGGGATGTTTGGGCGGAGCTCAAATTTTATATAGGGATCTTTGAACTAGTTCAAAGTCTCTCAGATATGATTAATTAATTAAATACCGAAGGGGTCTGCTGTATGAGCAACTGGGTGAAAACTATTTTATTTCTGATAGGTTCCGCGGTGCTCACGCACTGGATCCCTTCTTCTTTTTTTCGCAACATAGACACGATGGTTCATGAATTTGGGCATGCTGTGGTGACCTTGGCGCTATCGGGGAAAGTGATGTACATCGAGCTCTATGCCAATCATAGTGGTGTGACGTACTCAGCCATATCGAAACCGTGGGCGATCATTCCAGTGGCCTTAGCAGGTTATGTGACGGCGTCTCTCTTTGCTTGGTTCCTGTTCTCGGCTTATTCGAAAGGCAAGCAGCGTTTAGGTCTACAGGTGATGATCGCGCTTTCTGCTCTCTCGTTGGTATTGTTTGTCCGTAACGGATTCGGGATTATGTTCTTAGTCGGTTTCATTGCGCTGACGATCATTGTTATGGCGCTTACGCCAAAGTGGTTGCGTGATTTCTACTACTTACTGCTTGCTTTCTTATGCTTAGAAGAGTCTGTATTTGGCCCCTTCTCTTTGATCATCTATGCATGGGGGAATGCACGGCAAGCGGGTGATGCCTCCAATTTGGCGCAGCATACCGGCATTCCGGCTATGGTGTGGGCCGTCCTATTTACGCTTTTTGCTTTGTGGTGTGCTAAACAGGCCGTGCAAGCTTTTCTGGGGCGAAAAAAACGCGCTAAAAGTTGGGGTCAACAATCACCAACACCATCCTACCGCGACTAGAAGAGCACCACCAAAGTGGCCCTTTCTTGTATTCTAGGACGAACTGTGTTAAAATACTCATGCTAGTTGTATAAGGCAAAGAATAGGCAATTGGGGTGCTAACATGGTAATCTTTACGAAAATTTTGTTAATCATAGCTTCGGTTGGATTAATTGCGATTGTACTTTTACAAAAAGGCAAAAGCGCAGGTTTGTCCGGTGCCATTTCCGGTGGTGCAGAACACTTATTTGGTAAGCAAAAAGCACGCGGTTTGGAACTATTTTTGTCCCGTTTTACAATGGGGCTTGCTGCTGCATTTTTCATTCTTTCCATTGTCGTAGCATACGTAGTGAAGGCCTAACACACATAAAACGATAACAGCAGGGGAAATCTACTCCTGCTGTTTTTTCATTTTAAATGGGTGTTAGGAGTAGGAGTTGGTTACCATCGAGAGCAGAATTTACAAGTCGACAGAACCATTCTTTTGGTCAGGAAGTGGAGATAATCAAGAGACAGGCATACTGATGATCCATGGATTCACGGGGTCGCCCTCGGAGTTTAGACGGATTGGGTATGTGCTCAGAGATGAAGGCTACACCATCCAAGCTGTAAAGCTTCCAGGACATGGTACCTCACCCGAAGAAATGATACGAACCGGATGGACGGATTGGTATGGGCATGTGCTGGAGAGTTATGACGAGCTTGCAGCGAAATGCAAAAGCGTTGTTGTTATGGGACATTCAATGGGCGGACTGCTTGCCTTGAAGCTAGCTGTGGAACGTCGTACGGCTGGTGTTATTTCACTGGCTACGCCTATTTTTCTGAGATCAAGGAAGTCGGCGCTGGCCGCACTGCTGCAATATTTTATCAAATATGTAGCCAAGAAACCCAAACAAATCTCCACGTTATTAGATGAGTCATGTGCATATACCAAAACGCCGATTCGTTGCGTAGTAAGTTTACGTAAGCTGTTAAAACAAGTAAAAAGCTTGTTACCTCAAGTCGAAGTACCGATATGGATCGGTCAAGGGAGCAAGGATGGCGTGGTCCATCAGGAAAGCGCAGCGTTTTTACATAAGCGCATTAGTTCCCAAGTGAAAGAACTTCGTTATTACCCAGAGTCATCCCACGGAATGCTGCTGGATCAAGAGAGAGAGCTTATCTATGCCGATATCACTGCGTTTATCCTTTCTCTGAAAGTGGCATACTATGGAGTAAAGGAAACAAGTACGGCGAATTAGAAAGCTAGGCTCAACAACAACAAGAAGGTGAAGAGAGTATGATGACAGATAAAGAAATCATAAGTTTGATGCAAGAAGAGGCTTATAAGCCTATGTCCTATAAGGAACTTGAGAAGCATTTTGGGATTGAAAGTGCGAATGAGTTTAAGGATTTTATTAAATTGTTAAATCAATTAGAGGAAAGTGGTCACATTGTCAGAGGCGGAAATGACCGCTACGGCGTTCCTGAACGAATGAATTTGGTGAGAGGTAAGCTGCAAGCTCATGCGAAGGGCTTTGGTTTCTTAATTCCAGATGATCGGGACCACCCGGACGTATACATTAATGCACATGATCTAAATACCGCGATGAATGGCGACATTGTCTTCGTAAAGGTGACTGCGAGGAGTCAAGGCGGAGGCCGTCTGGAAGGCGAAGTCGTGCGAGTAATTACGCGTGCGAATACGCAAATTGTTGGCGTTTTTCAGAGTCAGGAGACATTTGGTTTCGTGATTGCGGATGATAAGCGTGTGTCTCGGGACATTTTCATCCCTCAGCATGCCTTCATGGGAGCTGTTACGGGGCAAAAAGTCGTTGTCAAGATTGTTAACTATCCAGAGGGCCGTTCTGCGGCTGAAGGGGAAGTTATCGAGATCCTTGGTCACAAAGATGATCCAGGCGTTGATATTTTGGCTATCGTACGCAAACACCAACTGCCAGAAGCTTTCCAAGAGGACGTGCTGGCGGAAGCAGATGCCGCACCGGATTCCATTACGGAAGAAGAAATTATTGGTCAAGGACGCCGCGATCTTCGTTCGAAGCGCATTGTAACGATTGATGGTGAAGATGCGAAGGACTTGGATGACGCGGTAAATGTGGAGCTTTTGGAAAACGGCAACCTTCGTTTGGGCGTGCATATTGCCGATGTTAGCTATTATGTGCGTGAAAGTACTGCTCTGGATATTGAAGCATATAATCGCGGCTGCTCCGTATATTTGACTGATCGTGTTATTCCGATGCTGCCTCATAGATTGTCTAACGGAATATGCTCGTTGAATCCTCGTGTAGATCGTTTAACCATGTCTTGTGAGATGGAGTTCGATGAGGATTTAAAACTGGTGAACCACGAAATTTTCACGAGTGTTATTAAAACTAGCGAACGCATGACATATACGAATGTGCGTAAACTTCTGAAAGGTGAAGCTGAGCCGGAAATTGTCGAGAAATATGCCTACTTGATGGAAGATTTCAAACGAATGGAAGAGTTGGCTGCAAGGCTGCGTTCTAGACGGATGAAGCGAGGGGCGATAGATTTTGACTTTGAGGAGTCTAAAATTATCGTTGATTCCGAAGGCAAACCTACGGATATCGTGAAAAGAGAACGTTCCGTCGCCGAAATGATGATCGAAGAGTTTATGTTAGCCGCTAATGAAACGGTTGCTGAGCATTTTTCATGGATGAAAGTGCCCTTCCTATACCGTGTTCATGAAGACCCTGATGCTGAGAAGCTGATGAATTTCATGGAGTTTGTGACGAACTTCGGGTACTCGGTTAAAGGTAAAGGGAATTCGGTACATCCACGGGCTTTGCAGGCGCTTTTGGAAGAGATTAAAGGGACTCCCGAAGAGACGGTTCTTAGTAAGATTATGCTTCGCTCCATGAAACAAGCTCGCTATGATGCGCAGAGTTTGGGGCATTTTGGTTTGGCGGCGGAATTTTATTCGCACTTTACATCGCCGATTCGTCGTTACCCCGATTTAATTATTCATCGGGTGATTCGCGAGGTGCTGGAAAGCGGCGGTACGTTATCCGATAAGCGTCATGAATATTTATCTTCGCGGATGAGTGATATTGCGCAGCAATCCTCAGAACGTGAGCGAGTTGCCGTTGATGCTGAACGTGAGACAGAAGCGCTGAAGAAAGCTCAATACATGCTGGATAAAGTCGGCGAGGAATTCGAAGGCATTATCTCCAGCGTTACCGGTTTCGGAATGTTCGTGGAGCTCGACAATACGGTTGAAGGCTTGATTCGCCTTAGCGATTTGACCGACGATTATTACAATTTCCATGAGAGACAGTTTGCTCTCATTGGTGAACGTACGTCCAAGATCTATCGAATCGGTGATGAGATCAAGATTCGCGTTGCTCGTGTCAATATGGATGAGCATACGATTGATTTTGAACTGCTCGATATGAAGCCTCGCAAAGAGGGCGGGTTTAGTCGCGGTGGAAAACCTCCATTTAAGGGTGCAGCTGGATTTAAAGGCTTCCGCGGGGGATCCGATAAAGGCAAACCTGAAAAGGGTAAAGGCGGATTCGCCGCCAAGGGTAAGGGCGGCTATGCGAAGGCTCAGGGCTCTGGTGCTGCTGGTGGAGAGCGCAGTAAGGAAAGAGCAGGAGTCGGAGGTACAGCTGAAGGCAAGGAAAGAGCTGAAAGAGTTGGTCAAGGGCGTGGCGGGGCTGGAGGCACAGGACGCGCTGCAGGTGGCGCTGCTCGCAGAATAGAAGCCGCAGCGCGAGTCGAAGGCGGAGCTGGGCAAGGGCGCGGTGAAGGCTCTGGGCGCGCAGAAGGTGGAGCAGGCCGTGCAGAGGGTGCCGCAGGGCAAGGCAAATCGCGCCGCGGTAAGTCTGGAAGCACGCCGTGGAGCGAGAAGCGCGGCAAAGGTGGAACTGGACGCAGCAAAGCGGGCAGTCCTAAGCTGAGCGAAGGCGGCAGCTTGAGCGCAAGGCTTGAATCTGTCGGCGCGGGGCGGACAGAGAGTGGTGCGGCTCGCAGCGAAAGCAAGCGCGGCCGCGGTGGGATTGCGCTTGGGAGCGAAGCCCAAGCGGGTGGTGGTTCGTCTGCTGCTCCGCGCAGCACAGGCGGCAGTGATTGGGCGAGCGGCGTGAACGCGCTAGCCAAGGGTGGTCGTCGTCGGAGTGACGACGGCGATGATAGCAAGAAGCGGCGGAGATAACGCCGCTTCTTGCTTTTCCGCCTTGATCTTGCTACAATAGGATGCACATTGTAGCAGTTTTTACCTGCATTGAACGTGCGGGAGGAGGATCTCACGTGGCAACGAAAAAGGCAGATGGCAAATTACTCGCCCAGAACAAAAAGGCTTCTCACGACTACTTTATTGAAGAAACGTATGAATGCGGTCTTGTCCTGACCGGCACGGAGATCAAATCCTTACGGGCAGGTAAAGCAAACATAGGCGATAGTTTTTCGACTATTCGCAATGGCGAAGCATTTGTGCACAACATGCATATAAGTCCTTTCGATCAAGGCAACCGAAGCAATCCGGAAGACCCAACACGGACGCGGAAGCTGCTCTTAAAAAAGGCGCAGATTGCCAAGATGCTAGGGCAGGCGAAGCAAGAAGGTTATACCCTCGTTCCATTGAAGGTGTATATCCGAAATGGTTACGCTAAGCTTTTGGTTGGCATAGGCAAAGGGAAAAAGCAGTACGACAAGCGTGAATCCGCAGCGAAAAAAGATGCACAGCGAGACATTCAACGTGCTCTGCGTGAGAAGCAGAAGATTGCCAGATAGTTGGCCAGCCCATACTGGAAGGCAACACCTCAACTTCCATGAACCTAGTCGTTCATTTTTCTGTAGCATGTGTTATACTAATTTAGCAGCAAAGATTTGAAAGCAATTTGGCTCAAATGATTATCCTGCTTTTCTTTTACCTTCACCGTCTATGACGGCAACGAAGGCAATCCGGGGGTGTTCTTGGATTCGACGGGGATAGTTTGGGCACGGGTTGCGGGTAGTGGGGCCGCGTCCACTATAAAACGCTAAAGCCTATTAAATGGCAAAACACAACAACCTTACGCTTTAGCAGCTTAATAACCTGTTAGCGTGCTCCTCCTCAGCATCGCCCATGTGACTGGGATAGGGGCTCAACTATAGTGGGATACGACGTTTGGTCTCCGCCTGGGGTCGGACGTAGGAAGACAATCAGGCTGACCCAACGCATAGCCGGTTACGGGGCGATGCTCGGGTGACATCAAAACTGTGACTACACCCGTAGATGCCTGTGTGGCGATATTTTCGGACAGGGGTTCGACTCCCCTCACCTCCATCAATCAAATCCACAACGGGGACCTTAAAGATAACTTCTACATGCTTTTCGTAGACGATTACCTTTTCCACATAGCTAGCGATGAACTTCTTGATCTCAGGAATGTCTCGCTTAGCGACGTAGTCCTCGAACTGAGAAAGCAGTTGTCGCAGAGTATCCTCTGTGATGGCTGCTTTTTCTGTTATGTCCTTAGTTGCAAGTAGCTTTTGCTCGAACTGCAGCTTTTGCGACTCCAGTTCCTCTAGTTTGCCTAGCAATGTGGCGTTGGAAGTGCCGCTGGCGATGGCATTGACGATGTTGGTGATCTGGCGCTCGATGCCTTCAAGGCTCTTGGCTAGGCGCTCTTTCTCATCTTTCACGCTGGATTCCTTAGAGTTCTGGTAGTCGTTCAGTTGTTTGGCAAGCAATGGAATAGCCTCCTCGTTAAAAATTTTCTCCTGCAATTGGGAAATGACGTAGCTTTCGATGTACTCTCGACGGAGTTCGGGGTTCTTACATTCCTTCGTCCGATCACGATTGCCGCAACGGTAAGTGACATATTTAATTTTGTTCCGACCGCTGAACTTGGTATTACCCATCAGGGCATACTGGGTGCCGACGTTTTTTAGGCACTCTCCGCAAACGATCAGGCCGCTCAGAAGGTACATCTCCTTTGCCTTATATGCTCCGGGCTGGCGCTTGTTGTCGTCCATCTTCTCCTGCGCTTGCTGGAATACTTCCTTCGAGATGAGGGTAGGCATTCCGCCTTCCACGCGAATCACGTCCTCGTCGGCTTTTTTTCGGTTGCCATTTCGCTTTCCCTCAAAATCTTTTCCGTCCGTGAGATTGAAAATGTAGGTTCCAGTGTACTTCTCGTTACGGAGAATGGTTCCTAAGGTTCCCTTGCTGACGGGCTTGCCGTACCGGGACTTGTAGCCCTTCTCGGCCAATTCTCGAATGATCTGATTGTAGCCGTGGCCTGCGAGAAACATAGAGAAAGTAGTCTCCACGATGCCGCGCTCATCTTCGTTAATGATGTATTTTTTCGTTATCGGATCAACCGAGTACCCGATAGGTGGGAGGCCACCAGTATGTTTCAACTGATACGCCGTCTCCCTCATTCCTTTCATTACCTCTCTTGATAAATTTTTGGAGTAGTATTCAGCCATACCTTCGAGAAGTGATTCCAGGATGACGCTCTCAGGTGAGCCGTCAAGGTTTTCAGTGACGCTGAGAAGTTTTACGCCATTCTTCTTTAGAATGCGTTTATACTTAGCGCTATCATACTTATCGCGACTGAAGCGATCCAACTTGTGAACCACGACTACATCAAATAGACCTTTCCCGCTATCCTCAATCATTTTTTGAAACTCAGGCCGTTTGTCTGAAGTTGCTGATTTAGCCCTATCAGGGTATACTCTGACAATTTCAAAATCGTTTCGTTTACAGTATCCCTCCATAGCTCTAACTTGTGCTTCTATCGACTCTTCGCGTTGATTATCACTGGAATATCTCGGGTATATAGCTGCGCGTGTGCTGGTCATGGTTAATTTTCTCCTCTCAATTTTTGTTACGGTATTTAAGGTGCAATTAACGTTTCATTGACCTAAGCGTACTTGTTCATCTCTTCTAAACGAGTGATTAAAGGACCGATGAGTAATTCGAGAATAGATTCTTGGATACGTTCTTCTGCGGATGCTTTCATCGTCTGTTCAGCTATCACAAGCTCTACACCGTTGTTCATTAGACGCTGCTTATAAATCGCTACATCCAGCATGTCGCGTCCGATGTTCTCTGCACGTTGGACGATTATTACATCAAAGAGCCCTTTCTTGCTATCCGAGAGGAGCTTTTGGAACATCGGCCTTTGAGTCAAAGTGGTGGAATGAGAGACGTCGCTGTAGATTTTCACGACTTTAAGCTGAATGGATTCTGCGTGATTTTCACAGGCGATTTTTTGCTGGTTGATAGCTTCTTCGATTTGAGATTGCTTTTCGATGCAAATGTAGATGGCTGCTCTTTTTGTCATAGTGTAGTTCTCTCCTTTAAGATTTATTACCCCTCCGCAGAGGGGAGGATGATGGATTTGATTAGTTGGATGAGTGCTTTTTCATTACGGCATCTAAAAGTATGACGGCGGGCTGGTAGTACGATTCGGGTGTCTCTCGGATTTGTTGGACAGATTCCCAACAGCTCGTGTCAGGGTCGATGCAGGATTGCTTGAGTTTCGTTCGGGAAATGCTTGTGAAGTAGCGTGAATGTTGCATGTTGTTTCCTCCTTAGTTATCAGCGTTTCTTGCGGTGTTCAATGATTTCGAGAATGAGCTGGGCGCTTGCCATGACGAATGAGATGATGGCTTTTTTCATACAAGCAGCCTCAGTATTCACTCGGCAACAGCATTGTGCAGTAAGTGCCGTTGTCGATGATCCAAACGATAATGTTGGATAAGGAATTAGATGAGCCTAAGATGTCGTGAACACGCTCGGTTTTTGGCTGCTCTTGCTGTTGTCGGATGCGTTGAATTACTTGCCCACGACTATGAACTACCGAAAGCGTAAATGTTTGTAAGTAGTCCAATTGCTTGTCTTCTTCCAAGTCTCGGTCGATGAGCGCCCACAGCGTGTTTTGCAGGCTTTCGGAAAGTGATTCCTCGATACCATGTGTTTTGTAACGTGTATGTTTTGGAAACATCACATCATCCCCCGTTCTTTCAAACTTACGAAGTTACCGTCGCCAAGAATGATGTGATCCAGTAGTTCAATGCCAAGTAATGTCCCGCTATCCCGAAGCCTCTCCGTGAGTTCTACATCCTCTGGGCTTGGGTCTGGCTGACCGGACGGATGGTTGTGGCAAGCAATGATAGAAGCTGAATTAGCCAGAATCGCTAGTTTAAAGGTTTCTCTTGGATGCACGATTGAGGCGTTTAATGACCCACTAGAAACCTGATGAATGGCGGTAGGCTCGTTCTTCGTATTCAGGCAAAGAATACAAAAGGACTCCCGGTCAAAATCACCTATGAACTGCTTGAAAAGGTCGGCAGCATCCTTAGGAGATCTAATGACTCGATTTGGGTAAAAAATGGACGTTCGTTCGCGCACCATACGGAGAGAGACGACTTCAACCCGTTTTCGTTTAGCTGGCTTTTTCATTTGGTCACTCATTGTAATCCCTCCGCCGCCGAGAGACCGGCCCGTTCCGCCAGCCATTGCCCCAGTTTCAGGTCTAAGGAATCATTTAAGATGTACATGAGTAGACAGCTTTCATTGTCGAACATGAAGCAGATTCGGTACATAGAAAGTTCGTTGGGTAGAGAGGTAAGCTCCACGTACTCAGGATTAGACTCTAGCAGATCAATTTGACTCGATCCAGGGCCGACGATCGGCAGACAGCGGAAGTTATCACTTGGCTCCAGCAGGACTATACAGTAGCCGTGTGAGTCCAGAGAAAGCGGCTTGTGATCGTCTTGGTGAAGCATAGTTTTTATTGTCTCGAACTGGGTAATGATGTAGTGTGAGGCGGCAGCTGGCAGTAGGCTGCTTTCTTGAAGCTGTTCAATATGAACGTGATTTGAAATGGTAAGCAAAGGACTTATCCCCCTTAGAATTTTACTGGAAAATTATGTATTCTAAGGAATAATATAAGCTCCAAGATTGTTTTCTTTCGTTCTGGCTGTCGCCGTGGCACGCTCTCCGTGGCAAGGGCCTGCCCCTGTTTCGGGGCCTTGCAACCCTTTGGACTCTTTACACCGTGAGATTCGCCCCGCATTTGGAGTGAACGATCCCAGTCCTGCCCGGTTTGCGAGGCGCAGAGCGACAGGCATGGCATCGAAATTTTTGTGCTGTTTAAGTGGGGCAGAGTGGGGGAGCGGAGCGGAACTTTTTCTCTCAGCACCTTTTTTTTCAACTCCCCCTCAAAAAAAATTCTGTCTCGCGAAAGTTCAGAAACCTCCACCACTTTCCGCCACTGTCAGCGAAAAAACTTGGGGCAACGCGGCTCGGGCGGCGCTTGGACCCAGCGTGGAAGGGGACGTCACTCTTCGTCATCCGGCTCCTCCTCGAAGACCTTCGACAGCGAGGAATCCTGTCGAAAGTATTTCTGTGGTCCGGTATTCTTCATGGAAATACCGACAAAACAATCGAGACCATTGCTTTTGGATTCGGTGTATTCGATCCGCTCCTCGTCCAGAACCTTGCGAAAAGCATCCCAAAACTTTTTGGTGGTCATTCCTGCAAGTCCGGTGTGCCCATTATCCCTGCACCAGTGCTGGAACTCTTCTCTCAGCCGGGTTCGCCCAACCCTTCCCGTGCCTGGGGTCGGCTCAATACAGTCCTTAACAAATGAAAGCATGGGGTTGATGGTCGCGCGGTACTCGGTCAGCATCTGTTCAGCCGCCTGAGAATGGCTGAACACGTAGTTTTGATCTCTCAGTCGCTTCAGGCCTTCCAAGGCGAAGTTCAGAATGCCAGGAAGTTCCGCTTCCAGCTTCTCGCGGAGATGTTTGTCAGCCGTCTTACTGCTGAATTTTGCACGGAACGGAAAGATGATCAGCCTGCGCGGGAATGCGTGAGACTTATCCCTGCTGTACGGCAGCCTGTTCGTGGCGAAGACCAGCTTGCAGACAGGCTCGTACATGAAGCCCTTGCCGTACTTTACGTCTACGTGAATGGGATCGCCGGAAACGATGGCCTTGAAATACTGCGTGTTCAGTCCTTTTTCGTCCACCTCGTTTTCCGCTGCGAGGTTCAATGTTTTTCCTACGATCTCATGCCTGGCGAACGCGTTTTCCAGTTCGGCAAGGGGTACGCTGCTCGTATTCTCCCTGCCGCAAAGCAGCTTCAGCACGTTAAGAAGGACGCTCTTACCATTGCTACCCTCTCCGAAGAGGACGAAGCATTTTTCCGCCCTAGTCTCAGCGGTCAGGCAGTAGCCGAACATTTCCTGCCCGACGCGAACCAGTTCTTGGTCTCCCAGAAAAACTTCATTCAGAAACTGCATGAACTGTGGGCACTTCGCGTCGGGAGTGTAGGGTATTCGGATTTGAATGGTCGAATGGTAACGGCGATCATGCGGCAGCAGTTCGAAGCTGCCTAGTGAAAGCATACCGTTCTGAAGGTTGATGTAGTCGCGTTGTCCGTCTATCTCATCCAGGTACTCGGCCTCGCGCAGAAGCGCCCCTACGTACTGTTCCTCTAGTTTCTCCGTCCAGAAGTCGGGTACCAGATCATGGAGATAATCTCGCAGCTTTCGCTTGATGGCTAGATCATTCAATTCTCCCCAAACCCCGTTTTCGTAAAGGTAAAAGCGCTCACCTTCCGCAACACCGAGAGCGAGCTGGGTCAGCACGTATCGAGCGTATTTGTTCTGGTTCATGCCGTTTGGCGTTCCACTTGCATCAAGGTAAAAACCCATTTCAGCAAGCGCACCGCCGACTGACTGTGTCTGGGCATACTTGTTTTGGGCGTCCTTGAGTGCCTGATTGAAGGTCCTCATTGGGACTTTGGCGGCGCGAAGCCGCTGTTCCAGCCGGGCGTATTCGGCGGGAGACTGGCTCCTCAACCTGAGAAATGATTGCAGGACTTCTGGCTCTAGATGAGCTCCATGGTCCCCGGATTCCACCAGTTTGAGAGCACTCTGCGCCACCTGCAGGGACTCGCTTGTTTGATCTGGCATCAGAAGTCTTGCGGGACTGTTCACCACGTCGTTTTCCGAGTTGCGCAGTACTTTTCCATGACAGCGTTCGATCTGCTCCAGCCCGCAGCCGAAGGTCGTGCAGCGGGTCGGGCCGTAGGACGCACTTTGACCTTCAGCAATCATTTGTCGGATGCGCTCCTCGCTGTGTGAGTCGTGTTTGGCGCTAAGCATGGAAAAGGCGAGAGCGGCTTCGGGATGTCCCGATCGGGCAAGCATCGATACGATTAAATGCCACGTCTGCTCATCACAGCCACCGCCAACCAGTTGGCAATTAGTGTGGATGCAGACTTTTTGGCACTTTTTTGTTAGCTTAACTAAGTCAGGATCGCTGTCTTCTATCGAACATGTTGATGCTTGTTCGATATGAGCTTCCCCGAAGTTGTTTTGAATTTCTGACGATTCCGCTTCTCTTGCTGGACTCAGAATCATACGTTTCATCATCCATATTGGCTGGGCTGGTAGTTTAATTCCCAAGGGCTACTTCCTCCTTTCCATTCGTAGAGGCCTCCGTTGGCGTGACGGGAAGGGGGAAGAACCGTTTGCTGGCCATCACCGAGCAAGGCACATTCCTCATGAGGTTTGCTCGGGTGGCTTTCCCCGCATTTCTTGGCTTTTACGCCGAGGGAAGCGGCATACATCAGCCGCCTTCCGCCTCCAGGGGTTGTAAACTCACACGTTTCGGGAAGATCGCCGTTGCTCCACTTCTGAAGTAACTCCTCGCCGTATTCCCCGTCTACGTCAATGGCGACGATGCCAGAACTGGAACCAAGAACAAGCCCAACGTTCAAGTTAGGCCATTGCTGCACCCATTTATTGATGGTTTCATTAGAAGGTACAGACCCTTGCGTCCAGTCTTTGATGAGCGGGACTTTCCCTGGCTTAGAGCAGTTGATTCGATGGTACTCACTCATCCCACTATGATCGCATGAACACAATGGAATGACGAACCAACCTAACGCTGCGTAGGCTTTCATTGCCTCTGCAATGTTGCTGTATGGAATCGATACATTGTCAGTCATCCAAGTCACCTGCCTTTAACAACTGCAACTGATCTATCTCATACAGGAATTCTTCTTTTTCATAAAGATCGTAGTAGGGACCGAAGTCATTTGAGCAATCTTGACCAGGATTCCAGAATACGCTACTCAACATTTCGTTGCTTGCAGCATCCTCCTGAAAGTGCCAAGTTACTTCAAGATGGTCTTTCGCTTCTGATATTGAGAAGGGAAGGGGTTCTCTTGTACGAATCCCCTCAATCATGTTATCTATCCAGATGCGCCGCATGTGTCGAGGCACGTCTCGTAAAAGAATGCCTTCGAACGAATCCACCTTAGCAGTGATGGTGGCTTGCCGCGCTCCCCAGGTATTGTGGAAAGCAGGGAGTGGATGCAAGAAATACGGTGTTTCCATTAGCACATCACTTTTATCAAACGCATGAAGTATTATTTCAAAATCACAATCGTGGAGACATAAACGATAGATTGCTGCCGAAAATAAATGGTGCCAACGAAGAATTGCTTGTTCATCCTCCACTTGAACTGGATTCACTACATCCCAGATAGCAGAGAAGAACTTAGCTCCAACACGTAAACTAAATGCTGAAGATATGGGACGGGAAGGCTCGGGCAGAATTTCGGACAGGAATTCTCCAAACTTCGATGCAGAGAATTCTTCAGAATAGCACCTAATTTCACAAGATTTGAGAACAGCATTCTTCTTATCAAGCGATTGGTAGAAATCGATGATGTCGCAATATTTTTCATTTAGCAATCGGAAGATTCGCAATTTATTACACTCCTTTAAAGTTAATTATAGGGCTAGTTGAGCAATGCCTAGCGTCTTTGCGGCTAAGGCTTAAACGAACTGCGTGGCTGTAAGGGCGAACAAGCAACTTACTAAATCCGTGTGGTTTCGGCCGTTGCCTCAACAAGGGTAAGGGATCGAATAGTTGGTTTACCAATCCAGCCACGCCCGACAAAATCAAAGTCCAGACGTGTTACTCGTCCAAATCTTGATCCTGATCTAGTTGTTGATGCTCCGTGACTTCAAGTTGCTCTTCCGCGTCGGCTTCTTCTGCGAAAGTGGAGGTGTCGTTGGATTCTTCTGGCTGCGCTTCGTGCTGCTCCGATTTGGTTTCAGGTTGACTCAATCGCTGGATCGGCACGAAAGCGACAGCCAATCCATGATTATCGAGGTATACAACTTCCTGAAAGGAAATGGTCGTTTTATTGCTAAAGTCAAGATTGAAAATCTCTATTAACTCGGAAATTAACGGAGTTGAGTACACCTTGCCTTTTTTCGAGTCCCTTTCTTTAACTGGGAAGGATTCGTCGCCGTCTGGCAAGTTCTTTCCGAAGGCGATCCCTTGGTCATTCACAGAAAACTGTAGAAAGTCCTCAACGCCGATATGGTCAAGCACTTCAGATTCGACTTCAATGCGCTTGCCGTCTTTCGCAAAGACAATGGAGCACTTGCTTCTCATTCCTGCTGTTCGGCTAGTGTGTTTGCTTTTTACTGGCTGAAAGCCGAGAGACGCGTAGCTGGCTCCGGTGGGCGCCGCTTCGGGGCGGATGCTTTCGGTGGGTTTCTGGACCTTATTTTCTAGTGCTTTCTTCATAATTGGTGGCATTTAGATTTCCTCTTTTCTTAGGTTTAGTTTTAGGAGTTCTCTGGATTTACTAAATCGCTGTTCGATATTGATACAGCTGTGATTGTATATTCAGTTTTCAAAGAGCAATTATAAAGTGCTTGATTATCTGTATAACTTCATTGGAGATTTAAGGTACCAGTGGAACACCTCCTTCAATTGATAGTGCTGATGTTGTTTACGAGACTTATCGTACGACAAAAAGCGTCTCGCAAAAATGCGAGACGCTTGACATGTAACTTTCTATTGACAATACCAGGTTAGTTGTGGTATTTACTTTCTCGTTAGTGGTGTTAGTCGTTTTTTCGACCCATGCATCTAAACCAGCATGAATGTCATTCAGCAGTTTCAAATGTTCAAAGTAGTTCAAGTTTAGTCCTGTCACTTGATCGGCAATTGCCTTGATTTTTTCCATCAAGTTTGTATTCAAATCATGAGCCTGCTTTCTGCTTAACAGGTCAATCAGATTGAGCCATCCCACTTTCATATCCTCGTGAGGTATATTTTCAGCAACAGTTACCATTCGTTCATGAAATTGTCTGGAATTTTCAATCACTTCAGCTGAATTTTTTCCAAGTTCTTTACTCGATGTAATTTTGATTAGATATGATTCGCCCATCTCTTTCAACAGCTGAAGTATCATTCCTCTTTCTTCTTCATAAAAGGATATTTCACCAGACTTGTCTTTGAGTTGGTCCATCTTCAGTCCGATATAGTCCATAAATTTCTTGAGGCGCTTGTACAGGACGTCGTATTCACAGAATAATGGATCACAAAAATCTTTCAGCTTTACTGGTTTTTCTGGCTTTTCAGTTTTTTCTGGCTTTGCGGTTTTTTTGGATTTTGTGGATTTTCCCAAATCTATCAGCGCCTTTTCTCGAAATATGACAATGACACTTATTCTATCACAAATTATTTTTGGAAGTCGATATCATCAAACATTGATTGGAGTGACAGGAGCGACGATTGCGGATATGCCACCGACATTTTCGTAACTTACAATTTAAACTAACCTAGCGATTGTAAGGCAAAAAAATAAAGCATTGCCCGACTGACGATGCCTCCCTGTAAAAACTATTGTTATTTCAATCGACTTGGAAGCCGATTTTCGAACAGAAAAGCCCCTATCCACAATTTCGAGGATAGGGGCAACATTCGAGTTTCATTTTAGGTTAGATTGCTTTATGGTGCCAGATCAAGCTTTATCTCAGGGCTGTCAGATTAAAGGATATACCCTCACTGTTTACTCAAAATCGACAAACTTGATAAACTCACCGTAATTGGTCGTAATCTTTACAAAGAATGAACCGGATTGAGCTGTCATCGACTTTCCTTTGCTGTCTTTAAATGAGTTCAAAGGAATGGTCAGACTGCCGGAAGGCAACACAGTCTTGCTTGTAGGCACATATTCGTAATCCTGAATTTGTGCTTTAGTGATCTCTAGTCCATAAGTATAGGTCCGGTCGTTGATAAGCAACCCATCCTTGTTTAACGTTACTAGTAACAGTCTTTCAATACGTTCTTGAGTTTCTTTGTCTAATGCCGACCAATCGATCGTGCCGCTTTTAGACTGCTCCACACGAATGTCGTAATCCTCAGAGGTGCTTAACATATTACCAGCCACAATGACATACATCGGGGGTGTTGACTTCACACCCAAGGGGTTGGTCAATTCAATGGTTGTCTCTCCGACCACTACGCCGTTAACCGTCGCAGAGTCGCCTTTTGTAAGGCCATTCTTGCCCAAGTAGAAGACTTGAAAATAAGTTCTATCCTCCACTGTCTCCGTTATCTGGTTGTATTTTCCTCCGGTGTGCCCGACCGCTCCTGTAAAAGTTTGGTCGTTGCCCATCAGCAGTTCGCGAATCGAATCGATCTCCATGAATGTAAGGTTGACGATGCTTCCTGCGTAACTGGACGGGGATTTCGCAATGTTACCAGGTAAAGCAGCCTTTGCGATCTTGTCAAGAGAGAGCTTGGAGCGGTCCGCTGAAAAGAACGCCTGCTCGTTCTGCTCAAGCACCTTGACGGTCGCGTTGCTGAGGCTGACTCCGTCCGTGTATTGCTTCAGGGCAGATTTCATGGTCTCGATGCCGATGCTGCTGCTTGCCGAGGTGGGCCCATTATCGAAGTCGTCCGCCTTCACTCCACCGCCAAACGGCACTTCTTGCACGAGGATGGTGCTCGACTCGGCATCGAAGCCGACGAAGTATCCAAGTGCTTCGGCTACTGCTCTGGCTGGAAGGAAGACTCTGCCGTTCACGTTTTGGGCAGGCACCTCCAGCGTCGCGTGTAATTTGCCGTTCAAGTAAATTTGCTTACTTCCTACGTAAAGAGTTACTTCTTTGCTGTCTTTCAAGATCGTAACGCTCTGAACCTTTTCGTTCCAGCGGATGTGTTCGTCGTCGTTTTTAACGCCGAGCGCGATAAGCAGATCGCGAAGGGGGAGCAGGCTGCTTCCGTTGTCTATGAATGGGGTGCCGTATTGGAACTGAACAGACGTATTGTTTACCTTCATGTTTAGGTCGGCAGCAAAAGAGACATTGGCGAATAACATGGAAGAAATAAGTGCGCTTGCTATAACTTTAGATAGTTTTTTCATGTGGATGTGCTCCTCATTATGATTTATGTAACTTAATAAAACTCAGTGGTCGTCTTAGTTATGTAACCTCATTCAACGAATAATCTCTTAGCAATCTTACCTATCCCACTTGTGGAAGCGCCGTCTACAACTGCCCCTGTGATCCCTCCAACAATCGGGATTGCTTTAGATAGGTTGATGATTCCTTTGCTGCCAAACTTCGTCAATAAGCGAAAGCCCACTTTTTGATTTATTTTCTTGATGACTTCATAGGAAAGTTTCTTTAGTCCTTGCTCAGCAAACTTCTTACCAACGGCAATGCCGACATCTTTCAGGATTTCCACTGCTGCATTCCCACACAGACATGCGTAAGCCATTGCTCTTACCTTATCGTCTTTCACGTCATGTCCGGCTAAGGTTGCGATTGTCGCGATCATCCTTAGCTGTATGTAGAGAACAGAAGCAAGATTTGCTGGAATTGCAACTGGTAGGGTCACAATCCCACCTAAGCCTGTAATAAACCCAGATGTTGCACTCTTTCCGCTCTGCCACCGAATGAGCGCGTCTACCTGCGTCTGCACGTCCCCTCCTTTTTTGGCGTACTCCTCTGCCAACTCGTAAGCGTCGCTTGTTCCTGGCAATCCCCCTGTGATTGCCTTCTCGTACGCCCAATCTAGTGCCTTGCTGATTGCCCCCTGTGTGATAGCCATTTGCCGTTCCCCTTCCCGAATTTCACTACTAACGAGCGTGAAGTAACACCGTTCGTCAAAAAGTGATTCGCAACTGAGTTCCCAAACCCTACTCTGCGCTTCCAAATAGTTCCTTTGACCTATCATGATTATACTAGACTAATAAGTACAAAAACAACAATAAATGAATGTTTGATGACCTTCTTCGTAAAGATTCCCTTCTCTACCATTAAAGAGAGAAGGACAGGTGAGATTAGTGGCGGAATTGAAGATATTAGTAGGGAAGCGTCTCCGTCAAATGCGGAAAGAGAGAGGACTCACGCAACTCACTGCGGCTGAGAGATGTGATATGGAAAATACGTATTTAGCTGGGGTGGAGAGAGGCGAGCGTAACATTTCTCTTGAGAGCTTAGAAAAAATTGTTACAGCGCTTGGTGCAGAGCCAATTGACGCATTTCGCTTTGGGGATTTGGAGATGGGCAAAGGCTTAGAGGGGAAGCGAGACGCAATCAGGATACTCGCGGCTTTTCTGGAGGAACGTAGCATGGAGGAGATAGAGCTTATTCGCAAAATGTCGAAAGACGTTATGGCAACGATTGATTCGGAGAAACGAAAGTAAAATTAAACGTACCCGGTTCCTTTCGGAATCAGGCATTTTGGATTATGCGCTTGGGTAGTGCTGGTTAAGGTACTCTTTGACTGCCGCATTCAGGAGGTTGGTAATCTTGTTGATCTCACCGCGCTGATGCAGATCGTGTACACGTCGAAACAGCGGCTTTTCCAGGTAGGTGGTGATCCGTTCGTACCTTTCTCCAAAAGGTGCTGCCTTTGCTTCAATGCGTTTACTTGTTAAGGTTAGACTATCCGTAGGATTAGGATAAGAGTGGTCTTGTTTTTCCGTTGCTCGTTCAGTCTGTTGGGGTTTAGGCTTTAGGACTGGTTTGGGTCGCAAAGGGTTTTCAAGAGGCTTGATTGCTGTCGAGTTTTTGACGGGAATGGCTTTTCGTAACCTTGGGGTTTCGGTATTAAAGTTCTGTTCGTCTTCGGGACTTGAAGAATTCGATACAGCAGTACCTTCGTCCTTATCCAAAACTTCCGTAGTGCTTAACTTATCTGGGTTTGGCTCAGAAGAGGAAGGAAGCTGCGGTTCAGAAGCCCAAAAGTTCAGTTGTACTTTCGCTTTTTCTGCTGTGTTTGCAAGTTTAAATGATCGCTGGCTCATGTAGAGTTAACTCCCTCGAGGATTATTGGGCGATGGTTTTTATCTATGCCGGTGACTACGTATACATCGACATTTATGTAGACGTCTACATCTACCCTAATGCTTTGTTCCTTGAGGGGGATCTTTTTTACTTAAGTAGCGAATTGTATGAGTTCCAATCATACATCCAACAGTTCATCCTCGATGCTTCGTTCTACTGTGCGCAAAGCAAGCAACATTTGCTTGGCGGTAGGAAAGTGAATCGGCTCTTCAGACGACCAGAATAATCTCCAAGATGCTGAAAGTAATTGCTGGTATGTGTCGATCTGCTCAAGAAGGGTATCTTCTCGCTCGATGAGAGAAGTTTGCTTCTTAATTCGGTTTTGTTCCATCCGTTACCCTTTCACTTTGACGTATTTGGGATTAATGGTTAGCGGCTCCAAAGCGTGCTTGAGGTAAAATTTCATGTCCCTCGTGGATTGATTGGCCTGTTCAGTGAAAGCCTCTCGCAGCGCTGGACTCTCCAGTTGGAAATAGTCTCTGCCTTTTTGGTTGCCGAAGAGGGCAATCATGGCGTAGTTGAAGCTGGCTGGATTGCAGATGCCTGCGGTGCCAATGGGGATATGCTCCCCAATCTGTCCGATGGTGAACTTTTCCCAGTCGCTATTCTGCTTCTCCAGGGATAGGAGGAGACAGGCGAACAGGACGTCGGCGTTGGAGCGCAAGGTGATCTTCTTGAGGTCAAAATGCTGGGCTTCGCAGTCGCTCCATGAGAAGTTGCGGATGGTAGGCTCTTTGGTTAGGTAGGTTTCTTTCACATTCTTGTATGCATGGCGGTTACCGTATACCTTGAGTAAGCGATCCAATTTGGTGCGTGAGTCTACTCCTGGGATCTTCTGGAGGATAGCACGGAAAAATGCGCTGTATCGTTCCAGATCTAATAGTGAGTAAGTTGGCATTTGGTCACTCTCTTGATGATTGATCTCTTTGAGAAATTCTGTCATTGCATGGATTCGATGCTGATCTGTAAGCTCAAAGCTGTCGGGGCGCAGAAGATGGAGCAGGAATGCCGCCGCGTTGAAGCCATGGTTCCAGTCCGGGAGCTTTTGCTCCCAAAAGCGAAGAGATTCTGCAGGATCGATCGAGACGTTTTCGGAAAATTCAGGCCATGCTTTGATGACAGCTGTGATTGTCCGCTTGTGGGCGCTGGCAATATCTTTCCGCTGCCAGCTACCGAAATGCCATCCGAGCGACTGTTTGAGCGTGTCGGCAGAAACAGCTTTTGGATCACAGAAAATCCGCTTCCACTCCTCATGTGGTTCAGTAGGGTATCTACTGTATGGGAATCGGGATAGGTGCTCTTCAAATCGCTCTTGGATGAGTGCCGCGATAGCTCGTTTTTCTTTTTCGTTGATGTTAAGACTCATGTTAAAAAACACTCCAATCATTAATATGTGAGAATGTAGCGTCATGATAATAGTCGCAACTGATGCAACTTTTGCAGTGGTTAATACCTTGAAATTTTTCGTAGGCTGATGCAGATGTTTAATCGTAGAGGAGGGATAATATGTTTTGGAGGAAGTTAATAGTCACCAGCGGAACTAAACCAGCCGCTCAGGAGTTTGTTGGTAAAGCTGCGGGGCTCATAATCAAAATCATCAAGAGCATTAAGTAGCTCTTCTTTGTTAATACGATAGTCGTATGTTGGTGGAGCTTTCCTGTTTGATGCACTTTTCGGGACTAGATCTACTTGTTGGTATCATGAAATCGAATGGTCAGGGATCATTTCCTTAACTTTTGGTAGAACGTAGTCCTCGTCCTCGTCGTTCAGTGCTATCCGCTGCTCCGGCGTCAGGAACGGGTCCTTGAGCTGGAGGTAGAAAGGCTCGGCAAGCTCCCGAACCCAAGCGAGAGCGGTGGGAACGGTGCCGCCATGAAAAAGGGGAGGACCATCTATCCAGAGGTCCTCCCTTGCAAACTCGACTTTTTTACTTTTTTCGTCTACGTATACGTAGACGTCAGTTCCATCGACGTATGGATTGGTGCCGCTCCTATCGGTGGTCCTTAAGACTAGCCTTAAAGTTATCGTCCCATCCTCCTGTATACCATCGGGTAACGCTGCCATTGCGACAGCCATCACCCAGACATTGGTTCCCTCCTGGTCGAGCAATATGTTTCCGTTGTGTTCGAACTCCTCTTTGAGCTTGTCTAAAATGAGATATGCTGCTTTCATTTAATCATCCCTTCCAAATGAGAATAACCCAAGGATGAGATCCTTGGGCTTCAATATTATAGTACTTGTTTATGATTCTAGACCTTACGCTTTCCGTGAAAATATTGGTTGGTAATAAGATTCTTGAGTTATTTTTTATATAGTTTCCTGGATAGACGTACTTCCTTTGTTATCCGTATAGCTTCACGCTTTTCCAACTCGTAATCGATCAAACGTTGAATGTACAGTACCGGTTTTATTCTTCCTATAAGTTTAGCTATGGTCTGAACTGTAAAAAGAGCAAAACAGCAAAAGAAGAAGATCAGGAAAATCGTTATTCCTGCTGATACTTTTGCGTTTATCAGCATTGTGATCAAAGCCGATATTATAGTTATCATCGAGAAAATATAACTTAGTTGCTTAGAATTCTCAATCCAAGCACTAAAGATTACCCTTAAATTTTTAAGCTGGGTATTATTAAAATTGGGAATTTCCTGAGCAGTAATTTTTATATCGGTTACAAGTCTAGAAACTTCCGCATCTGAAAATCCTAAAAATATGTCAGGTTCTTTTGTTTTCCGTCGAAATAAGATCAGAATCGCCTCCTCACTATTTTGTTCGACAAAAGAGTATTGGCCTCCTTTTAATCCGTCAATAATGCAATTAATAATTACGACCTTAGAATTGATGGATTTATTATGGAATTGAAAGCAGATAGATTTTGATCTTGTCCAAAACGAGATAAGCTGCTTTCATTGCATTCATCCTTCCAAATGAGAATAGCCCATGGACATTTGCAGGGAATCGCCAACAAAAGGAAACTGATGCAAACCCTCCTTTATGGACGTATTACATCGGTATTATTACTGAGCATTAATGTAACTATCATGTTGATCTATCTATCTCCTTTGCTTTCCAACTGAGTATGTAATCAGCGATCTTATCTATTGCCACTTCAAAATTTTGTTTTGCTTCATGCTCCCATACTCGTAAGACATGCCATCCTTTTTCTAGATAATAATTATTGACTTGAATATCTCTTTTCTTGTTTCTTTCGATTTTCTGTATCCAGTAATTTTCATTGCTGGTTGGGATCCTCCCGTGGATGTCACAATGATGCCAGAAACACGAATCAATGAAGATTACAATTTTGTACTTTTTAATGGAGATATCGGGCTTGCCAAAAAGACCAGGACTATTAGTCCTAAAACGAAAACCCAAATTCCAAAGTGCTTTGCTGATCCGTTTTTCGAGGGAAGAGACAGATTTTACGGATTTCATCATTTTGCTTCTAGTTTCTTTTGAAACCCTATCGGTCATATTATGCTATGCTCCTCAAAATAGAGTTATTTAGGGCTACAAACCATTTTTATCATGCCACACGGAGATGAAACTTAGAAGTTGAAATGCGTTTTTTGTTTCGGATGTTTTTACTGACAGTAAAGACAGACAGTATTGACAGACAGTGCTGGTATCCGATATTATGAAATAAATAGTTAAAAATTTCCTTTAGGAGTTGGTTTCAGTGGGAGTTAGCGTTGCGGAGTATCTTGGTCAAAGAACTGATATTGATTCCTACACAATTGAGCCTGCTGAAGCAGGAGCAATGTGCCCTTTTATGAATTCCTACTGTTCGAAACTTCAGCAAGGGTATGAACCAGTTTGTTCGGTACGCAAACGTACTGGAGAGATGTGGATTACTTGCAAAAACAGATTGTGTGCAACTTTGAAATCAGTAGAGCTACATCCTCACCAGATTGGTATGCTTACAAAAATTGCAGATGCAGTTTACGATCCTCACCATGTTGCGTCTAGTGACATTCTTGTGAAACGTGAGGAACCTTTGAAAGCAAGTAGTAAAGCCAACTATAACGCTGACTATGTGATGGTCCGAAAAGGTGATACAAAAAAGCTTGTTATGGAAATGCAAGGTGGTGGAGAGACATCGGGAACTGGGGCTATTACTAAACAGGTTCTTAAATGGCGTAACACTCCGAATAGATCTAATCGTATCTTACGCGAGGATGTGGCGAAAGCTGGAACAATTGAGACCAATGCTTGGCGTCGACAACAAGAGCAGTTTATTGTTAAAGGGAATGTCGCTCAGATGAGCGGTGGTGCGATCGTATTTGTGGTTGGAGCACCACTTTATGATTATTTAAGGTCAAAGCTAGATTGGGGACAGTTCAAAGAACTTCGCTATCACACATGGAGTTTGGCTATTATTGGTATTAGCGAAGATAAACAAAATATTCCGAACGAAGGTCCTGTTCCTTTAAAGGTAGATGAAGACCGGATCTTGTTTACAAATTATAGCTATTTCCTCCAAGCTCTAACTAACCAGGGCTACCCGACTCCTGGGGCGTTTACTGGGAATTTCTTGTCACTTGATGGCTCGGTAGAAGTTGTAAATTAATAAAAAAGCCAGGCCTTGTTGGCCTGGCTTCAATCTTCATTTTGCATTGGTAATGAGCTTTGTTCTACTTCAATTATTCGCTTGCCAATCCAATTAATTACTGGTACGGCAACAGCATTCCCTAAAGTTCGGAATCTACTTCCGTCCATCCCTCCGGAAAACCCTGCAGCTTCTCGTACTCCGAAGGCATCATCCGTCTGACAAACAGCGTCCGAGCTGCCTCTTGAGTCAAGCGTATAGGTTTCTCCATCATTTCGGTAGCCTTTAGCTTGGGGTCCTGCTGAAGCTTTTCTTCCAATTCCGGCATGTTGGATAGAGTAGAGATTTGAAGTTTGAATGCTCGCTCCAGGTCTGGATCTAGTGGTTTCCCTCTGTCCGAGGCCCTGTCTAGAAGCGATTGCAATTGTGCCTTGTTCAAAAAGTACTTCAGAGGCACGGTTGCTTCGATAACTTGCGACAATATAGACTCTTCGACGTCTTTGGGGTGTTCCAAAGTATTTTGCATCCAATACTCGCCATGCCACACCATACCCGAGTTTTTCCAATGTACTGATAACGACTCTGAAATCATCTCCGTTGTTACTGTTAAGGAGTCCGGGAACATTCTCGACAAGAACCCACTGAGGTCTTCCTTGTTCAATGAGTTCTGCATACTTATAGAAGTGTCCACTTCGTTCTCCTTCAAGGCCTTTCCTTTTTCCTTGGTTGGCAAGAGATACATCTTGGCAGGGGAATCCTCCGCACCAAACTTCTGCAGCTGGGACATCGTCGATTGTAACTTCATTTATATCACCCATTAATTTAACATTTGGCCAGTGTTTACGAAGAACTTTTTGACAAAAAGCATTCCATTCACACTGGAAAACAACTTCCATTCCTGATCTTTCGAGGCCAAGATCAAAACCACCTATACCACTAAAAAATGAAGCTACTTTTAACATTCAATCAACTCCAAATAGAACATTAGTTCTATATTCGTTACTTAATGAGAGTTTCCTTCTTTGAGAGAAAATTTTATTTTCAAAGATAAGTATAACATAGGCTTGTATAATTGGCCAGCAAAATGATATTTGTAAATATTTGAATATGCGTTAAAATAAAAGTGAGTTTGTACGATTGAGAAAACATGCGCTTTTATAAAACCTTTTTAAGGGAATAATTGTAATAGTCAATCTAGAATTCATGACTACTTAATTTAAGATTATTTAAAGCTTTTACTTAATTGTGGTTTTTTAATTGATATTATTAGCTGGATTTGATAAATAACAAATTTTTTGAGGTTGTTTATTACACCTGAATTAGGAGGAATCTCCATGGCGAAATTAGTATTCGTTAGTTTGGATAAACTGCATTTCGATCCTCAAAACCCGCGTTTACCCAAAACGTTAATTGGATCTGAGGATGAATTAAAAGTAATTGATTATTTGAACCGATACGGAAATATTGTAGAATTAATGCAATCAATTGGAGAAATAGGGTATTCGGAAGCAGAGCCTTTATTGGTGGTTCCTAAAATTGGATACCCAGAAAATTTTATTGTTGTAGAAGGAAATCGTAGGTTAGCAGCATTAAAATTATTATCAAATCCAGAATTGACAACACTGCGTAAGAAGTCAATTGCTGAAGCAAAAGATTTGGCTAAGAGTATCCCAACTGTTATACCTGTCATACTTTACAATAATAGGGAAGAGATTCTAGATTATTTGGGATATCGTCACATAACTGGAGTTAAGGATTGGGGTTCTTTAGAAAAAGCGAGATACCTTGATCAACTTTATGTATTACATATTAATGAGGTTGGGCAGGAACAAATTTATTCAGTGTTAGCAAAAATGATTGGAAGTCGCACAGACTATGTTGCTAAACTACATACTGCTTTAAAACTTTATGAAATGGCGAATAATGATGCATATTATGATGTGGATATTGAAGAAAAAGATTTTAACTTTTCATGGCTAACAACTGCATTATCTTATAGTGATACAATTGCTTATCTTGGTCTTTCTTCAGCAGGAGATTCTTCATTAACCAACCTCAATAAAGAACATTTTGCTCAATTATTTATATGGTTATTTGACCCAGTAAAAAGAAAAGTTGAAGATTCTCGTAATATATCTGAGTTAAATAAAATACTTGAATCTCGACCTGCATTAAAGAAGCTAGAGCAAGGGAGTACTATTTCTGAGGCCTTGCTTTATACTTCTGCTCCTAATGAAACCTTTCATTCTTTAATAGAAAAAGCCAGAACAAGTATGCAAAGTTCGAAAAATATGATCGAGCAATTAAGTATGTATCCTGAAAATACTATTGCTGTAATTGAAGATATTGAAAAGCTATGCAAATCTATAAAAGGTGCTATTAGTGAAAATTTTTCATCTAATGGGGGTGGCAAGTTGGCTGGGTTGGAGGATTTAACTCCAGACCAGTTACAAAAACTTTTGAGACTCATCGAAAAGCAAGGTGAATAGCAATGGCCCTTTCAGATAAAATCAAACAACTGCCTAAATGGTCGAGAAATGAAGCTAATAAGTGGGCGGATTTCATAGAGCTGTCTTGTATGAAAAGCGATGATAAATTCATGTCTATTGATGATATGCTGGATCATTATGCCGATGAAAATCCAGAAGAAATGGATCGCGGCAGCTGGGAACACTCATCAAAATATGATAAAATTTATTCAGATATAGAAGGATATTTTTCATTGATTGAATTTCGAGCAAGAACCCTCGGGAAATATTATCCATTTGAAATAACTAGTGATAAGTCTATAGCTCTTAAAAGCAATCAATTAAGGCATCATACATTTTATTTCTTTCTTCTATGCGCATCAAACCTTTCTTTTTTTGATAAATCAACAGGCTATTATTTGACGCATGCTTTTGAAGATATAAGTTGTTATATTTTACGTGCAATTTCTTCTCCCTACGCAAATACCCATGTATTTGGAACCTCAAGAAGCGATACAAACAACTACTACGAAGGTAATTTGAGGCAAAGAATAAGTACTTTAGCTAATAATTTATCTGCTATTACATCTAAGCCCTTCGATATGGATTCGAAGTATGATGTGCCAGCCGGTGATGGGGGACTCGATTTAGTTTCTTTTACTTCTTTTGACAATATGCCATTTATACCATTTTCATTTGGTCAGTGTGCTTGCAGTAATGAGGAGTGGGAGGAAAAACAAAGTTCCATAAAGCCTGATACGTGGCTTGCGAGGTTAAATAATATAGCGCCATATTTGCAATATACATTTGTTCCTTTTTACTGTCGACGTGCCAATGGTGAGTTTGAAAATGTTTCAGTTATTAATACATGTGTTATTGATAGACATCGAATCTTTAAGATTGCTAGAAGAGCGTTTTTCAAGAAATTCGCAAAACACTCTATTTTTAATAAAATAGAGGAATTAGTTAATAATTAGGTAGCCAATGGAGTTTTTATAACTTTTGGAGGTCAATTTTGACCAAAAGAAAAGTACTGTCATTCTTGTGACAGTACTTTTTTTGTCTTATGAATTGTTATTTAGTTTTTCGCGCCATTCAATTAAATCGTGTATGACTTCATTAAAGTCCTTATTGAAAGGATAGCCTTCTGATAACTTGTCTGAGTAGTTTGGTTCTATTAGTTCCCATTCCCTTGATAGTTCTGACCAAGAACTAATAGCTTGGTTCAATGCTTTCAAAAAAGGTTCCATTAAAATCCCTCCAATGTATTTTTTATTATATCAGATTTTTCATTGCACTTAAATTGCTGCCTTAAAGGCAAGCGTATTATTAGACTATCGAGTCTAAAATTTGCCTTACCATACCACAAGTGAGTGCCATCAGTGGCGTTATCGAGACGCTCTCTACCCTACCGTCGCTTTTTTTAGTCGGCACTTTGAGTACTAGAATCACTTCCATTAATTGAGAACTCTTGTTCCTATTAATTACTTATGATATGATCGAAATATCTTCAAATATTTGGAAAAAGGGGCGATTTTAGTGGCAAGAAAGCCAGCATCAGAAGTAGGAGAGGATTTGTCCAAATGGTTTGAATCAAGTCAGCCCAAATTAAGAAGAATGATTATTAGGAATTTCAGGTGTATTGGAAATAATCCAGTGACTATCGATTTGGATGACATAGTGGTTTTGGTTGGTCCAAATAATGCAGGGAAAAGTTCTATTCTCAAAGCATATGAAATTGTAATGAATCATGGATCGAATAAGTGTAAGTTAGCTGAAAGTGATTTTCCGAATGGGAAAATTAATACACTAGAACTACCTCAGATCGAATTACATACAATTGTTGATGGTGACACAACTCCAGCAAGACGATGGGTACAAGTGGAAGAAGGCAAAGCTATTGTCATGGAACGGTGGACTTGGCATGCAGCAAATGCTGACCCCAAGAGACAAGGATTTGACACTGATAAACAAGATTGGGATGATCAAGTACCATGGGGAGCTCCGGGAGTTGCTCAAGCAAAGCGTCCACAACCCCATTTAATTGAAGCTTTTGCTCAACCGCATGAACAGGAAAAGCAGGTTCTTGAATTACTTAATACAATAATTAAAGACCGAATTAAAGGAGTCCAATCCTCTGCACTCAAAGATGGGGAAGAGATATCTGATTATTCAAAGTTACTACAGCAAATAGCTGATTTACGAAAAAAGATTTTTAACGATTCTAAGGAAGAAATAGATTCAATTGAGACCGAGCTATCTTCCATAATATCAGGCATTTTTCCTGGGTATGTGATTAAGTTCGATCCCAGAGCTGAAGATGATATTGAGAATGATGTGTCGCTGTTTAAAAATTCAGCAAAATTGTTGATGGGACCAGGACAGGGATATCAGAGCGCTATCGATAAACAAGGAAGCGGGGCTCGAAGGACTCTGCTATGGTCTGCTTTAAGGCTGTTAGTTCAAAATAACGCGAGTAAAAAGGCAGGAAATGACCGACCACATGTTTTATTATTGGACGAGCCCGAGCTTTGTTTACATCCAAATGCTGTTCGGGAAGCTTGCAGGGTTTTGTATGATTTACCTAGACAAGGAAGTTGGCAAGTGATGGTAACCACTCATTCGCCTGCATTTATTGATTTGTCAAGAAACAATACAACAATTGTGAGGGTCGAAAGATCTGAACAGGGTGATATTTTTGGAACAACCGTTTTCCGTCCGGAGAAAGTTCAACTGGATGATGATGATCGTGAAAGGCTGAAATTATTGAACTTATTCGATCCACATGTTGCTGAGTTCTTTTTTGGTGGACAAACTATAATTGTTGAGGGTGACACCGAGTATACTGCCTTTAAATACATAATGTCCAAAGCATCTGATAGATATAAAAATATACATATCGTAAGGGCAAGAGGAAAGGCGACAATTATTTCTTTGTGTAAAATACTGAATCATTTTGGAAGTGGGTATTCAGTTTTGCATGATACGGATTCGCCTAGGGTTGAGAATAGTGGGAAAAAGAATCCAGCTTGGCCCCACAATGCAAATATACTTAAAGTAGTCAAGCAAGCAACCCATCCCCAGAAGATTCGACATTTATCATCCCTTCCTAATTTTGAAGCCGCTTATTTTGGGCAAACCATAAAATCAGGAAAACCATACAATGCATTGACATATCTAATGAATAACAATGAAGCTTTTGCAAGAGTTGAAAAATTGCTTCAGTGCTTATTAGATTCAAATAGAGAGTTCCCTGATGGATGCATTGTTTGGGGCGATGAGGAAGAATTACTTCAACTTGTGACGTCTTTGGCAGAAGTAGGCGTGGCAATAGAAGATCCTTCCGAGGATTAGGCTACCTCCCCAAACAATCTCAGCATCAAGCTGCGACGAATTGTGGATTGTACAGCCGCGGCTCGCTTTTAAGAACCCTTGTCCAGATAAAACCACATCAAAGAGTGCAGAGAGAGGGGTTCATCGTAAAATATTTAGAACAGGCGTATCCGTTCATGGATACGCCTGTTTTCAGTGCTTACTATCCATTTATTAACTAAATCTGATGGGTTAATCGTTTCATTATTTCAAAGAGGATATGATGTTGTTTATGTCAGCGGAGTGATAGTGATTTGAATACATAATAATAAGTCAAGCAAATAATGGTTAAATCTGGTATCCTTGTTATAAGGTACAGAATTCTCTTGCTTGATGAGGTGTAATATGGGGAAGGTTATTAGTGTTATCAATTGGAAAGGTGGAGTTGGAAAAACAACAATTACCCACCACATTGCAGTTGGTTTGCAAAAATTGGATCACAGTAAAGATTTAGGACTCGATAATGCCCCGAGAGTATTACTTTTAGATGCAGATGCTCAATGTAATCTTTCTATTGCATGCTTAGGTGATAATCAATTTGAAGATTTGACTTATAAAAGAGATACTCCCATTCCCACAATAAAAGATATATTTGAGCAATACTTAGATAACGGTGCATTTAATATTGAGAATAAAATAATTTTAAAAGAAAAGGTTCGGAGTCGTGAGCCTAACTATATTTTTAAGTATATTGATCTGGTGCCGTCCCACCCAGATTTAATTTATACAGATATGTTTATTGCTCAACATGATTCTAAGCCAAAGCCTAAGATAAAGCCCAATTTACTCCAAACTGATGTTTATAAATTTCAAATACTCGATACAATTTTAGAAAGTGTCCGTGATAAGTATGATTATATACTAATAGATTGTCCCCCTAATTTAAACTACATAACTCAAAATGCTCTTTATGCTAGTGACTATTATTTAATTCCAACAATTGCTGATAAATTGTCTTCATATGGTATAATGGCAGTGTCAAACGCAGTTAACAATTTGAATAATAATTTCGTGGCAGTTTCACAAGATTACAATGAAACTAAACTTTTAGGTATTGTATTAAACAACATTCGTGAATATAGAAGAAAGCCTAAAAAGTCACAGTTCAATATTATGCAATCGCTTCAACAACTTTTTAAAAATGATGTTTTTAGCCAATACTTAACTTATGGTGATGGAATCCCCAGAGCATCTGCAATGGCATATCCTGTTTTTGCACTAGAAGATAAGCTCGCCAATGCAAAAAGACAAAGTGATTTCTTGAGGGAAATAAGTATTGAATTTGTACAAAGGTGTAGGTGAGCCAATGAAAGTAAGAAATTTAATTAATCTGATTTCAGTCGTTTCTGATATCCTTGAAGTATATAAAGATAATACAGTAGATGAAATGTTGAAGGACATTCACTCAAAGGTTACAGGACAACCCGTAACTTTGAAAAGGGTCAAGCAAAAGAAACATTTTGATCTGGATGAGGTATTAGAATATCTAAAAACATCAAATCGTGACGATATTGTCACACACCTTAGCGGATATGAAAAGAAACAAATTGAATCGATTTGTACAGCATCTAATTTGGTTTTTGCACAAAAGGAAAATAAAGTGTCTCTGATTGACATGTTGGCAAATCACTATAATATGGTGAGTTTAAATAATAAAATGTCAGAGAGATATTCAAATCATTATTCTATAGAAGAGGTTGCTCAAAGTTCAGATCCCTATAAATGAAGTAATATTATGCCGCCTGTCCAAACATCCGAAGCATCACGCGGCGGCGAATTGTGGATTTAACAAGCCACGGCTCAGAAAATCGAACCCTTGTCCATACAAAACCACAATGGTTAATGTAGGACAGGGGTTCGTTACACTCTAAATCCCAATCCAGAATGTTTTTAAATTTGAAAGTACCGTCAGTTGCGTCTCGATAACGCTTTTGACGGTACTTTCGCTTTTTTGGATTCCTGCAGTCTTTAACTTCAATTATAAAAAGTCGATTTATCGCATTCTATATCTTACATTTGTCATATTTTATATAATAGACATTGAGAAATACGACTGCAGGATGGAGGCGGAAACCTTGACAGATTTACCACACTACAGTGGACCTACTGAAGAAATTGGACTTATGTTAGTTAACAATATTGTAACAACTCAAATCGGATGGATATTCCGTGAACAACCCAAGAAAGACTTTGGAATTGATGCTCACATTGAAATTGTAGGAGATAGCTTAGTAACGGGGAAATTAATAGCAGCACAAATAAAAACAGGTCAAAGCTATTTACGTGAAAGAACGAATAATGGATATTTATATCGTGGGAAAATGAAGCACTTGAATTATTGGAAAAACCATTCGCTACCTGTAATCCTAATATTATGTGATGATATTGAAGGGGAAAGTTATTGGGTACAGATAACTGATGACAATGCAATTGTTTTAGAAAACCACTGGGCAATACGCGTTCCATTTACACAGCAGTTGAATATTTCCTCAAAGAGGAAACTTGAACTGATTGCAGGGAATCAAACCGATTACGAGAAAAGACTTCACTCATTAGTCCTCGCTAGGCCCTGGATGGAAGAATTATCAAAAGGAAACTCTGTTATTCTTGAATCAGAAGAATGGGTAAATAAAACCTCAGGTCGAGGTTCCATAACTTTGAAAATTATAGACTCCCAAACCAATAAAGAAACGACGGCATTAAATTATCCTATGATATTTCTGGGGCTAGTTTCTTATGAGGAAGCCTTCAAGAAGCTATTCCCTTGGGCAATCATTTCTATTGATGAAGATTTTTATTTACAATACGATGAAGATGATTATTCGATGGAAGAGGAAGGTTGGGATAGTGAAGAAGATAGATTGCCGTTAATTAGACCATACGAGAATCCTTCAGGGGAAGTTGCACGGTATAGGTTAAAATTTAGCTTAAACCAGACCGGAAAAGCATTCCTGTTACTTGATGATTATTTAAAAAGTGGAATAATTAATGAGGAAGTTACTACGAGAGAAGATAATGAAAGATATTTTGATGAGGAAGAATGGGATGAGGTGGATAGGAGAATTGATCGGGAAGACCCGGATCGAAAAAACTACTGAATTTGTTAACGGAATTATCAAGCTATGCCACCTCCCCAAACATCTTCAGCATCACGCGGCGGCGAATTGTGGATTTGTAAAGCCACGGCTCAGATACTTGAACCCTTGTCCATACAAAACCACAATGATTAAATAGAGGCAGGAGTTCGATTTTCATAAAACAAACATATTCTCTTTCACCCTCAATAACATCTGATTCACATTTATCTATCATTTACCATTAATATTATTACTTTTTGAACTATCAGGGTTTGACCTTATATATCCATTAACTTGTGTCCCATCGCTACGAGTGTAGGGTCTTACATTATGATATCCTGACCCCCCTGTACCAATATCTTGATCGTAGTCATCACCAAAACTACTCATACACCAAGCGAAGGATGCTTCACTAGTAGCTTGACTTTCACATAAATCTGCTCTTGTTGTTCCTCGAGTATTCCTAGGATCATTTTCTGGGTCTTGCTTTGCTATATAAATTCCAACAGCAATAATTGGTCCTATTAGAAAGAGGAGACCAATCAAATTAAAAAATGATTCCGTTAATTTGGAATAAATTAACGAATTATTTTCTTTTTTTCTTTTTACAGAAAAATCTGTTTTACATTTAATACATTTATAAAAATGTATATTATCTTCCTTGATTTCGTTGACTGAATTACACTTTCTACATTCTAAATATACTCTGTACCTTGGTATTTCTAAATGAGAATAAATTTCGACAATATTCTTGTTGCAATTTGTACATTTGGTATATTTCGTTTCGACTAATTCATTGATATCGATATTGTTGGAAAAACTGCAGTTCCAACAAGTAGCATTATATAAATTTCTTGTAAGTTTCCCCATTCAATTTTTCCCTCCCCAGTTGTAAATACTTTATCATGTCAACAGTAATTTTTCACGAAATAATTATAAATTTTGGAATCTCTTTAAACCTTAGATACGATGCTAAAGAGAATTTTCAGCCTAAGCCACCTCCTCAAAAATCCTAATCATCACGCGGCGACGAATTGTGGATTTGTAAAGCCACGGCTCGCTTTTATGAACCCTTGTCCGTGCAAAACCACAACATTTAATGCTGGACAGGGGTTCAACACGTTTAAGTTACTATTTACCTAAAAGAGTATCGTTAGTTGCGTATCAGTGGCGCATTTGACGGTACTTTCACTTTTTTTGACTAAAACGGGAATTTACCTATGTTGGGAAGGTAATTGTTGAAAAATATCGAAATCATGTTGATGGTCATAGATAAGAGTAAATCCATAATTCGGAAATTCATATGGAGTATAGGGGATGATGTGAGTTGCCTGGAAGGCCTAATCTTATTCCAATACAGCAAAAGTTGGAGATTGAGAAGTTTTGTTCTGAATCGACCCTATCTGCGAAATTATTGAATGCCCACCCCCTTGTTCATGATACTTTGCAATATAAAAGAGCGAGGAAAGAGTCGACTCGTCCTGCTTCAGCGAATTGTCTCGATGTGAATACGTCAGATGAACAGTTCGAGAGGGCGTTGAAAATTTTTGATGCTGTTCTCAAAGCTATTGAAAAGTTTGGTGGGATAATAAAAAACAAGCAGCGTGAGACGAAAATTTGTGTGGGAAGAGAAGAAGTTAAGATAGGCATTAAAGAGAAAAGAAAACAAATGCTGCATGAGAAGACAAAAGAAGAGTTGAAGAGTGAAGCAAGGTCAGGTTATTCATGGGCTCCGAAATTCGACTATATTCAGACAGGTTACTTGCATTTTTTTATTGATGAATGGTACGCACCACGTAAAAATTGGAATGATATTGAAAATAAGAAAATTGAACAAAGCATCAGTGATATTGTAGTAGCTATCTTTGAGACGGCTGAGAAATTGAGACTTGTTCGAATAGAGCGAGAAGAGGCTGAAAATAGAAGGAGACAAGCAGAGTTAGAAAGAAGAAAGATTATTGAACTTAGAGAACAAGAACTATTAAGGATTCAAGACTTGGAAGACCGAGCAAATGATTACCAAAAGGCTGAATTAATAAGGAAGTATATACTTGCTTTATCCGTTAAGCAGCAGGGCATATTGGATCAGCAAGAAAGGGACGATTTAGAATGCTATATTTTATGGGCTCAACAGAAAGCAGCTTGGTTGGATCCTTTTATTAATAATGATGATCCGTTGCTTGGTAAGAGGCGAAAATAGCTATAAGTCAAAGGGAAATGGGGAAGCTAAGCCACCTCGCCAAACATCCGCAGCATCGCACGCCGACGAATTATGAATTTACTCAGGTTCGGGAAAAAGAGCCCTTGTTCCTTCAAACCACAATGGTTAAGATAGGACAGTTTCATAATGTTTATCTATAAACTATGAAGTATAATAGATTGCGAATAGTTTAGGAGGAATATTATGGATAAATTAGTGTTTGACCGGTTTAAATACTTTATGGAGCGTGAAACACCTGTTTTCAGGTCCTATGTAATGAAGAAGGCAAACGGTGAAATACTGGACATCGAAACTCTTCCTCCAGATGATTTGCAAGAGATGTTTATAGACGAAGTAATAACTGATGGTGTGATTGCTGATCTCTTTGATGTAGAGCAGAAAGTTGTAACAAGGAAGAGGTATAAGCACGGGATTAAACTCGGACAAACTTTATCCAGCAAATCAATTGAACTAATTGAAAATATGTCAAAATTAATTGAGACTAGAGATGTATCTGAAGGTATCGAACTTGTACTGATTCCAATTAACATAATTATTCATCCGGACGATGATCTTATTTTCGCCCCTTATCGTGCTTTTGAAAATGATGGAAGGCAGTATCCTTTTTACGATTATGAAGGTTTGAAAGAAGTTGATACTGAAGCTTTTTGTGTAAGGATTAGTCGGGTAAAGCGAGAGATCGTGAGCCTGCTGGATGAGATTATTGAATTTTTATGGGAATATGAATGGGAAACCGAAGTATATTTTGAACGAGAGAATGATAACAAGGTAAACGTATCAGCAATTCTTTTCGCGGATGAGGATCCCACTGCCGTTAAAATTAGCTTGGCGGTATCACTTCAGATTTCCGGTCTGCATAAGTCGGGAGATCTTATTTTTGATACGGAGTACAATTTGCGTACAGGCAGCCTTAGCTTTCAGACGGAAGGATGCGATTTTGAAATAGATGTTGACGATACTCGGGATTTATTTTTGGAATGCTGGAGCAATGTTGACCATTATGTTCAAATTCAGAATGAAATTGAATCGGAATTGGAAAATGAGAGTTAGCTTAAGCTACCTCCCCAAACAATCTGAGCATCACGCGGCGGCGAATTGTGGATTTGTACAGCCACGGCTCACCTCCATTACTGAAAACCTGCTCCCAGAGCGGGTTTTCGCCTTTTCAAGGAAGACATTTATTGGTCACGCTTTAGGCAGATATCCGATACTCGTCTCGTCTCCAATATACATAACCACGAATCAAATAATCAATTGGTCTGTGGTTATTATCTAACTTTAGCCTTAGGAGGCGATTGACTATGATAACAGTGTTCAATCTGGATGGCCAAAAACTAACCCCATGTTTGCTTCACCGGGCTTGGAGGGAAGTTGATCGAGCCCGTGCCGTCTGGATCGACGAGCAGACAATCCAATTACTTTACAACCCATTTGCATTTCGAGACTATCGAAATGCTGCATTAAAACGGGATCATTACAATTGTTTGTGGTGTGGGCGTCACGCAACGACAGTAGATCATATTGTTCCCTCAAGTAAAGGCGGTTCGGATCTTCCCCAAAACTTACTCGCTTCTTGCATGGAATGCAACACGAAACGAGGAAACCGTTCAGCATTCTCATATCTTATGGAAAAAGTACTTTCCGTGCCGAATCTTATTAAGCTCTGTTACCGCATTATTAAAGCTAAACATAATCATCGTCAAGCGAACTGACGTAAGTACTCATTCGGGGTTCGCCCGCGCGGACCGTAGCGTATGCGGAGGGAGCACGGCATTGAAATGTACCACTAAGGGAATCATCGATGAATGAACTTCGGAGCAATTTAAATGGACATTTCAATACTCCCCTCACCTCCATACAAAATGAAGAAGCACCTGAAAGAGTGCTTTTTTCATTTGTAGTCCGCGATAACAGAGTGTGAGCACTCGCCTCCACCAATACCATCAAAGGGGACACCTCAAGCGAACCTCAAGCGGTGTCTTTTTTGCTTTATATGGGGATGTCTTCCTATGTAGTGGTTGTAGGGAATTTGGAACAAACATTTGACTACCAACTTCAATTCTTATAGACGGGGTGCTGTCGGTGAACGTTTTTCGACCCAATCTTGGGCATTTTTCAGACCGTTTTCCGCTTTAATGCGATATCCGGAGACATCCGATTTGTCCAGATTGCTTATCGTATTTCTCCATGGCAGAGTCGTAAAGCCAAGTGCTACAATACAATCAAGCGATTAATAAGGGAGTGAATCAGGTGGGAAAATTGACGATAAAAGAGAAAAAACATTATGATGAGCTTGGCTATGTGGTCGTTTCGAATCTATTTTCGGCGGACGAACTAAGTGAGATTAACGAAGAACTTGATGGATGCGAAGAGCCAGTCCAAACGTCGGGGGAACACGAAGGATTTACGTACCAGCTGGCGATGTTGACCGACAAGACGAAACAATTCGCTCACGACGAGCGGATCCTGAACTTGATAGAGGACATCGTGAAGCCGGGCATTTCCATCTTTTCCTCAAAGCTGTTGACCAAGCTGCCGCACAGCGCATCTGTCTGTCACTGGCATCAGGACGACGCATACTATAACGAAGTAGTGAACAGCGATACTCGGATGTCGATCTGGGTACCGCTGCAGGATACCGACGAGCTGAACGGTTGCTTATGGATCGTTCCCGGAAGTCATAAGCAAGGGCAGCAGCCATATACCGTCAAAAATAACGGCACTTGTCGGAAGGCGCTGGACGAGGAGCAGGTCGACTTGTCCAAAGCCGAACCGGTGCGAATGAAGGCGGGCTCCATGCTGCTTTTTAACTCGTTGACTTGGCATTCCTCGAAAGGCAACGAAACGGATCAAGTTAGAAGGGCGTTCATCGTTTCGTATCAGGAGGCGACGGTGCCGATCGGGCGGGGGAAGCAGCACATCATTCTGCGTCCTGCGAACTGAGCACGTTCCTTATCTGCAAGGAGAGAGTAAGCATTGATAAACGCGACCCAACTGGCCGATTATCTTGATAAATCCGTGTTCTCGATTACTTTTGCTGGAAATACGATACTCCAGGCCGGTACGTATCAAGCGCCGTACGTTCATAACATTCATTCCATTCACTACATCGTAAGAGGCGCGGGTTACTACGTGATGAACAACGTGAAATATGCTCTGGAAGCGGGAGCCGTCATGATGTTCGTTCCCGAGACGACGTTCGAATGGTCGGTCTCGGAGGCAGAAGACGTTGAAATTTACCATGTCCGATTCGACTACCGAATTTGTTATAAAGAGAAGCAGGAGTGGATTTCACAGTCTTCCGACAGCTGGCTTGCCCCTTTGCGCGGCATGCTTAAGACGGTTCGGCCGGCTGAAGTTCGTAGATGCTTTAATAAGGTGTTTCAACTATGGAAAGCCTACGATCCCATATCGCAATATCGCTGCAATTTGGCGTTTCGGGAGCTATGGCTTTCCTTGATCGACAATATGTACGATCAACAGTACAGCAGTGATGCGGATTCGGCGATTCAGTTCACATACCGGTATATCGCGGACCATTTCCAGTCTCCTTTAACCGTTGAGCAGTTGGCCAAGAAGGCCGGGCTCAGCGCGGGCTATTACACCCGGCAGTTCAAGCGGCTCACCGGATTCGCGCCAAAGGACTATATCATTCGTCTGCGGGTTACTAAAGCGAAGGAACTGCTGGGACGCTCTGGGTTGACATTAACCGATATTTCTAAGCTCGTCGGCTACGAGGACGAATTTTACTTCAGTCGGATTTTCAAGAGGATTACCGGAATGACTCCTTCGTCCTATGCAAAACAATCGAAGAAGCTGTAAACTTTTGGCTTGCCATCACAGGTTCTAAAGGTACGTCGCGGGGGAGTACATTTCCCTCTCCTAGCCAAGCCTTCACCGTTTCAACTCTTTGCAGACTTTCTAGACAGCCACAAGCATTGTCGAAGACGATAGGGAAATTCACGAACTCCTAGTGACCTGTTACATAAAGAAAACTATCAAACTGTATCCGCGTATGATGGAGAAGCAGCGCTGCATCAGTTGAATCCCGGTCATCCAGAATGGTTTAAAGCTTTACTCGACATGAAACTTCAAACGGATAAGGTATCGGGAATCAAAGAGCTTTTGACCCACGACTCTATTCAAGGTTATGGTTGTGACGGGTTGTTTTTGGACACTTTGGATACTGCGGCACCAAACTCTTTTACCAATGCATCCAGTTCCAATCAAGGTCAATTTGAGTGGGTTCAGCCTGGGATGAAGCAATTAATTACGAACATTCGACAAGCATATCCGGATCGGTTTTTGTTAGCGAATCGCGGGCTTTTTTTCTATAATCCTGACTTGACAGCCTATGCGTTCACTTTACGAGGATTAGTTGATTTTGCTTTATTTGAAAGTTATCGGCTGGATAGCAGCCAGGCGCAGTGGTTTAACGAAGCTACATTTATTTAATGATAATAAGTATAATTATGTACAAAAGCTTTTAGCCGAATCGGATCGTACTGACGGATCTCGTGTTCTAAGCCTTGGTTATGCGGAAGGACCGAACGGTGATTTGATGAAAAAAGCGCTAAATGGAGAACAGAATGAAGCATCAAAAATGTTACTTGCTGATGTACAAGAAGCAAATGACTTAGGGATGGTTCATTACATATCCAATGCTCAGGTTGCAGCTATAGATACTTATGTCATTGATCATCGGGATGCTACGGCTAAACCGCCAATTTGGGGAAATACAATGACACCTCCGTTCGGTAAACCTTACTCTGAAGCGAGAGTAGGTATTCAGAATATAGATATCCGTGGGAAAAATGTTTTTGTTCAGTGGGATGTGGCACATTCTCAGGCTCGTCCTATTTCGTACATGCTTTATGTGAAAGAGGGTCAAGATTTTGATTTTAAACAGGACATGAAAAATCCAGAGATACAGGCTGTTCCACTGCATTTGGGCATTCCATTAGACTATGCTGGACGAGGTGATCGTACCAAACGATACCCCTACGAGGATAAGGTGGAAGGGTTAACATCCGGGAAAACCTATTATTTTCTCATTAGGGCTCGCAATGCGGCCGATCAATTTGACAACAACGAGAAATCAATGAAGATTATAGTCCCTTAATAGAAGGCACGGTGAGTTGTGGAGGATCTAGGAACGATCTTTACTGACTTGTTATAGACCAACAAGATGTAAACGACATCTAGAATAAATGTAAGTATGTACATTATATTTAACAAAATTGAATGTGGGTATAGGGAATAGCACCAAATAGATGCACACAGGGTACCGACCATTTTAGAGTAGGCGATGTAGATGGATTGGCCTTGTAAATCTTGTTTCAGCAGCATTTTTATAAATAGCATGGACATCATTAGATTGATTCCAAATGCGGAATACTTGCCTTCAGGATCCTGAAATTCGACAGCCATTCCGTAGTGAAGCAGCAGAGCAATGCCAAGTGAGGAGAAGACTATAGGTTTTATAGGCCATTTTGGAGAGAGGCTTTTTGAAAAATAGAAAAATTGAAACAGGATGATGCAGTCTAATAAAAACCATAGTAGTGTTACGATTTGCTGGAGCGGGTGGAAAGGCATGACGAAGGAAAACAGAAATTCCCAAGTGATATTTGCACATAGAGCGGCAATTGGCATTCCGTAGGTTCGATCCCGGAACCCTTTATAAATAATCCAAATATATGTGATTGTCCAAAAAAAGGCTACCCCAAACTGCAGAATAAGTTCTATTTGTAGTGGTAAAATGTGTTCCATAGGGAGTAAATCGCATCCTTCCAAGTAATCTCTCTCATAAATATGATTCACACAGCTCGTCTATACCAAATACACAATAAGCACTCTCGGAAAGGAATACTTTTCGCGAAGTGCTTGTTTCTATTTGTACAAGTACGTTATGTAAGAACAAAGGTAAGACAAATTAAGTGAATGAAACGGATAAAATTAGATATGTACAATGTAAATGATGAACCTTATAATTGAGACTGATAATTATTATCAATACAAAATATAAAGGGAGTTCAGCATCCGCATTCCAAATAGAGATGGCTTGATCATCAACTGTGTTTGCTTTGCTGTACAAGGAGGAAGAAACAGATGAGGGCTTTACAAATGATGATGGTACTGTTATTAACGCTTGCAGTTACTGCTTGCGGAGCATCGACAACAGGCGGAAATGTAAGCACCGGTAGTGCGACAACTTCGCCAGAAGCTGCAAAACCGAAAGATCAAGCTCAATCAACTGCTGCCGCTACTGGAGAGAAAACGATTAAGCATGCTATGGGTACAGCCACTTTGAAGAAAAAGCCGGAAAGGGTTGTCGTTCTATTCAACGGGATGACGGATATTGCTACCCACCTGGGAGTAAAGCCCGTTGGTTCTGTTGAGTCATGGGAAGAAAAGCCTTGGTACAACTATTTACGTGCCAATATGGAAGGTGTAAAAAGTCTTGGAGAAGAAACGCAGCCCAATGTGGAAGCCATTATTGCGTTAAAACCAGACTTGATCATCGGAACCAAAGCGCGTCACGAAAAAATCTATCCCCAACTGGCAAGCATTGCTCCCACGGTCATCACGGATGAGATTTTTGATTGGAAAGCGAACCTGAAGATTGCTGCTGATGCGCTATACAAACAGGATGAAGCAGCGAAAATTTTAAGCGATTGGGATAAACGTGTTGCTGAGTTTAAACAAAAGGCGGGCGATAAGCTGGCTAAATCCGAGGTATCGATTGTCCGGTTTGAGAAAGACGGCAGTGCGCGTTTTTACGCGACAGGGTTTGCCGGAACCATCTTCAAGGAACTTGGGTTACCGCGTCCAAAGGCTCAAATGGTGGAAGGTAAGGCTGTTGTCAATATAACCACCAAAGAACAAATGCCGCAGTTAGATGGGGATTATATTTTCGATATTACCCGGCTTAATCCTAATGATCCTACGGTAGAGAAATCTCTAACAGATTGGACCTCCCACCCGCTCTGGAAAAATTTGAAGGGTGTTAAGGCCGGCAAATATTATAAGGTGGATACGATTACTTGGAACTTAGCCGGAGGCTCCATGGCAGCTAAAGCCATGTTGGATGATCTGTACAAATATTTTGACATTAAATAAAAGGAATGCATAAAGGGATGAACGTTTCGTTCATTCCTTTGTAGATTACAAGGAGATTTTCACAATGAACCTTATAAATACGAGCTTATGGAGAGCTGCCGGGCTATTTGCTTTCGTCCTAATCCTACTTTGTAGCTTTGTCTCAAGCATACTTTTTGGTGCAACGCAGTATGATTGGCATACCGCATGGTCTTCCGTCTTTCATTATGATGAAAATGTGAGCGACCAAATTATTATTCGCACAACACGAGTGCCAAGAGCTTGTATTGCAGCTGCTATTGGAGCCAGCTTGGCTATCGCAGGTGCGCTGATGCAAACTCTGACACGCAATCCGCTTGCTTCACCAAGTGTACTTGGGGTCAACGCTGGAGCTACCTTTTTCGTTGTGCTTGCTGCAGTCGCCTTCTCTGTTTCATCTATGCAATTACTTATGTGGATATCTTTTCTGGGAGCTGCAATAGGGGCAGTCTTTGTCTATATTTTGGGCTCGCTTGGAAGAGATGGACTGACTCCGTTGAAAATTGTGTTGGCAGGTGCAGCTATGACTGCCCTGTTTTCTTCTTTTACACAAGGCATACTGGTGCTGAACAAACAAGGTCTCAGCACGGTGCTGTTCTGGTTGACAGGTACGATAGCAGGGCGCTCTCCTGAAATGATTATTTCTGTATTTCCTTATATGGCGGTAAGCTGGGTAGCCGCATGGTTCATCGCGAGAGATATGAATCTGCTCATGATGGGAGAGGATACAGCCAAAGGCTTGGGTCAAAAAACGATATGGGTAAAATCGGCTGCAGGCATTATCGTTGTCGTACTGGCGGGTTGCTCGGTGTCTGTTGCCGGTCCGATCGGATTTATCGGCATTGTGATCCCGCATATCTCACGGTTCTTCATTGGTATTGATCATCGTTGGGTGATTCCCTATTGTGCGGTGCTTGGCGCCATACTGCTGATTCTGGCTGATTTAATTGCCAGGTTTATTATGATTCCTGAGGAAATGCCGGTTGGTGTTATGACGGCTATTATAGGTGCCCCGTTCTTTATTTATATTGCTCGGAGGGGGCTGGTTAAATCATGAAGCTGCATGTTCCTATTCGATTCAAGCGCGGAGAAGTCTCTTTTTTAGTACATAAGAAAGCGGCAGCGATGACCGTGGTTTTACTAATTGTTTGCGCGGTCATTGCCATTGTAAGTACAGGGTTGGGAGAAATGTACATCTCTCCTACCGATGTAATTAGAGGCATTATGGGGATTGGGGCAGAAGATCATGCGATGGTCATTCAAAAACTGCGGCTCCCGCGCATTGTCGTTTCTATGCTAGTAGGTGCTTCACTGGCTGCAGCTGGAGCTATTTTGCAGGGGATTATTCGTAATCCATTGGCTTCACCCGATATGATGGGCATTACAGGGGGAGCTTCCGTTGCAGCAGTAACCTTCCTAACTTATTTCGCTGGCATAGTAAGCATTCGTTGGCTGCCTGTCACGGCGATGATTGGCGCAGCAGTCGTATCAGCTATTTTGTATTTGCTTGCCTGGAAAAGAGGGGTCACACCCATTCGGCTTATTTTGGTGGGAATCGGGATGTCATCTCTGATGTCTGCTGCTACAACGATGATGATTGTTTTTAGCCCAAGTTACGATCCAAGCCAAGCCTATTTATGGCTTACGGGGTCGGTCTACGCTTCTAACTGGGAAAATGTATTCACTGTACTACCTTGGACGGTTATTCTGATCCCACTCGCCTTTCTGTTAGCTCGCCATGTCAATATTGGACAACTGGGGGACGATATAGCGGCAAGCACAGGAAGCGCGGTCGAGGTTAATCGTTTATTGCTGCTGCTTATCAGTGTGGCATTAGCGGGTTCGGCAGTTTCTGTGGCGGGTGGCATTGGATTTATTGGTTTAATAGCACCGCATATGGCACGTAAGTTGGTCGGTTCGAGCTTCGAGAGTGTATTACCTGTATCTGCTTTGCTCGGGAGCGCTATTGTCATGCTGGCTGATCTGGCAGGGAGAACGTTTTTTTTACCATTGGATGTTCCGGTCGGGGTGTTCACATCAGCTGTAGGTGCACCTTTTTTCATCTATTTGCTGTACACGAAACGCAATTCAAGATAGGAGTGATCGTGGTGCAAACATTAGAGACAAGAAATCTAAATTTAACCTACGGAAACGAAAACATAATCGAACAGCTAAACCTGTCTATTCCAAAAGGGAAGATTACCGTATTTATCGGTTCAAATGGCTGCGGTAAATCAACGCTCCTTCGTGCGATGGCTCGTTTAATGAAGCCTGCAAAGGGAGAAATCATTCTGGATGGCAAGCATATCGCGGGTATTCCAACCAAGGAAATAGCTAAGAGTCTATCCATTTTGCCGCAGGGCCCGATTGCTCCGGAAGGGTTAACCGTGTTCCAGTTAGTTAAACAAGGACGGTATCCGTATCAGCATTGGTTAAAGCAGTGGTCAGATGAAGATGAGCGTCTTGTGAAAGAGGCCTTGCGCGTAACCAAAACAACAGAATTAGCTGAAATGTCAGTCGATTCCTTGTCAGGTGGACAACGGCAGCGGGCGTGGATAGCAATGACATTGGCTCAAGGGACACAAACGATATTGTTAGACGAACCGACAACGTATTTGGATATGGCCCACCAAGTCGATATTTTGGATTTGCTATTTGAGTTAAACGAACGAGAACAGAGAACAATTGTTATGGTTCTTCATGACCTTAATTTGGCTTGCCGGTATGCCCATCATCTGGTTGCTATTAAAGATAAAACCGTTTACGCGCAAGGGAAACCGGAGGATGTGATCAATTCGGAACTTGTCCGGCATGTGTTTGGAATGGAATGTGAAATTTTGTTGGATCCATTCTTTGCTACGCCAATGTGCATTCCCAAGGGTAAAGGAAGAAGGTCTGACAAGCTCGAATCGAAAGCAATCGAATTTATAAATGAAGCCAAGGAGGAATCGAAAAATGAACTCATTAGAATATAAAGAAGCTGGTACAATTGCACATTTAATTAAAGAAAGAAGAACCATCAGAGATTTCAAAAGTGATCCCGTATCCAATGAATTGCTGTTGGAATTATTGAATGTGGCGGTTTGGGCGCCAAATCATGGCAACAGACAGCCTTGGAGGTTCATTTTGTACAAAGGAGAGGGTCGGATTACATTAGCTGATGCAATGCTTCAGTCCTACTCTGCCGAAGAAAAGGAACGATATGGAAAGCCGAAATGGGATTATTTCATGAAGGTACCGGCTCATCTCGTCGTTATATTAAAGGAAGACCCACGTCAAAAGCAGTGGGATGAAGACTATGGAGCAGTCTGTGCCTTAATCCAAAATTTTCAGCTGGCTGCTTGGGAACAAGGACTGGGAGTTGTGTGGAAAACCAATAGTTATAACTATGCCCCTAAGTACCATCAAGCGGTGGGTGTGCAACCAGGGGAGAAGATCGCCGGCGTCCTGCACATCGGATATCCGGAAACGGTACCAGCCAAACAGCCGCGTAAAACAGCGGAAGAGATGCTGACTGTTATTGATTTTAAGTCGGAGTAACGAGCCATTTAAAAAAACCTTTTCAAGTGTATGGAAACAATTTATACTAAAATGAATGATAATGATAATCGTTATTACTTTAAGAGGGGGTGCAGCAGCATATGGTGCCGGTTTCTGGACACGAATATTCCCTATTACTGCTCTCTTCAATTCGCAAACGCAGATATCAAAAGTGGAATATATTGCAGACGAGGCATATTCCGGGAGATATGCTCTTTGTTGTGACTCAAGGTAACGGTCATCTTTGCATAGATAAGCAAGCTTTCCAAATCTACCCGCGCCAATCTTATTTCCTTACACAAGGAATGAGTATAGAAGTAATGTCAGAGTCTGAACTTATAGAATTTTATATCATGATCATTAAAAGGGTAACGATTTCAAAGCGGAAAGGCGGCTGGAGTCTTTCTAATGAGGGTGCTAGCCCCTCTTTATTACAGACTGGCAGAATTCAACTCAAAAATGCCAAACAAATGCTTGAAGTTGTCGAGCAGCTGTATGAGGAAAGCAGAAAAAAATGGGTAGATGATACCGATTTGCAATTAAAATTTCAAAGCCTTATCCATTGTATCGTACATGACCAGTCGGATCAGGGTGAAAAAGAGGAAGCATCTAAAGGGATCGATCAAAGCATCGGCTATATGCTCAAGCATTTTCGTCATAAAATTAAGCTAGAGACTTTGTCGGACATCGCTGGATTAACGCCAACCTCATATTCAAGGAGTTTCAAGAAAACAAAACGGATGTCTCCTGTTGAATATTTAAATCATATTAGGATTGATTCTTCTAAACAGTTGCTGCAGCAGCAGGAATTTTCTATCAAGGATGTTTCGACTTCTGTCGGTTTCGGTAATGAGTTTTATTTTAGCAGAACGTTTAAAAACACAGTGGGTATATCTCCAACGATGTATGTGAAGAGGAGACAGTTGAAGATAGCCGTTGCTTCCTGCTTCCGTTATAAGGATTGTTTGCACTCTTTAGGTGTAGATGCTCCTTTTGAAATGAATGGGTATAGACATTTGGAATTAGGTGTTGAAGAGAACAAGCGGCTCATTCAAGTTCAACTGACTGAATTGCGTAAATACCGTCCGGATTTAATTATTGCAGATTACAGACATCTTCCTTTCTATGAGCAGCTAAAACAGATTTCCCCAACAGTCATCATAAATTTCACGATGGATTGGCGCATCAATTATATGAGGATTGCAGAATTGGTCGGAAGGGAAGAAGAAGCACGGCAAAATTGTAGCCAACTGGAGTTAAGGGTGAAATATGCTCGTAATCTATTAACTCAAACGATTGGTAATAGAACGGTGTCAATAATAAGGCTTTACAGCGGGAAGATTCGCGTGCAGGGACTGGTGGACCACCCATTAAGTAACTTACTTTATTCAGAGCTTGGGTTGAAACCTGGAAGCTGCGTGCCCTTAAACGAAAGAACCAAGGAGTTCGCACTGGGGAGCTTGCCTCCGTTTGAAACGGACTATTTGTTTATTTATAAACATCCAATTCAGTCAGAGGAAACTGATATATTTTCGGGGGTACTGAAGGGCACTTCCTGGAATGCGATGAAAGCGGTAAGGAACAATCAGACACGAATGATTCCGAATTGGATTAGTATGAGCTGGGCACCAATCGGACAAAATCAAATTATCGATGATTTATTGCAATGGAAAGCATAAAAAAAGAGCCGTTGAGCTTTATCAACAGGCTGAAGCACCCGAGAGGGTGCTTTTATATTTGAATGTTAAATTTGAATGTTTAGGAAAATCTGCGGATAGTATGTTACCTTCTGATTTGCCCACGAATTTCTCCGTTTGGATTTTGAATGGTGTGTACATTAACGTAGGCGTTGCCGCTTTCGAACTCACGGATTAAATCTCTAAGCGTCTTGCCTTGCAGAGAACCGACTAAATCTTGATTAGTTAGAACACCTCGAACAACACCACGTCTAACTGATATGCCAAATTTCGACGGACCAAACAGGAAGGCAACAACGGGACCGTTTTGACCTATTCGTCCAAGATGAATATGGGCTTGCGTGACGCGAGAAATATTTCGGATGATAAGCACAAATCTTAATTGAGTTCCGCTGTTGTTTAGCTCGAATAACGCATTTCCAGAGGCTATAGTTCTTACAGGAGGTACCTCATTTCGACCTCTTAACAGTGCCCTGAATGTTTTGATAAGTCACCACTCTCCTACTCTAGTATTACTACTATGTATTCTTTGATAGAAAGAATGGTTTGTTGATTTACCTATTTAAGTGAAATTATTCTCAGAAGTAACAATTTTATTGACAGGAAAGTGCCTATCGTATAGTATTCATTGATAGTGATAATCATTATCATGGGTGGATGTCGAGAGGGGAAATTAATCTAATGTTTGAATCAAAAGGTAAAATACTAGTCATTATGCTGCTTATTTTGACTATTACACTTGTAGGCTGCTCCAAACCAAACGCAGCTCAGAACTCCGGTGCTGAAGTGGTTCAGAAGGATAAAACGATTACTGTCTCATTGCCAAGGGATATCGGACCGATGAACCCGCATGTTTATAATCCATCGCAATTAATTGCGCAATCAATGATTTACGAACCGTTGGTTAGCTATAAAGAGGGAGGCAAGCTTGAACCTCATCTGGCGGAATCGTGGATTATCTCACAGGATGGGAAAGAGTACACCTTCAAGCTCCGTCAAAATGTGAAATTCTCCGATGGAACGGTGTTTAACGCCGCTATCGTCAAAAAGAATTTCGATGCGGTGATGAAAAATTTTAAAAATCATAGCTGGCTAGGTTTTATTAATGTGCTTGACAAGACCGAAACCGTGGATGAGTATACATTTAAATTGACACTGAAGCAGGCCTATTATCCGACCATACAGGAGCTGGCAGTCGTCCGTCCGGTACGCTTCCTTGGGGAAGCCGGATTCCCGGATGATGGCGATACGTCCAAGAGTGTAAAGAACTCGGTCGGTACCGGACCGTGGATGCTGACGTCCTATAAGAAAGACGAATATGCGGAATTCACCCGTAATCCGAATTACTGGGGAGAAAAACCGAAAGTCAATAAAATGGTCATCAAAATTATTCCTGACGGAGAAACAAGCGTACTTGCCTTTGAGAAAAAGGAGCTCGACCTGATCTATGGAGAAGGCGTTATCAGTTTGGATGCCTTTAAGCAGCTGAAAGCTTCCGGTAAATATGAAACAAGCCTTTCCGAGCCTATCGCAACAAGAGAGGTGGTTATGAACACCACCAAGGATATACTTGCGGATTTGCGAGTGCGTCTGGCACTCCATCACGGCTTTAATAAACAGGCGATGGTGGATGGGATTACGGCTGGCCTTGAGGAAAAAGCAGATAATATTTTATCCAAAAACTTGCCGTACACGAACGTTGACGTTAAGCCGCTGGAATATAACGTGGACAAAGCCAAAGCATATTTGGAAGAAGCGGGCTGGAAGCTGCCTGCTGGGAAAACCGTTCGCGAGAAAGACGGAAAACCGCTTGAGCTGGAACTGTTGTATGAAAAGTCGGATCAGGTTCAAAAGCCGATGGCTGAAACGCTGCAGGCCGAATGGGGAGCGATCGGCGTCAAGCTGAACATTACAAGTCTGGAGCTCACTGCACAAATAAAACGCTTGCGGGCAGCGGATTTTGATTTGTACTTCTGGAGCAACTACGGAGCGCCGTATGATCCACACTCTTTCATTAATGTTGTAGCTACAAAGGGCTTCGGTATCTCAGAGTCGCTCTCAAGCTTACCGATGAAAAAAGAACTGGATCAACAAGTAAATGACACTGTCCTCTCAACCGATGAGAACAAGCGCCAACAACTGTACAGCTCTATTTTGAAGACACTGCATGAGCAGGCATCATTTTTGCCGATCTCTTATATTAAGAAAACGGCAGTTTATCAAAAAGACGTGAAGGGCTTCGTATTCCCGGCCAATCGGGATGACAACCCGTTCCTCGGGCTCGACACTGTGAAAAAGTAAATGGCAGGGAGGTTATGATTTGCGCAGCTATATCGGGAAACGGCTCCTTGCCATCATTCCCATCTTTCTCTTTGCCACCCTTCTTTCTTTTGTACTGATCCATCTCTCGCCCGTCGATCCGGCTGAAGTCTATCTGACTGTAGCCCATATTCACCCGACGGAAGAGCTGCTGGCCGAGGTAAGACATGAATTCGGTCTGGATCAGCCGCTGCTTGTCCAATATGTGGAGTCCCTTATGAAGATGTGCCGACTTGATTTCGGCACATCTTATGTTACGAAGGAACCGGTTTGGCAGGAGGTCGCGCATCGGATGCCTGCAACGCTCCAGCTTGCCTTCAGCAGCATTTGTCTGGCCGTGCTGATCAGCGTGCCCATCGGCTTTCTATCGGCGGTTTATAAAAACAGCGTGATCGACCATTTCAGTCGGCTGCTTGCTTTTTTTGGCGCTTCCATTCCGCAGTTTTGGCTCGGATATTTATTGATTTTTTTCTTATCCGTCAAGCTGGATCTATTTCCCGTACAAGGAAAGGGCACATGGGCGCATCTGTTTCTGCCGTCATTAACGCTTTCTTTGGGGTTGATCGCCATCTATACCCGCCTGTTGCGAACCAGTGTGCTTGAGCAGATGCAGGAGCCATATGTGCTATACGCCAGAACCAGAGGCATCAAAGAGAAGGTCATTATGGGTAAGCACGTGCTGAAAATTGCGATTTCGCCGATGATTACCGGTCTGGGTATGAATATAGGTAAATTGCTTTCCGGTACGATCATCGTGGAAGTCGTCTTTTCTTGGCCCGGATTCGGCCGTTATTTTGTTGAGGCGATTTTAAACCGGGATATACCGGTCATTCAATGCTATGTGTTCCTCGTTGCTTGTATATATATCGTGTGCAACCTGATCGTGGATCTTCTGCAAATGGTAATGGACCCGCGGATTTCTTGGAAAGGAAGAACCAGCCCATGATCGCGAGTATACGTACTGGCCTTAGGAGTCAGAAGACCGCTCTGGTATGTTTGGGTCTTTTGCTCACTCTCTTTATCCTTACCATCTTGGCTCCATGGATCGCTCCGCATGATCCGATTCATGTGAATTTGGCACTCAAGCTGCAGCCACCTTCGTTTGACTATCCATTGGGAACCGACCACTTGGGACGCTGCACGCTATCTCGCCTTCTATACGGTGCCCGCGTATCATTAGGCTTTGCATCCCTGATCTTCATTTCTTCTTTAGGAATTGGATTGTTCATCGGAGCGATTGCCGGTTACAAAGGTGGCTGGTTAGATTTTGTACTGATGCGGTTCTGCGAAGGGGTGATGTCCTTTCCGAATCTCGTGCTCATTCTTGGGCTGATAGGGATTTTCGGGCCTGGACTGACGCAGGTTATTTTGGCAATGATGCTGGTGCAGTGGGTGTATTACGCCCGGATGTTTCGAGGTATGGTTCTCAGTTTAAAGGAACGGAATTTCATCACCGCTGCCCGAATAAGCGGATCCTCGCAATGGAAGATTATCAGGCAGCATATTATCCCCAATGTGCTTCCCCCGATTGTTGTTATGGGAACACTGGAAATGGGTTGGGCTATTATGGATATCTCGGCCCTCTCATTCCTGGGGCTCGGTATTCAGCCGCCCGCGCCGGAGTGGGGCGCCATGATCCATGAAGGAAAATCGTTTATTCGCAGTAATCCGGAATTAATGATATATCCGGGGATTTTGATTTTGCTCGTAGTTGTTTCGTTTAATCTACTGGGCGAAGCTCTGTCGGAGCGGTTTGGCGTTAAGCGACGTTTTGAAAAGGAATGAGACCATTGAGAGAAGAATTGCGCAATGTGTTGCAGGTGAGCGGCCTGCACGTAAAGGTAATGACGGAGCAGGGAACGCTTTCCCTTGTTCACAATATCGATTTAGAGCTGAAACCTGGTCGTGTGCTTGGTCTTGTCGGAGAAAGCGGCAGCGGCAAATCAGTCACGTGTCTTTCCATCTTGCAGTTGCTGGACCAAAAAACAGCATGCATGGAAGGTAGTATCCGATTACACGGTCGCGAGTTGAATGGGCTCAGGGCCGAGGAGATGCGGTGTATTCGTGGGAAAGAGATCGCCCTCATTATGCAAAATCCGATGAATGCCTTCTCTCCTGTGTTTACGATCGGCGATCAATTCGTCGAAACGATCCGTACGCATACCGCTCTAACCAAAAAACAAGCGGTCGATTTGGCGGTCGACTCTTTACAGGATGTGAACTTGCCGGATCCTTTCGGGCTCATGCGGCGGTATCCGTTTCAATTGAGCGGGGGGATGCTGCAGCGGGTTATGATTGCTGTCGCGATGTGCCTGCGGCCCTCTGTCCTTATTGCTGATGAACCGACCACCGCACTGGATGTGACGAATCAACTGCAGGTGCTGCGTCAACTCAATCGCATTCGTTCCGAACATGGTACGTCAATTTTATTGATCTCTCATGATTTGGGGGTCATTGCGGAAATGGCTGACGATGTGGCCGTTATGCAGCATGGACGGATTGTTGAAAAAGCAGATGTCTACGAGCTATTTGATCATCCGCAGCATGCGTATACGAAGGAATTGCTCGATGCCAGACCCAAGCTGCAGATTAACCAACAGATCAACCAACCGACCAAGGAGTTTGTATTGTCATGAATGCTATGCAGCAATCTGAGATTGCTTCGCAGGGTAGTCCCTTTGGTGCGAAAGCGATGCAGATTTACCTCGTTACCGCCTTATTTTTCACTAGCAGCCATATCCTTCTGATTCTGCTGCCGCTTAGCTCGCACAAGCTTGGAGCAAGCCCGTCGCAGATCGGACTGATCATGGGTGCTTATATGTTTACTTCGATGTTTTTACGGCCCGTTGCCGGTAAAATTGTTGATAAACTCGGTGCAAAGCGGATACTCGCCGCAGCGTTAATTCTTAATGTAGTAGTCATCTCCATGTATCTTATTCAGGAGCTATGGGTTTACGCTCTGCTTCGAATTGCTCAGGGCGTGATTCTTGCTTTCTTCTCCATGGTATCGCACCTGATGATCATCGAGGCCTTATCGGAGAAAGCTCGCGGGCAGGGGCTCTCCCTTTTCTCACTCTCGTCGATGCTGCCTTACACGTACGGACCCTTTCTCGCTCTTTATTTTGCAGGAAAAGTTCCCATACCTTACATCTTAATGGCCTTGATTCCGATCAGTGTGATAACACTCCTCATTGGTATGAACGTCAAGCTGCCTGAGCGTCGAAATAATAAGCCTATCGGTTCGCAAGCTGCTGCGAATTTGCGAAGTGAGGAGCTTTATCAAGGATGGAAAGATCGGAAGCTGCTGCTTCCATCCCTATCGATGCTGCTAGCTTCGGCGATCATCGGAACGGTGGCGGCTTTTCTCCCGCTTTATCTAGAGAGACGCGAGTTGCCGTATGCAGGATATTATTTCATGACCGAAACCGCTGTTCTTATTACATTACGCTTCTTCGGCAGAAAACTCATTCCGACAAACGGTCGTTTTCCTGTTCGTGCAGCTGCTCTCCTCATATTCCTCATAACGGTCGCCGTGTGTTTGGTTCGAATGGCTGAATCGCTGCCTGTGATCCTGCTTGCCGCAGTTTGCAATGGAATAGCCTTGTCGATGCTGTATCCAACACTGCTGACCTATGTTTCGTTCATTGTGCCAGAACGGTTCAGAGGCAGGGGGATCGGGCTGTTCATCGCAGCCGCCGATTTCGGAACATCGGTAGGTATTTGGGGGATGAGTCTGATTGCGAATGCGTATTCGTACGAAGTCATGTTTTCCGGTTGTGTGGTTATCGGGGTGGCCGCCCTGCTGCTTATCCTACTAATGTCTAAACAGGAGGTGAAGAATTGAGTTTGCTTCAGGTGAAGGACGTTACTCATAGTTATGGAGCACCCCATCTGTTCTTTAAGGAGAAGAAGCGGGCAACAGTGCTTTCCGGCGTTACTCTTTCCATCGAACATGGCAAGTGCTTAAGCCTTCTCGGAACGAGCGGAGCAGGTAAAAGCACGCTGGGCAAGGTCATCTTGGGACTGGAAAAACCGCAGAAAGGGCAAGTTTTTTTTCAGGGGATTGATGTTTACAACACGGACTCGTCCACCCGCAGGAGACTTCGTCGAGATCTTCAAGTGGTTTTTCAAGATTGTTATTCGGCTGTTAATCCGCGAATGAATGCGGAACAAATTATCGGAGAGCCACTGCAAAACTACGAGACATTATCCCAGAAGGAGTACAAACGAACGGTCGGAGAGCTTCTGGAAACAGTCGGGTTGAAATCGGATGACAGGCACAAGTATCCTCATCAATTTAGCGGCGGACAACTGCAAAGAGTCAACATTGCGAGAGCGATTGCCTTAAAACCGAAGCTGATCGTACTCGATGAGGCGGTAAGCAGCCTGGACATGGTGAATCAAACGAAAATTTTGCAGCTTTTGAGCGACCTGAAATCGGCGTTTGGCCTCTCTTACCTATTTATCACTCATGACATTAAAGCAGCTTACTCTATTTCTGATGTTCTGGCCGTGATGGAGAAAGGGGAAGTGGTCGAGCTGTGCGAAGATAAATCGCAGTTTTTTCAATCGCCACACCCCAGTGTGAGGAGTTTGGTTAGCTCCATTCTTTCGGAGCATCCGCGTAATCGTTCCGTCTAACTTCCCACGAGACAACCTTCACGCCGTGACGAATTATGGTCGAACAAAGACACCCGAGAGGGTGTCTTTTGCTTTATGAGGTACTTAATTGGGAGGATAGGGTAGGATGTTTTCGCTATACAGAGAAGTTAGGACGCAGGAGCGAAATTTTGAAATGTATCATTGGAAATCTGATTATTAAAGATAAACAGTTTGGTTTGAGTGAACAAGAAAATAATTGTAATGATCTAATAGAATGGAAGCAAAGAGTGTAGTAAGATGATAGGTACTAGAAGACACCGTCTTAGGTGTCTTTTTGTGGTGTAATAAGATTATATTAGTTAATAATCGATAGAGAGTAGGCGTGCATCATCTTGGTGAAGTCGGAGAAAACCATTTATTTTATTTTAGCTATGGTGGTCATTTCGTGGGGTTTAAATATTGTAATGGTTAAATACCTTACACAGTTTATCTCTCCCATGCTTGTAGCTGCAATTAGGATGCCGCTCGCTGGAATTGTGTTGCTTCCGTTTGTATTTAAAAAATATGGATTCTATAAACCTAATGCAAAGCAGTGGGGACTTCTTTTTCTTATAGGGCTAACATCGATCTTCTTTCATCAGTTGTTTTTAGCTTATGGGGTTGTAACAACTACAGCTACAAATGCATCGCTGATCCTAGGATTAAATCCGCTAACTACCGCGCTGCTTGCATCCATTTTCATTGGGGAAAAATTCAGTATGAGATTGGGCCTCGGTATTCTGTTTGGATTTTCAGGGGTCGTTTTGGTTGTAACCTCCAAATCGGCAGATAGTTCGGTTGGTTTATCTGGATGGGGTGATGTCATCATGCTTCTATCCATGTTAGCTTATGTTGTTGGTGCATTGTTCATCAAGAAGTTGTCGACAACCTCCATGCCAACTTTAGTTGTCACTACCTATTCCACGCTAATTGGGGGAGTCATGCTAAATCTGGGTACAGTGACTTTCTTTGGGCCTTCGTCGTATGCACAGATTCATTTGCCAGCCATGGCTTGGGCCGTTATGTTGATGTCAGCTTGGATAGCATCTTCACTGGGTACACTAGGGTGGAATCAGGGTATTAAATTTCTAGGCGCCAATAAAACAGCTATGTTTCTAAACGGGCTGCCTTTTGCCAGTATGGTTGGGGGAATTATTTTTTTGGATGAAAAAATTGGCTGGATTCACGTTGTGGCTTTTATACTTACTACGGTTGGTATTGTGATAGGGACTTTAAAGAAAAGAGATAGCAGGCTTCCCTCTGTAGGTGGAAAATCTGTTAATACCTAAGCGAAAGCGGAGGGAGCATTACTCCATACAAAACAAATAAAACACTATCCATTTATATGAATTGGGTAGTGTTTTTTTATCAAAGCATAGCGGCATCATGAACGGGGAAAAATGTCCGAAGTGACTACATTTTGTAAGAAAGTTGTGTGAATATGTTGGAAAAGAAATATGTAAGAGAAACACGATGTTTTAAAATTTCCAGAGTTTTTCCAACGGATGTCAATAACCATAATACCTTGTTTGGAGGCAAGCTAATGTCTTATATCGACGATATTGCTTCAATATCTGCTACCAAATTATGTCGTGTGACAACTGTGACAGCTTCTACGGATTCCGTTGATTTCCTACACCCTATTAGGCCAACGGATTCTGTATCCTTAGAGTCTTTCGTCACATGGACGGGCAAGAGTTCAATTGAGGTATTTGTGAAAGTGATCAGGGAAGATTTAAGAAGTGGTGAGAGGAAGATCGCCGCGACCTCTTTTCTTACTTTTGTTGCCTTGGATGAGCAGAATAAGACGATACTTGTACCTCGTATAATACCTGAGACGGAAGAAGAAATAAAGCTGCATGAAACGGCTGAGCATAGAACGGAAATGAGGAAACACCGCCGTGAGGAAAGCAAGAAGTTCGCTGACTATTTGGTAACTCAGTATCCATGGGAGTAATATTTCTTAAGCTGCAAAAAGAGCTTTGCCAAGTGATCGTTGGCAGGCTCTTTTTATTGTGTTTGGCAACAAATAGGAATATTTCGATTTGCCTGCAGCTAATGTCTATTATTTTGACATAGTGAGCACAGATTCAAATATATGTAGATAGTAACGACTCGACTAAATGGGGTGGTGAGTTTAATGTCGCGTTCCAATGGAAGCACTGGCACAGGGGATATGAACATCAAAGCGACCTTTCAAGCGCTAGTAGATACGATTATTCCGCCTACCCTTCGACAGGCAGAAGCGATAGGAGCAATCCCTATAGCCGGGGCGGTTCAGCTTTGTGTGGATGAATTCGTGATGAACGAAATCGATCATTCGCAATTTGTTCCTATAAACGATGAGCATCGAATTCAGATTCCTCTTTCGAGGTTAACAGCTCAATTACTTGATATGGGGGCTGAGCAATTAATTCGGAGAGGGCTAGCTCAACATCCCTTAAGCCCTTGGATTTTCCCCGGAGGCGGACTGTTTTCCGCTCTGTCCCGCGATGATAGGCTGCAAACATTGGCTCTACTAGATCGGCTCGAGATCCCTCTCCACTTGATGCCTCCTCCTTATCAAAACAACCCCGGAATGATACAAACCATGATAGATTCGTTAACTCAATTAACGATGTTCGGTTACTATTCAGAATGGTTCGGGTATGGAACAACCCGTCTCTCTCCTCCGGCCTACCGACAGGTTGAGTTTTTTCCTCCGGGTTGGCGTATGATTGGTTATCCCGGGCCGGCATTCGGATACCGTGATTTTCGTGGATTTTTATTAAAATATCCGCATGCTAAGGGGGAATATTCGAATGACTGACCCTGATGTTATTGTGATCGGTTCGGGTGGCGGTGGAGCCGTGATTGCCAAAGAGCTTGGGGAAAAGGGCCTTCAGGTCTTGGTGTTGGAGGCAGGTCCCTGGTATGGGAATTCACAGTGGCCTGATCCGAATACGAACCGCGGAGCTCAAAGCAGCTCCAAACCGGATGATTTGAATATATTCCTTTTCAAGGAGCAGTACAACAAGAATGAAGATGAAATGAATGACTTGATCACAGGGAGACTTCGCTGGGGGCCTGCGGATAGAAATCGCCCTCCGTGGTTCCGGAGTGTAACGGAGCGAGGGTTTGTTTGGCAAAATTCCGGCGTAGGAGGGACGACGCAATCTTATCTTGCCAATTCGCCCCGCGCTTTTCCCGTGACGGTTGATCATGTTTGGCCGATTTCTTATCGCGAACTTATTCCTTATTATGAAAAAGTCGAAGCGACGCTGCCGGTTGAGTTTGCTCCAATGACTTCCAAAGAGGAGCTGTTTTTTTACGGTGCAAAAAAGGCCGGCTGGCAGCTGATTCCCACATTGAATGTGACAGTTCCTGGCTATCGCCCGCAGCCCAACGCCATTTTGCCTCCGAATAAGAACCTTACCAATCCAGATTATTCCGTTGAACAGTTGTCTTGGATGCAAGGTTGTACTCTTGCCGGTCATTGTATCAACGGATGCCCGCACGGGCCTTCTGTGGATAAAATTGCAAAGCGTTCAACCAACGTTAGCTATGTCCCGCTAGCCTTAAAGACAGGCCGTGTAACCATAAGGCCCAATGCCTTTGTCACCCAAATTTTGACGGAAACTCATCTGACGGAAGGCTTGCGAGCAATTGGCGTGCGCATACGGGAAACATGGACAGGGGAGACAGAAGAGATTAGAGCCGGAGTCGTGGTCATGGCTACGGGAACGATCGAAAGTCCCCGGCTTTGGCTAAATTCTGGTTTGCCCAGTAATCCATGGGTTGGACGGGGGCTGGTTAATCATTATTTTGACTGGGTCACGGGTATGTTCGATGAAAAAGATCTGGTCGCCATTCTGGGAAGTCCGGATATCAATCCCTTTGTTGGCCATACATCAGGGGGGAGGCTTGACTATCCTGGACTTGGATCCATTCAGGTTACAGGGATGAGCCCCGGACTAAGCGCCTCTATGAGCTATGGATTAAGTCAGTCTGGATACAGCTCCATGCAGCCGCCCCTTACCGGTATGCCATGGTATGCTAAAGGCCGAGTTATAGGGCCTGAGCTGCAGCAATGGATGGAAAACTATCGAAGAACGTTAAGCATAGTTATATTTGCAGACGATGAGGTTAATTATAGAAACGGGGTTACGGTTGATCCTGCAAATAAGGATGAAAATGGACCTGTCCCGAAGGTGAGCTATGTTCCCGGACAACGGGGGAGTTGGAACCGTAACGAACTGGTTAAAATCGCCGTGGAAATTTTGCGGAAAGCAGGAGCCAAGAAGGTGCTCCGGACCGACTGGCCGGCCTCTCTGATGATACATATGGAAAGCACCATGAGGATGGGGTTTGTCGTAGATGACAGCTGTGAATCCTATCAGACAAAGCGGTTATATATTGCTGATAATAGTGTGCATTTTAACGCATTGGGCGGGGCGAATCCAACGCTTACAACGCAAGCTCTCGCTACACGAACAGCTGACAAACTGGTTGAAAAATATTTTTAATGAATGAAATGAAATAAAAGCCAAACAAATGGGAACGCTAACTAGCAAAAAAGGAGCTGCGAACATGAATATCATGGAAGTACTCAATGATGCGATTAAGCCGTTTCTGGATGGTGAAAAACCGCCTTTAAACGTCGGAGAAGTCATGAATCTGTGGTTTTATTTGACTGCAACGGATCAAACAATGCGCGGTGAAAAGGTGTCTTTTAATATTGTAGAGGATCTAGAACTTAAGGAGAAGCTGAAAGAAGTCATTAACGATGTTCATGGTCCAATTTTTGCAGAGCTAACTGAGTTTTTAAAAGCAGAAGGCGTCCCGGTGCCCGAGGCAACGCCGGTTATACCGATTGGCGATTTTCGAAATATTCCGGAGGGCTCCAAACTGTCTGATGAGGAAGTAGCGAATCTTCTCAGCTTCAATATTGTACTGGGAATTTCTTATGCTTGCCGGGGCATGACAGAGGCAGTACGGCCGGATGTTGCGGCAATGTTCGCCAAATTTCAGATGAAGAAGTTTACATACGCGATAACGTTAAAAGATGTATTAATGAGAAAAGGGTGGTTTAAAGCACCTCCGTATTTCAAACCATAAGCCTTTGCAAGGTAGTTTAGGAAGCGTTAAGCAGTACTTTGCTAGTATAAGCATAAAAAGCACCTGAGAGGGTGCTTTTTTGAGTTGTATGGGTGTTAAAGCGAGGGGAGATGATGAACTTTTGGGGCAGCCTCATTAGTCAATGGGCACTGTATGTCTCCTGAATATCTCAGCTACGTCATCGAAAGAATATTGGTGGTTAACCATGTCTACTGTCAAATCTTCCGCAGCCTTGTTATCCATCGAGAAACGATAATCGTTGTAACGGAGAAAGGTGACTAGTGCAGTAAAGGCTGTACGTTTGTTCGCATTTTGAAAGGGGAGATGTTGTCCCAAGAATTCGAACAAAGCTGCTGCTTTTTGATAGATGCTTGGATAAGCAACATCTCCAAAGGCTGATGATTGCGGGGGCAATAAAGCAGACTCCTTATCAGCGACTCCAACCTACGGGATCTGAGCCTTAATCGCTGTGAGTGCATCACTTATCTTCGTTTCAAGCTTAAAGATGCTTTCTTTTTCTGCATTCATTTGACGGGATAGAGAAATCATGGAGGTGAGTGAGCTTTGAACAGCATTCGTATCTTCTTTTTTTGCTCCTTGTTTAAATGCGGTCCATATCGGGGAGAGGCTGTTTTGGATCGTTTTGATAGCACCTTGCTTAGCTTTGATTTGTACGTTTATGGGGTCAATGTCATTCAGGCTGCTGCGGATTTTTTTCGTCGCCTTGGATGCTTTGTCTTTAGCGGCTTGGGAAGCTTTTACCTTGGCGCTGATGTCGAGTCGAGCTAGTTGTACGGGTATTTTCATAGCAGCAGCTTGGAATCTTAGCAGTGCGCTCAAGCTCTTGCTTTTCAGCGCTCGGGCGGCTTCGATTTGTTTGTTTAGCGCGGCGTATTGAGATAATAAGGGCTGGTGCCGAGCTCTTGTTCGCGTGACCTCCTCCTCCAATTTCGCCAATTTGGCGGAATCGATATCTTTGGCCTGTTTGCTAAGCTCTGCCGATGTATCCTTATTTCTGCTATGCAGCGTATTGATCTTGGCTTCCCAGTCCTGTTCTTGCTTCTGAAGGTTGAGGAATTCGGTGTATAGCGAACTGATTTTACTAGCTTGGGTTTGAGGCGCGCCGGCAATCGTTTTGTCGAGAGAGGATTGAATCGTGGTTGTGATTTCGAATGAAGCGGCTGAAGCCAATTCGGCTGGAATGGCCGAGGCGAGGGCTAAAGCGGTGAGCAAAGCGGTGAAATTTTTCAATAGACAACCTCCTTCAAATTTGGAAATGGATATGAATACAACAAAAAAAGCACCTGCAAGAAAGGCCATCGGCCTTATCTTACGGGTGCTTCCGTCGTAAGTATTCACTCGAATATGATAGGAGTACTATACCAAGACGCCACAGAAGATGTCAATACGAACACCAAATTTGCACCAAGTGATACATGTGCATTACACTAGCTAGGACTGGTAAAATAACCACGACCAAAGGATGGAAACAACCATGATGAATCAACTTTCGATCAATGATTTAAAACGATTCAAGAACGAACTGACACGATTTATGATGACGTATAAGTTCGCACTGGATGAGATAGAGACCAGAATTGAAATTCTTGTGCAGGAGTTCGAAATGCTGCATGAATATAACCCGATTGAACATACTAAATCACGCTTGAAGTCCCCGGAAAGTATCTTTCACAAGCTCAATAGAAAGGGAGGCGATCTCTCGTTCTCAGGGATTAAGGAGAGTATTAAGGACATCGCAGGGATGCGGATTACGTGTTCGTTTGTCTCTGATATTTATGTCATAAGCCAGATGCTGAAGAGTCAAGGCGACCTTAAAGTACTAGATGAAAAGGATTATATTAAGAACCCAAAGCCTAATGGCTACCAAAGTCTTCATTTGATCATCGAAGTGCCTGTACATATGTCGGATCGACTAGAAAGTGTGTGCATCGAAGTTCAGATTCGAACGATTGCAATGGACTTTTGGGCAAGTTTGGAGCATAAAATCTATTATAAGTTCAATCAAGGCAATCAAGCTGTACCAGCGCGGCTTCTGGATGAATTAAAGCAAGCGGCTGCAGCCGCGTCAGCTTTGGATCTGCAAATGGAACGCTTGCATGCCGAAATTGAAGTCATTAAAGAAGAGCATTCGGAAACAATGGACGATAAGTTGAATCGAATTATTATTAACAATCAGCAATTTGCCCTGCCACAAGCGCTGCTGGAGCTTTTAAACGATGAGGATGTGAAGTAGTATCCGCTAATTGGATGATGCCTCTTTTAATTTCTGTGGTATAATTAAAGTAACGGAATTAGAAGGGTGCGAGCATATGAATACTTTTGAAGACTGGAATCAAAAAGTGAAGTCAACGTTCAACGCTACAAGTAATGAAGAAGTACTAACCGTTATGGAAGCGGGAGAATCATTAGGTCTTTCTAAAGATCAGATGAAACTGTATGTGGACAAAAACAAATTAACCAAAGTGCCAATTATGAGAAGTGTACATCGGTACCTTTTATTAAAAAGTGAGATTGATGAGATTGTGGGGAAATCATGAAGAACGACAATCAAAACTATGCGAATCATCGTAGAATACACCCGCTGTATCACTTTGTATTTACTTTGCTTTCGTTAGGATTGGTGATTTTATCCGTCACCCAGCTTATTAAGTCGGTGCAATCCGGGGATCAAGTGCTGCCCGCGATTCTTTTTCTACTCATTTCGATCAGTATAGTCATTGTACTTATAATTGTTCGTACCTATCCTTTAAAAGCGCAGGATCGCGCGATACGGGCAGAAGAAAATCTCAGGCATTATGTGTTGACCCAGAAGCTGCTGGATACCAAGCTCACGATGGGGCAAATTACAGCTTTGCGCTTTGCTTCCGATGAGGAGTTTCCTACACTTTGTAAGAAAGCTTCTGCTGAGCAGTTATCGCCTGACGCGATTAAGAAGTCGATCAAGAGCTGGAGAAGCGACAATTACCGAGTATAGTGCGGCTCCTTTATGTTAGAAAAGTAGAAAATGGTGGTGCAAGGTTTATTCTTGCTCCGCCATTTTTTTTTGCGATCGCATCGTTGACTCCCGGATTGAATATTCCGGGTCAAATGATACGGAACCTACCTCACAGCTGGCTAATCAATTTTTTGGCTTCCAAATAAAGCACCTGAATAAACTTTTTTGTATTTTGTCGGATGATACTTTGAGATTCATCTTCCTTATTCTCCAATTCCCTCATTCTTTTGCGGACATCGCTTAGATCAAAAAATTTGTTCGAGTATTCCTCAAACTTAGGATTCGAATAATCAAGCAATCCAAGGGAGGCTAGGTTTGTTAGCGCTTGGTTCACAGTCCGTCGTACCCGCTGCTCGGCTGCTTTGACTTCTTTTCTCAAATCGCTGTCGGAGGCTGAGGGAGTTAATTTTTTTTCGGCGACGTTTTGAAAAATTTCATGAAGCGGTGGAAAGTTAAGCGCGAGCGGTTGATTCATATCGGCACGATACAAATAATCTAGCATCTCCAATAAATCTTTGCAGCCGGATTCACCGATTAATCCAAGGTCCGATAAGACATAATTCCCGCTTGTTACTATTGTTTTTGCACTGGAAGTCGGATCTTTCTCCGTAAGGACGCCGTTCATGCCGATGGCGCTTAGTGATTTCTGAATGTTTCTTATGGATTGGTGCAGCCTAAGCAGCTCGGAAACCTTACGAATAACGGCGATCAATTCCAATCGGTTGATCGGTTTCGTGATATAATACTCAATTCCGCAGGAATAAGCCAACCCAATCATTTCCTTCGACTCTACTTGAGAAATCATGATGATTTTGCCTTCGAACTTACCGGAAATCTCACGAACGGTTTCTATACCGTCACGATCAGGCATCAATAAATCGATAAGAACGATATCCACTTGTTTGAGGGCAAGTAGATCGCTGTCAATGTGTGCCCCATCTGGGGCTTCACCTACGATACTTCCCAAATCCTCATCCTCGATAATTTGCTCCAGCATGTAACGTACGGCCGGATCGTCATCGATAATAAAAAAACGCATAAGGCTATTCCTCCTTTCCTATCTGGCTCACTGGCAATGTGATGATGAAATTAGCACCAACCCCATCACTGCCGGCTTGAACCCGTATGGTTCCATGAAGCAGCTCGACTTCTTGTTTCACGAAAGCGAGCCCTATACCCGTGGAAGGGTTGCCGGATTCATCGTATTTCGTAGTAAACCCTGGCATGAAGATCCGTTCATGATGCTTAGGCGCAATACCCGGACCGTTATCAATAACATTAATAACGATATCATCTCCGTTTCGTATCACGCTAATCCTGATACAGCCCGACTCCCGAATTGCTTCAACGGCATTAGTCACTAGGTTATTGAGCAAGGATAAGGTGGCATACACGTGACATAATGGGAATTCGCCATCGATCTGGAGTGAGAATGCAATCTTCTTGCTGAGGGATCTGGCATATTTCTCATTAGAACGTAAGACGATTCCGGCCAATTCATCCATGGGTAAGTAATCGCTATCATGTGAAATTAAACCGGACAACCCCGCATAAATCCGTTGATTATCTTTTTTGATTTCATGAACCTGACCGGCGATTCGGAGTGCTTTTTGCGACAAGTCATCGATCCCCTGTAGATGTACATCCTTTAAAGACCGATAGAGTTCATAGCTAACCCGCGTTATATATTCCGCATTGTGCAGCGTTTTCTTCAACTGAATAGATTCTTCATAAAGCTCGGAGATAAGCATGATCATCTTCTCGTTTTCTTTGCGCTGTTGCTCTTCGGCTGCCCTCGAATGTCGCAACTTCACGATATTGAAAATACCTAGCACGAAAAAACTGCGAAAAAAAGCAATTAATGCAATCTGATTCCAGGTGGTAAGAGAAGTCATCTCGGTGATGGATGTATATCGAAATAGTAGTTCCGCCGACGTCGCGGCGATTTCAATCGAAACGCCCAGAAAGCCGACTATAAGCGGCCGATTATGATACCGGTTCATACGAACGGCCGTGAAGACGATTCCATAGGTCAGGTAGTAGAAGAATACCGGATAATGATGATGAAAGGAAGCGGACCAGTTCCAATCTGAGTCAAGGAACGCCTGAAGCCCTGTGCGAAAGAGTGCAACGGATATCCCGACAAGAAGACCTGAGATAAGAGGGGATGGAGTCCGCAGCCACAACAGGAAAAGGAAGAAGGTGGGGGTGCCTAAGCTAACCCGAAACTCATCTCGAAACGGATAGAAATTCAACTCGCCTGCGATGGGAACCGAAATGATCATGAGTATGAGCAGGAACCATTTTTCCTTCAAAGTTCTTGTTTCCCTCCTTCTCACATGAAGTAAAAGTCATTCGACATAGTTTGCGTTATTCCTTCTATACCTATAGCTTACTTTTACACACGTATATTTTTTGAAAAAATAAAAAAGAGAAATTGTAGATTCGTCTAGCTTTCTGTAGATTCCCCACTAAGATGAAATCTATTAAAGCGTAACCAAAAGCTTTCATGAAAAAGAAAGCGCTTAATAAAAGGGGGAATCATAATGAAAAAATTCGGATTAGCATTTCAAATTTTGTTTGGTCTCATTTTGGGGATTATCGTAGGAGCTATATTTTTCGGAAACCCAACTGTTGAGAGCTACTTAAAGCCATTGGGCGATATTTTCATCCGTTTGATTAAAATGATTGTCGTTCCTATCGTCGTTTCTTCGCTTGTTGTCGGAGTAGCGGGCGTTGGGGATATGAAAAGGCTGGGCAAGCTTGGCGGAAAGACAATTCTTTATTTTGAAATCGTAACGACGATTGCCATTATTTTTGGATTAGTCGTGGCCAATATATTGAAGCCTGGAGCAGGCGTCAATATGTCTACGCTTGCCAAGACGGATATTAACAAATACGTCGAAGCGACGGAGAAGGTGACCAGCCACAGCTTCATTGATACGTTCGTCAATATCGTTCCAAGAAACGTGTTTGAATCTTTTGTTGCAGGGGATATGCTGGCAATTATTTTCTTCTCGGTATTTCTTGGCTTGGGCATTGCCGCAGTTGGTGAGAAAGGGAAACCGGTTTTATCATTCTTTCAGGGGCTCTCCGAATCGATGTTTTGGGTGACCAACCAAATTATGAAATTTGCACCTCTTGGTGTTTTCGGATTGATTGGTGTGACGGTATCCAAATTCGGGATAGGCTCCTTGGTTCCACTAGGTAAGTTGGTGCTTGCTGTGTACCTTGGAATGTTCCTGTTCGTGTTCGTCGTACTTGGCTTGATCGCAAAGCTTTGCGGCACCAGTGTAATGACCATTATTCGCATACTCAAAGATGAGCTGATCCTCGCTTTCTCTACAGCAAGCTCGGAAACGGCCATGCCTAAGATGATGGAGAAAATGGAAAAGTTCGGTGTACCGAAAGCCATCACCTCTTTTGTCATTCCTACGGGCTATTCATTCAACCTGGACGGATCTACGTTGTATCAAGCCATAGCTGCTCTATTTATTGCTCAAATGTATGGCATTGACATGTCGATCAGCGCTCAGATCACTTTGATGCTTGCTCTGATGCTCACTTCCAAAGGGATTGCTGGTGTGCCGGGTGCATCTTTTATCGTGCTGCTGGCTACCCTGGGATCGGTTGGGATTCCGCTCGAAGGACTTGCTTTTATCGCAGGAATTGACCGTATTCTGGATATGGCCCGTACGGCTGTCAATGTGATCGGCAATTCGATTGCCGCGGTTGTCATGGCGAAGTGGGAAGGGCAGTACGATAACAAAAAAGGAAAGCAATATGTAGAGTCTGTTAAGAAAGCTGCGTAATTGAAATCACTTTGGGGGATACGACAATGACAACAGCTCAGTTAAGGGTGGAAAAAGACTTTCTTGGTTCAAAGGAAGTACCTATAGATGCTTATTTCGGGATTCAAACACTGCGTGCAGTCGAAAACTTCCCGATAACAGGTTACCGCATTCATGAAGAATTAATTCGTGCTATGGCAACTGTGAAAAAAGCGGCAGCGGTGGCGAACATGGAGATCAGGCAGTTGAACCCTCGCATCGGGAATGCTGTCGTTCAAGCGGCACAGGAGATTATTGATGGTAAATGGCATGATCAATTCATCGTCGATCCGATACAAGGCGGAGCGGGTACATCCATCAACATGAATGCCAACGAGGTCATCGCCAATCGGGCTATCGAACTGCTCGGGGGTATAAAGGGAGATTATTTTGCAGTAAGTCCCAATACGCATGTGAATATGGCTCAGTCAACCAATGATGCGTTTCCAACCGCGATTCATATTGCCGCACTCTCTCAGATTGAGAAGCTGCTGGTGACGATGGAACAGCTGCTCGAGGCGTTTCGCAACAAAGCCGTTCAATTCGACAGTATTATCAAAATGGGCCGGACCCATCTGCAGGACGGCGTACCCATTCGACTGGGACAGGAGTTTGAGGCATACAGTCGGGTGCTGGCTCGCGATATGAAGCGGATTAAGCAAACACGTGATCATTTATATGAAGTCAACATGGGCGCAACAGCCGTTGGAACTGGTTTAAATGCAGACCCGCGCTACATTAAGCGGGTTGTAGAAGTGCTTGCTGAGCTGAGTGGACTGCCGCTTATCAATGCCGAACATCTGGTGGATGCGACGCAGAATACGGATGCTTACACCGAGGTGTCGTCTGCATTGAAGGTGTGCATGATCAATATGTCCAAGATTGCCAATGACTTGCGATTGCTCGCTTCAGGACCTCGCGCCGGTCTCGGGGAGATTCAGCTGCCTGCACGCCAACCGGGTTCTTCTATTATGCCTGGCAAGGTGAATCCAGTGATGGCGGAGGTCGTCAATCAAGTAGCCTTCCAGGTCATCGGCAACGATCACACGATATGTCTGGCGTCCGAGGCGGGACAGCTTGAGCTTAATGTGATGGAGCCTGTGCTGGTGTTCAATTTATTGCAGTCGCTTAGCATGATGAATCAAGTATTCCAAGCATTCCGCGTGTATTGTTTGGAAGGGATCGAAGCTAACGTGGAGCGCTGCAAACAATATGTGGAGCAAAGTGTAGGCGTGATTACGGCGCTTAACCCACATCTCGGCTATGAAGTGGTGGCGCGTATTGCGCGAGAAGCCATTTTAACAGGAAAGCCTGTTAGAGAGCTCTGTCTGATCTACAATGTTTTGACGGAAGAGGAACTGCAGATTATTCTTGATCCTTATGAGATGACAAACCCGGGGATCGCGGGAGCTGAGCTGCTGGAAGGCAAGCAATAATGCTGAAAGGAAAGGCTCGATTAGAGCAAAATTAAAGGGAGAGTGAACAGGAACATGTCAGTTCCAAGCGGTGCAACGACTTATATGATTTTTCGGCTTCAAATAGATAAAGAGTTAACCTCGCTCGGCGATATCGCTGCTACCATAGAAAAGACAGGGGGAGACATTGTAGGCATAGATGTCATTTCTTCCGGTCGCACGAGTACTGTCCGCGATATTACTGTGAATGTTTTCGATCAAACACATAGCCAGCTTATCGGCGAGTCTCTTCGAAGTCTAAGCGGTGTAAAGGTGATTCACGTATCGGACCGTACCTTCCTTGTCCACTTAGGTGGGAAGATTGAGATAAATTCGAAAATTCCAGTCAAAAACCGTGACGATTTGTCCCGGGTGTATACCCCTGGGGTCGCTCAAATTTGTACCGCCATTGCGGAAGAGCCAAGCAAAGCCTATTTGCTGACGATCAAACGGAATATGATCGCAGTGGTATCCGACGGTACGGCTGTACTTGGGCTTGGCGACATCGGACCGTTGGCCGCGATGCCAGTGATGGAAGGCAAAGCGATGCTGTTCAAACAATTCGCGGGCGTGGATGCATTCCCAATCTGCCTTGACACGAAGGATCCGGACGAAATCGTCAGCATCATCAAAGCGATAGCTCCAGCGTTTGGAGGCATCAATCTAGAGGACATATCGTCGCCTCGCTGCTTTGAGATCGAAGAACGGCTGAAGCGTGAACTCGATATTCCCGTGTTTCATGATGACCAACACGGGACGGCTGTCGTGCTGCTTGCCGGATTGTTGAATGCGCTGAAAATAACAGGCAAACAAATGTCGGACATTAAAGTTGTTGTTAACGGCATTGGGGCGGCAGGTATCGCTTGCTCTAAGATGCTGCTCGCCGCTGGCGTGCGTAACTTAATCGGAGTGGACCGCTATGGCGCGATTAACCGAAATACACAGTACGACAATGCGCATTGGACCGAGTTTGCCCAGATGACGAATCCGAACTTGGAAGCAGGGAGTTTGTCCGACGTTATCCAGCATGCGGATGTATTCATTGGCGTTTCCGCTCCTAACATTTTAACAGTAGATGATGTTCGATCCATGGCGAGGGACCCGATTGTCTTCGCGATGGCGAACCCCATGCCGGAGATCGATCCCGAGCTTGCCAAGCCCTATGTGAGAGTGATGGCTACAGGGAGATCTGATAAGCCGAATCAAATCAATAACGTTCTTTGCTTTCCCGGTATTTTCCGCGGCGCTTTGGATTGCAGGGCGAGTGAGATCAATGAGGAAATGAAGCTGGCGGCTGCTCAGGCTATTGCATCCGTAGTAACCGATGAAGAATTGAATGAGACTTATATTATCCCAAGCGTTTTTAACCAGAAAGTGGTGGAAAAGGTAAGGGAGGCAGTTGTTGAAGCAGCCTATCGTACAGGGGTGGCACGCAAGAGCATGAGAGATCCCAATAAGGAGTAGAACAGTCCCCAGTTCTTCGCCTTAAAAGAGAAGATCTGCAAGGAAATCGTCATAGCATAGAACCGTTCCATTGCTGGGGCGGTTTTTTTGCATTTTTTAGCTGATTTAATTCGGTTGAGTTTCGTAGTATTGTGACGGATTGTGTCTCTTTTTTTTAATAAATTAGTTATTTAATCCTAGGACTTCTGGTACAATTTCATTAGGCGTCTTTAAGCGTCGATTCTAAAATGAGGTGTATCATGAGCCGTATGATGTTTAGCAAAACTTATCAGATCTTTTTACATAAATTCGCTGAAGATAAGCAAGAGTATGGGAAAGTTTTTCTCTTATTCGCTTATTTATTTTGTGTCGTTTCAGCCTCAACCATCGGGAGAACCGCGGCAGATACGCTTTTTTTAAGCCGGTTTGATAATTCCTATTTATCTCTGATGTACTTGCCTCAGGCCCTGGTCATGATCATGGCGGGGATCCTTTTTCAGCGATACTCACCGAAGGTTCGGTTGGAAAGCCTCATGAAGATCCTAATTCCGCTAATCTCCGTACTGGTTCTAGTTTCTAGGTTTGGTGTGGGACTAGAGCTGCGTTGGGTGTTTCCTGTTATCTACATCGGCTATGACGTGTTTAATTTCCTGATGATTGTTTGTTTCTGGCAGTTCGCCACATCAGTGATGAATCAGAGGAAAGCCAAGCAGATGATTGGAATCGTAGGAAGCGGGGGGATTACGGGGGGGATTTTAAGCGGGTTTGGGCTAAAAGCACTCGTTCCGCTCGTAGGCACAGCGAATCTGATTTACTTTTATGCGGGTCTACAGCTGCTCGGTTTGGTGGCCGTTTATTTGATCTTAAGTTTCGCTAAGGAATCGATAGAAGCCAAACCGGCTCAGCCTAGGACAACAACGGCGAAGCAGGCCGTACGTCGGAAATCAGGTTTATTCGCGAGCGTTCCTCATCTGAAATATGTCGCCATTTTATCTGCAGCACTCGTATTATCTCTCACATTAATTGATTATCAATTCAAGGTGATCCTGAGAGGGACCTTACAGAATGAGGCCTTGGCTGGGTTTATGGGCAGCTTCTATGGGTTCTCCGGGTTGATTGCTTTATTTGTTCAATTGTTTATATCCAGTCGCATCTTGACGCGATTCGGCGTGATGACCGCCTTGCTTGTCTTCCCGATTACCTTAATTGCTGGCAGTTTTGGTATTTTAGTCCTGCCTGTACTGGCTATGGCTGTAATCGTGAAAGGAAGCGATAAAGTTGTCGGGGATACTCTCTACTCCTCAGTGAGCCAATTAGTGATGTTCCCTGTTCCACCGGAGTGGCGGGGCAGAGCGAAGAGCTTCCTAGATGGCATTGTCCGCAATGGGGCCAAGGGGTTGGCTGCCATTTGTTTACTTATCGTAACGCGGCTGCTTGCTCCTGAACAATTGAGTTATATCGTGCTGGTTTTGCTTGTGATTGGAATCGTTGCGGGGATAAAGGTCAAGAAAGCCTATCTGCATACCCTCTTATCTAATCTCAAAACAGGGGGAGACGATCTCCAGAAGGTTGAACTCAATCTAATGGACCCTGCTAGTCGGCAAATCCTGATTGATGCGCTATCCAGCTCAGATAAGCAGCAAGCTTTGTACGCCTTCGGTCTTTTACGAGAGATGGACTCCTTCGACCTAACGCCTCATCTAGACGGACTGCTGCATCATTCAATTCCTGAAATGTGTATGGAAGCCTTGGCCTATGTGGAGCAAAAGGTGCCGGACGGCTTCGAACCTATCTTGCAATTCTTGGTGGCAACCGAAAACAATCAGGTGAAAGCTAGGGCAATAATGGCGCTAGCAGCGTATGCCAATGAGGAATATGTAGATGAAATAACCGTTCATCTAGAAGATCAATCAGTGGAGGTACAAGCAGCTGCCATCGCTGGTTTGGTGAAATATTATAGTATTGAAGGTATGTTTCGAGCGGTCGGGAAATTGAAACAAATGATGGAAAGCGGGCATGAAGAAGAACGGATTGCGATGGCTGCCTTATTTGGACAAATTCGTGTGAAAAATTTCTATAAACCGCTAATTTCTCTCTTACAAGACAGCAGTCCGCAGGTTCGAATTCGCGCTTTAGAATCTGCCGCTATTCTGCATGTACCTCCGTTAATTGTACCGATAGTTGCGATGTTAAAAGACAGCCAAACCCGGCGCTACGCCACCCAGGCCCTCGCTGCTTATGATGAGCAGGATATTTTGCCACAGTTAGCGCCTTATTTGAACCAGAGAGAAATTGGCTTGTATTTACCAGCCGTATTCGAACGAATCGCTACGCAGAGAGCCTTCGATATGCTGTTCGACTGCTACGAGGCTGCCAACTACGACATGCGTGATCGCATTTTGGAATCGCTGCTTCGTATGCATAAGAGACTACCTTTTGTGGACAGCCACAAAGTAGAGACTTATATTCTCCGGGAATTAAAGCTGCATGGGCAGTTTGCTGAACATGGGGCGAGCATTGTTGGGATAGAGGGCTGCTCGGACATCAAGAATATCATAAGAGAAATTCGAACAGCGATCAGTCGACGCATCTTCCAGTTGTTATCGCTCATCTATGAAGAGAAAACGATGCAGGCCGTCTATATCGACTGGTCCGAAGGGGATTCCAGGCAGCAGGCCAATGCGGAGGAAGTGATCGATCAAACGCTTCGAGGAAGCCTGCGCACGGAAATGACGACATTTATGTCAGGCTCAAGCGTGGTGGTTAGGAATTCCGTAACGGACATGCCACTAAGCGAACAGTTGAACTGGTTATCCGCGCAAGGGGATGATTGGCTCAAGCAAGCGATACAGCATCTCACCATGGACAAGCCCAGAACTTCACCAAATGAGGATCTCTCGGATTTGATGCATCGCGTGCATTTGCTCCGCCATGTATCTTTGTTCCAAGGGATGATCAGCAGAGATCTCTCTGTTATTGCACGGCGACTACATAAACTGAGTGTTCAGAAGGGGGCAGTCATCATTCAGGAAGGGGATCTAGGAGATTCCCTGATGATTATGGATGGAGGTCGAGCCGGCGTATACCGAGGTGGGCAGCCGCTAGGCGAGCTGAAGCGGGGAGAATGCTTCGGTGAAATGGCGATTCTGACTCAGGGAGCCCGAACAGCAACCATTAAAGCCGAGGAGGATGTTCTTCTGTGGCGACTGGATTCCTCTGTTTTCTACGATATGATGTTCGATCAGACCAGCATTGCGGTTGAAATGATGAAGCTGCTGTCCCGCAGGTTGCGATCCGAATTGGAGCGGGGACAGACAGCGGTTAAGTCTGAACTGGAGCAAAGTCACGCAGAAGTCGCAGCCACCCTGCAATTGCCTGTAACCAAGACAGCAGAAGGCTTAACGAAGGACGAAGTCATTTTACGGCGGATTCTCGTGCTGCAAAAAGTAGATTTGTTCGTGCATCTAGCTCCTGAGGATTTCATTTGGCTCGCTCAAATGGTGGAAGAAGTTGCCTACGAACCTGGAGAAGTCATCTGCCGCGCAGGTGATTTCGGAGATACCATGTATGGCATTATCGAAGGAAGCATTCGTGTGCATAGAGGCAGTGAAGAGTACGCGGTTCTACAGGAAGGCGCGTTCTTCGGTGAGATGGCGATTATCGACAGCGGTCCTCGTTCGGCTGACTGTACGGCGAAGGAAGCTACCGTCCTGCTGCAGCTTCATCGGGATCTGGTGTTGACCTTTTGCTTCCAGAATATTGATGTTCTGCGAAGCATGATGAGAGTTATTGCGGATCGGCTGCGTGGTATGAGTTAAGGTAGACAGTAACCCGCAAAGGAATAGGGACCATATACGGCTTATGCTGATCTTTTGGATGAGAGCGCTAGTCCAGGTTGATGCGTAACATGCAAGGGATGACTCCTGGTCAAGGGGTTGTTGTATTTTTTACAACTTTAGGCCAGCTAATCCGCGTTTTCCCCAGGAATGTTGCAGTAAATACAACAATTTCTCCCCAAAGTATCTGACTTTACTCACCGGCAAAAAAGGATGCAAACCGTGAATCGGTTTTGCATCCTCTTTGGTGTATTACCCTCTACGCAGACGCTCCCTACGCAGCAAGTAGATAAAATAAGGTGCGCCGATGACGGCGGTCATGATGCCCACAGGCACTTCCCGCGGGAGGATAATGATGCGGCCGAGCAAGTCTCCCAGCAGCATCAAATCGGCGCCGATCAAGGCGGCTAGCGGGATCAGCCATTGATGCCGAGCGCCGACGATGCTCCGCGCGATATGGGGCGCGATCAGGCCAATGAAGCCGATCGCGCCAACGGCCGACACGGAGATGCCGGCGAGAGCAACGGCAAGCAGCAGCAGCCAGAAGCGCTGCTTCGCGATGTTCAGCCCGAGCGAGGTGGTGATATCGTCACCAAGCTGAAAAATATTCAGCTTCGCAGAGTTCGCCCACACGATAGGCAGGAGCCCGGCGATCCACGGCAGCAGCGTGTACACATCGTGCCAGCTTCGGCTCCATAAGCTTCCGGACAGCCAGAGCAGCGCCATGTTGATGTCGCTTGGGTGTCTGATAATCAAATACTGTGTGCCGGCTTGAAACACAGTCCCAATGGCAACGCCTACCAAGGCAAGAGAGGCCGGAGGGAGTGTTAATCGCCGACTTAACAGCAGTAGAAGAAGGAATGCAGAGAAGGCACCGACGAACGCAGCAATCGGCAAGAAGTAACTTGGCGATTTGGGAAAGAGAAAGATAACAGCCGCAGCCATGAATCCAGCCCCTTTGGTAATCCCAATAACATCAGGGCTGGCAAGCGGATTTCTCACCAAGCTCTGTAGAATAACGCCGCCAACCGCTAGACCAAATCCCGCTAAAATTGCAACCAAGATGCGTGGCAATCGAACCTGATGCACGATGAAATAAGACGGACTCTTCTCATCCATGAATCCTGCCCATACATCTCCAAGCGGGATCCGCACGGCGCCCACATGTGCATAGATGATAGCGAGCACTATCATAATTGCGCATGCTGACATCAGGGAAAAAACAGGTTTTCGCATTGTTCGTGCTATCCTCTTCACCGCGCACCTCCTTGCTTGCGAGCTAAGTAGATGAAGTATGGCGCGCCAATCGCAGCTGTCACAATGCCAACCGGTGATTCGAATGGAAAAGCGATAAAGCGGCTGAGGAAGTCGGCGTATAGAAGCAAAATCCCCCCAAGTAGAGCTGTAAACGGGCCAAGAATCGTTAAGTTCGGGCCGACCATGGCGCGAGCCATGTGCGGAACAAGGAGACAAACGAAACCAATCGGACCACATAAGGCTACTGCGGATCCGGCGAGTACGATGACGAGTAGAATACTGATTCCACGCACGAGGTTAACACGTTGGCCTAAACCTGCCGCAATGTCGTCATCCATTAGCAGCAGCTTGAATGAGGGGAGCATGAAGCTGAATAGCATCATGCCGCCTACAAAAAAAGGTAAAATGATGCGAACTTCCGTCCAAGCCGCTTGATTCAAGGAGCCAACAAGCCAGAAGATCATGCTGTCAGTGGCATGCTGATTCATGATAATGAAGCCTTCCGTCAGCGAAGACATGAGGAAGTGGATGGTTATCCCGGCTAGGGCTAAACGCACGTATTGCTGACGTCCCGTTCCTGCTAATGACCAAATGAGCAGCGCGCTTAGGGCTGCCCCTGCGAATGCGAAGCCAATTAGGCCTATATTGCCAAAGTGGGGTAAAACGACAAGTCCCACCACCACGGCCAAAGCCGCTCCGGCATTAATTCCGAAAATGTGTGGGGATGCTAGTGGGTTCTTGGTTGTTAGCTGTGTAAGCAATCCTGCTAAGGCTAACTGCATGCCTACGATACATGCCATGATGGCACGTGGTAAACGTAGTGTTTGGATGTAGAGGTGAGCTTTGTCATTGCCTTGGTAGGTCACGGCCTCGATCAAGGTGCGCCAGGAGACCTGAGCCTGGCCCCATTTCAAACTACAGATCACACCCATCATCATAATGAGAATAGAGATAGAAAAAAGGAAGAGCAGAGGCCATTTACGGCTCTGCTTCTCATATGTAGGATTCATTGGACTATTGCCCCAAATTCTTCACGATATCCTCGAGGATTTTCTCAGATCCGAGGAATCCACGCGATAGAGACCAGTCACGTCGTTCTACAGTGAACACTTTTTTGTTCGCTACAGCGTCAATTTTTTGCCATAACGGGTTTGTTTCCCATTGTTTGATGATGGTTTCTTTTTCCGTAGGCAGCAGGAACAGGACTTGCGGATTGGCTTCAACCAGTTGTTCTAGCGTGATCTGCGGATAAGCGGCAGTATTTTTAATAGGGTCCGTGTACCCTAGCATCGCTAGGAAGGAACCGCTATAAGCGTGATCAGAATGAGCGAAGAATCCTTTGGGATTCACAACTGCGGGAAGAACACGAAGATTCGTTGAACCTAGTTTCTTTTTCAAAGACTCAACCATTGTTTGATGCTCAGCTAGGCGTTTCTTGCCTTCTTCTTCTTTGCCAACGGCTTTAGCGATAATTGCAACGTTCTTGAGCATTTGATTGTAATCAGCTTGGAAATCATCTAACACCAGAACCGGAGCAATTCCTTTGAGCTGGGGAATGGCATTCTTGTGTTTGTTTACGTCGACAATGATCAAATCGGGTTTAAGTGAACTAATTAGCTCAATGTTTGGCTCATAGCGGGAACCAACAGATTTGTATGTTGTCAACTGACTTTTTACTGAGTCCATGAATAGATCAGGGCTGTTGTCGTCAGCAATACCAACAGGCTGTACGCCTAACGTGACGAGGATATCGGTGAACCCGAATTCCATCGTAATAATGCGTTCAGGTTTCTTAGGTAGTTCGACGGTTCCAACCGCATCTTGAACCGTAATTTTACCCTCGGATTGAGCACTAGGCTTCTGGCTTGCTGCAGCCGGTGTTGTTGCAGCTGATTCGGTATTCGTCGTTTTGCCACAAGCTGCAAGGCTTATTGCAAATACGCTGATCAGTGCGATAAGACAAAGACGAGCGATATGGTTTTTCATTTTCGGTTTCCCCCGTGACAATGATTATTATTCTCATTTGGAATCATACCGAATAATTCCGTTTTAGGACATGTCTAATATGTATAATGAACATGTCCTATTATTAGATTTTGTTTTGGCTTGCAAGGAATACGGAAGGAGAATAGCCTGTTTTTTTCTTGAAAACCTTGCTGAAATGAAAATAATCAACAAAACCGACGCGTCCTGCAACTTCTTTGGCAAGTAAATCGGTGTGGAGAAACATTTGTTTAGCTTTCTCAATACGCAGTGTGTACAAATAATTCATCATCGTAGCACCGGTATGCTTTTTGAATAGAACCGTAAAATAACCTACACTCATGCCTGCTCGTCTGGCCAACATCGGAAGTGAAAGCTCAACCATATAATGTTCATTCATATAGGAAAGAGTCTCTTCAATCGATTCGGCTGAAGACTTTTTCTCTTGGGTCAATTGAGATTCATATAAATAAATGAAGAGAATGCGCTCCAACATGATTCGCTTACGAAATATATGGGCAGCCTCTTCTTCAGCCGTGAGTGGATGAAGATCATGAGTTGTTCGGATAAGCTCATCCAGCATATAGTGAATTTTGATCTCGCTGAGTGTGGTAAGTGGGCCTTGTAACGTCCACGTGTTTTCGTCAGGGAGCATTCGGTAAGTGATGATAACGTACTCCACGGTTTTGGTTTTGGGAACTTGGATGGAATAGGTACCTTGATCCGGATGGCAGGCATAGGCTTGTGAACAAACCGTCGGTTCTTGATCTTGGCCAAGTATCGTGATGTGTCCACGGCGTACGATAATAAGCTGATACTTATTGGCCGGGCATTCGGCCGTAAGAGAGGAACTATTCGTCTCGATCTGTTCAATGAGAGGGACAAGCGGAATAAGTTGATGAAAGTTCATGATCAAGTCGTAATCCTTTCCTAATGAGCTTCTCTTCATTTGATAGTGACATAGTTGTGTGTTCACAACAAGTTAGTAACATAAAAAAACGCCCATGCGGGCGTTTTTTAGTTGTCCCTGAAGGACGACGTTGTCGTTTTTTACATGGCGTATACACTTTTGATAATAATTTCAGGTAATTCAGCACGTTGTGCTTCATATTGCTCAGGCGAAATGCTGCCGCTGGACAGCCGTAAATTTAATTGTTCGGTTAACTCTGCTAATTGAAGCTCAATGACTTTCTGAACATCAACTTTGTTGGCTTCGGCTATATCTGCAAGAGATAACCCATTATACTGGGCAATGTAAATGTCTTCCTCAGAGGATAGCCCCAGGACATGCAGCAGATCTTCTTTTATAGGAACAGTATTCTGTTTATTTGCAATTGGACTAGCTCTTAAAGGATCAATCCATGTGGTTCCCCCCATGCTTAAGGTAAGGGCCATTGTACTGATCAGGAGCATTTGCTTCCGGTTCATTGTATCCTCTTTTCTAGTGATTAAACATTTGGTCATCATACTTAACGCCGCACAAAGGTCATGTGCCAACTATCTGAACGACTCAAGGATCTCGAGTTCTTGGCTTTATTGTTAAACAAGAAGTTGATATCCCTCAAAATTAACTTTTGTTTACTTTTCACACGAATAAGTATTTGCTGCAGCAGTATCGTTTTTCCAGCGCCAACCGAGATTGGTGAGCTACCGCCAACGATTCCATTAAGTTGAAGCACTATCTCCACCCCCAAAGATCTTGTGCTCCAGTATATTCGAGTGAATGCCAAGTGGAATGGGGGGATATACCTGAATAAACGATTTAGACGATTTTGAAACACGTTAGAGGCAATAAAAAAAGAGCGTCTCCTGTGGAGGCGCTCTTGTTAGTCTATCCCGATGACATTAGGACTGCCAGGCTCCAATGATAATGCCAGCAATCAAATAGGATACCATGTGGTAGCCGATGGTGATGAAATACAACTGCAGCTTGCTATTCTCAAACAAATAATTCATCCCGATTTTCAGCGAAATGCTTAGGCCGATAAGTAGGCCAATCGTAAGCCCTGTCAACCAGGTTGTCTCATTGCCAAGCGTCAAAAGAAGTGCCAGGATAAAGGCGCCCCCTAATGCGGTTAGTGCCGTAAGGATGTAAGTGATGGGGCCTCCGCCTTTCATCTCTTCCATTTTCATATTTCGCAGCTTGACCCATGCATTTCCGAATAAGACCGGCGAATACCACAGGAAACCAAGTACCATGGTGCTTAATGTCGCAACAAGTACGGCCAGGTAGTTTACTTCTAATAAATTCAAGATTATAGCCCCCATTAATCGTGGATTAGGTGTGTATCTGGTACAAAAGTATACCATAGGACACTGCGAAAGTAGTAGGTATAAATTACTCTAAAGGACGAAGTCACGAATCGTATGGCGGGATACAATAGGTTTGTAAGCGAGATCAGAACAAGAAGGAGGCAGGGCAGCACGATGATTCGTTTGAAACGCAAAGTGATGATCGTTTCACTCAGCCTCTCCACTTTCCTCGTTATGGGTACGGCTTACGCCTACTCGGAGGGGCCGGATTATATGTTTGAAAAAGAAGGGAAATTGACAGAGTTTGAGTTCGAAGTGGTACAGGAGCACTGCTTCATGGCGAAGGAATTGTGCGAGGGTATCCCCGATTTTCAAGAAGTCGAGAAAGCGTTCCTTTATCATCATGAAAAGTAGATGGCACTGGCTATCCGTATCGTCTCACGGGCGATCAAATACCGCTGCTTTCGCAAATGCTCGGCTTAGTGGAAGTATTCCTCGCCATGACGACGCCGCGATCATACCGCCAAGCCACGTCGCCGAGAGAAGCGTACGCAGAAATTCAGAAGCTAGTCGGACACGCTTTTCGGGGCTGACATTGTGGATGCTTTTGGGAAAGTGATAGATTGAAAAAGAACACATAATCTCCGTCTAACATGTGGCATATTAGTAACAGTCTATGTAGGCTGTACCAATCCACAGAAGGCAAGGAGTGAATGTTTAACCGTGAAATACATGCGAATTCTGACGATCGTGCTCGCCATACTGTTCGGACAAGCGACGATGGCATCGGCCGACGGGTCTTATCATTTTGGGTTTAAGAAAAGCTCAAACGGACAAGCCCCGTCCATTGACCAAGAGGGCTTCAAAGCTCTGTTGAAGCAGCGAGGGGCTATTTTTACAGGAGATCCAGCTGTAAAGGAATTGTACTTAACCTTCGATAATGGTTATGAGCAGGGCTATACCGGTAAGATTTTGGACGTGCTAAAGGAGAAGCAAGTACCCGCGATCTTCTTCGTGACGGGGCATTATATCAGGACGGAGCCTGAACTGTTAAAGAGAATGGCACAGGAAGGCCATTTGATCGGCAACCATTCTTGGAGCCATCCGGATATGAGTCAAATATCGGCAGAACGCATTCAGAAAGAATTAAATCAAGTGAAAGATGAGGTCAGCACTCTTACTGTACAAAAGGAAATGCGCTATCTTCGCTCGCCGCGGGGGATATTTAATAGCCAATCGTTAGCAGTTAGTCAAGGGCTTGGCTATACGAACGTGTTTTGGTCCGTCGCTTACCGCGATTGGGAGCCAAAGCATCAGAAGGGCTGGGAGTATGCCTACAAAAATGTGATGGCGCAGCTGCATCCAGGTGCTGTCATTTTGCTTCATTCGGTGTCCAAAGATAACACGGAGGCACTGGCCAAAATCATTGACGATGCGAGAAGTCAGGGCTACCAGTTCAAGAGTCTCGATGAGATGAAAAGCCGGACGCCATAAGTAAGCTGTACAAAGTGAAAACTCCTTAGCTCAGTTAGTACAAGGCTAAGGAGTTTTTTATTCGATTCCAAAAGTCTTTGGATTTCACTTTCAAGGTTAAGCTGCGACAGCGTTTGTCGCGGCTTTTGCTCGTTTTTATGGACCAGATAAAGTTTTAAGTATTTGAATTTATATTGTATGCAAATTAATTGTTGACAATATTAAATGGAATTGGTATGATTCATTCATAAAGTTGTTTCAAATTAAATTGCTAACAAACAATACAAAATCATACAAATAACATGAAGCATCAAGGAGGCGTTCCTATGCATCACAAAGCGATCATTATCGGAACTGGACCAGCCGGGTTAACCGCAGCGATTTACCTGGCAAGGGCGAACATGTCGCCTTTAGTCATAGAAGGTATACAACCTGGAGGGCAGTTAACTACCACCACAGAAGTAGACAACTTCCCAGGGTTCCCGGATGGCATCACGGGGCCGGAGTTGATGGATAATATGCGTAAACAGGCCTTGCGTTTCGGTGCTACGATTCAGCCAGGTCGGGTCTCAGAAGTCGATATGTCCAAACGTCCATTCACCTTGTTTTTAGAGGATGGAGGTCAATTGACGGCGGATTCGCTAATCATTTCAACAGGGGCAACGGCCAAGAAACTGGGCATTCCCGGTGAATCCGATAATATTGGTAAAGGCGTTAGCACCTGTGCAACTTGCGATGGATTTTTCTTTAGAAACAAGAAGATTATCGTAATTGGCGGTGGGGATACCGCGATGGAAGAGGCACAGTTCTTGACTCGATTCGCTTCCGAAGTGCGCGTTGTGCATCGCCGTGACGATCTGAAAGCATCGAAAATCATGCAGGATCACGCCCGCAGCAATCAAAAAGTTGCCTGGAGTCTCAATCGGACACCGCTTGAAGTTGTAGCTGGCCCTCTTGGAGTGACCGGACTTATGGTGCTCAATAACGTAACTGGTGAGGAAGAACTGCTGGAGGCCGATGGAATTTTTCTTGCGATTGGACATACTCCGAATACAGGCTTCCTAGGCGGACAGCTGCCAACAGATGAACTCGGATATTTGCAGGTTATTCCCGGAACGTCACAAACGACTGTGCCTGGTGTATTCGCCTGTGGGGATGTGCAGGATCGCATTTATCGCCAAGCGATTACATCGGCAGGAAGCGGTTGTATGGCCGCACTAGATTGTGAACGATTTATTTCAGAACAGCATGCTTAATGCTTTTAATAATAAAAACCTTTAGGAGGAATTAGCCATGTCAGTTAAACAAATTTCCGATGCTACTTTTAACAATGAAATTGAAGCAGGTACTGTACTTGTAGATTTTTGGGCCCCTTGGTGCGGACCTTGTAAAATAATCGCTCCCATCCTAGATGAACTATCTGCTGAGATCGGCGATGCAGCCAAGATTGTAAAAATCAATGTGGATGATAACCCAGAATCCGCCTCCAAATATAACGTCATGAGTATCCCTACTCTGCTCGTTTTCAAGGATGGACAATTGGTTGATCAGATGGTTGGGGTACAACCTAAAGAGAAGCTTAAAGCAGTTATCGAGAAGGCATAACATACAACGAATCTAATTTGTTAAAACATATAAAATTACAGGAGGAATACGAATATGACACAGGTACAAGAACGCACAGGGGTAGCAACAGCAGGAGGGAATCCAATTACTTTGCTAGGACCGGAGATTAAGGTTGGGGATCAAGCGCCAGATTTCAAAGTGAATAAGGATTTAATGACAGAGGTCAGCCTATCGGATTATGCAGGCAAAGTGAAGCTGATTTCAGTCGTCCCTTCCGTGGATACGGGCACATGCGATGCACAGACGCGTCGTTTCAATGTGGAAGCAGATAAGCTAGGCGATAATGTCGTCATATTGACGATTTCCGTGGATCTTCCTTTTGCACTGAGTCGTTTCTGCGGGGCTGCAGGCATTGATAAAGTCGTAACCTTATCTGATTATAAAAGCCGTGCTTTCGGCCAAGCATATGGCGTTTTGATTAAAGAGATTCAGCTCGATCAGCGTGCGATATTCATCTTGGATGAGAACAATACGGTTCGTTATGTGGAGTATTTAACGGAGATGAAGGAGCATCCGAATTATGATGCGGCTTTAGATGCTTTGAAAGAACTTGTGTAACAGAAAAAAGAGCAGCATTCCCACTAGGGATTGCTGCTTTTATTTCTGTTATGGGGTAAGGTGAAGCTTACCCCTATTTAGCATGTTTAGCTATGGATTTGCCGCTGAGCTGAGTGAGATTGTAGATAAATGCATAATCATCGGCTCGGTAAGTGACTATTGGAAGATTAGGAAGGCAAGTTGTACAACGTACAACAATTTCCTTGATTTCTTCTGTGCAAGCTAAAGATTGTTGTATGTTGTACAACAATTCTATTTAGCCTCATCCCATGCTATAGAGCTACTTTTGGCTGTAATTGTTGTAATTTATGCAACAATCGCGTGGAAAATGGGGATTTGCTTGCCTAAAGTTGTACAATGTACAACTTTCACGGATGAGCAAGTGAATGTTTCAATACATTCGACTTGGGTGTACTTGATTTTATTGCATCAACATTGACAAACATTGTCGCCAAAGGACAGCATAAGCCGACAGCAGTAGAGTAGCCTAGGTAATCCCTCCAACAAATACGGGTGAATTCTACCCGTGTTAGAAGGGAGCATGTAGGCAATGCTCGGCTAACGCGTGAGCGAAACCATGCGGCTGCCCTTGACCATGGCTGTGCTGCACAAGGGGCACGCCTTCGCCGCAAGCTTCGCTTCCTGCGGCGAAGAGATGCGTGACCAGGCCTTGCAGCCGGCCTGCTCGCAGATCCACGCCGCGACCCGCTCAGTCGCGGCGGCGGGTTTCCCAGCGGCGGCCGGTCGCCGCGCCGCTGCTGTACCCACAGCCGCAGCGGGCTTGCGGCTGTCCACCGTGTCCGCGCCAGAGAACGCGGACAGTAGGAAGCGGGAAGGCTCCGCCTTCTTCCCGCGATAAAACGCCGGCGAGCTGATCAGCAGCTCGGCCTTGGCGCGCGTGACGGCGACGTAGGCGAGTCGCCGTTCTTCCTCCAGCGCGGCAGTTCCCTTGTCGCGCCCTGTAACACCAGCCATCTTCACATCGTCCAGATGGCTGGCATCGAGTGCCGAGCTATGCGGCATATTGCCCTCAATTGCACAGAGCAAGTACACGATCGGGAACTCCAGTCCCTTCGATTTATGAATCGTCATGAGCGAAATTTTATTCGCGAATTGTTCTTTTTGGAGCCGGCTCATTTCGATGCGTTTTTCCGCCACCTCATGGATAAAATAAAGAAATTGCTCCACCGTATCGAACCGCTTGGCCGAAGACTCCAGCTCGTCCAGCGTTTCCTTCAGCATCTCTCTGTGACTCGTCAGCTTGCTGCGCTTGTTCGTCTCCAGGAAAGCATCATAGAAATCCTTGCGAATCGCCTGAACGGCATCCAAAGGCTTCATTTCAGCAAGCGATTTAATGAGTCGGATGCGGTTCTTCAGCTTTTCTTTTTGAAAATCCTTCAGCTGCGGCAGACCGAGCAGGTGGATGAGCGGCCACTTTTTCGCCTGAATCGCTTCCTGATCTTGAATAATCCGCATGCCTTGGTCTCGTCCTATATATAATGAAGGGAGTACACCTTCTATGGCTTCGAAATTGCGGCGTTCATGGGCAAGCCTTAAGTGATCGATAATCGGCTTCACCATCCACTGATCGTAGAAGGAGTCATTGCTTCCGTAGTCCACAAAAGGCAAATTATGAAGAATTAACTGCTCGATAATCGCTCGGCTGTTGCTGGCTGTCCGATACAAAATAGCGAAATCGCCATACTCGCTGCCACCCTCGGCTACTTTAATCCGAAGATCGTTAACTAACCAATCGGCCTCGTCATCACTATTCATAGGTTTCACATATTGCGGCTTGGTCTCACTTTGTTTGGTTGCTAGAAGGGTCTTACATTTACGCTGCATGTTGTGTTTGATGATCGCATTCCCTAGACCGACGATACTTGAAGTAGAACGGTAATTAATATCAAGAGTAACCGTCTTCGCAGCAGGATACTTTTCATGGAACTGTAGAATAAATTCATTTCTCGCGCCATTAAACGAATAAATCGTCTGGTCATCATCACCAACAACCATCAAATTCCCGTGGTCCTTTGCAATCATTTGAATGATTTCGTATTGCACGGTATTCGTATCTTGGAACTCATCGACACTGATATAAGTGAATTTTCGCTGCAGCGAGCGCAAGACATCGGTATTTTGCTGCAATAGGTGGTAGGCTTTGATCAAAATATCATCAAAATCAATCTTTTGCTGTTCCATTTTCCACTGCTCATACTGCATGAAAATCCGCTTCACTTCTTTATCTTCTTCCGTTCCTTCAGGGAGGTCTTCGACCTCGATCAGCTGCATTTTATAAGAGGAAAGCAAGGAAATGAGCACTTCGGGTTGGTATGTATCCTGCAGCCCCATGCCCAGCATGATGCGCTTGAAGACAATTTGCTGATAGCGGCCATCACTCAGAATCTCTTGTTGTAACCCGTTCATTCGCAGTAATCTTAGGCAAAAAGCGTGAAATGTCCGAACTTGCATCGTATTGGTCATACTATGATCAAGACCCGGCATGGACGTGAGACGTTCCCGCATTTCTTCGGCGGCCTTTTTCGAAAAAGTAATCAATAACAAATTCGACGGATGGACCCGGTGGACACGCAGTAAATAAGCAACTCGGCACACCAGAACAGTTGTCTTCCCGGAACCGGCTCCCGCCAGGGTAAGTAGGGGACCTTTGAAATGGCGCACAGCCTGTACCTGCGCTTCATTCAGGAGAATCTGATGGCTTTCCAAGTCGCGGAAAAAGTAAGCGTCACGATCGCTATCTGACACAAAATCGGAACTATTCGTTAAAAGCGCCATACGCGCATGCGGGATAGGTCGCTCCGTGGTTTGTTTCGTACCTAATGGTGTAGGGTAAATAGAAAGAGAAGTCAAAATCATCACCTGTTTCATAGCAATACTGGACTACCTATTCTATCACATTTATAGACCGATGAAAGGACATATATGTACATGGGGATATCTTACTTAAAATTGCTTTGGAATCAGTTCGAAAAGCACGATGCCACAGGGCTTGCTGCCCAATGTGCCTACTATTTTCTGCTATCCCTGTTCCCCTTTCTGCTGTTTATTCTGAGTTTATTGGGGTATTTGCCGTTCTCCTCGGATGATGTCATCGGACTCATTAAAGAATATATTCCGGGGGCAGTCTCCGGGTGGATCGAGGAAACGCTTAGCAACCTGCTTGATGTGAAAAGAGGAGGCACACTTTCCTTCGGGTTAATATTGGCTTTGGTGAGTGCCAGCGCAGCGATGAATGCGATCGTCGTCGCGGTAAACAAAGCATATGGGCTGCCGGAGCGAAAAAGCTTTATACACTCGCGTTTTCTCGCTGTAATGCTGACCCTGGGCATGCTCATTGTCATCGCTTCAGCGTTGCTGCTTAGTGTGTTTGGTCATTGGATCGGGGACTGGACGCTTGCTAACATTTCCATTTCATCTAAACAAGTGGATCTGTGGAACAACCTACGCTGGATCGTGAACTTTGTGATCGTATTTGTCGTCTTCATCGGAATTTACTACATAGCGCCCAATACGTGTTTGACCTGCAAAAGTATCCTTCCTGGAGCGATATTTGCGGCAGCAGGGTGGCAATTAACATCCTTCGGATTTTCCTTCTATGTCAATCACTTCACGAATTATAGCGCCACTTACGGCAGTGTCGGGGGCATCATCGTGCTCATGACCTGGTTCTATATTTCTGCGCTCATCATTATCATTGGTGGTGAAATTAATGCGATAAAGCATGTGAAGAGCTACATTCATACGGTTTCATTGGATAAAAAGGATACGACAGCGAATAAAAACCGCTTCTGATTGTTGGTCAGAAACGGTTTTTTGTTCTACCACGTCAAAACGCCGCCATCCACTCGTTTCACGCCGCGAATTTTTCCAAGCTGCTCCGCGAGCCGGAACAAGGCTAGATCTTTCATTTTGGCTTCAATCATGACGTCGATACGGGGGAGGCCGACCTCCTTACAGCTCTTCAGAAAAGGGATGAGCTGATCGGGTTCAATGTAGTCGGAATGAGATCGGAACTCTTTCTCATCCTTTGGCGAGGAGACGTGAATTTTCATCGGAATGTCACCCCAGGTCTTAGCGATGTCTGGCAGTAGTTCGATGGGGGAGGTTGCGGATGGATTGCACCAATCATGGTGCAAATCCAGCATGCATGGGCGCTGCAGCCTTTCGCTCACGGCCAGCGTTTCCTCTAGCGTGTAAGTTTTGTCATCATTCTCAAAAGTAAGACGCCGCATAACATGTTCAGGCACATCCGGTATCTTAGCAAATAGCCGCTCTGTGGCGGCTGCTTTATCTCCGTACATACCGCCAACATGGATATTGATGATAGCTGACTCATCAAGTCTCATCCCATCCAAAATCGCCGCGTGATAGAACAAGTCCCTAATAGCGGCCTCCACAACCGAGTCACTCCCGTTTAGCAGCGTGAATTGATTAGGATGCATACTCAAGCGGATTCCCTGCGCGTACGCGAAGTCGCCGAGCTTTCGAAGCTCATCTTTATATTCGGTGGCCACATCAATCTGCACATCCGGATGAGTAGCGAGAGGAATGAGCGACGACGATAGTCGAAATAAGTGAATACCATGAGCGGCATTATAGTATAGGATCCGCTGAGTCGCTTCGAGATTTTTGCGTCCGATCTCAATGGCTCGCTGCAAAGCTTCCTCACGCGGACGCTGTGAGAACAGTTTGTATGTAAAGGTGGAGCTAGGGGTATTATTAAAAATCGCCATCGCCATAGACACGAATCCAAGTCGGATAATCATGGGGCCTCCGTTATTCCATCATCATTTAGCCAGATTAGTTTGCCCCAAAAGGGAGTAATGACTTTAGGCGAAATTCAGGGAAATTCCCAAGCCACCAAACAAAAAAAGACACCCAGAGGTGTCTTTGCTGAACATTTCGTATAAGTCTGGTGAAGGACACAGCAGACGGTCTAAACCCGCTCAACCTTCAACAGGTTAGTCGTTCCTGATTTCCCCACTGGGATACCGGCGGAGACGACAGTGATGTCACCCTTCTTCACGTAGCCGAGTGTCTCAGCTTGACCGATGGCAGAGCGGATCATCGCGTCAGTGGAGTCGCAGAATTCGCCAAGGATTGGGATAACGCCCTGCACCATGCTCAAGTAGTTGATCGCAGATTCATTGGACGTCACCGCGATAATCGGTGCTTCCGGGCGGTACTTCGCGATCATCCGAGCAGTGAAGCCGCTCTCCGTTGGCGTCAAGATCGCTGCAGCGTGCAGCTTGTTAGCGGATGATACAACCGCTTGACACAGCACCTCAGTCACTTCGTTGTTCGACTGAAGCTGCGCGTCGATCAAGGAGCTGCGCTCCATGGTTTGCTCTACGCGCTCAGCGATCGTCGCCATCATCGTTACGGACTCGATGGGATACTTGCCTGCAGCTGTCTCGCCGGAAAGCATGACAACGTCGCTTCCATCAAGCACCGCATTCGCCACGTCACTCACTTCTGCGCGTGTTGGGCGAGGGTTGCGCTGCATGGAATCCAGCATTTGCGTTGCCGTAATAACAGGCTTGCCAGCTAAATTACAAGCGCGAATCATGTCTTTCTGCGCAATCGGAACTTCCTCCGTCGGAATCTCGACGCCTAGATCGCCCCGCGCAACCATGATACCGTCGGAAGCTTCAAGGATCGAAGCGAAGTTCGTCATGCCTTCTTCGTTCTCAATCTTCGAAATAATCGGCGTAAACGCAGCGCCATGCTGTTCCAAAATCCCGCGAACTTCTCTAACATCGTTTCCGTTACGAACGAAAGACATCGCGATGATGGAAATATTCTCTTCAATTCCGAACTTAATATGCATCACATCGCGCTCAGTTACACCAGGCAGGGAGGTACGCACGCCCGGTAAATTAACACCTTTACGCTGCTTCAAGACACTTTGATTCAAGACGCTGCAAGTAACTTCGGTACCGTCAATCATTTCTACACGCAGCTCTATAGAGCCGTCATCGATAAGAATGAGATTCCCAGGCTTAACATCCTGCGGAAGACCAGGGTAATTGACGGAAACACGGCTAGAATCGCCGATAATTTGTTCAGTTGTGAGCACTATGTGATCGCCGCTTTGCAAATCGTAGGAAGCATCTTTCAATTGACCGATGCGGATTTCCGGACCTTTAATATCCATCAGAATAGGGATGATGACACCAAGCTCCCCAGCTGCTTGTCGTACGCGCTGAATGCGTACCCGATGCTCATCTAAATCGCCATGAGCCATATTCAATCTGGCGACGCTCATGCCCGCGTGAATTAATTCTTTAAGAGTAGGGACGGAATCACAAGCGGGTCCCATGGTACAAATGATTTTTGTTTTACGCATGGTGTTTAGGACTTCCTTTCAATAGTAACGAATGAATTTTGGCTTCATTATATGCCTAAATGAGCCGAAGTTCTATGAACTATAGTATGATATATGTACTATAGTATGCAGAGGGGTGCCGTTATGCAGGTGATAACCTTTACTTATGATAAGAGCAGCAATTGGTACAAGGAAGAGTTAGACGGGTGCCCCAATTGGACGCTTGTTCTCGTTACCTATGGCCGATGTGTGTATTGGATCAATGAAAAGAAGCAGGTAGCTGAGAAAGGGCAATGGCTGCTCATTCCGAGCAAAACTCCCTTTTATGGAAGAAGTGTACCGACCCAGATCCATGAAAAGTACGTGGTTCAATTCACCGCTGATGCAGCAGTTGAGCTGTTCCCACTCCTCCAGCTGCCGCATTATACTAGCCGATTAACGGGTAAATACGAGTTGATTGTCGATCGTTTGCGGCTTATCCATCAGCAGTGGCAAGACCAACAATCCTATTACCTAACGCTGTGTGAAGCGCTGCTCAAAGAGCTGTTTGTCTATCTCCATAGAGAGTGGGACCAAGATACGACAACGACCGCTACTGCGCAGCTAGTGGAGCAGATGAAAAGCTACATTCAAAACCATTACCGTGAACACGTTACCAAAGACGAGCTTGCCGCTTGTATAAGCCGATCTCCGAACTACACTGCGGTACTTTTTCGCAAAGTAACAGGTCAAACGATCAGCGAGTTCGTCCATGCTACAAGGATCAAAACGGCGATCTACATGCTTAGACATTCTGCGCTGTCAGTGACCGAGATCTCCGAGTTCATCGGGTACAATGATCCATCTTATTTTTACCGTGTATTCAGGCGTCTAACCGGCTTAGTACCAACGGATTTAGTATCCGACCGTGAAACGATTCGAAAGTAGTACAAGTAAAACCTATCAAACTCAATTACATGGTACCGCCGCCGCGACGTATTTCGGAAGGAATTTGTTCAGGTCCTTTATCAATGTTCTGGTAGATGAACGTTCCCACACTTGCTTCGTCAAACTTCGTAAGCTGCATCGTTTTCGTCCATGCGGTTACGACGACCTCCTGATCACTAGGTACATCTGGATTCGGTACAGCTAGTACACCAGCACCGGCTTTCTTGAAATGCGCCAAGTAGTCGAGTCGATCTAGCAGTTCTTTAGGAGCATCAGGGCGGTAGTGAATAATGATATCGCCGTGCTCTAAATTATGAACAAGCATTTCATAGGAGGGTCTGTCCTTATAAAAGCCGAACTTTAAGTCATGTGGACTATGTGTACCAGAGGTCGGGATTTTCATCTCATAGGATAGTGTGCCCTCAGCATGCCCTCGTCCATAATCTTTATCTGTCACGACCTGGATAGGAGCATTAAAATTCAGTTTTTCTACACTGTATTTGCTGGAATTTTGCTGAATAAGCGAGGTTCCCACACAGCATATCGCGATAATAACAAGGGTGTGAGAGAGAAGCAGCCAGGTCTTTTGCTTTTTTTTCAGAGCCTGTTTCTCTACTTTTTTCAATCGACTTGTGTTTTGTTTGTGCGCTTTCGCGGCCAACACATAGCCAATAATCGACAAAACAAAAATGGCCAAGCCTATGTAAAGCAAAATAGCCATAAAATCAGGTCCGTGCTGCATAGTTGAATGATCCATTATAAATGTCTCCTTTAGAATAAATTTTAAGTATGAACACTACGTATTGTAGTTTCATTATTAGCTAGAAGTCAATTTCTTCGTGAAGATTATCTCTTTATCATTCCAAATAGAGGGTTATTCATCCCTTTACTTGAATGATGTAATAAAATGTCATTTGATGTAGAAAAAAGGAGAGAAGTTCCAGTGTCAGAACAACGATTGGAATTGCACAGAAGAAATGGATTAATGGTGAGATATCGTAGACAGCATTCGCCAACTGAACGAATTGACGCATGATTTGCAGCATTTGATTGAAAAGTAGAGCGAATGCCCCAAAAAAAGGATTGCTAAAAAGTTGGCAATCCGCTACAGTTAAGCCAAATGAATAGCAACACGGGTGCTTGATGAAGTCAGGCTGAGATAGTGGCCCCATGCCACTGACCGTTAATCTGATCTGGGTAATGCCAGCGTAGAGAATGAAGTGCCTTTTTGCACTAATTTTATGCCTGCCGCTACCCGGTGGGCTTTTTTTTCGTGTTTGCCTATCTCATTTTACACATTTATATATGTAAAGGAGTCGAACAAACAGATGGCACAAAAAGAAACAGCAGCAAAGGGTTTGAAATTGACCGATATTTTGATCACCATTGTGATCGCAGCGGTGTTTGGTGTAATTTATCGCGTATGGGGGCCGATGTACGATGTTTTGAAACCATTCGGTCTTCACGCGGAGCAATTGAGCTATGGCATGTGGTTTATGGCAGCGACCTTCGCGTTTCTGGTTATTCGCAAACCCGGCGTTGCCTTATTGGCTGAAGTAGCGGCTGCCACGATTGAGGCGCTTTTTGGTGGCTCTTGGGGTGTATCAACGCTAGTATATGGGTTGCTGCAGGGGCTTGGTGCTGAACTCGTTTTTGCCCTTTTCCTTTACCGTCGTGCAAATGTTGGCGTGACCATCCTAGCCTCATTCGCATCCGCAGGGTTATCGTTGGTTGTGGATAATTACTATGGCTATATTGATCAACTCACGTTCTGGAACTACTGTTTGTTTATTGGACTTCGTCTACTGGGCAGCGCTTTGATCGCGGGCGTATTCGCTTACTATTTAGCGGGTGCATTGGCTCGTACCGGTGTGCTAAGTCTTGTTCGTCCTGTTTCGAAGAAAGATTACGACGTATTGGGGTAACGTGATGAGCGAAGGAATGAGCGTTACGAATTTAAGGTTAAAATATCCTGGAGAAGACGCCCCCCTGTTATTTCAGGGGGTTTCCTTTTCGATTGAGCTTGGAGAGAAGGTACTGCTTCTAGGGCCGAGCGGCTGCGGTAAATCAACCCTGCTTCAAGTGCTAAGCGGTATTGTGCCTGATATTGTAGAGATTCCGCTCAAAGCAGATGACATTCAAACTCCAAGCAGCTCTGGCTATGTCTTTCAAGATCCGGAGACGCAGTTCTGCATGCCTTATGTGGATGAGGAAATTGCTTTCGTCTTGGAAAATTTACAAGTCCCTCGTGAGGAGATGCCTGCTCGTATCGCGTATTATCTGGAGTTGGTGGGACTTCAACTTAGAGATACCCATACCCTGATTGGGAATCTGTCGCAAGGGATGAAACAGCGGCTGGCTATTGCGAGTGTGCTCGCACTAGAGCCGGAAGTGCTGTTCCTTGACGAGCCTACGGCGCTTCTGGATGAAGAAGGTACTGAGCAGGTATGGGAAACGATTCGAAGGATTAGTGCTGAGAAAACACTGGTTATCGTGGAGCATAAAATAAGCGGCATCCTAGGATTCATCGACCGCTTGATCGTCATGTCACCAGATGGAGGACTGCTTGCGGATGGCTCGCCTCAAGAGGTATTCGAAGCTTACAAACAGCAAATGATCGACTATGGGATCTGGTACCCTGGTGTTTGGGACGATAATGGGATGGAGCTAACGTCTGGGAACAAAACTGAGGACAAAAAGGCCTCCGTCATTCAGACTGCGGTGCCGGTCATGACCCTTCGCGATTTTGTAGGGTTACGCGGAGGGCAGATCAAGACCTCTGTGGATAACTTGAGCGTCTATCCGGGCGACTGGATTACCGTTGTCGGTGCCAACGGCGCTGGCAAAAGTTCGCTGCTGCTAGCGATCATGCGGCTCATTCCGACCCACGGCAGCTGCTGGATCGAGGGGGTTAAGGGCAGCAAAGTCGAGCAGCTTGCGGAGCAAGTCGGCTTTGTGTTCCAGAACCCCGAATTCCAATTCGTCACGAATTCGGTGGAGGAAGAGCTTGCCTACTCCTTGCCGGAGGCGGAGCAGGGGCAGGAGGTGCAGTGGGCGGCTATAGAACTGCTGCTTAGGGAATACGACCTGCTCGCGCTGCGCAAGAGGCATCCCTTTCAGTTGTCGATGGGCCAGAAGCGACGCTTAAGCGTGGCATCCGCGATGGTGCGCGGCCCCCGCATTCTGCTGCTGGATGAGCCCACCTTCGGGCTCGATGCGCGCGGTACGCTGCATATCTTGCAGCAGCTGGAGCGGCTGCGAGCGAGCGGAACTGTGATCGTGATGGTTACGCACGATCCGGAGATTGTGAAACGCTGCGCCACTCGCGTTTGGCAGGTTGAAGCAGGATATGTGGAGGAATGGCCAGCTGGGAAGCTGCCGGCCTCCGCCGCACATGCTCCGGAAGGAGCTCCGCTGCTATGCAAATAACATTCACGTATCGTGAAACCTGGCTGCACCGGGTGAATCCGGGTGTGAAGCTTATCCTGTCCATCCTTCTGTTTATTGTTGTCGTGTTCACGCATAATCTGAATGCCATGATGTATTTGACCTTGGGCGCACTGGTGCCGCTATTCTTGTTCTCAGGCCATCCAATGAAGCGCCTGCTGTTGTATGCTTCACCGTTCCTGCTTATCTTCCTATCCTCTTCCACGGGGATGATGATGTTCGGCAGCGGAGAAACGCTGTGGTACCAGCTGGGCTTCATCCGAATCACCGAAGAAAGCTTCTATCGCGGCATCCATCTGGGCTTTCGAGGCCTTCAGGTTGCCGCGGTCGGGCTGCTGTTCAGCTTGACCACACGGCCGGTTGCGCTGTTCTATGCCATGATGCAGCAGTGGAGAGTCGCGCCGAAATACGCCTACAGCTTCCTCGCTGCGATGCGCATGCTGCCGCTCATGCTCGAAGAGTTCCAAACTCTTCGCTATGCGCTGAAGGTGCGGGGGAAGAAGAAGCGTAATCCCATCACCGGTTGGTATACGACGCTGCGGATGTATGCCATTCCGCTGCTTGCTCAGAGTATTCGCCGCGCTCACCGGACGGCTGTGGCAATGGAAGCGAAACGTTTTTCAGCGCAAAAAAAACGAACTTATTATTACGTATCTTCCTATTCGATGTTAGATGTTTACTATATCTTTTATTGGACTATGCTAGTCATTCTAGCTGGTTGGCTGGGGAAGGTATGGCCATTCTTAAATGCAGCGGACGTCCGATAAGAACTATGCAGAGCAATCCAAGCCAACGAATAAGTTGGTTTAGATTGCTCTTAGTTTTGTCATTCGCCCCATTTAAGCGACAATACAATTTCACAGCACGGTTTCTCCGTGACACGAGGATCGATGGTGAAACGAACAGAGCTAGGTGAATAACTGGTCAAGATGATGGACTCAGTGCCGAAAGTGTGGACGATCCGATCCACTTCTTTCTGATTGCCGCTCTGGGCATTGGTCATCAATTGGCGGGCTATAGTTGGGTCAGCTAGCTTTTGGAGTAAGAGAGAGGCGTCTCTAAGAAGTTTTTGAGAGGATGCAAGCGAATGTGAGAGTATTTTCGTATCGACAGGAGGAAAATCACGATGCCAAGCCCAGTAAACAGGATAGTAAGCAGCAGGAATAGGGTAACGATCATAGGGTGAATAGGGAGATGTGTAATAGGTAGGAGGATAATTCATGGATGATCTCCTTAGAGTTTTTTGCCAGAAATAGGCTACACCAATATATGTGGCTGGTGGTTGGTGTGGTTCCTGAAATTTATGTATTCGTCAGGAGTCACAGCACGACACCGAATTCATCGCGAAGTCCTAACAGACCTTCAGGGGTGATGCGCACAGCCCGACTATCGGGCAGCCGTTCAATCCAGTGAAGTTCGAACAGCCGGCGTGTGAGCGCAGCGCCAAGCGTACCCGAGATATGATGGCGGCGCTCGCTCCAGTCGAGGCATTGCCGCGCATAATGGCGCCTGCGTTTGCGGTCTTCCTCGACCTCGACGCCGAATCGCTCCAGCCGCTGCTTACCCGCTGGGCTGAGGATGAAATCCTTGCCTGCCTCCTGCAGCAGGCCTAACTCAAGAAGCCGGTCCGTTAGGGCTACGCCAATCTGGCCGGCTATGTGATCATAGCAGGTGCGCGCATATCGAAGCGCCCTTAGTTGATCCGATTCGCGGAGTGAGCGAATCGGCTTCGGGGAGGCGATCGTTTGCAGCGCCTCCAGGGCGTAGGCCACCTCGGCGCTTGCCAGCCGGTAGTACTTGTGCCGTCCATACGACTCATGGACGAGCAGACCGCCTTCCACCATCTTCGATAGGTGGGAACTTGCTGTCTGAGGCGTAATGCGCGCGAATCGCGCGAGTTCGCTTGCGGGCAGCGACTTGCCGCCGAGAAGATTCAGCAGAATCGTGATACGTGATGGTTCGCCTATCAGTGAAGCCACTTCCACAATATTTGGATTTGTACACATCCATATCAGCCTCCGCTTCATACAATCATACTTCGATACAGAACGAAATCATTTCAGTTTATAATCGATATATACAACGATTAGTATTACAGTCATACTTCGATAATAAACGAAATTTGAGTGCGAAGACAACAGATCCTGAACGTATATGTGGCCAATGGGAGGGTAATATGAATCGCTATTTATTTGGATTAATAGTTGTTGTCACAACATCACTGATGGGATCTTCCTTTGCAATCGGTAAAATGGGTTTGACGTATTTCTCACCTCTTCTGTTGGTTGGCTGTCGCTTTACGCTTGCGGGACTAATTATGGCTCTGTTTGTGAGAAAAAGGCCGCGTCCAGGTGATCTTCGAGACTGGGGCAAAATCATGAGCGTGGGGCTGTTTCAAACAGCTGGCGTCATGGGCTGCATTTTTCTAAGCTTACGCACGATTACCGCTGGGGAGTCATCGATTTTGACTTTCACCAATCCACTGCTCGTCATCGTGCTGGGAACGCTGTTTCTAGGCGCAAAATACCGAATTTCCCAATGGATTGGAGTCATGATCGGCTGTGCTGGCGTGTTTATCACGCTAGGTGTTCACATGCAGTTGCAAACGGGTACGCTGCTTGGGATGGGATCTGCGGTTTCGTGGGCTATCTCCACACTGCTCGTTAAGAAATGGGGAGCCAGTTTCGATGTGTGGGTCCTTACCTCTTACCAAATGCTGTTCGGCGGTCTCCTTCTCCTTGTTATGAGTCTGACCATGGAAACTCCGAAGCTAATCCTAGGAGTATCTGCCGTGTTGATTCTATTATGGCTTGCAATCATGGCCTCTATCGTGCAATTCGCTTCATGGTTCTTCTTATTGAAACAAGGGGATCCTGGTAAAACGAGCGCCTTCTTATTCCTCGCCCCGTTCTTCGGGGTTGTATCAGGATGGCTGCTGCTTGGAGAAGTCATAGAATGGTTCGTATATGTAGGGGGATCACTCATCCTGATCGGTATTTTTTTCGTGAATTGGACGTTTTCAGCCCGAACTCGGAGAAAAGCGAAAGTGACCTCATCATAAAAGCTTCTAAAGCCCACCCCTTAGAGGGTGGGTTTTTCATGCTCGACAGCTTATTATGTTGTGATCAAATATGACTAGTATGAAAGATATTACCTCTGGAAAGCGCTTTACAAATAAATATCGATCACATATAATCATAAATGAGATCAAACGATCAAACGCATGACCGTATATGCGCAAATCTATGAAGTGGAATAGGGGGGGGTCGTGATGCTGTTTGAGGAAGAACGTCAGCAGAAGATCGCCGATTATGTTCAAGTAAAAGAGCGTGCGTCCGTTCAAGAGCTGGCTCAGCATTATCAGGTGTCTGAATCAACGGTCCGCAGAGATCTGAAGATCCTTGAGGAAGAAGGCAAGCTTCGCCGTACGCATGGAGGAGCTGTAGCTTTTGTCAGTGACAATTCAGAGCCTACGTTTGTGGAAAAAGAAGATCGCTATCGTTTACAAAAGGAGCTGATAGCCAAAGAAGCCGCTTCTATGGTTCGAGAAGGCGATTCCATCATACTCGATTCGGGAACTACAACTTATTATTTGGCTAAGGAATTGAAAACATTCAAAAAGCTTACAGTAGTAACCAATTCCGTTGCGGTAGCTCAAGAATTATCTGCCAACACAGGAATCGATTTGATTCTTACGGGCGGCACCTTACGTCATGAAACGTTGGCGATGGTAGGTCCGTTAGCTGAGAAAGCGCTGGAATCCGTACATGTCGATAAAGCCTTCGTGGCTATCAATGGTCTAGACCCTGTCATTGGATTGACAACGCCGAATATGTTGGAGGCTTCGACCAAACGGGCTTTTTTCCGTTCAACCAAGCAAGTGATTTTACTCATGGACCACAGCAAATACGGTAGAGTATCTTTTGCTAAGGTTGCGGCATTGTCCGAGATTGACCAACTGTTGACGGATGACGGTATATCGGACAACGCGCTGAAAGAGCTTGATACGGCTGGGGTTACCGTTACCGTCGTACAGACGGGTGGGAGGAAGTCATGAAGCCTGTCTTGACGATTACATTGAATCCAGCCTTGGACAAGACAGTAACGGTGGAAGATTTTGTTCTTGGCGGATTGAACAGAATTAAAGAATGGCGAATGGATGCTGGAGGAAAGGGTATCAATGTTGCCAAAGTACTGAAGAATTTTTCCCTTGAGGTGGCGGCTTGGGGCTTGTGTGCAGGGCGCCAGGGGAATGTGCTAACGGATACACTTTCGAGTCTAGGTATTCCGAATTGGTTTGTTCAAGCGAAGGGTGAAACGAGAACGAACCTGAAGTTGTATGTGGAACAAACCAGGGAAACAACGGAGTTGAATGAGCCAGGATTCACTGTAGATGATGACGTTTTAAGTCAATTTCTTGATCATTTCAGAACCGAGGTTCGTCATGTTTCGTTGGTTGCCCTGGGGGGGAGCTTGCCAAAGGGAATACCGAGTGATTTCTATAAGACACTTATTCAGATTGCGAATGAGGCAGGTGTTCGGACCGTATTGGATGCCGATGGCGAGCCTTTCGTCCATGGTATTGAGGCTGTTCCCTACGCGATCAAGCCGAATATTCATGAGCTGGAGTCGTTCTTCGGAGAGTCCTTCCGGACGGATGAAGAGATTATCGATGCGGCAAGAAGATTAATCGTTAAAGGAATTGCTTACGTGGCCGTTTCTTTAGGTGGAGAGGGATCGATTCTTGTAACGGAGACGGAGGCGATTCGCGCTAAGCCTGCTCCAATTAATCCGCTAAGTACAGTGGGGGCAGGGGACTCTATGGTAGCCGCGCTCATTTATTGCATGCTGCATGGCATGTCGCTGGAAGAAGCCGCGAGGTGGAGCTCAACGGCAGGAACTGTTACGGCTTTGAAACCAGGAACACAGGTTTGTACACTTGCTGAAGTGGAACAAAAACTAGGCAGTGTGAACATATGGTCTATACCAAAAACAATAAATTCGAATTGAAGGCGGGGGCGTCTATGAAAAAGATTCTTGCTGTTACTGCTTGTCCAACCGGTGTTGCACATACGTACATGGCTGCTGAATCCTTAGCAAAAGCTGCTAGAGAAAAGGGTATTACGATTAAAGTAGAAACCAGAGGAGCTGTCGGCGTAGAGAATGAGTTTACCGAGCAGGAGATTGCCGAAGCTCATGCCATTATCGTAGCTGCGGATACGGATGTGTTAGAATCCCGTTTTATTGGTAAGCCGGTTGTTAAAGTCCCTGTGGCGCAGGCAATCAAAAATCCAGCAGGCCTTCTCGATGAAGCGTTGAACAAAGAAGCGGCTTCTGCGGATGATTATCTAAAGCAAGTAGAGCAGTCGAAATCTCAGCGAAGCGCTTCACGAACAGGCGCGTATAAGCATTTGATGACTGGTGTTTCAAACATGCTTCCTTTGGTTGTTGCTGGCGGATTGCTCATTGCACTCTCTTTCATTTTCGGAATTGAGGCATTTAAAGAACAGGGTACATTTGCCGCAGCTTTAATGGACATTGGCGGCGGAGCAGCTTTTGCGCTAATGGTACCGATCTTGGCGGGATTCATCGCCTTCTCCATTGCGGAAAAGCCGGGCTTGGCGCCAGGTCTTGTTGGTGGGATGCTCGCATCAAAAATGGGAGCAGGTTTCCTTGGCGGAATCATTGCCGGATTTCTCGCGGGTTATGTCGCGAAGCTGTTGAAAGATTATATCAAGATGCCTAAGAATTTTGAAGGCTTGAAACCTATTCTAATCATTCCTTTATTGGCTACTGGAATTACTGGACTTTTAATGATATATGTCATTGGCGAACCCGTAAAAGCAATTATGGATGGTTTGACGGTATGGCTCAAATCGCTCGGATCCACGAATGCCGTATTGCTAGGTCTTCTGCTGGGAGCGATGATGGCCTTCGATATGGGCGGCCCTGTGAATAAAGCGGCATATACGTTCGCGGTGGGTTTGTTGGCCAGCAGTGTATACGGTCCGATGGCAGCAGTGATGGCTGCTGGTATGACACCTCCGCTTGGTTTGTGGTTGGCAACAATACTGGCTCCGAAGAAATTTACGAAGGAAGAGCGAGATGCCGGTAAAGCGGCTTCTGTTCTGGGAATTTCATTTATCACGGAAGGTGCCATTCCGTTTGCCGCAGGCGATCCGTTCCGCGTGATCCCTTCGATCATGGTTGGCTCTGCTTTAACAGGCGCTTTATCCATGCTGTTCGGCGCTACGTTGCGCGCTCCTCATGGAGGGATCTTCGTCCTGCCGATCCCGAATGCCGTCGGCCAACTGGCTATGTATGCTCTAGCTATCGTAGCAGGAACGCTTGTTACAGCCATCATGCTGAATATATTGAAGAAGCCTGTAAGAGACTAAAATTTTACACCAATTAACCGAGCACAGGGGGACTGAACATCTTTTCCCCTTTACATTTAGGAGGATACCCATATGAATATTAAAGAATTGCTGAATGAGCAAAGCATTTTAATTCCATTGGAAGCAGCAAGCAAAGAAGAATGTATGAAATCCATGATCGACGGACTTGCAGCCGCTGGCTGTATTACGGATAAAGCAGCATACCTGGAGGCGGTTTTGAAACGGGAAGAGACCGGTTCGACAGGTATAGGCTTTGGGGTCGCTATTCCTCACGGGAAGTCGAACGGAGTCAGCAAGCCGGGTGTTGCTTTTGCCAAGTTGACTGGGCCTCTTGATTGGAAATCGCTGGATGACCAGCCTGTTAGGATCGTCTTCATGATCGCTGTGCCGGAGGCGGCCGCAGGCAATGAGCATCTCCAAATTCTGATCGCGCTCTCCCGTAAGCTGATTAACGAGGAGTTCCGTGAAAGCTTGTTGAAAGTGACTGAAGCGCAGCAATTAATAACGATTTTAGAAACCATTTAAGAGGAGAACAAAAAACATGATTACGAAAGAACTTACAATCCGGAACGATTCCGGCTTTCATATTCGCCCTGCCCAACTGTTTACGGAAAAAGCGGGATCATTTCAATCAACTGTAAAGCTTGAATATAAGAGTGAACCTGATATCACGATCATAGACGGGAAAAGTATTCTAGGTCTTATGACGCTTGGGTTGGAGAAGGGTTCGGTCATTACCCTGACAACAGAAGGACCGGATGAACAAGCGGCATTGGATGCTTTGGCTGAATTGGTGGAAAGCGGCTTTGGAGAAGCATAAGAGCTGCCTATTGCAGCTTGAGGGATAGGAGGAACTATGATGACGGAGAGAGTACTGCAAGGGCTTGGGGTTTCCGCCGGCATTCGCACAGGCAGAGCATTCGTGTACGCCCCAGTGCGACTAACGGATGTAGAGAAAAAGAAAACCCAAGATGTCGATGCCGAGGTTGAACGGCTTCGGGAAGCCAAATCTGCTTGCCAGGCTGAACTGCAAGTTCTGATTGAGAAGGCGCAGCGTACGCTTGGGGAAGAAAAGGCTGTGATTCTGAAAGGGCAGATCAGCTTTCTGCAAGATCCAACCTTTTATCCACCCATGGAGAAATTAATCGTGGGCGAGCAGAGGACAGCGGAAAGCGCGATTCATCAAGTGGTCACGCAGATTGCTGCTTTGTTCGAAAGTATGAAGAATGAATATATGCGGGAACGCGCGGCAGATGTCCGCGATGTAGGAAACAGGATGTTCGCTCAGCTATGTGAACGCAAAGGAACACAACTGTCCGATATCGGGGAGCCTGTTATTCTCGTAGCTGATGATCTGACACCTTCCGATACAGTTCAATTGGACAAAAATTTGGTACTCGGCTTTGTCACTCGTATAGGTGGAAAGACTTCCCACACCGCTATTTTGGCCAATTCATTAGGAATCGCAGCGATCCTAGGATTAGGGGATGGGATTGATCAGATTCAGCATGGAGATGAGCTTCTTATTGATGGCTCGACCGGAAACTGTATCTTAAACCCATCGGCCCCAACCAAAGAATCCTACCACGTTCTCATACAGCGTGATGAAGCCGAGAAGGCTGAGCTGCTGGCGTATGTGGAACGAAATGCTGTCACAAAGGACGGCTTCCGTGTCGAATTGGCTGCAAACATCGGTACAGTGGAAGAATCGGCAAGCCTGCTGAACCAAGGGGCTGAAGCGGTAGGACTGTATCGTACAGAGTTTTTATTTATGGGACAATCTCAAATGCCAGACGAGGAAACCCAATATAAGGCTTACCGGGCCGTGACAGAAGCAATGAAAGGACGTCCTGTTGTTATTCGTACACTCGATATTGGCGGCGATAAGGAGCTTCCTTATCTGGATTTGCCGAAGGAGATGAATCCCTTTCTTGGCTACCGAGCCATTCGACTTTGTCTGGACCGTAAGGAGCTGCTTATTACCCAGCTTCGTGCGGTTTTGCGAGCAGGAGTTCACGGTGATGTGAAAATCATGTTTCCGATGATTTCGGGCATGGAAGAATGGCGTCAGGCGAAAGAAATCTATAAGCAGGCTCGCGAACAGCTCAGCCAAGAAGGAATCCCTTATGCGGATTCAATAGAATTGGGGATTATGATTGAAATTCCGTCAGCGGCCTTGCTTGCTTCCAGATTTGCTAAAGAAGTGGACTTCTTCAGTATCGGGACGAACGATCTTGTGCAGTACACGGTTGCTGTCGATCGTATGAATGAGAAGGTAGCTTATTTATACGATTATTTCCACCCCGCCGTCATTCGACTGATCAAGATGGTCATCGATGCTTCTGACGATGTAGGCAAATGGACCGGCATGTGCGGCAGTATGGCCGGTGACCCGATTGCTGCACCGCTTTTGCTCGGCTTAGGTCTGCATGAATGGAGCATGGCGGCTTCATCGCTTTCCAAGGTGAAGAAAGTGATTACGGATTTGAATCGCAGCGATTGCGAGGCGCTAGTTGAAAGGATTTTGGAGATGGACACGGCGGCCGAGGTTAGAGAAGCATTGCTGGCGTTTAAGCCATAATTTAAAAAGACCGTCAGGGTGCTATCCCTGACGGTCTTTCTTTGGTTCTACTATCGATTAAGCGTCACGTAGCTTGTTGCTTTTTCACCTGTTGAAGTTACTGCTGTTAATTCGAAAGAAGTCACATTACCAGTCACAGTAACTTTTCCGGCCGCGTCAACTGCTACGGTACCTGCAGCATCCCCCTTAATATCATTCGTGATGAAAAGGGTGCCTAGTGCGAAATTGTAGCCTTTAATGTCCGCACTTTTGTACTTAATGCCGTAGTTATCTGTGATGGAAAGATCCATTTCCGTAAAAGCATCGAAGGAGTAGACGCCACCTGTTACCGTCTTCTCGATGGAAGTTTGTCCTGCTTTTATTTCCTTGGCAGTGATCGCGTCGCTTTTAACCGTGACAGTAACGTGTAATTGCTTTGCGTCGCCATTTCCAATTTGAACAAGGACACTGATGTCTGCAGTTCCCGGCTTGTTGCCAAGAACGTATGCATGATGGTCTGAGGTAAGAGCAACTTTAGCAATGCTAGAATCAGAGGAATGAACGGATTGAACAACCCCAGGGATAGCAATGGGATCTCCACTTGCCGATGTCACCTTAATTTCAATTTCTTTAGCTAATTTACTTTGTGTTGGGTCTTCAGCTTTTGCTTTGTCAACGAGACCGTTTGATCCTGTTGCTGCATCTGTTAGACCGCTATCGAGCACACTTGCTAATGTGTAGGTGCCGACAATCGAAACGTTCCCTGTGCTAGGAGCTGTAACGCTAAAGCTCCCGGTTGCAGTTTGAACAGTAGAAGCATCGAGTCCACCGAGCGTAACCGTGTAATCGCCTGCTGCGAGCGCAATAGTAGTCGTTAATGTTACTGATTGACCATCACTAGCCCATTCAGTTGTCGTAGGTACGACAGTTGTGCCATTTTTCAAAGTGAGTGTTGCTTTGCTGGCATCCACTTTTTTATTGAAAGTAACTTGAACCTTCTTATTGTCGGAAGAAGAGGCTTGCGTTTTTGTAATCGATATGCGTGTTTGGTTCCCGAAAGCTTGCTGAGCTGTGTAGGAGCTTAAAACAAGGTCAGCGCGATTAGCAGACTGGTCGCCAGATTTATTAGTAGGGTGAATACCAAGCTCGGTTGCTTGTTTCACAGCATCTGCGTACCAAGGTGAGCCTGTCATGGAAATCTTTTTGCCTAAACCTTTAAGCAGTACGGTATCCAGCTGAGCTGTCGTTACAGAATCGCCGGGAACGAAAGTAGTATCTGTAACACCGTCTATGAGGCCTGCTTTTTTGGCTGCTTCAATATAAGGGATAGCCCAGCCATTTGCTGCATCATTGGCATTAACATCTGAGAAACTGGACACCTTAACAGTAGGATCAACGGTGATGTTATAAATCAATGTAGCTACTTTAGCAAATTGAGCACGGGTCATATTTTGCGTAATGCCAAATGTGCTGTCCGAGACACCTTCAAAAATACCAGCTGCAATCATCGCATCAATCTTAGCTTTAAGCGCGGCATCACTACCGGCCAAATCTGTAAAATCAGCACTTGTTTTGGCTGCAGCGGAAGCAGTGTGAGAAAGTGTAGCCGAAGTAAATAAGGAGAAAGCCATTGCGGCCGTCGCGATCATCGTGAGTTTAGTGGATTTCATAGTACCTCCAAGGGTTAATTATATAATTTGAAACTAGCAATCTATCGTGCTTGTTATGTTGCTATAACTATACCTTGCATGATGGAGTACGTCATTGTCAAATTCTTGGCAGTCTCGGTGGGAGAGTGCTAAGTGAGAATGATAATTAAACTCATTCACTAACTTTTATTTATTCGCTTTACAATTGTAAGTATAATGGATATAATTACCTCAGCACCACAAACAAGTGAGGAGGCTGAGAACATGGGTAAATGCGCATGTGGTAACACACAAAACACGGAAGGTAACTGCGATGGTTCACACGCTAAAAAAGATAAATAAGTCTTATAAATATAGGTGGAAAAGGACTTCCTCGAATGTTAATTCGATGAAGTCCTTTTTTTCGTGCAGCCTAGTGAGAGTTTGATTGAAATTAAAGCTAAGAAGTGTGGCATGCTGGAAGATCCTTGGTTCGATGCAGTGTCCAATGAAAACAATCTCATGATCCAGTGACTATTTTTCCTGGTGGTTTTGTTTGTTTTCTGCTTTTGAGAGGGGAAGAGGGAATTAGGAAGGCAAGTTGTACAGCGTACAACAATTTCCTGAATTTCTTCTGGGAAAGCTCAGGTTGTTGTATATTGTACAACAATGTAGCCGTTTTAGAGGCTTTAGAGCTACTGTTGGCTGAAATTGTTGTATTTTTTTCAACAATCGCGTGGAAAGCAAGGATTAGCTTACATAGTGTTGTACAAAGTACAACATCAGTATGAATAAGCTAGCGAATGTAGGTTTGCAGAGGGAGCTTGGGTCGTGTAACAATAGAGATAGAATAGCAAAAGGGAGAGGAATGGGATTCATGGATATAAACGAAGCGATTCGCCATCGCCGCAGTATCGGGAAGGTTAAACAGGATCCTGTCGACAAATCACTTATCGAAGAAATCCTTGAAGCGGGTACTTGGGCGCCTAACCATTGTCATACAGAGCCATGGAGGTTCTGGGTCATGACCGGTGAAGGCAGAAGATTGTTGGGCAAAGGCTACGGTGAGGTAGCCTTTGCGGAAGCGGATCCGACGCTTTCTGAGGAGGAGTTATCCAAGCTGAAAAGCGCTCAGGAGAAGAAAGCGTTCCGCGCTCCTGTTGTTATTGCTGTGGCCGTAACACCTTCAGTGAAGGCTATAGTTCCGGAGATCGAGGAATATGCGGCCGCGCATGCCGCAGTGCAAAATATGCTGCTAACAGCTCACGCATTAGGCCTAGGAACGATATGGCGGACGGGTGCACCTACCTATCATCCGAAGATGCGGGAGGCGTTCAGCCTAGTGGGAAAAGAGGAACTGGTTGGATTCATCTACATCGGCTACCCAGACATGGAACCACCGAAGGCAGCGCGGGTGCCGTTCGCTCAAAAGACAACATGGGTAAACGAGTAAGCGTAAAGATTTATCGAACCTAAATGAACCGTCAGGGGATAGGTGAAGTTACCCCTGTCAAGTAGATGGCGACATTCAAAAAACGAGCCGCCAGAACTTCTGGGGCTCGTTTTTTTGAGAAGTCGAGGTCAGATGGACTCGACTACTTGTTCTTAAGGGCAACTGCAACCTGCGCGGCCGTTTGCGCGTTGTGGTAAACGAGCGCGATGTTCGTCTCCAAGCTGCGACCTTCGGTCAGCTGTTTGATGCGCGCTAGCAGGAAAGGCGTGACCTTCTTGCCGGTCACGTTTTGATCTTTGGCCTCAGCCAGCGCCTGCTGGATGACGCCTTCGATCGCGAGATGGTCCATCGCGGATTCCGCGGGGACCGGATTGGCGATGATGGCGCCACCGGCGAGGCCCAGCTCCCACTTGGTGCGCAGCATAGCCGCCACCTCGGCTGCCTCATCGAGACGGAAATCAACGCCGTAGCCGCTTTCGCGGGCGTAGAAGGACGGGAACTCGCTCGTTTTGAAACCAACCACGGGTACGCCGTGGGTTTCCAAATACTCGAGCGTACGGCCAATATCGAGGATCGACTTCACGCCTGCGCAGACGACGGCGACGTTCGTTTGTGCCAGCTCCGTTAAGTCGGCGGAGACGTCCATCGTTACTTCACCTTCGCGGTGAACACCGCCGATACCGCCGGTAGCGAACACTTCGATGCCAGCAAGCGCCGCGCCGATCATCGTTGCCGCTACGGTCGTTGCGCCGATTTTGCCGGATGACAGGATGTAAGGGAAGTCACGACGGCTGACTTTTTCTACATTGGCCGTTGTCGCAAAAGCTTCTAACTCCTGCTCGTTTAAGCCGATTTTGATTTTGCCATCCATAATGCCAATCGTTGCTGGAACAGCGCCGTTGTCGCGGATGATTTGCTCAACCTTTTTAGCCATTTCAATGTTCTGCGGATAAGGCATCCCGTGGGAAATAATCGTTGTCTCCAAGGCTACGATTGGCTTATTGTTCGCCAGTGCATCTTTCACTTCGTCGGTAAATGTCAGGTAGGAAGTATTCATAATAGGGATCAGACTCCTTTAGTTATCGATTGTATGGTTTGTTGCAGTCGTTCTTCGGTTAGCTCACTAGCTACGGATTGATCGGTTTGAAGCGTAATCTGTGCCGCAGCGAGACCATAGGAGCAGGCGTCCATATAGGTATGTTGATGCATCACACCATAAGCGATTCCAGCGACGAGAGCATCGCCTGCTCCGGTTACTTCCACGACGTTGGTAGGAATAGGAGGGAAAAGCTGCTCGCCTTCTTCGCCAACATACATCACACCCGCGCTGCCGAGTGTAATGAATACGTGTTTCACGCCCCGTGCCTGAATAGCTCTAGCCAGCTTGTCGTAATCTTGATCTATTATTTCTATCGAGGCACCGGCAAGCTGACAGGCTTCCTCAAGGTTAGGGAAGATCGCTGTAACACCATGAAGCTCCTGCGGGAGCTTTTTCGCTTTTTCGGAAGAGACAGGATCTATGAATAGCGAGATGCCTTCGTCCTTACAGCGCTTAATTAATTCTTGGAGCGTACCTGCAGGCAAATTTGTATCGGCAATAACCAGCTGGGAAGCAGCAATATGGGACCATTTGTCCATCAAAAGCTGGGGGGTACATTTATCGTAAATTTCCATGTTGGCAAAAGCCAAAAACATCTCGCCCGTGGTATCGAGCACAGCCGTGTAGGTTCCCGTGCTCTCGCCCTGCAGGACAATCGTTTGGCTAACGTCGACACCGCGTTTTCGTGTTTCTTCAAGCACCCACTGGCCAGCCTTATCGTCACCGACAACCGTTAGGAGTGCTGTCCGGCAGGATAAACCAGCTAGTGTTTCTGCGATATTGCGCGCAACACCGCCGCAGGAATCGGTGACCGTGACCGGATTCGAGGAGCCCAGTCGAATGGTCTGCTTGCTGACCGCTTTGCTGTCGAGGTTCGCGCCGCCGATACACATGATTGTAAGTTCATCAGATGTGACATAGGCTCGGCCTCGGATCGTCCCTTTCTTGGTCAACGCAGCGATATAGCCGGCAACAGCAGAGCGTGAAATACCTATCATACTGGCTATTTCAATTTGGGAAATGAATGGATTTTGACGTATGAGTGCTAAAATTTGCTGTTCACGATCCATGAAAAGCTCCTTTCAAACGAAGAACTGCCTTTAGTTTAATGCAAACAAAAACAAATGTCTATGTAATAAACAAATGTCCGCAAACAATCTAACGGAACAGAAAAAAGCCTTCCCCTAAACCGGGAACAAGGCCTCTTTAACCAACCTTCAAATTTTCACATTAAGTCCGGGAACGTTTGCGGAGTCCGAGCAGTCCGAGTAAACCAAGCAGACCGAAGTAATTCCACCAGGGCGGAGCTTCGTCATTCGCTCCACTTGCTGCCTGGGCATGGACCGTTAAAGCCTTCATCGACGTTGGCGGTGTAAGTCCATATGCCGCTGCATGACTGTTCATGTTGTCCATTGTACGTAAATGAGCATCCGCGCCAGGCATGCCGAAAGGATTCGTTTCAAAGAAAGTTGGTGAGCCTTGTTTGGCTGCTTCCCAACTATCTGCTTGCGAAATCATTTGCTGGTCATGAGAATGCATACGATACTGATGAGCCCCAAGGAGGGCTGTGATTGACAAAAAAGATACTATCCCCAACTTCATAAATCTAGAAACCATGATCCATACCTCCAAGATTTGTTGAATGGGTTCTGTAAGTGTAGGTATGGATATATTCCCCTATGTGCAAGAACTTATGCTGCTTTCTGTAAAATTGAAAAAAACCGCTGTCCCCCAAATTGGGAACAACGGTTTCATTGGTATTACTTCGTAACTGTCACTTGTACGGTCGTTCTCATGTTGGAATACGTGACCGTAATTCTAGCAGTCCCTTTACCTGTTGCTCGGATGATACCATCCTTCACATCAGCAATCATGATGTTTGATGATGTCCATAATGCAGGCTTGGTTACATCTTCTTCAGACCCGTCTGTGTAGGTTGCCAAAGCCTCAATCTTAGCCGTTTTGCCTTCTTGCAGCTCGATTTTGACGACGTCGGTTTTCAAATATTTCAACGAATCGATTTCCACGGGAATAGCGACCATTTTACCGCCGAAGGACCCGGTGATCGTTGTTTTACCTGAAGCAGTTGCTGTGAAAAGCCCATCCGTAACGGTTCCTAGCTTATAGGCCATGACTTTCCAAGTTGCTGTTTCCGTGACATCTTTGGTCGTGCCATCCGCTAAAGTAGCGGTTAATTTCACTTGAACTTGATCACCGCGTTTGGTGACGATGAAAGTTTTATCAGCGACTAGTGTCTGAATCACGCCGATTTCAACCGGAATGGATACACTTTTACCGCCATAAGTTGCCGTTATGGTTGCTTTACCTCGGGAAACCGGTGTTACAACACCCTTGGATACTAGCGCGATCGAGCTGCTGCTTGATTTCCACTCAGCCTCATTGGTGACAGTGCGAGCTGCGCCGCTAGCATCTGTTGCTGTCAGCACGATAGATCTTGTTTCATTCATGTCAAAAACTAGATTGGCGACATTCGCCGATAGATCACTGGCCATATCCACTGTGACCGAGATTGTAACTGTCTTGCTATCTAGTTGAGCAGTGAGGGTCGATTCTCCAGAAGCTATAGCTTTTACTTTACCTCCGTCAACCGTGGCAACTTTGAGATTACTGCTTGTCCAGATGACATCTGCGGCTGCATTGCTATTTTTTGTATCATCGGTATAAATAGCTTCTGCTGTCAAAGTAACAGAGTCGCCTTTTTTCATCACTAGCTTTTCTTGACTGACTGTCAAACTTTTCAGTACGCCAACCGATACTTGAATGCTGGTTGTGCGTGTACCATATTTCCCTGTAATCGTTGCTGTGCCGGTAGAGATCCCTGTGATTTCACCGTTGCGGACTTCGGCGATATCTTTGGAACTGGTCGTCCATTCTGCCAGGGATGTGACATCCAATTCTCTGTTGTCTTTGAAATAAGCGGTCAACGTGACTTTATCGGACCCGCCTTTTTGTAAATTAACAGCTTTTTTATTTGCTTTGATGGTCGTAGGGATATCGACTTCGACTTTGGTTGTCGTTGTTTTGCCGCCGTATTTAGCGGTTACCGTGGCTTCACCGGATTTATAAGCTTTAACTAAACCTTTACTGACAAATGCAACGGCGTCGTTATCCACGCTCCAAGTCGCGCTATCTGCGATGGTATTGTCGCTTGTACCATCGGCATAAGTAGCAGTCAGAGTAAGGGCGGGAAGCACTTGACCTACTTGCATAGAGAGTAGGTCGGTACTAACGACTAAACGACGAGGAACTTCAACGTCAACGTTAGCTGTAACTACTTTATCACCGTATTTGGCATAAATCGTCGCCTCACCAATGGATATGGCAGTTAGCTTACCTTTGGTGACTTGGACGATATCTTCATCACTCGAAGCCCATTCGGCGCGATCTGTAAAGTCAACCGGTGTAGCGTTGTCGATGTAGGTAGCTTCTAATTTCAGATCTTTCATTGCATTTTTCTTCATTAAGACATTTGGTTGATCTAATGTGAGTTTCAAAGTACTGTCTACATCAACTTTAACCGTTGTCGACTTAGTACCGTATGTAGCAGTTAAATTAGCTGTACCTACACCGTAACCTTTAACTGATCCATTTATTACATCAGCAACGTTCGGTTTGTCAGTGGTCCATACTGCTTTAGCGGATACGTCAGCATTTGTACCATCTGGGTAGGTAGCGTTCAGTACGATTGGTTCCGTTCCATTAAGCAGTAAGGATATACTGGATTTCACAGCATCAATACGTCGTACAACTTCAACATCGACTGGCAATGTCAGGGATTGATTCATGTATTTGATCGTAATCGTTGCACTGCCGGGATTTTGTCCCTTCACTAAACCATTCGTTACCGTCACAATTGAGCTCGTATCGACGGTGTAATCAGCCTTGCTCGTTACATCTTCGGAAGTGCCGTCATCGTAAAAGGCTGTAATCATAACTTGCTCAGTCGCATTAAGGCGAAGAGCCATGGACTGTTTATCTTTGGTTAATGATTTCACCTTTTTGCTAACATCGACGTTCACGATTACGGTCTTACCCATATACGTGGCAGTTATCACGGCCTTGCCTTCTTTTTTGGCTGTTACCACACCCGCATAGACGGAGGCAACATCGGTAGAACCTGAATTCCAATCGGTTTTGACGGTCGCATTCTCGGTAGAGCCGCTTACGAAAATGGCGGTTGCCGTCAGATTGGCTGTATCTCCGACTTGCAAGGCAAGCTCGTTTTTATTTAGGACGAGTTTAGAAATCTCATCAGCTGCAAAAGCGGTTCCTGTTACTAAGGATTGCGTAGCTAGAATAAAGATAAATACCATGGATAACCACTTACTGTGTCTAGACTTCATTTCTCTCGTTCCCTCCATTGTTGTTCCTCTACGATTTAAAAATGTAAATTATGGAACGCTACTATTATCGGAAGCTAGGGGTTTAAAATGAATAGATGTCACAATAAATACCCAAATACATCCAATAGTTTTACTTCCATACTTACCAGCAAGTTTGTGCGTCACGCCCTTCCCATTTGGATGATCATAAGGATAACTGATAAAAATAAGTTCAATCTATGTAATTGGTAAAAATTACTTAAGCTTAGACGGGGGGCTGCGAATAAAGGTTGCAGCAAGTTGTTATTATTTACGGAGGCAGGCGAAGACTACAAAAAGGAGGGTCCACCAAGGGATCCTCCTTTCTTTATGAGTGCGTCGCTTCAATCCGATGCTAAGATCGCTTCACGACTTTGAAATTTTCCTCAAGGAGCAGCCAGTTTTGCGGAAATTTAAGACCAAGCTTCCAGTAACTAATCCCGCGTAAGCCGAGCTCTTTCATTAAACGGAATTTCGCTTGAATGGAGCGTGCGTCCTCGAACCAGACGGTGTGTTCCTTGCCAGCATCGTCCCAATAGTTGAAGTGCGGGGCTTGCGCCGTGTAATCATATAGGATCTGCGCATTATGCTTGCGAGCCAGGTCAATAGCCGCTTGCGGAGAAACAGCCTTAGCATAAGCACCCCCTGGGACAAAGGGCAGCGTCCAGTCGTAACCGTACAGATTTTGGCCCATCATAACTTTGGAAGCAGGCATCTCGCTTATGGCGTACTCTAGCACTTTGCGCACGGGGCCGATGGGGGAGACAGCCATAGGGGGGCCGCCGCTGTAGCCCCACTCGTAGGTCATGATGACGACGAAATCGGCGATTTGGCCATGCGCTCTGTAATCATGCGCAGTGTACCAGGCGCCGGTTTGAGCGGCGCTTGTTTTCGGCGCGAGCGCCGTAGACATCAAGTAGCCCTCTTGATGAATTTGTGCGGCTGCTTTCCGAAGGAAGCGCGTGTAGGCGTCGCGATCATCGGGGAACAGATGCTCAATGTCGAAATGGATATCGCGGAATCCATATTGTTTGGCGGTGCTTTTAATGGTCTGAAGCAGACGATTCTGAACGGTATCGTTGGTGAGGATGATATGCCCGAGCTCAGCGCTGAATTGGTCCTTTTCCAGATTGGTCACAACCATCATCAAGGTGACGCCATGCTGCGAGGCAATCCCACGAAGATCGTCCAGCGGTGGGGCTTGAAGGGTGCCATCCCGATTGATGCGGAAGCTGAATGGAGCTAAGTACGTAAGATGAGGAGCGGCTTCCTTGGCGGATTGAATGAGAACGGGCGATACGTCAGTCCCGCGAGGCTCTATATAAGCATTCACTTCTGCCTGCGTACGAGGCGTTGGCGGAATATAGAGGCGAAAGCCTACAGGTAAAGATTGATACAAGGTTAGTCTATTGACAGAGGCGAGGGTCTGCAGGTCGATTCCGAGCTTTCGGGCAATCAGATAGAGCCCTTCACCTGGCTGTACCCAGTAGTACGAGCCAACAATCGGAATGACCAATGCCTGTCCGATGACCAGGGATTGGCTGGGGGTCATCTCATTGGCTGCTGCGATTGTATCCACCGACACTCCGTACGTTTGCGAAATGCGGTATAACGACTGTCCCTTCTGGATAACGTGAATTTGCATAGGGGTTCCTCCCTTTCTTCGTAAGCAAAGGCGTTACATCCGAGCCTACTTTTTCTTTACCTTATTCCAAGGAAAGGAATTGGGTGTATGTCTACTTGAAAATGTCTACTGGAAAAGCAAAGAACCCTGACAACCATGCCGCGCTGCGGTAGGAAGAATCGAGTTCTTGTGATTAAAGATTATAGACCTTGCTGCCTCAGGAGCTGAGCGGTCAGCGCCGGATGCGAGATAGGGAAGTAGTGAGCAGTCGCTATCTCCGTCGTGCGCGCGGAGCGAAAGCGCTCCGGCAGGTGGTACGCCCGATCCTGGGTTCCCCACAGGATCGAGGGCTCACACTGCAGCGGCACACCCTGCTGCTGCAGTGTGAAGCTCTCTGCGCGCGTCAGCGCAGAGAGGGTCTCCGCAGTCGTCTTCCGCACACGCGGCGACTGCAGCTCGGCCAGGACATAAGTGACATACGCAGGCGATATGTCACTTATGTCCGTGAAGCAGCCTTGCGCGAGCAGCTGCTTCCGCAAGTTAGCCGCGCGCAGCATGCGCAGCGCGGCTTCGTTGATTCGCGCGCTGCGGAACCTCCGCGCAGCGCTGTGCAGTACAGGCTGCAGCAGATGCAGCCTGTGGATCTGTTCCGGTACGCGAGCATAGGCGTGGGCGGCAAGCAGTCCGCCCAGCGAGTGCCCCACGAGCGTAACCGGGGTCTTGAAAGACCGAATCGCCTGGACAAGCGATTCGGTATGCCCCTCTATCACGTCCGCACCGTGGTGATAGGGCGAACGACCGAAGCCTGGGAGATCGACCAGGCAGACGGAAGACTCAGGGAATTGTTCAGCTAGCGGGAGCAAGCAATCAGCTCCGCTTAGAGTGCCGTGAACGAACAAGATCGGAGGCTTCCCCTTGTCTGATCCCAGTCGTTCCAGTGTGGCCAAAGGCCCTCTTTTACCCCGTATATAGCCATCTGCCTGAGAGTGGGAATGAACGAGACGAAAGTCAAGATCCGAGATGGTATAGGGCATAATCGAGGCGTTTATCGCGTGCTCCAATCCGTACTTCCGCTGCATGTCTTGTGCGGCAGTTAGGGGATAAGCCTGATTGACGTTTACGATAAAATCGAGGGACTCCTTAGGGATTCCGATTTTCCGTCCAAGCGGACTCCCAAGAACCTTTGATAACCATTTAGGTGAGATTGCTCCCCATGGTTTACGGACACGCAGTTCCTTGGCTATGCCTGACACGAGCTCTGTCATCGAGGGACTTTGCTTCTTATCATCCAGTAAGTAGTAAGTTTGGCTAACGGGATTCGATTCCTTCGCCAGAGCGCTAATGAACTCGGCGGCGTGATTAACATGAACAAGTGGAAGCCAATGGGATTTACCGCCGGGTACGACGCTCATCAACCTACGCCCAGTGGCTCGTACGAGAATACCTAGTCCGCCTGTTTGCGGGGTGTCCCCGTGCTCGGAACTGCCAATGACAATGCTTGGATGGATGACAGATAGAGGAAAACTGAGCTGCTTCGCTCCTTGGCGAATGCGCAAATCAGCTAGAAATTTCATGGTCTCGTAAGGAGATTCCTGCTCTAAACTAGCGATGATAGGTGCTGGATCGTGGAAATTATCATCTGTAAAGGGACTTTTGAAGCCGACAAGATGGATGAAATGCTGCAAACCCTTGCGAGTTTGAATTTGCGAAGCCAAACTTAGCAATTCCTCGGCGGCTTGCAGGAAAACCGCACGGGCCTCGGACTCCCCGATCCGAATATCCATCGGTCCACCCGCGTGAATGATTACATCTGCCGTTAGCACTGACGCCATGTCAGGTGCGCTTAATCCAAGGCCGGGTAAGCTTAAATCTCCTATAACCGGGGAAAATCGCTCATTTCCCACGCTAGTTTCCCTCTGACCATCACGGCTGAGCCAACCTAATTGTTTGCGGATCTGCTCCCATCGAGCTTTGGAACGAACGAGCACCGAAACGGTATGATCCTCACGGGATAGCTGCTCTAATGTTTGTGTTCCTATGAACCCTGTACCGCCTGTGATGAAAATATGTGTCATTTTAATTGCCTGCCCTTCATTGTTAATTAGTACTCATCAGTACTAATTGTGATTAAAAAAATTACTTTAGCAACATGGCTAAAGTAGAAAGAGTTTGATCCAACATGGCTGGATCTTGGTTTGCATGCTGTAGGAACAGCCCGCCTTCAATCGTCGAAACGATCAATTGAGCGGTGGCTTTTGTCGGGAGGGTGGATGAAAACTCCTTGTTACGAACGCCCTCGACGAGCAGGGCTTCCACTGTAAGCATTTGTTCCCGAAAAAAAACGCTCACTTTATCCCGCAGTACGTCTGCATCCTGCGGCATCTGTGTATAGAGAGTGAGAAACGGGCACCCGCCTAATGAAGTCCATTCAAGTCCTGTCAGCACTTGTAGGAGAGCGGTGAAGCGCTCCTGCACACTTATTTCCGAACGTGACACGGTCTTCTGGATCATCTCGTTATAGGTGTGTATAAGCTGTTCAAGAATTGCTGCTAGCAGGTCTTCTTTACGTTTGAAATAATAATAAATATTCGTTTTGGATACTTTGCTCACTGCGACGATTTCGTCCATGCTGGTTGCTAAATAGCCTTTCGTCAAGAACAAGTCTGTTGCCACTTGAATCACAAGATCACGGTTGGTTAATTTCTTTTGTTTTTTCATAAATAGTACTATACGGTACTAAAAATCAATTGTCAAATCCGAAATGTATATCTTACATTTGAAAGAAGATAATAGCATTATTGGAAACTGATTCATAAGGATGCTGCACATGAGAACCAAGCCACGCCGTCAAATTGCTTTTGTCGGTTTATTAGGGATTACCCAGTTGCATTCACGCAATCCACTCATTATTGTATGGTGGTCCGCAGCCTTTCCGGGCTTTGGTCATTTACTGCTATCTAAGTACTTTCGCGGCTTTATCCTCATTGGATGGGAAATGTTCATTAATACCCAGATGCATTTGAACGAAGCGATCGTATACACCTTCACTGGTCAATTCGAGCAAGCGAATGAGGTGCTCAATATTCGGTGGATGTCACTTTATGCACCTGTTTATTTATTTGCGATCTACGACAGCTATCGAACTTCCGTGGATTTGAATCATCAATTTATTTTGGCCAAAAGGGAGAATGCCCCGATTAATTCTTTCAAAATGGCTGGTATGGAAATTAACTACCTAGATAAACGCTCGCCATGGTTAGCGATGGTCTGGTCTCTGTTAATGCCGGGAATGGGTCAGCTTTACTCCCATCGGATAATCAATGCTTTTTTTATACTGGGGACCTGGATTTTGCTTTCCTATTGGTCTCATTTGCTCGAAGGAATTCACTATTTACTCATGTGGGATTTAACGCAGTCGGGTCGTGTAGTGAATATGCATTGGATTATATTTTTACCCTCTCTTTACGGTTTTTCCGCCTATGATGCTTATGTAAATACGGTAGAATATAACAAGCTATTTGATCACGAACAGGTTTGCATGCTGCAAGAGGACTATCAGCATCCCCAATTTCCATTTCCTAAATCTTCGCTTCGAAAATGAGGGTGACACCATGCATGTAATCGCATCATTTGAACATTCGATCTATTTGGAGCTGGCGATAACGGCCCTTGAAGAGGCGGGTATCCCAAAGGAACACATTTATGCGGTTTCATTGCAGGGGAGACCCAATAAACCGAAGATGTTCGACACGATCCATCGCTCCGATGGCGTTAGTTTATTTGATGCCGGGACTGCCCTGGCAACGGCGCTTACTGTAATTGGCTCTTCCTATGGCTTTATTTTAAAAGGAGGGGCCATTCTTTGGGGCTTTATTGGCGCTGTTGTGGGTTTCACCATTGGAGTCTTAATTGATATTGCTCATAAAAAAAGGAAGAAAGCGAATCTTCTCCCATCCCGAGATAAAATGACGGAAGTTATTGTGCTTGTCGCCTGTGAGAAAGAGGAAACCAAGCACATTCAGGCTGTCTTCTGGGAGCATCATGCCTTTGGTGTAGCCATATGTGAATGAATTTTTGCTGGGAAAAAACCAGAAGAAAACCCGTGCTGAGTCAACACTCGAACGGGTTATTTTTGATATGTTGGGGTAGGGGGGAAGGCGGAAGTTGTACAACGTACAACATTACCCGGATAAGCCAGTGGATGCTTTCTACGTCTTGAGCGGCGTAACCTGCTTTGCATCAATCCTTACAAGCACTCTGCTCAAGAATGATGTAATTCGTGTCTTAGATGAAGCATTGGGTACTATTGGCAAATAGTACTATCTGGGAGGAGAGCTATCTCATATACTATGTAACAAGAGCAAGACACTAAAGCGTTGCGGCAGCAACCACAGGGGGCTTTCTGAGATGATGGATAATCGGAGACGGAATACGACAGCATTCACTTTTATGGCATGGGCATCATTCATTGGGGCATTCCTGGCGATGTTCATCGGGATTTATACATTGGAAGAATCACTGAGTGTCAAAGGTTATTTCGCCGTCTGCGCGTTATTTCTCACGATGTCGGCTTTTGTCTTACAGAAGGTCATTCGTGATAATTTGGAGGATGGCTACGGTTCACGCAAACGCAATACAGCGGCTTTCACCTTCTTGGCATGGAGCTCTTTCGCTCTAGCGCTTCTGGGTATGTTTATCGGCATAATTAATCTAGAGCAGCTGCTTTCTGTCAAAGGCTATTACGCTGTTACGGCCTTGTTCCTGACGATGTCTTCCTTTGTTCTCCAAAAAACGGTGCGTGACAATAACGATGATGAGCTCCTGCAGCCGATTGAAAATAAATCCGAAAATAAATTCGAAGAGCTGTAGCACACAGCACTTTACCAAGAAGTTTAGTTCATGATCGATGAACTAAACTTTTTTCAATTTCTTCCTTTGTGACTAAAAGGATGGCAGGAACACGAATGTTGTTGCTATAATGTCGTCAAGGGACTGGCCAATACTAAGATATAGGGGTTAATGAGATGAGATCATGGAGTCGACTTTTACTAAGCATTAACCGCCAGCTTCAGGGTAAAACTGATTCTGAGCCTATCCGTCATCATATTGCTGACCTTCGGTGTAACAGGCTATTTAACTTATCGCTATAACTTGTCACTGTTTGAAGAAGAAATCAGTAAGCAGTTCTCGAGTACGAACGAAGAGGCACTGGCGAAGATGGATCTAAAAGTGCAAGAGGTTGTACGGATCTCACAAACGGTTGTATTTAATCCTGAAATCGAAAAGGTTATTACACGGATCAATACAAGTGAAGATTCCGATCCATTTAATCTGTATTATAATAAAAGGCAAATCGAAGAACAGATTTTCCAGATTAAATCCGATGCGCCCTACATTACCGGTATGTACTTATATGACCTCAAAGGGAATCCTTCTTATTTCAGCTATACCACCTCGTCAATAAATGTGCCGGATGAGAATGTATTCAGCGTCATTCGTTCTAAAATCAACGAAACCTATGGGGATCTCGTATGGATGAGCATGCCGCTCTCATCTTCCGTTGAACCAAGCGGGTTCAGAAACACAATCATTGTGGCCCGATGGATGAAAAATAGTGATTTGAACACGTATGGTGTGCTCGTGATGGCTTTTGACGAGTCGTTTTTCTCAGGTTCTCTTAAGGAACTAACGAAGAATGGAGAGGGCGAAGTCTATTTGTTCAATAAGAATAATGAGCTGTTATTTAGCAATTCGCCGGAGAGTTCGGTAGATAAACGGGAACGGCTGAAAAATTTAAATGAAACTCAGACCATGGATCAGCATTTGTTCGTTCAAGGACAGTCGCAGGTGACTTCCTTCAAGCTGGTCAGCGGAACTTCGCTTGCGGCTATTCAAAGCAAGAATCGGGAATTATTTCAGAAAATCGTATACTCTGGTCTGATCAGCATTTTTCTAACCAGTGTGTTGATCGTACTCTCCACGGGCAATCTGCTGCGGCCGCTCAAGGATTTGCTGCAGGGTCTGCGCAAAGTAAGATCTGGCGATTTTGATACGCGCATTGAGATTCGAACCAAAGATGAGCTGGCTTATATCGGAGAGAGCTTTAACGCAATGGCCGAGCAAGTCGGCAGGCTAATTAAGGAAGTGTATTTGACGCAGTTAAGTGAGAAGGAAGCGGAGCTTAAAGCTCTTCAAGCCCAATTGAATCCACATTTTCTGCATAATATGTTTAACGAAATTTATTGGAAGCTTTATCTGCAAGACGAGACCGAAACAGCGGCCTTGATCGCGGCCATATCGGAGATGCTCAAGTATTCGTTGATGCCTGTGCGTACCCTAACTACTGTGAGGGAAGAACTTCAGCAGATCCGTAACTATTTGAAGGTGCAGAAGGAGCTCTTTGAAACGGACTTGGAGACGATTATTCAAGCGGATGATGATGTCCTAAATGGCCAGGTTATGCGTTCTCTTCTCCAACCCTTGGTAGAAAACGTGTTTATGCATGCCTTTCGCAACAAAGTGTCGCAAAAAGTGCTGTTGATTAAAGCGAGCAGTCGCGATGGCTTTCTTGAGATTGAAGTTACGGATAATGGCTGCGGTATGGACGGAGTGGACGTTTCGCAAATACTGGGCTTCCAGGGCTCCTCTTTGCCGCAGCGCTCAGATGGGCGAGAAAGTCTCGGGGTTCGCAGTGTTGTAAGGAGAATCGAGCTGGTGTATGGTACGCCTTATCGTTTGGAAATCAATAGTGTGATTGAAAGCGGTACCACCATGCGTCTTGTTCTGCCTTTTGTAAACAACGTCGAGACAGGAGGTTCAGTAGCATGAGAATCGGGAGAGTATTAATTGTGGAAGATCAGCCGAATTTTCGAAAAGGGCTGATGAAGATGTTAGAGGGCAGAGAATTGGGCTGGGAAGTGGTTGGCGAAGCTAGCAACGGGCAGGATGCATTGGCTCTGCTGGATGAGCTTAAGCCTGATTTGGTGTTGACCGATATCCGAATGCCCATCATGGACGGGATCGAATTCGTAGGGCATTTGCGACAGAACCATCCCGACATGCTTGTCATCATTTTGACGGGATACAAAAATTTTGAGTATGCACAAGCAGCCGTTCGACATGGTGCGCTGGATATTCTGATCAAACCATGCACGGAACAAGATGTTCGTCAGGTGATGAATAAGGCATCCGAGCGGTTCTATGTTAAGTATGCGCTGCAGCAGAAGCAGCAAGTGCAGCTGCGGCTCCAGCAAGATCAGGAGCTTCGAGCGGCTTTATTGGACTTGCCTTATGAGAAGAGCATAGCAGCAAGGCTCACTGATGGTCTGGCTGGTAAGGAGCTATGGCTTCTGCAAATGAACAGCGAGGATTTGGTAAATAAAGCGTATGGGAAAAGCGATATGAGCCTGCTGCAGTTTGCATTCTCCAATATCGTAGAGGAGCTGCTGAATGGAGCGGGGCTGGAGGCGCAGCTGCTTTTGGTAGAGCATGACAGCTTTGTATTGGTTTCGGCACAACATGATGTCGAAGAGAGCTTGCAAGAAGCCATTCAAAGTGCTTCCTTCGAGTATTTGAAAATTCGCTTACATATGGTTTCAATGGGGCTCGCTCCTTCTGCCAATGAGTTAGCGGATTTGTATAACTTGACTAAAGGGATTGTTTACGGACCTGTTGCCAGCCTTCCTGAGAGTGGAAGTGAGACAGGATCCGGGATTATGCTGTCGCTGAACCAGGCGAGGGTTAGAGAGATGGAAGTTCAACTGATGTCTGCCATTCTAATCGGACAGGAGGACAGCCTTCAGCTTCTTTTGGATCGGGTGCTTGCAGAACTGCCTTTTTCATCGCCAGAGGAAATGCGAATAGGGGCGTTATCTCTCTCCATTGCTATGCTTGGAACGATACAGAAGCAATTCGATCCCGATGATAACAATGCGCTAGCTAGGATCCCTAACGAAATGCCGCAGACGCATTGGACATCGGAGGAAGTCCTTCAATGGGCTGCCGAGCAAGTGAAGAACTTCTTGCAGCAATTTAACAACTGGCAGGCGGCCAAAAGTGACAATCTAATCGAGAGGGCCGTCAAGTACATTGAGGAGCACTACAATGAAGAATGCCGCTTGACCGATGTGGCATCGCATATTCATTTAAATCCAAGCTATTTCAGTGTCGTATTTAAGAAAGCTACAGGGGAAAGCTTTACGCGCTTCGTTACCCGTTTCCGTATGGATAAGGCAGCTTTGCTGCTCCGAAATACCGATATGAAAATATTCGAGATCGCTTCTGCCATCGGGTTTGATGAGCCGAATTATTTTACGAATGTCTTCAAACAGCAGTTCCAAATGTCACCTAAGGAATATAGGAATGGCAGAGCGTCATCATAAGGTTAAGAGCTATAGGATGACACTGTGCCATTGCCATTTCTTCGTCTATGAGTTTTTTTTTTGTAAAAGGCATTGCGGTCGAAATAAATATGTTGTACTATCGGATTAAGCGCTTAACCTCGAGAGATTAAGCGCTTAACCTTTATCGTGAAAGGAAGATGGTCATGAGTACGATTCGACTAACGATGGCACAAGCGCTGCTTCGGTTTCTGGACCAACAGTACGTGTCAGTGGATGGACAAGAGACCAAGTTTGTACGTGGTGTCATGGGGATTTTCGGTCATGGCAATGTGACAGGACTTGGAGAAGCCTTGGAACGGAGCGCAGGCGACCTTACTTATATACAAGGCAAGAACGAACAAGGGATGGTTCATGCAGCTGCGGCTTACGCCAAGCAGCAAAACCGTCGGCAAATCTATGCCTGCACCACATCGATTGGACCAGGTGCTCTGAATATGGTGACCGCCGCGGCAACAGCGACAGTCAACCGGATTCCGGTGCTGCTGCTGCCAGGAGACAATTTTGCCACAAGACAGCCGGATCCAGTGCTTCAGCAGCTTGAGGTTGTGGGCGATTATACGGTGTCGGCCACCGATCCTTTCAAATCAGTCAGTAAATATTGGGACCGGATTGTTCGCCCAGAGCAGTTGATGAGCGCGGCTGTACAGGCGATGCGCGTGTTAACTGACCCAGCAGAAACAGGAGCGGTTACGCTAGCTTTACCCCAAGATGTGCAAGCTGAGGCGTACGATTATCCGGAAGCCTTTTTCGATAAGAAAGTTCACTATCTAGATAGACGTCCACCAGCAAGAGAAGCAGTGAATCGTGCTGTGGCCTGCATGGTAGGCAAACAGCGTCCGTTGATTATTGCAGGCGGCGGAGTCCTTTATGCAGATGCGACGAAGGAATTAATGGAATTTGCAGCTGCCTTTGGGATTCCTGTAGCAGAAACGCAAGCAGGTAAAAGCTCGCTGCCTTGGAACCATCCGCTTAATGTTGGTGCGATTGGTGTTACGGGTGCACTCGCAGCGAATGTGCTGGCGAAGCAAGCAGACTTGATTATCGGCGTAGGTACGCGGTATTCCGACTTTACAACGGCATCTAAATCGGCTTTTGCAAATCCGAAGGTGCAGTTTATTAATATAAATGTCAGTGGGTTTGATTCTTCGAAATTGAGCGGAATTGGCATTACCGCTGATGCGAAGGAAGCGTTAAGTGCACTGAAAGATGCATTGACGACACAGCACTATGTTAGCGGTTACGAAAACGGTTACATAGGTTCTTTGAAGGCAGAGTGGGATAGCGAGGTTGACCGTTTGTACAATGCGGAATGTGAAGAGGGCTTTGCCCAAACTCGCGCGCTTGGTGTGATTAATCAAACGATTGATCCTTCAGCTGTTATCGTTTGTGCAGCAGGAAGCCTGCCGGGTGATTTACACCGCTTATGGCGATCATCGGAGCCTAAGACCTATCATATGGAATACGGCTTCTCCTGTATGGGTTATGAAGTTAGCGGCGCTTTCGGGGCAGCATTGGCTGAGCCGAATCGCGAGGTCTATGCTGTGGTCGGTGATGGAAGTTACCTGATGCTGCACTCCGAGATGGTTACAAGCCTCCAAGAGGGCCGGAAATTCACTGTGCTGCTGTTCGATAATCATGGCTTCCAATGCATCCATAACTTGCAAAGGGGTCACGGCAGCGACGGGTTCGGGAATGAGTTTCGATATCGTGAAGCCGCTACGGGCAAGTTGACAGGCGGATATATGCCAATTGATTTCGCAGCGCATGCTCGCAGCTTAGGTGCGAAGGCGTATAAAGCAAACACACCTGAAGAACTAAAGGAAGCGCTGCTTAAAGCGAAGGAAGAAACAGTCACGACGCTGATCGAGATTCCTGTTGTTCCTGGAACCAACACACAGGGTTATGAATCCTGGTGGCAGGTTGGTGTCCCTGAAGTTTCTGAGAGCGAGAAAGTGATTGCAGCGCACGAAGAGATGAAGAAAAACATACAAGCGGCGAGACCCATTTAACGATATAGGGGAGGGCACATATCTATGAAAGATCTGCCATTTAAGCTAGGTATTCATCCAATAAATTGGGTGGGAGAAGACGTCAAAGAACATGGCGCGGATACCACATATGAACAAATTCTAGATGATATTCAGGCGTTGGGTCTGAAAGGTACCGAGATGGGCCGCAAATATCCGACCGATATTGAGGTGCTGAAGCAGGAGCTGGATAAGCGGGGAATAAGCCTCGTGTCTCAGTGGAAATCCGTGCTATTCTCTGATCCTGCTTACCGGGACGAGGAACTGAAAGCCTACAGGAAGCATGCCCAGTTTCTCAAGGAAATGGGCAGTACGGTCATCAGCACAGCAGAAGTTGGGGGCTCGCTCCACTTCGACCCGCGCCGCTCCCCGAACGAGAAGGAAGTGCTGCGTCTGGACGAAGCTGGCTGGCAAAGCTTAGCCGAAGGACTGAACCTTGCGGGAGCAATCGCGCAGGAGTACGGCCTAAAGCTGACGTATCACCATCATGGTGGAACGGTTGTTGAAAGTCCGGAGGAAATCGATAAGCTGATGGAGCTCACGGATCCTTCTCTGGTATACCTACTCTTTGATACCGGTCATGCCTATTACGGAGGAGCGGACCCGCTCACTGTGCTGCGTAAGCATGAGAATCGGATTGCTTATATTCACTTAAAGGATATTCGCCAAGCCGTGTTAGATGAAGCGCGCGCCGAGAAGGTCGACTTCGTGACTTGTATCCGCAAAGGGGTGTTCACCGTTCCTGGTGACGGCTGTATCGACTTCGCTCCTATATTTGAGGAGCTGCTATCTCAAGGATATGCGGGTTGGGCGATGCTGGAAGGCGAGCAGGATCCGGCTGCACACAACCCTTATGAATACGCTAAGAAAGCACTTCAACATATAGAATCCCTTATTCCACAAGAAAGAAGGTAATGATCCTATGACCTATGTTTCCTTTCCACAGGCGAAGCCGCTGGATTTTGTAGCCATTGGTAGACTATGTATTGATTTGAATGCGAATGAAATTAATCGTCCCATGGAAGAGACCATGACCTTTACCAAATATGTAGGGGGTTCTCCCGCTAACATTACGATTGGCATGGCAAGACTGGGCATGAAAACTGCCTTTATTGGTAAAATCGCCAACGATCAAATGGGACGTTTCATCGCTGATTATTTAGGGCGTAACAACATCGAAACAACGAATGTCGTGACAGATAATACCGGCGCGGTTACAGGACTAGCCTTTACAGAAATCAAAAGCCCATCGGAATGCAGCATTCTTATGTACCGCGACAATGTGGCTGACCTGCTGCTAACACCAGCCGAAGTACAAGAATCACTGATCGCTGAAGCGAAGGTACTTCTAATCTCTGGTACAGCACTTGCGCAAAGCCCGTCCCGCGAAGCTGTCTTTCAGGCGTTAGAATACGCGAAGAAGCATGGGGTCGTTATCATTTTTGATCTGGATTACCGTCCATATACTTGGAAGACATCAGAAGAAACAGCCGTTTACTACAATCTGGCGGCCGAGAAATGTGACATTATTTTAGGTACCCGCGAAGAATTCGATATGATGGAACGCTTTGAGAACAATCCAGAGAAAAATGACCGGATCACGGCTGCTAAATGGTTCGACTACTCAGCGAAAATTGTCATTATTAAGCATGGCAAGGAAGGCTCTATCGCTTATACCCAAGATGGTGTTGGTCATCGTGCCAAGAGTTTTCCGGCTAAGGTGGTCAAGACGTTTGGTGCAGGCGATTCTTATGCAGCCGGCTTTATTTATGGCATCATGCAAGGTTGGACGATTGAGAAAAGTATGGAATACGGCAGTGCCGCAGCTTGTATCGTAATCTCCAGTCACAGCTGCTCTGATGCGATGCCGACAACCGATCAAGTAAATGACTATATCGAGCGCTGCAACCGCGGTGAAATTACAGCATCTTAACTAAATTGAACAACTAAGGAGAATCCACATATGACAACAACTTTGAAAAACTGGATCGGCGGCGAATGGGTCGCTTCAACATCCACACAAACAGAACCGGTGTATAACCCTGCAACAGAAGAAATTCTTGCTCATATTCCATTTTCAACGAAGGCAGATGTGGATCAGGCGGTTCGTACGGCTCAAGAGGCATTCCAGACCTGGAGCCGCACACCTGTACCACGGAGAGCCCGCATTTTGTTCAAATACCAACAGCTTCTGGTGGAGCATTGGGATGAGCTGGCGCGAATCGTTACGCAAGAAAACGGCAAAAGCTACAACGAAGCTTACGGAGAAGTACTTCGGGGCATTGAGTGTGTAGAATTCGCCGCTGGGGCTCCATCGTTGATGATGGGCAAACAGCTTCCAGACATTGCGTCCAATCTTGAATCCGGCATGTACCGTTATCCAATCGGTGTTATTGGTGGTATCACACCATTCAACTTCCCAATGATGGTGCCTTGCTGGATGTTCCCGCTTGCGATTGCCTGCGGCAATACTTTCGTGTTGAAGCCGTCTGAACGCACACCTCATCTTGCAAACCGCTTGGCTGAGCTGTTCCATGAAGCGGGCTTACCAGCTGGCGTGCTGAATATCGTTCATGGCGCGCATGATGTGGTTAATGGTCTTCTTGAGCATAAAGAAGTTAAAGCCATTTCGTTCGTTGGCTCCCAGCCGGTTGCCGAATATATTTACAAAACAGCTTCTGCCAATGGGAAACGCGTTCAAGCACTCGCTGGCGCTAAAAACCACTCGATCGTTATGCCGGATGCCGATTTGGACATTGCTGTGAAGGAAATCGTTAATGCAGCCTTCGGTTCTGCTGGCGAGCGTTGTATGGCTTGTTCTGTCGTGGTGGCAGTCGGAGAAGTGGGCGATACGCTTGTGGGCAAGCTGCTTGAAGCCGCTGATCGGATTACGATTGGCAATGGTTTGGAGGAAGGCATTTTCTTAGGGCCTGTTATCCGCGGTCAGCATAAAGAAAGAACGCTAAAATACATCGAAATCGGCGAAACCGAAGGAGCGCTTTTGGTCCGTGACGGACGTAAGGACGCTGCTTCTGAGCAACAAGGTTATTTCGTTGGACCTACGATCTTTGATCAAGTTGAGTGCGGTATGAAAATTTGGGAGGACGAGATTTTTGCTCCTGTTCTCTCCATCGTTAGGGTGGCTACTCTTGAAGAAGCGATCGAGCTTTCCAATCGCTCCGATTTTGCCAATGGCGCATGCCTCTTTACAAAGGATGGCAGCAATGTACGTCAATTCCGTGAAAATATCGATGCCGGTATGCTCGGCGTTAACCTAGGCGTTCCCGCACCGATGGCTTTCTTTCCTTTCTCTGGCTGGAAAAAATCGTTCTACGGCGATTTGCATGCGAATGGGACGGACGGCGTGGAGTTCTATACGCGTAAGAAAATGGTCACTGCTCGCTGGTAACAGCGGGTTAGACCTTATCGACAGGAGAGATGAACTTCATGACGCTCGTTTCAATGAAAGAGATGCTGCAGCAAGCTTTGGCAGGCAAATATGCTGTCGGTCAGTTTAATTTGAATAACTTAGAGTTTACACAAGCGATCTTACAGGCTGCTCAGCAGGAACAAGCACCTGTCATTCTAGGCGTGAGTGAAGCTTATATTCCTTATATGGGTGGATTGCCTTGTATTGTAGGAATGGTGAAATCGCTGATAGAGCACTATGGGATAACCGTCCCAGTAGCTCTTCATCTAGATCATGGAACTAGCTATGACCTATGTATTCGAGCGATCCATGCCGGTTTTACCTCTGTTATGATCGATGCTTCTCATCATACGCTGGAGCACAATATCGAGGTCACTCGTCAGGTGACACAAGCCGCACATGTGCTGGGTGTATCGGTGGAGTCCGAGCTGGGCCGGATCACCGGACGCGAGGATGACTTAGTCGTAGATGAAGCCGAAGGCATGTACGCTGTTGCTGAGGACTGCGTTCGTTTAGTAAGGGAGACGGGGATCGATTGTTTAGCTCCTGCCCTTGGATCCGTTCACGGTCCTTATCGGGGACAGCCTAAGCTCGGTTTCGATCGAATGGCGGAAATTAGAACACTGACTGAACTGCCGCTTGTGCTTCATGGCGGAAGCGGTCTGCCAGATGAAGAGATCCGTCAAGCGATCGCTTGCGGAACAGCAAAAATCAATGTAAATACAGATAATCAAATCGCTTGTACAACCGCTATCCGTTCGTTCTTGAATGAGCATCCGGAAGCATACGATCCAAGGAACTATTTAGTGCCGGCACGGGAAGCGATCATCGCCTCCGTTAGAGCCAAAATTCAATTATTCGGTTCAACAGGCAAAGCGGGAGGGAACGTAGGATGAATAAAATTAAAATCGGTATTATTGGTGCTGGCAGAATTGGTAAAATCCACGCAGATAATTTGCTGCGAATACCTCAAGTTGAAATCGTTGCGGTGAGTGATTTATTTGCAGGTCCTGAGTTAGAGGCATGGGCTGCTTCTCGTCAAATTCAGACGGTTACAAAAGACAGCCATGAGCTTATTGATAACCCAGACATCGACGCCATCTTTATTTGCTCATCCACGGATACGCATGTCCCGCTCATTCAACTGGCGGCACTGGCGGGTAAACATATTTTCTGCGAAAAACCAATCAGTATGGATATCACTCAAACTGAAGCGGCCATTGCTGCGGTTAATCAGGCAGGTGTGAAGCTGCAAATCGGCTTCAATCGCAGATTTGACCACAACTTCAAGCGCGTTCGCGAGGTTGTTCAAGGAGGAACAATTGGCGATCCGCATATCGTGAAAATCACGTCCCGTGATCCGAATCCACCACACGCTGATTACATCAAGGTGTCGGGCGGCATTTTCATGGATATGATGATCCATGACTTCGACATGGCTCGCTATGTAGCGGGAAGCGAGGTTGAGGAAGTGTATGCGCAGGGCAATGTGCTCATTAACCCGGTTTTCGCTGAGCACGGCGATGTCGATACCGCAATCGTAACACTGCGGTTCCAGAACGGTGCTCTCGGTGTCATCGATAACAGCCGTCAAGCGGTATACGGCTATGACCAACGAGTTGAGGTATTTGGCTCCAAAGGCAGTGTAGCGGTTGCCAACGATCACCCTACTACGGCCGTAGTTAGTACAGCGGATGCTATTGTTAGCGATAAGCCGCTGCATTTCTTCCTAGAACGCTATCAAGTTGCTTATATGGAAGAAACACAAATTTTCATCGATTGTCTATTGAATGATAAGCCTGTACCCGTGAGTGGCTATGACGGTATGCAGGCGGAGCGGATCGCTTTAGCCGCTAAGCTGTCTTCCCGTCTGGGCCGGCCGGTGAAAGTAAGCGAGGCGTTAGATTTGCTTAAACAGACCTCGGTAACTCAGTAAGGGAGGGAGACGTTAACATGAACAGGTCCAAACTGATTGTAACGCCGGCTTCCTCCCCGAATGAGGAAGGCAGCCTTTTGAAAGTGACTCCGGAGTCAGCAGGATGGAAGTATGTAGGTTTCGAAGTTGTACAGCTTGCAGAGGGGCAATCCTTGAGTCGCGAGACAGCTGGGCTGGAAGTTTGTCTGGTCCTGCTTAGCGGCAAAGCCGATGTGGCTACCAAGCAAGCGGAGTGGAAAAATATTGGGCAGCGGATGAACGTATTTGAGAAAATACCGCCATATTCCGTCTATGTACCTAATGATGATCGCTACGAGGTCACCGCGCTGACTGCAGTGGAGCTTGCTATTTGCACTGCTCCTGGTGCTGGCAACCATAAGGCACGTCTGATTGCACCTGATCAGGTGGGGGTAGAGACGCGTGGTTATGGCAATATAGAGCGCCAAATTCATAACATCTTGCCAGAGCAGGAGCCAGCGGATAGCTTGCTAGTGGTTGAAGTCTTCACACCGAATGGGCACTGGTCGAGCTATCCGCCTCATAAGCATGATCGCGATGCGCTTCCGGACGAATCGTTTCTGGAAGAAACGTATTATTATCGCGTCGATCCGGGGCACGGATTTGCGGTTCAACGTGTGTACACGGACGATCGGTCGCTCGATGAAACGTTGATTGTTAAGAATGGCGAAACCGTGCTCGTTCCGCGTGGTTATCACCCTGTTTCGGCCCCTCCAGGCTATGATGTGTATTACCTGAATGTTATGGCGGGACCTACCCGAACATGGAAGTTTCATAATGATCCGGAACATGCCTGGATCATGACGAAGCCGCGCGAAGCGTAAACCGGTTTGCAAGTTCCCGTCAGCCCCTTCATAATGGAAGAAAAAAAGTATCCTTCAAGAAAAATGGGGTAGTAGGAATGAAGGCAACCATCTATGATGTGGCTAGAGAGGCCGGTGTGTCCATTGCGGCGGTCTCGCAGGTCATGAACGGCAAAGGAAAAATAAGCGAAGAACGGCGCGGTGAAATCATAAAAATTATGGAGCGGCTCAATTATCAGCCTAGCGTGATCGCGTCAGCGCTGACTGGTAAAAAGACCTATACATTAGGTCTGCTTGTGCCCGATATTTCCAATCCTTTTTTTGCGGAAATTGCTCGAGCTGTAGAGGACCAAGGCCATCAAATGGGCTATAGTCTGGTTATTTGCAGCAGCGACAATAAAGATGAACGGGTAGAGCGATATCTGAATTTGCTTCAGCAAAAAAGTGTGGATGCCATGATTATTGGTACGGGGATGGACAATAAAGAGATGCTGACTCCATTGATGGAGAGAGCGATCCCCATTGCTATGATTGCAAGGGAAATGCCTGATATCGACGTTCATACTGTCGTGGTGGATGACTTTGTCGGAGGTGCGTTGTCAGCAACGCATCTGCTCGATTTGGGTCATCGGCGCATGGCCATCCTGGCTGAGCACTCGAAAGTAAGCAGCAGCCGTGAAAGGGTGCGGGGCTTCAAGAGCAAGCTGGAAGAAGCGGGAGTTCATCTGCCGGAAAACAACGTACGCAATTGCCACTACGTTGTAGCGGATGGAAAGCGTGAAGCGCTTGAACTGTTGGAACAATCGAACCCTGATCGGCCGACTGCACTGTTTTGCTGTAACGATTTGCTCGCAATCGGTGCGCTTCAGGCAGCTAAACAGCTTGGCTTGCGCGTGCCAGAGGATCTGTCTGTGATCGGTTTCGATAACACGATTCTGGCTTCAGTGACAGATCCGCCGCTTACGACAGTCGCTCAGCCGATCGAGCCGATGGGGAAAATGGTTGTCGATTTGCTGATCCAGGAACTGAAGAAAGAATCGAAAGCCAAGCAACGTGTTGTGATGCGTCCCGAGCTGATTGTTAGGCAATCCACTGCGGCTCCAACGGAATGTAATTAATATATGTGTAGCTATAACAGGCTGTTTCCCTTTGTGGGAAGCAGTTTTTTTGCATTTATAAGAACTCGTACTTTTTTGAGTTAGGGGGGGGGAGTATTTTTTGCAACAATCGCGTGGAAACCGTGGATTAGCTCGCCAAATGTTGTACAACGTACAACATTACATGGAGAAGCAAGCGAATGCTTCAACATATACGTCTTGAACGTACTTGTTTTTCAAGAACGGCGTAAGTCATTTTTCCGTATTATCAGGTATCCAGATATATCTACTTGGCTGCCACGTTCATGTAATAACCACGTTTGAGTTGGCAGAGTCACAGATCTCAGCAGCAGCACCTAAATAAACTACTGAGAGAGGTATTAAAAAATATATTTAAATTAGATATACTATATTGTAATATATAATTCAAAAGATATACCATTATGGATGTGACACTTAAAAAATTACTAAGGGAGTGGGCACAACGATGACGAATGTTTTTTCGTTAGACAGCACTACGATCACGAGAATCGAAGAAAAGATGCGATTCAAACGAGGGGTGGCGCAAGCGAGGGAGAAGGAGCTTTTTGCCATTTTTGAGAAGCCAATGAGTGAAGAAGAAGCATGGGCTCTTAAATTTTTATACGCGTACATGCCGCTGAATGATTTGGCGGATTATGAGGGATGTCTCTTTTTAAGCCACGTGCGAACAACTCTTGAAATCCGTGAAAATGTGCAATGGGGAAGTCGTGTGCCCGATCATGAATTTCTGCATTTTGTGCTTCCATACCGAGTAAACAATGAAAACATTGAGGACAGCAGGGGATGGTTCTTCGGACAATTAGTTGATCGGGTCAAGAACCTTTCGATGGAACAGGCCGTATTGGAAATCAATCACTGGTGTCATGAGAAAGCGACCTATGTCGGATGCGACCCGCGAACGGTTTCCCCACTGACGATGGTCCGCAATACGCTGGGAAGGTGCGGAGAACAGTCGACTCTATTGGTGGCAGCACTAAGGAGTTTGTGCATCCCTGCTCGCCAGTGCTATACACCGCGATGGGCACATTGTGATTCCAATCATGCTTGGGTGGAGGCCTGGGCCGATGGGAAATGGTATTTCCTTGGCGCATGCGAGCCGGAGCCTCGACTGAATGAGGGGTGGTTTCGTGGGCCGGCTAAGCGGGCGATGCTCGTCAATACTCGCGTTGCAGCCAACTATCCAGGTCCGGAGGAGCTTACATTAGCACATCCTTGGTACTCTGAAATCAATTTATTGAGCCCTTACGCTCCAAGCAAAAAGATTACAATCAGGGTTAGAGACGATAAGGGAAACCCGGTGCCTGGCGCCACTGTCATTTTCCAAGTATACAATTATGCTGATTTTTCACCTATTGCTACTATACCAGCAGATGAGCGAGGGGAAGCATTCTTAACCGCAGGCCTTGGTGATTTGTTGATTCATTCGGTCTCGGGAAATCTTTGGGGGACGAAAAAGATTAGTGTGAAGGATGCCGATGTATTTGACATTCAATTGTCCGATAAATTGCCGCAGAATGGGATCAGCGTCTTCGATATGGTTCCCCCGCAGGAACAAGCAGATGCCAATGAAGCCGCTATCACCGAAGCCGAAAAACAAGAGAATAACCGTCGTATTCAAGAGGGCGCGAGCATCAGGAAAAAATATGAAGCTTCCTTCATGGATGCCCTTCAGGCAGAAGTATTAGCGAAAAAGTTGTCTTTGCCCGCGAGCAGGGTCAGGGACATATTGGAGAAAGCGCGTGGTAACAGTCACGAAATCGCTGCTTTTATACAAGAATATACGCCGAAATACGGCGAATGGACGTTGAAACTGCTAGAGAGTTTGAATGTTAAAGACTTGACGGATACAATCGGGTCAACGCTTGCAGACCATCTTATCCAGTCCGCTATGTTTAAAGGAAAGTTTGATGAAGAAACGTTTATACGTTACATCCTTTGTCCAAGAGTTCATTTTGAAATGATACGGTCTTATAGGAAATTTTTTCTGGAACAATTCACAGATTCGGAGCAGCGAAGTTTCCGGGAGGATCCAATTAAGTTGGTTGGCTGGCTTTCGGAGCACTTTGAGATTGTGGAAGATTTGAATTATTATCAGGGAATGGCTACACCTATAGGGAGCTTTCGATTGCAAAAAGGCGACCGTTTGAGCCGCGATATTCTTTTCGTAGCGTTGGCACGAAGCCTAGGGATCCCTGCGCGTCTTGAACCGAGCGAACGGAGTCCTCAATTTCGGGCTGGTGAGTCGTGGAAGGACGTTGTATTTTTACACCAGGGCGACCAAGAACGGGTGGACTTAACGGATAACCAGGAAATAGGGAGCATAAGGTTCATCTCCAATGCCTCAGCCGATAATGATTTGGAATATTTCCGTAACTTTTCTTTGGCTCGCTTTGAAAATGGCCAGTACAAGACGCTTCAATTCACAGCTGGCCAAAAGGACTTCTATGAGGAGCCCCTTGTTGTGAAGTCCGGCAGTTACCGATTAACGACAGGTACGCGATTGCCGGATGGGACGGCTAGGGTCCAATTCGCGATGTTTACTGTATTACCAGATAAAACAACGGAAATAATACCTGCTTTTTCCAAGGAATCCGTTCAAGCACCTGTATTGGGATCGGTCGATCGAGATATGTCTTTCTCCTTTTTCAATGGTAAAAGAAGTACGCTAGGCGAATTGGCCGAACGTCGCGGTCTACTCATGGCTTGGATTGATCCGGATAGGGAACCTACGAAGCATTTAATTAGGGAACTCCGAGAGGTTTCTAAGGAGTATGATGATTGGGGTGGCTCCATTTGCCTAGTTGTTGAGGATGATAAAGTGACTGCTGCGTTTCAGCCGAACGCTTACGAAGGCTTACCTGCCAAAACAGGTTTTGCAGAAGACGTCTCCAGCGAAGGCCTGCAATTCGTGCTGTCTGGCATCCAGTCGGGGCTTCAACCCAATCATCCGCTTGTTTTTGTGGTAGACCGCGAGTGCCGCATCCGGTATCTGTCTGCCGGCTATAAGCTGGGTATCGGTAAAGAGGCGCTGCAAGTTGTAAGGCAGTCGGATGAAGAGTCGTTTGGGCCCAATAAGCACGCTTGATAATTTGGTATATTTAATTTACAATGTTGGTATATATTTTTATATCAAATAGTCTACGAGATGCATGGACAACTGGAAGTGATGTGTTGGAATTGGATACTAAACCGCTTTATATGAAAATTTTGAGCGATTTGAAAGAAAAGATTAGATCAGGGGAGTATGTGCCTGAACAGCAGCTTCCGACCGAAGTAGAGCTTGCGATGCAGTACGGCGTCAGCCGGATTACTTCCAAACGCGCCTTGATCGAGTTGGAGCGGGAAGGCATGATCTACCGCAAACGTGGCAGCGGAAGCTACGTGAAATATCCGGAAGAGGCTGTTGATACGGGTATTCCAAACGCAACGAACCCCATCATCGCAATGATTTTGCCTTATATGGCTACAAGTGAGCTTGATTATATCAAAGGTGCCCATGATTACTTGGACTCCAAAGGTTATTATTTGAGCATACACAACAGCAACTGGAGAAAAGAAAAAGAAAAAGAGATACTTGCTAAGGTGCCGAAAAGCGGCCTGAGCGGTATCATCTTGTATCCAATTAGCACCATCAGCAACATCGATGTGATCAATGCACTCTATTGGAACGATTATCCGATTGTGACGATCGATCAATATTTCGATAGCTTGCCTATCAGCAGTGTCGTATCCGACAACTTTGAAGGTGGGTATCTGACGGCCAAAAGATTGATTGAACTCGGGCACGAACGGATCGCTTTTGTTTCCAGTGTCAGCATTGAATACCGCAGTTCTGTAAGAGACAGGTACCTAGGTTATTGTAAAGCGCTAAAAGACCATAAGATGTCAATCGATTCTGATCTCGTGCTAACGGATTTCTATCGTGAGCTGAGTGGGGCAAACGCGAAAGGATTTTACAAATCGTTGATTGCGAAATTGAGGCATATGAAGGTTACCGCTCTTCAGGTCGAGCATGACCATCTTGCTGTCGAACTGCTCAAAACAGCTTTGGATATGGGGATTGGCGTTCCCGAACAGCTATCCATAGCAGGCTTTGACGACCATGAAATAGCCAGGCATGTCGAAGTTCCATTATCTTCGGTCGGCCAAGACTATTACTCGATTGGGCGCCAAGCGGCGGAAATCATCATTCGGAGGATTGAGAACGCCGATACCGAACAATACAAAATTAAAACTCCGGTACGATGGGTTGAACGCGAATCCACTGGGCCACGCCCGAATCCATATACGACGGATCTGCCAGCCATACAACTATAAACAGCGAACCTTCCCAGGTATCATGCCTTCCTATGGGAAGGTTTTATATTTACACGGCATTTTGGGGAGTAAGGTGACGTAAGGCAAGTTGTACAGCGTACAACAATTTCCTTGATTTCTTCTGGTAAAGTATAGATGTTGTATTTCATGCAACAATCGCGTGGAAAACGCGGATTAGCTTACCTAAAGTTGAACAAAGACAACTTTTACATGCTCAAGTAAGCATTAGGTCACTTAGGCATAGCTTGCTTTGCATCAGATAAACAAGCTCAACCAAGGATCGCGCAAGCCGGTTGTACAACGGACGAATTGAGTATAACCAAATTTATTGGTTTTAACAAAAGATATATTAACTATTTACAAAGATAGGTCATTTCGCTATAATCTTATTAAAGAACGAGGTTAAAGATATATCTAATTGTGTCGATTCTCCTGATTAAGGAGGATTAAACATCCATTGTACTATTTTAGTTGGCATACATAACTCGGGTGTTCACAATGGGATTCAACTTGTTCTTGTAAAGAGATCGTTTTGTAAGCGTTTTAATTTTTTCAAATCCAAAGGATAGTGAGGGGTTCGAATGAAAGCGTTTAAATTACTTGCAATTCCAGTAGCTCTTACGATGGTCGCGGGTGTAGTTGGTTGTTCACAGGGTACGGACAACAAGACATCATCGCCGACACCACAGCCAACTGCACAAACAACAGCGGCGCCGCAAAGTGCGAAACCAGACGAAAAGAAAGTCGATTTGAATGGTCAAAGCATTAAAATTGGTGTCTGGTATGACGGAGCCGACCCGAGAACAGCGAAAGAGAAAGGCCCGGCAGAAGAAGCGCAAATCAAATTAATTGAAGCTGCTGAAAAGAAATACAACTGCAAAATCGAGTTTGTTAAATTCGGGGATTACAACAAATACGTGGAGAATTTCACGACTACTTCTCTCTCCGGACAGCCGTTTGCGGATATCGTGCGCATGGAATTATTTTGGGCGTTCCCGCAGCTTGCGAATAAAGGATTTGTCCAGCCGATCGATCAATGGATCAAAGTATCTGATCCTAAGTATATCGATTGGATGAAAGCAGGCGGCAGCTACAACAAACATCAATACGGGTTGATTGATTCCGCACCGTCCCCGTACGGTATCTTCTATAATAAAACGTTGGTACAGAAGCTTGGTTTGGAAGATCCGTATGAACTGCAACAAAAAGGCCAATGGAATTGGGAGAAATTCCGCGAGTTCTCCAAAAAAGCGACACAGGACACGAATGGTGACGGTAAAACCGATGTATGGGGCATCACTGGCGCTTATGGCAAAGTGAAAGCATTCGCGGAGCAATTAGTTTACACGAACAAAGGGGCTGTGGATAAAGATTCGAGCGGAGCCATCAAGTTCTCTTTGAACAGTGAAAATGCCATACAAGCGCTGCAATACGCATCTGATCTATTCAACGTAGACAAATCAATCGAACAGCCGATTCCAGAAGATGCCAGCAAAGAGTTTGTAGCGGGCAAAGGCGTCATGTACGCGGGCTTCAGCTGGGAACTCGGTGGTTTGAAGGACAACATGAAGGGCCAAGAACTCGGCTATGTGTTCTTCCCGAAAGGTCCGAAGGCCGACAAGTATGTGTCCTACACGCCATTTGGCAACATGTGGATGGTATCTAAGTACTCGAAGAATGCGGAAGTTGCTTTGCATATTATGGACGAAATCAGCTTGAATGAAGAAGGCAGAAAGCTTTCCGAGCAATCTTGGCAGCAGTCCTACCCGAACAAAGAGTCCATGGATACACGTAAGCAAATGGATAAAAGCATTAATTACATTTCTTACTATGGGATTCCGGACGGAGAAAAATTGTTCGAAGGTATTGTGAAGGACATCACAGAAGGTAAAGTTTCTCCGGCAACGGCGGTAGACAAAGTGAAACCTCAATTCGAAGCGAAGATCAGTAAACTGCTCGAGGAAAGCAAATAAACAGTTATGATGCCATGCCCCTAATTCCATGCTAGCAGGGATTAGGGGCAAAGTTAAGAAAAGGGGGAAAACCCATGCGCCGAGCATTCGCCAAAGTGTTCCTCATATTCGTTTTGTTTTTTGCAACCGGGTTCGCAACGTATCAGTGGCTCGGCGGCGGTTCCCGCCAAATCGTTACAGCGGAAGAGAGTCCAATAAGCGGTACAGCGTTATCGGCATTGGCAGATACATATAAAAAAGGCAGCTATGCGGAATATTTGGCCAAGTACAAACAATCGGTGCGCCCAAGCGCTGAAACCGTCATTCCCACCGAACAATTCAGTTCGACCCAAGGCATGAGCGTTTCTGTTCTAGACAATTATCAAGGGGAAAACGGGAAGTCCATTCTGACTTCGGATGTGGGGTCCATTGAATGGCAATTTACAGTCGAGCAAGAGGGATTGTACAACATTGGCATCCATTACTACACAGTAAGCGGGAAAGATTCGGATATAGAAAGAGAATTGCGAATTGACGGTTCGGTACCATTTACCGAGGCGAAAAGCATGACGTTCCAACGAATATGGAAGAACGATAAAAATGAGTTCGAGCGTGACGAGCAGGGCAACGATTTGGTTCCATCGCAAGTGGAAGAACCGATGTGGCAGGCATCGTTATTAAAGGATGCGACCGGATTTAATGAAGATCCTTATTTGTTTTATTTTTCAAAAGGCAAGCACTCCATCATGTTTACTTCAGTAAGAGAACCGCTCATTATTCATTCACTTAGACTTACAAACTCGGCAACAACGCCTTCGTATGATACGTTGGCGAGCACGTATACGCAAAAAGGTTACCAGCTTGCGAAAGATGTGATGCTGCAAGTTCAAGGCGAACACGCCTTATATAAATCTTCTCCAACACTATTGCCTTATAATGATCGTTCCAGTCCTGCGGTAGAGCCGTATCACGTATCTAAATTGCGGAACAATGCAATGGGCGGGTGGGCTTGGAGGCTTCCTGGCCAATGGATCGAATGGGAACTGGATGTACCGGACGACGGATTGTATCAAATAGCGGTGAAAAATCATCAAAACTATTTGCGCGGGATGGCTTCGCTTCGAACGATGTACATCGACGGCAAAATGCCCTTTCAGGAGCTTCAGCATGTCGGCTTTCCGTTCAATAGCGAATGGCAGACGACGGTGATCGGCCAAGATGCTGAGCATCCGTACTTGTTTTATTTCACGAAGGGTAAACACAAAGTCCGGCTCGAAGTGACATTGGGGGATTTGGCCCCGATTCTGAATGCGGTGGAAACGAGCATTTTGGACTTAAATGCGCTGTATCGTAAAATTATTAGCTTTACGGGGACGGTGCCCGATTCGTTTCGGGATTATCAGCTCGAGCAAAGAATTCCCGAGATGGCTGGGGAGTTTCGCAAACAAAGCGACTTGCTCCAAAAAATTACGAAGTTGATTCAAGGACAGAATGGAAAGAACGATGAGCGTACCGCGATATTGAATACGCTGGCTTACCAGCTCAGTGATATGGCAGACAGACCGGATACGGTGCCATCTCGGATTGATCAGTTCAAAACCAATGTAGGGGGACTCGGGGCGTGGCTGCTTTCGGTGAATGAACAACCGCTCGCCATCGATTATCTGACGCTAAGCTCGCCGCAAGCCAAGCTGCCGAATCCGGAAGCGACTGCGTGGCAGAAATTCAAAAGCAGCTCAGCAGCTTTCTTTGCTTCCTTCTTTGAGAATTACGATCAGTTATCGCACACAAAAGAGGGAGCTGATTCAGTTTCGGTATGGGTGACCTCAGCACGTGACCAAGCGCAGACCATCAAGAAATTGATTGACGAAACCTTTACGCCAAAGACAGGAATAAAAATCAATTTGAAGTTGGTATCAGCAGACATTTTGCTGCCTTCTACGGTAGCAGGTAAAGGGCCGGATGTAGCGCTGCAAGCTCCCAACGATTTGCCTGTCAATTATGCAACCCGCAATGCGATGCAGGATCTATCGGTGTTTCCAGATTTCAACAGCGTGAAATCACGCTTTAACGAGAGTGCGATGGTTCCGTATGAGTTTTCAGGAAGCTATTACGCGCTGCCGGAAACGCAAACCTTCCCAGTTCTCTTCTATAGGAAAGACATTTTGGAAGATGAGCTAAAGATGAAGCCTCCGCAAACGTGGGAAGACGTGTATGATATGCTGCCTCCCCTACAGAAGCATAACTTGCAGTTCGGGCTGCCGCAAAAACCGTTGAACACATTTGGGAATGATTTGGAAACGACCAATATCATCACGCTTCCGCCGAACCCAGCTTTAGCCATGTTTTTATACCAGCATGATGGACAGTTTTATACTAATGACGGAGCCACCAGCGGTCTTGATTCGGAAACGGCGATCAAGGAGTTCAAGCAGTGGACCGATTTTTACGTGAATTATAAAATTCCGATCGCAGCGGATTTCGCCAACCGTTTCCGTACAGGGGAAATGCCTATTGGCATCGCAGACTATACGATGTACAACAAGCTGTCAGTTTTTGCCCCAGAGATTAAAGGATTGTGGGAATTTGCACCTGTTCCTGGAACAAAAAAGCCGGATGGCTCCCTTCGTCGCGATGTCGGCAGTGGGGGATCGGGCGTTGTCATGTTCAAACGTACGAAAAATAAAGATGCCGCATGGAAGTTTATGGAATGGTGGACCAGCAAAGAGACGCAAATTGCGTTTGGACGTCAAATGGAAATTCGCATGGGATCTTCGGCTAGGTATCCGACGGCCAACATGGAAGCTTTAGCTGCGCTGCCTTGGCCTTCTAGAGATTTCGACAGATTGAAGGAGCAGATGAAGTGGGTAAAAGGGATACCCGAGGTTCCGGGCGGTTATTTGACGGGACGCAACATTGATAATGCCTTTCGTAGAGTCGTCGTACAAGGCGACGATCCACGCGAAACGATGGATTATTACGTCCGTTATATCAACGACGAAATTGCTTTAAAACGGAAAGAGTTTAATCTTCCCTACGAGAAATGAGGGGGCGCCATGAAACAACAGCCTGCAGTGAACCCTAGCATGCCACGTGATACTGGAACATCCGCAATGAAAACCAACTCGGCGTTCCAAGGTAAATTCGGCCGATTGGGTAGTGATGTCAAAAAACATAAGCATGCCTATATGTTAATAGCGCCATACTTTCTTATTTTCCTTACATTTACGGTATTTCCTGTATTAATGTCCGTCTGTTTAAGTTTCACGAGCTACAATATGCTTGAACCGCCCAAATGGGTTGGCTGGCAAAATTTCGCCAGATTGTTCGTACAGGATGACATCTTTTTGATCGCACTCAAAAATACGCTCCTATTTGCATTAATTACGGGGCCGATCAGCTATATGGCTTGTTTCCTGTTCGCTTGGCTGATCAATGAGCTGCGGCCTAAGCTGCGCGCTGTGCTCACGCTAATCCTATATGCGCCTTCGATTTCGGGTAATACGTACCTGATCTGGCAAACCCTGTTTGCGAGTGATTCTTACGGGTATGCCAATTCATTCTTGATCAAATGGGGGATGATCCTGGAGCCGATCCAGTGGTTGCAGGATCCGAGGTTCGTTCTCGCGATTCTAATCCTCGTACAGCTGTGGCTCAGTTTGGGAACATCCTTTCTAGCCTTTATCGCTGGTCTGCAAAATGTAGATCGTACGCTGTATGAAGCCGGTGCCATCGATGGCGTACGTAATCGTTGGCAGGAGCTATGGTTTATCACACTGCCGGCCATGCGGCCACAGCTGCTGTTCGGCGCGGTTATTCAAATCACGCTCGCTTTCTCCGTGGCTGAAATTTCTATTTACATGATTGGCTTCCCGAGTGTAGATTACGCAGCACATACGATTGTGACCCACTTAGTCGACTATGGTTCGATCCGTTTCGAGATGGGGTACGCCTCCGCGATCGCGACTGTTTTGTTTACCATCATGTTTGTAACAAACCTCTTGACGCGTAAGCTGCTAGGAAAAGTGGGTGAATGACCGGAATGAAGCTGACATTAAAGATGCCAAAGCGTTTGAACCGTTCTTGGGCGGTTGATATTTTACTTTTCCTGCTGCTTGGCGGCATAGCCTTCTTTATGGCACTGCCGCTGGTTTTTACCATTAGCAATGCGTTTAAACCAATCGATGAAATATTCGTGTTTCCACCAAAGCTATTAGTGCGAAATCCTACATTCAAAAATTTTACCGATTTGGTGAACATTTTTTCCGATTCATGGGTGCCGTTCTCTCGCTATGTGTTCAATACGTTCTTTATTGCCATCGTAGGCACTGTGGGTCATGTCATCATCGCATCCGCTGCTGCTTATCCGCTGGCCAAAATCAAGTTCCCAGGCAGGAACATCCTGTTCAATATGGTCGTTATGTCGCTTATGTTTACGGCTTATGTGACACAGGTGCCCAATTACATGACCATTTCTTGGCTTCATCTAATTAATACCTATTGGGCGATCATCTTGCCGTCCTTCGGTATGACACTCGGATTATATCTGATGAAACAGTTTATGGAGCAAGTTCCAGACTCTCTTCTGGAAGCAGCGAAAATCGATGGGGCCAGCGAATATCGGATTTTTTGGCAGATCGTTATGCCAATCGTTAAGCCTGCGTGGCTGACGCTGGTCATTTTTTCGCTGCAAAATTTGTGGACGAATGGTTCCGTGACGAGCCATAAATATATTTACAGCGAGCAGTTGAAGACCGTTGATTATGTGTTCGGGCAAATAGCTAGCGGTGGATTGGTGCGAACGGGACCAGTGTCAGCCGTTACCCTGCTAATGATGGCCGTGCCGATTACCGTGTTTATTGTGACGCAAAGCAACATCATCCAAACCATGTCCACTTCTGGTCTGAAAGAGTAAACAGGGGGGAGCCACTTGAAAAGAATACTTATCATGATGTTCGCCGTTGTGCTTTTCATCGGTATGGCCGCTCCTGTGATTGCCGCACCTAACAACGATACGTACAATTATAATTTTTGGGGACAGAGCGTCCCGGCTCCGAGTCCTTATGAGCTGGAGCGGGTCATGTATGGAACAGACATGAAAACGGGCAATCTGTTGTCACCCCAGGATCTATTCATCGGCAGTGATCGTCGAATCTACATTGCGGATACCGGAAATGATCGAATCGTCGTATTGAATGATCAGTTTCGGGAAGTTCAGGTGATTTCCTGGTTCGAAAATAACGGAAGCAAAGAAACGTTCAACAAGCCGGAAGGCGTGTTCTACAACGGAACCGACGGTCATCTTCTTATCGCGGATACGCAAAACAAAAGGCTGGTGGAATTGAACGGTCAGGGAGCGTTGGTGCGTGTAATGGGGGAGCCGAAGTCTTCCCTGCTGCGCGAAGGATTTCAATACATGCCAACTAAGTTAGTTGTCGACAAGGCACAGCGGATCTATGTCATTAGTCGCGGATCCTACGAAGGAATTATGGAATTTGATACCGATGGCGAATTCAATGGGTTTATCGGCACGAATCGCGTGAAGTTCAATCCCGTAGATTTGTTTTGGAAACGGATCTCAACTAAAGCGCAGCGCGAGCAAATGCAGCTGTTCATTCCGCTTGAATTTAATAACTTGGACATGGATGAAGACGGTTTTATTTATACGACCACCTCAGAGGAAAAATCGGATCGCCCGATCAAACGGTTGAACCCGTCTGGTGTGGATATTTTAAGGGATAAAGGGTATTTCCCGCCTAAAGGGGATATCCAAACGCTGGAAGTCGGTAGCGCGCCTGGAAGCTCCATTTTCATCGATATTACTAAGGATGAAGGCGGCATGTACAGCGCAATGGATTTGAAAAGGGGCCGTATTTTCACTTATGACAAAGACGGCAATCTGCTGTACGAATTCGGCGGACTTGGCAGCGAACAGGGGAAATTCCGTACGCCTTCGGCGATTGCGATGCTCGGGGACAAGGTGCTGGTGCTCGATAAAGACAATAACCGTTTGTCTGTCTTCCAGCCTACACGTTACGGAAGCCTGATACGTGAAGCAGTTAAATCGCTCTATAACGGGATAACGGATGCATCTACCGCTTCATGGCAGCAAGTGCTTCAAATGAATGGCAACTTTGAGGTAGCCTACATCGGGATCGGTAAATCGTTATTGAAAAATGGCGATAACCGCGGGGCGATGAGCTATTTCAAATTAGGAAATAACCGTGACTATTATTCAGAAGCTTTCAAACGGTACCGGAAAGAAGTTGTGTTCGCACATTTTGGCACCATCGTATTCGGCTTTGCGCTTGTCTTCGGTCTTGGTTATACAGCTGTGAAGCTTGCTGGCAGAAGAATGCGTGGAAAGCATTATACGGAAATCGGTGTGTTGAAAAATCCTTTTTATACGATGCTGCATCCGTTCAACGGATTTTGGGAGATGAAGTACGAACAAAAAGGCAGGTTAAAGGTTGTGGTCATCTGCTTACTCCTCCTCGTGGTCTTCACCATTTTGAAACGACAGTACAGCGGGTTTGTTGTCAATATGAACAATCCACTCGAGCTGAACAGTCTCAATGAGCTGAAATTCATCGTTCTTCCGTTTCTGCTCTGGTGTATGGCGAATTGGTCATTGACTACTTTAATGGATGGGGAAGGCAAGTTTAAAGAAATCGTCATGGCAACAGGCTATGCGCTGATGCCGCTCATCCTGATCTATCTGCCGCAGACGCTTTACAGCAATGTGATTACTGGAAGTGAAAGCACGTTTTATTATTTGCTCGATGCGATTGCATACATCTGGTTCATCTGGCTGCTGTTTGTAGGCACCATGACGGTTCATCAATATTCAGCTTCCAAGACGGTGGTCACGATGATTCTGACGCTTGTTGTTATTGGTATCATCATCTTCCTCGGCGTATTGTTCTTCAGCATGCTGCAGCAAATGATCAATTTTATCACTTCCATTTACCGCGAACTCTCATTCAGATTTTAGCGGAACACGATAAATTAGCTAAGATTATGCTTACGAAGAAAGTTTTCCATTGGAAAACTCTAAGGAGGGATGAAGGTGTCCAGCAAGATGAAAATATCCCTTGGCATCCTGAGCGCCGGTTTGGTGGCCTGCAGTCTGACCGTGATCTACTCGCAGGATCAATCTATAAGTATGGCGGAAGCTCAATCCCAGGTCAAATCAGTCCTTTCAAATAATTCCGTAACTGCCGCAAGCGCGGAGGTTCGTGCTGCAAGTGGAGCGGTTGCAGTATCATCTAACACAGCGGAGGAGCAGAGGGCTCTTGAAGCCATGGAGCTAATAACCCAGAACGAATTTCTGATGCTCTACGTCAAACGCGAGACGGCCGAGGTTGCTGTCAAGGACAAAAGAGATGGCTATATTTGGTTCTCTAATCCAGTGGATCGAGAGAAAGATCCCAAGGCTTCTCCTTTGTATAAATCAGAACTATCGTCCCAACTGTTAGTTACCTATTACAACGAAAAAGGGCAGCTTAATACGTTCAACAGCTACGACGATAGCGTAAAAAAGAAACAATTTAAAATCAGCGGCGTGGATAAAGGCATCAAAATCGTATACCAGCTGGGAAATATTCCAAAAGATTACGGCAATATTCCTAAGGTAATCGGTAAACAGCGGTTTGAGGAGCGTATTCTGGGGAAGCTGCCGGACAAGGACACCCGTGAAGATGTCGCTTTCAAATTCCGATTGGACGAACAGAAGCAAGTATATGAAGTTCGAAAGCTGCAGGATTTTGTGGCGGAGGAACTGTCCCAAAAACTAGAGGCAATTGGTTACACAAACGAAGAAGCCGCTAAGGACAATAAGGACAATGGGGCGGGAAGCAGTGCCCAAGAGGAAGGTCCAAGGTTTACGGTTCCGCTGGAGATCACCTTGGATGGAGAGCATCTTGTTGTCAAGACAGCTGGCGAGGAGCTTCAGTATACAAATGCTTATCCGATTGCCATGCTGCAGCTGCTCAAATATTTCGGGGCTGCCGATGATAAAAAAGACGGTTACATGTTCGTCCCTGACGGGTCTGGCGCCTTGATTCATCTGAATAACAACAAAAAGAACGCGGAGGCATACAACCTTCCGGTTTACGGTTCCGATGGCACTTACGACGTCAAAGAAAAGATTCAAACGAATGAGACCACGAGACTGCCAGTCTTTGGCATAAAGCAGAATGATCACGCTATGCTTGGCATGATTGAAGGCGGAGACGCGATGGCCAATATCACGGCAGACATCTCCGGCAGAAACGATTCTTATAACACGGTTGGCGGGAAGTTTAAAGTCATGGACATGGACTTCTATACGTTAACGTCAGGAACCAAAACGAGCTCCGTACCGATGTTCGGGCAGAAGCCTTTTCAAGGGGATTATCAGATTCGATATGACTTTTTGTCAGGACCTTCATCCGACTATACGGCTATGGCAGGCAAATATAGAGAGTATTTGGTGAATAAATACGGTCTGAAAAAGCTGGAGCCAGCTAAGGCAAGTCCTTTCCTGCTTGAGGTGGAGGGGGCGTTCCAGAAACAAGCGTCTTTTGTCGGTGTTCCGTATCAATCAACGGAAGCGCTGACCACCTTTGCTGAAACGCAGTCAATGTTAACAGCTCTGAAAGAAAAAGGAGTCAAGGATATCGGGCTCCGCTATGTCGGTTGGTTTAATGACGGGATTCGGCATACGTCTCCATTGAACGTTGACGTAGTCGGTGAGTTAGGCGGTAAGAAGGGATTCCGCAAGCTGATCGATTATATGTCAAAGGAAAACATCCATCTATTCCCCGATGTAGCTTTTCTTGAGAAATATAAAGGAGCTTCAGACGCAGCTTCCTTTTTAGACAGACAGAAGGCCAAAATTTACAAGTATGACCCCGTGATGTATGTCAAAGATACAACGAAATTTTCACATTACTTATTATCGCCGTCTGCGCTGGCCAAAACAGTGGATGGATTTGCCTCCGACTACGCGAAGTTTGGCCTTACAGGCTTGTCTCTTAGGGATTTAGGGAATGAAGTGAACTCAGACTTTAACCCGGATCATCCTATTAACCGGCAGGAAGCATTACACATTGCCGTTGACGGAACCGGCAAGCTGAAGCAGCGGGCCAATAACTTAATGGTGAATGGCGGTAATGCCTACAGCCTGCCGTACGCCAATATCATTGTGAATGCTCCGACCAAGAGCAGTCGCTTGAATCTGACCGACGAAGACGTACCCTTTTATCAAATCGCACTTCATGGTTTTTATGATCTCGCTGGAGAGCCGTTTAATATGCAGAGCGTAACCAATTCACGCGTTTCCCTGCTGAAAGCGCTGGAGACTGGATCGAATATTTATTACCAGTGGTACTACAGCGATTCGTCAGCGGTTAAGGATTCGGATTATAACGAACTATATGCGCTGCATTACGGGGATTGGCTGGATCAAGCGGCCAGTTTCTACAAAGAGGCTGGCACTGTGCTGAATGAGGTTCGGTCATATGTGATTACCGATCATCGCAAATTGGCAGAGGGTGTGGTTCAAACGACCTTCGAGAATGGGAAGAAGATTGTTATCAATTATAACGCTACTACGGTACAGGTGAATAATAAACAGCTAGAGGCCATGAGCTACTGGGTAGGAGGTGAGTGATTTGCGGAAAAAAAGATTATCGTTGGAACAGACGAAAGCGTGGTACGGCGTATTGTTCGTATCTCCCCTCATCCTGGGGATGGTCATGCTTTTTCTGCTGCCGCTCATTCAGTCGTTCCGGTTCAGCTTAAGTACCATACAAATGGTAGAGGGCGGCTTTGCCGTACTGCCTACTGGATTTAGCAACTACGTCAGCTTATTTGCCTCCAATCCGGATTACCCCCGGTTATTGGTGGAAGGTGTCGTTAACATGGTTGTGAATGTGCCGATCATCATTATTTTCAGCTTGTTCGCAGCGGTGCTATTGAATCAAAAATTTAAAGGGCGCGCCCTTGCGCGCGCGATCTTCTTTTTGCCGGTCATTCTGGCGTCGAGCGCCCTCGCTAATCTAGATATCAGCAGCTTTGTGGGAGGTTCGGCTCTGAGTGGAAGCGGAGACGGTTCTAATATGCTGCAAAGCTTTGAACTCAAAAAAATGCTGCTGGATTCGGGCATGGCTCCTATCGTAGTCAATTACATCACGAGTGCTGTAGATCGGATTTATGAAATTATCAGCTCTTCTGGTGTGCAAATTTTGATTTTCTTGGCAGGGCTTCAATCGATCTCCCCTTCCTTGTACGAGGCATCCAAAATCGAAGGGGCAACGGGATACGAGATTTTTTGGAAAGTGACGTTTCCGATGATGTCCCCGCTCATATTAACGAACCTGGTCTATTCCATTATTGATTCCTTCAGCAGAAATAAAATCAATACGCTCATTTCGCAAACGGCGTTCAAAACCTTCGATTTCGGTTTAAGTGCGGCAATGTCTTGGGTGTACTTCGTTGTTGTGGCTATCATCCTTGTCATCTCCACTGCGCTTGTCTCAAGAAAAGTATTTTATTACGACTGATGGAGGGATAGGACTATGAAATCGCAGGCTGTACGTATGGACGGATGGATTAGCAGGCGCAATCCGCTGGAAAAGGCGAAAAATTGGACATGGCAGATCATACGCGCCATCTTGGTGATCGGCTTTTGTTATATTATTTTGTTTCCCATATTTTTAAGACTATCGGTTGCTTTTCGTGACAGAGTCGACATTTATGATCCAACTGTGCTGTGGATTCCCCGGCATTTTACACTCGAAAATTTGGAGATTGCCATCTCAGCAACAAACTATTTGTCAGCTTTATGGAACACGTTCCTTATCTCGTCTACGACAACGTTGATTCAGGTTTGTTCTTGCGCGTTGGCGGGATACGCTTTTGCGAGGTTGAAATTTAAAGGCAGCGGACTGTTGTTTGGTCTGGTCATTTTCACCATCGTCGTGCCGCCTCAAACGATCATGATTCCGCTCTATTTAACATACCGGTATTTTGATCTTTTCGGATTAGTTGGCCTATTTTCAGGGAAGAGCAGTATCAATCTGATCGACACGTTCTGGCCGTTCCTTATCTCGTCTGGCACAGCGATGGGGCTGAAAAACGGGCTTTACATTTATATTTTCCGTCAATTTTTCCGGGGTATTCCCAAAGAAATCGAAGAAGCCGCCCTCGCGGACGGAGCGGGAATTTTCAAAACCTTTTACAGGATTATGCTGCCTAACGCCATACCTGCTGTAGTCACTGTCGTTTTATTCTCGTTTGTATGGCAGTGGAACGATAGCTATTATGTATCCCTGTTTTTGAGTAAAGTGAAGGTGCTTTCGACACAGCTGACGGATATGGGGCCAGCTCTAGGCAAAGAGCCGGATCCGGTATACCAGTCTATGCTGCTCAACACAGGCGTACTGCTGATGATGGGACCTTTGATTGCGTTGTATTTGTTTGTTCAGCGTTATTTCGTGGAAAGCGTAGAGCGTACCGGTTTAGTAGGGTAATAAAGATAAAGACAGGGTGGAGGAGAAACAGTGAACAAAGATGGATGGCAGCTGAAAGGATTCCATATGCGCTTCGGATCGCATGAGGATGTCGGTAATCTAAAGCGAGTGATTGAGGAAGCGTTGGCGCCTATGGGTGTGAATGTTTTGATATTGGAATGCAACACTTCGTTTCAGTTCCAATCTCATCCGGAAGTATCGGGCGGCAGCTTGACGAAGGAAGATGCGAGGAAACTGTCCAGCTTATGTAAGCGGTACGGCATCCAGTTAATCCCTTTGTTTGATTGTTTGGGGCACCAAGGCTGGGGAGGAGCGAGGAATTCGTTCCTGCGGGCGTATCCGGAGTTCGACGAAACCCCGCATGTGCCGACGGATGCTAAGTGGCCTGAATTTTACTGCCCGAGCTGGTGTCCTACCCATCCGGACATTAATCCGATTGTGTTTGATCTAATGGATGAGCTGATCGATGCTTTTGAAGCGGATGCGCTGCACGTTGGCATGGACGAAGTGTTCGCCATCGCGGATGATGGGTGCCCTCGATGTCGTGGGAAAAATAAGGCGAAACTGTTTGCAAAAGCAACTACCGATTATTACGAGCATTTGGTCCGTAATCGTAAGGTGCAGATGCTCATGTGGGCTGATCGGTTGATTGACGCCAAAGGCATGGGGTATACAGAGTGGGATGGCGACATTTACGGCATTTGGCCGGCTGTGGATCTTATTCCGAAGGATATTATATTGTGCGATTGGCACTACGATAAATTGGATGCTTATCCATCTGTCGGGCATTTGCTCGACAAAGGATTTGAAGTGTGGCCCAGCTGCTGGAAAACACCAGAAGCGGCCCTTGATCTGCTCGAGCAGTCTATCCGCCAAGCGGAAGAGCGAGGGGCGATTGACCGCATGCCCGGCATGTTGGTGACCGGCTGGAATGCCAACGGCGCCAAGCTGGTGACAGCGCTGCTGGGAGATGGGGACTTAGGCGAAGATACGGACGATATTAAGGGCATTGCAGATACGCTGAAAACGGTCATGGAGGCGCTCTGACTACGGACAGAGCATCTTGAAGCAAAGAGTTGACATTACATAGAAATGGAGACAACGCCATGACACAGTCCAAAACCGTACATATCATTTCGCATACACATTGGGACAGGGAATGGTATTTGCCCTATGAAAAGCATCACGTATTGCTGATCAAGTTAATGGATACGCTGATTCAGACCCTCAGCCAGGATGACGGATACCGCAGCTTTCATCTGGACGGTCAAACGATCATCTTAGAGGATTATTTGCAGATACGGCCGGAAATGAAGGAGACGTTAGAGCAATTGATTCGCGGAGGGCGCATCCACATCGGCCCGTGGTATATACTGCAGGATGAATTTCTAACGAGCAGCGAAGCGAATGTGCGTAATCTGCTAATTGGGCACCGTGATGCTAAAGCTTATGGCGTCATTTCGAAGTTGGGTTATTTCCCGGATTCCTTCGGCAACATGGGGCAGGCGCCGCAGCTGCTGCGGCAAGCAGACATTGAGAACGCCGTGTTCGGACGCGGTGTGAAGCCGACGGGATTTAACAATGAAGTATCGGAATCTCAGGCATATGAATCACCGTACTCTGAGATGTTTTGGGAAGCGCCTGACGGCTCCAAGGTGCTGGGCATTTTATTTGCCAATTGGTACAGCAACGGGAATGAGATTCCTGTGAATCCAGAAGCGGCATCCAAGTATTGGGATCAAAAGCTAGCAGAAGTATCCCAATATGCTTCTACGCCGCATTGGTTGTTCATGAACGGCTGTGATCATCAGCCTGTGCAGACCGATCTCACGGATGCAATCGGAACAGCTGAGAAGCTGTATCCGGACATCCGATTCATCCACGCCAATTTTAAAGATTATTTAAGTGAAGTGAACCGGACGATCCCGAGTGACCTATCCGTCATCCGCGGAGAGCTGAGAAGCCAGCATACAGATGGCTGGTCTACGCTCGTAAATACGGCATCTTCCCGCGTTTATATCAAACAAAAAAATCAAGAAGGCCAGACACTCTTGGAAAAAGTGGCGGAGCCTTTGGCTGCCTTTGCTTACCAAGCAGGATGCCCATATCCCCATCATCTGTTTACCTATGCCTGGAAAACATTGATGCAGAACCATCCGCATGACAGTATTTGCGGGTGCAGTGTTGATGAAGTGCATGCCGAAATGATGACGCGTTTTGAGAAAAGCAAGCATGTAGCCGAATCTATCGTTCAGGATAGCCTGACTTGGTTGGCGGAACGAGTGGATACATCTGCGTTTTCCGGTTACGGCAAAGAGGCGGCGCCTTTTCTGGTAACGAATACGACAGGGTGGGAACGCAGTGGCACCGTAACTGTACAGCTGGAATTAAACAGGATCTATTTCCGTGATGGCAGGGATTTCCGGGATATGAGACAGGACTTGAAGCATAAGAACTTGGACGATTATGTGTTGGTTGATGTGGATGGGAAACCTATTCCTTTTGGATTAAAGGATATGGGAATTCACTTTGGGTACGATTTACCTGACGACAAGTTCAGGCAGCCTTATTTCGCGCGTGCCGTCCATGTGACCTTCGAAGCAGCTAATGTGCCTGCTTTGGGGTACAAAACGTATGCATTGACCCGTGATGCCTCATTAAAGCTTCTGCTTTCGCCGACTTCGTTAATCGTTGGTACACACGCGATGGAAAACGAATATTTGAGTGTCCAAGTCGCTGATGACGGCTCGTTTACGGTAACGGAGAAGCTTGAAGGAACGGTCTACAAAGGCTTGGGCGTTTATGAAAATACGGGAGATATCGGCAATGAGTATATGTACCGCCAAGCTTGCGGAGACACGGCTGTGACTACACGAGGTATACCGGCATCCATTCGTATTCAGGAAGATACGCCTTACCGAGCTAGCATAGAGATCGTTCACGAGTTAGAAATACCGGCATCTGCAGAGGAATTGCTGGAAATGGAAAGGAAGGAACTGGTCTGGTTTACTGGGCGCAAGTCGGCGCGATCTGATGCAAAGATTGTTTTGAAAATCACGACCGTGGTATCCTTGGATAAAAACGGAAAGCGCGTTGATATTGCGTCAACCTATAACAATCATGCCAAAGATCACCGTTTGCGAATGCTGTTTCCTACTGGATTGGAAGCAGAAACCCATTATGCTGATTCCATCTTTGAAGTGCCGGAGCGGAGCAATACAACGACAGCCGAATGGAAAAATCCGAGCAACTGCCAACACCAGCAAGCATTCGTAACCATTGCAGGTGCGCGGCAGGGGCTTACTATCGCCAACCGCGGTTTGAACGAATATGAGATCGTTCGAGAAGATAGCGGCCAAACCATCGCGGTCACACTGCTTCGAGCTGTAGGGGAATTAGGCGACTGGGGGTACTTCCCAACGCCAGAAGCACAGTGTATCGGCGAGCATACTGTGCACCTATCTGTTATCCCTTATGCGGTACCTATCGAAACGATGGAAGAAGATCCGCTAGTTCATGGCTCCGGTGCTATACAGGCTGCCCATCAATATCAAGTTCCTTGGTCTGTAAAGCAAACTGAGGTTCATCACGGAGAACTGCCACCGACATACGCTTTTGGGGGCTGGGAAGGTCAAGCTATGGTCTTCTCCACAATGAAAGTTTCCGAGGAGACAGGAGATTTGATTGCGCGTTGGTATAACATCTCTGCACAGGAGAGAGTTCTGAAGATGGACCTCCCTGAGAAGTTCCATAATGCGTATAAAAGCGATATTCTGGAACGGCGTTTGGATCGTCTGCAGCAGGAGGGATCGGGGCGATTGTCCGTATCCGTTCGTCCAGCAGAAATCGTTACGATTAGTTTTGAACGACTATGAAAATTGTAGAAAAAAGACTGTTTCAGAAGCGGATGACGAGTCCGTACATGAAATAGTCTTTTTTATATGAAAATTTTTTGGGTTAGGAGGTAAGGGGGATGCTTATTTACTATATTTTCCTGGTGTTTTGTGTTCAGGTTTTTGAGAGAATTGGAGAATTAGAACTAAGGATGGCGTAAGCTGTCTTTTTTTTATCTGGACACATACCCAATGAATTTATAGATTTTCCTATAATTTTTTAAGGGTTTTTTGGATCAAAACTTTTATTATAGGTTTATAACATTGAAGTAAGGAGTGAAGCAGCCTTGAACGGAAATACCAATGAAGCTCCTAGACTACCCATAACGACAATTGAGCATAAAGCTTTGCAGCTGAGACGAAGAAGAAGATTGAAACAAAACATTCCGCTTTTTATCATGCTTGTCCCTGTCTTTGCTTACTACATTCTGTTCAAATATTGGCCAATGGGCGGACTTATTATCGCTTTCAAAAGCTACAATTTTGCTGATGGTATTTTGCACAGTCCATGGGTTGGCCTGAAAAATTTTAAAGTTTTATTTTCCAGCTCCAGTACGCTCCAGATTATATGGAACACCTTTTGGCTCAGCTTTTTGAATTTGCTTGTCGGGTTCCCGGTACCCATCTTCCTCGCCATTCTGCTTAATGAAGTGAGGAAGACATGGTTCAAGAAATGGGTTCAAACGATCGTCTATCTGCCGCATTTTTTCTCTTGGGTCATCGTCGGAGGTCTCGTGTTATCCTTATTTGCAACCGATTACGGCTCGATCAACAAGGTACTCATGCTATTCAATATTGAACCTATAACCTTTCTTTACGAGTCAAAATCCTGGGTTGCCGTATTCGTTGGTTCGGGGGTTTGGAAGGAGATGGGGTTTAGCACAATTATTTATTTGGCCGCTCTAACGAACATAGATCCTGCCCTTTACGAGTCAGCAGGTATGGACGGCGCTTCGAAGTGGCGGCAAATTTGGCACATTACGATTCCGGGCATTCGTCACACGATCATCCTGCTGCTCATTTTGGCTATGGGTCAATTGATGGAGGTCGGCTTTGATCAGATATATAACCTTCAGAACTCAGCGGTTGCTGATGTGTCAGAGGTCATAAGTACTTATATTTATAAAATAGGTTTGGGAAATGCGCAATTTAGCGTAACTACGGCGATGGGGCTGTTCGAATCCGTCATTGGCTGTGCGCTCGTACTGGTAGCTAACAGGATCGCCCGCAAATTCGACCAAGCTTTATTCTGATAACGAGGAGGGGCGTCCGCATGAAAGCGACAAAAGGTGAAAGAATTTTCTACGCAGTCAATTATGTTATGCTCGGGGCAATTGCCTTAACCTGTATACTGCCATTTATTCATATTATAGCGCTATCGATGAGCGAGCGTTCGGCCGTAGATTCGGGACATGTTTTCTTCTGGCCGGTAGGCTTGGATTTTACGGCATATAAGGTTTTCTTCCTAACAACTCCGGCTTTCTCAGCATTTAAAAATAGCATTATCATTACGCTTGTCGGTGTTGCACTTAGTATGGCGGGGACGGTATTGGCAGCCTATCCGTTGTCGAGAAGCTATTTGATAGGACGACGCAAGTTTGTGCTTGCCATGGTGTTTACGATGTTGTTCTCAGGAGGGTTGATCCCTACTTATCTCGTCGTAAAGAACCTGTCTTTAATCGACTCCTATTGGTCTCTGTGGCTCACGGGGTTTATCAGTACCTATAATATGCTGCTCATGAAAAGCTACTTTGAGAATATTCCTCATGAAGTGGAAGAAGCAGCGCGAATTGACGGATGCAGCGACGTATCTCTCCTCATTCGAATCATATTGCCGCTATCGCTTCCGATGCTGGCCACTTTAGCCCTGTTCTATGGGATTAACTATTGGAATGCGTTTATGAGCGTTCTGATGTACATCAATAAGAGTGACATGCAGAATTTGACGGTCATTGTCCAAGCGATGCTGCAAAAAAACGACATCCTGAATTCACCTTCCCTAGCACCAGAGGAGCAGCTAATGGTTGCTACTGAAATGGTCAAATCTGTCGGCGTTGTCGTTATGGTGGTTCCGATGCTGGTCGTTTATCCGTTTCTGCAAAAATATTTTGTCAAAGGCGTTATGCTTGGTTCTGTAAAGGGTTAAACCAAATGGAGTTCCACGTTTACCAAAACTTTTCAATATAAACAGGAGGGTTTGCGCATGAAAAGAAAGTTGTGGATGGGTATGACAATTGGGGTCGTAGCATTAGGGGCAACGCTTGTTGGTTGCAGCAGCGACAAGAAAGAAGGAAAGGCAGCCGGTACCACGGCTACGAATGCTCCGAAGGAGACAGCGGCAGCCAAACGAGGAAATGTTACCGTTTCCATGTATGATCGAGGTGGTGTACCTGCGTCGGAGGGGAACTACGAAGAAAATCGTTGGACCAAATGGATCAATCAAAACGGTCCTGTGAATGTGAAATACGTTCCAGTCCTCCGAGGCGAGTCTACGAAAAAAATGAATGTTCTTTTTGCCTCTGGTTCTGCGCCTGATATTGTGAACGAGTACAACACGCCGTTCCGTAACAGTCTGTACGATCAGAAGCAGCTGCTTCCCATTGACGACATCTTAAAATTCATGCCTGAATACCAGAAGCTGCTGGACCAGTATCCTCAGTTGAAGAAAGCGGGGACGAAGCCGGACGGCAAGATGTATGAAGTCGGTAAAGTAAAAGAAGCTACAATACAGCACATGTTAATAATTCGTACCGACTGGTTGAAAAAGCTGAATTTGAGCATGCCGACAACAACGGAAGAGCTTATGAAAGTAGCCAAGGCATTTGCTGAACAAGATCCTGATGGCAACGGTAAGAAAGATACGTACGGGATGAACATGAGCTACTATTCTGAACAAGCCATCAACGAGATTTTCGGTGAAAATTCGTCCAAGGATTTGATTGCCTGGGGAACTAAGGATGGAAAAATAATCCCTCTGTGGGACAATCAGCTGGCCTCCCTGACCTTCAAGAAGAAGCTCTATGACGATGGCCTTATCGATAAAGATTATATCAATGATAAAGACGGCGCAAAGGCCAAACAAGACTTCCTGAACGGCAGAATCGGCATTTACGTTAAATTTTCCGGCGGCATGTTTGACTTTGTTATGAACGACTTTGCTACGCTGAAGAAAAATGTGGCAAGTGCGGAAATTGCTCCGTTAGGCTATCCGAAATCACCGCTGGGGACATTTACCGGTGTATTAGATAATCCAGTGCAAATGACGACTGTTGTGAACGCCAAGGCGAAGGAGCCGGAAGCTGTCGGTCGCTATCTGGACTTCATGATGAAACAGGAAACCGCTTCGAAGGTTATTAACGGAGACGAAGGGACACATTGGAAGAAGAGCGCTAATGGCTGCCGTGAGACCATCGATCCATTGAAATCGAAAAATGAAGTCGGCTACGCTTTAGACTATGAAATGTTCTACTCTACAGGAACAGATAAGTGTTTCTTTACTCTAAACGGATTTAATACTGCGGTACCTGAACAGAAAGCCGGTTCGGACATGTATAAAGAATTGCAGAAAATTTATTTCGATCCGCAAAGACAATACCCTGGATTGACCCATGGGGAACATATGCCGGTCTATCCTGCTGATCTCCAAACGATTAACGCAACAATTCTTAAAGAGCAAACCGACTTATTTGTTAAGGCCATCATCAGCGGTGCGAAATACAGCCCGGAACAAGCGATTAAAGACGCACAAGCGGCATGGGATAAAGGCGGCGGCAAGCAGCTTGATGACTTTATGAACAAATGGTATGCGGAAAATAAAGATAAAGCGTTCCTTGCTAAGGATATTATGACAATTGCTAGACAACAAATGGAGCAAGTGAAGTAACTGATTTTGAAGGAGGAGCTGGACATGGATATGCGATTGCCTGCCCTTGCAGACAACGCTTGGATGTCCAGCTTCTTTCTTTATTTGTATCATCAGATTGATGGATTTACATCATAGGAGGAAATAGGAATGAACAAGGTGAAAGTCGCCATCATTGGCTGCGGCGGTATTGCAACAGGTAAGCATTTACCCAGCTTAGCAAAGATAGAACAGGTCGAAATTGTTGGTTTTGTTGATGTCATGTTTGAACGTGCTCAGCAAGCTGCTGAGAAATTTGGCGCTCCTGGAGCGGTGGTGTTTGAAACCTATCAAGAGCTTCTTGCTGATACTTCGATTGACATTGTTCATATCTGTACCCCGAATGATTCGCATTCGGAGATTTCGATCGCAGCTATGGAAGCAGGCAAGCACGTCATGTGTGAAAAGCCGATGGCCAAAACAGCCGCCGATGCTCGGCGTATGGTTGAAGCCGCTAAGCGTACAGGTAAGAAGCTGACCATTGGCTACAATAATCGTTTCCGTGCGGATAGTCAGTATTTGAAGAAAGTGGTTGAAGACGGTGATCTAGGCGAGATTTATTTTGCCAAAGCGCACGCCATTCGCAGGCGTGGGGTTCCAACTTGGGGTGTATTTCTGGATGAAGACAAACAAGGCGGAGGTCCGCTGATTGACATCGGTACACATGCTCTCGATTTAACGCTGTGGATGATGAATAACTACGAACCTAAGGTGGTGCTTGGCACCGCTTATCATAAGCTTTCACGGAAAGAAAATGCCGCTAATTCCTGGGGTCCTTGGGATCCTGAGAAATTCAAAGTGGAAGACTCCGCATTTGCGATGATCGTGATGAAAAACGGCGCGACTGTGATGGTGGAGGCGAGTTGGGCCTTAAATACATTGGATACGAAGGAAGCAAAGTGTACGCTTTGCGGTACAGAAGGCGGAGCCGACATGCAGGATGGCTTACGCATAAATGGTGAAAACCACAGTCGTTTATACGTCAATCAGCTGCAGTTCGATGCCAAAGGCGCAGACTTCTACGAGGGTAAAAAAGAGAGCATGTCGGATAAAGAAATCCGTACATGGATTGATGCTGTAATGAACGATAAGCAGCCTATAGTAACGGCCGAGCAATCGTGTGTGGTTTCCGAAATTCTTGAGGCTATCTACGAATCCAATAGAACGGGAAAAGCGGTCTATTTTGACTAAAATAACCGGAAATGAGGCCATTCTTTCATGATTAGAGTAGCGATGTTGAGTTTTTGGCATGTTCATGCAAAGGATTATGCACGTCTGGCTGTCGAGCACCCGGGTACCGATATCGTGGCTGTATGGGATGAAGTTCCAGAACGAGGACGACAGAAAGCTGAGGAATACGGCATCAAGTTTTACGAAGATTTGCATGAACTTTTGGCAAAACCTGATATCGATGCGGTTATTGTGGATACTCCAACGAATAGGCATCGTGATGTCATTATCGCAGCGGCTGAAGCGGGGAAGCATATCTTCACTGAAAAAGTTATAGCTACCACGACGAAGGAATGTAAGGAGATATTGGCTGCTGTAGAGACTGCTGGGGTTAAATTAACCGTATCTCTGCCGCGTCTTTATATGGGATTTACGCAAGCTGCACAAAGCTTCATTCAGGAGGGGCTGCTTGGAACGATAACAACGGTTCGTATACGGCTTGCTCATAACGGTGCACTGCGAACAGAAAAACATCCAAATGGTTCGCTCCCATCCCATTTCTTCAACTTAGAGGAATGCGGGGGAGGAGCATTGATGGATCTTGGATGCCATCCGATGTACTTGACACGCTTATTTCTAGGTTTACCGGATAGTGTTAGTGCGAGCTTCGGTTATATCACGGAGCGAGAGGTAGAGGATAGTGCGGTAGCGACATTACGTTATCCAAATGGGGCGCTAGGCATAGTTGAAGCGGGATTTGTTAATAGCTATTCCCAATTTGATATGGAGGTGCAAGGAACCAAGGGCAGCCTGATATACACCAGAACAGATGATAAACTGTTGATACGCAGCACTAAGCTGGAAGGCGAGCAAGCAAAAGGGTGGCAAGAAGTGACGGATCTGCCAAGTCTGCCTTCGGCTTTTGAACAATGGGTCTCCCATATTACATATGGAACAACGGCTTCTGAAAATATACAAATAGCCCTTGATTTGACCCGTTTAATGGAAGCTTCGACTTTATCGGCACGCTCAGGTGCTGTATGTAGGCTGAGTGACCTTGCGGAATAAGGAACTTCCTTAAGGAAAGGCCAGATCATCCCCTGCAAAGAAATAAGGGTAATCTGGCTTTCCTTTATTTAAGGGATAGGCGACAACTAAGTTCTAAGGAGGAACAGACATGCTGGATAAAGGGGAATATTCATTTTCTACCTGCTGGAACATTAAGAAACACACGATTGGGCGGAACATGATAGAAGAGATCAAGGAGCTCGGCTTTCGTCAGGTGGAATTGAACTATAACGTGACGGAAGAGATGATGAAAACGATTGAGCCGATGATTGAAAAAGGGGAAATTGGCGTATCCAGTGTACACAATGTGTTCCCTTTCATCGATGATAAGGATTACGATACAGATTCCGTCATGCTTGGTTTCGATGATGAGGCAAAACGCAAGCGATCGGTGGAGCTGTTGATCCGGTCAATGGAATATGCGAACCGCTATGGAGCGAAGGCCGTTGTCGTGCATCCAGGTGAAGTGCCTTTCGAATATAACATTGATTTGGATTTGAAAAAGCTTTACAGGGATCACGGTAAGGACTCACCGGAGTATCAGAAGCTGTGGAAGGACATGTCCGAAAGACGGGAACGATTGAGTCCGCTCTATACCAAACGGATTCAAGACAGTCTGGAGGAAGTGAGCGAGCATGCAGCCAAACAAGGATGGTCTGTAGCCATTGGCATCGAAACACGCTCAAGATCGTACCAGATGCCGACCTTAATGGAAGCGAAGACCATTTGCGAAAATCTGAAGGGTGGTCCGGTTTATTTGTGGTACGATATCGGCCATGCCATGATGATGGATCGAATGGGCTTGTACGATAATCTCAAGGAACTGCAGGAAGTGAAACGCTACATTTATGGCGTACACATCCATGAAACACTAGAACTGTCTGATCATTGGTGTCCTTACGTACACAGTAAAGATCTGCAATATTTTGATCATTTTCTTGAAGCGATTGATTTCGCCAAAGTCAAAGTCTATGAGTTGAAGGCGGTATGCCAGCCGGACGAGATTGACGAAAGTCACAGACTTATTACAAGTAAAATTGCAGCTATGAAAGGTTAAAAGGTGATCAGCATGGACGCTACTTATAAACAGTTGGTACACATTTATGACGAACATTCAGCAGCTATGCTGCAGCGGCAGGTGCTGGATCCAACATCGAAATATGTTGGCGGCATTATTGATGAAACGGGCATCGCCCGTGTCAATCATCTAAGCACGCCGAGCGTTTTGGCCGTCTGGGCTTCCGCATTAGTTAATCCAGATTCACGTTACTACCATGATGGGACACTTTTGTCCGCTTTCGACAAAGCAGCGGATTTTATTTTGAACCGTCAGCATGCCGACGGCACGATATCGTTAGGTTCAACAAACTATAATTCCCCTCCAGATACAGCCTTTGTCGTAGGCGGAATTACGCAAGTTTACCAATTGCTTGAGGCGCATGACTGGGCGGCTGTGAAACCTGCTTCCGCCAAGCTGAAGGTCTTCCTGGAGCGTACGATCCCTGCCATGCTAACAGGCGGATGTCATACACCGAACCATCGCTGGGTTATCACAGCAGCACTCTCGCTGTTGTATGAGATTTTCCAAATGCCTGAGCTCATAGCTAGAGCGGATGAATGGTTGGCAGAAGGCATGGATATCACACAGGACGGCGAATGGACAGAACGCAGCAACGGCATCTATAATGCCGTCAGCGATATTGCTTTATACCATACAGGACGTGTGCTTAACCGTCCAGAGTTACTTGAATGTGTGCGTCGTAATCTGCGCATGATGGTGTATTTGATCCATCCATCCGGTGAGGTGGTAACCGATTATTCGGGACGCCAGGATTTCGGACAGACGTTTGATATGGCGACTTACTTCCTAATCTATCACTTAATGGCTGCACATGATAAAGATCCATTGTTCGCTGCGATGTCAGACTACGCTGGCACTTTTATTAAGCGTCCTGAGGCGGTAAATAACAATGCGCTCTTGGGTTTATTACTGTATCCCGAAGCAGATATTTCCGATTTGGAGCGTACTCCGCTTCCTGATCGTTATGTCCAAGTTATCAATGAGCACCATCCGATCAATGAGCATTTGGCGCAAATCGATGGCGTGGGCCACCATATGAAAATCGAGCATAGCAGCATGCACCTAGCTTTTGGTGCCCCGCTTGTACGCATACGGGAGCTTGATCAGAGCGTGACGATTATGCCACAGACACCGTCATTCTTCTCCCTTCGTCATGGCAAAGTAAGGCTGCTGGGCATTAAGCTGTCTACATCTTTCTCACCTGGGATTGTGAAGTTCGCACACCTAACTGCTGAGGAAGGTGTTTATAAACTAGGAGTTGTATTGGAAAAAGGATATAACGGACCGATTCCGCGTCAATTTTTGCCGGAGTCAGCGGATAGATCGACGCTCAGTCCATGGTACTTGCTTCCGCATCAGCATCGTCCGATGACACATCTGCAAACCCTTGAGTTTCAAGCGGAAATTAGGCAAGGAGACGGGGAATGGAAGATTCGTATCCTTTCCGATGAGCGAGAAGATGTTTTCACGCAGTTATCCTTTATTTTTGGAGATGAGGGTACGGTTAGCGGCAATGACCTCGCCCAAGCCGAAGAAGGAAAATATTTCTTGAAAAATGGATCTATGAAATATGCCGTGGATGAAGATGCGATTGAGATTTCAACAGGCGCCTACGAGCATTTGCTGCCCGTGCTTCGTGAAGATCAACATCCGACCGGCTGCAAATACGTCCATGTGAACCTGGTGACGCCGTTCGACCGAACATTTACGGTACGTCTACTGTAGAAAGGAAGGCCGAGATGACGACTTATTTTAACGAACAAGAGAGTATACAGTCCCGCTTAGGAGACGACGATAACCGAACATTGAAGGTGCTTGCGGACCGCTACATTGGTGCAAATCCGCCCGTCCCATTTGCTTACCGGGCCTTTTACCGATCTGGTATTTTGCAGAACGAGGAAGGGATGTTTGATTTGAATCTGGGACGGAGATTTCCCGAAGCAAGACCAGGCCAATTTTCATATGCCTATGGTTTAGTATGGAGCGATGGTGAACGAAACCTGGATGTGTTGTTCCGCTGTTTGGGGCCGATTGAGTTCTATTTCAATGATGAACGTGCCTATCGTTCTAACGTAATAGATGAAATTAAGCCAGATGCCAGCGTTAAGCTTAATCTGAACTTTGTGAAAGGCTGGAACCGACTTTTTATCAAAGCCAAGCATACGGCTGCGGGCTTCGGCTGCTTGTTCGGATCTGATGAAGCCAAAGTACGGATTCTGAATGTGCTTACTCCATTTGCCGAAAGGCAAGGACAGGCGGGATGGGTGTACTCTGCACCGACTGACACGGATATATTCGAGGGCAGTCCACTGCCTGATGGTTTGGCGTCAGAGAAAGAGTACGGGCTGCGCTGGCTGCCGACCTGTGAGTGGAGTGAAGGTGATCTTGCGAAGCCTGTTTGCGAGCGTTTATTCGGCTTACAGAATGGTAAGCAAGCGTACGCGTGGACGAAGCTGGACAAAGTGAGCTCAGGTGAAGAATCTTGTCTGCTGAAGGGCTATACGGCAAGCCCGTTGACCGTTTGGCTGGATGGGAGGCAGGTATTGGAGCTCGCGGAAGAAGGCGGCTTTCAGGTGGAAGTCCCGCTATCTTTTGGCAAACATGATCTGTTAATCCGCAGTATTTGTGGAAATAACGCTTGGGGTTTCACACTTCATGCTTATGTTAAGGGACAGGTTGTCCCATTAAGCGCTCCTCAGAAGGTTCACGGATCAGCTGAGCCGTGGTTCTATGTTGGACCACTGGATGCAAGTGTTGAGCTTGCATATGAGGAATTATTAAGAACCGATCGCATTTATGCTAAAGGTTCAGAGTCAGGTGCTACAGGTGACAAGACGTACTGGCAGTTAGACCGTCCTGACGCCTGGATACGTCCTTATTATGAGAATGCCATGCTGAGCAATAAATGGACTGTCGGCAATGTTACGAATTATGCCCGCTGGGATTATCCGCTTGGTGTGACCATTTATGGACTGCTGCAAGCAGGTCGGTTGCTGGAGCGGTCTGATATTATCGGTTACGCCCTTGGGCATGTTCAAAGCTGCACAGACATGTTCGACTACTCGCTATGGGATCGAGAGCAGTACGGGTTCCCTGCGATCAATCAACAATTGGTCATGATGAAAATGCTGGATAATTGCGGCTCCTTTGGCTCCGCGATGTTGGAAGCCTATCAGGAAGAGAAGGATCCGGGCTTCTTGCCGATTGCGCAGCGAATTGCCGACTTCATACTCACGCGGTTGGAGCGTAAGGAAGACGGGGCATTTTATCGGATATGTCAGGATGAATATTCGGAAAATACGATGTGGGCCGATGATTTATACATGAGCACGCCGTTTCTCTGCCGCTATGCGGGGATAACCGGCAGCAGCGAGGCACTGGATGAAGCAGCGAAGCAATTTCTGTTATTCCGCAAGTATTTGTACATGCCGGATCAGCGCATCATGTCGCATGTATTTGATTTCAAATACGGCATGGCTACCGGCATTCCTTGGGGACGTGGGAATGGTTGGACACTCTTCTCGCTGACAGAAGTGCTGGAGGTTCTACCTGCAGACCATGAAGCTCGCCCGGAGTTAGTACATTTCTTTAACGAACTTTGCACGGGATATGCCGATTTGCAAGCTGAAAGCGGGCTGTGGCATCAGGTGTTGAACGATTCTGACGCCTATCAGGAAGCCTCGTGTACGGCAATGTTTGCCTATGCCTTTGCGAGAGGCGTGCGATTCGGCTGGCTCAAGGAACCAAATCGGTTCGTCGATGCTTCGCTGAAAGCATGGGACGGTTTGACCCGTCTGGCCATCGACGCCCAGGGCAATGTGCATGGCGTTTGCAGCGGCTCGCGGTATGCCTTTACCGCTGATTATTATAAAAAGGACCTGCTCACCGTAACCAATGATAACCACGGGGTTGGCATTATGATGCTGGCTGGGACAGAAGTCGTGAAGCTGAAGCGTTGGCTGTCGCTCCCGGAGGAGCGGAGATAGCGAGCTTGGTGGTGGGGGTAAGCGTGTTTTAAAGCGCTAAGGAGGCAATTTTCCGTGTTCCCCATCTGTTAGCGATGAAAAACATTGTTACAGATGGAAGGGGCGTTATCCACAAATGCTAATAGACAAATAAAAAAATCCCGCTCACGCCTAATGGCTGGAGCGGGATTTTTGACGATTACGTGTTAATGAGGTATTGGTTAACTGTGGCTTTAATCAATTCCAAACGGCCGGATTGGTTCACGATGGTGCTGTTGTTCTCAAGTGCATAAGCTTCAAGCGACTTGAAATCCGCTTTGCCGGACACGATGTCAGCGCCGATGCCGGATTTGAAGGAAGCATAGCGCGTGTCGAGGATGTTGTCGAATACGCGGTCTTCGATCAATTTGGCAGCGACTTCTAAGCCGCGAGCGAAAGCGTCCATGCCTGCGATGTGGGAGTAGACGACATCGATAGGCTCGAAGGAAGTACGGCGAACCTTGGCGTCGAAATTCACGCCGCCGCGGCCGATGCCGCCTTCGTTCAAGAGGATTTCGTACATCGCGAGTGTCGTCGAGTACAGGTCTGTCGGGAACTCGTCGGTATCCCAGCCGAGCAGCAGATCGCCTTGGTTCGCATCGATGGAACCAAGAACACCGTTGATGCGCGCGACGCGAAGCTCGTGCTCAAAGGTATGACCAGCAAGCGTGGCATGGTTCGCTTCCAGGTTTAATTTGAAATACGGCAGCAAATCGTATTTTTGTAAGAAAGATAGCGTCGTTGCCGCATCGAAGTCGTATTGGTGCTTGGATGGCTCTTTTGGTTTAGGCTCGATCAGGAATTGACCGTCGTAGCCGATTTCTTTGGCATAATCAACCGCCATGTGCAGGAAGCGAGCAAGGTTATCAAGCTCCAAGCCGAGGTCCGTGTTCAGCAGAGTCTCGTAGCCTTCGCGTCCGCCCCAGAAAACGTAGTTTTCGGAGCCGAGCTCTTTGGCATGATCTAATGCTTTTTTCACTTGGGCAGCAGCGTAAGCAAATACGTCTGCATTGTTCGTCGTAGCGGCGCCGTGAACAAAGCGCGGGTTAGTGAACATATTAGCTGTGTTCCAGAGCAGTTTCTTGCCGCTGGATTTCATTTTGTCTTTGATCAGGGCAACGATCTCGTCGAGGTTCTTGTTCGTTTCTTGCAGCGTGCTGCCCTCAGGTGCGATATCGCGGTCATGGAAAGCGAAGTAGTCGACATCCAGAATGTTCAGCAGCTCGAAGCAAGCGTCAACGCGAGCTTTGGCCAGCTCAAGGCCGGAGTATTGATCCCAAGCGCGGATCGCTGTGCCACTGCCGAATGGATCGGAGCCATTAGCGGAAAAAGAATGCCAGTAAGCGATTGCAAAACGTAGATGTTCACGCATAGTTTTGCCTAAAATGACTTGATCGGGATTATAAAATTTAAAAGAAAGCGGGTTCGTCGATGTGCGGCCTTCGTACTTAATTGGTTGAATGTTGTCAAAGTAGCTCATGAATTCAGCCTCCATAAATTAAGGAATAATTGCTTATGCAGTCATCATAGCACCAAATGAATAGTTTGTAAATTCATTAAACAAACTTAGTTAATGCGTGAAAATGTCTTTCATGTTAAAATCAGTTCATTAGAAAAGAGCGACAAGCAATTAGAGCAGTGTGGGGGCAAACATGAAGCAAACAGGCGATTTGAATCTCGTTAAAAAAATAAATAAATCCATCGTACTACACCATATTCGCACGAATTCTCCAATATCCCGAGCACGGATTGCAGAAATTACAGGGCTGACAAAGGCGACAGTTTCGAGTCTTGTTAACGAATTGATCGAGAGCAGTGTCGTGGAAGAGATTGGCGTTGGTGAATCAAGCGGAGGGCGCAAGCCGATGATGCTGCTTTTTAATGGAACGGCTGGCTATGCCATTGGGGTCGATCTAGGGGTTACTGATATTCTCGCGGTGCTGACGGATTTAAGCGGTAAGAACATCCGGGAGATAAGAGTGCAGCATGACAATTCTTCCGTAGAAAAGGTTGTCCAGCTGTTGAAAACGACCATCCGCGGACTGATAGAAAACGCGCCGGAGAGCGTCTACGGTATTATAGGAATCGGCATCGGAGTGCCGGGTATTTGTGACGAGAGCGGCAATCTGCTGTTCGCGCCGAATCTTGGCTGGGAGAACGTGCCTTTGCAGCAGCAAATCGAGGAGACGTTCAACATTCCGGTTGTTATCGATAACGAAGCGAACGCCGGAGCTGTAGGGGAGAAGCAGTTCGGAGCCGGTAAAGACACGGCGAATCTGGTGTATGTGTCGATCGGCATCGGGATTGGTGCTGGGATCATCATTAAGGGCGAGCTGTACCGCGGGGCGACCGGCTTCTCTGGTGAGATCGGGCACATCTCGATCCAGCACGACGGGCCCAAGTGCAGCTGCGGCAGCTTAGGCTGTTGGGAGCTGTATGCGTCTGAGCATGCGCTCCTCACGCAGGCGCGCCGCGAGCTTAACGATGACGCTGCGGATCTGGAGGTTTTGCTGAGCAAAGCCGAAGCCGGAGATCCAACTGTGATAGCGCTTTTTGAGCGCCTTGGATATTATCTCGGTGTAGGCGTAGTTAATATTATCAACGGATACAATCCCGAATATATTATTCTCGGCGGCCGCTTAGCAAGTGCCGAGAGATGGTTGATGAAACCGCTGCTGGCCCTGCTCGAGAAGCGTTCCCTGCCGCATCCGCGAAAGCAGCTGAAAGTGGCGTTCAGCGAGCTGAGCGATCGGTCGACGGTGCTCGGGGCGGCATCTTTTGCGGTGGCCACATTCTTCGTGGAAACAACGGTTTCGGTAGAGCGGAACTAAATAAGAAAGTTCAGCCGCGATTTCGGCCATCTGGTTGACCAAAGGGTGCTCCCTTTTGTACAATGAGAAAAGTGTCTAAGAATAAGAGAATAAAGGACGGGAACCAACGATGTTTCTACGTTCACTAGTGATGTGCTGCTACCTCATGGGAGCTTATTGGGCTTCCTATCATTTCCCATCAATGAAGATGGTATTTTATCCGACGCTTGGGGCATTCAGTTTTCTTTTTATGCATCGGGTGGACCAAATTAAGGACATAGGACGTATCACGATGGGTGCCATCATTGCAGTGACAATTGGCAGTGTGATGTATGCGATTAGCCACGGTGCAATGTCATTTTTCATAACAGCTATTTTTACCATCACTCTCATTCAGTGGTTCAAATGGAACGCGGCCCCAATTCTCGCCGTTTCGTTCATTCCATATTTTGCGCATCCAGTCTCATTCTGGGCGCTGCCTGCAGCTGTCCTCGTTTCTCTCCTGGGACTGATGGGGTCGATTTGGCTCATTGGCAAGGTTGAGCAGTTGAATTGGGTTGCCAGATTGACACTGGCACTTACTCCGCTTCGTACGAAGCTGGAACCGTTAAAAAAAGAGATGTAGCTGGTCAGCAGCTAGCAATCATAAAAAAAGCGATCAGCAGGTGAATGCTGTCGCTTTTTTTTCACCACATAAGAAAGTATAAGTTTTTTCTAACAGAGAAAATTGACTTTCTTATTGGCGATAAAACCTAATATAGGGATCTTTGGTCGTAGACCAAAGTCTCTCCTCGTTAAACGCGGTCGCTCATCTTCGAAAGGCCTCGATAGAGGTTTTCTCATATGAAGGAGAATAAAAATGAAACTGCACAAAGGAGAAATACTATTCCGCCAAGGTGACACGGGACCGCTGTACCAGCTTCAAAGCGGTCTGTTGAAAATTGTTCGTGTCCATGAGGACGGGAATACGACACTCGTGAATATCATAGTGCCAGGCGAAACGATTCCACATCATTCGCTCATTAGTCCAAGTCCGTACTACGGAACTGCAATTGCGCTTATCACTTGTGACATAGAAGTGCTTCCTGCTGCGAAGTGGTACGAGGAGCTGGAGCGCAGCCCGGAGCATTTCCGCGTGATTGCGCGTCAATTGCAGGATAAACTGCGCATGATGCACCAGCGTATCGATCAACTGACGGAAGTGACTCCCGCTGCCAAGCTGATGAAGATGGAAAGCTGGTTCCAACACTACCTGGGAGCCTCGAAGTTGACAGACGTGCTGACGCAGGAGGAAATCGGTCAGTTCATCGGGCTTCGCCGGGAGACAGTGAATCGTCTACTGAGGGAGAACATAAAACTGTAAAAAGTAGAATCCAACCGCCCTTCCGTTTACAGGGTGCCCGCAGGACCAAAAAATTCATAATGGCGGTCCGAGTCGGGAACACCCCATTCACGGAGCGCTTGGTTCACTGCTTTCATAAACGGTACGGGTCCGCAGAAATAAAAGCTAGCTTCCACAGTCGGTACAACGCTTTGGATCCAAGGCAAATCGATATATCCCTTTTTATGAAAAGCTTGTTCCGCTGCATCGGCTTCTGTCGGCTGCTCATAGCACCAGGCAACAGTCAATTGCGGTTGCTGCTTGGAAAGTTCTTCCACTTCTCTGCGCAGCGCGTGATGCTGACCGTTCTGAGCCGCATGGATAAATGTAACCTGACGATTCGGCGACGTGGTTGCAAGGCTATGAAGCATGCTGACCATTGGTGTCAGCCCAACACCACCGCTGATAAGTACGACAGGCCGAGTATCCTTTTGATCCAGTGTAAAATCACCAGCTGGCGCGGACAACCAGAGCACATCGCCCTCTTGCACCTGGTTGTGCAGATAGACCGAAGCCTTGCCTGCAGGAATAGCAGGATTGTGATCCTCGCGTTTTACTGAGATCCGATAGTAAATCTCCCCGGGTGAATGCGAAAGGCTGTACTGCCGAATATGGGTATGATCTTCCCCTGGAATTTGAATTCGGATACTCACATACTGCCCTGGTTCAAATGCTGCGAGTGCGCCCCCATCTTGGGGTGCCAGATAGAAGGAAGTGATGACGTCGCTTTCTTTGTTTTTGCGTTCGACTCGGAAGGGTCTGAAATCCTTCCAACCACCGGGTTGTTGCGCAGACGTATCATACATCTCGGCTTCAATACTGATGAAAGCATCTGCTATGACCCCATAGGCTTCAGCCCAAGCTTGAAGAATTTCGTCAGTTGCTGCATCGCCAAGCACTTCTTTGATGGCTGCAAGCAAATGTTGGCCGACAATCGGATAATGCTCCGCTTTAACGCCTAGGCTGCGATGCTTATGGGCAATTTGTTTCACTGCAGGCAAAATGGCCTCGAGCCGATCAATATGGATGGCTGCCGCATACACAGCGTTGGCTAGAGCGGTTTGCTGCCGGCCTTGTTTTTGGTTCGCATGATTGAATAGATTCAGCAGCTCGGGATGAGCTGTGAACAACCTGTCATAGAAACGTTTAGTTATCGTTACACCGTGAACTTCCAGTACGGGGACTGTCGATTTAATAACTCGGATGGTTTGCTCGGTTAACATAAAGGATCGCCTCACATCACATAGATTAACTTGATGCCTTAAGTATAGTGAAAAGAGTGTGGAGACTGTGTGATTATAATCACAGGGAATAGTAACAATCTGTGACGTAGGCACGATGCCGAATACGCGGTATACTGGATAAAATAAACAAATACAGGAGTACATATCGATGCCTGATTGGTCTTATCACACGATATTTCGTCCGTTGTTATTTCGACTGCCGGGGCGCTTAGCCCGGAACATGACCCTACATGCAATAGGTGGATTAAGCCGTGTCCCAGGCGGAACATTCGTGATCAAAACAATGGGTCACATGGAGCTGTCGCCGATCCTCGAGGATAATCTGGCGGTGGTGCCGATTCTGTGTCCCATCGGCCTCAGCGGCACGCTTGATCCTCACGGCACTGCGCACAAGGCGCTAGCCCAGTTCGGGTTCGGCTTCATCGAGATCGGACCCGTGACGGTCCGAGAAGTGCATAACGACGCGCCGATCGAGCGTGACGTGATGCAGGAAGCCATCGTGTACCCCGATGGCTGCGTCAACGACGGCGCGGACGCAATCGTCCAGCGCCTGCGCAAGGGCACGGGGCATCGCCTGCCGCACTTCGTGCGGCTGCGGCCGATGCCGGGCAGTTCGCCGCGCGAGGCGCTGCTTGAGCAGCAGGAGCTGCTCTCGAAGCTGGCGCCGTACGCGGCGGGGTTCTACATCGATGGCCTCGCCGAAGGCTGGCCAGCGGAAGAAGCCCTGGCGTACCTCCGCGAGGTACGCCTTATAGCACTAGCAGCGGCCCCGGGGAAGCCGCTGCTGCTCTACCTGCCGCAGCCAACTCCCATCGGGATGCTGCGTGAACTCACCGACACCGCCAAGAGCTTCAGCGGTGTCGTCGTCGGCGAAGCGCTGCGCGAGCCGGGCACCCGCCGCGAACGCATCGGCGGCGGTGCGGAGGCGCTGGGGGCGCAGCTGAGCCAGGTTCGGCTGCTCCGCGAGTCGTTAGGCGAGCGGAGCACGATTGTTGCGGCCGGCGGCGTTCATCAGCCGCAGGATGCACTAGAGCTATTGGCAGCCGGAGCGAATAGCATCCAGCTGCATAGCGGGCTGGTGTACGCGGGGCCAGGGCTGCCCAAGCGTATCAACGAAGCGATCATTCATGATCGCATCAAGCAAACAGCTGAGCCCCAAACGCCTTCATTCTGGGCCAACTGGGGCTGGATGAGCCTGCTGGGTATCGGCATGATGATTGGTGGGGTACTCGCATGGTTTATTGCGTCCACAAGCGTCCTCTTGCCTTACGACGAAACTTTTCTTGGCGTGAGCCGAAGTGTCATAAATCGTTTTAATGGGCATATTATACATTTCATGTCCCACGACCGCATTACTTTAGCCGGAACGATGATTTCGATAGGGATCTTTTATTATCAACTGGCCCGTCATGGCTTGCGTTGCGGGCTTCACTGGGCGCGAACTGCGGTAGTTACTTCGTGTGCGGTGGGGTTCAGCAGCTTTTTCCTTTATCTCGGCTATGGTTATTTTGATCCTCTACATGCCGCAGCTGCTGCCGTGTTGCTGCCAATGTTGCTGCTGACCTTACGCGGATTGAAAGATCATCCCTCTCGGAAAAAGCCAGGCGTGTTGAATGATTCTGTTTGGCTCAGAGCGCAGTGGGGGCAATGCTGCTTCGTTGTACTCGGATTTGGTTTAGCAATCGGAGGCTTGACAATATCTTTCGTCGGTATCACTACCGTGTTCGTACCATCTGATTTAGCCTATCTCGGCCTGACAGTCCAGCAGCTTGATGCTTGGAACGATCACATCATTCCGCTCATTGCTCATGACCGAGCAGGATTCGGCGGAGCGCTCTTTTCATTAGCGGTAGCGATTACAGCCTCCGCTTTATGGGGGGTCAACCAAGGTGAGAGCTGGTTGTGGTGGACGTTTCTCTGGGGCGGTCTTCCTGGATTTACTGCCGGTCTTCTGATACATGTTCACATTGGCTATATGGACTTCATTCATTTGTTGCCTGTTTATATAGCAGTTTTGCTGTATGTGGTTGGATTGTATCTGATGTATCCGTTTTTGGTTGGCAGAGCGGGTGAGAGAGAAGCATCCATTTCACGTGTTCAAAAATATTAACATAAAGGCAGGTGGGTCGATGGAGAAACTAGCCATTATTTCAGATATCCATGGTAATTTGCCTGCATTCGAAGCGGTTATGAAGGATATTCAGCATCGGCATGTTACAGAGATCATTTGTCTAGGGGATTTAGTAGGAAAGGGACCCCATTCGGATCTCATTGTTGATCACGTGCGGGAAGTTTGCAACACGGTCATTATGGGAAACTGGGATGATTTCATCGGTAACCCTACCGAAGATCTGGTTTTACTTTGGCAACAGGCTAGGCTTGGGCGCGAACGGATGGCTTATTTGAAAGGGCTGCCTTTTTGCTATGAATTTTGGATGAGCGGGAAGTTCGTGAGGTTATTCCATGCTTCGCCAAGAAGCGTTTATGAACGTATTCAACCGTGGGACCAGATGGAAAGCCGAATGTCGATGTTCGAGTCCTCAGACTTGTGCGGGGAGCCTTTACAAGCCGACGTGGCAGGCTATGGTGATGTTCACAACGCCTATTTGCAGGTTCTTAGGGGTAAAATGCTTTTCAATACCGGAAGCGTAGGGAATCCGCTGGATTTAACACAAGCTTCCTATGTCCTTCTTGAGGGGAATTATCACAGCAAACAGCCTGCGACGTTCAATTTACAGCACGTGAGAGTGCCTTACGACATCGAACTCGCTGTACAGCAAGCGAAGGATGAGCGAATGCCGGATTCAGACGCCTATATCTTGGAATTGCGGACGGGTCAATATCGCGGGAAAAAGACGAAAGAGTAATAAAAAAGCTAAGTAGACCTTAAACGGTTTACTTAGCTTTTATCATTTGTTAGAACGTTTTAGCTAATGCTTGGGCACGGCTAATCGCTTCCTCTTTAATTTGCGGAGCCTTGTCCGGTGTCTGAGCCACACCCTCAACAAAAATTCCTTGGAAATCCGTAATGCCGAAGAACGCCATGATGATACCTAAATAACGATGTCCCATTTCCATAGAGGCAGCAGGTCCTTCCGAATAAACACCGCCGCTTGCTTGGATATGCAGTGCTTTTTTATCAGGTAACAAGCCTACGGGGCCGGTTTCTGTGTACTTAAAAGTCTTGCCAGCGATACAAATAGCATCGATATAGGCTTTCATAAGCGGAGGGAAAGAAAAATTCCACATTGGTGTTACGAATACATATTTATCCGCTGCTACAAACTGATCCGTTATTTCGCCGATTCGACCTACTTTTGTTTGTTCTTCCTTGCTCAAATCTGAGAATTGTTGACCGCCTCTTAATTTTCCCCATCCACTGAACACGTCGGCATCAATGTGCGGCAATTGAATGCTGTACAAGTCCAAAGGGATAACCTCATCATTAGGATTAGCTTCCCGATAGGTATCAATAAAGGCTTTTCCTACAGCCATACTGAATGATGTTTGGTGGTCATGGGGATGTGCTGTGATGTGTAAAACAGTTGCCAATGTGATCCGCCCTTTCATTTGGTTGCGTGGTAAAGCATATATAATGTTCATTAAAAGCAAGTAAAATATACGGGGCAGAAGAAATGGGTTTATAAACGATTGCTAAATTTGTAAACCTATGTACATTGAGCCTAAGCTCCTTTTGGTATATGATGAAAGACGGTGCATTTGACTTCAATATTTGCCCTTCATATGGCTGCCAACAAATTTATATAAAGTGAGATGGATGAGATGAAACCTAATGATTTACACTATAGAATGCCAGCAGAGTGGACAACACACGAACGTACCTTTATTTCTTGGCCTGTTCAATCTTCCATGGTTTATCCGGAGGATCATGCCGTTGTATCAAAAGGTTATGCTGATTTGGCCAAGGCCATTGCTGAGTTCGAGCCAGTGACCGTGATCGTGAACCCGGCGGATGCTGAGCAAGTTAAGGCAATGTTTGATGAGACGAACGTTGATTTTCTGATCATTCCGCATAACGATGCTTGGTTCCGTGATAACGGGCCGACGTTTTTGTTAAATGAGCAGCAGGAAATCGCAGCTGTGAATTGGAAATTCAACGCGTGGGGCGGCAAATATGCGCCTTGGGATCTAGATGATAACGTGGCTCCGCAAATTTTGGAGCATCACGGTGTGAAGCGTTTTGATGCTCCGCTCGTCATGGAAGGCGGCTCCATTCATGTGGATGGAGAAGGTACGCTTTTGACAACGGAGGAATGTCTCCTGAACACGAACCGCAATCCAGACCTAAGCCGTGAACAAATCGAAGAGTATGTGAAAAACTTCGTCAACGTCGAGAAAATCATCTGGCTGAACAAAGGGCTTGACGGCGATGAAACGGACGGTCATGTCGACAATATTGCTTGCTTCGCGGCTCCAGGTAAAATCATTTTGCAGGTTTGCAACGACCCAGAGGATGCGAACTACGCGATTACACAGGAGAATCTAGAAATTCTGCGCAATGCGGCGGATGCTAAAGGACGTTCTTTTGAAATTATCCAGATCGAGCAGCCTCCTTTAACGTTTTTTGAAGAGCAGCGTCTGACGCTGAGCTATTTGAACTTTTATTTCGTAAACGGCGGCATTATTTTGCCGGTGTTCGGCGGAACGGCAGAAGAGACAGATCGTAAGGCGGAAGAAGTGCTAAGCGCAGCTTTCCCAGATCGCAGAATCCGCACAATAAACGGCATGTCCATCATCAAAGAAGGCGGCAACGTCCATTGCACGACACAACAAATGCCAGCAAGCAAGAAAGGGTGATTCCATTGAGAAATGTCACAGTAGCAGCAACGCAAATGAGCTGTTCCGATAATATAGAAGAAAACATTCGCCAAGCAGAGACCTTGGTTCGCCAAGCAGCCGCGAAGGGCGCTCAAATTATTTTGATCCAAGAGCTGTTTGAGACACCGTATTTCTGCCAAAAAGAGAAGTCCGACTATTATCATTACGCGACGGAGCTGGAGAACAACAAAGCGATCAAACACTTTCGCGAAATTGCTAAAGAGCTTCAGGTCGTACTGCCGATAAGCTTTTATGAGAAAAAGAATTATGCGCGCTACAACTCGTTAGCAGTCATCGATGCAGATGGTGAAGTGCTTGGCCTTTATCGCAAAAGTCATATCCCTGATGGTCCGGGGTATGAAGAAAAGTTCTATTTTAACCCTGGTGATACCGGGTTCAAGGTTTGGAAAACACGTTATGCCAAAATTGGCGTAGGCGTTTGTTGGGATCAATGGTACCCGGAAGCTGCAAGGGTTATGGCATTGATGGGTGCGGAGCTGCTGTTCTACCCGACCGCTATCGGCTCCGAGCCGCAGGACGGTTCGATCGATTCTAAGGATCACTGGCAAATGTGCATGCGCGGCCACGCCGCGGCGAACTTGATGCCGGTTATCGCGTCGAATCGAATCGGTAAGGAAGAAGATGAAGAATCCAGCATCAACTTCTATGGTTCGTCTTTTATCGCAGGCCCGCAGGGCAATATGATTGAGGAAGCTGGCCGCAATGAGGAAACGGTGCTTGTTGCCGAATTTGACCTCGATCAGCTGGAAGTTCAGCGTATCGAGTGGGGCATTTTCCGTGATCGCCGTCCGGATCTTTACAAGAAAATTGCTACGTATGATGGTGAGCAGGTACTGTAATAACGATGCTCATTCCGTTGTTGAAGGGGATTTTACTGGGGCTTTCGATCACTGCACCGGTCGGGCCTATCGGTATTTTAACCATGTTTGGTTTGGTAGCAATTATAGGGCTGCTCCTTGGGGAGCAGCTCTTTTTTTGACTAGATTTTATGCCAAACCGAAAGCCTGCCTCCGATTTCATTGTCGAACAAAAGCGGTGGTTGGAGCCGCTCATTTAGGGAATGCTAGCAGGGCTCGAAAGCGGCAAACGGAATTACGATGTGCTATTTATCAAATTCCAGCTTTTTTGAGCGTAAAGGGGACCTGGACACCCTATTTTGCCATTTTTGACAGAAATATTGCCTTCGGAGGTGAAATAAGGGAGTGACGTGAAGCATTTAGATAAACGTACCCTGTGAAAGCATAGGGAAACGGCAGAGAATAGCTGGCTAGCTACGAGATGCTAAGGAAAGAGAAATAGTGATTTCCTATAAAAATCAACGATTGCAAATTCTCAATACTCATTCCTAAAAATCGAAATTTACATTTCTCTATGCCTACTTTATGATCAAAAACATCACAAATAGGAATGGGGAGAAGGTACATTGACACTTTCTTTGCGTAATGAAGTAAAGTCCTCCAAGCAGCTGCTGGAGGCATTCAACAAGAAAGCTTACGGTGCAGAAAAGCTTGTCTTCGCAGGCGTTGGCGATAAGGATGTTTATAATATTGCGGCTCCTTTTATGGACGGCGGAGAAATGGTTCTTGCTGGTCGTGTGGAGTCCCGTGATTCTGAACGTTCAGAGGTTATGTTTTTCGTGAATCGCGGCGGCACATGGATACCGAGGGCAGGGACCATTACCTTTGATTTACAGGATCCTTTTTTCACGTTTATTTCCGGAGAGTTAGTTTTCGGTGGTGTCGAGGTCGTCTTTGATACGGGGAATCCTAATCAGGTCAAAACATGGCGTACCTTGTTGTTTAAGGGGAAGGATATTCAAGATTTAACTTACTTTGCCTGCGGTCCTGATCACATGAAAGATATCCGTCTTATCGAATATGCAAACGGACGAATAGGTGTATTTACACGGCCATTTGGTGTTGAAGGAGCCCGGGCTGTCATTGGTTATACAGAGCTTGAAAAGCTCGAAGATTTGAATGAAGCTGTGATCGATGCAGCTCCTGTATTCACGGATCAGTTTCAGAAGGATGAATGGGGAGGCGTGAATGAAGCACACGTGTTAAAGAACGGGCTTGCGGGTGTTCTTGGTCATATTTCTTACATGGAAGAAGGCGAGATTCGCCATTACCATGCCATGACATTTGCTTTCGATCCGAAGACTTCGGAAAGAAGTCCAATTAAGATCATCGCCACGCGTGATCAATTTCCTCAAGGACCTGCCAAGAGAATCGATCTCATCGATGTCATTTTCAGCGGAGGTCTTCATCGCTTGGAGGATGGCAAGGCAATGTTGTATGCAGGTGTAAGTGATGCAGAGGCACATAGACTGCTTATTGATGATCCATTCGTGGAATATGAAAATAGATGAATACATGGCTCCACCTGATTGGTCTTCAGGCGGGGCTTTTTGCTGATTTTTGAAATTGAGTCATCTTTTTTAAGATACATTAGTGAAGATGAATAAGTTATGATGGAGTCAAGGAGGACTACATCATGGGATTTTTAAAGCGTATTCAACATTATCGCGTATATAGAAGACTAATATTGTCCTACTTATTTTTAATAATGGTGACGATCAGCTTATTATGCACCATCTTGTATTCGATGTTCTCGACTAGAGCCGTCAAAGAAATCGATCTCTCCTCTCGGGAAATGCTCTCGCAAGTGAGCTATACGGCGAATGTCGTTTTTGAACAAGTGCAGAACATTACGAACCAACTGATGAGTGATAACCAGATCATCACCTTCATGAATGCTAATGTGGATGATAAAGTTGCAAATTACAACGCTAATCTTCTATTAACGAAGATGCAAAGCGTTTATCCTTTCTTAGCCAATATCAGTATTTATAATTTCACCAATATGGCTTATGTTGATGTCGCTTCTCTGCCTGCAGACCCGCAAATGGCGGAAAGAAGACAGACCGGTTATCTTGGTTTTTATCCTCGTAAAGTTTTAGATGGAAATGGCCATTCGCTTCAACTACTAACGTTCAAGATTATTCCTGAACCTGTCTTTTCGGGGCCGACGAAGTCAGCCATCGTACTCGATTTAAAAGAGACATATATTCAAAATACGATGAGCAGTATTAGCAGTTCGTCCAGCGATACAAGTACTTTTGTTATGGACTCAAAAGGCACGGTGATCTCTCATTCGGATTCCGAACAATTTATGAAGAATTTCTCGGAAAACGATTATGTTCAACGCATTTTATCCGATGAGGGAAGTCAGGGCAGCTTTGTTCAATCACTTGAACATCATAAATTCCTCATTACTTATGTGAAGTCAGAAACACTGGATTGGGTGTTTGTTAGTGCTCGCCCTTACGATCAATTGCTTTCGAAACTTTATGAGCTTCGTAATTTGATGCTCCTTATTGCGCTATTTCTTTTCATTACAGGAGCTTGCATATCATTAATTGTCACTGGCAACCTGTATAACCCAATCAAGGCACTAGTAGATAAGGTGACGGAAAGTGGAACTTCTGAAACCAAACCTCTTCTTCGTTTGGATGAGTACAAGCTATTATCGGAAGCATTCTCTAACTCCATACAGGTGACCAAATCAATGGAAATGACGCTGTCACGGTCTTCTGATTTACTGAAAAACGGCTATATGTACAACATGCTGAAAGGACGTTCGCAGTCATCTGGCTATACGGGGGATATTGAACAGCAGTTACTTTCTCGTATGCAAGGTCCTTATTTTGCTGTTATTCAGTTTCAAATCGATCAATACCATAGTTTTAAGAACACGTACAGCGCTCTTGACAGGGAGCTCATTCGTTTCGCCATAAGCAATATTGCACAAGAGATGATTAGCAAGATCTATCGAAATGATGAGGTTATTCTCGAGGAAAATGAAATTACGATGATTGTTCAATGGGATCAGTCTGCACCGGACGAGCAGTTATATTTCATCCTGAACGAAATCCAGGCGGCTGTTAAAGACTATTACAAGACATCTATATCGGTAAGCATTGGTGATGTGGTTTCGGCTATAGGAGACATAGAGCGCTCGTATCGATCTACGCAACGGTATATGGCATTGAAGCTGTTTTGGGGGTACGGCAGTTTGCTTGATGCGACGAGATCTATCCTTCCTGACGAACATACGCGTTACCCAGCAGCAATGGAGCGCAAGATCATCGATGCCATCAAACTTTGTCAGCCCAGGACCATTCAAAAAGAGATCGCAGAATGGACGGCCTTATTATCCCGATGTGGTTCTCCGTCACTAACTTTACAGTATGCAAGCTTTTTACATCTGGCTATAACGAGAGAATTTGAAAGTATCGTGGAATGGTGGGATGCTGATCCCAAGGAGCTATATTTGGCTATGAATGAACTTCCACAGGCAGAAACGCTGGATGAAATTCAAACCATGATGAAGCTTTTTTGCTTTCGAATTGTAGATATGATCGAAGAAAATAAAACGAGTTTGGCCGCTTTGAAGAACTCCAAGGTGATTGAAGAGGTTAAGCAGTACTTAGAGCAGCATTACCACGACCCTAATCTCTCACTGGAGATCGTATCAGATCAGGTAGGATTAACTTCAGGATACATCGGTAAAATGTTCAAAAGTATGGTGGGTACGTCTTTTAATGATCATGTTACACATATTCGCATGGAGCATGCAAAATCGCTGCTTGCAGGAACGAGCGGTACCGTTGCTCAGATTGGCGAACAAGTCGGGATTTATAATGTCTCTTACTTTTCAACGGTATTTAAGAAAAAATACGGAGTTACGCCCTCCCGCTATCGAGAACAAAATCAAAAGAATGCGTAAAAATAAGGACGATTGGGGCCTCAATGGGCACTCAATCGTCTTTTTTGATAGCATTTCTTATTTTTAATAAGTCGCAACACGAATTATCGAAAGGAATACCAATACTCGAAATTTACAGCACCGCTGCAATCTCCTATGCTGAAGTCAACCCGAAAGTGAGAGGTGCTGCATGCAGACACGAACATGCTTAAAAAAAGAGAGCGTTTCCAAAGTCAAGAAGAAAACAGGAGTACTGCACGAGCTTTTCAGCAATCGGTTCTCCTACTTATTAATTGTCCCTGCCCTCCTATATGTTTTTATCTTCTCGTATGCCACTTACCCCTACCTGTTGATAGCCTTTCAACATTTTAATTATCAGAAGGGTGTGTTCGGCAGTGAGTGGATAGGCTTCAAAAACTTTGAATTCTTCTTTAAGACCAACGATGCGCTGTTAATTACCATAAACACGGTGAAGTTAAATGTCATGTTTCTCATTGCTGGCACAGTTAGCGCCGTATTCATCGCGATCTTATTTAACGAAATAAGAAGCCGTTTGTTTCAACGATTCGCACAGACAACGATGATATTTCCGAATTTTCTTTCGTGGATTATTGTCAGTTATATGATGTACGGACTTTTTTCTACCGATTTTGGCATGATCAATCAGATGCTTACGTTCTTCGGGATGGAAACGGTGAATTGGTACACCAAAGCGGAGGCCTGGCCATGGATTCTCGTGGCTATGAAGATTTGGAAAGAAGCGGGAATGGGCTCGATCATTTACTTGGCAGCGATAACGGGAATCGATCATTCGCTTTATGAATCTGCTGAAATCGATGGGGCTACGAGGTGGGACAAAATTTGGAGGATTACAATGCCTCTCTTGGCACCGACAATTGCCATATTGACCTTATTAAACTTAGGAAAAATCTTCTATGGGGACTTCGGCATGATCTATGCCATCATCGGCGATAATGGTGTGCTCTACCCGACGACGGATGTTATTGATACGTATGTGTTTCGATCGCTTCGGCAAATTGGAGATCCTTCCAATGCAGCGGCTGTAGGCTTATTCCAATCAACAGTAGGATTACTGCTCGTTTTCATTGCGAATTGGTTTATACGCAGATATTTCAAGGAAGGGGCGCTTTATTGAGATGAAGACACTGAAACGCTTCGATCCGGCGGGGATGTTGATCTATATCGTGCTGGCGATCTATGCCCTCCTATGTATTCTGCCTATGTTTCTTACGGTGATGGTATCCATCTCGGATGAAGACAGTATTATTCGGAACGGGTATCAGCTGATACCCGAGCATTTTTCACTAGAGGCTTATCGCACTTTACTCAACAATAAGACTGTATTGCTCAAGAGCTATATGGTGACGATCACGGTAACCGTAGCCGGCAGCCTAATCGCTGTGATTATCACGGCTATGGCCGCCTATACGCTCTCCAATCCAAAAGTGAAATACCGTGCAGGACTTAATTTATACTTTTTCATTACACTGCTTTTTAATGGCGGTTTGGTTCCATGGTATATCATGTGCAAAAAGCTAGGATTGGTAGACAATCTGTTTGCTCTTATTGTTCCTATGCTGTTATTCAATGCATTCAATATGTTTCTAGTACGCAACTTTATGGAAGCACTGCCGGGTGCGCTCAGGGAATCAGCCTATATGGACGGAGCTAATGATCTGCGAATTGCTTTTCAGATTTACTTGCCCTTATGTGTCCCTGTGTTAGCGACCATTCTTCTTTTCTATGCGCTGGCCTACTGGAATGATTGGTTCAATGCCATCATGTTAGTTGATAATAAAAGCTTATACCCTCTTCAGTACGTTTTATTTAAAATCCGGTCCAACATTGAAATGCTCAGCATGATTCCGGCAGGTGCAAGCAGTCCATATACCGCTCCTGCAGAATCCGCGAAGATGGCAACCGTAGTGATAACACTTGGCCCGATCGTGTTTTTATATCCATTTCTCCAGCGATATTTCGTTAAAGGACTTATCGTAGGTTCAGTTAAAGGTTGATATTTTCCTCGGAAGAGGTTTATATAAGATTAACTCAAAGGGAGAGGGTCACATGAAAAAGCTATCCATGGTTTCAATATCCAGTCTATTAGCAGTATCCTTTATTGCAGGCTGCGGAACAACAGATGAAAAGCCTGAAGCTTCTGCATCAATAAAACCAGAAGACAAGAGTGTCAAAGAATCAGCGAAACCGGCAGAAGTCGTCACTTTGAAATATGTTTTACCTGGTAATGAACCGAAAGAGTGGGCAGCCGTTAAAGATGCTGTTGATAAGAAACTGCAGGCTGACGGCGTGAATGTGAAAATCATCAAAGAATATATCGACTGGGGAGCCTGGGAACAGAAGCTGAACCTCAAGCTTTCAACGGGTGAAGCGTTTGATATGTTCCATGTCATGAATGACTGGATTTCTTTGGCCAATTATATTGGTCGCGGAGCTGTCAAAGATGTTGGACCCGAGGTTGCAAAATATGGGCCTGAATTAAAGAAAGCTATACCTGATTCAGTATGGAGCGGCGTACAAAAAGACGGGAAAACGTTCGGTATTCCATCCTATTGGTATGAACCTGCTGTTGACGGTTCCTTCACAGCAAATCGCATCTTATTGAATCAAGCAGGTGTCAAGGAAGTTCCTAAAACCCAGGAAGAAATGCTGGCAGCTATGGAAAAGGTAATGGCAACAGATCATGGAGCTTCCAAGCCGTACCTTCCTATTCGCGGCGGATTGCGTGATGCATCCGATGTGCTGCACCGTGCTTATGATTCGTATCCGTTTGCAGTGAAAGATAAAATTGCTTTCATTGATCAGGACGGCAAAGTGAAGAGCTGGGCAGAAACAGAGGAGTTTAAGAAGGATGCGGCATTCTTCCGTACGGCTTATCAGAAAAAACTTACGAATCCAGATATTCTCGTAATTAAGCAGGAGCAAATCGATAAGCAAATCAATAGTGGCATTTATCCGTTCTTATTCGGTACACCTAATAACATTAATGAAATGAAAAAGACGTATCCAAACATGAAAGACGAAGATTTCACCCTTCAGCGATTAAATCCTGATAAACCGCATTACAGAATGTTTAACGCGAAAAACGTAAATGCCGTAGCAGCAAACAGCAAACATCCTGAAGCCGCCGTAAAGTTCTTGAATTGGTTATACACCTCACAGGAAAATTATGATTTGTTCATGTATGGCATTGAAGGCAAAACGTACAAGAAAATCGGTGAACGCGGTATTGAATACCTAAAAGATGCAGATGGCAAGACAGATCTGTATAAGCAGGAAGACTGGATGATCGGGAACCTGAAGTTCATTCGTATCGATCCGAATACGTTAAGCGCTAACAAAGCATTATTCGTCGCGGATCCGAATGCGAAAACATTCTTCGCAGCAGACTTTTTCTTCGATCCAACCGCGGTGAAAGCCGAGATGTCCAATATTCAGGCTGTCTATACATCCGATGTGATGCCTATCTACGATGGTGTGCTGGATTATGACCAGAAGAGCAAGACAGCCATTGATAAGCTGAAAGCAGCTGGTATTGATAAAGTGATAGCTGAGTATCAAAAACAACTAGATGCTTATAAAGCATCCAAAAAATAATGAACTACGGTGGGCTACTCCAAGAAGAAAAACGGGAGTAGCTGCACGTCTTAGAACTAGGTCGGGGAGAAGTCGCTCTCCGGTCTAGTTCTTTTTTCCTTCAAGGACGCTTGCCAATGTCCTCACTTCTGTGACAAAATCAACATAGACTCACTGAATGAGAAGCAAGCTTGGAAACGGAGTTTCTTGGCGTTGGGGTGAGCACACTAACGGCATAACACATATGAGTATCATAAAGGGATGCTTGATCTCTGTTATATATGGGTTATATATAAATAAATGATTGGAGTGATCGTTCGATGGACTCTTCCAAATATCAGAAATATTTCTCTACCGACGACTTCTGGCTGAAGCTGAAAAAGGGCGCCAAAAAGGCAGGCAGCAAAGTCATTTACAGCGGACTGCTGCTCTTCTACGCCGTTGAAAGTCCGAAAACACCGCTTAGAGCAAAAGTTCAAATCTATGGCGCACTGGGTTATCTTATTTTGCCGCTGGATATCCTGCCCGATTTGCTGCCGATTGTTGGATATGTAGATGATTTAAGTGCTTTGGGGTTAGCGCTGGCATCTGTCGCAAGGAGTATCGATGACGATGTGAAGCGCAAAGCGAAGAACAAGCTGAGGAATTTTCTTGGTGATGATGTGATGAACAGCAAGGATATTATCGATATCGATGGGCAGCTTGTAGAGCAGAAAGAGAAGGATCCACAGAGTGACGAGCAAGGAGTAAAATAGGAGGATACGTCTGACTATTCGAGGGCCGTTTGCGAAGTGCTAGCTGCTCCAAGCAAGTAAGAGTGATACGAACTGACAATGCCTCTGCACGTTAGCATGCATACATGGTTATACATGTGAGAGCCTTAAGCCTGCATATGAGAAAAGACACCCATGAGGTGTCTTTTTTATCGAAAGCTGGAATTCAGCAAGAAATCGTCCACCCGCGAGAATCCTCGATCCTTCCGTACTGAATCCCGGTAATCGTATCGTAGAGCCTCCGAACCAGATCACCAATGTTACCTTGGTTAATTACCATGGGCGTACTGTTCCACAGGAGACTGCCAATAGGGGAAACGACGGCAGCCGTACCTGTACCGAAGGCCTCCTCCAGGGTTCCGTTCTCATAGGCTAGAACAATGTCATCGATCGGAATTTTCCGCTCTGTAACCGGAATGCCCCACTCCTTCAGCAGGTGAATGATGCTGTTTCGCGTGATGCCATCCAGAATACTGCCGCTAAGACTTGGGGTCACAACTTCCCCATTGATTTTGAAAAAGACATTCATGCTGCCTGCTTCTTCTATATAAATTTTCTCGATGGCATCCAGCCAGAGTACTTGAGCGCAGTTGTGTGCTTTGGCGAGGGCTTGTGCCTTGAGGGTTGCGGCGTAATTGCCAGCTGCTTTGGCACTGCCCGTACCACCTTGAACAGCCCTGGTATAATGGCTTTCTACAAGGATGTTGATGGGCTTAAGCCCTTCCTCATAGTAGGAGTCAACCGGCGACATAATGATAACGAACGAATAGCGAGATGAGGCACGAACGCCTAAGCCGGCTTCGGTAGCTATCACAAAAGGACGAATATATAAAGAGGACCCCTTCTTTCTGGGCACCCAATCGGCATCTACACGAACGAGGGCTTGAATGGCGCCAACGACGAAATTCTCATCCATTTGAGGCATTTGCAGCCGGTCGGAGGAACGATTTAGTCGCTGTGCATTTTGGTCAGGTCGAAATAGAACAATCTCATCCAATTCCGTACGAAAAGCCTTTAACCCCTCGAACACGGCTTGCCCATAATGAAATACCATCGCTGAGGGGTCATGGGAAATGGGTCCATAAGGAATAATACGCGGATCATGCCAACCCTTTCCTTCCTCGAAATCCATCATAAACATATGATCAGTAAAATGACGACCAAATCCTAAGTCCTCTTCAAACCGGGGCTTTGTTTTACAACTCAGATTGTGTTCGATTCGAATCTGTCCATACATCGCCATCAACCACCTTTTCGATAAGTTCTAACTTGTTATTGTTACTATAGATAAATAACAATCATTGATCAATTGCGAATAATCAATTACCATCATAGTTAATAACTATGATTGGAGGCATACCAAGATGGAGCATCGATTATTGGAATACTTTTTAGCGGTATGCGAAGAACTCCATTTCACGAAGGCAGCGGAAAAGCTTGGTATCAGCCAACCCACACTTAGCCAACAGATTCGTCTATTGGAGCATCGGGTAGGATCACCGCTTTTTCAGCGAATCGGAAAAAAGATTTACATCACAGAAGCAGGCGAGATCCTTCATAAACACAGCAGGAACATGTTCCATGAGTTGGATCAAGCGCAGGCGGCCATCAATGAGATCCAAGGCATGCAGCGGGGACGTCTGCGTATTGGCTGCTCCGGTAATCATTTGCTCACCGCGACGATTATTGCCTTCCATGCTCTTTACCCGAAAATCGAGCTATCCGTGACGGAACTCGCTACCGAGGAAACGAAGGAGCGTCTGCTGAGCAACCAGCTTGACATAGGCGTGGTTTTCCTGCCTGATGAAGATGAACAGTTTCATTACATCCCGATGTACAAGGAACAGCTGCGGCTTGTCATTTCGGACAAGCATCCGCTAGCCCAGGCGAAAGCCATTCGTTTGGCGGACTTGGCCCAGCTTCCAATCGCTATGCTCCAGAAAAAATTTTATGTTCGGCAAATGATGGATGATTGTTGTGAGCAGTCCGGCTTTGAATGGAAACCCGCGATAGAGCTCTCAACCTTGGAATCACTGCTTCAGATGGCCAAAAATAATGTAGGCGGAGCTATTTTGCCACAGTCCTATGTGGACAGTATCCGCAGCAGCGGCATCCGGAGTATCCCGATTATAGAGCCGATTCCCCAGAAGGACGTGGGCATTATTTATCGTAAGGATATGTTTTTATGTAAGACGATGGATATGTTTATGAAGCAGTTGATGCAGCAGATAGGTGCTGGAAAGAACGGGAATTTAAACGCAAAACAGATTTAGGCATTTAACATGTAAAATGAGGGATGATGTATGGAACATATATACGTATACGCCTGCCACGAAGACGAGCAGGCGCTGTGCCAGTTAGAACTGCGCACCTTGCTGGGCGCAGAGACAATGCTTGGCGCACGCTACGCAATTAGCGCGCGTCGTGTGGAGCCGAGCCGCAGCCCGTTTTTGAAGCTGCGGCTGGATGTGTTATTCGAGGCCGGCAGCTTGCCGGAGCTGGCCTCGAGGGTGGAGACGTTGACCGTACAGGGGTCAACGTTCAAGGTTGCGTTCGCGGAGACAGACGCTGCGGTCAGTACGGACCGCCAGCGCGAGGTCGCTCGCGAAATAGGCCGGCATCTTCGCGGCAAAGCCGAGATGCGGCGGCCGGAGCAATGGTTCGCCGTGACGGAGCTGGGAGGCCGATGGTTGTTCGGCCACTGCAGCTACGGCGAAGCCGTGTGGCTTCAGCATCAGCAGAAGCCGCAGAACTACTCCACCGCCCTGAGTACGCGCATAGCGCGGGCGGTGGTGAACATTGCCGTGCCCGACGTAGCGGGCACGAAGGCCATTGACCCGTGCTGCGGCATCGGCACGGTACTGGTGGAGGCGATGTCGATGGGGATCGACATCGTGGGCTGCGACATCAACCCGCTGGCGGTGCGCGGCGCGCGGGTGAATCTCGAACACTTCGGCATGCCGAATGTGGTCAGCATCGCGGATATGCGGACCCTAGGCTTGGTAGGTGAGCAGGTGAATTTGTCACCGACCAGCCTTGAACGCATAGGCGAGCAGGTGGCGGAGTCACCGACCAGCTCGCAGATCCGCTACGATGCGCTCATCCTAGACATGCCGTACAATCTCTGTTCGAAGCTGCCGGAGGACGAGCAGCTGCAAATGCTCCAAAGCGCACGCCGATTAGCGAAGCGCGCGGTCATCGTTACGACGGAGCAGATCGATCCACTCATCGCGAAAGCAGGATTTCGCATTTCAGAGCGCTGCACCGTCAATAAAGGTAATTTCAGCAGACAAATTATCGTCTGCGTCTAGCACTAATAAAGCATGTTACCGAGCGGTCCATCTTCAGCGATGATATCTTGGATGGCATACACAGAAATAGGAAAATACAAAAATCCGTAGACATAAGCGGCCAGCTCATACACTTGAAAATAAACCACCAAAGCCTTATCAGCGATATAAAAATCCTGATCTGGTCTAATACTATTAAATTCAACCAACAAAGGAATATCCCGTGTTTTAAGCTCAGCCTTAATGATGGCACTAAGCTTGGCAACGTAATCGCTGCCGGGCTTAAACAGATCTTTGAGCGTATAGGCCTTGCCTGATTCTGTGTTGAAGGTCAGTGCGTTTTGGATCGTTAGTCCATGAGCTCCGCCCGAAAAAGCATAATTCCATAAGGTTAAGCTAAGGATACCTCGTTCATTCGTCTTTAGCTCGTAATGAGCCGTCACATCTGTCTGCGGATTTTGCGGATAGCCTTGCTCGTGAAGCTGTTTATTAACCGCGTTAACAATCGCTGTGTTCATTGCAAGCTCTGCCGGGTAAGGCGTATGCTGCACAACTGCTGGGTACAGCAGGTTTAATTTATCACGAAGCACTCTATACGTCTGTATACTAACGGGTTCATGTAATCCGTTCATCTTCATCATCCACCCATACGTTTTTGCTACAATTTATTCCGTGGGTGGGCGTTTGGTTCAACGTTCTTGGGAATGTTTGTGGAATAAGAGTCTCCAAAGGCTCCTACTGCGGAAAAAAGCATTTCAAACAGAGGAATAGAAGCCTTCAAAGACTCCTATTTCCCCCATATACCCACTTAACCCCCCATTTTTTCGAGAATAAGAGTCTCCAAAGGCTTCTATTTGTATCATTAAGGATGAAATCGGAGAAATAGCAGTCTCTAGAGACTCTTATTACATTTAGCGGTAAAGAGGAAGTGGATGTGTGAAGTGTGAGGGAATGGAGCAGAGTAGAAAAGCAGTAGAGTGAAGGAATGATCGGCACAAGAGGGAGTAGAGAAGCAGCAGAGTAAAGGAATAGGTTGCACAAGAGGGATCGAAGAAGTAGGAGTGTCTAGAAGTGAGTAGTGCAAATTGGAGCAGAGCAGCAGAGATTTGGAGAAATGGAGCAGAGCAGCAGAGATTTGGAGAAATGGAGCAGCTTAAGCACTCTAATAGTCAAGGATTACTGCAGAACTTACCCAGCTCATCAGCCCAAAAATCCTATAATACCCAAAAAAGAGCTCTTCCTCGGTCTCGGTAGACCAGCAGGAAAAGCTCTTTTTGTTGTACTTTATAGTTATCTTATGGTGCTAATTCTTAATCATCTTAAATAATTTGCAGCAGTTACTCCTGTGATGACATATCTTCATTGGCGGTGGAGTTTGTTGCTGTACCTTGAAGCAAGGAGTTTAATTCCTCCACTTTTTGTTTTGATTCGCTATCTTCCGCGTTGGCCTGTGCGGCATTAATGCCATGGCTCACCACATCATCACTACTGTTGGTCGTTGACATTTGAAATCACCTCCTCTAAGTTTCAGTTGATCGGTAAGTATAAATAGGCAAGCTAACTTACTTTGTATCAACTCTGGCAAACGTAATTGTCCTTAAGGGACAGCGTAAGCCATTTATCTTTGACTAATTAAGTATGTCTCTATTTTCCAGTAAACATACAGTTTATTTATTTGATATTAGAATGCTCTAGCTCTAAATCATAGGTAATGACTATAAAGGATGTCTATTTTAACTATTTTACAAATATCGTAAGGGAGAGCATAATAGAACAAAATGGAAAGGTGATGATTGGCATATGGGGAAATCATTCGAAGCACTGCTGCCGGAACATGAGGCTTTTATCGCGAAGCAGCACATCTTTTTTGTGGGGTCGGCACCACTAACGGCGGAAGGGCACGTAAATCTTTCACCGAAGGGTCATGATGTACTGCGTATTTTATCAGCGAATGAAGTGGCCTATTTGGACTTAACCGGAAGCGGGAATGAGACAAGTGCGCATTTAGAGGAAAATGGACGAATTACATTGATGTTCACGGCTGTGGAAGGGCCACCTATGATACTGCGACTGTATGGGAAGGGGCGTGTTGTTCTGCCAGGGACCCCGGAGTGGGAGAAGTTATCTTCGCGTTTTACGCTGCTGCCTGGAGCTCGGCAAATCATCGTCGCCCACGTTCATGAGGTCAAAGCATCATGCGGCTACAGCGTCCCTTTTTATACCTATGAGGGAGAACGGAATACCCTGCAGAACTGGGCAGCGAAACAAGGAGAGCAAGGGTTGAATAACTATTGGCAAGAAAAAAACATGACGAGCATGGACGGACTGCAGACGACAATCGGTCAAAAGTTATCCACAGACACTGTGTAAGATCGCACTTTTTTATTCAAAATGTTTCCGCAACGCCTCCGGCGCTTCTCGGCTTTTACGCGTCGTGCTATCCATTGTTACGCTGGTGACAAGGGCGTCAGCACATAGGTCACCTTGCTTGTTGAAAATCTCTTGCTTCAGCATATAGCTGGAGCGCCCCATTTTTTCAGGGCGGCAGGTGACCGTTAAGTGATCTCCTTGTTTGCATTCTTTTTTATAATTGATGGTGATGTTCACCGTAACAGTTTGAATCCCCATCGTGCCAAAGGTTTCATAAGATAACTGGGACTGCTCATACCATTTCTCGCGCCCCCATTCTAGGTACTCCAAATATTTGGCATTATTGACGTGTCCGTTCACATCAATTTCCGTTGATCTGACGATAATATCCAGTTTGGATTCCATGAAAATGAGCTCCTTCTTTTACACCTGACATGGGCAGGTGTTTTTGTTCATTATAGCTCGTCTATGGGTGTGAAAACCAGTAAAAGGCTCATACTGCTCCACAATGTGGGCAAACTATGCCTTGCGTGTTTGATGATGTCACTAGATTGGTTAACTTATTTTATCTGCTTATAAAGCTAGGTCCAGGAGGCGGTACATAATGGCGCAAGATTATCGTATTGAAAAGGATACGATGGGTGAAATCAGAGTACCTGTGGATAAGTTGTGGGGGGCTCAGACGCAGCGCAGCTATGAGAATTTTAAGATTGGCACAGAACGGATGCCGGTGCGGTTGATTGGGGCTTTTGCCTTGTTGAAAAAGGCCGCCGCGCAGGTGAACCGAGAGCTAGCCGGATTAAATCCAGAGAAGGCGGAGGCGATTGCGCAGGCTGCTGATGAAATCGTGGAGGGCCGCTGGAACGACGAGTTCCCGCTCGTCGTTTGGCAGACGGGCAGCGGGACGCAGTCGAACATGAACGTCAATGAGGTGATTGCTCACCGAGGCAGCGAACTGCTGGGGGATGGCGTGGAACGCATACATCCCAACGATGATGTGAATCGTTCGCAAAGCTCGAACGATACGTTTCCAACGGCGATGCATGTCGCTGGAGTCATCGCTGTGGAGGAGGAGCTTTTGCCTGCGATGGAGCTTTTGCAGGCTACGCTCCACAGCAAGATGACGGCCTTCGCCGACATCGTGAAGATCGGCCGCACGCACCTGCAGGACGCCACCCCGCTGACGCTGGGGCAGGAAATCAGCGGCTGGTGGGCGATGCTGGAGCAGACGGCGCGCATGGTGCGCAGCAGCGTCGATACGATGCGCGAGCTGGCGATCGGCGGCACCGCCGTCGGCACCGGGCTGAACGCGCATCCCGAGTTCGGCGCGCGCGTCGCCGAAGCTCTGTCTCGCGAGACGGGCACGCGCTTCGTCTCGGCCGCGAACAAGTATCATGCGCTGACCAGCCATGATCAGATCGTTTACGCCCACGGAGCGCTGAAGGCGCTGGCGGCGAACTTGATGAAGATAGCCAACGATGTGCGGTGGCTATCGAGCGGTCCCCGCTGCGGGATCGGTGAAATCACGATCCCGGAGAACGAGCCCGGCAGCTCGATCATGCCGGGCAAGGTCAACCCCACGCAGAGCGAAGCGATGACGATGGTCGTTTGCCAGGTGATGGGCCACGATGCGGCCATCGGCTTCGCCGCCAGCCAGGGCAACTTCGAGCTGAACGTGTTCAAGCCCGTGATCATACACAATTTCCTGCAGTCCGTGCGGCTGCTGGCTGATAGTATGCGCTCGTTCAATGACAACTGTCTCGTTGGCATGGAGCCGAATCGCGAGGTCATTCAGCGCAACCTTGAGCAATCCCTCATGCTGGTTACAGCGCTCAACCCGTATATCGGGTATGAGAAAGCGGCCAGCATTGCGAAGCAAGCCCACAAAGAAGGGCTGACACTGAAGGAGTCAGCCGTGCGCAGCGGCTACTTAACGGCTGAGCAGTTTGACAGCTACGTGCGTCCGGAAGACATGGTGCATCCGAAGACAACGTGAATAGCTACGGGGACGGAGTGTCTCCACCACAAAAGAGGTTGGGCCGCAGTTAAAGACTGCAGCTCAACCTCTTTTTGTACCTGTCTACCCGCACCCAACTGCAAAAAGTGCAGCAAATTCGAGTGAATTTCTCACGTAATTAAGATGCAAAAGTACATCAATTTTAACCTGTAATTTGCATAGGTCTTCAGCTGTCTGTCACAGATAGTCCCATCAATGGACCTATCGACCTTTTCCCTTCACATGTAGTTATGCATGTTTAATTTTCGTTATATAACGGAATATAAGAATCAAGTACTCTTAGATATGTAAGCACATACATTTAAGATTACCTGGGAGGTCACATATCAGATGAAAAAATCATTGAAACAATGGGTCGGTGTTGGTACTACAGTTATCATGGCAGCAACGGTTGTTGCAGGATGCGGGAGCACGCCGGAGAACACGCAGCAGCCAACGCCTGCAGCGGGCGCAACGGCTAATGCAAAGCCTTTTGCAGGAAAGTCGATCAATTTAGTAGCAGCTAACCATCCTTGGGCGGATGCGATCAAGCCTTTGCTTCCTGACTTCGAGAAGGAAACGGGCATCAAAGTCAATGTTGAGAGCTTTTTCGAGGATCAGCTGACACAAAAATTAACCGTACAATTTACATCCGGTTCTGCAACACCAGACGTTTTCATGTACCGTCCGCTTCAAGAGGGTAAATTATTCTATAAAAACGGTTGGGTTCAACCGCTTGATGATTACGCTCAAAAAGCAAAGGATTATGATTTCGCCGATTTTGCTAAATCAGCTGTTGGTTCCACAACGGTTGATGCGAAGCTAGCTGGTATTCCGATTATTACCGAGCAAGAAATTTTGTACTATCGTAAAGATTTGTTGCAAAAGGCCGGTATCGCAGTACCGAAAACGTTAGATGAGCTGCAAGCAGCAGTTAAGAAGCTGCATGATCCGAAAAACGAAATGTACGGCTTTGTGGCTAGGGGCCAACGTTCACCGCTAGTTACGCAAGTTTCTTCCTTCTTATATTCAGAGGGTGCAGACTTCACGAGTGGCGATAAAGCAACGATTAACACGCCAGAAGCGATCAAAGCATTTACAACGTACGGCACTCTACTTAAGGATTATGCGCCTCCAGGCGTACTCAATATGTCTTGGCCGCAAGCTTTCGGTATTTTCGCTCAAGGGAAAGTTGCTTTCTTAACGGATGCGAACTCGCTCTACAAAAATGCGACAGATCCAGCGAAGTCCCAAATTGCCGATCAAGTTGGCTTTGCTGTCATGCCTGCGGGTAAAGCAGGTTCCAAACCGTATAGTATTACATCTTGGGGTCTTGCGATGAACGCCAAATCGGGAAATAAAGATGCAACTTGGGCATTCATCGAGTGGGCAACAAGCAAAGATGTCGTGTTGAAAACACAGCAAAAAGGGAACCCGGGCGCGCGCGCATCGGTTTGGGATAAACCAGAAGGTACGACAGGCTTCCCAGCGGATCTCGTTCCTATTATTAAAGAGAGTTCTAAAAACGGTGTAGACCACGACCGTCCAACGGTAATTAGCGTAGGTGAAGCTCGTGATGCCGTTGGTGAAATCGTACAAAAATGGATGACTGGTGAAACAAACATTCAGCCGGTAGCAGATAAAGCGAATGCAGCTCTGCAAGCGATTATGGATAAAGATAAAACGAAATAAATACAGCGCGATTGTTAGCAATGAGGGTCATCTCAAGTGGCCCTCTTCACCCTTTGCATAAGGGTACAATTTCATCAGGAAGGGTGAATGAAGTCATGCAATACAGTTGGTTTAACCGCAATTTAAAATGGATTTATACGCTTCCGGCGGTCATCTTCGTCCTGTTGATGATGCTGTTTCCAATCATTTATACATTCCGAATCAGCTTTTATGAGTGGAGCATGTCCGCGACAACACCGCCACTTTTTGTAGGGTTGTCGAATTATATTGCCTTATTCAAAGATGAGCGCTTTTGGCATGCAACAGGTTCAACGTTCTACTTCACGATCATGGCCCTTGGGCTTGAAGTTATCCTGGGGATCGCGATTGCCTTGCTGCTGTCGAGGGAATTCAAAGGAAAAAACATCGTAAAAACGGTATTCCTGCTGCCCATGGTAGCAACACCGGTAGCCATGGGCTTGGTGTGGATGCTTATCTACGAGCCAACGATTGGGGTAGCGAATATGATGCTCAAATCGATGGGCTTGCAGCCTTTGTTATGGCTAGCTTCGCCAAATCAGGTTATACCGTCATTGGTTATCGTAGACGTCTGGCAATGGACACCGATGATTGCTCTGATTATTATGGCAGGCTTAGCTACACTCCCAACCGATCCTTATGAGGCGGCGGATGTAGACGGTGCAACGGCATGGAGAAAATTCGTTTCCATTACGCTGCCCTTGCTGAAACCAACGATCATTGTAGCGGCGATGCTGCGCTTAATCGATGTGTTGAAGACGTTCGATATTATTTATGCGACAACACAAGGCGGACCTAATTTTGCTTCAGAGACATTGAACTTGTATGGGTATGTGCTTGGTTTCCAATACTTTAAGCTAGGTATGGCTTCATCGTTACTTGTTATCTTCTTTGCTCTGGTGATGGGACTGACTTTATTTATGATATGGATGCGTAAACGATTGGAGGGAACCTCATCATGAAGCCAAAGAAGGGCTTAAGATTTATACAAATGCTGCTAACGTTCCTAGTCCTAATCGCCTTTGGTTTTCCATTTGTTTGGATGTTACTGGCTTCTTTCAAGACACAGTCACAGATTTTATCGACAGGTGATATGTTCATCTTCAAACCAACTTTTCATAACTATGTCAGTGTGTTCAAAGAATACGACTTCCTGAAGTTTATTTGGAATAGTTTCCTTGTAGCAGCTGGTTCGACGCTTTTGTCCCTTGTTTTAGGGCTTCCGGCAGCTTATGCCATTGCAAGGCATCACCTTCACAAGCTTGGGCTTCTTATCTTAGTCGCGAGAATTATTCCGGGAATCACATTCTTGATTCCTTGGTTCATCCTGTTCTCCAAGATCCATTTGGTAGACACGTATACAGCGTTAATTCTAAGTCATATGCTTGTTGGATTACCGTTTATTATTTGGATAATGATTTCCTTTTTCGAGGCACTTCCAACGGAAATCGAAGAGTCTGGACTTATCGATGGATGTACGCATCATCAAGTGTTTCTGCGCATTATTTTGCCGATCTCAGGACCAGGTGTTATTACAGCTTCGTTACTCTCCTTCATATTTTCGTGGAACAATTTTATGTTCTCGGTTATCTTGGCAGGGGACAAAACAAAAACGTTACCGATCGCTGTGTTTAACTTTATGTCCTATTCCGAAATCAACTGGGGCGCGCTGATGGCTGCTGCCTGCATCATTACACTTCCGGTTCTCATCATTGCTTTAGTGTCTCAACGGTACGTGGTAAGCGGACTTTCTGCTGGTGCAGTGAAAGGCTAATAATGAAGACATAACGAATACGAGGGTAGTCGTCGCCTTTTCTTTGGATGACTTCTCTCGCAAACGTTAATTCTAAGTTAGAAAGCTTAGCAGAAGCATGGAAGGTGAACCCAGCGTGCCGTATAAACTTAATATTTTCAGCAAAATTCTCGTTCTATTAATTCTACTCCTTATCCCTATTGTACTGCTCTACAGCTATACGAATCGGATAACGAATAATGTTGTTCAAGACCAGATTCAGTCATCGAATTTAAACCAGCTGTCTTTCTTCATGCATCAATTGGATGCGGACGTAGAGCGATTAGCGATGTCTCCGGTCATTCTCGGCAGCGATCCTTACATAAGGGAATTTATCGACAGGAATGAGTCGCCCGATTATGACATGCTGAAAGAACAGTCGCGAATTATACAGAAGCTTAGCCTTCAAAGTGTCTCCAGCGGATGGGTCAATGAGCTGACGATTGCCATACCGAAAGGGAAGCAAGTGCTGTCCTCTAGTATATTTGTCAACGGAACGGATGCGTGGCCTTGGGATAGCCCGATTAAGCGAACGTGGACGTATGAGGAACGCAAGGGTGACAATGGGATAGGGTCGTTCAGTAGGGAAATTAGTGAGCCTATACGTGCCCAGGTTGCCGGTCAAGCTAATGTGCTGTATCAAGTAAGGTTCAGCGTGCAGAATATGATTCAACTGCTTGATGTGTACAAGCAAGATAAACGAAGTGATCCTTTTTTGGTTGATGGGCAAAATAGGGCGATTTTCAACAGCTCGTCGAATCCGTCGATTACGCATACAATTCATGAAAGATTGGCTGGTCAAGGTTTACCGCTTACCGGCCAAGTTCAATTTGAAATTGCAAATCAACAGTATTTGATCAGCTTTGTGAAGTCGGAACAGTTGGGTTGGTACTTAGTTGATTATGTGCCTGTGGAGAAGATACTTTCTCCTATTACGATGACGCGTAAATTGTTTTACGTTTCTATTGCTCTGCTGCTTGGGATGAGCATTCTGGCTTCTTTCTTGCTGTATCGCAACGTGCAAATTCCTATTGGCAAGATGATTCAAAGTGTGCAGCAAGTGAAGCGAGGCGATTTATCGGCTCGGATCGCGTATAGAGCCAAAAATGAATTTGATTTCCTCATCCAGCGATTTAATGAGATGGCCGAGCAAATTCAAGTGCTTGTAGAGGATGTTTATGCGGAGAAAATACGCTCACGTGAAGCAACCTTGAAACAGCTGCAATCGCAGATTCACCCGCATTTTCTGTATAACTCCTTGTTCTTCATTATCAATTCAGCAGAGATGGAAGATAAAGAATCAGTCGTGGCCATGTCGCAGAATTTAGCCGAGTTTTATCGCTACACCACTAGAGTGGAAAAACAAAGTGTGCGGTTGCAGGAAGAACTGGATTTGGTAGGTCATTATTTAACGATTCAGAATCTCCGCATACACCGGTTAAAGTACGAGATATCTGTGCCAGATGAGATGTTAGATGAGCGGGTTCCCCGACTTATTTTGCAGCCGCTTGTAGAGAATGCCATTGTCCACGGGATTGAGCGCAGCGCAGAGGGGGATTTAATCACGATTACAGGTGAGCAGAAAGATGGCTGGAACCGACTAATTGTTGAAGATAACGGCGGAGGGCTGGATGAAGCGGGATTAGATAAGCTGCTTAAACAGCTGGAGGCTCCAATGTCCGATGAGATTGGCTGTGGAACATGGAATGTCCACCACCGATTGTATTATCAGTTCGGGGAAGGCTCCGGACTTACTTTTGAGCGAGTAAATGACGGTGGTTTAAGAGCAGTGCTAACGTTGGAAACACAACTCCCATGAGAGTGATCTAGCCACCGAGGTGATTAAACGATGATTCAATTATTGATTGTCGATGATGAAGCGCATGTCGTGGATCGGCTTCAGTCTACGATTGACTGGGCATCTATCGGGATTGAGCAGGTGTTTAAGGCTTATTCCGGTAAAGAAGCGCTTGAGCTGCTCGAACAAATGTCGATTAATATCGTGATTACGGACATTCAGATGCCCGGTATCTCCGGTTTGCAATTAATTGCTGAGATCAACCGTCGCTGGGCGAAGACCAAATGTATTCTCTTATCTGGATACTCGGACTTCAACTATGCCAAAGAAGCGATTCTACAGGGTTCGGAGGATTATTTGCTCAAGCCCGTCACGGAACAAGCTTTATTAGCTACGGTCAGCCGGGTGATGGAGAAGCTGCAGAAGGAATGGGAGACCGTCATCTCTACGCAGCGTTTAACGTATACTCTCAAGGAAAATCTCCCTTTGCTTAGGGGGAATTTATTGAATGATTTACTTCAAGGTCATAAAATATCGGAGCATTCACTTCGAGAAAAAATGCAGATTCTAGAGCTCCCTGATTACCACGAGCATGCTTGCGTTTTGATGATGGTCCGGTTGGAATCGGATTTTCTGGAATATGATACCGGACATTTATCGTTAATAGAATATGCCATTAGCAACATGGCCGACGAATTATTTGCGGAGAAATTCGATAGCTGGCATACGAAGGATGCTCACGATTATTTGGTATTTGTGATGAAGCATAAGCAGGAAACACCCGACAAGGAAGATGCTGCTTGGCTGGAACGTACGGCTGCTGATCTCCAATCGGCCGTGAGCAATTATTTGAAAGGCAAAATCTCCATCCTTCTGAGCAGTTGGGGCGAGTTCCCGGCCGAAATAAATGCGCTGTACAATAGCTCGCTTAGCGCTTTTCGCAAACGTATCGGGAGTGAGCACGAGCTGTTCATGCGACTTGGCGATGAGTCTGTTCAGACCGAACTGTCAGCCTTGCAACGGCTATATGAGCCGCCAACGCTCAATCATCTATTGGAAGCAGCAAGATGGGAAGATACAGAGGAGAAGCTGTCCCTGATTTTTGATGAAATGGAAGTTAGATTTTCTGAATCTCAGGAACATCTATTAGAAGTTTATTTCTCGATCGCATCCGCTTTTGCTTATATTGCGCATAAGAATGGCCGACAGCTGCATCAGCTCATTGGCGGTGATTACGAACGAATGATGGAAGGTATACCTTTTCGTACGGTGAATCAGCTGCGTGAATGGTCGATTCGTTCTTTACAACGCATGAAGGAGGATATGGATCAAGAAAGGCAGGACAGCCGTGCAACGCTGATCAAGGATATTAGGTCTTTCATCGATCAGCATCTGGCTAGCGACGTCTCCTTACAATCGATTGCCGATCATGTGTACATGCATCCGGTTTATATATCGAAGATCTATAAACTTGAAACGGGTGAAAATTTAAGCGACTACATCAATCATGCCCGGATGGATAAAGCTGCGTATTTGCTGAAGAATGGTCAGGATAAGATTTATGAAATCGCCACACAGCTTGGCTATCAACGCCCACATTCCTTTAATCATGCGTTCAAGAAGCATTATGGCATGACTCCGCAAGAGTACCGAGATCAATATTCGTAGCGAACAAATCGTGCTGATTGGTGAGAGGAATTTGGACTTGCCCAGCGAATTTCAACAAGGGATAGAGGAGGACGATAATCATGAAAATTACGAAGTTGGAACTGTTTAAGGTGCCGCCAAGATGGTTATTTCTGAAAATCGAGACGGATGAAGGCATTACGGGATGGGGAGAGCCCGTCGTAGAGGGCAAGGCGGATACTGTTGCAGCAGCGGTGATGGAGATGAGCGATCAGATCATTGGCAAGGATCCGATGCGGATTGAGGATATGTTCCAAGTGCTGTACCGCGGCGGCTTCTACCGCGGAGGACCGATCTTGACCAGCGCAATCTCAGGCATTGAGCAAGCGCTCTGGGACATTAAGGGCAAATTCTACAATGCGCCGGTCTATGATCTACTTGGCGGTGCTTGCCGCGACAAGACGCGTGTCTATTCGTGGATCGGCGGGGACCGCCCGAGCGACGTAGGCCAAGCGGCCAAACAGCAGGTCGCAGCTGGATTTACGGCGGTGAAAATGAACGCCACCGAGGAAGTGCACTACATTGACTCCATCAGCAAAGTGGATGAAGCTATTGCGCGCATTGCCGCGGTACGCGAAGCCGTCGGCAAGGACGTTGGCATCGGCATCGATTTCCACGGCCGCGTGCACAAGTCGATGGCCAAAATCATCGTCAAGGAACTAGAGCCGTACCGGCCAATGTTCATTGAAGAGCCTGTTTTGCCTGAAAATAATGAAGCGCTTAAAGAGATCGCTCGTTACACCTCGTGTCCGATTGCCACGGGAGAGCGGATGTATACGCGCTGGGGCTTCAAAGAGCTGTTGGTCCAAGGAATCGTGGACATTATCCAACCCGATCTTTCCCATGCTGGAGGCATCTTGGAAACACGTAAAATCGCCGCGATGGCGGAAGCCTACGATATTGCAATTGCGCCGCACTGTCCGTTAGGCCCTATCGCCTTGGCAGCATGCCTGCAGTTGGATACGTGCTCTCCGAATGCCTTCATTCAGGAGCAAAGTCTCGGCATTCACTACAATCAAGGCAGTGATTTACTCGATTATTTGAAAGATCCTTCTGTGTTTAAGTATGAAGAAGGCTTCGTAGCCAATCTAACAGCTCCAGGTCTTGGCATCGAGATCAATGAAGATAAAGTAAGAGAAATGGCTGCAATTGGTCATAACTGGAAAAATCCAGTTTGGCGTCAAGCCGATGGTACAGTAGCCGAGTGGTAAGTGAAACAGCACGAAAGAGCCTCAATTCCATCTTCATGGAATTGAGGCTCTTTCGGTTTATCCTTGAGCTACTGAATCGGATCAGGAATCATATTCTTTTCCAGCAGTTCGCTATTCGTTTTCATATGTTTCATTTCATTACCCAGCTTCTTCATCTCATCCATATCCTGCGCCATGGAGCCATTGTTGGCTTCCATGGATTTGCCGGCTGAGCCGTTACAGATCCGCTCTAATTCAATTAATTTGTCCAGTGCCGTCCGGCGAACTTGCAGAGGAACGAATTCGTTTTCTTGAAAGTCGGCTTCATGGAAATGAACGGTTGTATTCCCGTGCTCAGAGGTGAATGTGGTTAACGTAAGTGGGTAGGCGGCTGATGTGGCATCGTGATAAATATCGAATTTATAGACCGATTTCTCCGTGTATTCGATACGATCTAACCCCAGATCGGTTAACTGTTGATGCAGAGTGCCTTTATCCATTGTAATTCCTCCATTCAAGCATACGTCAAAAGCGTACACCGTCCTTGCGAATCTATGTGATACTTAATGTTGATTATTTTGGTAATTCGTTTTGGCAGCCTGTAAAGACTCAGCTGCAAGCTGTTTGCTTTCTTTGGCCTTATCAGCGGCTTCTGAAGCTTGATGGCTAACGGAGCTGGCCATATCCTTTGTTTTCTCACTAACTGCTGAAGCAACTTCCTGCGTCTTCTCACTAACAGCTGATGCGATATCTTGTGTTTTGTCACTTACGGTTGAGACAATATCCTGTGTTTTCTGACCTACAGCGGAAGCCAATTGGCTTGTTTTATCATTGAACGTGCGGTACGTATTCGACAAGTCTTCACGCAGCTCCGACCCGGCTTTAGGGGCTAATAACAATGAGGTTACCGCGCCTACAGCGCCGCCGATTACTAAACCTAACAATAGTCCGCCTTTGTTTGTTCCGACTGCTTCACTCATGAGTCATCTCTCCTTTAGTTTGGGTGTTGTGGTGTTGCCATGCTTCATACTAGAATGTAACCTTCTTTCTTTTTTTTGAAACATAAAAAACCCATTTTTATTTCCGTTTCATTATAGAAGCGAGGAAGCCCGAGCAGCATTGTGATTGAATTTTTTTCAAATGGGTAGTAGATAAAATAAACGATCAACATGTTTGATAATAAATTATGTTAAACTACGATGAGGGTTTCCGTTATCTTTTACCCGAAAGGGGTTCGAGCAATGAGTATTGTGATAGTAGACGACAACGCGACGAATTTACTTATTATTGAAAAAATCCTGCTTAAAGCCGGTTACACCGATTTGGTTATGGTGTCTTCTGCCAGAGAGCTGTATCAATTATTGGATATGGATTCACCAAGCACGGTTGAAGTACCGGTTGATTTGATTTTGATGGATATGATGATGCCGGAAATTGATGGGGTGGAAGCTTGTCGAACAGTTCAAGCCGACGAAAGGTTCCGGGATATTCCGATTATTTTCGTGACGGCGATGGGGGATTCCAATAAACTGGCTGAAGCGCTGGATGCCGGGGCACTCGATTATGTGATGAAGCCGATCAATAAGGTGGAGCTGCTTGCGCGTATTCGTTCTACGCTCCGCTTGAAATATGAGAAGGATTGGCACAAAGAGCGGGACAAGCGGATTAAGTATGAGCTTGATTTGGCCAAGCAAGTCCAGCTTAGTGTACTGAGCAGCCCCCTTAAGGATGAGCATATCCAGATCTCAGCGGTCTATAAGCCTTCCTCTGAGCTTGCGGGTGACTTCTATGCCTGGTATTCGATCGGGCCGAATCGGCATGGGATCATTTTACTGGATATGATGGGGCATGGCATTTCGTCTTCGCTTGTTTGCATGTATATTTATTCCGCTTTGAAGGATACCATCACGAACATCTGTGATCCGGAAGGCGTGATGCGTGAGCTGAATGGGCGGATGAATCAGCTGCATCAATCAGATAACCTGATTAATTACTATTTTACAGCGATTTATATGGTCCTGGATACGGAACGGCGCACGATAGAGTATGTGAATGCCGGACATCCCGCAGGCATCGCGCTTCTAGACGGTGAAGTGAAATTGCTGACAGAAGGCTGTTGTGCCCTCGGCTTTTTTGAGGGGATTGAGATTACCAAAGGTGTTATTCCCTATGAGAAGGAAGCCCGAATTGTCTTGTTCACTGACGGTCTGTCGGAGTGGCTAGATGATGAACAAGAGGACGGCATCACCAAAATCATGGGAAGCTTGAAGGAGACGACGACGCACGATCCAGACGGCTTGGTTGAGCGCATTTATCCTTATGCCAAAACGGGTTCTCCGCAAGACGATATGTGCTTGGTTATGATAACAACGTAGTAGTTAGCGGCGAAAAATATCGTCTCCGATAGCAGATTGGCGAAAGTGGTTTATAACGTCACGGACGCACAAGTTTTATCCCAAATGGGGAATAAAACTTGTGCTTTTTTTGTTTCAATAGACCCGAAGGCGTGTAATAAGGAGTATTAGTCCAACACGTTGGGAGGAATTGGGATGACGACATTGGCATCGGAAGCCAGTCCAGACGCTTTGTATTTATTACATGAGGGGACGCAGTATCAAAGTTATCATTTTCTGGGTTCCCATGTGGAAGAGCGCAGTGGTCAGATGGGGGTTAACTTCGCAGTTTGGGCGCCAAATGCCAAACAGGTTAACGTTTCAGGCAGCTTCAATGGATGGAATGGCAGCAATCACGAGATGTCGCTAGCAGATGGCGTATGGACGCTGTTCATTCCGGAACTAGGTGAAGGCACACTATATAAATATGAAATCGTCACTTTGGACGATGAATGCTATCTAAAGTCAGATCCTTATGCGTTTCATTCCGAGCTTCGACCCGGAACGGCTTCTATTGTGACCTCACTGGAAGGTTATGAATGGCAGGACGAGGCGTGGTTGGCGAACAACACGTCAAACCAATTCCTACAACAGCCGCTCCTTATCTACGAGGTGCATTTGGGCAGTTGGAAGCGCAAGGAGGACGGCGGATTCTACAGTTATGTGGAATTAGCTGATGGGCTAGTCGATTATGTGCATGAACGGGGCTATACCCATATTGAGCTGATGCCGTTAGAGGAACATCCTCTGGATGCGTCTTGGGGCTATCAGGTAACCAGCTACTTCTCAGTGACTAGCCGATTTGGATCACCGAAGGACTTCATGTACTTCGTAGACCGCTGCCACCAGAAGGGAATTGGGGTCATTATGGATTGGGTGCCCGCACATTTTTGCAAGGACGCTCACGGCTTGACCCGATTCGATGGGACACCGCTTTATGAATATGCAGACAGCCGAAAAGGTGAACATCCTACTTGGGGGACGCAGGTATTCGATTACGCAAAGCCGGAAGTTCTTAGTTTCCTAATCTCTAATGCCCTATTTTGGATGGATGTCTATCATATTGATGGGTTAAGAGTGGATGCGGTTTATAGCATACTAACGCTGAATTTCGATCGAGAAGAAGAGGAGCGTATTGTGAATGAAAAGGGCGGCGATGAGAATCTCGAAGGAATTGCCTTCCTCCAGAAACTGAATGCCGTCGTATTCTCCAGGTATCCCAATGCACTGATGATGGCAGAGGATACGAGCTCTTATCCAGGCGTAACCGCTCCCGTCGAGAATGGCGGACTAGGCTTTAATTACAAATGGAACTTAGGCTTTACGTGGAACACGCTTACGTATATGAAGAAAAATCAGGAAGAACGCAGAAGTCAGGAAGATCAATTGACGAATTCGCTGCTAAATGCTTGGGATGAAAATTATATTCTCCCCTATGCGCATGATGAAGTGGTTCATTCCAACAAATCCCTTCTCGGTAAAATGTCAGGTGACGATAACTGGCAGCGTTTCGCTAATCTGCGAGTGCTGTACACCTATATGATGGGTCATCCGGGCAAAAAGCTGCTTTTTATGGGGAATGAATTCGGTCAGATCGATGATTGGAATTCGGAAGCTTCGCTGGAATGGGATTTATTGAAATTCGAAGAACATCAGCAATTTGAGCATTTTGTGAAAAATATGAATCACTTCTACATAGCGGAGAGAGCCTTATGGGAGTTGGATTATGAACCGATCGGCTTCGAACCGATTAACGCTGAGGATAAAAGCGATGGACTTGTGTCTTTCATTCGAAACTCGGAAAACGGCAATGAACAGCTCGTCATCATCTGTAATTTTAAGCCTGAGGCTCATGAGGGATATCGACTAGGGGTGATGAGGCCCGGGCGTTATCAGGAGGTCTTTAATAGTGATAAGCAAGAATTCGGTGGATCGGGCGTGACGAATGACAGAACGCTAGTCTCCGAAGAGTGGACATGCCAGGATTGTCCGCACAGCATAACGGTATCGATACCTCCCCTGGCAGCAATCGTACTCAAATATATTCCTTCGGAAGGATGAGATGACTATGAAAAAGCGGGAATGTGTAGCCATGTTATTAGCTGGCGGTGAAGGAACTAGATTGGGTCCTTTAACTAAAAATGTCGCTAAGCCGGCTGTTCATTTTGGCGGAAAATATAGAATTATCGACTTTACCTTGAGCAATTGCCGTAATTCCGGTATGGATACGGTCGGTGTGCTGACGCAGTACAAGCCAGCTGTTTTGCATGCCCATATTGGCAAAGGGGAAGTCTGGGGCATGGTGAATGAAAGCGGCGGCATCTCTATTCTGGAAAGGCAGGTTAGCGCTCCGAATGCTTATTCGGGAACAGCGGATGCCATCTATCAAAATATATCCTACCTTCGTGCACATGATCCAAGCTACGTGTTAATTATTTCTGGTGATCATATTTATCATATGGATTACAGAGCTATACTCGAGCATCATAAAGCTTCTGGTGCCGATGCAACGCTTTCGGTTATTCCAGTGAGATGGGAAGAAGCGAGCCGATTCGGCATTATGAATACGGACGAGCATCACCGGATTACCGGATTTGCTGAGAAACCACTCAAACCTGTTAGCAATCTGGCTTCCATGGGCGTTTATATATTTAATTGGGAAGTGCTGAAGGCATGCCTGGAACAAGATGCGAAAGATATGACATCGAGTCATGATTTTGGTCATGATATTATTCCTGGACTGTTGGCGGCAGGTGCCTATTTATCCGCTTATCCATTTAAAGGGTATTGGAAAGATGTCGGTACGATCGAAAGCCTATGGGAATCCCATATGGATTTACTTGGTTATACGCCAAGGCTGCATTTGGATCATGATACATGGCCTGTACTGACCCAAGAGCGTGATCTTCCGAAAAGCCATGTCGCCCTAGGTGCTAGAGTGAACAATGCAGTGATAGGAGACGGCGCAACCATTCATGGTCATGTGAATCATTCTGTTCTATTTGATGGTGTTAGAGTTGGAGAAAATAGTAGAGTGCTGAACAGTGTCATTATGCCAGGTGTACAGATTGGAAAAAATGCACTTATTCTTAATGCTGTTATTGGAGAAGGATCCATTATCAAAGATGGAGCTATTGTTGGTAAGCCAGGTGGTGCAGAGATTATTGCAGTAGGTGAGAAAACAGTGGTAGGACGTCATTATCCAGCTAAGATACCTGCTAAGCTGACGGATACGAGGCTGAATTTCGGTTAATTGAGGTAGTAAATGCTTACGATGCTAGTCTTGCTAAAGCAAGACTCAGTTAATGCTTACGAAGATAGCTTTGCTGAAGCAAAGCTCTAAGGAGGAGTGTATGATGAAAGATGTTCTTGGCATGATCAATCTCATGAATGAACAGGATGATTTATCAACGCTAACCCGAAATCGTTGTGTCGCTGCTGTGCCTTTTGCGGGTCAGTACCGACTAGTAGATTTTGCGCTTTCTAATATGAGCAATTCGGGCATTCAGAAAGTCGTCGTTTTGGCTAATTCGAAGGCGGATTCACTGCTTGAACATGTGGGTGACGGGCATCACTGGGGGTTAGATGCTTCGGATACAGGAGGGTTCTCTATTCTCCCGCCTTTCTCCCTGTGGATAGATCCCGCGAGTGATACACGAGATTTCGACCATGGCGATCTCCTTCATCTCTACAGTCATCTCGATTATTTAAGGTCGTGCACCGAAACCTATATTTTGCTTGCGCCTAGCAGCGTTATTTATCGTTCTAATTTCGAAAATATGGTCGATTTTCACCTCAGCAGTGATGCGGAAATTACGGTACTTTTTAAACATTTGACAGAGATTGACCGTCATGCTCATATTGGTCGCGCTTACAACTTGGAGATGAATGATCAAGGCCGCGTGATTAGCGCCTCTCAGACTTATCACGCACTGCCGAGCTTAACACCGCAAAATATCGATTTGGATACGATGGTTATGGAACGGAAGCTACTGATCGATCTCATTGAGAAGAGCTTGAAGCGCGGGAGCGAGATCTATCTGAAAGAGGTCATCTGGGCTCATCTGGCCGATATTCATGTACAAGGCTATGCCAATCATGGGTATATGGCGATTATGGATTCCGTGGACAGTTACTATGTGCACAGCATGGATCTCCTGCAACCGCAAGGTTGGAAGCAATTCATGATTAATCAAGAGTTTGTCTATACGCGAAAAGAGGTAGAACAAGCAACGGCCTGTAACCATGACGCGCTGATCCGTAATTCGTTCGTCGCTCATGGCTGCCGGATTGAAGGCTATGTGGAGAACAGCATCTTGTTTCCAGGTGTGACGGTAAGTAAAGGTGCCAGTGTTAAGAATAGTGTCATCATGCATGATTGTGCAATTGAAGCAAGCGTGTATTTGGACCGTGTTATTTTGGACAAGCAGGTCGTTGTAGAGCAAGGGGCCGTGTTATGCGGTCAGTACGCACATCCTTTTGTGGCTGAGAAAAGTGAAGTAATCTAATCCAAAGGTGCGAGAGTAGGAGGATCGGTTATGAACGTAATGTTACGTGACAAAGGTGCTAAGCTGCTAACACACATAACGGGTTACCGCAGCCGTGTCTATAAGCTAGCTTTGTTCTTTTTAGTCTTTATTCTAGCGATAATTGTCGTCAGATGGACAACTTCAGAACAAATCGGTGAACCGGAGATCATCCTTTCACCGGAGATCATCAGTCTGAATCCGGAAGGATCAGATGACACTTTCCTACCCGTTCTGCCGCCTACTCTTGCCGCTGCCCAAGCGGAGACTAGCAATGATATTAGTACTAGTATGCAGGCAGCTGAGGCTAATTCTTTGGTGCTTATACTCCATAGCTTAGAGGGAATATCACTATACGATGATACAGAGTCAGTCATTGCTAAGAAAGGGTATCCACTAACGATTGTCCAAGATCCCCGCTTTATTGGAGCCCTTACGTATGAATATCCGGATATGAATATTGGTTTCCAAGATGATATCGTGACTTTTGTTCAAATTCCAGTCAAGGCTGGGCACGTTCAAATCAATGATCAACGGATTCCATTGACGATAACAGATGTGAAGCGGCTGCTAGGGGAACCCGATTACGCAGCGGAGGATGGTATCGTCTTTCAGCGGAGAGAAGCACTGATTAAGCTTTTTATTGAATCAGAGACACAAGAACTGATATCCATCGATTATTATCATCTTTCAAGCACCTAATGTCTTCAGCTGGCCTCTGTGGTCAGCTTGAAGGCTTGTGTAGGGATATCTTCCTATTTTAGACAAAGCTTGTGTAAAAGGTAGAGGCTTGTTACTATTTAGAGAAAGAATAACGTAAGGGAGTGTGTGTGGCTAATGTCAACAGAGAAGTTCCAAGTTGATCAAGAAGAATTGGAGAAATCTATACAGCTTCGTATCAGTGGGGAGCTCGATTTGGCTGCGGCCTTAACGTTCCGTCATGCGCTCGAAGCGGTTGTTCATCGGGCGGATAAGGCGTTAATCCTCGATGTCGGGCAGTTGAGGTATATTGATAGCACGGGGATTGGCATTATGGTCTCAGCCTTGAAAATTCGGGATGAGTTGAAAGCGCCGTTCACGGTCAGTAATATCCCGGACGGCATTAAGAGGTTGTTTGATCTTACGGGAATCTCAGGATTCCTGAACGAAGGGATCGAAGGAAGCGCATGAATGTGATTCGTTTACAGATACCCGCGGCAGCGGAATACTTGGATATTGTAAGGCTCAGTCTCTATGGGGTTGCTACCAAGTTAGGTTTCACTTATGAAGATATCGAGGATATGAAGGTAGCGGTTTCGGAGGCTTGCAACAATGCTGTACTTCACGGGGAACCGCAGAGTGGCAGTGGGCAAATTGAAATTAGCTATGAGCCCGGAGACGACAGGTTGACTGTGAAAGTGAAAGATGATGGCACAGGTTTTAATTATCAAGAACGCCCCGAGCATACGGTGCCTTTGTCTGGGGCTTCGCCAAGTGAACTACAGTCTGGAGGCCTTGGCATTTATCTCATGCAAGCGCTGATGGATGAAGTTATCGTGAAAATAGACCGAGGAACCGAAGTCACGCTCGTCAAATATGTCCAAAACAAAACCACGGATTGACGGGAAACCGCCGATCCGTGGTTTTTTGCTAAGCGAAGTGAGGTTGTATATACAAGTACAATCTCTCAGTAAGAGACTATTTTCACCTACATTTTTGTTTTCTGGATTTGGGAAATGGACAATTAGAAAGCAAATTGTACAGGGTACAACAATTCCCTTGATTTCTTCTTAAAAAACTCAGGATGTTGTATGTTATCAACCTGTCGAAAAAGTACCTTATAGTATCATCATCAAATTAACGCGGTAATGTAGTATAATATAAGGAATAAAAAGAGAAAGCGGTGGTCGTATTGTTGCATAGCGATAAGGAAAATCCTCAGATGAGTTACGAAATGGTTTATCTGGATGAACTGGTACCAGATAACCATCTCGTTCGCTTGCTTCAGCGACATATTGACTTCTCTTTTATCACGGATAAAGTAAAGGATTACTATCATCCGACTCACGGGCGACCATCCATTGACCCAATTCGATTGTTTAAAATGATGCTGATCGGCTATCTATTTGGTGTTCGCTCGGAGCGGCAGCTAGAGCAGGATATCATAGTCAACAACGCCTATCGCTGGTTCCTCGGTCTTTCACTAAGAGATCCTGTTCCGCATCACAGCACCATTAGTTGGAACCGGCACCACCGCTTTCCGGGCAGTGTGTTTCAAGATGTGTTCGATGAAGTTGTTCGACTGGCAATTTCCCATCGTATGGTTGCAGGAAGACTGCTTGTAACAGACTCCACTCACATGCAGGCGAGTGCGAATATAAACAAGTACACGATGCAAGAACTCGCCAAAGCGCCCTCTGCTTATCTAGAAGAGCTGGAGCAGGCGGTAAATGAAGAACGCAAGAAACATGGGCAAAAAGAACTGGCACCGGACTCATCCGAACGGCCAAAGGAACGTCACATAGTAAGCAAAACGGATCCGGACAGTGGTTATATGAAACGTAAAGGAAAACCAGAAGGTTTCTTTTATTTGGAGCATCGGACGGTTGATGCTAAATTCAACATCATCACGGATTCGTTTGTCACCCCTGGAAATGTGAACGATTCTACGGTTTACATTGACCGATTACAGCGCCAGCAAGAAACGTTTGGCTGGCAGGAAAACATTGAAGCCGTCATACTAGATTCCGGATACAAGGGTGCGTACGTGTGCAAGAAATTAGAAGAGATGAGCATCATGGGTGTGATTGCGCCGCGTAAAATACCCGCTCGTAAAGGAATTTTTTCTAAAGAACAATTTACCTATGACGCTGACAAAGATGTCTATCGCTGTCCTGCAAACCAGGAGATGATCTATTACACGACGAAGCGAACAGGGGAGAAGATATATCACACGGAGGGGGAAACATGCAAGAACTGCCCACTCTTTGGCCAATGTACAGCTTCAGAAGAACGTCGAGAAATGGGACGACACGTATGGGAAGTGTACAAGGAACATGTGACCGCACACACACAAAGCGAGGTCGGCCGACAACTTTATGCTAAACGCAAGGAAACCATTGAGCGAAGTTTCGCAGAGTCCAAAGAACTCTACGGGCTTCGCCGTTGCCGGTTCCGGGGACGAAAAGGTGTGCAAGAGCAGACCTTGATGACAAGTGTCGCGCAGAACCTCAAACGAATAGCCAGGTACCTGGCTAGGCTAGGAGGGTGTATTTGTGCTGCCCCTTTTCGAACAAGATGCTCTGGATGAAACACCTTCGTTCCCTTTTGCAGCCAGTTCACATCTGATGAAAGCGCTTTTTTAGACGGTCTGATGTTATACAACAATTTAGCCCTTTTATAAGCAATTTAGCTACTTTAGGCTGGAATTGTTGTATTTGTTGCAACAATCGCTTGGAAAACGCGGATTAGCTTGCTTAATGTTGTACAAAGTACAACAAGTACGCGGGTAGCAAACGAATGAAGAACAATTACGTGTTGGGCAGCATAACTTGCGGCACCAACCGTTACCAACTCTCTCGAGCAAGGACGGCGTAAGAGTGCTTTTACAAACTATTTGCCAAGGTACGCATCCAGCATCCAGCTGTGCTTCTCGAGCGATGAGCGAATTCCGATGAGCAGATCGGCTGTCGGTTGATCTTTTTGCTCTTCAGCAAGTTCAATTCCCTCTGTCAGCTCCGAGCAAATGCGGGTAAAGTCACTCACCAGCTGCTTCACCATTTGCTCAGCCGTATCCTCATTCTTAGCTTCCTTAATGGACGCTGTGGCCAAATGTTCCTGCAAGGTAGCTGTCGGAATGGTACGAAGTGATAGCATTCTCTCCGCGATGACGTCTAGATGCAAGGCAGCCTCTGTATATAATTCTTCGAATTTGATATGTAGGGTAAAGAAATTCTCACCTTTCACATACCAATGATAGTTATGCAGCTTCATATAGAGAATCGAAAAGTTAGCGACCTGCTTGTCAAGAATCTCCGTAATCGGACTTGCTTTCGTTGCGGTTTTGACCATTATGAAATCCCTCCACTTAATTAGTATGGTTGTGCTTACGTATAAGTACCCTGTCATATTCCGCTTGAAACAGAAAGGAAAGTAAATCGAAAATTTCAGCATACATTGTTTCAGATGCCAAGAACGGGGGTAAGCAATAAGTAATTAAGCAGATAGGGGTGATTGAAATGTTAGTACAAATTAGTGCGATCATTGCAGCCGTTGCGTTTGTATTCCTTGTCTTCTATTTGATTCAAACTTTGAAATCACTGAAAAACTCATTAGATGAGATCACATTAACGATGGGCCAAATGAAGGATGAAGTCACACAGATCAGTTCGGAAGTACAGGACGTTATTCTCAATACCAATGAGATGGCCATAGATGTGCGTGTGAAGCTGTCGAAGCTTAATCATCTGTTCAGCTCGGTTAACGATGTAGGACAAGTGATTCACGAGTTAACATCGTCGGTGAAACAATCAGCCACGAGTTTAATCTCAGCCGTTAAACAAACGAATTTAACCCAACAAACTCAGCCGCTTAGTACGAAATGGAAGACGATCTTGCAAGGAGTTACCATCTCGTATGAGATGTTGCAAAAAATGAAAGCCAAGAAATCACCGCAAACCGGTGTTACGAAATAGAGAGGGGTCATCTTGTGAACGCTATACGTAAATTTACTGTCTACAAACAATCGAATGGGAAAGAAAATATCATATACTTAAGTGGAGAACTCGATTTATCTGCTGCATCGGAGCTGGCCACAGCGCTTGACTCGGTCGTTCATAAAGGAAATGAGATTCTAACGTTAGATTTAAAAGAGTTGCGTTATATTGACAGTACCGGAATTGGTATGATTGTTTCCGTGCTTAAAGTGAGAGCTGCGATGAAGGCAGCCTTCCGTATACATCACATCCCTGCCAAAATCCAGCGACTATTCGAACTAACTGGCATAGCCCGCTATTTGGTAGGTCGTGAAGACCAAAGTCAAAACAAAGGTGTAACAGAAAGGAAAGAAGAAATCATATGAGCCCATACATTGGCCTTACGATACCGGCAAAGGCAGAATATCTAGATATTGTTCGACTCACTTTATATGGCGTTGCCACCAAAGCGGGCTTTTCCTTCGAAGATATTGAAGATATGAAGGTTGCTGTGGCAGAAGCTTGCAATAATGCGATCCTGCATGCTTACTCTCATGACCAGTCAGGAACCGTGGAGGTTCAATTTGAACACAGCAGCGGATTTTTGAGGATTTCTGTGAAGGATGAAGGCAATAGCTTTAATTATGTTCAAACAGATGCCGACGCAGCCTCGCTGCACCATAAATCCATCAGTGAAGCGACGGTGGGGGGACTAGGTTTGTTCCTGATGCAAGCTTTAATGGATGATGTACAAGTACTGACGCATAACGGTAAAGGAACCGAGGTTATTCTGACGAAGCAACTGGCAAGCCAGCTGAATAGAAAAGAGGAAATGGTATGAATGCGAATGCATCATCCTCGAAACCGTTATATGAAATGTACTCGAAAATGAAGATCTATAAGGAAACCGCTTGTCAAGAGACGGCTACGGCGCTGCTACTGCATTATGAACCCATTGTTCGTATGGCCGTAGGCAAGATGTCGCGGAGCCGTCCTGATTTATATGAGGATTTATTTCAAGTTGGACAGATGTCGATGCTGCGGCTTTTTGTACAGTATGACAGCACCATGGAGATTCCGTTTGAAGCCTATGCCATGAAAAGCTTAATTGGTCATCTGAAAAATTATTTGCGTGACAAGTCATGGTACATACAGGTTCCAAGACGAATTAAGGAGAAAGGTTCGCTTGTCCAGCGTGCCCTGGATGAGCTAACTATGAAGTTTGAACGTTCGCCGAGTATCGATGAGATTGCGGCTTATTTGGAGCTGAGTCCGGAAGAAACGATTGAGATTCTGGCAGGCCGCGATTATTATAATTACACTTCACTGGATACTCCGCTCACGAGTGATGGGGATAGTGCGACGATTGGCGATATGATCGCTGGTCCAACGGATGACTATCAAACCCTCGAGAGACGTATGGATCTTGAAGAGGCGATGACTTGTTTGAAAGAGGAAGAACGCACTGTTATTGGTCTTATCTATCATGAAGGACAATCGCAACGGCACATTGCTGACCAATTAGGGATTTCTCAGATGAGTGTATCCCGGATTCAAAAGCGGGCGATTGATAAGCTGAAGACTGTCTTAAACCAGAGCACGTAAGGGGGCTACCGGATGCCGGGCAACCATTTTCAATTGGAATACGGGAAGAAAGTACGCTTAGAAAGCATTGATCCTAATGAAACTGGAGCCCTTCACGATCGGGGAGAGGCCGAACCGACTATCGAGTTTCTGAGTGAGCGATTAGAAACCTTGCAAAATATCCTGTACGCCGAGAAGAAGCAGTCTGTTCTTTTTGTGATTCAAGGCATGGATTGCAGCGGCAAAGATGGCGTCGTTAAGCGTGCGCTCGGAAGACTGCATCCACAGGGCTTTCAAGTAAGCAGCTTCAGAACGCCTACCGAAGAGGAAGCCGCTCATGATTTCTTGTGGCGCGCTCATAAGGTTGTGCCTGCGAAAGGAATGATCGGGGCTTTCATTCGGTCTTATTATGAGGATGTACTGATAACCCGAGTACACAACTCGATTACCGATTCAGAAGCGAAGAGTCGATTTAAGCACATTAACCGATTTGAGAAATTGCTGGAGAGCAGCGGTGTGAAAATCGTTAAGATTTTCCTGCATATCTCGAAGGATTTCCAACTTGCAAAGTTGCGGAATCGGCTAACGGATCCAACCAAACGTTGGAAATTCGACAAGAATGATCTCGTGGAGCGAGAATCTTGGGGCGAATACCAGAAGGCTTATGAAGATGTGTTTAAGCAGTGCAGCTCGGCTTCTGCTCCGTGGTATGTCGTGCCTGCTAATCATCGCTGGTACCGAGATTGGGCCGTTCTACAAATTGCTGTAGAAGCGTTGGAAAGCATGAATTTAGCTTATCCGGAATCCGATCCGGAGCTCGATCAGTTGCTGGATCAATTATAGAAGCAAGCGCAAACTATCTCTCTAGCTCTCTTAATGTGGTATAGTGAGAATAGTAGAATGTTAACATAACATTCGCTACGAACTGTACTAGGAGGCAAACATGTTTAAATCTATTCCTGTCAGCATAAAGGCTAAAATTACTTTAGGATATGTCTGTATTATTCTATGTTTAGGGGCAGCCCTTTTAGTTGTGAGTGATCGAATAACCTCTCTTCAGAAGGAAGTAGACTTCATATCCACGCATGACATTGAAGTACGCGATCTCCTAAACGTTATACAGAAAAATATGATCGATATGGAAACGGGGATGCGAGGCTACGTCATTACAGGGGATGAGCAGTACTTGGATCCCTATGAGGCCGGAAGCCGAGCATGGCTCGATAATTATAATAAGCTTCATCTTTTAATAAGTGAAAATCCTGCACAACAGAAAAGCTTGGAGCAGATTAAACCAACGATTCAGAACTGGATCCAGAATGCTGGCGAAAACGTTGTTAAGTTGAAAAAAGAAAACAATACAGCAGCCATTAATGATTTATTTAAACAAAATTCAGGAAGAAAATGGATGGATCAGCTGCGTACGCAGTTTGATTCCTTTCTTAGGGTTGAACAGCAGTTAACGGCTGCAAGAGTCGATCAACTAGCGAAAAGCAACTATAATCTTAGAGTTGTTCTTTTTATTGTTTTGGGTATTACTTCCATTTTCTCCGTTCTGGTGGCTTTATTTTTGTCCAATTCGATAACTAGCACGATCAATCGAGTCATTAAGACAATTCGAGATATTACAGCTTCTGAAGGAAATCTAGATGCTAGAATCGAAGTGACAACCAATGACGAGATTAGAGTGTTGGTGGAAGCAACGAATGATTTGCTGGCAAGCTTAGATAAGCAAAACTGGATTCAAACCAATATAACTGAAGTTTCGATCTTGTATCAGGGGATTAACGATATCACTGAATTGAGTGAAACCTTTGTGAGTAAGCTAGCTCCTATGCTGGATGCCGTCTATGGTGTTGTATACCTCCGTAATAACGTTGGGGGCGAGACTCGGTATGTGAAAATAGCAGGATATGCGGCATCCGGGGTAGATCCCTCATCTGCTAGCTTTCAACTAGGGGAAGGCTTAGTCGGTCAATGTGCCGTAGATAAGCGGATTTTCCTGATGGACAATCTCCCGGAGAACCATATTAAAGTAATGTCAGGCTTAGGCGTCTCCACACCTCAAAGCCTACTGGTTGCTCCTATCATTGTGGAGGGCAAAGCCGAGGCAGTTATTGAGTTAGCTTCTCTTCAGCCCTTCCAATCGAGGCATCTTACGTTGGTTGATTTGCTGCAAGAGAAATTCGGAACGGCGATTACGAGTGTGCGAAGCCGAATGGAAGTAGAGCGTCTGCTTTCGGAGTCACAGATGTTGACGGAAGAGCTGCAGTCACAATCGGAAGAACTGCAAACACAGTCAGAAGAGCTCCAGATGCAGCAAGAGCAGCTGCGGATGACGAATGAGTTCCTAGAGGAACAGAACCATTTCGCGGAGCAGAAAGCGTTAGAGTTAAAGAAAGCGAAAGATGAGCTGGAAGAGTTCTCGCTTAAGCTTCAGACAAGTTCGAGGTACAAATCAGATTTTCTTGCAAATATGTCCCATGAGCTGCGAACACCGCTCAATAGCATTATGATTTTGTCGCAAATGCTTGCGGAAAATAACGGGGAAATGCAAATGTCGGAGGTCGTGGATTATTCACGTGTCGTTTATGCTGCAGGCAATGATCTGCTCGCGCTGATTGACGATATTCTTGATTTATCCAAAGTCGAAGCGGGTAAAATAGAAATTATGACGGATGAGGTCAACGTGACCGAAATTCCGCAACAAATGAAGCTGATGTTTGATCCTGTAGCGGATAAGAAGGGGCTGGATTTCGAGGTCATTTTGGAGCCTAATGTGCCTAATGTGATTCTGACGGATGGCCAACGCCTGCAGCAAATCGTGAAGAATCTGTTATCTAACGCTTTTAAATTTACCGAGCAAGGCTCTGTAACCATGAAAATTGCGCTCGCTGACCCTTCTCGAGTCAAAGAGCTGCTTCATAGAGATCCGGAAGAAATCGTACTGGCTATTTCGATTACAGATACCGGAATAGGTATCCCAATCGATAAGCAGCAGGTTATTTTCGAAGCATTCCAACAGGTGGATGGTACAACGAACCGGCAATACGGCGGAACAGGACTTGGTTTATCGATATGCCGCGAGTTTACGCGTTTGCTTGGTGGGTCCATTGTCGTGAAAAGCGAGCTTCATAAGGGCAGCACGTTCACCCTCTATGTGCCTAATGCGTGTGAATCTGAGCCTGAGGTTCAAGAGAACGATTATCCGCGAGGGGAAATTGCAGCAGCTAGCGAGGAATTGAAACTCGATACCATGGTAACCGTTTCGACGGAACCTAGTTCCTTGATAGCGGAGCAGCAAATGGCTGAGCCCATAAGCTCAGATTCGCAATTGTTTCACGGTAAAAGGGTGCTTCTCGTAGACGATGATGCGCGTAATGTTTTCGCACTAGTCACAGCACTTGAGACGAAGGGAGTTACCGTGGAGATTGCTGATCATGGCAAGCATGCCCTGGAGCTTTTATCCGTAGATTCCGATTACGACCTTGTGTTAATGGACATTATGATGCCGGTCATGGGGGGCTATGATGCGATGAAAGCGATTCGCGGTCAGCTGCAGCTGCACGATTTACCCATCATTGCACTAACGGCGAAAGCAATGAAGAGTGAGAAAGAGAAATGTCTGGAGTCCGGCGCTTCCGACTATATCACCAAGCCGCTGAATATGGATCAACTATTCTCCCTTATGCGGGTATGGTTGACGAAGCAGGTGAAGAAACATTGATTCGCCAGTCCTTGGATCATTACACCGAATTAGAAGAACTGCCCCACGATGAGCTGCAAAATATCGAGATTAATCTGCTCTTGGAAGGCTTATATCAAATGTATGGTTTCGATTTCCGCCATTATGTGCGTTCATCCTTACGCAGGAGAATTCTCAATCGCATGAAAGCAGAGAAATTGCCATCCATCACAGCGCTGCTAGAGAAAGTCCTGCATAAACCTGGCTTCGTGGAACAATTATTGAACGACATGTCGATCCGAGTGACAGAAATGTTCAGAGATCCAAGCTTTTTCAGCGCTTTTCGAAGTCAGGTAGTTCCCGAGCTTAGGAAGTATCCTGAGATACGGATTTGGCATGCAGGCTGTGCCACCGGAGAAGAAGTGTACGCGATGGCGATCCTGATGCAGGAAGAAGGCTTGGCCGAAAGAACGAAGATATATGCGACGGATATGAATGAGAAAGCGATTGAGAGCGCGCAAAAAGGCGCTTTCCCACTGAAGCAGATGCAAGTCTATACGAAGAACTACTTGGAATCTGGCGGGACCAAAGCCTTCTCCGAGTACTATACAACAGACCATCAATATGCTTATTTTCAGCCGCTGATGAAAGAAAATCTGATGTTTGCGCAGCACAACCTCGTAACGGACGGCTCCTTTAATGAATTCCATGTCATCCTATGCCGCAATGTCATGATCTATTTCGATACGAAGCTGCAGCAGCAAGTGCACAGCCTATTTCATGGCAGTTTAATTCCAGGTGGGTATCTAGGCTTAGGAAAAAAAGAATCCATTCTTTTCGTGCCCGAAGGGGTGCAATATGATGATTTCGTACCACTGGAACGAATTTATCGTAAGAGATAATTTTGCTGGACACTCTCCCTTGGAGAGTGTTTTTTTTGTTTTGAATATGGGAGGAGGCGGCGAGTAGCCCAACCCAACCCACAATGCTAATTATGGATTTAAAGTTGTGAAAATAAGGGTTGTTTCATCCTCAGCGTGGAATGTTTAAATATAAAGTAGATTGTACTTTGACGCAGAAAGAAGGGAAGCCAATGGAAGAAGATATCGATGAAAAGAAATCTACAGGCGATTGTACACCTGAGAAGTTGTTTCAGGAACTGGACAACGATCCGAGTGCCAAACTAGATAATGACCAGTTAGATCGCATAACGGCCATGGTGAATGAATATCAAGGGAATATTAAGTCCCATTTGATTGAACAGCAGGAAAAGAAGTCTTCAAGGGCTGATCGCCTTGCTGATCATATTGCCTCTTTTGGCGGGAGTTGGACGTTTATTGTGTTGTTTTGTTCGTTTTTGGGGGTTTGGATGATCATTAATCTGATGAGCTTCGCATTTGATAAACCGCCATTCATCCTGCTTAATTTGATTCTATCTTGTATTTCGGCCTTGCAGGCTCCGGTCATTCTGATGAGTCAGAATCGTCAAGCGGCGCGAGATAAGCAGGAGGCGATCCTTGATTTCGCGATCAATTACCGAGCCGAACAAGAGAATATGGAGCTAAAGGCAATGCTCGAACGTCTGGATAAAAGGCTGGAAAGAATGGAACAGCAGGGCTTAACGCGGCAACTTGAGCAAGGGGATGCCAAGGGATGAATTCATATTTTTCAGCTGAAATGTGTTTCATTACTAGGCGATGTGGTTAATAGATGACATAGCAAGAACAACCAATATTCGATGATAAGAAAGGGTGTTTCCTATGTTAGGTTGGGCAATTATGTTTCTAATCATTGCACTTGTAGCCGGTGTTTTTGGATTTTTTGGGATTGTCTCGGCAGCGGTAGGGATTGCCAAAGTCTTATTCTTCGTATTCCTGATTATGTTCGTCGTATCCTTGATTTTCTCAAGACGAAGAGGCTTTTAGCAAAAGTTTAATCATGCACTAACCCAATAAATAATAGCCAAAGAGGAGGATTACCATGAATACTTATACCAGAGTGAGTGTGACATCGAATCTTCAAGAGGCACAGAATAAAGTGCAGCAATTGTACAGAGAAGGCTTTGAGCGAGAGCATATTTATGTGCTGACTCATAGTGCTGAGGGTACTGATTTCGTCGCTAACTATACGGGCGCTGAGCAGATCACCATGGCGGAGGAGGGTGTGCTGACGTCGATCGCTAATCTGTTCCGTTCTCGCGGCGATGAGCTGCGGGCGAAGATGAGAGCGCTCGGTGTGCCTGACGTGGAGGCAGGTCGTTTGGAAGGCGAGCTGGATAAAGGGAAAATCCTTGTTCTGGCTACCCCTTCAACGGAAGTTAGAGACTATGACGGCGCAGATTTTCAACGCACTATTTTATAAGAAAACGTTAAAAAGGGGACTCCTTCAAGGAGTCTCTTTTCTGTGTAGATAAGAAAGTATAAGTTTTATACTTTTGCATCGCATCTACCTTGACAAACGCGCTCGTCCCTAAGGACGACGGAGTCGTTTATCCTTGCCTCATGCAAAAATAAAAACAAAAACCCTGAACGCCTCCATTCGGAGACGCAAGGGTTTCTTGTGAAATCAATTGCTACCTTCTTGCATTCATCGCCTGCTGCTTGTGTTCGATAAGGTTGGGAGCATCTTTAAATCCTTGACCATGGATGAATTGCAAATTGGACATGCAGGACTATCAGCGAATGAAAAATTATCTCTCATCCAGCATGAGCACTGTTCTGTGCTGCAGGTCCAGATGCTGGTTTGCTCCTCGGGGACAGGTTCCAACGATTTCTTTGAAAAGTACAATCGAACTCCTCCTTGTCATAATAGACTCAGACTCGCAAGCAGTTAAAGCAATATGTGGTGAAGGACTACAGCTTGACTACATTTTCAGCTTGCGGTCCGCGGTTACCTTGAACAACTTCAAACTGTACGCTTTGGCCTTCATCCAAGCTTTTGAAGCCTTCCCCAGTAATAGCGCTGAAGTGAACGAAGACATCTTTGCCGCCTTCCATTTCAATGAAACCAAAACCTTTTTCTGCATTAAACCATTTAACCGTGCCTGTTTCCATGTATACAAAAACCTCCAAAAATAATTTGTGCCTGCGCTCCTGTTTCCGAAGATCACGTAGATCCCGATAGCTTGTTAACGCAGCTTTGATAATATATCCATTTATAGGGGAGCTTATTCCATTTTTACTAAAAATTCATTTATCGAAAAATTTATCACAAAGTCGTTGCGTCAATAAGTATTGACGTGCCGCCATTCTCTGCTCTATACTGGGGCTAATTATAAGCCGCAAGACACAACTTCATAGTTCGTATAACCTCGATAATTCGGTTCGGGGGCTCTACTGGGAACCTAAATCCTAACTACGAACACAATATATGCTCATATATTGTGTTTGTTGTTAGGATTTTTTTGGTTTCCTCATTTACGTTGAGGAGGAAGAAAAGGATGGGTTCATTGTTGATTTGCAATGCAAAAGCAATTGTAACGGTGGATGAGGAGGATCGTGTGCTGGAACAGGCGAATATCCTGATTGAAGACAATCGGATCGTGAAGATGGGGAAGGACCTGTATGAGGCAGATCAGGTTATTGATGCGTCTCAGATGTTCGTGTATCCCGGTCTCATTAACGTGCATCATCATTTGTATCAAACGTTCACGCGCAATCTGCCGCAGGTGCAGAAGCTGGAGTTATTCGACTGGCTGCGTTATCTCTACGAAATTTGGAAAGGAATTACGCCGGACGCCGTGTATCATAGCTCACTTACGGGGATTGCGGATCTGATGAAAAACGGTTGTACGACCGTTTTCGACCATCACTATGTGTTTCCACAGCAAAATAGTGCCCATTTTGTAGATAAACAGTTTGAAGCCGCGGAGCGTCTTGGTATCCGATTCGTTGCTTCGAGAGGATCCATGACGCTGGGCAACGATCAGGGAGGGCTGCCTCCCATGAGCGTTGTTCAGGACATAGATACGATTCTAGCCGATAGTGAGAGGCTAATTGATCTCTACCACGATGCCAGCACAGGCTCAATGCGGCAGGTAGTGCTTGCTCCGTGTTCACCGTTCAGCGTATCAGCGGATATCATGCTTGAATCGGCGATGCTCGCCAGGTCGAAGGGTGTGCGGCTGCACACGCATCTAGCTGAGACGAAGAACGAGGAAGCCTACACGCTCGAACGTTTCGGGATGAGGCCTTTGGCCTACATGGAGAGTCTGGGCTGGTTAGGCTCCGATGTGTGGTATGCGCATGGGATACATTTTAACGATGACGAAATGAAGCTGCTTGCACATACCAAAACAGGAGTCGCGCATTGCCCGATTTCGAACATGAAGCTGTCGTCCGGCATAGCCAGGGTTCCCGAGATGCTTGCGATGGGGATTCCCGTGGGCTTAGCTGTTGATGGCAGCGCATCAAACGATGGCTCGAATCTGCTAGAGGAACTCAGAGTCTCGTATCTCTTGCACAGACTTCAGTCTAGCAGTCAGGCGCCGACCGGATATGATCTCTTGAAGGTAGCAACCAGAGGCGGCGCAGAAATATTAGGAAGAAGCGACATTGGTTCGCTGGAGGTTGGTAAAGCAGCTGACCTGTTCATGGTACGTGTAGATCAAATTGACGCTGTGGGGACTCAGACTGATCCGAAGTCGTGGCTAGGGACGGTAGGGCTCAAACGTCCGGTTGATTATACGATTGTGAATGGGAAGGTTGTCGTCGAGAACGGCAAACTAGTTGCATCTGACGAGGAGAAATTAGCGAGAGAATGTCAGGATTCGTTCGAAAGATTCATTCAGCAATGAGAAAAGCTCGCTCCGCACCGGTCTTATAGACCGAATGAGAGCGAGCTTTTGGCTTAGGAGCAGGGCTATTCTCTTGTAATGGTTACACTACCAGTTTTATTATCGAAACCAACCTTACAGCCAAGCTGCTCGGCGATAAAACGAAGCGGTACGAAAGTGGAGCCATTCTTCAGGATCGGGGCGCTGTCCAATTGAACAGGGGATCCGTTAACGCTCGTTGTTTTACTGTTAAGGGTCAGAATAATCGTCTTGTCGTTAAGTTCGTCTTTCACAGTGATTTGCTCTGAGGCTGCGTTCCACTTCACTTCCGCGCCTAGCCTCTCCGAAATGAATCGAACTGGCACCATAGATACTTGATCCTCATTGATAAAAGGATGGGAGGAATCGAACTCGTATTCGTCATCGCTATCCTGATTCATCAGCAAGTGAATGTCTTTTTTGGCTATTTTCAAATCTTCTCTCAGAAATGAATAGAACTTAGAATCTTTGTTGAAATAGGTTAAGAAGGAATCGGTGTTGGCTGGTTCCTCACTTAGGTTCAATACCCCGCCAGAGGTATCAATTACACTAGCTGTAACAGGCTTATTGATATTCCATATTTCACTGGTGTAAGTAAATTTAAGCGCACTGACTCCAGCACTAACATCTGTGATGGGGAGTGTAAGCTCTGCATTTACTTTGCGAATCTGTTTATCGGTATCGATGAAGAAGTCTGTTTTAAGTATGGTTTTATCACTCAGTAATGCCTTCACTTGGGAGTCGGATACAGAAGAAAGAGTCTCCTGCATGTTCTCATCCCACTCGTCAAGAGCTTTCCGAAGAAATTGCTGAATGGTAGTGTAAACAAACTCAACAGCTAACGTTTTGTTATCAAAATAAGACATCATAAGGTCTGGCAATTCAGAACTGAACTCACTCTCGGAGGAGGAGGCTTTCATTTCTTCTTTGATAACAGGAACCAGTACATCATAGAGCTGACCAATCAATTCCTTCATTCCCTTTTCATCAGCGAGGATGTTCGTTAGGAATGTTTTCAGTAGGCCTACGAGTTCATTACCTTTCATCTCTATGTGAGCCTTTTGCATGGAAAGTATTTCACTATTCACAGGCTCGGACACGGAAGATACGGCGAAATGTTCCGGGTTAGGAGCATTGGTTAAGAAGAATTTGAGCAATGAAGGCCATAAATCTTCTGCTTTCTTGAGAAGCTGCTGCTGCATATCGGATGATAGCCCTGCAGAAGATGAGCCAGCCAAGCCAGCTTGCGCTCCCATCAGATCAAAGAAAAGCGGTTTCTTAGCACCTTCGATATGTATAGTGAATTTGGTCCCATTTACGTTGAGCTGGAAGGGGATAGACCCTTTGCTGTAAGTAAGAGCACCGTCTACAGAGATGTGTTGCTTATCTTGCATTTTAGCGCTCTTCAGCTCTAATTTTACATGATTCAAGACGTCAATTATCCGTTTCTCGTCAGCCGACAAGCCATCAGTGTTACCTGTGATAATGTCCATTTGAAGTGACCCTTTGGATTCGGCAGATTGAATGGTGGTACTATTTTGAATAGCTTGCCCCAAATCTAGCCCTTGAACAGCCTGACACCCGGTTAGTGCCAAAAGCATAATAACTAATGCAGTGGAAATCCACCAAGTAAATCTCTTTCTTTGCATCTACAAATCTACTCCTTAGATATAATAGCTAGTAAAAAATAGCAGTGATAGATTATACGCACGAAAAGAGGGAAAGATGCGCTTTGATTAGAAAATTTTTACAATGGTTTAATAGACACGAATAAAAAAGCTCGATTCTCAGAGGTCTTAAAGGCCTGATGAGAACGAGCTTTGTCTTAGGAAAGCAGTACGATAACCAATAGTTCGAAGAGGACAAGCGTCATGATTTGGTTGTATTGTGCTGGTGTATAGACGGGTCTATGCTGACCATGAGGATGCCCGTGCGGATTCACTTGAAGGTAAGCGTGATGTCCATCCACATTAACCAAAACACCTTCATGTGTATGCCCTTCTAACGTCGTGACACGAATGTTGCGACCGATATGCGGGTGGAGTTCACCTAAGATCGTATCTCTTTTCTGCTTGAGCATGTGCTGCCAATTTGGATCTGCCTGAAAGAGAACGAGAGGCCCTTGATGACCATGATGATGCGGTGGATTCGGATTCGTATACATATTGTTTCGCTCCTTTTTCGTGCGGCTGCACATAGCAGCAGGCTTTTTGCCTAGGTTTACTACTAGACTATTCAGCCGCCCAAAAAAGGTGCTATAGACCACTCGCGTCTAATTCAAACAGGTTAGTCGCGTTTAATCGTGACTACACGGGTATCGTCATTGAAGGAGACTTTGCCTCCGAGCTGCTCTGCGATGAATCGAATCGGCACGAAGGTGGATTCGTGATGGAGTGTAGCCGCACTTTCCAACTCGACAGAAGCGCCGTTCACACTTGCGGTTTTACTGTCTAGCTTCAGGATAACCGTCGCACCAGTTAATAAATCCTTGATGGTTACTTGCTGAAGATCTCCGTTCCAGCTAACCTCAGCCCCAAGCTTTTCAGAAATGAATCTCACAGGCACCATTGTTGTGCCATCTGAATTAATAAAAGGCTGCAGTTCATCGGAGGCGGATCCAGTCGTACTCAGATTGACTTCTTTTTTCGTCACTTTCAAATCTTCCTTGAGCAGCTTGTAAATGAGAGACTGCTTATCTAGGTTATTCAATAAGCTATAGATAGAAGAAGCTTCCAGACCTACATTTAGAGCACCGCCAGAAATGTTAATGGTATTCGCTGTGACCGGCTTATTAATATTCCACGTCTCACTTACGTAGGATAGCTTGAGAGCAGCAACGCCTGAGCTCGTATTCGTAAGAGGAACATTCCATGCAAGGCTTTGCTTGCGAACTTGCTTATCAGCATCAATGTAAATATCTGCTTGAAGGGTTGATTTGCTGTTAAATAAATCCTGAATCGGCAGAATGCCCTGTTCGTTGGAAGCATCTCCGGCAATCATTTTATCCAAGGACGCAGCTGTTTTCTTCAGGAAATCTTGAACAGGTGGATAGACAAGTCCAACGGCTAACTGTTTATTACTTAAAATCTTTAGAGAAAAGTCAGTAGATCCGCCCTTGATTTGCTCCTCAATTATGGGTGAAAGGGCATCGTACAATTGGCTGATCAGTTCTTTCAATCCAGCTTCATCAGCGAGAACATTGCTCAGCAGCTTTTTGATAAGGGAAGCCAGTTCCGTGCCGCTAAGCTCGATATGCGCTTTTTGCAGAGAGAGGGACTCGCCATTCACTTTGTCCGTAACAGGTGTAACGGATATGTTCGACGGATTAGGTGTATTAGCTAAAATAAGTCCAATAATCGCAGATTTAATATCCGCAATTTTGTTGCCGAACTGTTCTTGCACGGCTGCGGGTAACAGCTTCGTAAACGATAAATTAGAACCTCCTAAGACATCGAAAACAATCGGTTTCTTCGCGCCTTCGACACTCAAAATGAACTTAGTGCCCTCAGTTGCAAGTTTGAAAGGAATTGTGCCTCTACTGTATGTAATCGTACCATCTGCCGATAGGTGCTGTGCATCTTGTGCTTTTACATTGGTGAGTTCGATTTTCACGTTTTGCAGAGCGGTTAGTGCCTTCTGTTCCTCAGTGGATAGCTTAGAAGTGTTGCTGGGCACAAACTCGAGCTGCAGGGTACCTTTGGATTCTGAGGACTTCACGGCCCAGTCATTCTGAATGGCCCCAGCAAGGTCCAATCCTTGCGCAGCCTGGCAGCCTGATAAAGTAAACATCATTAGAACCATTGCGGCGGAGATCCACCAAGTCAATTTCTTTTTGTACATGTGATAATCTACTCCTTAGGTTTAATAAAAATAGTAAAAGACGTCCAATGATTATACGCGAAATAAAGCCGAAGGATTCGCTGTTAAGAGTAAATTTTTTTGAACGAAACCTTTTATTACCAAATTCGTCTATATTTATGAGGCGTACTGCGTACAAGGTAAATTTACTAAAGCAAAACTCTTAGGAGGTAATTGTCTATGATGACGTTGTTTGCCATATGTTTCTTTGTAGGCCTTGTACTTACGGTTCTTATTACGTTTTTTGGTGGCGAATTTCATGCGGATAACGGGGCTGCCCATGCCCATGGTGGACCGTCTTTTTTTAACTTATCCTCCATTTTAGCTAGTTTGACGGTGTTTGGCGGCATTGGTTATATGCTGAATCAAGTTGGGATGACAAGTGTGTTGCTCATTCTGCTTATCGCAATCGGTGCCGGTCTCTTCATTGGATGGCTCTTCTTCCTTCTCTACGCCAAAGTTATTTATAAGCATGACCACAGCATGAAAGAGAGCGATTTTGACCTGAGTGGTCAGTTAGGAAAGCTGTCTGTGCCGATTAATGGAAAGGGTATGGGCGAAATGATGTTTGTGATGCATGGCACTACGCGTTCTATCAGTGTTCGCTCTGAGAATGGGGAATCCATTCCGAAAGGGACGAAGGTCGTCGTTTTGTACATGAATAAAGGGATTGCGACGGTAACGGGGTTTAACCAATAATAGCAGCTGCAATTAACTACTGGGAGGTTATGCGTTTATGTTGGGAATTTTGTATACGGTTGTTGCGATTGTTGTTGTTGTTTTTATCTTACTGGCTTCTATTGTGAGAGCGTACAAGAAAGTGCCACCGAATGAAGCCATGATTGTGTATGGTTTAGGTGGTAAAAGGGTCGTACAAGGTGGAGGGACGTTCGTCATCCCTGGTTTTCAAAGTTTTAAAACGATCTCTATGATGCTCATGAGCTTTGATGTGAAGCCGGATCAACCTATGTTTTCCCAGCAGGGAATACGGCTCAAAATTGAGGCGGTGGCTCAGATCAAGATTCAAAGTGATCCAATCGCGATTGGCACAGCCTCGGAACAGTTTCTTGACCACACACTGCTGGAGCGGGAAATGATGATTTTGCATTCTGTAGAAGGGCATCTTCGCGGGTTGGTTGGGCAGCTTCCAGTTGAAGCTATTCTCAAGAACCCGGATGAACTCAACAGCAAGATGAGGGAAACTTGTTCGGAGGATTTGGATAAAATGGGGCTGAGCCTTATCTCCTTTGTACTCAAACGAGTGGCCGACGATCAAGGATACATTGAGAACCTGGGCGTGCCGGAAGTGGAGCGTATCCGCAAAAGTGCTAGTATTGCCAGAGCTGAAGTGGAGCGGGATATTCAAATTCGTCAGGCAGATACGGAGAAGGAATCCGCGATTCGTCGAGCGGAAGCCCATCAGTTAAAGATTGAGGCGGAGAGCGCTGCTTCGGCGAAGGAAGCGCAGTACCGCAAAGAGCTCAGTATGAAGGAAGCCGAGTTCAAGCAGGAAACGACGAGCCGGCAGGCTGAAGCGGATTTGGCCTATGAATTGAAGCAGAATCAAATTCAACAATCACTCGTGACTGAACAGGTGAAGATCAAGCAGATGGAAGCGGAGGCGAACAAGACAGTTCGCCAGATTGAAGTCGAGCTGAAGGAGAAAGAGCTCGAAGCGTCGGTCATTAAGCCAGCTGAAGCGGAAAAGCTAGCAGCTATTATGCGCGCCGAAGTCAATAAGCAGAGGCAAATTCTCGAAGCCGAGGCGGATGCCGAGTCGACGAGAAAACGCGGCGAAGCGACGGCCGAAGCGGAGCTCGCGAAAGGGAAAGCGAATGCGGAAGTCGTCCGCTTGGCGGGACTTGCGGAGGCTGAAGCGTTGGAGAAGAAAGCGGAGGCTTACAAGCAGTATACACAGGCGGCGGTTACAGTGGAGATTCTTCGCATACTGCCGGAATTGGCTGAGAAAATTGCGGCCCCGCTGAGCAATGTAGATAAAATTACGGTAATTTCGCAAGATGGAACGACGTCAGGCGTGAATCGGATTACAGGCGATATTGCCAAAATGATCGCGCAAGTACCGGAAATTACACAGACGCTAACAGGCAAAAGCGTGACGGATCTTGCGCGTGCATTCCTAGGCAAGGATAACGAACTTATTTTGAATAAGGAATCGGAATAACGTGAATGCGCAGTATTATTGAGCAATGTCCTCAGCTTCCAGGCTGGGGATTTTTTTATTAAAAGCGTTTTAGATTTAAAGCGAAAATGGTTGAATTGCTATACAATGAGAAAAACACAAGAATTAAGTGAAATGGTAGATAGCTTCAAAGAAATGAGGACCCTACATCGTGCAGATATACAGAAAGTTTCTATGGAATTTATTGTTAAATTATATAATGGGGTCTGGGATCGCTGTTGTTGTGGTTGGCGGAGTCATCATTTCTACAACTCTAACGATTTCGAATGCGGAAATGGTGCGAGTATTCTTCATTATGGTCACCTCGCTATGCGTGATGATGCTTGCTGAAATCGCGGTGTTTCGTAGGCATATGAAGCCTATTCGCGAGATGCTGGAGCAGGAGACTCCGGATCTGGCAACCATCCGAGAAGCCTATTTACAAACGCACCGATTTCCGGCGCTTTCGGTGATGCGGATCATGGGGCCGCACTTTCTTGGCTTATCGATCCCTGCTATGACGATGGCTAGCATCGGGATTGCGAGAGGTTGGTTATCTCTTCCGGTTTTTTACATAGGGCTTGCCGGTATTGGTGCAGTGCTTGTGGCGAGCATGCATGCTTTACTAGAGTTCTTCACAACAGCTCAGGCCATCAGGCCGGTGCTCATACATATTCGGAAATTGGGACAGCGCATCTACGGTGAAGATGTTTCCTTGGATGGAAGAGTCATCGTTTCGATTCAACGAAAGTTTCAGCTAAGTGCTTTCCTCATTGGAACTATGCCGCTCTTTCTGTTTAGTTTAGCAACTCAAATTCGTTTGATTTCGCAGTCCTCGGATATGACGGTCGATTATTGGAAATGGGCGGGTATCATTCTACTGCTTGGAGTCGGCTTTTCCTCCTTAGGGGCACGCATGCTGGCAAGAGACATCCAACAGCCAATTGGAGATTTATATAGGGCAATGAAAGAAGTTCAATCCGGCGATCTGCAGGTAAGAGCCTCAGATTTATTTTCGGATGAATTTTCGCGGCTAGTCTGGTTTCAACCACATGGTAAAGGGGCTTGAAACGCGTGAAAAGATGAACAACCAACTGCTGCAGAGCTACTATTCCACATTAGCGGCTGCACTCGATGCTCGGGATGCTTATACAGCAGGTCATTCGACGCGTGTCGCCAAGTATTCCTTGTTGATTGGACGAGCTGTAGATTTGAACGAACAGGAGCTCGATCTATTGAACAAGACCGCTCTATTGCATGATATCGGCAAAATCGGTGTGCGCGACGATGTGCTGCTGAAGGAAAGTCGGCTCACCGACGAGGAGTTCGAGCAGATCAAGCTGCACCCTGTGCTCGGCGAATCGATTTTGAAGCAAATCGAGCCGGCTGAGGCTATGGCGCCCCTGCTTCCAGGCGTGCGCTCGCATCATGAGCGCTTTGATGGCTGCGGGTATCCGGATGGCCTGAAGGGCCTGGATATTCCGGAGTTCGGCCGCATCATTGCGGTTGCCGATGCCTTCGATGCCATGACCTCCGATCGTCCCTATCGGAAAGGGATGCCGGTCGAGAAGGCACTGGCCATTCTCGCTGAAGGAAAGGGGACCCAGTGGGACCCAGTGGGATCCCTGGTTCGCTCAAAGGTTCATTGAAGTTCTATAAGGTTTAAAACGTATGAAGGAAAGGCCTTACAGCCGCGGAACTGCGGGTTGTGAGGCTTTTTTTGTTACCACAATAGAAAGAAAGTATAAGTTTTGGAATAGACGTTGAGGATTCCCACTTACTATGCACTCTCGCACCGCTAGCCCCAGCAAAACCTCACTGAGAAGCCCGATTCGGCCTTCTCAGATCTAAACCCCAGCCTATCGTGCGGAAAAGGCAGCTGAGGGTTCCTACTCGTCCTTCTCATGTAGTTAACAAAATCATGAGGATAATATGTTGGGGTACTTTGGATGTATAGATAGCAATTTGAAAAAGGTGAATGACTAGTACAACTAATTTCTATGTTATTTAATATAACATTAAAGCGTTTTCAATTATCGAAGTAATAAACTAATTGTTCGTATTTTCCACAATATAACTGTTATTAATTTGTAAAACCGAACAATTAATTGTAATTTACGTTAAATTGTTCGTGAAATAAAGAAACGTTTGTTGGTTTTACTAAGTGAAACTGCAAATTTTTGTTGAAAAATACGAATTTCTGAGTTACATTAGTAGTAATTATTCGTATGTTAGATAATTTGACGTAAAAATTTACAGTGTAACGGATATTAAAGAATTTATTAATTAACTAACATTCAATGTAAGAATATAACCGATACAGGAGCGTGAATCAAAATGAAGAAAAAAATTGTTATGGTAGGAAACGGAATGGCTGGAGTCAGTTGTATCGAGCAAATGCTAAAGCTTGCGCCGAACCGCTACGAAATTACAATCTTCGGAAGCGAACCGCACCCGAACTACAATCGCATCCTGCTTTCATCGGTTTTGGCAGGCGATGCCGATATGAAGGACATTGTTATCAACGACTGGTCCTGGTACGAAGAAAATCACATCACATTGTACACGGGACATACAGTCAACAAAATTGATACGGAACGCAAGCTCGTTAGAACTGACGGAGGTGTTAGCGTCCCTTACGATGAACTGATCATCGCAACAGGATCGCTGCCGTTCATGCTTCCGCTGCCTGGCGCGGACAAAGAAGGCGTCATCGCCTTCCGAGATATCAAAGATTGCGAAACGATGATTGAAGCCGCTAAGAAATACAAGAAAGCGGTCGTGATTGGCGGAGGGCTTCTCGGTCTGGAGGCAGCGCGTGGCCTGCTAAATCTGAATATGGAAGTATCGGTTGTACACATTAACGAATACTTGATGAATCTACAGCTCGATAGAACAGCTTCTCTATTGCTGCAGCAAGAATTGGAACGCCAAGGCATGAAGTTCTTGTTAAAGAAAAACAGCGAATCGATTCTCGGAAAAAAACGTGTTACGGGACTTCGTTTTACGGACGGATCGGAAATTGAAACGGACCTCGTGGTCATGGCCGTAGGGATTCGCCCTAACATTGCGCTTGCCAAAAGCAGCGGAATTGAGATCAATCGAGGTATTGTTGTCAATGACCTTCTCGAAACGAACGTGCCTAACATCTATTCCGTCGGCGAATGTGCCGAGCATCGCGGTGTAGCGTATGGCTTAGTCGCTCCGCTCTACGAGCAAGGCGGGGTGCTTGCCAAACGGCTCGCAGGCATAGAGACCGCTGGTTATCAAGGCTCCGTCGTATCGACCAAGCTGAAAGTATCGGGCGTGGACGTGTTCTCGGCAGGTGAATATGCAGATAAACCTGATACCCGTGCCGTACGCGTGCAGGACGATTTCGAAGGTATTTATAAGAAGGTCGTTATTAGAGACGGCAAAGTCATCGGTGCTGTTTTGTTCGGTGACATCAGTGACGGCTCTCGCCTGTTTGCGATGATTCGTAACGGAGAAGATGTAACTGGTAAAGAAAAGACGGTTCTGCTCGGTGAGGGTGGAGGTAAAGCGAAATCCGGCCTTGATTTGGTTGCGTCGATGAGCGATGACGAAATTGTTTGCGGCTGTAACGGTGTATCCAAAGGCGCGATCGTTCAGGCTGTTCAAGAGAAAGGCTGTTCCAGCATCAATGAGATAAAAGCTTGTACCAAAGCTTCCGCTTCCTGCGGCGGCTGTAAGCCTCTTGTAGCTGATGTGCTCACTTACGTACTCGGCGCAGACGGTGTGAAAACCGTAAAAGAAGGCATTTGCGGCTGTACGACACTTGGACGTGATGAAGTGGTGGAAGCGATCCGCGGTATGAGATTGACGACATCGAAGGAAGTCATGAATGTACTGGAATGGTCGAATACAGAAGGCTGCTCCAAATGTCGCCCGGCGCTCAACTATTATCTGGCCATGGTATGGCCGGAAGAGCATGAGGACGAAAGAGAGTCCCGCTTTGTGAACGAACGCAATCACGCGAATATCCAGAAGGATGGCACGTACTCGGTTGTTCCGAGAATGTATGGGGGTGTCACGACACCGAAGGATCTGAAAAAAATCGCGGAAATCGCAGAGAAATACGAAGTGCCGCTCGTGAAAGTAACAGGTGGTCAGCGTATTGACTTGCTCGGTGTGAAGAAGGAAGACTTGCCAGGCATGTGGGCTGATCTCGATATGCCTTCAGGCTACGCATATGGTAAGACACTGCGTACAGTGAAAACGTGTGTAGGTTCAACGTTCTGCCGCTTCGGTACGCAAGATGCTATCGGCATGGGTATTCAGCTAGAGAAGAAGTTTGAGCGTCTGGGCACGCCGGCAAAAGTTAAAATGGCCGTATCGGGCTGTCCACGGAACTGCGCGGAAGCCACGATCAAGGATTTTGGCGTTGTGGCGATTGACGGAGGCTGGGAGCTGCATGTCGGTGGTAACGGAGGAACAAAGCTTCGCGGAACCGATTTACTGTGCAAAGTGAAAACCGAAGAAGAAGTACTGGAATGGTCCGGCGCTTACTTGCAGTATTATCGCGAAACAGGGAAGTACAACGAACGAACTGCCGAGTGGGTAGAACGTGTCGGTTTAGATACGATCAAAGTGGCGTTGGAGAGTAAAGAAGACCGCACCGCTCTAATTGAGCGGATTGAGAAGGCGTTGGATCTGATGAAGGATCCTTGGAAAGAAATCATTGAACAGCAAGAGCTGCGCAAGACGTTCGTTCCGATGGAAGAGCAGTCGGCAGAGTCTATTTTGAAATAGAGGGGATGAAACATATGAAACGTATTCACGTTGGGAACATTTCGGAAATTGCGGAAAAAAGATCGAGGGTTGTCCGAATCGGAGCATTGGAAATCGCCGTGTTCAAGTTTTCAGGCGGTACGGTCAGAGCCATTGAGAATCGCTGCCCGCATAAAGCGGGTAAGCTTTCCGAAGGTATCGTGTGTGATCATCATGTATTTTGCCCGCTGCACGACTGGAAGATTAATTTGCACGATGGAGTCGTTCAAGCGCCGGACGAAGGCTGTGTAACAGCTTTCCAGGTGGAAGTGGATGAGAGCGGAGATATGTATCTGCACATCGAAGAGGAAAGTATCAGGGCATCCTAGCCTGAGGGAGAGTACGAGCGATGCGACAAAATGGATCCGCCCTTGCACTAGGGTTATCGACAATGGCTATGATGGCTTCGTTCATCATCTGGAGTGTATTCGCTCCGATTGCCGGACAAATTCAGGAACTATTTCATCTCAGTACCATTCAAAAAAGCGTGCTGATCGCCACGCCGGTTCTACTCGGATCGATCCTGCGAATCCCGATGGGGATTTATACGGATCGCTTCGGCGGTAAGCGAATATTTGCGGCAGTCATGCTGTTTCTTGTGATTCCTCTGCTGCTTGCTGGATGGGTCAAATCTTACTGGCTGCTGCTGCTGTGCGCGCTGTTTATCGGGATGGCTGGGACGACTTTTGCCGTTTCTCTGACGTATGTATCGAGATGGTTCCCGCCGGAGAGACAAGGTCTCGTATTAGGATTAGCGGGACTGGGCAACTTGGGTGGTGCGGCGGCAAGCTACACGTTGCCTTTTGTGTTTAATCGTTATGGTTTGCCGTGGGTATTTTGGAGCTTGGCGATCATGATTGTGATCGTGACTATTATTTTTTGGATCGGAACAAAGGAATTACCTGCACCTGCCAAGGTGAAGACGTTCAAACAATCAATGGTCGTACTTAAGGAACCGTCGACTTGGTATTTATCGGTCTTTTATTTTCTGACATTCGGCGGTTTCGTTGCTTTCAGCGTTTACTTGCCAACATTTCTCAAAGATTTATTTCAATTGTCGGCAACGGAAGCGGGCGTGAAAACAGCTGGGTTTGTCGTTATATCCACGCTCATTCGCCCTTTAGGCGGATATTTGGCGGACCGATTCGGTTCACGCATAGTTCTGGCGGCTGTGTTTGCAGGAATCATCGTCACTTCGCTCGCGATGGCGGCATCCTTGCATCAATTTACCGGGTTCAGTGTGAGCTGTCTGACTGCGGCCGCCTTACTTGGAGTAGGGAATGGGGCTGTGTTTAAAATGGTTCCGGAAGTTTCCTCGGGCAATACTGGAGCGGTAACGGGCATCGTTGGCGCCGCAGGTGGTGTGGGCGGTTTTTTTCCGCCGATCGTACTCGGCATTATTAAAGATTTGTCAGGCGCATACACACTTGGGTTCGTCATGCTTATGCTCTTTGCATGCGTTTGTCTATATATGAATCATGCGACTAAACGTATGGTGATCAACAAACAGGGCGCGACAGCAGTTTAGTAGGGAAAAACTTTTGGTGGGATGGAACTTCAGCATGGGAACGTGGAGGTCAAGCATATATGGGGAAACAAAAACTAGTCTTAATAGGTAACGGTATGGCCGGAGTACGCTGCGTGGAAGAAATTCTGGGGCTTGCTCCCGATCGTTTTGAGATTACGATTTTCGGCGGCGAGCCGCACCCGAACTATAACCGCATCATGCTGTCCAAGGTGCTTCAGGGCGACACAACGGTAAATGATATTACCATCAATGATTGGCAGTGGTATAAAGATAACGGCATAACGCTGTATGCAGGTGATCCGGTCGTCAGCATCGATACGGCAAAGCAGCAGGTAATCAGTGAAAAGGGGCGTACTGTCGAGTACGATCAACTCATCCTGGCCACTGGTTCATTGCCGTTCATGCTTCCGCTGCCCGGGGCGGATAAGCCGGGTGTGACAGCTTTCCGGGATATTAGCGATTGCAACAAAATGCTGGAAGCTTCCAAATCATATAAAAAAGCCGTCGTTATCGGAGGCGGTCTTCTTGGATTGGAAGCAGCGCGTGGTCTGCTCAATCTGGGCATGGAAGTCCATGTGGTGCATATTTTCAATTATTTAATGGAGCGCCAACTAACCCCGACGTCAGCGAGTATGCTGCGTAAGGAGCTGGAAAAGCAGGGTATGCGTTTTCTGCTTGAAAAGCAGACAGAAAAAATCATCGGTAAAAAACGGGTGGAAGGTCTGCAGTTCAAGGATGGAAGCAAAGTAGAGGCCGATCTTATCGTTATTGCGGTAGGTGTGCGTCCTAACATCAAGCTTGCAGCAGACAGCGGCATTGAGACGAATCGGGCGATTGTCGTTAATGATTTCATGGAGACGAATGTGCCTAACGTTTATGCTGTTGGGGAGTGTGCGGAGCACCGTGGAATGGTATACGGTCTCGTAGCACCATTATATGATCAGGGCAAAGTGCTGGCGAAGAGAATTTGCGGTGTTGATACGGAAGGCTATTCAGGCTCCATTTTGTATTCGCAGCTGAAGGTATCCGGGGTAGAAGTGTTTTCGGCCGGGGAGATCCGCGATGCCGAGATTACGACCTCGCTCAAAGTGATTGATGGCGTCAATAATACGTATAAAAAAATTGCGATTCGCGACAACAAAATTGTCGGAGCGGTATTGTTCGGAGACAGCAGTGAGGGCAACAAGCTGCTAGGTTACATCAAGCAGCAAGCAGACGTGTCCGTACTGGAGCAGGAAGTGGCAGGAGGAAGCGGTGCGGATGAAGCGTATGCGGCATCGCTATCTCCCAACGCGACCGTATGCTCCTGTAATGGTGTAACGAAGGGCGCGATCATGGATGCGGTTCGCGAGAATGGCTGCGAAAGCGTCGAAGACGTTCGTGCCTGTACGCGTGCATCGAGCACTTGCGGCGGATGTAAGCCGCTCGTGTCCGCGATGCTGCAGCTAGCACTGCAGAGCAAGGATGCGCCGGCAGCGCCGAAGGAGACGGTTTGCGGCTGCACAACGCACAGCCATGACGAGCTGCGCGCGGCTGTGCGCAGCGCAGGGTTTGCCACGGCGCACGAAGCGATGAGCGCGCTGGGTTGGAGCAAGGCGGACGGCTGCGCAGCTTGTCGTCCGGCCTTGCAGTACTACGTCGGCCAAGCGCTAGGCGCTGTGACCGGCGATGCGGGAGCTGGAGCGGCGGCTGAGGCAGCTCTGGCGGCGAGCCTGCTCAAAGGCGGCACGTACGCCGCACGGCCCCGTATGTACGGCGGCGTCACGAGCGCCGAGCAGCTAAGGCAAATCGCGGATGTGGTCGACAAGTTTAACATCCCGCTGGTGAAGCTGACCGGCGGTGCGCATCTGGATCTGCTGGGCATTGATGCAGAGCATGTACGCTCCGTCGGTGCGGAGCTCGGACAGCCAGATGCAGCGACTCCGGCCTATGGCAAAACCATCGCTTCCGTTGCAACATGCACTGGAATCGGATACGATCCCAGCGCTCTGCGGGATTCCATCGGGCTAGGCGCCAGCCTCGAATACAGATTGGAGCGCCTGCAAATGCCGGCTGTCGTGAGCGCAGCTGTCTCTGCAAGCCCTCTGCACCGCGCGGGGACGCTTGTCAAGGATCTTGGCGTCGTCGGCGTGCCGGGCGGCTGGGAAATCTACGTGGGCGGCAGCGGGGGGGCAAAGCTCCGTCAAGGAGAGCTGCTGTGTATGGAACCTTCGGAAGACGCGGTGCTAGAGCTGTCAGCGGCTTTCTTCCAGTGGTATCGTGAAGAGGCGAATTACGGTGAAACGACAGCGCATTGGATCGAGCGCATAGGTATTACACAGCTGCGAGAGGGATTGTTCAATCTCCTGTTCCGTGCTGAATTGATCGCGAGAATGAATGTGGAGCTCCAGGTTACGAAACAGAAGCAAATAAATCCGCAGCCGACGGCTGCTTTGATAAGGTGAGCTGAGCGTATGAATCAATTATTAGAACAAGAACAAGGTGGTACTGGTTCTCTTCGTGTAATGGATACCCAGTGCCCTTTCTGCAGCGTGCAGTGTAAAATGCAGGTGATAGAAGAACGGGGCGTCGATGATGGGCGTCCGACTTATTCCGTCGTTCCGAAACCGAATGCGGCTTCGGAAGGGCGACTTTGTATAAAAGGCATGAATGCTTACCAGCACGTACTTACAGGAGAGCGTATTCTTCATCCGATGATGAAGAAGGATGGTCAATTCGTCCGTATATCGTGGGAGGACGCGTATGAACAGATCGTGAGCAAGCTTACTGAGCTTCGCGGTCAGTACGGCAATCATACGGTTGGTCTTTACGGAGGGGGCTCTCTGACGAATGAATCCGCTTATTTGTTGGGGAAATTCGCTCGTGTTGCGCTTCAAACCAAATACATTGATTATAACGGCAGGTTTTGTATGTCGGCAGCAGCTTCGGCAGGTGTCAAGGTGTTTGGCATCGACCGTGGTTTGACGAATCAACTGTCGGACATTGAATTGGCTGATTGCATGATACTGGCAGGGACGAATATTGCGGAGTGTCAGCCGACACTTATGCCTTATTTTACAAGAGCAAAAGAAAAGGGCGCCTTTATCATAGCGATAGATCCGAGGGAAACCGGTACGACCCGTATCGCGGATCTACATTTGAGAGTGAAGCCGGGTATGGATGCGACATTGGCTAACGGTATGCTGAAGATCCTTCTAGAAGAAGGGTTGATTGATCGAGATTTCATCCAGCAGCGTACCAAAGGCTTTACAGAACTGCAATCTCACTTGGAATCGCTTGATCTCGCTGAGATTGTTGAGTTAACTGGTGTCTCCGCTGAGTTGATACGCAAAGCGGCGCTGGCTTACGGTAAAGCGGCCACAGGCATGGTGTTCACGGCAAGAGGCGTGGAGCAGCAAACCGACGGGCATATGGCGGTTCGCAACTTCCTAAACCTTGTTCTGCTGACAGGGAAAATCGGCAAACCGGGCTGTGGCTACGGCGCAGTCACCGGTCAAGGAAACGGTCAGGGCGGACGGGAGCATGGACAGAAGGCTGACCAGCTTCCGGGCTACCGCCTGATCGAGAACCCCGAGGATCGTGCTTATGTCGCGAGTGTTTGGGGGATTGATCCGAGTGAGCTGCCTGGCAAGGGTGTCTCCGCGTACGAGATGATGGAGAAAGTTCACGAGCAGGAGATTCGCGCCTTGTTCGTGATGGGCTCCAATCCGCTCGTCTCCAATCCGAACGCTAACTTCGTCGAAGAAGGGTTGAAGAAGCTTGATTTTCTTGTTGTAGCCGACTTCCTGATGTCTGAGACAGCGCTGCTCGCGGATCTAATTTTACCGGTATCTACTTATCTGGAGAACGCAGGAACACTGACCAACCTCGAAGGACGCGTTCTGCTGAGGGAAGCCGGCCGTCCTGCGCCGGGTGAAGCGAAGCATGACTGGCAGATTCTCTGTGATTTGGCTGATATGCTGGGCAAGGGTCAATACTTCAACTATGCAGATGTCGAAAATATCTTTGATGAGCTTCGCTTAGCCAGTCGCGGTGGTGCAGCGGATTACTACGGCATAACGTATGACCGCTTACGGAAGGAAGAGGGGGTATACTGGCCATGTCCGGAGCTGGAGCATCCCGGCGCGAAGCGGTTATTTGAATCATCGTTTCCGCTCCCGGAAGGCAAAGCGCTGCTAACTTCTGTGGAGAATCATCTTCCGAAGGAGCGAGTTTGCGAGGAGTTTCCGCTATACCTGACTACCGGTCGTGTGCTTACGCATTATTTGACTGGCGTGCAGACAAGAAGAAGTCATTCTTTGGCGGCGCATGACGTGGAGTCTTTCATGGAGATTCATCCGAAGACGGCCAAGAAGTACCGCATCGATGATGCCACTCTCGTCAAGTTGGAATCCAGACGCGGCACGATCTATGTTCGCAGCAGGTTCAGCAGCGACATTCGTGAAGACACCGTATTCGTGCCGATGCATTGGGGCGATACACAGAACGTCAATAAAATTACACATGACGCACTCGACCCGACCTGTAAAATGCCAGGTTTTAAAGTTTGTGCAGTAAATGTGAGTTCGTTAGTTTCGGAATATGCTTAATATCATGAAACCGATCCTGTTGGGGCTTAGTTAGCCTCCACAAGGGTCGGTTTTATCTTGTTCAAAACTCAGATATAATAGAAAAAAAGATGCAGGAGGCATGTCATATGGATGAGTTACGCTACCCTATTGGATTGTTTGCACACGATGGTGAAATTTCACGGGAGCAGCTGCAAGAGTGGATGGCTGACCTCGAGTCGACGCCAAGCAGGTTGCGTGAGGCGGTTGCTGGGCTGTCTGACGAGCAGCTGGATACGCCTTATCGCCCAGGAGGGTGGACGCTGCGACAAGTCGTGCATCACGTCGCAGACAGCCATATGAACAGCTACACAAGGTTTAAGCTGGCACTGACGGAAGAAGAGCCGACGATCAGACCCTATTACGAGGATCGCTGGGCTGAGCTCAGCGATGGTAATTCAGCTCCGGTGGAACTGTCGCTTACCTTGCTTGATGCTTTGCACAGCCGCTGGATGATCGTTCTGCATGCTATGCAGCATGAGCAGTTTGCACGTGCATTCGTACATCCAGAGTCAGGGAAGACGATTCGACTGGATTGGAACGTTGGCAATTACGCATGGCATGGTAATCATCATATTGCCCACATCACGAGCTTGCGCGCTCGCAGGGGCTGGTAAACAACGAAAACCCGTTAAGTCACAGGACTTAGCGGGTTTTGCTATATCTATCATTATCCGCTTCATGACTGAAGCTCGATTCAGCCTGATCATCGTTCAAATAGCGACCGACTTTATCGATCCACTCTTGTACGTAGTGATCGGTTGCCCACTGTGCCATAACGAGCTTCTCGCCGGGCTGTAGGTCCAAGGTTAGTTGTGGATCATTGCCAGGCGCCTGCCCGTAAGGGTAGAACTTGAGCTTGCCGTTCTCGAAAATGACGATCATATCATTCAACGGCGATGTTAACGCATCGGTTGCTAACGGCCACGAGGACTGGATAGAGCTCCATGAGCAGCAAAGATCATCATGATTGATGACTTTATCAGGCAGCTCGCGCGGGAAGTCGTGTAGAACGTAGTTGTCAGGTTTCGCTGCACTAATACGCGGCGTCTCAGCGACTTTGCCGACCCAGCGGCCTGGTTCACGCTGGACGGTCCAGCTTTGGCCTGTAATCTCACCGAGCAATTTGGTAGAGCTGCTCGGTATATTTGTAAGGATGCTGCTACTGCTACTGCCATATAAATCGGTGATCGAAATATGGTTCTTGTCCACCGGTTTGTTATAGAACTGCACAGTATGCCCTTCTTTTAATTGTGGGAGGGTACGAACCCAGATGCGTTCCGCTTGATAAGGGGCATTACCTCGCCAAGCCTCCTCCGATTCAGCGATGGAAACATATTGATTCCCGGCAAATAACAGGGTCTCTACGCGATTTAACTGTTCGTCAGCTTGATCGGGGAACACTTCTGGTTTCACAGGCTGATCAGCTAGATGAGCGGATAAATAGTGGAACTCGTCTGTTTTCGTTTTATGAACCAAGGAGTCGATTTTCCAAAAATTTTGCTTATAAGGCATGAGAATTCCCGTGCCCTCGGACGTCTTCTGCAGTTGACCGCGAACCGGCGCGATAAGCATTGTTCGATAGGTACTATAACGAATGGGGCCTAAAGCATGCTGTGCATCCGTATTGTTAGATTCACGTTCGGTCCTCAGCCCAATAAGCAGTGCGGTGCTTATTGGGGCAGGGGATGAGCTAGTGGACGCTGCAGTCGTAACAGAAGCATCCATTGCAGGAGCTGCATCACTTCGCGTATGGATTGTACTCCATGGAAAGAGTAATAACGCAGCAGCTATCGCACCGAGTCCGGCGAAACAGAGTAGGGGCTTTACCCTCGGCTTCGCTCGTTCCTTCCGCTCAATGGCTTCCTCGATGTCGCCCTGAAGCTTGGAAGTAAAGCCAGATTGCTTAAGCGGTCCTGATTCCAATTGCTTATGTAAATCATCCGGATCAGGAGTTTTCAAGCGCTTCACGCTCCTTCAAACTGATCACCTTGAGTCTGGCGTGGTGAAGTCGGGATTTAACGGTTCCCTCCGAGATGTTAAGGATGGCAGCCATTTCTTTCGTTGAGAGCTGATAATGGGCATGTAAAATTAAAATTTCTCTATATTTGGGAGACAGAGATATTACTTTTTTCCATATATCACTAGCATATAATTTCTCCATTGCTTCTGTTTCTGCTGATTGTGATGTGCCTGCAGATTGAATGAAGCCAACAAGTGTAACTTTGCGCCAAAATGCTTTACGTAGGTAGTCATACGCGGTATTGCGTGTAATGGTAAGCAGCCAGGTTTTGACCGAAGCTTCACCGCGGAATGTAGTAAGATTGCGATATACTTTTAAGAAAGCATCCTGCGTAATGTCATCAGCTAAATCGGAATTACGGCAAATGCTAAACGCATAATTCCATACATCATTACCATAAGTTTCCATTATATTGCGAAGAATCACTTTCTGATCCGTTGTTTCAGATACGTACTTTAAGTAATCAAATACATGGACACCGGTCGTCTCCATTCTCTCACCTCTCTGAATTAGACGTTACAAGTACAAAAAAGTTCGTCATTTTATAAAAAAAATCATGCCTTATAGGATTCGAAAGTGAACTGGCAGATGAGTCGGACTTCTACGTGTAGTTTGAAAAATAGCTATAGCTCGAAATCTGGAGGAGATTTGCTTCAAGGGAGAGAATCGAAGAGAGACATCTTTTTTTCAGCAGTAGACTACTATAAAACCCTTAAGGCGGTGGCTCATGGTTTCTTTTATGCATTCAATACGCTTTAAGTTTCTGATAAGTTTTGTCTCTCTGATCTTGCTTTTTATGATTTCAGCTGGACTATCCTATCGAATGGTACAATCAACTAAGCTCAGTGTAAATGAACAAACGACTAGTGTGACCAACGAAAAGATTGCCTTATCTTTAAAAAGTATGGTAGGCATTCTATACAGTAATCAAGCTGATTTGATCATCAACAACAATAAAGAGATTATTCAGGAATACCAAGAGAACACGAAGATATTTCTTGAAATGGTAGAAAGTATAAGTGCATCGGCTAGAACGGATGAAGAGCGCCAGTGGGCTGGGAGTGTTGTTAAGCAAAGCCAGCTGTACATCGCGATGTTCGATAAGGTGGTTGCAGTCTATAACAATCAAGATAAATACACAGCTCAACAGTTGAAAGCGGAATACAAGAAAGTAGACGATGAAACCGATGAAGCCAAAAATCAAATTTACGAGTTAACAGATAAGCTTGTGCTTGCTTATGACAAGAAGTATGCAGAAGCGCAAAGCAATTTAGATAATCATATGTCGCAATTGGTGAAGACTTTGATCATATCTAGCGTAGCTGTTGTTGTGATTGGTTTATTCCTAGCTTTTACATTAGAACGGATGATCACGAGGCCTATTACGAGAGCGGTAGGTTTCTTGCGTCGCGTAGCAAATGGCGACCTTACCTCGCGTCTGGATGGGAAGATGAGTAAGGACGAAACGGGGCAATTAATTGATGCTTGCAATAATATGGTCGGTCAGCTTCGCTCCCTTCTGCATGAAGCCGCAGTGAATGCGGACTCGGTTCAACAATCTGGGGGTCAGCTGGGGAACCACACGCGGCTTACCATACAAGCTACAAGTGAAATTGCTCTTTCGATTGATGTGGTTGCTGCGGGAAATGCGGCACAGGATCAAGGTGCATCCGAAAGCGCTAGAGCCATGGAAGAGATGGCAGTAGGGATTCAGCGTATGGCTGAATCCTCCTCTACAGTAGCGGCAGCCTCCTTAGATGCTAGGGAAGATGCGAAGCGAGGTCATGCGACCATTGCAGATTCCATTCAGCAAATGAATCGGATTGAGCAATCCGTGGAAACATCTACGCAAATTATTGATCGTGTAGGGGGAAGATCGCAGGAAATCCATCATATTGTGGATGTCATTACAGGCATTGCTTCACAGACGAATCTACTAGCGCTTAATGCATCGATTGAAGCCGCAAGAGCAGGGGAGAATGGCAGAGGCTTTGCTGTCGTGGCTGCGGAGGTAAGGAAATTGGCTGAGCAAGCGATCCAGTCTACGTCGCAAATCAACGATATCATTAAAGGGATAAAAGAAGACGCCTTGGCTTCCATGACTTCTATGCAGGAGGTGAAGGATGAGGTGAAGCACGGTGTGCAGCTGATTATACAATCGGGTGACATGTTTGGAGGGATCCTTCAAGCCATCGCCAACATCTCAGAACAGGTGCAGGATCTTTCCTCTGCCACGGAAGAAATGTCTGCTGGAACCCAGGAAGTGTCTGCTTCCATTGCGGAGATGGCTCATCTAGCCAAGCAATCGTCGCAGCAATCTCAAACCATTGTGTCACATACGAAGGAGCAATTGTACGCGATGGAAGCCATTGATAAATCGGTAATAAGTCTTAGCGAAACGGCGGAAGCCTTACAAAGCGTTGTTGGACGGTTTAAAGTGTAAAGGATGTATGGGTTTTTCTATTTTACCTACAGTTAAGGCTTTGTACTTCCAAAAAGTTTGCTTGATCAAGGCCTCATCTTCTGCAAGCTCATATTGGACAAGAACAGTCACTTCAGGCAATATATTCGGTTTATTGTAGAAGCGATGTTTGTTTTTTAAGACTAATCCAATACTAAAGCCTAATAAAAATCCACCTATTCCTGAGATAATACCCCAAATAATGGGACCCCATGCGAGGATGAAGCCTACACTAATGCCAAAAACACCGCATGCTGTAGCACTGGCTAATCCAATTTCGACGGCTTTGGCGGTTTTATCGAACCGCTGGTCTACAATGGAGAGAGACTTATCCGCATCAATGTCCATGAGGATAGGGATGATCCGACTGGAATGAATTCCACTATGCTCAATAATGCTTAACGCTTGCTCCAGTTCGGTTGAATGTTCAAAAGTACCTACAATCCACAAGGGATGATTACCTCCGGAAGTGACGTCATATACGCTGCTCCTCGCTAATCTGTAATAGTCGGTTAAATATTGGCGCTGTGAGATGCGGAATAATCGGTTCTGCTCAATTGCACTCGTATAAGAGTGATAGATGGCACCTCCGAGCACAGAAGGCATGAACAGCAACCACTGGGGATGTAGAATATTGGAAACTAACCGATTATGTCCCAAAATAAGAGCGAGAACAGCTTCGTAAAAGTGCGAGAACGTTACATAGACCCACCACCAGAATATGCCGTAAAAGCCAAGCCAAATATGTTTATTATAAAGCTGTCCAAGACCTGGGAAAAAGAATGAACATAAAGCGGCAGTGAGGGGGCTTTTCTTTTCAATAAATTGGATACCGGTTGCGCGCATCAATTGATTAGGAAAGCGTGCGTTCTCGAGAATGGCTAGTTCATAGTGCTTATTGGTCTCAAGAGCGCAGCGATAACTATCCCATATAGCAAAAAAATAAATAATCATATAGCCGTACACCCATAAAGGCTGTAAAACTTGCTTAGCCATTTCAAACTTACCGCAGAAAGAATACACCATGGCCAAATTGATGGAAGCTAGTGAATTAATCATAACCTCGGAAAGAGTTAATAAGACACCCATCGTATTTTTGTACATGAGCAGATGACCGAATCCTGGGAACGAAGCTGACCACCATGCGACTAGATAAGGGTTTCGTCGCTGTGCATAGATAATATCAAACCTTCTAACAGATGCCAACGACCATCGGGGAGTGGAATTCATATTCAAATAAATCCTTTCTCTTGGTGATATTTTTTTCATAGCATGGCAGTAATTGGTTATTTGTATGCGATAGGGGTAGGAATTCGTCATGATGTGTCTTGACAATAGAAGGCCTTAACACGCAATATGAAGAAAGGACATTGGATGAAAGATCAGGTCCTTCGGAGAGGGAGAACACCATGAATTTCGTTGAGTATATAGTGGATCATTTGCGGTCTGGACAAATCAAAAACTTTCCTCAGCCGATTGCTCTGAACTTGGGCTTAGCTTATACAGTTAAACTGGAAGACAGGAAGACGAATTTAATTTGGCTGCCTTTCGAATTTACAGGTCTCGCTTACATTGATATGGGGCAACAAGTGAACGTACATCCCTACTATCGAGGCGTTATTATTGAGGAAATCGAACTCTCGCGCGGAACGGATCTGCATAAGCCGCAAACGGAGGAAGCTTTCATTAAAACTATATTTCAGAAAAGCTGGGAGATGCATCAACTGCTGCAGCAGGAAAAGTATGCGAGTTTGCAGGGGAATGCGCCAGACTTCCTGACCAAAATGTTGTACATAACAGATTGGCTGCGCTATTATAATTCAGTTATAACAGTGGGTGCTGGGAAAAAGATCGGCTAAATGAACCATTTTTTCGATGGAAAGTAAGGACTGTGTTTTCTACATATGTAGAAGCATGGTCCTTTTTCATACCCATCCCTATGGCTATAGTCCCATGATGGATAGTTCTTGGCACCTTGGATCACTAGGCTTTAAGCCTGTTCTCAAAGCATTGTAGAAGGCTTATCCTAAAGACTGGTGTAAACGATGCCAAAAACTCATGGAGAAGCGGAGAGTAATAAGATGGTACAGCTCAAGAAATGGATTACGATTGCAACGGTATGTTGCGTAATGACAATAGGTGTCGAACAAGGGAAGAGTGAAGCAGCCGGTATGACGGACGTTCGGGGCCATTGGGCGGAGCAGACGATTAGTCAGATGGTGCAGCAAGGGCTGCTAGACGGCTTTCCTGATGGAACTTTTCGACCAGATGATTCTGTGACGGCTGATCAATTTGTGAAAATTGTCTTGCTCGCTTTTACAGATAAATATCCGAATGGTGAGCGCAAATGGAAATCAAACTTTCTACAAACGCTTAGCGCGAGCAACCAAAGTATTTTGCAGCAGGATTATCGGGATTTCACGTTCAAACCGAACACAGTCGGATATTGGGCAAAGCCTTATTTGGATTTGGCCAGTGATCTTCATTTTATAAGCAAAGGTCAGTTCAGTGACTACAAGGCAATGCTAAAACGCGAAGATGTGGCTGAAATTCTGTACTATTTACTTAAGGAAACCGAGTATTTGGAAGATGAAGTGTACAGTCTCAAAGCAGCTTCCCAATTCGGTGATCTTCAAAGTGCGACGGCCAGACAGCAGAAATTTATCGGCGAGGCCATGACGAAGGGAATCATGGAAGGCTACCCGAACGGTTACTTCGGCGTTGGACGAACGGTTACCCGAGCAGAAGCGCTGCAAATCATTGCTCGTTTGCAGACGAAGTCGAAGCGTATCAGTGTGAACAGCGGAAGTGAAGCGTTCATCAAAGTCGTGCCTACGAAGGATGGCAGCTATAAGAAGCTGGTATTCCCCGATCAGCGAATGCTGCAAGCTTACGATGTGATGGAAGAAGCGGGTAAGCTGCGAGGTACAAATTATGATCTTGAAGAAACAACGCTGCGTTTATTCCGAGATGCCGAGGCTAAAGGGCTGGCGATGAGCGGTGCGACCACCGAGGTGCGCAACAGCAATGAAGTGTCCTTATGGTTAGATCCGCAGTTTATAACCTATGGCGTGACTGTGCACCTAGAAGACGGGACACTAGCCCGTAATATGGAGAGCATCCGGAAGTTCACGGATTTCCTTTTTGGCTATGACGCAGACATCTTCTATCGCCATTTTACTGACGCTTGTGAACGCGCAGCGGCTAAAGGTGTTCTCGAAACCACAACGAAACAAATCGGCAGCTACTCTGTTGAAACACGGTTAGAAGCGGATGGGAAAACGATCATTTTTTCAATTATTCATTCCTAGATATACATACAATCAGTACAAGCTGTACATACAAGTTAATCGTCGCGAAGATTGCCTACCGGACTTACAACTTGAACCCCGCGGTAGAGCCAATGGACCAAACGCTGCTGGATCGCCAATTCCTAAGAAAGCACGGAGCAAACGCTTATTACGCGGTTTCTGAGCCTATTCTCCGAGCCTATACGGTTGAGACGAACTCGCCCTTTTTTTTGCATTTGGGTAGGAAGGTTATCTTTTGGTATGATAAGCAGGTAGGAATGATTTGGGAAAAGGGATGATGAGAGATGTTTGCGAAATCAAGTTATGAGGGAACAAGAGAACATAATTATGCCTTGCTGATTCAGCAAGTTGAAGCTTTGATACATGATGAACCAAATCGCATAGCGAATTTGGCTAACGCCGCTGCGCTGCTCGGACAGTTTCTGAGTGATGTGAATTGGGTGGGTTTTTATTTATTAGATGAGACAAGAGATAAGAAGGAGCTCGTACTGGGGCCGTTTCAAGGACTTCCGGCTTGTGTACGGATTCCACTGGGTAAAGGTGTTTGCGGTACATCAGCAGAACGCCGTGAAACGGTACTTGTTCCAGATGTGCATGCATTTCCAGGACACATCGCCTGCGATGCGGCATCACAATCGGAGATTGTGGTACCGATCCTTGTAAGCAATGAGCTCATCGGGGTGCTGGATATTGACAGTCCTATCAAGAGCCGATTTGATGACATAGATCAGCAGTACTTAGAACAATTTGTACAGAAGCTTGCAGCTGCTATGTAATCTCATAGGTGGTAGAGAAAATATCTGCTATATCTTCATCGGAACAGAAGCTGCAGCTGGCCAGCATGTTGTTATGTTTTAAACGAGCACCTAATAAGATCAGATGACTGGTAAGCTGCTGTTCCATGATTGGATCTGCGATGCTGAATTCAATCCCGTATTCATAAAGGGATGGCTTCAGCATCGTTTTTCGTGTGAGGACACCTAATACTTTGATCTCTTGATAAAAAAGATGAAAAGTGAATTCCAGCAGCAAGCTCATATCGATAGGAAGATTCAATGGGGTGTGAATGCGTATACCGCCTGAGCTAATATCTCTTATCATAATCTTAGAATGTTTGGTGTCAGCTGCCTTGTTTTTGATCCCAATGATTTTGAACATGGCTGATAAAGGAATTTGAAGATTGAGTCGGAAGCTGGAGCGCTTATTTGCTTGTGACATACGAATTGCTCCTCCTGGTTGATAGGCCTATTATACTATATCGATGATTAATTTGAACTATCTTTCATTTGATGAATTTGAAAATATTGCTCACTAATCGCGTGTGGAAAGCTTGCGAATGAATGATTTCAAGCCTTCTTCTCCGTTAATAAAATGTCTTTTGAGCAGATAAGGGGACTGCTGGTTTGTTGCATTGCCTTGTTCAATTGTAAAAGCATAACGAAATCCATGATCTTTAAGAAGCTTCAATGTTGTTTTGTTATATTCGCCATAAGGGTAGCAATATACATCGGCTTTGGTTCCGAGCTTTTCCTCGATTTGCTTTCTGGCTTCTAAGATTTCGAAGGCTTGTTGATCCGCTGAAAGCCGCGGGAGATGGGGATGTGTCATCCCATGAGGTTGAATGTCCCAGCCGGCTTCTTGCAGCTTCTTGATCTGTTCCCAGTTCAGGTAACCTTCCTGATTGTTCATACCTGGCGATATAAAGAGGGTAGCCGGGAAGGCATATTTGGCAAGAAGAGGCATCGCTTGCTCATAATTATCGATGTATCCGTCGTCAAAAGTCAGCAGTACGGGTTTCTCAGGAGCCGCCTCGACGTCTTCTCCTTCAATAAGGCTAATAAATGTAGCGAGAGAGACTGGGGTGTATCCATGATCGTGAAGATACGCCAGCTGCTCCGCCAGCTTGGCTGGGGAAATAACGACGACATTCCCGGGATCAATCGTGACACTGTGGTAGTTGAGGACGGGTATGCTAATTTTGGACGGCAGAGGTGTTGGTCTTGTTGTAGATTGAACTGCCCCTTTAACTGCGGAAGCAGTCGGAGGAGCGGGAAGGGGGACGTAAGTATTCAAGGTAACAGATGATGGCTCAGGCAATTTGGGTTCCTCTAGAAGAGGCGGAGCTGGAGTCAATTCTACGCTTAGAGCGGGCTTGTCCTCGACCAAAGGATAGACTTCGACCAGAGCTTGGGATGGAGATTCGACGATCTGAGCATCGACCTGATGAGGGATCAATGCCGGAGTTGGTGAGGATCCCTGTAATGGATACCCCGAGGAATTCAGACCGATGGATACGAGTAGGAGAAGTATAGTAAATAGACCTGCTAGCACCGAATAAAGAAGGATTCTCTTTCTTTGGTAGTTCATAGGCACACCAACCATTTCTAGAGGAATAATCTATTACTCTATTTGTAAGCAGAGGTTGGGAGAAATATACCTAAATTTAACCAGTTAGAGAGATTCTCTCATATAAAAAACGGCTATCCAAACTGTTTCCAGTTCGAATAGCCGTTTTTGGCGCGTGGGTTAAACCGCCTTGCTGATGATGGCAGCTAGAAGCTTGCGCATCGATCGAGTTCCAACTTTATCCATAATTTTATCAATATGGACTTTAACTGTTTTTTCGCTAATGTTGCAGTGATCAGCTATTTCTTTGTTACTGTAGCCGTGGAGCGCGATAAGACCTATTATTTCGGCTTCTCGGTTCGTAAGTAAATGTACGGCTGCAAATTAGGTTATGACGGATTGCACACTCTTATGATGAAGGTTCTTTACCGGATTCTCTTGCACATGCTGCATGCTTGAACGACCTCAATATCTTAATTAATATATGGCGTACAGCTTATTGTAACAGAGTAAACCTCTGTATGATTCATAGAAGATTGTCTAATTTTAAAATTTTTTGCTTAATCTTTACTTTGGATAACAAGTAATAAGCCTGTTTGGAGTTCGATGAGACCTTCCGATTCCTTAAGTACATTACTAATTCCAAGGGACTGTCCAATCTGAAGAGTCGCTTGCTGAAGCGGATATTGGAAACCGTGCAGCGTAATGCCGGTTACTTCCAAACTAAGCGGCAGCAGCGATATATGTGTATAGCTCCCCCGTAAGATACGAGTGGACTGATTAATGACAATGATTTGGTTGTTGGCATCCACAATGGAACAGGAGACTCCATGCTCAGTGCCTTTGCGAAGCAGATGTACGTTGGCTAACGAGTGATCAAAGCGTGTGCCGAGCGCGCCAAGTAGGACGATATGATCTGGCAGCTGAGCCAGTGCCCAGTTAAAGGCCATTTCGGTGTCGGTTAAATCCTTGAAGACCGGATCGCAATCGATGAAAGTGAGACTGGAAGAGCGAATACGGCTCAACTCTTCGGGAGTGACAGAATCGAAATCACCGAGTGAAATATGCGGCGTAAAGCCATGTTGAATCAGATAAAGGGCACCACGGTCCGACCCTACGAGAACGTCATCTTCATGAATGTCTCCAAGGGCCCAATCTCCGAGTGTCCCTCCGGTTACAATAATAATTCGTTTTCCGTTCATGCTTGTTCCCCCAACGCTTGATATATCATCCCCTTAGTATATCATACGCAGGCAAAAACCGAGCTGCATTTCATCGCAGCTCGGTTCTATGATTAGGTTCTCGCGTCCACACGCTTGCGCATAGGGTTAAGCTCAGACTGGTCGTGATCAATCACGGCTTCATCGGCGAAGCCCTTCAATTCCCAAGTCGTTCGTCCCAAAATAAGATCGGCGGGAAACTCGTCGCCGCGCTTGAGCGTAACCTCTCGTCCTGCTTCATTGGCATAAATACCATCCGTCTCCACCGTGTCGCCAGTCATAGGATCCATCGATTTGTCATTAGACATGCTGTATTCCTCCTTTCCTGTTGCTTATTCATACCATTTCCAACGATGGAGGAAATTATGAGCAGAATCATGTAGAATGAGAAGGTTGTCACAGATCAGAAGGCAGAAAGGGAATGAATTAGCATGGCTTTATGGGGGACGATTGTGAATGCAATCGCCATTATTATTGGGGGAATATTAGGAATGATGCTGCCCCGCATCTCAGAAGGCATAAAAAGCACAGTCATGCAAGGCCTTGGGCTTGCCATTACTGTGCTGGGCATTACTATGGCATTAAAATCGAATCAAATCGTACTGGTCATTATGAGTGTGGTTATTGGAGGGATCATTGGAGAGTTACTTCGAATCGAGTACAGACTTGGACAGTTAGGTGACTGGTTGCAGGCTGCACTACATAAAGGTGATACTGCTCATCGAACAAGCAGTATCTCGGAAGGCTTCGTGACATGCACCTTGGTATATTGCATTGGAGCTATGGCTATTCTGGGTCCACTGGATGGCGGCCTTAGGCATAATCATGATATTTTATATACCAAATCATTGCTGGACGGGTTCTTATCCATTATCTTCGCGTCTACCCTTGGGATAGGTGTGATCTTCTCGGCTGTATCCGTGTTCGTGATGCAAGGGGTCATCGCTCTGGCAGCGACGTTTATTGCCATGGCATTTAGCCAAGCTTCCTTAGATGCAATGATTGTCCAAATTACAGCCGTGGGTGGCGTCCTGGTTATCGGCGTAGGCCTCAACATTCTTCAAATTAAAAAAATGAATGTTGCCAACATGCTTCCGGCACTTGTCATAGCGGCAGCAGCGGTTCCTCTGCAGCATTATTTCATTGTATGGTTCAGCCGACTGTTCTAAACAGCCGAACCGTTAAATTTGTATCCGACACCACGAACCGTAATAATGTAGCGAGGTTCGGCTGGGTTAGATTCAATTTTCTTACGCAGATTACTAATATGTACAATGAGTGTTCTTGGATCGCCCATGCTATCCAGGCTCCATATAAGTTCAAACAGGTGCTCGATTTTGTACACTCGATTAGGGGTCTTAGCCATTAAGGAAAGCAAATCGAATTCTTTGGCCGATAACGATATGGTTTGTCCATTCACGCGAACGATGTGGCTGACCAGATCGATTTCGAGGCCAGGGAATTTCACCAACTGAGGATCATCCTGATGCTGCTCTCGAATGGAATTTCGACGCAAATGAGCTTTGACTCTAGCGACGAGCTGACTAGGGCTGAAAGGCTTCGTCATATAATCATCGCCACCCATGCTTAATCCGAGAATAATATCAATATCCTCACTCTTACAGGAGATGAACAGGATCGGCGTATTGCTCGTTTTGCGAAGCTGTCGGCAAACTTCTATACCATCAAGTCCTGGCAATAGAATGTCCAGAATAATAAGATCGGGCTTATGTTCCTTCACGATCTCAAATACATCGTGACCGTTATTGGCGCTGATGACTTTGTAGCCTTCCCGCGCTAGGTAGAGTTGAATCAATTGGACAATTTCTTGCTCGTCATCTACGACTAAAATAGTTTCTCCTGCCATACTAGAAATCCTCCTCAGTAACGGAACAGCTTGGTAGAGAGAACGGTATTCCCGCTCTAACCTGTTACCTTCATTATAGAACGATTCTCCTAGACATTTCTATCCTTTTATTGACAGATAAAGAGATTTGGTACGGTTCTTACTCCAAAGTAGGTAATTTGATCTGCTTCTCTATCCCGGTAAATGTAAAAAGTGTACAAAAAAAGTCATATTTCGACTTCAATTGACGAAAATTTTGGCTGAACTTAATTGAATCTTTATGTTCCCGTGCTAAGCTACCTAAGTCTCTATGTAAAAAGCACGAGAGGGGCTGCGAAGTAATGAGTCATAAGGCTGATTCGGATATTGCCAAACATTCATCGTTACAGAAGGATACATTCGTACGCCAATTCATCGAGCAAGCTTGGGATCTGTTTAGCACATTTGATGTTTATGGAAATTTGACCTACGCCTCTAAGAACTTTAGTGAAGTGATAGGATTTATACCTACTGACTTTCAGCAAATAGTGGGCTTTATCGATTCGGAATATGGTATGGATTTACATAAAATGTTTATCAAAACCTTGCAAACTTGCAGCAGCAGTAAGCTGGAATTCCGAGCGAAAGGTGCAAGTAAGAATATCATCTGGTTTGAGTGCACCGCGATTCCAATTCGTAACGACGAGGGTGTTCTAGCTGAGATTTCTTTCGTTCTAACGGATATCACGCTGCGCAAAAATCAAGAGAGCCGTCTTATTGCCATGGCTTTTCATGATCCTCTAACAGGATTGCCTAATCGGCGAATGTTTAAGGAGCATCTGCAGCAAATGCTTTTGCAAGCCAATCGAACGAAGAGACCGTTTGGACTTTTATACTTAGACATAGATGATTTCAAAGTGATAAATGATACGATGGGCCATGATGTAGGAGATGCCTTCTTGCAGGCTTTCACTCACCGCATCAAAGGGTGTCTCCGTGAGGTTGATATGTTCGCCCGCATGGGAGGCGACGAGTTCACCATTTTATTACCCGCGGTGAATTGTAAGGAACACGTGGAAAACGTCGCCCAGCGCATCATTCAGTGTTTTGAACAGCCGTGGGACATACAGGGGCAGCAGTTTCGCGCAACAGTGAGTATGGGGATTACGATGTACAGCTCGGATGAAAGCGATGCGACTAGTATGATGAAAGAAGTAGATATTGCTCTATACAAAGTAAAGGGCAAAGGCCGTAACCACTACCAGTTTTATTACTAACCGTTACTTGGAGCTGAACGCTCTAAAGTAACGGTTTTTTCGTATCCCCAATATTTACTCCTAGCACATTAGAATTCTTTCTAGCAAAATAGAGGAAGCAGCTAGATGCTAGAATTGGGAGGTGGCCGATGAATAAAACCAAAAATCGATGGTACAAGTTCGTGATATTACTAGCCGCGGCTGGGATTTTGACCATAGCAACAAACTCAGAACCTAGTGTTAAGGCTGAAGCTAGCTCGTCTCAAGGGAAATTTACGATGTCTTATCTCTTCTTTGGCAATTCGAATTCCTATACCTCGCAAGTGGATAAAAGCGGTCAAACACTCGATGTCGTTTCGCCTAGCTATTTTCATATAAATGCAGATGGTAGTTTGCAATTATCAGACTCGATACAGGATTCATTTATTACCGACATGCATAATCGAGGGAAGAAGGTTGTTCCTTTTCTTAGTAACGATTTCGATAGAACCCTAGGTGAGAAAGCGATTGATAATCGAGAAGCGCTTGTGAATCAAATTGTTGAAGCTATCAATGACCATAAGTTGGACGGCATCAATATGGATATCGAGAATGTGGATGCAGCTTACCGGGATAAATATACGGATATGGTTAAAATGCTGCGCGATAAACTCCCGAGCGGGAAGGAAGTATCAGTGGCTGTAGCAGCGAATCCTACAGGGGCTACTAAAAGCTGGATTGCTTTGTATGATTACAAGGCATTAGCCGCAGTAAGTGATTACTTAATGGTTATGGCTTATGATGAAAGCTATCCTGGAGATCCGACCCCAGGACCTGTGGCAAGTTTACCCTTTGTCGAGAAATCGATTCAATACGCAGTAGCCCAGGCACCAGCTGATAAAATAGTTCTAGGTGTTCCGTTCTACGGGCGGTACTGGAATCAAAATGCTGCCGCTAATGGCTCAGGTGTATCCGCTCAGATGCTAATTAAGCTGATTGACACCTATAAAGGGACTGTACGGTATGATGCTGCTAGCCAATCACCGGTAGCTACATTCACGATAAGTCCAACTGATGCAGCGTCTAGCGTATATGGCAATAAGCTCGGCCCCGGCGATTACACCGTGTGGTTTGAGAACGAACAGTCGCTCAAAGAAAAGCTGAAATTGGTAGGTAAGTATAACTTGAAAGGGACTGGAAGCTGGAGCTTGAATCAGGAAACGACTGATACTTGGAACTACTATAGCTTATGGTCGGATGGGTTTTATTTCGCCGATATGCAGAAGCATTGGGCGCAAGCTGACGTGCTTGCCGCGGCGAACCGAGGCTGGATGCTCGGCATAGCCTCTGACCGGTTCGCACCGGACGCGGCGCTCACGCGAGCTGAAGCCGCGACGATTATCGTGCGCGTGCTGGGCTTGAAGGGCGAGGCGTCATCAGTGCTCAGCGCCTCGTTCAGTGATGTCCCTGCCACCCACTGGGCGTGGCAGGATATCCGGCTCGCGAAGCAGAGCGGGCTGATCCAAGGGATCAGCAGCGATCGCTTCGCGCCGGATCAGACCATGACGCGGGAGCAGATGAGTGTGCTGCTGTCCCGCGCCTTGTACTTGACTTCGCAGGTTGGCGGCGTAGCCGCTGCGAAGGGCTTCACCGACGTGCCGGCAGGAAGCTGGTCGGCGGGGGCCATCGCTGCGATGAGCAGCAATGGCCTTGTCGACGGCTTTGCGGACGGCACGTTCCGCCCGGGCGCGTCACTGACGCGCGGGGAGATGGCGGCGCTGCTCAGCCGCGCACAGCCGCTGCTCACGAAGTGAGCCGGCTCTAGCAGAGAACCGCACCTACTCCGGCTTGCCGAGTGGGGTGCGGTTCTTTGTTTTGCTATCCGTAGCTGCTAGCGCTTAGGTTGCCTTGTCTTGCTCACGCCACTAATACTCGGCCGCCAACTATAATCGAGCATTATCCTAGATAATTTAAGCTGATAATGCCTTCAACGCTTGGACCAGCAAAGAAGCAGGTAATGCCTCTAGCGTCAGGACCAGCACTGAGCAAAGGAGGGCTTCCGTCAGATAACCAGCCATGAAGCAGTTACTGCCTCCAACGCCAAGTATCCAGCGTTCCCAGCAATACTGGCTCCCTGCAGCTCAGAACAAATTTAATTTAAAATCATTCGGATCTTTGTGAAAGATTATGGGTTATTGTGATTACCAATGTTGTAATTTCTACAACAATTCGCACGCCAAAAGGCTATTTGGCAAATTGAAGTTGCAGTTCATACAACATTTTGAACCCATTTGTGGCAAAATCGCCTTTACAGGCCCCAATTGTTGTACATTCTGCAACAACACCTCAATGTAGATCAAGTTTGCGATAATGAATCGACACTATCCTAAGTTATCGCTTGGGAGTTGCTTCGAAGAAACCGATGCCTTCTTCTTTGCCCAGTTGGACGAAGGTTGTCTTTTCTTTGGGGCCGGGTTTATCTGTGACGAATTGGCGGGTGTTTTTGATGTGGGCTTCGGCACTGGTGATACGATTACTGCCGATCTGCAGCACAGCGGATGAGGAAACGCCTAGAATACGGATATTCTGCACACGAATAAATGAGCCTAAGTTATCCACACACATTGTGAAGGGTTCCGGAGGCTGGGGGATGGGAAAGGGTCTTTGATAAAAGGGATAAGCCTTGAAGCTTCCCTCATTCCCGTAATAGAAGGGAACTTCTCGCTGGACAGCGAAAACTTTTGTTTTTAGGGCAGTGTTGATGTTATCGCCAACATGCACGACACTGCTCGAGCTTATGTCATTGATATCGACATTGCCGACGATGGATAAGCGAAACATGGGTCATTCCTCCGATGGAAGAGGTACGAATGGTGAAATGATGATTGATTCGGGAGGCGTGTCGAACATGGAGGACAATGAAATGACTTCTGTATCGCCAATGAGAAATATAGAAGAAATGGCTACCCCGATGATTCGCACGTCACCTACGAAAAGCTGCTTGTTTTCCACATGTAAGTTCATTATTTTAACCTTCCTTCCTTGGTAAACTGGATATGTAACTATCAATTGCACTGATTATATCTTTTTTTGTTTTCTCAAAGATGCTGGTTGTAACGGCCTCCATCGGTTCTTTGAAACCAACACCGCGGTACTGATTGACATAATGCTGAATGCGTGTGTCTAACTGTTTACGGATATCATCGATAATGAGGGCTTTGTAATCCTCGTCCAGTGGATATTGATATTTGTTCTCCAGATTTTGCATATCGGCATGAACACCATATTGCAAATATTGTTCGATCCCGCTAGAGATCTCCTGCTGAATGCCAAAAGCAGAAGTACTCCCTTGCCCCTGATCTTGTCCTTGATGCCCCGTCCCTTGCCCTTGCCCTTGCCCTTGCCTCTCTTCTTGCCCTTGTGGTCTCTGTCCTATTCCGTGCCATTGGCTTAGTCCTTGACCTTGCATTTGCCCTTTCATTTGCCCTTGCCCCTGAAAAAATGCATTCGCATCAGCACCAGCATATTTGCCCATCGAGGCACCATTCACTGATAAGTCATCGATATTATCAAGCGAGCTGGGGCTAATACCGATTGTTAGTGTCCCGTCTAGCTTTTCGACTTTGAGTTGATCGAAATTATATTCAATTTTATCAATGTGGACGCGTTTTTGATCTTTCAAGGCGTTAAGTTCCATTTGCAGTTTGGTTACGGTTTGTTCGAGCGTATCGATTCGCTGTTTCTGCATTTCAATATAGGCGGAGACCTGCTGGGCCCATTGCTGCCAAGTAATACAATTCTGCATCTAGGAAAGGCACCTCCTTCCGGCTTCAATCCGTTGTAACTTCGTGTTTCCTAATAACAAAGTCTATATCAAGTTGGTGGCGGTAAAGGAACCAGAGAGATTGGGTTCGTTGCGGTTGTTCCCATCTCTGGAGCGGATTCAACGAAGCCGCCTGTATTGTAAAGATTAGATAATGATCGGATAGATCCGGCGGTGCCAATTTGCAGAACGGAGGAGTTAGCTACGGAGTCCACTTTTAAATGCTGAATCATAATGGTTTGATGGATGGTCCAGTTCATTTTGGAGGAACACCTCGCTCAGGTTAATAAATGAATGGATTAAATGATTACTTTGTTGGCATTGTTTTCGATAAGGTCGGAATCGTTGGTTACGGTGGTGCTGTAGGCATTATAGATGCGAGGGAAATCCCCGGTATTAAATGAGCCTGCTCCGGCAAAAGTTTTGGCGGTGCTGTTAGGTGCGATGATAAAGGAATCGCCGAAGTGGACGACGGAACTCGACCCCACGCTGATGATTTTGACATTCCCTACGATAGATGGCATACTCGACCCCCTTGCGCTTACCACAACTATAGTATATGAGGGTATTCGCCTAGAGGTGCCCTGTTTTTCATTTGGGTGTCACATCAGGGAGTAGGCACATATACTGCTAGTGAAAATGAGGTGATGGGCTTGAGCGGGTTTAATCGCCATCCTTGGCTAAAGTGGGAGCAAGTTGAGAAGTTCCTTGGGCAAAAGCTGCCTTTCGGTGAAAAAGGGCAGACCTTTCTAGATAATATGACGTGGGCCGAGGGATATGTACAGGACATGCTGAAAAAAGCGATGCCGGGTTTAGATGCCAGTCTCTCTTCCCAAGGATATGCGGGCTCAGAAATCTTTGAGACGCATGAGCATGTCATTATTAAGGTGAAGATTGCCAAAGATGAAGATCCAAGAGCGCTGCAGGTGTTTGTGAAATCCAATCAGATTAAGCTGACCGGCTTTCTCAGCGGCAAGAACCGAATCATTAAGCTACCGACCCTTGTGCAGCCAAGGACGGCTAGAGTGAGCTACAAACAACGTCTGCTGCAGATCAAGGTGCGCAAGCGAGGCTTAAGGGAGAACTATGTTGAGGCGTATATCCGTTACTAGTGAGTCAGGAGGGCGGAATACATTTTGGCCTGCACACTCCTAGTGAAAAGCAAAAACCCTCAAGCCATATGGCTGAGGGTTATCCTTGTTGGACTATAGGACGCGGCGAGCGGTCATGTAACGGGAAGACCAAGTTCCGCTGTGAATGTTAGTAATACGGACTCCGCCTGCACCGTATGTTTGCAGCAGGTTGCCGTTACCCATATAAATGGCTACATGGTTAATGACGCCGGGTTTGCCCGGAATAGAGAAGAACACGAGATCGCCTGTGCGGAGGTTGCTTCTGGATACGTATCTTCCGACATGGGATTGCTGTTTGGAGGTCCTAGGCAGGTTTACGCCAACCCGCTTGAACACGTATTGTGTGAAGGAAGAGCAGTCAAATGTTCGCGTTTGCCCCGCTTTAGCACCGAATTGATAAGGTCTTCCCAAATAGTTTTTACCGATCGAAATCACTTGACTGGCACGAGAAGTTGCTGTGATTGAAGCATCAATGGCTTCCGCTGCCCCGGCTTGATGAGGCGCACTCACCATTCCTGCAGAAAGTCCTATGGAAACGGTCAATGCCGCTACGACTAGTTTCTTGTACCACGTTTGTTGTTGGTTTTTCATCTGGTTTGCCTCCTTAGATTTTTCGTAAGTAAACTTACGTCGTAAGCCTATGCTGAGTTTTCATAGAAAACTTGATTTGCATGACTCTTCTATTGAGCTAACTTGGGTGTTCGTCCTACCTAAGCCCAAGTATACCAGATGAAATTCCACCTAATATTTACCTTGCAACCTTGTGACCTGTGGTATCAAAGGTGTTCAGGCGAATTCTGAGAATATGATGAGAATCCCATTATAATGTTTTTATTGACACGTTTTTGGCAGCGTAATCAATGCGGTAGTACCTTGACCTAAGCGGCTTTTGAGCTGAATGGTCCCCTCATGCTTCTGAACGATATTTTGGGCAATAGCCAGTCCCAGACCCACTCCGCCTTGCTTGCGATTCCTTGCTTTATCCGTCCGATAGAAGCGGTCAAATAGGTGCGGTAAGTCACTTTCCGCGATGCCAATACCTTGATCAATGACTTCGATGTTGACCCATTTATTCTCTGTGGCGCCAATTTTCAACACGACTATTTGTTGGCTGTATTTGAGTGCATTATCTAATAAAATAATGAGAAGCTGCCTGATCTTATAAGGATCTCCGTTCATTTGAAGCTCTTTCAGGTCTTGCGCAATCAGCACGTCAATCTCTCTGCAAGAGGTGACCCTAAGCGAGGAGGCGGTTTGCTGGGCAATCGGAAGGAGGTCAAAGGTGCTCTTTTGTTCACAATCTTCTCGCTCTTTATCTGTTAGGGAAAGCAGATTTTGTGTGAGAATCTTCAGCTGAGCTGATTCGGAGATGATGGTTTCGAGCGCTTCCTCACGCAGCTTATCATCCCGGAAAGCCCATCTTCGCAATAAGCTAGCGTAGCTCTCAATGATCGTGAGCGGCGTACGCAGCTCGTGTGAGGCATCCGCAAGGAATTGCTCCTGCTTTTGAAACATTTCCTGCAGCCTATCAATCATTCGATTAAATGTTGCGCCAAGCATCGTTAACTCATCATTCGTGAGCTTGTCAGGCATGGGGATATGCCTAAATGAGCCGCTTTTCTCAATGTTTTGCATGATGGCAACTAACTGCTGAAGCGGACGAAAGAGCACATTCGTATAGAAATAACCCCCAAGGAGAGCTAATATCAGTGCACCTGTGGAAGTTAATAAAAGAATAGAGATGAGCATGCGTGAGTATTCGCCCAACCTCCGCAAATTGCGTCCAATTTCTAAAATAGCAACCTGATGGCCTTCTTTGAACACAGGCATTTTCACGAATATAAAAATTCCGTCAGGCGCTGTTTCTAAGATAACCGTTTCTTTGTCTACATAATTGGCAGAAAAGCTGAGCAGCTTGGGGTCGGAATATATTTGGTAAACAACCTTTGAATCGGGAGCAATATACCGCACCATTTCTTGCGGAATGAGGAGCTCTTCCATCTGTGAGTTATTCTGCCAATACTCAGGATGATTAGGTAAATCCTTCAGAATCAGCGTGCGTGCTTTTTCTTTCAGTAGATCGACTTCGCCCTTGGTTGTAACTCGAATGAACATGTAGTAGACAAAAGTGAAGCTGAAAAAAAGAATTAACATCAGCCCTGCAGAAACCCATAGTGTGATTTTCAGCTTAAGGCTCATGAGGGTGTTTGCCCATCTTTGGGGACAGCTTCATCTGCTGAATCGTCCGCCTCTTTGCTTGAGGAAGGTTCAACTTTCAGCAGGTAGCCGATACCGCGTATCGTCTGAATGAGCTTGGAGGAGAAGGGCTTGTCCACCTTTTGCCGCAAATATCGGATATACACGTCGACCACGTTCGTATCGCCAACGAAATCATATCCCCAAACCTCAGAAATGATCTGCTCCCGCGACATCACTTCGTCCTGGTGTTGAATCAGGAAGCGCAGTAAATCAAACTCCGTAAGCGTTAATTCGATCGGTGTACCTTCTCGGGTAACGGCTCTACTCTTTAAATCCATGCTCAGATCATCGACTTTTAGCAAATGAGGCCGCTCTGCTGACTGGTCCTGCAAGCTTCTTTGACGAAGTAGACTGCGAATACGGGCGAGCAGCTCGATCGTGGCGAATGGCTTCGTCACATAGTCGTTAGCGCCTTGGTCAAGTCCGCTGACTCGGTCCGGGACAGCATCGCGTGCTGTCAGCAGGATAATGGGAAGGGTAGCGTTTACCTGCCGTATGCGGCGAAGCACCTCTAGACCGCTCAACTCTGGCAGCATGACGTCAAGCAGGATAAGCTCCCAGTCCTCTGACTCGTCTAAGGCTGCATTCAGTCCAGAGCGTCCATCTGCTCTTGTATGTACCTCATAGCCTTCATGCTCCAGCTCCAGCTGAAGCACCCTGGCGATGCGTTCTTCGTCCTCAATTAGCAATATGCGGCTCATGGCGGATAGATTTCACTCCTAACGGCTCGCTGATGGTCAGCGGTGTCGATTCGTTCTTTATTTTCTCTATTCGCTACATTTACATACATATGTGAAAAGCCCAGTCTTTGGGGGAGTATCTCGTTAGCGTTCATTAGCCTAGTCCACGTTTACCCTTTATGACATAAAATAACGCATAGAAGACTGATGAAGGAGTAGGACAAATGAGTATATCTCCAAAAAAGAAGGTGCGAATCAAATCTAACCAGAAAGTAGCGATTTTACTGCAAGACCATGATGCTACCGCAAGAGTCTATGTGGAGATTCAAGGGGAGCTCAAATCGCGTGAGGTTATGGTTGAGGCGCTAAAACGTTTAGAAGACGGATTGATCTACGCAGACGAGAATTGTACCGAGTTAATCGAGAGTGAGTATATTGAGGTTTTTCGTAAAAAAAACCCGTATCGCCGAGAAGAAGAGGATTTCATCTTCCTCATTGACCGTGCATATGCAGAAGAGTACGTCGTATCCGCCAAAATCATCAAATAATGTGAAGGTTAAGGCATATGAAAAACCCCTTATCGATAGATCTGAAGGCCAAAGCCTTCGAGAACTGTCAATAAGGGGTCTTTTTCAATTGCGAATATTAGTTTTTATTAACAATTGGGGCTGTCTCTACGGAAGTCAAACGGTCATAGAAATCTACAAAGTTATTTCTTTCATCTGAGCTAAGCTGAGCCATAGCCGTACGAGGATGCTCATCAAGCGCTCCTACGATCATGTACGGAATGAGATAGCCCCAATCCCATTTTTGACGCATAGTAATCATGTGTTTCTCGATAATTTCCAGTACGGGACGAACGTCGTAACGTGCTCCTTTTAAATAGCTAAGAAGTAGTTCCGTCGTACAGTTCCCTGCCGCGCGGCCCATTCCATAAACGGAGGAATCAAGGAAAGTCACGCCTTTGGAAGCACCGGCAATTGTGTTTGCGAAAGCAAGCTGCAGGTTGTTGTGCATATGTAAACCAAGTTCTTTCTCAGGAAGCAGGCGTTGGAACTTCGTTACGAGGTAGTCAATGTCTTTATGATCCATGCTGCCGTAGGAGTCTACGATGTAGACAACGTCAACAGGGCTTTTATTGATTTCTTCGAAAGCTTCAACCAGTTCATTTTCCATTACGTGGGAAAGCGCCATAATGTTAAGTGACGTTTCGTAGCCCATGTTATTGAATTTTTGAACAAGCTCAAGACCTTTATCAACGTCTTTGATGTAACAAGCAACGCGGATCAGGTCAAGTAAGCTGTCTTCACGAGGTAAAATGTCGTTCTCATCGACACGGCCGATATCTACGAGAGCAGATAGCTTCGTATCGGTCTTTTTGGTAATAACGTCACGAAGGAAGGATTCATTCAAGAATCTCCAAGGACCGGATGCTCCGCCTTTAAGCAGTTTTTCCGAGTTTTTATAACCAATTTCCATATATTCTACACCGGCTGCGCTTAAGCCACGATACATGTCTTTGACAAATTCCACGCTAAAATCCCAATCGTTCACCAAACCGCCGTCCCGAATCGTACAATCCAAAATCTTGTGTTGATGCTGCTTAACCATACTCGTATTGCCCCTTTCGACTGCTTATATCGCTTCTGATTTTGCTATATTATCACTTATGTAGAGGCTGCTTGTCAATGTAGCAGTGTGCGTTTGTGACAACTTTTGCAGGGAACATATGGTAAAATATGAGGAGGAGTAACTAGATTAAGATTACTTGAAGGGACTTAAGTGGATGAATCGTAACGAGTGGTCATTAGCAAGAGAGGTTGCTGTTGAAGCGGCAACGAAAGCAGGAGAACTGGCAAGAGAGCGTTTCGGAGGTAAGCTGGCCATTCAGCATAAGGATGATCGTGGCGATTTGGTCACCGAAGTGGATGTGCAGGCGGATCGTTTGATTGTGGAAGACATCCTGGCGGTATTTCCGAGTCATCGTATATATAGTGAAGAAGCGGGTGAAGGAGGGGCAGCCAGCGATTGGGTATGGCATGTCGATCCGTTGGATGGAACGAATAATTTCGCCTTGGGCATACCGCTTTATGGCGTTTGTATCTCATTGAGCTATCAAGGACAAATTGTCCTGGGGGTAATCCGTGATTCGGCTTTGGGGCTAAATTACGTGGCTGTTAAGGATGAAGGTGCTTGGCAGGAGGATGTGAAGCTTGAGGCGAAGCCGAAAGGTCCGTTGATCAAGTCCACCATTTCATGGATTCAAGGCCATGGGGTTGGCAAAAACGAGCACAGAGCCTTGGAACTAAGGCATCATCTAGAGCATTCGGTTAAAAGAGTGCTGCGCTTGTGGGCACCGTCCTTGACCTGGGCGATGCTCGCCAGAGGCGACCTGCATGGTGTCGTGCTGTACAACTCCGAAGGTGAGGATTTGTACGCGGGCTTGCTGCTCGCGCAGGAGGCTGGCGTGAAGGTGACGGATTTCGCCGGTAATCCGGTAGCTATGCTTGGGGGCTCGGGTACAGGTACAAATGCAGGTGTAAGTACAAACTCAGTAGGGGGGACAGAGATGGCACATGCGGTTTACTTGGTGGCTGCTGTGCCGGAATATCATGCAGAGCTGCTGGCATTTGTGCAGGAAGCCATCAAAGTAGAATAATGTAGGAACAATATGCAAATGATAATGGCATACTTTGCATGTTGAGGAAGAAAGGATGCTATGCGATGAAGAGCTTTGTTCCTATATTTTTTGAATTTGATAAGGAGCGGGATGCGCTCCTTGCGCTTGATACGCTGGACGAGCTCGGCTACAAGCCGGAATTACTGGGCGGAGAGAGGTCCACAGTGCACATCCATCTTGATGCACAGGAGATAACGTCCGCGCTTGAAATCGCGCAGTCACACGGTGGGCGCTTAGTGGACCGCCCGCAGGCTGAGTCTGAGCCAGCGATCTACAGCATGGCGTACGATCTGGAGGGTTCCATCCGCATACCGGCCCACACCGTGAATGAGGATTGGTCCGAGAGCTACGCCGAGGCGAACGCATCACCTGTAGCCGACGCAGTACCGAGCGAGGAAGAAGCGGCCTTTGACCCGTCCACTGACGACTACAACCATTTCAGCGCCGGTATCCGGTTGTGAAATGGAGCGGGGGAGGCTGCGCGGAAGTGAAAGTGAACGAACTTCGCGCGAATGAGCGCCCGCGGCCGAGAAACCCCTCATAAGGATAAAAATTTGGTGGACCAGCTTCACCTACCCTCAAAATCCTACGTGTCCACTCATCCGTGGACGTTCCCGAGCACTAGCCCGAAGCGGGTTAGTGCTTTTTTGGTGGAAAATAGAAATGGAGAATTAGGAAGGCGAGTGGGAAAACGTGGATTACTTGTCTAATTTTGTACAACGTACAACATTACATGGATAAGCAAGCGAATGTTTACTCCTATTCGTCTTGGGTGCAATTTGCTTTGCATCAACCTTGCAAACACTCTCGCCCAAGGACTGAGTAAGCCGTTTTTTTTTAGTCTGTTTATTTCATCTTTCACTTCTTTCTAGGCATACGCCTTTTTATTGTAGATACCTCAGAATTCGTAACCTTTACCATCATTACTGCGTCTGGTGAAATAAGGAAGTAAATTTGTGGAGGAGTGATTCGGATGAGACGCATGATGGGGATCGTTTTGATGGTAGCAACAATAAGTGTGATGACCGGATGCATAGATGAGCAAACAAAAGGTGCCACGGGCACAAGCAGCAGCAGCCCACAACCGACATCAATTGTCCCTCCTACAGCATCCCCAACACAATCGACGCCAATCTCCCCAACACCGGCACTAACGCCAGCTCCAACTATACAGGTGCCTCGCCCTACTGCTACGCCTAGTATCAAACCAAGTCCAACTTCGTACGCCAAAGAAGCCGACGCGAAAAAAGCAATCGAAAGCCGAGCCAAAGAAACGATACAAGCGCTGAAGAAGCAGGATCTGAAAAAGCTCGCGGAGCTGATCCATCCGAAGAAAGGTGTACAATTCTCGCCGTACTCCTATATTCATGTGTCGAGTGATGTCCAGGTTCTAGGCAGCGGGCTTACAGCCCTTTGGGCAAATACCAGCACGACACATTGGGGCGATTACGACGGTTCAGGTGACCCCATTGATCTCACTTTTCCTGACTACTGGGATAAATTCGTATATAACGAAGATTTTGCAGCCGCACCACAAATCAGCTATAACATTATTCTTGGCAAAGGGAATATGATTAATAATGTATTTAGTGTATATCCGACGACTTCAGCGATTACAGTGGAGTATCATTATCCCGGTCTAGATCCGCAATTTCAGGGGATGGATTGGACCAGTCTGCGGCTTGTTTACGAGAATTCAGGTACTCAGTGGTATTTAGTTGCAATTGTGCATGACCAGCATACGATGTAGTTCGGTTTTTCAATTTAGTAAACGTCTAAAAGCCGTATTAAACCTCGATTTTTTCGTGGAATAGTTCGGTTTTTTCATTTTTTTTTAAATAAATCATTGACAGGTTCCGTCTAATGTCATATTCTTATCCCATAAAACCGAGTAACATCGTAGGAATTAAGGAGATGATTCTAGTGAATAACAACCTAGTGACTGCATTTCAATCCAACTGGGTCAGCCTAGTCGTATCAATTATCATTATCGGGGTCCTCGTCTTATTGGCGAAAAAAAGAGTAAGCTTTGGTAACCGTGTTTTCATTGGTTTAGGACTTGGTTTAGTAGCAGGGATAGCTTTTAATCAATTGGGGCTCCAATTTAAAAGTGTTAGTACGATCGGAACGATCTATGTCAATTTGATCAAAATGCTCGTTATGCCTTTAGTACTTATTCTAGTCATAAACAGTATTTCATCGTTATCCAGTCTAGGCCAGCTGCGTAAACTGGGTTTGAAAACGATCGGTTGGTTCTTGCTAACAACAGGAATCGCGGCACTGATCGGTTTGGTTGTCGCCTTGGTGATTGATCCGGGTAACGGAATTGCACAGGCTGTACCGAAAGATTTTAAAGTAAGAGAAATTCCTACGTTTTCACAGGTTATTTTGGACTTGGTACCTTCCAATCCAATTAACGATATGGCAACTGGGAAAGTAGTACCGGTTCTGATCTTCGCGATTTTTGTTGCCGTAGCGATTGTACACGTAGGCTCTAAAAAGCCGGAAAGTGTAGCAGCCGTTAAATCTTTTATTACATCAGCGACAGCTGTGATCCACCAAGTCGTTAAGTATGTTATTCGTTTGACACCTTATGGGGTGTACGCGCTAATCGCAGGTATGGCTGCCAGATATGGTTTGGAAACACTTGCTCCTTTGGCTAAAATTATCGTTACTTCTTATGTAGCATTGATCATTCACTTCGTGTTGATCTTCGGTGGTTTGGTTCTTTTCGTGGCAAAAGTAAACCCAATCAAATTCTTCAAAAAAGCTTATCCGACCATTGCTGTCGCATTCACAACACGAAGCAGCTATGCAACGCTGCCTGTGAATTTGGAAGTAATCACGAAGCGCCTTCGCGTATCACCGCGTATTGCAAGCTTCGTGGCACCGCTCGGGGCAACAATGAACTTCAACGGCTGCGGCGGGGTTTGGCCGGCGGTTGTGGCTATTTTCGTAGCGAAGGTTTACAATCTTCCGCTTGGCATTCCTGAATACTTTATTCTTATCTTGGTAAGTGTGGTTTCCTCCATTGGTGTGGCTGGCGTTCCAGGTCCAGCTGCAATTTCGACAACAGTTGTACTAACAGCTTTAGGCTTACCATTGGAAGGTATGGGTCTTGTACTTGGTGTTGAAGCACTAATTGACATGGGTCGTACAGCGGTAAATGCTACAGGAACAACAGTTACGGCATTGCTCGTAGCTGAGTCTGAGGGAGAATTTGATCGTGCAGCGTTTGATCGTGACGAAGAAGATGACCTCGATGCGGCTACTGCTTAATCGAATGTAAAAATAAAGAACCTCCAAAACCACAATGATCGTGGTTTTGGAGGTTCTTTATTGTACTAAGCCGTAATCTTCAAAAGATTACTTAATGTAGCATCATTCTAGCTAGCTAATTAGATGGAAATCCTCCTGCTAACTTTACTCAGATGAGTAGGGCTAGTCTACTTAACTGGAATTCCTCCAGTCCCTTTGTTTAAGGAAAAGAGAGGGATTTAACTGGAGGGAATACCGTTATATGGAAGGAAATAATGAAATGCTGAAATCAGCAGGATTTTTTCCATTTAATTGTGACGAAACCTTGTGACAAAGCCCCTTTTCATGCCTGCTGAGCAGCATTTTTACCAGCCATATAGCCTGTAGAAAATGCCGCGGTAATGTTATAACCGCCTGTATAGCCGTGAATATCGAGAATCTCACCGCAGAAATAAAGCCCGTTAACCAGCTTAGACTGCATCGTGCTCGGATCGATTTCCTTAAGCTGAACGCCGCCGCCTGTGACGAAAGCTTCCTCTATAGAGAGTGTTCCTTTGACGATAACAGGGAAGGCTTTCATCAGTTTGCAGAGCTCGAGCCATTTTTGCTTCGGGATGTTGTCGTACGTTAGCTGATCATCTAAGCCAGACTTTTCGAGCATGATCGGGATTAATCGATCGGACAAAAGAGTCTTAAGCACGTTTTTGATCGCTTTCTTGGCGTCATCTCTGGCGAGAGCCATGCTTTGGTTGTAAACTTCATCTGTGCTTTGATCCGGGAAGAGATCTACGGTTACGAGTACTTCTTTGCGCTCTGATTTGGCGAGTTCTTTTACGACGAATTGACTGCAGCGCAGCGCAATCGGCCCTGACAAGCCAAAATGAGTAAATAACATATCGCCGCGATGTGAAATGATCGACTTCCCTTTGGCGTTCCACACGCTGAGTGTCACGTCCCGCAAGGAAAGTCCTTGCAGCTCACGGCTGCGGATAAAAGACTCCTTCGAGGTTAACGGAACCTCGGTCGGGAAGAGCTGCGTGATGGTGTGCCCACCAGCTTCAGCCCAAGCATAACCGTCTCCTGTCGAGCCGGTATGCGGCACAGAGCATCCGCCGGAGGCAATGATGACAGCTTTGCTGTTCATCGTTTCGCCGGAATGCAGACGAACGCCTTGGACGCTGCCGTCCTTATACAAGACCTGCTTGACCGGACTATTCGTCCGGATCTCGACACCCTGTCTGCGAACTTGGCCGATCAACGCGTCTACGACGGTTTTGGCCTTGTCGCTGATGGGAAACATTCGACCGTTGTCTTCTTCCTTCAGGCGGATGCCGAGATTTTCAAAGAAATCAATGATGTCCTTGTTGCTGAATTGGGTTAAAGCACTATATAAGAAGCGCCCGTTACCCGGAATATGCTTGATTAATTCATCCATGTCTTTGTTGTTCGTAACGTTGCATCTGCCGCCGCCGGATATGCCGAGCTTGCGCCCCAGTTTGTCCCCTTTATCCACCAAAAGTACCTTCGCGCCATCCATACTCGCGGCAATACTGGCCATGAGACCAGCTGAACCGCCGCCAATTACAATTACATCATATGTCATTCGAATAAAGCCCCTACATCGCATATTTTGACACCATCATAGCATGCAAGGCGTCTTAAAGAAAAATAACACCTGCTATGCCGCTTAATATACCAAGCGCTACTACTGAAACGGTAACAAACAGAATGACTTTCTTAGGAAATGATTTCGAAATCATTAGCAAAGAAGGTAAACTGACGGAAGGCAGCGTAAGCAGTAATGCAGCTGCGGGACCTGTCCCAAGGCCAAAGGTCATTAAAGATTGGATAATCGGTATCTCTGCCGCTGTAGGGATTACGAATAGCATACCTGCAATAGCAAAAGCAATAATAAGAAGAATGCTATTTCCGGCAGTTTCTCCGACTGCAGGAAATAACCACGCTCTGCTTGCTCCTAATAAAAGTACCGCGATGATGTAGGCTGGAACAATATGAAGAATCATCGACCAAATACTTTTCAGCCATCTTTGTAGGAATGAGCCAGATTGTTCTTCTTTTATTTCCTCAGGTTTAACAGTTAGATTCTCTGGAAGTTTCGTTTTTCCCGCAAAAAGGTTGGCATAATAGCTTACACCAAAGGTTAATATTAAACCAAATACGAGTCGGATTAAGGTGAACTTCCAAGACAAAACAAAGGTCATAAACACTAAGGTTGCCGGGTTAATGGTCGGGTTTCCAAGCCAAAAAGCTAGGCTTGCGCCTACGGATACATTCTTTTTACGTAATCCTACTGCGAGAGGCGCTGCGCAGCAGGTGCACATCATACCTGGTATGGAGGAAAACCCTCCGATTAAAGTACTTCTGAAAGAAGTTTTACCAAGCACCCTTAGAAGCCATGTAGACGGTAGAAGTACCTGTAACAATGAACCAAGGACAATGCCTAGTAGCGCGGCCTTCCAAACTGATTTGTAGTAAGTCAGCGCATAATCCCATGCAGCTTGCCAAGAAGGGGCGGGGGCTGTAGGATTTTTACCGGAAATTATGGACGACCCTATAGAATGTTTAGTCGCAGCATCGAATGCTTTATGATAGTAAGGCCACCATTTCACGTACGTTAAGCCAACAATAGCAATTATTAAAAAAACGATAACATATAGTACAACCCTTTTGTTGATCGGTTCTACATGAGGTGATGAATTACTGGTATGTGTCATTTTATTCTCCAGGCATTAGATTTTGACAAGTTAAATAGGTTATCATTATAACATATCCAAAAAATGAGAATGACACATATTTTTTTGTATACGAGTCGCTGGCGTAATTTAAAGGAGCGAAACCCCATTGTTTCAAGATATCACCATAGAAGAGTTGTTATCCCTTAGAGACAAGAAAGAGATTGTGATGATAGATGTTCGTTCACCCTCGGAGTATCAGGACTCTACAATTCCAGGAAGCCTTAATATCCCATTATTTGATGATGTCGAACGTGCAGAAATTGGTACCAACTATAAGCAAGTTAGTGTTCAGGTCGCCAAGGATAGAGGGCTTGAAATCGTGTCGGCAAAATTGCCGGCTTTTGTGAAGACTTTTGAGCAGATTAAGGAGAAAAAGGCACTTTTCTGTTGGCGCGGTGGAATGCGTAGTAAAACGACTGCGACAGTTCTATCGTTAATGGGCATCCGGACTTACCGCTTAACAGGAGGCTTTCGTGCCTATCGTAAATGGGTAGTCGCTACACTTGAGAAGATGGATTTCAAACCTCGGGTATGTGTAATTTCTGGTAATACCGGAGCTGGGAAAACAGCTATTCTAAGGCGCCTCCATAAAGATGGATACCCGGTATTGGACTTAGAAGCAATGGCTGGGCATCGGGGATCTATTTTCGGACATGTCGGGCTTCAAGCAAACAATCAGAAAACATTCGAAGCCCTTCTTGTCACTAACCTTCTGAAGTTGGAGGATTCACCCTATATTCTGATAGAGGGAGAAAGCAAACGAATTGGAAAATCAGTCATTCCTGAGTTCATTGTTAGCAAAAAGGATTCCGGTACACAACTTTTTATTGAAATGCCCATTGATGAACGTGCTCGTCATATTATTGAGGATTACCGACCTTGGGAAAACAAGCAAGAATTGCTTCAAGCTTATAGTCATATCAAGGATCGAATCCACACCCCAATCGCCAAAAGTATCGAAATAGCTCTTAAGGAAGAACAATTTGAGCATGCTGTTAGCCTCTTGTTAGAGCACTACTATGATCCACGCTATGAACATGCTATGAATAAATACGAACAAGAAATAATTAATATTAAAGCAAATACGATCGAAGAAGCCGTTAAGGCTGTAAAGGAATATTTAATATCGGTAGAAGCAGAGTGTTTAAAGGTTTAAATGAAACGTATTTTCAATTGATGCGTTGATTGCGGATATTACGAACGGACATGCTCGAACATTGATTACCACTACATCGCATATTTCTCACCATCAAATATAGGTTTTAACAAGGGAATACAGAAAAGATGCACACAGGCTGTGGATAACATGTTGATAAAATGCACTTTTTTGTGAATAAATTGTAAGAGTTCTGTGGATAAAGTGTAGTCGAATGTGGACAAAGGTCGAAATTCGAAAAAAGTAATGGCTAAGACCTGTGTTTAATCGTAACTCTTCAAGACACCATGTCCTGAAAGTGGTAATGGTCAATGTGCATGTCCAGCCATCTTCTATTAAGAGATGCCTTTTTCCCAAAGTAGTGCAGCTCCTGATTCGTGGAGAGCACAATTGCTTCGCAAACGGAGGTGTGCTTGGCAAGCAGTGCCAGCCCTTCTTCGACGCCGAGTGTACACAGTATTCTTGCCCACACTTGGCACTCAACCATATCTTGGCCAGCAACGGTGCACTGCACGATATTGCTGCTGGGGGTGGACGTTTTATCCTCAAATGGACTGTAAGTGGACAGGGAGCCCTCCGGCATGGCGATGGCGCCCAGTTTGGTGTTCGTGTTCCAAGGGTTTTGAATGCCAATGACCCAAGGATCAAGTTTCTGAGAATTGCGGCCCCAAACCGTTATATCCCCACCAGCGATGATTAGGCCTTGATCAAGCGACATGTTCTTTTGCATATATTCAGCTAGGCGTTTTATTGACCAGCTTTGTTCTATCCCTCGTAAATCGATGTTTGTATGATTAGGAAGCTTAATTGATTTCATAGCTGGATCTACTTCCCATTCTAATGTGGCAGGAGCTTTCTTAAGGCCCGTTGGTGCACCTTTTTGCTGGAGAGGCATATAGTTCCCATCTGTTATTGCTTGATAAGCCTCAGCTAGAAAAAGCACCTCTAACATCGTAGTAGAAATCCTGCAATTTTCACCGGCTAATGTATTCAGAAGACTGATTTCACTGTCGACGAGATAAGGGTTGAAACGCTTTTCCACACTTCGAAACCAATCTATGGCCAGCTTCTTAATGAGAGCACTATCGTTCTCTTCACAGAGGAGCAGCAGTTCGACATCAAATTCCCTAGTTTGGAAGTGAAACGGATGCAAGGATTGTTTGATTTGCTCCATAAGGTTTTCCTCTCTTCTATATGTCCTTAAGAATATAAACCCTATTATAGAAGTGTTAACTGAGATTCAATTGATAATTGGCTGAAAGATTGCTGAAAAATCAAGTCAGGAGCTGCTGGCGTATCTGAATATTCTTTTGGAAGTCGAACATTCAGCAACCTTTCAGCAACTGCTCAGATTGCTTTTAGGGAGGATATGGGATACTGACTGTAGAAAACGTGTACAATGAACTTCGGGGGGACTAAAACTATGCGCCAATTAAAAGGTATCAAAATTCTGCTTGTCGATGACGAGCCTCATATTTTAGAATTTCTGGAGTTAGGCTTGACGAATGAAGGGTTTGAGGTCATGACGGCTCAAGATGGGATTAGTGCGATAACTGCATGCAATAAATTTCAGCCGCATATTGCTATTCTGGATGTGATGATGCCGGGGATGGATGGATTCGAAGTTTGTCGAATGATTAAGAAAACAGAAAATGTCGCCGTTATCATGCTGACGGCTAAGGATGAAGTCGATGACAGGGTCAAGGGACTCACACTTGGGGCCGATGATTATATGATTAAGCCTTTCAGCTTTGAGGAGCTGCTTGCCCGCATCTATGCGCGAATTCGCAATCATTTCCCGAACTTGTTCGGTGAAGTGATCATTGGACCGCTTCGCATGGATGATCGACGTAAAGAGATTAGCTTAAATGATAAGGTTCTGGAGCTTTCCCCAACGGAATACGAATTGCTCAAATTTATGTCGATTAACCACGGACTTGTTTTAAGCAAATCGATGATTCTCGATAAGGTGTGGGGCTATGACTTCGGTGGCGAAGAGAACATCGTCGAGGTGTACATTCGATCCTTGCGCGATAAGCTAGGCGATAAAGAACATAAGCTGATCCGTACGATTCGCGGCGCCGGCTATCGGATGGATTTAACATGAAAAGGCGGGGCCGGTTTGCCGAGCATTTTGTTACCGGTTCGCTAAAATTCCAGTTACTTTCGCGATCTCTATTGGTGATGTCTGTGTTACTGCTGCTAATTGGTGTTTTTCAATATATTTTCATGCAGCAATTTCTATATAAGAACAAGGCGGAAACGATTCGCAACCAGCTTGCGACGTTACCTCTCAATACGTGGCTGCGGGCAGGGGAATTTCCGGATCGAGGCCAGAATCCTTTTATGCCCAGACGAGACACTAACGGTGGTAACCGTTCGGACAATACAGGAGGAGAGTTTCCCCGAATTTTCGTTCCTGATTTATCCATTGCTTTGATCGATAGTGAAGGGACTTACAAGCAGTTGTCTTCAGAAAGTGGATCCTCGCCTTTGCAGCTTTCGAAGGAGGAATATCAGGAATTATTGAAAATGAAAGAGAAGCTGGATTACCGAATCGTGAAGGATAAGGATGGCAATGAGCAGTTGATTGTCTTTCATCAAATTCGAGAGAGATCCCAAGGCGTACAAGGACTTGTTCAAGCGAATACGAATACAGGACCGATTAAAGATTTGCTGCTCCGTCAGTTGTTCACCTTTCTACTATTGTCCATGACAGCATTGGTTGTAGGGCTGCTTGGGTTTCTGCCCGTGCTAAGGCGGACGTTAGTGCCACTTTCTAATATGGTAGATACAGTGAAACAAATCGATTCAGGTAATCTGGGCGAGCGGTTTCCTGCTCATCAGGGGCAGGTGGAGATTGACCGGTTATCGACTTCTTTCAATAGTATGTTAGAGAGACTAGAGTTTTCTTTTGAGGCGGAAAAAGAGGCAAAAGAACAAATGCGCCGCTTCGCTGCGGATGCCTCGCACGAGCTTCGTACACCGCTGACTTCGATTCATGGCTTTCTGGAAGTGCTGCTTCGCGGAGCGTATCAACAACCGGAGCCATTGCTGAAAGCGCTGAAGAGTATGCACGGCGAATCCGTGCGCATTAATAAGCTAGTTGAAGACCTTCTGCTGCTTGCTCGGCTAGATCGCACGCCATCTTTTCAGAAGTCGGAAGGTCTGCTCGATGAGATGCTGCATGAGATGGAGCCCCAGCTTCGTCTACTGGCAGGAGACAGAACGGTTACATTTACGCTGGAGCCCAGGATCCGATGTCTGTATGATCCAGATAAAATCAAGCAGGTCGTTCTCAACTTGTTTCACAACGCCGTCCAGCATACGCATCCGTTGACCGGTGAACTAGGGCTTTCGTTAGCAAAGACCGACGCAGGTGTCGAAATTGCTGTTCATGACAATGGGCCAGGTATTGCACCTGAACATCTCCCGCATTTGTTTGATCGGTTCTACCGAATCGACTCCTCCAGGGCGCGCAGGAGCGGCGGTGCAGGATTGGGATTATCCATTACCCGTTCCATTGTGGAGCTGCATGGGGGAACGATAGTTGTTTATAGTACGGTAGGTGAAGGTAGTACATTTAAAGTGCTGCTGCTTCCATAGAATGAGAGGGGCCTTATCTTGACGTGATGTCGGGGTAGGGCTTTTTTTAATTTATAAGAATGTAAAATAAGAGCTCCCAGAAGCTTCTATTTCGCCAAAAGGAGGCTAATGGTGAGGAATAAGAGTCTTCATAGACTCTTATTTGGTGCTGAATGAAGTTAGACTAAACATGGCATGTTTGGATTATTCCGCTCAAATAAGAGTCCCTAGAAGCTTCTATTTCGACAAAAGGTGGCTAATGGTGGGAAATAAGAGTCTCCAGAGACTCTTATTTGGTGCTGAACACGCCGTGTGGGGAATATTCCGCTCAAATAAGAGTCCCTAGAAGCTTCTATTTCGCCAAAAGGTGGCTAATGGTGGGGAATAAGAGTCTATAGAGACTCTTATTTGGTTTCGGGGTAAGCGAGGGTTAGCCGTTCGATGACAACAAGGCAAACTACATCTACGAGCCACCTTATAGGCGTTTCCTCTTCAGCTAACCCTCAGAAACCTCTCAACCAATCTTCAGTTTACACTCAGATGAGATTCAGGTTAGGCGTCTATACTTGGTTTTGTAAGGAAGAAACAAAAAAATAAAGAAAAAGGTGGAAACAAATTATGAAAAACATCGGCAGAAAAATTCTTACAGGTTCATTGGTAGCTTCTTTTGTACTCGGAGTTGGTTTTGTTGGAGCCTTACATAATCAAGCGTTTGCAGATACGGTGACTGGCACGTCAACGAGCACATCAACTCAAAATGCAGGACCGGGAGGCAAAGGTCGTGGAGATTTCGGAGATCGCGGTGGCTTCAAGAGTGCAAACGTAGTAAAAGAAACAGCAACAATCTTGGGCGTTGAGGAAAGCGTCGTACAAGACGCATTGAAAGCGGGCAAAACATTGGCAGCTTTAGCAGAGGAAAAAGGACTAGCGAAAGCAGACTTTTTGCAAAAGCTAGTCGCAGCAGAGACCGCTTCGATTACAGCTAATGTAACAGCGGGTAAAATGAAACAAGAACATGCGGATAGTGCTCTCAAAGGTCTAACTGATCAATTGACGAAGCGTATTGAAGCAACCGGGTTTAAAGGTGGAGAAGGCGGTCGCGGTGGCATGGGCAAAAGTCATGGCAGCAATCTGGTAGCGCAAACAGCAACAATTCTTAGCGTGGAGCAAAGTGTTGTGCAGGATGCTTTGAAAGCTGGCAAAACATTATCTGCTTTTGCAGTGGAAAAAGGTTTAACGGAAGCCGACTATGTAGCTAAGCTTGTTGCAGCAGAAACCACTTCCATTAATGCTGAAGTTACAGCTGGAAAACTTACGCAAGCACAAGCAGACCAAATGTTGTCGGGCTTATCTGACCGATTGACGAAACAAGTGCAAAGCACGCGTCCTGAAGGTGGTCGGGAAGGTAGAGGCGGCGGTCATGGCGGCCCTGGTGGTGGGCTTTTCGGGAACCCTGAGGTTTTAACACAAATTCTGGGCATCACGCAAGATGAGCTGAGAACGGAACTAGAAGCGGGCAAATCGATCTTGGATGTTGCTACAGCTAAAGGTATCAGTGAAGATGATCTCGTTAGCAAAATCAAAGACGGAATGACGGATTCCATTAAGAAGCATGTTCAGCAAAAAGGAACTGATCGTAAGCGCCCAGTAGGCACACCGTCAACAAATACTACAACACCAGCACCAGCTCCTGCTGCAACGAGCTAAAAATGAAATAATTGGAGGAAGCTGCTCGCTATGCGGGCGGCTTTTTTGCCGTCCCAGTGAGATAGCCAATGAGTATGATTTCAGCGCCGAAGTGATGATTTTCATCGCTAAAGTATGCGGGTGGCGGTAGATTGACTCGTTAGCGATGTAAAACATGCTTAAGTGATGAGGAAACTGCCCGAGTAGCCCGATTTCCGTGCTGTAGTTCGCTCACACCGCCTTTGTCAAGTCACCGACCACCAATTCTCCCGGCCGTCACTCATCCCACGCGCGACCCAATCTTTTTCAGCAAACGCTCAGCTTGTGTTCAACTTATATTCAGCCTACGCTCAGACAGGTTTCAGCCATCCCAATTACACTAAGTCCAGTAGGGGTTGTTATGGCCTGGGCAGTGGATAGTCTGGGTAACTGGGAGAGGGGCATAAAGGATGAAATTAGGTCGGAAGAAGAGATGGGTCATTGTGGCCCTAGCTGCCATTTTATGTGGAGCGGGAACTTACTATTATGTACATAACAAGGCGAAGCCAGCGTCTGCAGCAACACAGCAAACAACGATGAAAGCGACTAAAGGAGCGATATCCTCGACGGTATCAGGAACTTCTCAGCTGGATGCCAAGGACAAGCAAAATATTGTGATTCCGATTGAAGGTATCATCAAAACAATGAATTTGACGCAAAATCAGGCGGTCAAGAAAGGCGATGTGCTAGTCGAGCTGTCGGTGCCTTCAACGGAAACAACTCTCAAGGAAGCTCAAGTCAGCTTGCAGCAGCTCGAGAAGGAGCTTGCAGAGCTGCAGGACCAACAAAATCATATGAGTGTTACAGCTTTAATGTCTGGCAAGATTACATTAGCTGCCAATCTGGATGTAGGCAGTCAAGTCAATAAAGCAACGAAGATCGGCACGATTTCAGATACATCGCAGTTTAAAGTGAAGCTGCCATTCTCTTTGCAAGAAGCTGTGCAGCTGAAAAAAGGCGACCCTGTAGAGCTTAGTATCGACGGTTATTTACTCTCCAAAGTCGGAGCCGTGGATACGATAGGCCGTGAAATTAAAGCGGATGCTAACGGGAATAAAGTGGTTACTGTGGAGGTTCTGGTTAGCAATGATGGAACGCTTTCGGCAGGTCTTAAGGTAAAGGGCAGCATCGGCAGCGGTGATGGTAAAATCGACTCCTCCGAGCAGGTGGCGCTTGAGTATGTGCGCACATCTCCTATTTTCGCCGAGGCAAGCGGAACGATAAAAAGCATGAAATTTAAAGAAGGCGAAGCGGTGAAACAGGGCGAATTTATCGCCACCTTGTTCAATGACGATCTTCCAAACAATATCATTAGCAAGCAATCAGCCATCGAAAGTCAGAAAATCCGTGTGAACGATGCGGAGCAGAAAGTAAATCAATTGACGATTAAAGCGCCGTTCGATGGCGTGTTCTCGGCTGATTTTGCCAATAGTAAAAGCAATGTGCTTCGTAATTATCCTGTAGGCGCGCAAATTAATGCGAATACAACGCTAGGAGCCGTAGCGAGTCTAAGTACGATGCAGCTGGCTATTGCCGTAGATGAGCTCGATTTAACAAGCATCAAGGTAGGGCAGAAGGTGACCGTGAAGGTTGATGCTATCTCTGGCAAGACGTTCCAAGGTGAAGTGACTTCCGTATCCAATGTTGGAACAACGACAAATGGGGTCACAACGTATGATGCAGTGGTAGCGATTCCGAATACCGATCAGAATGATTTGAAATATGCGATGACGGCGACGGCTGAAATTTTTATACAAGATAAGAAAGATATTCTCGTGCTTCCGATCCAAGTGGTGACCACAACCAGAGGGAAATCAACCGTTTCGCTAAAAAAAGCGGACGGAACCGTCGAAGAGCAGCACGAAATCAAAGTGGGTATTCGCAGCAAGACGCAGGTTGAGGTGTTAAGCGGTTTGAACGAAGGCGACGAGGTCGTAATGCCGGTACGCAGAGCGACAACGACGAATCAACAGCAGCAAGGTTTCCCTGGGGGTGCAGGTGGTTTTCCGGGTGGCGCAGGAGGCAACTTCCCTGGCGGAGCTGGCGGCACAGGCGGTGGCGGAACGCAAAATGGTGGAGGCGGGGCCCGCTAGCAGTGAGCCAGCCCCTACGGAGAGGAGCGATTCGATGAATATCATTGAACTGAATGAGGTAACGAAGAGTTATGCTCGAGGTGCAGAAGAATTGCAAATTTTGCGCGGCATTACCCTGCATATTGCGGAAGGAGATTTTGTTGCCATCATTGGTCCCAGTGGATCGGGAAAGTCAACGTTAATGAATACAATCGGGCTTCTGGATAGTCCTACTTCCGGCTCCTATACGCTAGACGGCGTAGCGACCGAGAAGATGTCAGACAACGGACTTGCTGAGCTGCGCAATCGGAAAATCGGCTTTATTTTTCAACAGTTCAACCTGCTGCCCAGACTTACTGCGATGGAAAATGTAGAGCTGCCGATGATATATGCAGGCATTTCTACCAAACAGCGAAGAGAACAGGCGCAGCGGATGCTGGAGAAGCTTGGGATGGGTGAGCGAGGACATCACAAGCCAAGTGAACTGTCTGGCGGGCAGCAGCAGCGGGTAGCCATCGCCAGAGCTTTAGCCATATCACCGTCATTAATTCTAGCAGATGAGCCGACTGGCGCGCTGGATTCGAAGACGGGCATTGAGGTGCTGGAATTGATTAAGGAGCTGAATCGGCAAGGCAACACCATTGTTTTGATCACCCATGATCATCACATTGCAGACAATGCCAAACGCGTCGTGACGCTGCGTGACGGAGAAATCATTAGCGATCAGAGAAACGAAATGCTGTCAACAACTGAACGTAAGTTAGAGGGGGCGCTTTCATGAGAATCTGGGAGCTTTTCCAAATGGCGCTGGCCACAGTGCGTTCGAATCCGCTTCGTACGGTGTTGACCATGCTTGGCGTTATCATTGGCGTTAGCTCAGTTATTACGCTAGTTTCGATAGGTCAAGGTACGTCCAAGGCGATTGAAAAGCAGTATGAAGGGCTGGGAACGAACCTGTTGACAGTTAATCTGGGGGGCAACGGACGCGCCACACAGCTGAATTATGATGAGATTATGCAGCTTGAGAATACATCGGGAATCAGTGCAATTGCGCCAACGATGACTAGAAATAGTACCAGTATCAAATACGACCGGACAACAGAGACTTTCAATGTCATTGGAACTAATGACCGATATCTCAGTTTGCAAAAGGGGACGGTCGCCAGCGGCCGCTTCTTGGCTCAAGCCGATCTGGACTTCCGCAATCACGTTGCGGTCATAGGCAGTGATGTGGCCAAGCAGTTTTTCGGTACGGATGACCCGATTGACGAAGAAATTAATGTGAACGGATATATGTACACGATTATCGGTGTGCTCCAAACAAAAGGCTCCAATACGAACGGAACGTCGCTCGATAGCTCGGTTTTCGTACCTCTCCCTACCATGAGCAGGGATTTCAAATTGGGTAACATTCGGACGGCTTATGTTGAAGCAGCTTCTGGCGATCAGGTGACCCGAGTACAAACAACGTTAGAGATGTATTTATTTAATAAATTTAAAAGTACAACGGGATATACCATTTTGAATTCATCCGAATTAATTAGCGCCAGACAGACGGCTTCCAGCACATTGACCAATCAATTAGTCGCGGTAGCGGCGATATCCCTCCTGGTAGGCGGGATTGGGATCATGAACATCATGCTCGTAACCGTGAGTGAGCGCACCCGGGAAATTGGGATTCGTAAATCGATTGGCGCGAAGCGGAGAAATATTTTGCTGCAGTTCCTGGTTGAAGCTACGCTGATTAGCGGTATGGGCGGGTTGATCGGATTGATCTTGGGGATCGGCTTATCGCTAGCGTGGCCTTATATCAACCCTAGTCAACAAACGAGTTTATCCATAAATATAGGACTATACGCATTCTTATTCTCGGCCTTGGTTGGTGTTATTTTCGGATTATATCCAGCGAATAAAGCATCGAAATTAAAACCTATCGACGCACTGCGTTTTGATTAGGTCAACAGGAGGTATGAAAACATGATTCGCAAATTATCAGCAATTTCACTCAAACATGCAAGTCTCGCCCTGGTATTGACTGGCAGCTTTGCAGCTGCATCGTGGATGGCTCCTGCTGCTCATGCGGCTTCCGAAGCGATTTATATCTCGAATTCCTCCTATTTTACATTAAACCAAGCGGCGCTTTCGTCCTCTTCGCTTCAGTTTTCCGTTCTTTTACATAACGGGGAAAGCCAATCGATAGATTTTAACCAATATGGGGTACGGGTTACAGATCAAGCAGGACATAGCTACACGGCGAAATTAAGTGAGAAAAAGAGTGCGAGTGTCCTCCCGGGGCAGGATCAAAGCTTCCGATTCTACGCTAACCTGCCGGCAGGTGAAACAGCCGCTCAACTAAAAGTTGATGTGTTCCGCTGGGATTTCGGCAAAGCCGATTTCATGAATCATCTAGGCGAACTTCCTGTTTCCTCGGTTGTGCAGGAGGGACAAGTAAAGGTGCCTGAGCAAATTATTAATTTGCATGCACTCGACGGTACGCTCTCAAATGACGCCTCCATTGCTTTTCAATTGGGCCAAAGCGTTCGTGTAACAGAGAATGGGAAATGGTACATGTATACGCAAGTTTCAGCAAAAAACCTAGGCTCGAGCAGCGTTAAGCTGCCATCAGGTTTGCAAGTTAGACTCGTGGATGCTAATGGATTGAAATATACCTCTACGGTTGCTAGCGGTTCTGATACAACATTCCTACCGAATCAATCGGATACGATGACGCTCAAAACACTCGTTTCCCGACAAATGCCGACCAGTGGCCTCACGCTGGAATATTATTACTTGAATCAAAGTGAGGATGTCTCGCTTGGTACGCTAAGTCTGAACGCTTCGCTTCAAACAGCAGCGTTTGGTACCAAACAAGTCTATGCTGGGCAGCAGGAAGGTGAGCTGGTCACCGTGAAGGCGAATACGTCGACGTATTCGATTCAAGCAGACGGTGTTCATGTGCAGACCGTTGTCACGCTCAGCAATGACGGCGAGGCAATCGCCACCGTGCCATCCTTCTCTGCTTCTTATCAGTTCGGTGACGCCGGCACGTCCGTGACATCGACCGATAACTCCGCCCGCAGCGGCTACTTGGCTCCTAAGGAGACGGCTTCGTATTACTTCAACGCTACTCTGCCAACGGGGGTTGATCCGAATGCGGCTCAGCTGGTGCTTTGGCAGACGGCTAGCGCAGGTAGTTCGGGTAGCTCGGCATCTGGCTCGACTGCAAGTACATCGAGCGGAGGCACAGGTTCTGGATCTACAGGCGCAGTGGCGGGGTCCGCTGTCAGTTCGACGTCTACAGCTAGCAGCAGTGGAGCTGCAGTGACCGGTCAAATGCCTGTTGCCGTCTTCCTGCTTAAAGGGGCAAGTGAAGCGCAAAGCGGCTTTACTACAGCTGTGAACTATGAGCTTGGCAGCAAGCTGATTTTCAACAACAGCTCTGTTGTTAACAAAAATCTAGACGTCGCCCTAGTTGAGCTGCATGCTCACGAGAATGACGATCTAGGCTACAAAACAGCCGTAGCCAAATACAAGATCACGAACAACGGAACAAGCACCATCGCCCTTCCTGAGCTTCAAAATGAGCTGATCGACAGCAAAGGGAATACCTACACGGGATCTCGCCAAAGTGCAGTTGCGACACAAATTACACCGGGAAGTTCTTATGTCGTGAGCTATTCCTACCTGCTTCCGAATAAAACACAATCGGATGATGAAACATTCGCATTGAACGTTTATGACGATAAGTCTGTATCTGTGGGCAATGTGTCTGTCGGAACCTATCGGGTAGCGCTGCAAAAAGAGACGGAAAGCGATACGCTCGCTTTATATCCTTTCTCACTCAAAGTGAATGACAGCTCGATAAGCTGGCTTTATAGCAGCGGGACTTACTCCTACCAGCTTAATCTGGATTTGGACATTGCTCATGAAGATCAGGTGATTATCGATTCGAACTTCTCCAAAATTGAATTCGATATGGTCGATTCCCTTGGCCGTATTGTTGGCACTCAAACAGCAACGCTGACGGGTACCGGAAAATTAACCAGCGGCAAGCAAAAAGTCGTCGTCACCGGTTTGAAAAATGAGCAGGTTGATTCCGGCGTGGTCGTCAATATGTACGAAGTAATAGAGACACCGAATGGGACGGCTAAGCGCCTTATTAAGCAATTTCATTAGTTATAGGGAAAGAAATTAATATAAAAGGGATTAAATCAAAAAGACTGCCAGACATCGGGCTATTCCTAGCCTCGTCGGGCAGTCTTTTTGGTTTGTTTTTTAATAGAGGCAGAAGTGGCTTGGGTTTGCCCTCCAGTTTGGAGACTGAGAACCGGAATATAGAGGATTTCTCCTGGATAAATCGTTGTTAAGCCGTTTAATTGATCATTAAATGTAAGCAGATCGGCGACATTCACCCCGAAGCGGTGCGAAACGGTGTAGAGGGAATCTCCGAACTGAACGATATAAAAACGGCCTTTCACCTGCAAGGCTCCCTTGTTCGTTATGACACGCATGTTGAAGGCACCTCCGCTACTAGCATACGCGGGGAGGGCGGCTGCGGAGACGGCAGATGCCTATTTCACGTCGTATCCTTTGGCGATGGATGGTTCGATCCATCGCTTTTTGAAGTGTTCGCGGCGCATGATCACCACGCGGTCCTTGTAGACGTCCACGACGAGACTTTGGCTGATTGCCTGCGTCTCAGGCACGTTACGGGCGCTCCATACCTCCCGGATGGAGGCACTGGAGGCGGCAAGAAACTTCAGCTGCTTCACTTGTCTGGTCGTTTCCAGGTTCCAGTGGGTATGGCCACTGAACAGAATGACGTTCGGGTGCGCATCGAGAAGCGCCCGCAGCTCCTCGTGCTGGACGACGCCCAGCTCCAGATCCGTGCCATCCAGCGTCTGCGGCAGCGGCTGGTGGAGGAACACGAACACGGGCTTGCCGGCATCCGCCGAGCCCGCTGCCGTAAGCCGCTCGCGCAGCCAGCTGAGCTGCTCAGGCGAGAGGAACGCATCCTCACCGTAGGATGCGTTCACGTCCCTGTACGCTTCCCCGCTAAGGAAGAGGAAGCGGTAGCCCTCCACGATAAGCTCGTGATACGGCTTATCGTAGCCCATCATGCGGTCGAATAACGCGACCGCTTGCTTGCTCGACCATGTTGGATTCATCTTCGATGTATCCAACCCACCCTCCGTCGTGCGCCACACGCCGTAGTAATCGTGGTTGCCCATGGTCGCATGCACAGGGGCATGGCGCTGGCGGCCGAGCAGCGCCAGCAAGCTGCGATAATCAGCCTCACTCCCATTCGTGAGGTCGCCATTCAAGACCAGCAGCTTGCTGTCTGGGCGCAGCGAGTGATGATCTGCCAGCGCTTGGCTCAGCCTCAGCTGAGCGACTTGGTCATAGGACGTGATGTGAACATCGCTCATCACAGAGAACGAAAACAAAGGTGCAGCCAGTGGCTGCTCGACCTTGTCGCTAGCAAAGGTTGTGCTTCGCAACGGGGTCAAGAATAGAAGAAAACTAAGAATAAGTATTCGCAGCTTTAATGATTTCATTTCATATGCACCTTCCAATTAGACTTATCGTTTGCCCTTATTTAGCTTGCTTATCGATAGATTTTGCTGATGGAGAGTGTGAAAACATTCATGCTCGCCTAGTGAATGATTTTCTTTCTGGTAAGGTTTCTGGTTCCGATTTCTGTTTAGGAGTGAACGAATAGAATCCCAAATCAGGGTACCTGTCTTCCTCTGTCTTTCCCCGACTTTTAGGAGGGGAAGTTGTACTACGTACAACATTTTTGTCCATTTTTTCTCACCAAGCTGTAACTGTTGTAGTTTGTACAACAATATAGCTTTATTTCTCGTTATGGGGCTGTTTTTGGGCTAAAATGTTGTATTTTCTACATCAATCGCCGAGATATCGCGGATTCGCTCACTCAAAGTTGTACAAAGTACACCTTTGCTAACCGTGAGGGTCAGATGGGGACGCTCAGAGCAAGAAACCTTTTCTGGTTGATTTACAAATCTGCGAAGCATATCTTGTGCAGCATTTCGCTTGAAAGCTTTGCTTAGACACTTGGCTTGAAACACTTCGCTTTGTCACTTTACATTGACGCTCTGCTTTGCCGCTATACTTAAACGCTTTGCTTCCCGAAAGATACACAGACACGCACCTTAGTGGTATTCCCAGTTCCAAGGGAATTTATTTATTTTGCAGCCTAGCCCAAATGTCGGTTTAGATGTTGACTTTTAAGTGAGTTGGTTGTATGGTTAATTACATGAGTAACTAACTAATGTGGTGGTGAGAGAAATGGGACTAATGATGGACGATAGCCGCCCGATTTTTGTGCAAATCGCAGAACGTATTGAAGACGACATTATAGAAGCAAGAATGCCGGAAGAATCACAAGTGCCTTCTACGAATCAGTTTGCATCCTTTTATCAAATTAATCCGGCGACAGCAGCGAAAGGTGTTAATTTGTTGGTAGACCAAGGGATTTTGTATAAGAAACGAGGGATTGGCATGTTTGTAGCAGAGGGAGCGCGAACGAAGCTGATGGAGAAGCGGAAAGAACTATTTTATGAGCAATATGTGGTGACGATGGTGAAAGAAGCCGAGAAGCTCGGAATTACCGTAGAGCAATTGACGGAAATGGTGCGTAGAGGGGAGAAAGCGTGATGACCAACATTGTGGAAGTGAAAGGATTAACTAAGTCGTATGGCCAAGTGACGGCAGTGGATCATGTTAGTTTCACGATTGAAGCGAATAAAATCTATGGCTTGCTAGGCAGAAACGGTGCAGGCAAAACAACGATCATGCATATGATCTCGTCCCAGCAGTTCGCTACAAGCGGCGAGTTGAAGGTATTTGGGGAAGACCCTTACGAGAATAGTCGTGTTCTCAATCAAATTTGTTTCATTAAAGAAAGCCAGAAGTACCCAGATAGCTTCCGTGTCGTAGATGTAATTGAGGTTGCGAGATCACTTTTCCCGAACTGGGATCATGCTTATGCGCACGCTTTGATTGAAGATTTTCGTCTGCCTTTGAAAAGAAAAATAAAGAAGCTATCCAGAGGGATGCTTTCTTCCGTCGGTATTGTGGTTGGTCTGGCTAGTCGAGCGCCATTAACCATCTTTGATGAACCTTATTTGGGTCTGGATGCTGTGGCAAGAATCCTATTCTATGATCGCCTTCTTGAAGACTATGCCGAGTTTCCGCGGACGGTTATCCTCTCTACGCATCTCATCGACGAAGTTAGCCGCTTGCTCGAGCACGTGCTGGTTATCGATAACGGCAAATTGATTATGAATGAAGATGCGGATGCTCTTCGCGGTCGTGCTTGCACGGTTTCCGGTCTAGCGACAGCTGTGGATTCTTTCACGCGGGGCAAAGAGCTGCTTGAACGCACGGCGATTGGTGCGGCTGCATCAGCTACAATTCTAGGTGTTCTAAGTGAGCGGGATCGGAAGGAAGCAGAGGCGTTAGGACTTGAATTCACACCGGTATCTATGCAGCAGCTTATCGTTCATCTAACACGCACACCATCGATCGCGGGAAAGGGGACTGAGGAATAATGAATCAAGTTAACCAGGTAGTAAAACTCCACTTGAGGAACAAAATGGCATCGTGGACTATCCCGTGGATCATTATTGGGGCAAACTTTTTTATAAATTTGCTCATAGCGCTGTCGCTGGACGTAGGTGAATCTATAAATACAGGGGCGATCGCTTCGATTTTCATCTACACCTTTGTAGCAGGAACGATCACGATTAAAGAAACCTTCCCATTTGCCTTGGGACTGAGTATTCGTAGGAAAGATTATTTCTTTGGAACGGCTGTGACAGCTATTATTGTTAATGTTAGTTCAGCCCTAGGACTTGCCATTCTGTCTGTGATTGAAGAGGCAACCAATGGGTGGTGGGTGCGATTACACCTTTTTAAACTCCAATTTCTAAACGATCTTTCGCTGATAGGCACGTTGGGTATTTATCTGATTATACTTCTTCATATGTATTTCCTCGGGTTTGCCATATCCAGTTTACACCGTCGGTTCGGCAGCGCTTCAATGTATATCTTTTTTACATGCCTGCTTTTGATTGGTACGGTAGGTTCCTATATCTTCACGCACTTTGGACTGTGGGGCGGTCTCTTGGATTGGATCGTTCACAGTTATATGGATATATTCTGGTGGATGGTACCTTTGGTTGTCGTGTACTTGGTGGCAGCTTATAGTTTGCTTCGTAGAGCGACTATTTAGAACTAAGAATAAGTCTACTGCAGCTGCAGTAGGCTTATTTTGTTAGTTTCCTGATCGAGATCCGCAAGAGGCGGAACCGAGCCACGTATGCGGGTTACCTGCCCAGCACCAGCCTAGCTTCGGCTTGCCGGCACTAATCCATAAAGCGGTCACTCTGCGGTCGCCGCAGCGGGAACCGAGCAGAGAAAAGCCGTTATTTTTCTGTAAAATATCTGGGAAATGAGTAATCAAGGCAATGCCTTCCTCGAGGGTGAGAGGGGTGCGATGTACATGCATAATAGTTTTGATCGCTTCATTTGGAGTGATATTAAGCGTTTCTTTGCCTATATCAATATCCACCGCCAGATAGGCGATACCTTTAGGAAGTTCAATACCCTCTATAGGTATAAATCTCTTGATATCAGCTGCATCCATGACACTAAAGCCCATTTTGTTATTCCGCTTCACAAGCTGCATCGCTTTTTCACCATCTATCCAGTCGCTCTTAACAACGATGACAAATGGGACATATCCTGCTCGTGGTTCTATGTTTAGCTTTTTGAGCTCCTTGATTCTATCTCTGAGCGGCTCGAGATGCTGCTTGAATGCTTTTTTGGTTACACCAGCAATGTCAGGGTAGCCTTTATCCACTAGGTTTTCGACTTGTCGATCGAACTCATCATTTAACAAGCGATTCAGCTCCTTCGTTATTTGTCTAACAATCTTTCTTTTTTATAAAATCATTTTACAACATTCGTGCGAATGGTAAACTAACTGAAGGATTGGCCTTTAGTAGAGGGCGGTTCGTTGAAAAAACTTTATAAGTTAGCTTTAATCTTAATAAAAAAGTGAAGATCAACCAGAGGTGAATACATGAACTTGCGGCCAATTGATATTGCCAGAAAACTTAAGCTAAGTACAAGTGCCTTAAGGAATTATGAAACGAATGGACTTGTTCCTCCTACGCAGCGTTCATCCAGCGGTTATCGGATTTACACCGAAGAACATATTGCTTATTTCGAGTGTATTCAAGCTATGGCACCAGGGTTTGGAATGGATGTAACATCCGAGGTTCTTCGGAAAATTCAATTAAAAGAAGTAGATGCTGCCCTTTGGTTGGTAAACGACAGACAGGCCGGTCTCCATCGCGATAAAACGTTGGCAGAGAGGAATATTCAAATTCTAGAGACCCAGGAACCTGACACCAGCCTCGATTCAAACGCAAAGAAAGAATGGATGACCATCGGAGAAGTTTCAGCGGAAACGTCCATCCCAAGCTCAGCCATCCGACACTGGGAAAAGGTGGGGCTCATTACCTCATCACGAGATCCAGAAAATGGCTACCGCCTATTTAGTCGATCTCAAATGCGTAAAATTTTGCTGCTTCGCGCTTTACGACCAGCCGTTTATTCAGTAGATCTTGTTGATCTCAAGCAAGCCATTGCTGAGATGGATGTTCATGATGTGGAACATGCCAAAAAGATCGCTCAGGATTCCTTAAACTATTTAGTCAAAATCAACAAAGAGCAGCTTCGCGGCATGTCCTATTTATATCGGCTGTGCCGATTGTTGAATTTGCTCGATTAAAAAAGGCTTTGACTGAGATAAGCGCTTCTTCTGAGCCTATCCGCTAATACTCCATTGCTCTTTACTGGTTTAAGCGCGGAAACCGACTTCTCAGCCTACACATTTCAGCGTCACCGAACTTTGACTTACTACAGACTCGGAAACCAAACCTATTCCAGTCTGTTTCAGCTATAGCTCAGAAACCAAGTAATCCCCTTTGGCGTATGCTCGCGTACACATCAAGCAAAAACGCCACCCTAGCGGCATGCCCGGATCGGCAAGTGCTACTAGAGTGGCGCAAAAACATCCTTTAAACCGTGAAAAACTCTTATACCACTTTGGCTAAGTAGGCATCGAGCTGATCGAACGTTCCGCCGAAGCCTTGTTTCATGGAATCATACATACCCTCAAAGAACTTATGTTCTTCCTCAGTTGCATTGATAGGGCCTCCACGCATGATCAGTGTGGTTTTTCCTTCATTTTCAGTAAAAGATAACTTATTCATTATTTCCAGCGGAAAGTTTTCGCTGAATGGTGCTCGGATAATGTTAGCCTCTGCATCGGAAAAGGAATTTACGTAGACAAGTTTCTCAGGAGAATTAATTTCATGGTAGACAAACTTACCCCACATTTCAAAGCCTTCAGCCGATTTCATAGAATAGTGGAAGCTGCCGCCTGTGCGAAGATCTAAGGTGTGTACACTTAATTCGAAGCCTGTTGGTCCCCACCAGTGAGCTAAATGTTCAGCCTCAGTCCAAGCTTTGAAAACGAGTTCGCGTGGGGCATTGAAGATACGAGTAAGAACCAACTCGCCTCCTTCTAAAGTTACATCGTAGTTATTCCCTGATTTTTCTTGTGTCATGTCTAATCCTCCAATTCAAATTGTTTTTTCTTTTCCTTCTCTAACATTTGCTGCAAATAATCGTCCAAGCGATCGAATCTCTCTTCCCACATACGGCGAAAAGAGTCTAGCCAGCCATCCAGCTCTTTGAATGACTGAAACTGCAACTTATAGATTCTTTTATTCGCTGACGGTTGTACCTCGACAAGCTCTGCATCACTAAGCACGCGGAGATGCTTGGATACTTGCTGCTGCTGGAGCTCAAGCCGATCCGCTATTTCCCCGACGGTAAGAGGGCCGTCACGCAGAAGCTTGACAATGTGCAAGCGGTTTGGCTCGGCAAGAGCACTGAAAGTCTTATTTATAAACATAATATACCCCATATGGAATATTCCTGTCAAGGAATATTTAATAAATGAAATCGCTGCTTCGTGAAAAAACAAGAAAGACTATCATACCGGCATTCTTTCACATATAAACGTTTGTTAGTATATTCCAAGATTCATTTTGTATGCGATTCAAGCTTTTCTTATTTCTTTACCCATTTTATCTTGCTTATTTTTTGGCACTCTGTCCGCCTTGTTCATCATTCTTTTTGCCATCAATGCCGCTTCTTCCGTTTCCTTTTGCAAACTGTGAATGTTTATTTGCACGCCTGCTGCCGTTAACTGAACATGAATATCATCATTGTAAATAGCGTACTATACGTTTCTCTCATAAGGGTGAGTTTATCGTTATTCACATCCTATCAAAATGAGGAAATTTAATACGAGACGTATATAAATCATAGAATTGGTCGAATCTAGTAGCTATAACTCTATTATTTTTTATGAGGAGGAAATACTATGTTTCGTAAAATTCTTTATGTTACTTTGACGCTTCCGTTGCTGCTTTGTTTGTGGCAGGTGCAACCCGCCTATTCGTACCCTGAAAGTGAAGATGGGGGGGGATTACCTCCTACGTATAGTATGGCAAGAAATGCAGGTCCTATGGAAGAAGCCGCTCAAGCTGAGCTTGTTCAGCCTAAGACGCAGTATCAAGTGGACCGAGGAGATACACTGTACAAAATTGCTCGGGATTTTGGCATATCAGTAGATGCCCTTATTAGCTCTAACGATATTCAAAATCCGAACCAGTTAACGATTGGTCAAAGTTTAACGATTCCGATGGGTGATGCAGAGATTGGTTTACCTAATGGTCAAAAGAAAATCATCAAAAAAGTATTGAACACAACCCTCACAGCTTATACGGCTGGTGTTGAATCAACAGGTAAAAAGGCCTCCCATCCCATGTACGGCATCACATTTAGTGGTCTAAAAGCAAAAGAAGGACGCACGATCGCCGTGGATCCTGCTGTAATCCCTTTAGGATCTACAGTGTTCATTGATGGCATCGGCATTCGCAAAGCGGAGGATATTGGTTCTGCTATTCGCGGTTCGAGAATTGATGTATTCATGAATGATTTAAGTGAAGCACAAGAATTCGGCGTAAAGAAGAATGTGAAAGTCTATTTACTAGACAAAGAGAATGTTTAAATCGATAGGCAATTTAATAGGGCTTAGGGTCAACCGGAATATCCGGTTGGCCTTTTTTGTGTGAAAGCACACACTTTGCGTAGGTATTTCCTCTTTTTTGTAGAAAAGTGTTGAATTATGAAATAATGTGGATTAATATGGAAAACAGTCAGTTCTAAAAGACTAGTTATAATGAGTAAAAATACCTAATAACCAAGCGATAATGAACAAAGGCAAATCCATCGAAAGGTGGAGACGCAAAGCCACGGGTCTAAGCCATGAGTCACAACTCATGGGATGATAGCCGGGTTGCTCTATTGAGCTTGGTTTTTTGTGTTATTTAACATGGAGATTGAGAAGGAGCGAGTGCGTGTGAGGTTTATAGGATAAACTTCGAAGGAGATTTCGTAGAAGGAAAGATGGGTAAAGGCACTTACTATGATAGGAATGGTAAGGTAATTGTCCAGGGGCAGTAAGTTTGACGTGATGAGTCTAAATGACTAGTAGTAAAGTAAATCTACCTAAGTACCAAGCAATAATGAACAAAGGCAAATCCGTCCGAAAGGCGGAGACGCAAAGCCACGGGTCTAAGCAAGGGCACTTCCTTGTACGGGCTACCTACATTCCTTTTGGAGTGGCTTTTTTATTGCCTTTATATCAAAGTAAAAGAGAGGAAGATTGTATGTTGGCGAGGTTAATAGGAAAAGTTGCATTTATCGTTATGTTTTTGACCGTTCAATTCGTATCTTTCTCAGGTTTAGCGCAAGCAGAAAACCAACCATCCTTACGTGACATTAATGGATATTGGGCAGAGGATGCCATAAACGAATGGATCGGTAATGGATTGATTTCGGGCTATGCCGATCAAACCTTTCAACCCGATAAAGTCATTACCAGGGCGGAATTCATATCGCTTGTCAACAAGGCGTTTGAGTATCTCCATAAGGATGACCAAACCTTCAAAGATGTTTCTCAGGAGAATTGGTTCTATAACGATGTAGCCAAAGCAAAATATGCCGGCTATATTTCTGGGTTCGATGACGGCACCTTCCGTCCAGATCAACCGATTAGCAGAGAACAGGCTGCCAAAATCATCTATCCACTTATGCAATTAGAAGATGTGTTACCAAAGAGCGATACGCGAACGTTTCACGATGAGCAGCAAATGTCTGACTGGAGCAAGCCTTATATAAAAGCAGTCGCCTCGGAGGGTTATCTTAAAGGGTATCCTGATCAGAGCTTCCGTCCTCAGAAATCCATTACAAGAGCAGAAGCCGTAGTGATGCTAGATAATGCCGTAGGGCAGCTGATCCATGAGCCTGGAACTTATACTCCAAAAGCTGATGTTGAAGGAAATATGACAGTCAACAGCGGCGGTGTCACTATAAAAAATGCTGTGATCAAAGGCGACCTCATCTTGGCAGCGGGGATAGGGGAGGGGGAAGTGTTCCTTGATCACGTGACAGTAAAAGGAAGAACGATTGTGAATGGGGGCGGAGAAAACAGCATTGAAATTCAAGATTCGACCCTCAATCAGATGGTGGTTCAAAAGGACTTCAGCAGAGTCAGAGTTTTTGCTAAAGGCTCTACGAGTATAAGTCATACCATTATAAAATCGGGTGCGAAATTAGAACAAGAGCAAGGAAACGAAGGCTTCCAATCCATTTCCGTGCAAGGAACGACTGTGAATGATGTCGTTCAATTAGTAGGGACATTTGTGAAAGTTGACCTGAAGTCGATGGTAACCGTCGAGATTTCCAGTCAATCCGTTGTCACCTTGCTTGAAACGCAAGCAGGTTCGGAAGGCTCAGGAATCAAGATGCTGGGCAATGCCATATTGGAGCAGATCATTTTGCAAGCAGCCGCGAAGGTGACGGGAGAAGGATCAATCCTTAATGCGGTGATTAATGTGGAAGGCGTAAGCTTTGAACAAATTGTAAAGAAATATACACTTGCCGATCTGGTGAAGCTCGTCGTAATTGGCGGGAAGGAAGTAACAGGAAACTCTCCTGTTCCGAATGAGGACAACCCGAGAGAAGATGTACCTCCTGGACAGCCACCGGCTACTGAGCCGGGTAATGTAGTGGATATTAATGCTGCCTTTATCATACAGGACAAGGTATACACACTGTACCCATCCATCGCAGATTATTCGACGGTTCAATGGGACGTTTCGAACACGGTTACACAGGATACATACCAGACCGAATATACCGGGACGTTAGAAGACGTAGGGATCTACAGCATTATAGGCGGATCGGTTTCTCCAGCTCCGTATAACGTAACCAATCGAAATTCAACACAGCATTATTCCGGGCTTCTGTTATCCAGCATTGCGGTTAGCGAAAGCGTGTATGCTCAGGTTTATTATGGTGGCAACGAGATGATTTCTTATCAAATCAATGACAGTTACACGGTCCATGATCTAGGTAATCAGCTGCCGGGACAAGCGGTGCCACTCACTGCAGGGGATAACCTTACGCTCGTTTACGGAAGTCAGTATCTTGTTTTTGCAACATGGAACGGAAGCGACTGGGAACTTGATGGGATTTATGATCAACTAGAGTCGCCAATTGGTCTAAAGGCATCGACAGTATCGAATAGGGAGATCGCTTTGGAATGGAATCCAGTTACGAATGCAACCCAGTATCATATTTATTACAGCGCAACTGCTGATGGCGAGTTTGTGCCCTTGGAGGATCAAAACGGTCAACCGATTACGGTAACCGGAACGACCTATGTCGATAGCACGAATCTTCCACATACGACAAGATATTATGTCGTTACATCAGCAATTGATGAAATTGGCGTGGAATCCGGACCAAGCAGCATTGCTTTTGCTACAACTTATTATAATGCACACATAGCTCTGGATTTTGAGATTACGGATACGTGGCAACATCCGTCGGAGCCAATCCTCTATATCACAGATAAAACGAACAAGAAGCTTTACCGCGTCAATTACGAAACAGGCGATAAAGCCTCCATTTCCTTTGACCTTGAACCGGAGAGTCTCACATATGCAGATGGTAAAATCTACGTTTCCTTGCTAAAAGCGGAACATTCTTCCTATACGTATATTTTACAGCAACAAGGTGCAATTGCGGTTGTGAATGCGGCCACCTTTATGCTGGAAGGTACACATAATATTGCGATTGACCCCTATGATGTCGCAGTCGTTTCCGGTTATCTCTACGTGTCATCCGGTTCAGGGCAGTGGACGAAGATCAAGTCATATGATTTGAACACCTTTGCGGAGGTGGGTTCAAGCGATATTCGGCAAGCGAGTTATATCCAAACGCATCCTTTATGGAATAAGCTCTATACGATCACAACGGATTCGTCACCGAGAGACCTTAGCGCATATAATGTAACGAACGGACAATACGTCGAGCCATCCTATCCAGGCGGTTACGATTCGCCGTACCATGGCGATTACGCAATGTCGACGAACTTCACCATTTCTCCGGACGGTGCCTACATCTTTAACGGTTCCGGCAACGTATTTATGGCAACAAGCAATAAGTACGACGATATGAAATATGTATACGGACTTGGACAAGCATATGACGGTATTACCTTTGATCAGTCGAACAAGAATTTCTACACAGCTAAGAACAATGCGGTACAAGTCTATGATTACAGCAATTTTAATAAAAGCGGGCTCTATCACTTGGATGGTACAGCCAAGAATGTATTTAATGGTACCGATCGATTGATTGCTGTATCTACGCTAGCCGGAAAGAATATCGTCGAAATCGTAGAAAAGAATTCAATCGAAGCGATTGCCCCTGTTGCGGTGCCTGGTGTCCAGTTGGACGGCAGAGTTGTCGACATTGCTTACGATTCCGTAAATAAGAAAGCTTATGCCATCGACGAAGCGTTCCGCAATCTATATGTGGTTGATCTTCAAACACAGAAGATTGTAAACACGGTCAAGCTTCCATATCGTCCGGCCGGACTTACTATATCGGAAAACGGTTCAAGTCTCTTTATCGTGAATGATGATCTAAATAAGCTCATAACGGAAGTGCGCCTATCTGATTTAGAAGTTGCAAGGCACTTGACTTACACGTCAACTGTTGATTCCGGTGACATCGCTCATAGACATATCTACCATAAATCTGGGATTCTGTATGTTGTGATGGGTGATTGGGAGCCGACGCTGCTGGCGTTCAATTCGACTTCCTTTGCAGCCGTAAACTACGGAACTGTGATCAAAGGGGTTGGCGATCTGGCTTTCTCCAGCGATAAGAGTACATTCTTTACATGGTATCAGTCTGGCTGGAATGCAGGAAATGCCGGCTCCAACGTATTGGCATATTCCGTTAGTGGCAATAGCGTAACCAAATCGGGCCAATCCAGCCTAAGTTACCCTAACTTCTTGAGAGATCCCTTGGATACTCCGGTTCTATTGTTGAAAGGTCAAGGGAAGCTGGTCGTAAAGAATAAGGTCCTTGATCTTAATAATGTTACGCAGGTAATCAGTACATTGCCAGAACCGATTTATGCAGCGAGTGCTACTGGAGAGCTGCTGGTTGGTAAAAATGGAATATACAGTGCAGTGACCTATCAGAAGGTTGATACTTTGGCGCTGGGGACAGCAACGGAAATCTTCTTTGATCAGAACGGAATGCTGTATTATTACGTAAATGGTGCGTTATTGTCTATACAGAAGTAAAGTAATAATGACTCGTGCGTGTATCTGTCCAGTTCGAGTAATTGTGAAAATTCCAGTTAATCTGTTTATTCAACTAAACTGATTGTTATATGGGATCATCCAGTTATAACTGGTTGATCCTCTGGAATAACTGGTTTACAGCGGCCTCTTCGGCATTTTATCGAAGTGTTGCAGCAACGGGGCAGGAAGTAAGATTATAGAAATATTATGTTGTTCTCTTAGGTCAACCAGTACTCTGGTTGGCCTTTTTTGTGTGAAATCACACACATTGTGTACGGAGTACCTATTTTTTTGTAGAAATATGTTGAATTTCATTATTTTATGGAATACCATGGAAATAGTTAGTTCTTTACGACTAGCAATAATGAGTGAAACACACCTAATATCAAGCAATAATGAACAAAGGCAAATCCATCGAAAGGTGGAGACGCAAAGCCACGGGTCTAAGCCATGAGTCACATGTCATGGGACGATAGCCGGGTTACTCTTTAGAGGCTTGTTTTTTTATTGCCAAAAAAGAAAGGAGGGTCCCATAATGGCAACATATCTTATGCTTATTAAAGTGTTCGACGATGCCGAAAAGGTCATTTACAAATTTGGTCCAACAGAAGAAAGTTTGGGTGAAATTGAATTTAATTTAGTTCATGAAGAATTTCGGCAGCTAGAGAGAGTTCCAGGTACTACCAAAGACCATATGTTCATGAAGGCTGCTTCTGCTATTGCAAGATGTTATGCAGAGGGAGACGGTTTTCCGGATAAAACTTTTTTTGCTTCATAAAAATTGTCTCAATCTTGATAAAAGAGGAGCGGCAGCATGAGCGAATTCAGTGAAAGTTTCCATTTATATACGCAAAAGCGAGAATCAGCGGTGGATTTGATTAAACATTCAGAGAATAAAGGTTACGTATTTAATGAGGTTAATGGTTGGGTAACTTTTGTTGTTCCGTACAGAGGACGGAATGTTACGGCGTCCATATTGGATTGGAATCCAGGACTGCTGGTTCATTATAGATACTATCAAGATCATGGCTGGGAATTAGTCATTTACAACAAAGATGACACGGTATTTGAGTATAAATGTGACTGGACAGATGATCTCCAAATTGAAAAGAACGTCTATGATCTTGATTTAATAATAGAACTGATTCTCAAGCAAGGTAACACTATTGAGGGCATTGATTCTTTATTTGATTTAAAAGGATATACATTTGATCAACCACCAGCCTATAGGTTAGCTGGGAAGCTTGGCCTTACTTATTATGAATGGCTGTCAGCAGACAATATTGAAGACCAATTGGATGATCAAGATATTCTAGTTGTAGATTAAAATGAAATCGTTTATTGAAGATAGGAGATCGTATGAAATCTTTTTTCTCTGGCATCATCGCATGAATATTCATTTGTATTTTCTTTGTGGTAGGAGGCTCTGCCTACGCTGAGGGTAGTTCCAAGGTCGATGTTTTTTTTCGAAATATAAAAATTATGTTTGATGGCGTGGAAAAGAAATCGGATGAGGGAAGGTCTTCGTATACGAGAATTTGACGTATGTTCCTTTACGATTTGTTAGTGAATCGCTCGGGAAGGAAGTTGGTTGGAATGAGGAGACGCAGACCATCTGGATCGGGACTCAGGAATCGAACAACAAGGAGCAAGCGGAACAGGCGACAAAGATTATCAAGCATGGTTTGGAAAATGCAGATAAGCTTCAGAGCTACTCGATGAAAGTCAAAAGCTCTATTCTTGTCGGAAATGAAGGATTTAAGATGGGGCTGGATACGGGTTTGGATGCCAACGTTATAAGAATGCCGCAGATGATAATTTCGGGTGAACGGACCGCCTCCATATTCGGAGATCCGATTTCTAGAAGGTATTATACTGCCAATGATACGTTGTACACCTTATTAAATAATAAGTGGTCTAAAAACAATGAATCCGCATCTACGATCTTTCCGCACGATACATTCGACCCGCAGCAGGTATTAAAAGGATTTTTATCATCGCCTGAACCTATTCGGATTGAATCAACTCCTGAAGGTAAGGTGCTGCAAATCGGTGGCTCCGGTGAGAATTGGAAGTCTTATGCTCTAGACTTTTTCTCGGATCCAGATAAACCTGCTGAAGAAGAACTTTCGGTTCGTCAGATGACTTTTAAGCTTCTGGTTGATGGGGAAACATCGCTTCCGGTTCGACTAGAGATTGTTTTTGATATTATGGATCTTGATGATTGTGAACCGCGGGATATTAAAAGCACGGTTATCGTTTCTTATAACCAACTAAATAAGATTCAGAGTATTCCTGTTCCGGAAGGGCTGTAAAAGAAGAGGTGGAACAAAAATGATATTTATAAGAGATGCGAATATCAAAGCCATTTCTATAGGCTTATTCATCTATATAGTCTGCCTTTTCGCATTTCCCCTTCTATTGGCCTTATTATTTGTAGGGATTAATGACATGAATGATTTTGAAACGCAAACATTTAAGGAAATTGATCTCATTACGGAAGAGGCGGTATGGTACTTATCTGCACTTACTGCAGGTTATGCTGCTTCATTAAATTCAAAACAGGCCCGAATAAGAGATGCTCTGATTACAGGAATTATTATTTTCCTTTTTAATCTTTTTGGAACCATAATAGAGATGTTTAAATTAATTGACTATAAGATATTATATGATTTCTTTAGTGAATTACTTATCGTGCCACTTTGCTTAATTGGTGCAAAAATCCAATGGGAAAAGTGATAATTAATTAATAGGCGATCTATTCTCAATTAGATGTGCAAAAAAGCTAAGATTGCCTCTCGGCTAGACTTAGCTTTTATTGCGTTGTCCGACCATAATCGCTTGGATGCCTTTATTATTCCCCCCATAACGCTTCACAAATGCCGGCTCAATCCACCTCTTCTCCGAATGCTCACGCCCCTGAATCACGATACGGTCCATATAAACGTCCACAACGATGCTCTGGCTAGCCGCGCTGCCTTCAGGCTCATTATTTGCATTCCATATTTCCTGTACTGAGGCGCTGGATACGGCTAGGAACTCCAACTGTTTTATCTGCTTAGTCGTCTCCAAATTCCAGTGGGTATGTCCACTGAAGAACACAATATTCGGATATGCATTCACAATCGCCCTAAGCTCTTCATGCTGTACAACCCCAAGCTCTTGATCCGAGCCGTCCACGGTATGAACGAGTGGTTGATGCAGAAACACGAAGATAGGCTTGTCCGGCGCTGCAGCCGCAGCTGCCTTCAATTTTTCCTGAAACCAAGTAAGTTGTTCAGTGGATAAATAGGCATCCTCTTTCACGTTAGGATCCACATCGCGATAGAATTCACCACCAAGAAATAGAAAGTGATAGTCCTCCATGACGAGCTTATGGTAGGGCTTTTCATAGTTAAACATCTGATGGAATAGGTCAATTGCTTTTTGGCTTGTCCATTTCGGATTCAGCTTGCTGGTATCCTGACCGCCATTCTCCGTTTGCCACATCCCATAATACTCATGATTACCCATCGTAGCATGAACGGGAGGTAAGGTTTGTTCGCTCATAATGCCGACTAGACTCCGATTATCCTCTTCGTTACCATTGCTGAGGTCACCATTGAGTACCATAAGTTTGCTGTCAGGTCGAATGAGGCGATGATCGGCTAAAGCCACACGGAAGCGCTTTTGTGAATCTTCGTCTTCTGCACCCACATGTACGTCGCTCAGAACGGAAAAAGAAAAGAGTGGTTCATTACTTGCTGTGGATGTTTTTTTAGGAATGGTACGAAAAAGTTTTACCATAGGCAGTGGCTCTTTACTAAGAATATCCGCCATAAATGATTTCGAAACAGGCGCTATCGCCGTTGCTTCCCAAGCATAGGTAGGGAGTAATAGAAGGAATAAAGCGGATAACAGGATGCGTATAGTTAACGTTTGTAATCGTTGTTTCATATAAGTAAAACCTTCCTTTTCCCAGGATAAAAGCGCGGGTTACCAAGTTTGTTAAGTATTTAACCAATATGTCTGTCGTATAAACACTGTTTTTGACTGACACAGGTCTTAGATGCGCCCCGACTAAGGTCTAGGAACAAATACCGTCGTTAGTCCGTTTTGGAAAGCTTCGTTTTTACCTAAAATAAAGACATGAACAAGAGCACAGCAAACAACACAGCAAACAACGAAAGGCGGTGACGAAACGATGAAAAGAAATACGGGCTTAGCCGCTCTGCTAATCGCATTCGGTGCACTGATTCTGTTAAATAAGCTTGGCATTCACATGGGACCCTTTATTGGCTCGGTGATGGGATACTTGATTCCAATAGGAATGGTTGGCCTTGGTTATGTAGGCATACAGAACGGCAGTAAAATCGGGTGGGTAATCGCTGGAATCGGCGGTATCATCCTGATTAGTAAATTAGCAGGCTGGGTTATTATTCTTCTGGCGATTGGGTTGATTGGTTACGGAATTTCGATGTTGACACGTAGAACCGCGTAATGGAATGAAACGAATACAGAGAGTGAAAAAGGTGGTATGAGAGATGAGCCTATTTAGGCGAATGAGAGACATTACCGTAGCAACACTGAATGAACATCTGGAGCGATCGGAAGACCCGGTCCGCTTGATTGACCAGTACTTAGCAGCGCAGCGTGAGCAGCTTCAACAGTCCGAGAGACTGTATCAGCAATGCGTCAGCCATGCAGCGTCCCTCCGTCAGCAATATCTGACGGCGCTGGAAACCAAAGAGAAGCGCGAGCATCAAGCGCTGCTTGCTCTGAAGGCCGGCGAAGAACATATGGCAAGGATCGTGCTTCAAGAGAAGCTGCAAGCCGAAGAGAAAAGCGAGCAGTATCATGAATTGTACGAGCAAGCGAAGCAGTCCATCCTTGATCTGGATGAAGAGCTGCAGCAGTTCAAAGCCGATTACAAAGAAGTGGCAGACAAACGCAGCTACTACTTAGCGCGAATGGAGTCCGCTCGGTTGCAGCAAAGACTACACGCTCGCAGCAGTGTGGCGCAGGATGCAACACCACGGATGTTCGGTCGCTTGGAAGAGCGCGTATCCGATATGGAGCTTCATGCCAGAACGCTCCGCGATGTAAGACGAATGGGGCGCGAAAGCTACTACAGCGGGGGCAACCCGGCAGTAGATGCTGAAATGGAAGCTCTTAGAAACAGACTGCAGCAGGAGGGAGCCAAATAATCATGAGCAAATTATATCGCTCACGAAGAGATAAGAAAGTTACTGGCCTATGCGGCGGACTCGCCGAGGCCATGAATGTAGATGCAACGCTATTACGTTTGTTAGTGGTTATCACCACAATCTTCACCGGTGGAACGGTCATTTTCATCTACTTTGTAGCTGCACTTGTCATTCCGAAGGAACCTGGGTACGATCAGCCTCCATTTGATCCCTATGCCAGCTCATATGGCCGTCAAGGCTATAATGGCGGGGCTTGGAACGCTCACAAGCCGCACCCAACCCATGCGCCACAACATACGGGCTACAATGCTCCATACGACGCAGGGAAAACCAACAACATCGATGAGATGATGAAAGACATCGAAAAGAAAGCTCTGCAAAGAGAAGTAGAAGAATTGAAAGCCAAAGTCGCTCGCTTCGAACAACAACCAATTGATATTAAAAAAGGAGACGTGTAAACCATGGGAGTATTTACAAGAATGAAAGATATGACAAAAGCATCCATTCACGAGGTATTGGATAAAATTGAGGATCCGATCGTTATGTTGAATCAATATTTGCGGGATATGGAGCAAGAAATCGCGCAAGCTGAAGTTACCGTTGCTAGACAAATCGCCAATGAGCGCAAGCTGAAGCAGCGTTTGGAAGAGTCCGTTCGTCTCGTGGCTGACCGTGAAGCTAAGGCTTCCGCAGCAATCAAAAATGGCCAAGAGGCTATCGCTCGCCAAGCTGTTGAAGAAAAATTGTATCACGAAGATAAAATTGTTGAGCTCACAGATCTATATGCCGCTTCCAAAGCACATGCTGATGAGCTAACACAGCAGTTGCACGAAATGAAAGACGAGTTCTACAAACTGCGTAACAAACGTAACGAGCTTGTGTCCCGCGCTCAACTGGCTAAAGCCAAAAAACAAATGGCACAAGTATCCTACAATGGCGTCATCGAGAGCGGTAACGCATCCCGCGGCTTCCAACGTATGGAAGAGAAAATTATCCAACTGGAAGTTGAAGCGGAAATCGCCCGCAAGCCTTACGTACCAGCTGGTTCAGTAGGCAGCTACACACCCGTTGATGTTGCAAAACAAGCGAAAGTTGATGAGCAGTTGAATCTGCTGAAAGAGAAATTAAACGTTAAAGAAGCCGAGTAACGAACAGTGCTTTATTGAGATGCCCCTCCTTGTGAGGGGCTTTTTTGTGTACCATGGGCCTAGAGGGTTAGAGAGGGTGGGGAGGTTAGCGGGTATCACACGGATTTGGCTGCATAGTGTTGCACAAAATACAACACTATTTGGAACAAGCTTTTTTGTTTCTGATCGTTTATGGTTTTCAAAATCATAAGATTTTCAACTTTTTTGAAGAGATTTATCCACTCTTATTTCGGCCAATTGCAGATAGAATAAGCACATAAGCACGAAATGTTAAAACGAAATACGAGGTGAGGTCATGAGTGAAGCTCTAGTCCGGATGGAAGGAATTGAGAAGCATTTTCCTGGTGTGCACGCCCTCCATCAATGTCGTCTGGAGTTGGCAGCCGGTGAAGTGCATGCGCTTGTTGGCGAGAACGGCGCCGGAAAATCCACGTTAATGAAAATCGCCACGGGTGTCTACCAGAAAGATGAAGGCAGAATCATCCTAAAAGGCAAGGAAGTGAACATTCCCAATACGAGAGCAGCTCAGCAGCTTGGCATCTCGATGATTCATCAAGAGCTAAACTTAATGCCGGACTTGACGATAGCCCAAAATATATTTATTGGGCGCGAGCCGAGGAAGGGAATCAAGCTGTTCGTCGATGATAGGAAGCTGAACGATCAGGCACAGCAACTGCTGAGCGAAATGAATCTCCAGCTCGATCCGCGGACGAAGGTGTCGGAGCTAACAGTGGCCAAGCAGCAAATGGTGGAAATTGCTAAGGCTTTGTCGTTTCAATCCGAAGTGCTCATCATGGATGAGCCAACGGCGGCACTCACTAACGCGGAAATCGAAGAGCTGTTTCGGATCATTGAACAGCTGCGTGGGCGTGGGGTGGGCATCGTCTATATTTCCCACCGGATGGAAGAGTTGAAGCGAATTACCGATCGCATCACCGTCATGCGTGACGGTCGTTATATCGATACGGTACAGACGAAAGATACGACCATCGATCAGATCATTGCGATGATGGTTGGTCGCGAACTCTATGTCAGTACGCAGCAGATTGCCGTCGAGGCTTCAGAGACAAGAGTGTTCGAAGTTACGAATTTGAACCGCGGTTCTTCGGTGAAAGACGTCTCCTTTCATTTGGCAAAAGGTGAGATTCTTGGCTTCGCAGGTCTTATGGGAGCCGGTCGTACCGAAGTGGCGAGGGCCATTTTCGGCGCAGATGCAATTGACTCAGGCGACATACGCATCCACGGGCATAAGGTCCAGATCAAAGCCCCGCATGATGCCGTGAAGCATGGAATCGGTTATTTATCCGAGGATCGTAAACGTTATGGGCTCATGGTGGATATGGACGTGAAGACGAATATCGCCGTTGCCTCTTACCGCAAAGCGAGACGTCTGTTCGGGTGGATGCATGACGGCAAAATTGAACAGTCAGCCTCCCACTATGTGGAAGCGCTTCAAATTAAGACGCCGAGCATTCATCAGCAAGTTAAATTTCTTTCAGGCGGCAATCAACAGAAGGTCGTTATCGGTAAATGGCTGCTGCGGGACTGCGATATTCTCATCTTCGATGAGCCCACGCGAGGTATCGATGTTGGCGCGAAGACGGAGATTTATAAGCTGCTGGATGAGCTAGCCGCACAGGGGAAATCGATCATTATGATATCATCCGAACTGCCCGAAATATTACGCATGAGCCATCGCATCATGGTCATGTGCGAAGGGCGAATTACCGGCGAGCTGCGTCAGCAGGACGCCACCCAGGAAGCGATTATGAAATATGCCACGATGCGAATCAGTTAGCGGATGTCTTAGGAGGAATCATGATGTCAACATGGCTTGTACGTAAAAAAATAGTGCCCACGATGTCGAGTCAAAATGGCGCTGCACAGAAGCTGCTTGCATTCGCCAGCTTGATTATGCTAGTTATCATCTTCTCGTTGTCTTCCAGTAATTTCTTTCAATTCAATAACTTTGTAGCTATTATGCTCTCAACAGCCGTTATCGGCGTGCTTGCTCTAGGTTCAACGTTCGTTATCATCACTTCTGGTATTGATCTGTCCGTTGGAACCGTGATGACATTCTCGTCGGTGATGGCGGGAGTTATTATCACAACCTGGGATTTACCAATGCCGCTTGGTATTATCGGGGGCATTGCCACCGGAGCCATTTGCGGTCTCATCAGCGGGCTTCTCGTTGCGAAGATGAAAATTCCGCCATTCATTGCAACACTAGCTATGATGATGGTGACCAAAGGACTTTCTCTCGTCATCTCTGGGACGAAGCCGATCTATTTTAACGATACGCCGGCATTCTCGCAGATTTCGATGGGGTCCATTCTTAATTCAATCATTCCTGGCTTCGAAATTCCGAACGCCATTCTCGTCTTCTTCGGCGCTGCCATCATTGCCAGCATTATTTTATCGAGGACGATCATTGGACGCTATAACTTTGCCCTAGGAAGCAATGAAGAATCAACGAGGCTTTCTGGCGTTAATGTAGACTATTGGAAAATTGTCATCTACTCGTTGACTGGCGTGTTCAGCGGTATCGCCGGCATTATGATGGCCTCCCGCCTCAATTCCGCTCAGCCCGCGCTCGGCTCTGGCTATGAGTTGGAAGCGATCGCTGCAGTGGTCATCGGCGGCACTTCTTTAAGCGGAGGCAAAGGATCCATTCTCGGAACCGTCATCGGTGCCCTTATCATGAGCGTACTCACGAACGGGCTGCGTATCTTATCTGTTAAACAAGAATGGCAGACGGTTATTGTAGGTGTTGTCGTTGTACTAGCGGTCTACGCTGATATGATGCGACGTCGAAAAAAATAAAGTCGGTATTCACTCCAAGTCGGAGTCACATACAACAAATTAAACGTAAGGGGAGATCAAGATTGCATACACGGAATAAGAGATTTGCGGTAGTTTCATCCCTTTTATTGGTAACGACGATGGTTTTAGGGGCATGCGGTTCCAAAACGACAGATACGAAAACAGCGGCGACAACGGCTGCGCCAGCAGCATCAACAGCGGCGCCAGCGGCGGCCAAATCGGATAAAATTTATATTCCGGTCATCTCAAAAGGCTTCCAGCACCAATTCTGGCAAGCTGTCAAACAAGGGGCTGAGAAAGCCGCCAAAGAATTTAATGTAGAAATTACCTTTGAAGGTCCGGAAACGGAGACACAAGTGGATAAGCAAATTGAAATGCTGCAGGCAGCACTAGGCAAAAAGCCAGCAGCCATCGCTTTCGCCGCGTTGGACAGCAAAGCTGCTACTCCACTGTTAGAGAAGGCAAAAGCAGGCAAAATCCCCGTCATCGGCTTTGACTCCGGAGTCGACAGCGACATTCCGGTGACGACGGCCGCCACCGATAACAAAGCTGCCGCCGCGTTGGCAGCAGACAAAATGGCAGCGCTCATCGGAAACGAGGGTGAGATCGCCCTTGTCGTACATGACCAAACGAGCCGTACGGGCATTGATCGCCGGGATGGCTTCACGAATCGGATTAAAGAGAAATATCCGAAAATCAAAATTGTTGATACGCAGTACGGCGGAGGTGATCAACTCAAGTCCACAGATTTGGCCAAAGCAATTATCCAAGCTCATCCGAGTATTAAAGGCTTCTTCGGCGCAAACGAGGGATCCGCAATCGGTGTTATCAATGCCGTGACAGAGCTGAAAAAAGACGGCAAAATCACCGTCGTCGGCTACGATTCCGGCAAGCAGCAAATGGATGCGATCCGGAGCGGCAAGATGGCTGGTGCCATTACACAAGATCCGATCGGCATCGGCTACTGGTCAGTGAAAGCAGCGGTCCAATCGATTAAAGGTGAGACTGTTCCTAAATCGATCGATACAGGCTTCCACTGGTACGACAAAACGAACATTGATGCTGCTGACATCAAGCCGCTGCTCTACGAATAGGAAAAAAGAGGCTGTGCCATTATGGGCAGCCTCTATTGTTATTTTATGAACCTGCTGTGTACAATACACATAGAGCTTAATTCGATTTCGCCAGAGGTGACCCATAATGTACAAAATCATCATGATAGACGATGAAGATGAAGTCAGAGAAGGCATCAAGCGGAAGACGAATTGGGAGGCCTGCGGCTTCCAACTGGTTGGAGATTTCGATAATGGCAGAGATGCCTATGAGGCGCTGGAGACTCTGCAGCCTGATGCCGTTATTACAGATATTTGCATGCCGTTCATGGACGGCCTTCAACTGACAGAGCTAATTGCCGCGAATTACCGGGATGTTAAAGTTATTATTGTAACCGGTTACGAGGATTTCGATTATGCGAAGCAGGCGATCAAACTCAAGGTCAAAGATTATTTGCTGAAACCGATCAACTCCGTAGAGTTTACCGAATTTCTTCATAAGTTAAGGTTAGAACTGGATGAAGAGCGTATACAGAGGGAAGATGTCACCTTTCTCCGTCATCAGTTTAACGAGAGCATGCCGCTTCTTCGAGAGCGATTTCTTGAACGGTTAGTTACTTCCTGCATGAGAAGAGATGAAATTGATCGCAAGTTCCAGATGTTTGGACTTTCTATGAGAGGTCCTAGTTTTACGGTACTTGCTCTTGATATTGATGAGTTTCACCGTGAGTTCTACAATGACCAAGTAGCTGAGGAGGAGCTGTTACGCTTTGCGGCCTACAACATTTTTCATGAAATCATGGAGAAGGAGCAAGGTGGCATCGTATTTCGAACGCGTGATGATAAGCTTGTCGCACTGCTCTCTGGCGATCCGGAAAGGATCGAATTGACCTGTCAAACGCTTGCCGAACATGTAAGGTACAGCATCGAGAAATATTTGAGCATGACGGTAACGATGGGAATTGGGCGCACTTGCAGCGATCTGCCAGACCTGCCAAAAGCATTTCAAGAAGCACTTTCTGCGCTGGATTACCGCTTTTTGCTTGGGAAGAACCGAATCATTTCAATTGGGGATATGGAATTTGGGAGCAGCCAGGACAATCTGAGTTACATCCATATGGAGAAGATAGTGATTTCCGCTATTAAAACAGGTGAAAAGATGATCGTAACGCTTACGCTGCAGGATTGGATCAATGAAATGAAGAAGGGCACCTGCTCGATGGATAAATGCTACGGAAAACTGAATAAACTGCTCGTCGCTTTAATGAACGTGTTGGTGGAGACCGGTTTCGAAGAAGCTGCGGTGCTCGGCGATCATTCTTTCATGGAGTTATATGCCAGGAAAACCTTAGATGATGTGCGGCTCTGGCTAGAGGGAATTTGTCTAGCGCTCGTGGACTTGCTGGCTGAGAAACGAACCACGGTGTCTCAAGCTCAGATGGAAGCCGCGGTCGCCTACATTCATGCACATTATGCGGACGAACAGCTCTCGCTTCAGCAGGTGTGCAATCATATTTATATGAGCATGAGCTACTTCAGCGCTTTGTTCAAACCGCATACCGGCGAGACTTTCGTCGAGTACGTGACCCGATACCGTTTGGATAAAGCCAAAGAAATGCTCGCTGCTTCGCAGCTGAAAACCTATGAGTTGGCTGCTAAGGTTGGCTACAGTGACCCACAATATTTCAGCGTTATTTTCAAAAGAAATACAGGCATGACCCCCAAAGAATTCCGAGCAGCGCACAAAGGTCAGATGAGCCTATGAGAAGTTGGCGGCGTCCTATTCAATTCAAAAGCATCCATACGAAGATTGCCCTGGCGTTTTCATGCTTAATTCTTTGCACAACCATCATCCTAAGCTACAGCGCTTACCGCCTCTCTACGGTGGCCGTTACGGATACTTCATTGGAATATACCAAGCAGCTTATCGAGCAAGTAAACAAAAATATCCAAACTTACATCGGCAACATGGAGAGTATATCTGCTCTATCCCTGAGCAATGCCGATCTGAAACGATACTTGGCGTTGAAAAACCCGGAGGGAACAGAGGGGGTGCAGCTAGCGAGTCAGATCAGCAGTTATTTTCATGCCATTGTTGCTTCACGGAATGATATCGCTTCCATCGTATTTGCGGGCTCCAATGGTGCCGTCGTATCGGAACGCATGGATGCAAATTTCAAATCATATGCCGAGTTAATTACGCAAGAATGGTACAGCAAGGCTAGTAGAAACAATGACGACGTGGCCATTTCTCCCTCACACATTCAACACATATATAAGGATGAGTACAAATGGGTCGTATCGATCAGTAAACAAATGCCAAATCCGTTGCCTGGAGCGGCAAGCGGTGTTCTATTGGTCGATCTGAATTATAACGTCATTAATGATCTATGCAACCAAATTCAACTGGGGCAAAGAGGGTATGTGTTCATACTCGACCAAGCAGGCGATCTGATTTATCATCCGCAGCAGCAGCTTATCTACTCAGGGCTGAAATCAGAGGATATTCCTACTCTTTTGCAGGCAAAGGACAGCACCTTCCATACGCAAGAAAAAGAGCAAAGCAAAATCTACACCGTCCGTACAACGAAATTTGGCTGGAAAATTGTTGGGGTTACCTACGCTGGGGATCTAAGCGGAAATAAGAAGGACATGCAGCTAACTTCTGCGATGTGGGGAGGCATCTCGTTAATCATTGCCTTAGCGATTTCCATTTTGCTATCGGTCACTCTAACCAAGCCGATTAAACAACTGGAAGTGCATATGAAGCAGGTGGAAAAAGGCAACTTCGACATTCGCGTCGATGTAGAGGGTGCGAATGAGATCAGTAAACTATCACGTACCTTCAATCTAATGATCAGCAAAATCAAAGAGCTCATGAACCAAACTTTGAAAGATCAGGAAGTCAAACGAATCAGTGAGCTGAAGGCGCTGCAGGCGCAGATTCAGCCCCATTTTCTGTACAATACACTGGATTCTATCATTTGGATGGCCGAAATGGGCAAAGTGGATGAAGTGGTTACAATGACTTCGGCCTTGTCCAAACTGCTTCGTTCGAGCATTAGCAAAGGGGAAGAACTCATTCCAATTGCGGTTGAGCTGGAACACATTCAGAACTATTTGACGATTCAGAACATCCGTTATCGGAATAAATTTACGTACGCAGTCGAAGTGGAATCGGACATTCTCAGCTGTCGAATATTGAAAATAATTTTGCAGCCCTTGGTTGAAAATGCCATCTACCATGGAATGAAGCATCTACCGGACCGCGGTCATATACGAATCACGGGACGTAGGATCGAAGGAGATATTGAGCTCAAGGTCATGGATAACGGTGTGGGAATGAGCGAGGAGAAATTGAAAACGTTGATGCTCAAGACACGTCAAACGGAGTCAGGCAAAGGTTTCGGCTTGCACAACGTGAATCACCGCATCCAGCTTTATTTCGGGGAGCTGTACGGATTGCAATTTGAGAGTGAGCTGGAAGAGGGCACGACGGTAACCGTACGTATTCCGGCAATACCCCCAATCCATAACGATAGTGAGAATGAGGTGTGAGGTTGAAAATTAGAGCAAGCTACGTAGCGATTGCAATCATAATCGTCCTGCTCATGACGACTGCGTATCTCATCGTGTCAAAAGGCATGGAGGCAAAGGACAGGTCGATTATCCTCATTCCCAAGACGATTGACCCTCATGTGGAATTTTGGCGGGTTTTGAATCAAGGAGTGACTGCGGCGGCCAAAGAGTACAATACAGAGGTGAAAGTGATGGGTACGCCGTCCGAATCAGACATCGACGAGCAGATAAAGTTGGTGGAAGAGGCGATCGCATTGAAGCCGAAAGCCATCATTTTGGCGGCAACGGATTATAACCGGTTGGTGCCTGTTGCTCAAAGAATAATCAGCTCCGGCATTACGCTAATTACTGTGGATTCCGGTCTTGAAGGCGGCATTTCAACCAGTTTCATTGCAACGGATAACTATGAAGCAGGGCGCAAAGCAGTGGAAACGATGAGACGCTACGTTCAGGGACCTGCTAAGTATGCGATCGTCAGCTTTGTTAAAACTTCCACGACCCAGTTAGATAGGGAAAACGGGGTGCGAGACAACTTGAAGAATGATCCTTCTGTACAGATTTTAGACACATTATATAGTAACGGTTATGAGGACAAGGCATATGAACAAACGAAAAAGCTCCTTGCCGAACATTCGGATATTCGCGGCATTTTCGGATTGAATGAAGTTTCTACGATAGGGGCTGCGCGGGCGTTGAAAGAGCTTGATCCTGAGCATAGCATTAAGCTGGTCGGCTTCGACAGCTCGATGAATGAAATAGCTTTTCTGGAAGCGGGGATCCTGCAAGCAACCATTGTGCAAAAACCTTTTAACATGGGATATTTAGCGGTGAAAACAGCGCTTCAGGTTTATAATGGAGAAAAAGTTAAAGCATCCATAGATACTGGCTCGGAGGTTATCACAAAAGAAAATATGTACACCAGAGAAAACCAAAAGCTGCTGTTTCCATTCGTTGAGAAATAGTAGAGTTGCGTCTAGCCGATCTGTTTTATCAAGAAGCTCCTCCTTGTGGGGAGCTTCTTCGTGTTATTTAGACGAAGAATACACCACTTCTACAAATTTCCCGGGAAATAGTGGATTTTAATGTCGAAAGCAAAGGAATCCTCATTCGCGTTTCAATTTTTGGAACTTTAATAGTTGCAGTTGACTCTTACTTTGACTACGATAAAGATAGTCGAAAGAGAGAGGCTGGCGTTATCTATGCCTGATGTGTTACAGATTGGACCGTTTCAACTGCAAGGAAGATTACTAGCGCTGCTGCTGGCGTGTGCTTTGGGACTATGGTTAATCCGCAGGGTATCGCAGCGTTTGTTGAATCATACCCATACCGTAACTGCCAAGCCTATTGAGGATCTTATTTTTAACGGTGCCGTTATCGTTTTGTTGACCTGGAAGCTAGGGGTCATTGTGACGCAGCCATCCCTATTGTGGAACAATCCGTTGAAGCTGCTTATGGTGTCTGGCTCGGGCACGGAGATTGCATTAGGTATGCTGATTGCTTGTATCTATATGTACTATCAAATTCGTAAAAATCGAATTCCACTCTTACTTGTACTGGATGTTTTCGCGCTGGGAATAACCGCTGCTGCGTTTTTATACTGCGTACTGATTCCCGCATATGGACTGCCTACAACAGTACCTTGGGGCATTGGAGTCGAAGGTACGGTATCTCGTTTCCATCCTTATCACGCTTATTTTTCGCTGCTTCTTGTGCCGCTGCTTATCTGGCAGCATTTGATTGAGCTGCGTAAGAAGATGCTTGGACAAGTCGTATTGCTAAAATATTCGCTGTTGTTTGGGGGCGCGGCAGGGATGCTGGCCAGCTTTTTTGCTGCTGCTAAACCAACTCTGCTGTATCTCAGTTCAGCGCAGTTATTGTTTCTATTCATGCTTATCATTGGAATGCTTCTCCCCGTTTTGACACATAATACTAGCAGAAAGGAGCTGAGTGAATTGAGTCAAAACGATTCCAAGACGCAAGTCCAGCAAGAACAGCAAAACCTAGAGCGCGAGAAGTCCGCAAAACCAGCAGGGAAAGAGGGCTTCGTTGATAAGAAACTGGACGGTCCAAACCGACCTTCCACATGAGTCCAGACAAGAATAAGATGGCCAAATCAGCTCAGGACCAGAGCAATCAAAATCAAAGCGATCTGGATCCATTCGAGATTGAATTTCTCCCTCAATTTGAGCAGGGGCGCGGCCCGCGAGAAGCTTTTGTGAATGAGCATGGCGTTGTTATCGGCGATCATGATTATGAATCCGATAATTCACCGCTTATGAATTGGACGGTGGAGACTGACCCAGAGGTCATGGCTGGAGACGAATGGGTTCATCCTTTTAAGGATATTGGGTTCCAAAGTGCCGAGAATCGAGATTATTTTGAAAAAGGCATCGTGCCGCAAAGCGGTATCTTTATGCACCCGGATAAAGATGTTTCCTACGATCCGTACAAGGAATCGACAACGAAGAAGGAAGATGAAGCGGAAGCGTAAAAGCTTTCGCTTTATTTCTATTTGAGACATTGGACTTTGCTTTCACGGCTATCGGATGTATAATATAACTAATAACGATTACGTTTTGAGAGTAACTAATAAATCCTAAGGGGTGGCACATATGGCAATGTCTTTTGATTCTTACATGAAAGATATGGTTAAACCGATGAGAGAAGATTTGACTCGTCTGGGTATTACAGAGCTTCTTACACCAGAGCAAGTAGAAGAAGCGATTGAAAAATCGAAGGATGGTACGATGCTGTTAGTCGTTAATTCCGTTTGTGGTTGCGCAGCCGGCCAATGTCGTCCAGGTGTGGCCAAAGCACTTCAAAACGATACATTGCCAACGTACACATACACCGTGTTCGCTGGACAAGAGAAGGATGCAACAGCGAAAGTGCGTGAATTCTTGGCGCCATACCCGCCATCATCCCCTTCCATCGCATTATTCAAGAATGGTGAACTTGCACACTTCATTCAACGTCACCAAATCGAAGACCGCTCCGCAGATATGATTGCTGGCGACTTAATTAATGCCTTCAATGAATTCTGCAAATAATAAATAGCATTAATTATACAGAATAGGGTCCACCTTGCCGTAGTTGCAAAGGTGGCCTTTTCTTTTTTGGACTCCTGACCGATGGATTTTCCTTTGAAATTTCAGGAATGAAAGTCTATACTAATGCTTAAAGAATGAATGGTTTCAAACTATAGAAAAGGTGGAGAGATGCATGAGTTTGCAAACGGAAATTATCGCAAAGCTCGGCGTTAAGCCGGAGATTGATGTGGATGAAGAAATCCGCAAACGTGTGGACTTTCTGAAAAACTATGTGCTGGGTGCGAATGCAAACGGCCTGCTGATTGCCATCAGCGGCGGCATCGATAGTGCTGTAGCTACGGGTTTATGCAAGCAAGCGACGGACGAGCTGACGGCCGAAAAGGGCAAAGAGTACAAAACCGTCGGTGTGTTTCAGCCATACGGTCAGCAAGTAGATATCGAGGACAGCTACGCAGTAGCCAAAGCCTTCGATTTGAAATATCAAATCGAGAATAATATTGAAGAAGCTGTCGACGAAATCGCTATTGAAGTCGAGTATGGTCTCAAGCATATCGGCGTCCACCAGCATGTGAGCCGAGGCGGTAAAGGCAACATCAAAGCGCGGACACGCATGGTTATGCAGTATGCGCTTGCTTTTGAACTGGGACTGATCGTTGTAGGGACAGACCATGCATCTGAAGCAATAACTGGCTTCTTCACCAAATATGGCGACGGTGCAGTTGACATTACGCCGCTGAGCACGCTGAACAAGCGTCAAGTGCGTTCACTTGCCTCGAAGCTTGGCGTACCGCAAAGCGTGCTGGTTAAAGCTCCGTCAGCTGGACTCTGGGACGGCCAAACGGACGAGAACGAGCTGGGTATTACATACGGAGATAACAGTGACTACCTCGAAGGCAAGCAAATTGATGCTGCTGTACAGGAGAAGCTGGAGAAGCAATATTTGAAAACGGAACATAAACGAATCCCGATTCCGGGTATTTAGGCTCTACAGAGACATAACAACACCCCCCGGCCAAAGAGGTCGGGGGGTGTTGTCGTGAATATAAGTAAACCTATGGCATGCGAGTCCCGCGGGAGCTTTCGAGGAGAGTGTACCACTCTTCGCGAGTCATAATTTCGGAAATTCGTACAGCATCTTGGCAAGCTAGAACGCGCTCTGCAGAAGATGTGCCGATAACCGGCTGAATACGAGCTGGGTGTTTCATTAACCAGCCCAGTACGATGGATTCTGGCGTCGATTCTTTCTCATTGGCCATTTTTTGTACGAGTGCAGCTGTATTTTTGATCGTATCCGGTGCATCCTCCACAACTCTGCCGGAGAATTTACCTTGAGCAAGAGGTCCCCAAGCTTGAATTTGGATGTCTGCCATTTGGCAATGCTCGAGAATACCATCGGCGAAATTGATGCCAACGCCAGCCTTTTGGTTGACCAAGATGCCTTGCTCAACCCAGTCTAAGCGTGCTAAGCTCATCTCCAGTTGGTTAACTACAAGCGGCTCTGGAAGGGAATTTTGAATGAAACGCATTTGAGCGGAAGTCATGTTGGATACGCCGAAATGACGCACTTTTCCAGCTGATCTCAATTGGTTGAACGCTTCTGCGATCTCTTCCGGTTCCATGAGCGGATCTGGACGATGAAGAAGTAGGACATCCAAATGTTCCACACCAAGGCGCTGAAGAATGCCATCAACCGAACTCAGGATGTGGCCTTTGCTAAAGTCAAAACGCTGTGGATTTACATCGTCCTGAAAGCGAATCCCACATTTGGATTGAAGAATGATTTGGTCGCGCAGATCGGGTCTTTTTTTGAGGATTTCTCCGAAAATAGACTCGGATTTACCTCTTTTATAAATATCAGCATGATCGAACATCGTAATGCCTATCGACAATGCAGCTTCTACAGCTTTCTCAGCGATGATGTAATCTTCCTTTGTATAAGGAGTCGAATTCCATTCCCCGCCAATTCCCATACATCCAAAAACGATTCTGCTGTTCGATATTCCACGTTTCTCAAGTGGCATGATTCTCATTATGTTGGCCTCCCAGCTTTTAAATCTATACCCAGTATAACCCTAGTCAAGGCTCGGCAGAAGAACTGAAAATAGTGTAACTTACTTACCTCGAAGTAAGCATGGGGGGGAGGGACAAGTACAGATAAGCCCTTCCTCCCCTTGACCGCGAGCTAGGAATCATGTAAATTGTACGCACAACGCTGCAAGAAAAGTGGGGCTCAGATGTCTATGATTATTGGGGTCGGAAACGGATTTAGTTGAAATTGCACGGCTTCGCAAAATGCTAGAGGGTTCTACGGGCGAAAGATTTCTGGAGCGAATTCTGACGCCACAGGAGAGAGAGCTGGCGCAGAGACGGCGAGGTCGACTCGCTGAGTTTGCTTCAGGCCGGTTTGCAGCTAAGGAGGCCATTGTTAAAGCGATTGGCTGCGGAATTGGCAAGCAAATTGGCTTTCAAGACGTCGAGGTGCTTCCGGATGAATTAGGCAAACCGGTATGCCGTGTGAACGAGGCAGCGCTGCTGCGGGCAGGCTTAATAGGCAACCACCGCATCCATATTAGCATTACACATACGGAATCGATGGCTGCCGCCTACGCAATCGTGGAGAAGCTCTAAAGCGGCGACTACTTCTTCGAATGGAGCCACTCGGCTAGAAGCCCGATTTCTTCTTCGGAAATCGTGGTTTTATAGACTGGCATGCCGCCTCCGCCATTCTTGATCTTATTCGCGATTTGCTCGCTGCTCAGTCTGCTGCCGACCTTTTGCAAATTCGTCTTAGGGCCGACTTTGCCAGCAAGATCAACGCCGTGGCAGCTGATGCACTTGTTCGTTGTGAAGAGCTCCTGCGCCTTCACGAACGCAGGGTTGCTCTCGGCTGCCGCGGTTGCTGCCGGTGTCTTCGTGGTGGCGCTGCCACCCGAAGTACCACCGCCGCACGCGGCCAGCACTAGAACCATCGGCGCAATAACGAGCGCGCCGATCCATCTAGACCGCCGTACTGCGTGCAGCGGCGGTCTGGGTGCTAGGCCGGATTGCTTATCCTCCGGCATCCGATATTTGTTCAGGCTTGCGCGATCGCAAGCCTTTTTGCTTTGTTCCATAGCGAGCTTCCTCCTATGCTGGGGTTAATTCAAACGATCTTAGCTAAGCCAGAATTTGATTCGCATTTTACATCATTTCTGCTTTTTTGCTTATCCCACTTACCGTCCCCAAATGCGCAGCATATACCCGCTTAGAATAAGGCTAATGCCGCCCATTCCTTCCAGTACAACACCGGAGTAACCTAAATACCACACGCCCATCAGCGCAGACAGGGCGAACAGCCACAAGCCAAGGTAAACAAGCGGTTTACCTAGCAGGAGTCCAACCTGCACGAACCCGATGGCGAGAATGAACGCTCGCAGCACTGGCGCGAAGAGCGGGCTGACAGCGCCAATGGCCTCGAGCAGAGCAACGGCTGCAATGAGCATCGCTCCAGGCAGCACCAGAAGCGCTGGATGTCCCCAGTCACGCTCACCAGCACTTGACCTTGCGCCTGCATGTCCACCCGAGCCAGCTGATCTTTCACGTGCACCTTCAGCAGAGTCAGCGCTAAATTCCTTACGCAGGCTCCATATCTGAACCAAGCTGGCCACAACCGCCGTTATAAAAGCCGCCTGCTTCAGCCAATCCAAGTCGCGCCAATAGATCGCAACATCGACAAGCGCGCTGAACATCCATTCCGCGCCCCAAATGAACAGAAGCGGGATTAATGCGTTAGCTTGACCGATCCAGGCTTTTCTTTTATTCTCCAAATCCTGCCTCTTGTTATTCTCCAAGTCCTGCCGATTCGTATTTGCCAGATCTGTTTGTTTTGAGTTTTGCATACATTCACCTCTAGTTTTATGTTCCACACTTCTCGTATAATGGAAACATGTCCATTCATTCATTATAACTGGAACGTGCCCCATAGAGAAGGAGAGCTCATGTACAGCGAAGAAAAGAAAGATTATTTTTCCAAAAATCTATTGGATTGGTACCAAACGCATAAACGGGATTTACCATGGCGAAGAAGCAAAAACCCTTATTATATATGGATTTCCGAAGTCATGCTGCAGCAAACCCGGGTGGATACGGTGATTCCGTATTTCCATCGATTCGTCGAGCAATTTCCAACTGTTGAAGCATTGGCAACTGCACCAGAGGAGAACGTGCTCAAAGCGTGGGAAGGGCTCGGCTATTACTCGCGTGCAAGAAATCTTCAAACGGCTGTCAGAGAAGTTCACGAGCGCTATGACGGTATCGTCCCCCAAAATAAAGAGGAGATTTCCTCGCTCAAAGGCGTCGGTCCATACACATCAGGAGCGATCCTCAGCATCGCCTATAATAAACCTGAACCTGCTGTGGACGGCAATGTTATGCGAGTCCTTTCGCGCTATTTTCTAATTGAAGAAGATATTATGAAGCCCGCAACACGGACCAAAATGGAGAAGCTGGCACGCGAACTCATCCTGGAAGGTACGGCAAGTGATTTCAATCAAGCATTGATGGAGCTTGGGGCTATGGTATGTACGCCTCGTTCACCGCACTGTTTAACATGCCCTGTTATGGCGCATTGCTCCGCGCGGGAAGCTGGTATGGAAGAAGCCCTGCCTATCAAAAAGAAAGCCAAACCCCCGCGTCCAGAACTGCGTGCAGTGGCATTAATAGAAGGTACGGGTGAGAACGAAGGGAAATGGTTGATTAGGCAGCGCCCTCAAGAGGGGTTGCTAGCTCGTATGTGGGAGCTGCCGCATGTGGCCTGGAAGTCTGAGGGGTGGAATTCAGATGAGGTTAATAGGAGTGAGCTCCGTCAAGCCCTTGTGGATCAGGAACAAATCAGTATCCAACCTACCGATTGGTTCATGGATACTGAACATATTTTCAGTCATATCGTTTGGAAAATGAAAGTATACCGTGCTAAGCTAAGTAACGTGAACCGCTCAAGTCACGGGGGAGAATGGATCCCTTTTCATTATCGCTGGGTAGGCCCGGAAGAGCTCGATCAATACGCTTTTCCGAACGTTTTTATACGGATTATGAAAGAGTGGCAGGAGAGAAACGAGGAGTAATTTCCTCGGTTTTCTCTTTTTTTATCGAATCTCGTTCTTAATGGCATCCACATTTCTTAATGTGATTAACTTTTTATCAATTTGTATAAGCTCGTCATCGAGGAGCTCTTGCAGCACCTTGGTTACGGACTCCCGCACAGTGCCTACCATGTTAGCTAGCTGCTGATGTGTAAGTTTTACATTAATCAGAAGACCTTCCGGTGTAGGGATACCATGCTGCTCGGATAGACGGATAATGGTCTTCATGATACGAGAGCGAACCCCTAAGAACGTAAGGTCATAGATTTGATCATTGGCCAGACGCAGTCGTCCCATCGTGGTCTCTAGGAGCTTTAAACATAGTTTAGGGCTCTTCTCCATGAACTGAGTGAATACCGTACGTTTGAGGATATAGAGTGTACAAGACTCCATTGTTTCAGCGGTTGCGGACCGAGTATGACCGCTGCCTATCAAGGACATTTCACCGAAAAAATCCCCATCACGAAACAAAGCTAGAATAATTTCCTTGGCTTCATCCAAGCGATATATTTTCACGACACCTGATTTAATAAGAAATAATTCCTCACCTTCATCACCCTCGAGAAAAAGAATTCCGCCCTTTTTTGCTTTTTTTTCTATGAATAAAGGAGCAATTGTCTGTAAATCTTCTTCCGAAAGACTCTTGAAACAAGGGGACATTTCGAAGTAAAGAAACGATTGTTTTCATCAGGCATTCATCTCATTTCGGCCATATTAAACGACCAGCTGTTCTCCGATTTCTGCAATCATCACATTCAAGGCTCTTGATAAATCAATCTCGTAGGGCTCTTTAAGCTCAATTCCTGAAGCAGTTCTAAGTATACGGACAATGGGGCGCTGCATACTGTGGGTGTTTAAGCGGGAGACGATGCCGGATTCACCTGTATTCAGGGAAACACCGAGGCCTAGTGGGTAGATTGCGACGTTATTGCGGAACAGCTTGACCATGTCTATATCGTACAGCTTTCCGGCGTTTGCGTAAAGAGCTTCAAGCGCATGATGTGGGGGGATGGCCTTGCGGTAGTTACGATTGTGAATCATGGCGTCGTACGAGTCCAGCAAACCAATCAAGCGGGCGTAAGGATGAATCTGATTCCCTTTCAAGTTGAACGGATATCCGCTGCCGTCTATTCGTTCGTGATGCTGCAGAGCACACTGTGCGGACAGAAGAGGGATGCCAGCTTCATCTTTTAACATTTGGAAGCCATAGAGCGAATGTTTTTGTATTTCCAGGTATTCATTTGGTGTTAGGCTTGCTTGTTTCTGCAGCAGCTGTAGTGGAATTTGCACACTCCCAACATCGTGCAGGAGAGCGCCGAGCCCAATAGTCATGAGCTCATCTCGTGAATAAGTACCTTGCTGCATAGCCAGTTTAGTCGCATAGATGCATACATTCATAGCATTCTGGCAAAAATGCTGCTCCATATTCGTGGCAGGCACCATATTAAGAGTAGTTAACATGACGGCTTCGTGTCGGTGGTACTGAAGATCATCGATGACGCGAGACATGCCTTCAAGGAAAAGTTTACTGAGTGGTGTGGTGCTGCGTGTTGGATACGTTGAGCTAAAGCTTGATGTGGGGCTGAATCTTTCAAATATCTTGCCAAGCGAAGTGCGAAGAAGCAGTCTTGTATCTTCCTGTATGGGATCTTCAATTTGAACGTCATGGGTTCGCGGATCCTCAATATATAAATGATCGATACCTATCTGGCTGAGCTTTTTCAGCATCGAAAACGTGAGTTCCACCTGATAACCCACAAGCACCTGACCTTCCTCGGTGAAAATTGCCTTACCTAGCCGCATCCCCGGCTGACACATCATGGTTGGAATAATTCGCATAGTTAAATTCCTACTTTCACTTTCATTAAGCACAATTATAAAAATGAGACCTAGGACTCATGAAATAATCGCAATGAATTGTATTTTGGTACTACGATGATCATTATGGCATATCTAATGAAAGGAATTCTGTGAAAAAGGTAACAGATTCAGGGTAAAATTTCGGCAAAGGTTTAATAAAGGTTTGATGAAGTTTTATAGATTAAGCTCTCTTTTTATCTCATTTGCCGTGTAAGTCATTATTAAAAAAATTAAAAATCCTTTTTTATTTATACAACTTGCTTTAATGTGATAAAATCGTAAAAAAATAGGGGGGTACGAATATGTATGGAATAATTAATTATGAGGTATTTTTACTAACTGGCATTCTATTGAATCTTATTCCTGGTGCAGATACGATGTATATTGTGGGAAGAAGTATTTCCCAGGGGAGAAATGCGGGTATTTATTCGGTTTATGGCATTATAAGTGGCTCTTTAATCCACACCTTACTAGTTGCTTTTGGTTTATCAATCATACTTACCAAATCACTTCTCCTATTCAATATCATTAAAATAGTGGGAGTCATCTATTTAGTTTATCTCGGAATTCGAATGTTACTTGATAAAACAAATGTAGATTTTAGTGCTGTTTCTGAGCCCAAGAAACAAAACATAAGAAAAATATTTGTGCAAGGGCTTATGACAAGTCTTACGAACCCAAAAGTTTCTTTATTTTTCATTGCCTTTCTCCCGCAATTTATTGACAAAAAGGCTTCTGGTCCTATCCCTTTTATCATTCTAGGGCTTACATTTACGTTCACTGGATTGCTATGGTGTCTTTTTATTGCCTATTTTTCTTCGCACATGACAAAAAAAGTAAGAGGAAGCGCAAAAATTGGCACGGTTTTAAACAAAATAACGGGCATTATCTTTATTGGAATGGGATTAAAGCTCCTTCAAACCAAGGCTCCTCAATAATTCGCATTAGCGGAAAAATAGAACGAAAGCTATGAAGCGACCCTCAGGGGTCGCTTTATAGCTTTCCAGGAACTTCTCAGCGGCTCAGTCCAGCAGCTTCTTCAGTAATTGGGTCCGGTTCGTTGCGTCAAACTTAGCGAACATTGACTTGATATGCTTCTTCACAGTGACTTCGCTGATGTATAGGCTTGCTGCGATTTCCCCATTCGTACAACCTCTCTCCAGCAGCTTTGCGACTTCTTTTTCTCGGGGAGTAATGTCCATTCTTTCCGATATCCGGTCATATGAACGATCCTCCTGTAAGATTTGCATAGCTTGTGGTAGAGGAGCTTTTTCTTGCTCTAGAAGCTGCTGCTGCCCAGTGATGGCAAGCATCCGATGAATATAGCTAACCACCTGCTCGTTCTGCAGATCCAAAACAAATGTATCCGTAGGCGTTATGCCATCATAATTAAAGTGCCTGCCGTTCGGGACTACCTCGAAGCCTAGACTCTTGTGCGCCTCTATAAAATACGTGATCGGAGCGGGGGATTCAACGATCAATTCCCCTGTGAAAATCAACGAATGGAGCAAATGCCCCATCGCTGCCTGCTGGGAGGCATCAGCGAAATCCGCCGTATCGATCGTTTCGATAAACCAACCGGCGCGCGTGTGTGAAGGCACAGATAAACGCTCGCTCATCTGCGGTGATAAACTGCTGAAATAAGCGGAGGAGCGGGGTGCCCGCTTTAAATATGGCAGGGTATCGCGGTGGATCGGAATGATGACGGCAAGCCCGATAATTTCCCCTGCCGCATCCCTCATAACACGCACGACGTCAAAGCCAAGCGAGAAGAGCGCTTCAAAATCTAACTTTTGTACCGTGAAACAAGTTTCCTTCGACGTGAGGAGAAAATTGAAATGTCCGTTTGTATGGGGGTCATATAGTTCAATTCTGGTATCCTTGGCGTTTGCCACCCTTTTGGCTGCGTAGGCTTCCAGCTCCTCACGGTGGTGGCTGCCGACCGTTTCATAGTGTCTTGGCGAGAGCTCGAACCAGTTCATAAACGCACGAATCAGGGAATCACCAATGTAATACATCAGCTCGATGGCTTCCCTTGGATCGGGTACCTGTTTGCTGTTGTCGGTCAAGCGCTCATAATAATACAGCAGCGCCCTTGCCCTGATTTTTTCATACAGCTGGGGAGTACGGGACAGAAGCTCGCGATTGACTGCGTCTCTCATTAAACTGTGTACCGTCCATCCCCGATCCACCCTTCGGATGAAGGAGAAGCGAATAAGCTGATAAAATTCAGACGCTGCGATCTCTCGCTCCATTACGAAGGACAAGCTTTCCTGATTGAAGTGCCGGAGAACGCAGGATGCTTCAATGAAAGGCCGTAGATGCTCCCCAGGAACCTCGCGGAGCCACTGGCTGACGAGATAAGGCAGCGAGTCATCGCCGCCCGGATGCTCAGCTTTGTCTGAGTAGTCGGGTTGGCTGAACAGGAAAGCGATCAAGGATAGTGTCAAGGGGTGTCCCTTGGAATAGCGCCAAATTCGCTGGATAGTCTCTTCGTTCGTAATGTATGTATTTTCCGCAAACCGGGCGACAGCCGCATAATCCAGCTCTGATAAGGGCATGCGCATAATAAGCGGTCTCCAGGCAGGGGAAAGATGCCACGCTTCATTTAGCGGGTATCTACCGGCAATAACGGTCAGAACGTTGTTGTTCAACTTCTTCAGAAAATAATCCCGAAGCCATTGGTCCATACTCTCCATCTGCTCATAGACATCAATAAACAGAACGATCGGCCGTTCCGAGGACAATCGATTAAGCGCCTGTAGACACATAACGGGAAGGTCTGATGCTTCCATGGCTTCGGGGCTCTGAGCAGGAAGCAGGGTAAGGATGTGTTCACATAACGCCTGGGGCGTTTTGACGAATCCCTCACTGTCGATCGACAGGGTGAAAGCCCCTTTAGCCTTAGCCTGACGCTGAAATTCATCTAACAGAGAGCTTTTGCCAATGCCTGCGGTACCGTAGATATTCACGATTTTTTGGGGTCTAGAGGAATCCTGAAGCAGCTGCAAAAAATCAGAAAGTTCTCGCCTTCGTCCCACTAACCATCTGCTCTCTAATTCTTCATACTGTTCATCGATCATGTTTTTCTAATCACCTACTTATGGAGGTTTCATGTAAGCCTTTATTTCCCATTTTACACGGACTGCTTCATGCGGTATAGATGCAAAATTTGCTAGGGGTATCCTTTTGGATACCCCATTTGCATCTCATGGGATAATTATGCGTCGTCGTTCACCGTGATATCTTTGATACATATTTGTAGAAAGGTTGGGTGAGCAATGAGGCGTCGCTTACGGCTGGGAAGTGTTGGTCTCTATGCCCGTGACAGAGGAAGGTTGGCTGTGTTCTACCAAACAATCTTTGACATGAAGCTGATTGCTGCTGATGCGGATTATGAGGTTTCGCAGCTAACCCTCGATGAAGAGGGTGGCTTGTGCAATTTAAGTATCGTGAGTAACCCTATTGCGGTGCAGATAGTATTCCATGCAGGTTCACTGCTTGAAATGAAGGAACTATGGGAGCGAGTTAAATCCAAGGGTGTCCCTGCGCGTGGGCTGTATGTTCAGCCTGAAGGGATCTCTTTTCGTTTCCCTGATCCCGAAGGTAACGAGATTATGGTGTTATGGCCGCAAAACTTGGGACGCTGAGAATTCATAGAATAATGGTTGTTTTACTTATTTTTAGTATATTTATGACCTCATCTTTTCCGTTATGGAACAAGGAAGTGGTTGCGGCAGCGACCGGCAATAAAGAGGCTGCAGATCAAGGGAACTGCGACCCTTAGGGAGGCTTTGCCGGAATGGGCCAAGGTGCAGATAGAAGAGCTGTTCGCAGCTGGCCTGATTGACGGTTATGAGGATGGTACTTTTAAACCAGACCGTTTGGTTACTAGAGCCGAACTGACAGCTTTATCGAGTCGCGCTGCTGAAGTATTGTGAATAACAATCCGATCCAGTATCGGGATCCGTGCGGCTTGTTCTGTGTCGGAGCAAGTGCGTATGAAGGCTTGGGCGGCGCAGGCAAGATATGTATCACAGACGAAGGGTTCTCTGCCTGCATTGAAGCGGGTGTCGGAGTCGGCGACAGCTTCGAAATCAACCCGTTGGAGGATTTGTCCAATACCGAGCTAGTGGCCGAAGCAACGTTTAAGGCTTCCTGGGGACCGGCTTCCTTCTCGGATGGAATTAAGCTAACAAGCAAATGGAACGGCGATTGTCCGGAATTTTCGTTGGGTGCTAAGGTTGAGATTGGACCCTTCGGCTATGACTTCATGAGTCCAACCGAATCGTCGATCAGTCTCGAGCAGGAGCATTTCATTACAAAAGTGAAGGATGTCAAGCAATTGTTTAAAAAGACGGGTACCAGCTTTGAAGCAGCGCTGAAAACGAAAGCCTGCGCGCAATATAAGTGGTAATACCTTTTACAAGAACGGCTGCGGCAGGGAATCCTGCTGGAGCCTTTTTTTGTGTAGAAGTTTCTCCGGCACGGCTGGGGGGTATTACCAAAATGTTTATAAAGAATGGAATCAGCTTTTATGGAAGTTCACGTTGAAGAAAAGCTGAAAGACGGTAAAGTAAGAATGAACGTTAGACATTTTATAAAAAGGAAGGTGAATGGCTGGATGGATAAAATAAGCCATTAAACCGAACTATTGGAGTTTATCCAATGTTTTTCCCATTCCGGCATGTCCATAACATCTACTATTGGATATTTCCAATCAAAATGCCTCCAAATATTAATTTTCATGGAAAAATCGTAGATTACATTGGAATTTTTTTTCAATTAAAGTAGGATATCCAAAGTCTGATAATGTGTTTCATTGGATTTCGTCCAATGAAATTCAGATATTACAGCCCATGTCTAGTATCATGCCAAAAAAAGCGACCCCGCAGGGTCGCTATCACTATGCACAGATATTTACTTCGCAGCGTCGTAACGTTTGCCAACTTCGTTCCAGTTGACAACGTTCCAGAAAGCCGCGATGTAGTCAGGGCGTTTGTTTTGGTAGTTCAGGTAGTAAGCATGCTCCCATACGTCAAGACCAAGGACCGGCGTTTCGCCTTCCATGATCGGGCTGTCTTGGTTAGGCAAGCTGTATACTTTCAATTTGCCAGCTTTGTCAACAGCTAGGAAAGCCCAGCCAGAGCCAAAACGTGTTGTAGCTGCTGCAGCGAAGTCTGCTTTGAACTTGTCAAAGCCGCCAAGCTCGCTCTCGATAGCTGCTGCTAATGCGCCAGTAGGTGCACCGCCAGCTTCTGGTCCGATTGTTTCCCAGAAAAGGGAGTGGTTGGCGTGTCCGCCACCATTGTTGCGAACGGCAGTACGGATATCTTCAGGAAGGCTGTTCAGGTCAGCGATCAGGTCGTTTAAGGATTTGTCATGCAGAGCAGGGTGTTTGTCCAGAGCTGCATTCAGGTTGGTTACATAGGCGTTATGGTGACGATCGTGGTGAATTTCCATCGTTTTTGCATCGATGTGTGGCTCAAGTGCGTTGTTTGCATACGGAAGAGCTGGTAATTGATGTGCCATTGTATAAATACCTCCTAAAATTATGTAGTTTCAACTTCATTATGAAGGAATTTCGATAATAAAGCAACATGTATGTTTACTAAGTCAGACGCCGCGGCGCTCAATTTCCTGGATGATTTGACTGTGAATATGGGTTCCTTGTTCATTGAGCCAAGGGGATAAATCACTCATTGCTCTGTGATTATAGTGGAGTTCGATCTCCGTCCATTCACTAGGCTTCATTGAGCTTAACTCCTGAAAATCACGTATATTTCGTGGGTATGACGCCGCGGACTCATCTTTGTTTGACATGGATTCACCTCCATTCCTTGCACATCCTTCTATAAAATCCGACGTTAGCACGATTTTTATACATGAGGTGATATCTTTTAGACGATAAATATGCTAAATATTTGAAATAATTTGGTGAAAACGCTTGCATTTAAGCGCTTTCAAGAGGAAAACCGAAAAAAACTAAGTTTTTTGTGAATTTTAACACATTTTTAGCAGGATTCCGCACTTTTTTGTCGTATTTACTACTTTACCAAAAAATTATTCCTAACAAATAAAAGTGGAATTGGGAGAGAACCGTATGCACGTTCGTTCATTTCAGCTTGGTGATACCTCTTCGGTGAAGACACTTCTGCAGGATGTTTTATCGGAAACCTGCTATGAAGAAACGATTGAAGCTTTCGCACGTCAACTATCATGGGATACAGAGCTTGTTTTAATCGCTCAAGAAGAAGAGCAAGTTGTAGGCATGATTATCGGTACGATTGATAACAACAATGGCTACTACTATCGGATCGCAGTTGCAACAGAGTATCAACGTAAAGGTATCGGTAAAGCTTTGATCGAAGCAATGAAGCAAAGGTTCCTTCATCGGAACGTGAAGAAGATTATGGTAACGGTGGATGTTCATAATGAAATGGTGCTGCCTGTGTACGAGTCTGCTGGTTACAGCACATCGGACTTTTCCCGTACCGCACATCGTCTCAGCATTGTGAAGAAAGTCAGTGTTTAACTGATCGTTCGGATATCCATGAAATGAATAGATTTGGAACGAGGGAAGCATATCTGTGCCGCCATTGCAATTGGGGGTCAGATATGCTTTTCTATATAATATGGGAACTTTTCGGCAGCTACCAATAGAGGAGCTTTGGACATGGATAATTTCGCGCCGTATGTGATAAAAAGCTTCAAACATGATGGCCATCTTCACCGGATGTGGCTGACGAATTGGCGAGTACCGCAGCACATCCTCCATGCCGATCACCAGAAGCAAGAAATGATGGTGTTTATTAACAGCCAGACCAAGATTCAGGAAGCTGACGGCAAGGAGTGGGTTAGCCGTATTCCAGGGGTATCTTTTTTTATTCCCAAAATGTGGTTTAATATTGTTGCGCTTATAGAAGAAACAGGTGTTAGATATTACTGCAATGTCGCATCTCCCCTGTATGTGACCCAGCAAGTACTGACTTATATTGACTACGACCTTGATGTTATTCGAATGCCGGATCGTTCCGTGCATATCGTAGATCAAGATGAATATGAACGCCATAAACTGAATTATCACTATTCTTCTCTTGTGGAAACGAAGGTGAAGGAAGGTCTTGCAGCTTTACTTGCGCTGGTGAACGCGGACAAGCCGCCGTTTCAAGATGATATGGTTATGTATTATTACGAGCAGTGGGAAAAGTATAGAACGGAGGAGCATAAATGAGCTTCTTTGTAGGACGCACTGAATCGAATAAAGCAGCTTCTCAGCCTAAGAACTATCATGAGGCTAAAAGCCTAACCCATGAGCTATGGGATTGGACGAAATCCATTCTTGTAGCTCTTCTTGTCGTTATTCTCGTACACCAATTCGGATTCAATCTCTCCACGGTTCGAGGTCACTCCATGCAGCCAACCTTGCAGGAGGGGGAATGGTTGTTCGTGAACAAAGCCATTACGTACGTGAAGGCACCCAAACGCGGAGAGATTGTCATTCTCAAAGAGTCTGAGGAGTTTGTCACAGTGACGCATCCTTTCTTGGTTAAAAGGATTGTCGCAATTGCTGGCGACGAGGTGCAGGGCCGAGCCGGTTTTCTGTATGTAAACGGCGACAAGATGGAGGAGCCGTATACAGATACGCTCATCGAGGACGGAGACTTTGGACCGACACGCGTCGGGCAAGGTCACGTCTTCGTGATGGGCGATAACCGCCATGCGGCGGCAAGTGGCGACAGCCGCAGGTTCGGGGATGTTCCGACGGGTCTGATCCAAGGCCGAGCTGAATATGTACTGTGGCCATTCGCAATGGCCAAGAAGCTTTAAAGTTAACGGACGCGAAAGAAGAGAGAGGTGAGAGGGTTGGCGGTTTCCATAGCAGCAGGAACAGATGCGGATTGGCGCAAGCTTCAACAAGAGATCGTGGAAGCCGCGTCGTCCCTCGGTATTGATAAGATCGGCTTCACGTCAGCAGAGCCGTTCACGGAACTGAAAGAGATCCTTCTCCACCATAGGGAGAAGGGGTTTGAATCCGGCTTCGAGGAGCCGGATATCGAGAAGCGGGTACATCCAAGCTTAAGCTTCGACGCTCCTCAGTCGATCATTTCCATCGCTGTTGCGTACCCGTCGAAACTGCCGAACCCACCCCGATCCGAGCCTGGGGCTTATCGGGGGATTATTTCGCGCTCCTCGTGGGGGAGCGACTACCACGACGTGCTTCGCGATAGGCTCGCGAAGCTGGAGGCTTTCATCGCACAGCGCGTGCCTGATGCGAGACTGCAAAGCATGGTTGATACCGGTGCACTGGTCGACCGCGCCGTGGCCGAGCGGGCTGGGATCGGTTGGACCGGCAAAAACTGCGCCGTCATCACCCCCGAGTGGGGATCGTGGGTTTATTTGGGCGAAATGATCACGAATATACCGTTTACATCCGATACATCTATTATGGATCAGTGCGGGGACTGCACGATTTGCATCGATGCCTGTCCCACTGGAGCGCTAGTCGGTCCAGGGCAGCTGAATTCAAGCCGCTGCATCTCTTTCGTCACGCAGACCAAGGGCTATGTCGATGACGAGTTTAAGCTGAAAATCGGCAACCGCCTCTATGGCTGTGACACCTGTCAGATCGTCTGTCCGAAGAACAAGGGGATGAACTGGACGCATCATCCTGAGCTCGAGCCTGACCCCGAGAAGGTCAAGCCGCTGTTAATCCCCTTGCTGACTATGTCGAACAAGGATTTCAAGGAGCAGTACGGGCGCATTGCAGCGTCCTGGAGAGGCAAGAAGCCGATCCAGCGCAATGCCATTATCGCGCTCGGGAATTTCAAGGACAGGACAGCTGTATCCGTCCTTAGAGAGCTGCTGCTGACGGATCCTCGCCCTGAGATCAGGGCTACGGCAGCGTGGGCGCTAGGTCGGATTGGCGGCGAAGACGCGGCAGCTGCTCTAGATAAAGCTCAAGAAGCCGAGCAGGAAACCGCTGTTATGCAGGATATCGAGAAGGCGCTCGACGTAATAAGCCATTCTACAGCTGATAAGGGGGAGAAAGAGCAGATATGACACAGCAACAGACACAAGCTGCGACCGTCCTTTCCTATACGGAGGTTAATTCTCCAATAGGTCCTCTTGTTCTAGTATCGACCTTACAGGGAATTTGCAAGGTTGATTTCGGCACCTACGAACAGAACCAAGAGAAGCTGCAGCAATGGGCTAACCGCTGGTTTGGCAGGCATGAGCTGCAAGAGAATGCCTCACGGCTCGAACCGATTGTACAGCAGTTGGAGCAATACTTTAGAGGAGAACGTTTAAGCTTTGAGGGTGAACTGGATTTACAGGGAACTGAATTTCAGAAACAAGTCTGGACAGCACTGCTCTCTATTCCATATGGAGAGACAGCTTCCTATAAACATATTGCAGAAACCATAGGCTCGCCGAAAGCCGTCAGAGCGGTTGGTGGAGCTAACAATAAAAACCCAATTCCCGTCATTATCCCTTGTCATCGCATTATTGGCGCTAGTGGCGACCTTGTTGGTTACGGCGGAGGTCTCCCAATAAAAGTGCTCTTGCTCGATTTGGAACGGAGCCCGAATACGGTAATAACTAATAAATAAAACGTGGAGTGAATCCTATGAAATATGTGCATTTGGATTCCGTTGAGCCGGGTCAAATTTTGGGCCGAACGATATTTGCCAGCAATGGAGCTGTTTTGCTTTCAGAAGATGTGCAATTAACGGTGTTTATGATTAACACGCTAAACCGAATCGGAGTCACAATGATTTACATCAAAGATCCGAACCTAGAGGATGTAGAAATCCCGGAAATCCTTTCGGATGAAACCAAACGTATCGTTATGCAGCAAATGGGTCAAACGTTTGCGGCTATCCAGTCGGGTAAGGAATTTAACTCGCGTGCTATGAGCATTTCGATTAATACGCTGCTGGATGAGATCATGAAAAATAGGGATGTCCTCGTGCAGTTGACGGATATTCGTACGCAGGATAACGAGATGTATATCCATGCAACGAATGTCTGTATGATGGCCGTGCTCATTGGGATTAATATGGGATTCAATGGAACCCAATTGAAGGAACTAGCCATTGGTGCGCTTCTGCATGATGTGGGTAAGGTGGAGCTTGTTTGCGATGATGAGTCGCCCGACATGAAGAAGCATCATACTTGGCGCGGCTTCGAGCTTCTGAAGAACAAGCGTGAATTCAGCCTGCTCATTGCCCATGTAGCCTTCCAGCATCATGAAACGCTTAACGGTCAAGGGGTTCCAAGAGGACTTATGAGTGAAGATATTCATATTTATGCGAAAATTACGGCCGTCGCGAATAGGTACGATAATCTGCTCTTTGATGTCTCCTTAGGGCGCCGGATGCTGCCGCATGAGGCTTGCGAGCATATGATGGCGGTAGCGGAGACCCAGCTTGATCGCGATGTCTTGATCCAGTTTCTGAAAATCGTCTCGATCTATCCGACGGGAGCTTCCGTTCGTTTGTCCAATCGGGAGACAGGTGTCGTGGTCGGACAGCATAGAGGACTGCCAAGCCGTCCAATTGTGCGAATCGTGAAGCAAAATACGATGGATAAAGAGCTAGATATCAAAGAAATTGATTTGGCCAAGCATACGACCATTTTCATCGAACAGGTTCTGTAATAAAGGGATAGTCATTTGTAAAGAGATGAACAGAAATGATATGATAAGGCAAGCAATCGATATCAATTTGTACATGCAGGGGGCATAAATATGTGGAGTTATCTGATTCCCATTCTCACGTTAATTGTTGGCTTGGTCGGTGGGTTCTTTATCGGCGTATTCTATTTAAAAAGACAGCTGGAATCCATGCAGAACAATCCGGAAATGCTGCAAAAAATGGCGAAGCAAATGGGCTACAACATGAATAAGCAGCAACTGAACAAAGCACAGCAAATGATGAAAAACCAAAAGTGGAAATAGGACGTAGGGTTAGAATAACCCTTCAAAAGGGCTCTGCTGTTTAACCGTACGAACGGTGGGCAGCAGGAGCCTTTCCTAATATAGAGTAGGACATACCAGTACTATTCAGAGGTGGCTCAAGCGATGGCTAGCAACAAAGACCGCATCATGGAAGCAGCCATGGATTTATTTCATGATCATGGTTTTCAAGGAACGGGTCTGGAAGATATATTGACGAGCAGCGGGGTATGCAAGAGCAATTTTTACTACCATTTTAAAAGTAAAGAAGAACTAGGTTTGAAAGTTATTGAGCGCAAGGTTCAGGAGATGCGGCAATCTGTGATGGAGCCTAGTTTGGGTAATTCGCAATTATCGCCGAAGCAGCGGGTGCTGGCATTGTTTGAACGCATGCTGGCTTTTTGTGAGGAGCATGAATGCCGCAGAGGCTGCTTCTTCGGTAATCTGGCCTTGGAGCTGAGTGACAGCTCTGAGGAGCTGCGTAAGCCGCTGAGCCGCTTTTTTAGGGAGTTGGAGGCTGAGGTAGAATCCTGTTTGCAGGAAGGTAAGAGACAAGGCGAGCTGCTGCTGCAGGGGTTAACCCCAGTGGAGCTGGCGACCCCGATAGTATCCCTTCTACAGGGTGGGATGCTGCTTACCAAAACGCACAAAGACAGCAGAGCGCTGCGAGACAGTATCAAGGTTTTGACCGTTTGTATAGGGTAGAGGAGAAGAAAGAGGAGTGATAAAAAGATGGCGTCTATTGACTACAAAAATACAAGAGTTGCTGAAAATCGGGAGCTGATTGAACAGCATGTCCGAGAGATTTTACGGCTGATTGGCGAGGATGTAGATCGGGAAGGATTATTGGACACACCTGCTCGCGTAACCCGTATGTATGAAGAAATTTTTTCGGGCTATGAGGCGAATCCGCGCGATGTGATGGGTGTAACTTTTGATGAACAGCACGAAGAGTTGGTTATTATTAAGGACATTATCTATTACAGTCAATGTGAGCATCATATGGCGCCCTTTTTCGGGAAAGTGCATGTAGGGTACTTGCCTAGCGGAAAAGTGGCTGGACTTAGCAAATTTGCTCGTCTGGTTGATGTGGTCACTCGTAAGCTGCAGGTGCAGGAGCGGATTACTTCAGAAATCGCCGACATTCTAGATGATGTGCTAAAGCCGCACGGCGTCATGGTTGTCGTGGAGGGAGAACATATGTGTATGTGCTCCAGAGGCGTGAAAAAATACGGAAGTCAAACGATTACCTCGGCTGTTCGCGGTTCTTTCCGCACGGACTCAACACTTCGTACCGAATTTCTGTCTTTGTTGAAATAAAGCAATGCGTAAGAGGGATGTGCATGGAGACAATAGTCTTGTGCAGCATCCCTTTTTTTGTTCAGGAAGCGCGTCATGACTTGTTGCGAGGTAGACGATATAGTATTATTTTACCACATAAGTAAGTTTAAAATTTTCGAAGAGGTTTATCTCGCGGTCGCTCAACTTTGAATGCTCGAGGGAAGTTTTCTCACATAATTCAAGATCCCCAAGGGACTATCGTACATGCAGTAGCATAAACTGATAGGAAACATGAAGAGGTTTACGGAGTGGCTAATTGAACAAATAAACTACGAACTATACCGGGCGTCCGGCAACAGCACTAGAGGAGGCAAGCTTATGAACAACATACGAAAATATCGGCCAGGTGAGGCCGGTTCCTCTAAATTGAGTGAAGAACGGGATGAATTTGAGCGGGATTATGCGAGGTTAATTCAATCTCCGACCTTTCGTCGGCTGCAGGGTAAATCTCAGGTGTTCGGCGCAGGATCAGGTGATTACTATCGAACACGTTTAACACATTCGCTCGAAGTATCCCAAATTGCCAGAGAAGTGGCGAAGCGTTTAGAACGGACGAATCCTTTTTTGAGTAAAAGAGAGCACCCTGGCTTGATCATTGATCCTACTGTCGTTGAGTGTGCGTCGATCGCTCATGACTTCGGTCATCCGCCTTTCGGGCATAAAGGGGAAGAGGTTCTGAATCATATTTTAATGAGGGATCATGACTTAAAATATGAAGGCAACGCCCAAAATTTCCGTATCCTGATGTTTCTCGAAAAAAGAGCAGGCAGTGAAAGCGGCCTGGATCTTACAGCTGCAGTTCTTCTTGGAATTAATAAGTATCCATTTTTGATTGAGGAAGAAGGCCGACTTAAGGGTGTCTATGCCTCGGAGTGGGAAATCATTCGTGATCTGCGCTCGCAATGGAACATGCCGGAGGGCACTTCGACCTTGGAAGCACAATTGATGGATTTATGCGACGATATTGCGTACTCCACCCATGATATTGAAGATGGAATTCGTGCTGGTAAAATTCAAATGAACGCAACCTTTTTTGAGGATCAAAGACTGATTCGTCATGTGGTCATGGAAATATTAAATGATCCTAATAAGCATAAATTCGGCTGGGAGCAAGTCAATATCGAGCAAATGGTCAGGCAAGTTCTGTCAGACTATCTGGACCAATGGGAGCAAATTTTCTCAGAGTGTAACGGGGAAGAATCGCGTACGCGCAGAGAGATGAAAGCACGCTGGGTGAGCTCTTTCGCAAGTAGCCTGGACATACTGGATGACCCTGACCGAGGCTGGAAAAAGGTTGCGCTCGTGAAAGACGGAGCCGAGGATATGAATCTGCTGCGAACGATGGAAATCCTCAAGAAGCTTGCATGGGTCACGCTGATCAAAGACTTTCGCGTGCTGCGTCTGCAAAAACGCAGCGAGATCATCGTCGAGCGCCTGTGGGACAGCTTCATCGACAAGGACAAGGGGCAGTGGATCATGCCTCCCGACTGGATAGATAGCTACGAGCGCCGTAATGCTATCTGGAGCTGGCCGCGTTTCGTCGCGGATTACATTTCCGGTATGACCGACGCCTACGCGGAGAAAGTCTACGCCGAATTGTTCGCAAGCAAATCCGGCTCGATTTATGAGATGGATTAGTTGGGTGAAACGATGCGAAAGCGAGTAGGCGCGGTATAATTAGACGCAAAAAAATATCGGCCCGCGAGGGGCCGATTTTATAGGGAGGAGGGAATACCAAGGTTAGCTTGCATTGGAATAGTTGTGATACCGTTAAGGAAATTCATCGTTCGGCGCATATACGATTTCGGCTCTGCTCGGTACAGCAGCTCATGCTGCGCTTTTGGGATGATCCACAGCTTGGATTTTGAGTCTTTTTGCTGCTTGAACATATCTTCTACCAGGCCATAGGGTGCTTTGTAATCTTCCGTTCCATGGATGAAGAAAATCGGCATCGGATAAGCTGTTGAGGTTACTTTGTTGTAAGGCACTTCTTGCAAGCTTACACCATTGAGCAAAGGGAAGAATAAGCGTACAAGCGGTAAAGATGGAAATTTAGGCACGTTAACGACTTGCTTCATATTATGATAGAGTGTGTCTGGATTAAGCAAAAAAGTGCTGTCCAGAATCATCCCCGAAATATCGTTGCCACTTTGAAGAGCAGTCTGTAGTGCTGTTCCTGCTCCCATTGAGAAGCCCCAAATATAAATAGGACCGGTAGATTCCTGCTTGATATAATGGATGGCGCCAAGCAACTCTTGCGATTCTTGAATGCCGCCAGTCATAATTCGTTTGCTGTTAGGGTGCACATAGCCATAGTCGAACATGAGAACATTGTAGTTTTGCAAATGAAGTTCGCGGGCTAAGTTGTAAATGGGAACCCAAAGTTCTTCGCGATTACCGCCGTAACCATGGGAGAAGATAACAGTTTTGTCGGACTTACCAGGAATGAACCAACCGTCTAGGTTTGACGTACCATTCAGACTTGGGAAGGTCACATTGTTGTAAGGAAGACCAACGGCCCTCATCGGATCCGAATATAGCGGGTCAATATGCGGCCGAGCCAGTGTCCAAGCAATATAGGCGTGAAAACCAAGAAGTAAAGAAGTGCATAGAATTAGAAATGAAATGAGGATGGTAAAAACCAGCCTTTTTTTGCGCAAAATCGGTCGGGTGACCACTTGCTCCATTGTGGGTTGTAGTGAACCAGTTCCAGGGGATAGAGATGTTGTTGACATCGTAGTACCCTCCCTCCATTAAAATTAGTGAGATTATGCTTCTGCGGGTTAGAGGTTAAAGGGAGAATAAATTATTTAAATATTCAGATAAGTATTCTATTAACTTAATATTATTCTGTATGCGCTTACAAGTCAATGAGATTGCGCTAATTGTAAGCCCTTTGTAATCGTCCTGTAACAATGAGAAAACAGATGTTTGACTATATATAGGGATCTTTGGTCAAGACCAAAGTCTCTCCTTATAGGGATCTTTGGTCAAGACCAAAGTCTCTCCTTATAGGGATCTTTGGTCAAGACCAAAGTCTCTCCTTTACGGGTTAAAAGAGTTTCGTTATACTAAATATAACTGAGTTTCATATAGTGAAACTTTTTCACACGGATGAAAGTGGTGTAAAGCGATGGAAGATGGCAAGCTGACGGTGCGTGCTGTAGAGCGTGCTTTAGATATTTTGCTTTGTTTTACAGGGGCGTCGGAATTGACGCTGACCGAAATAGCAAGTCGTGCCCAGCTTCACAAAAGCACGGTGCACCGCCTTCTGGCATCCCTAGAAGGCAAAGGCTTCATCATGCGAGATGGCTCGACGGAAAAATACAGACTCGGTTATCGGCTATGGGAGTTGTCCGCTAACCTCTCCAAAGAGGGAGACCCCGGCATCATTCTGCTGCCGGAAATGGAACAGCTGCGCGATCAACTCGGCGAGACGATCTCGCTGTACGTGCAGGACGGACTGGTGCGCGTACGCGTCCAAGCCGTACAGAGCAACCACGCCATTCGCCGCGTTGCCCCAGTCGGGGCACGAATGCCCTTATACGTCGGCGCCTCGAGCAAGGTGCTCGTCGCCTTCGCTGAGCCAGGGCTGCAGGAGCAGCTTCTAGCCTCGGCCGATTGGCCGACAGGGCTAGATCAGACTGCATTCCTGCAGCAGCTCAGCGACACCCGACGCGCTGGCTTCGCCACGAGCGTCGAAGAGCGCGAACCCGGTGCGGCGGCTGTGTCCGCACCAGTTCTGGACCGCGGTGGCCGGCTCGTCGCCGCCCTCGCGGTCTCGGGTCCAGCGAACAGGCTCACGCTGGAGCTGATGCAAGAGCAGGCGCCGCTCATTGTGGAGGCGGCGCGGCGTATGGGAACGATGCTGCGCTAGCGCATCGTCCTTTTAGGCGGCTTCGTGCTGGCGCGAAGCCGCGGCCCTACTCGTCATCCGTCGTCAGGATGACGGATGCTTTGCTTCTAGGAGGTCATACTAGAAGAGGGAAAGGGAGTGGCAAGTGATGAATAAGACAGCCTCGATGCTGGCGATCTGGATCAGTCTTGCCAGTAATATCGTACTGACCGCCATCAAAATCATCGTCGGCCTCAATTTCAAAAGCCAAGTGCTTATCGCCGACGGCATCCATAACGCGGGAGATGTCATTGCGACTGCAACTGCTTATAGCTCGATGCGCGTTTCCTCCAAACCAGCGGATGTGGATCATCCTTACGGGCATGGCAAAGCTGAGGTACTAGGAGCCTTCATTGTCGCTATCATTTTAGGTGGAGCAGCCATTTACATGGGCTACCACTCTATTCATGCTTTATTTGAGCCAGCGGGAGAGGCGCATATTATTGCATTTATCGCGGCGATCATCTCGCTAGTTTGGAAGCAGATTCTTTATGTCTACACGAAACGTATCGGCAATAGGGTCAATAGCAAAGGATTAATTGCCACTGCTTATGACCATTTGGCCGATGTATATGCTTCCATTGCGGCTTCGATTGGCATAGGTTTGGCTTTAATCGGGGATCACTACGACTATAATATATTGGCTTATGGAGACCCCGTGGCTGGTATCATTGTCTCGTTTTTAGTGCTGAAATTGGCGTACGAAATGGGCAGCGAGTCTTTCGACATTCTTATGGAGCGCAGTGTAAGTACGGCGTACATTGAACAATACGCGGCATTGATCCGAACTGTACCAGAGGTCAAACGAATCGATCGCCTACGAGCCCGTGAACACGGTCATTACATACTAGTGGACGCCAGACTTGCTGTTTCGGGTGAATTAACCATCCAAGAAGGCCATGACATTAGCCGCCTTATTAAACAAAAGATCAAAGAAGCGCATAGTGATGTGGATGAGGTGCTGGTTCATTTGAATCCTTGGTATGAGGAGTCAACTAAATCAGGCAGCGACTGATCTTGTAACTCTTGATCTAACCCCCACATTTAAAGCGAAATTGATGTACATTTTACATCTATGTAAAAACACCTCTACACGAGGTCGCTCACATGGAGCGGTTTCGGTAGAGGTGTTTGTGTTTGCTTCTCATACATCTTTTTCTTCTTTAATTACTTCGCAAAAATATGACTCCCAATCCGCACAGTCTGCGGACGTGACCAAATCCAAGCGCTCGTCGCTGTATCAGGATTAAAATAATAGATGGAACCCCTAGTAGGATCCCAGCCCCGAACAGCATCCTGCGCTGCCATGTAGGCTGTCTTATCGGGCTTCAACCAGTATTGGCCGTCACTAACGGCGGTAAAAGCCCCAGGCTCAAATATAATGCCTTGAATGGTAGTCGGGAACTTACTCGATTGTAGACGATTCATGACAACGGCCCCAACGGCAACTTGTCCCTCATAGGATTCACCGCGAGCCTCGCTGTAAATCACCTTCGCCAACATATCCAATTCAGCTTGATTCACCGAATAGTTACGTAAAGCCTCCCATGTGTTCGCTCCAATGATGCCGTCAACGGTTAGACCATAATTATATTGAAAATTGCGAACAGCAGCGGCTGTAATCGGACCATATCTGCCATCCGCATTTTGTTGATAGTAGCCTAAAGTCTCGAGTCGGAACTGAGCGTCCCAGACATCACCGTTTTGACTGCCTTGCTTCAAAGTACCTGCTGCAGAAGCCGGCTGGCTCCATTCGCTTACGGTAAAACCTAGACCCATTGAAGCTAACAGCACGACAAGGACGAGTTTTTTTATCAACTTCATCTTCATCTCCCCTTTCGTTCTATTAGTATAGGTGCCGAGGAGGGGAGGCTCAACCCGCAGTTTTTGGTAATCCACACCAAACGCTTGGTGCTCTAAGGGAATTTAGGTTGTAAATATGGTTCAAATTACTTGCTGATTTGATCTTTTGTAAAAAATAAAAAGCCCGAGACCGCCAATAAGGCAATCCCGGACTTTTGCTGTGTGCAATGCGTTTTGTGTGTGTTTGCTGTATGCTGTATTAGTTTTTCTCAGAAATGATTTGACGAAGAACGGTTTGCAGGATACCACCATTACGGTAGTAATCTACGTCAACCATGCTGTCCAGACGCACAAGTACATTGAACTCGAAAGTTGTACCATCTTCACGAGTAGCTGTTACTTTTACAGTGGAACCTGGTTGTACATCGTTGCTCAAACCAGTGATATCGAATGTTTCGCGACCTGTGATACCTAGTGTTTTCCAACCATTTCCTTCAAGGAATTGAAGTGGAAGAACACCCATACCAACAAGGTTACTGCGGTGAATACGCTCGAAGCTTTCCGCGATTACGGCTTTAACGCCAAGTAGGAATGTACCTTTTGCCGCCCAGTCACGGGAGCTTCCAGTTCCGTACTCTTTACCCGCGATAACTACGAGGTTTTGGCCTTCAGCTTGATACTTCATAGAAGCATCGTAGATGGATTCAACTTCGCCAGTTGGCAGGTAAGTTGTTACGCCGCCTTCTGTTCCTGGTGCCACTTGGTTACGAATACGGATGTTCGCGAACGTTCCACGCATCATCACTTCGTGGTTACCACGACGGGAACCGTAGGAGTTGAAGTCTTCTTTTTTCACACCATGGTTAATCAGGTATTGGCCTCCAGGGCTGTCAACTTTGATGTTACCGGCAGGGGAGATATGATCCGTTGTAACGGAATCTTCCAAGAGTGCTAATGTTTTGGCATTGCGAATATCTGCGATATCATCCAGAACCGTACCCAGATCCGTGAAGAACGGAGGCTCTTGAATGTATGTGGATTTGTTGTCGAACTCGTACAGGTCGCCTTCTGGAATTGCGATTTGGTTGAAACGCTCATTCGCACGGAATACGTTGCTGTATTTATCACGGAACATGTCAGCGCTCATTGCTATGTCAAGAGCTTCTTGAATCTCTTGGTTTGTAGGCCAAATATCTTTGAGGTAGACAGGTTGATTGCTATGGTCGTAGCCGATTGGATCGTTAGCCAAATCAATGTTCACTGTTCCTGCAAGTGCATAGGCAACAACAAGCGGAGGTGATCCCAGGTAATTTGCTTTCACTTGAGCATGTACGCGGCCTTCGAAGTTACGGTTACCGGAAATAACGGCAGCCACAGTCATATCGTTATCGATGATGGCCTTGCTTACTTCTTCTGGAAGCGGACCAGAGTTACCAATACAAGTTGCGCAGCCGTAGCCTGCAACGTGGAAGCCAAGTGCTTCTAGAGGCTCAAGCAAGCCTGCTTTAATCAAGTACTCGGTAACAACCAGGGAACCTGGTGTCAATGAGCTCTTAACGAAAGCTGGTTTTCTCAAACCGCGAGCTACCGCTTTTTTCGCCACAAGTCCGGCACCTAACATAACGCTTGGGTTGGATGTGTTTGTACAGGAAGTAATCGCCGCGATGACAACTGCGCCTGTACCCATTGTGACAGTTTCGCCGTTTGGATAAACAACATCAACGACTTCTTCGATTTTCTCATCGGTAAGGCCATAGCCGCCTTTGTCGATAGGTGTACGGATGATGGAGTTGAAAGACTCCTTCATGTTCGTAAGCTCGACACGGTCTTGCGGACGTTTAGGACCAGCTAAGCTTGGTACTACAGCGCCAAGATCAAGTTCAATGATATCAGTGAACTGAGGATCTGGTGTGCTGTCTGTACGGAACATGCCTTGTGCTTTGTAGTAAGCTTCTACGAGTGCGATTTGATCTGCGTCACGACCTGTACTTCTCAGGTAGTTCAACGTTTCGTTGTCGACTGGGAAGAAACCGATTGTTGCGCCATACTCAGGAGCCATGTTCGCTACAGTTGCACGGTCAGCCAAAGAAATGTTGCTTAGACCAGGACCGAAGAATTCAACAAATTTACCAACAACGCCTTTTTTACGCAAAATTTGTGTAACAGTCAGAGCCAAGTCAGTTGCTGTGGCGCCTTCTGCCAAGTGGCCTGTTAATTTGAAACCAACAACGTCCGGAGCTACGAAGTAAAGCGGTTGTCCAAGCATACCAGCCTCAGCTTCAATACCGCCTACGCCCCAACCTACAACACCAAGTCCGTTGATCATTGTCGTGTGGGAATCTGTACCTACGAGGGAATCAGGGTAAACAACAGTTTCGCCATCGATCGTTTTCGTAGCTGCTACGGAAGCCAGGTACTCCAAGTTAACTTGGTGAACGATACCTGTTGAAGGTGGAACAGCACGGAAGTTGTCGAATGCCGTTTGTGCCCAACGTAGGAAACGGTAACGCTCTTCGTTTCTTTCGAACTCTAGGTTAATGTTGTAGTCAAGTGCATCCGGGGATCCGAAAGCATCGACCATAACAGAGTGGTCAATAACAAGGTCTACAGGAACGAGTGGGTTGATCCGTTTTGGATCTCCGCCTTCACGAGCCATCGTCGCACGCATTGCCGCAAGGTCAACAACGACGGGTACGCCTGTGAAATCCTGAAGAACGATACGAGCAGGAATGAAAGGAATTTCTTTGTTTTCATCGCGGCCTTCAGCCCAACCAGCGATTTGTTTAACATGTTCACTTGTGATGGCACGACCGTCGAATTGACGAATAGCGGCTTCGAGCAAAACGCGAATGGAGACAGGCAGATTGCTAACAGTTCCGTGGCCTTGATTTTCAAAGTCAGGAAGACTGTAATACTGGAACGATTTCGTTCCCACAGTTAACTGCTTACGCACAGAAAAAGAGTCCTTGTTGGACATGGGTAATTCCTCCTCAAAATATGTTATCCATTGGTTTCATCTAGTGAAACTCAATTTCATTAATCCCTCTACATCAAGTATAGCGTTTCGCTGTGTATGAGTAAAGATTAATTTCAATCATTTTTACCGTCAAAATGTCATATATTGAATCAATTCAAAGCAATTCGGGCTCGTCCTAAGGAGGATACCAAGATGTCCTGGAAAACAGCGCTCTATAACTACGTTCACGCTAAGAACCAGGCAGAGATCGATGGCTCTGCTGCACCTTTGGAAGCTTATGTCTCAGACAGCGCTTATGTACGGAAACAGGATGTCAAGGTACGTAGGCTCCTGAACAGTTACCGTGACCGTGATGCTAAATTGCTGCGTGGAGAAACAAAGCTGCGTCTTACTGGTGTCAAAGAATCACCTCAAGTGATTATCGCGGATATCCAATTACATCGGTTTCTAAACTATCGGATTGGGTCCATCGATCATCTTGAGGAACGTATTGAACCTGAACGTGTGTTCATAGATAGTACAGCGAACCGCTGGCAGGTCCGGTACACAGAACCTCTCCATGGAGAAAAGTCGCTTCCGAGCAAGCAGCGAGGCGTCTTTTTGCCTGACCATGAAGGTTTTGTGGATGGGCTCCGCAGAGCGCCCTCACTTCCTTATATCAATCATAGTATACTCAACAGCGGTGCTCAGGAATCAGCTCCTCGCAAAATCATTTATAATCGCGCCAAAGCGGTCCATTATGCAGAAACTTGGTGGCAAACCCCGAATCCCAAATACGAGGAATTTGAAGTCGATTGTACGAATTTTGTATCGCAGTGCCTCTTTGCAGGCGGGGCTCCTATGGACTATACTGGGAAAAGGGATTTGGGCTGGTGGTATGCTGGCAAAAAAGGCAATCAAGAGCTTTGGAGCTTTAGTTGGGCTGTTGCCAACAGTCTTCAATCATTCCTATCACATAGCCGCAAAGGTCTGCAAGGTCGTGCGGTAGATGATCCGCGAGAGCTTCAACCGGGAGATGCAATTAGCTACGACTGGGATGGCGATGGCCGCTATCAGCACAATACGATTGTGATAGGCAAAGATGCCAACGGGATGCCGCTGGTCAATGCGCATACATATAATAGCCGTAATCGCTATTGGGCTTATAAGGATTCACCTGCTTGGACAGAGAGAACGAAGTACGCTTTCGTTCGGGTTGCTGATGTAATGTAATAGGAAGCGTAAACGCAAATACTAAACGGAGGTACGTAATGAGCCGCAAAATACGAATTGGACTAATTTATGGGGGGAAATCCGGAGAACATGACGTGTCCCTGCAAACAGCTTTGGCGGTTATGAAAGCTGTGGACTTCAATAAATATGAGATCACACCGTTTTATATATCCAAAAAAGGTGAATGGAGAAGCGGTGCCCCCCTATTAGGTCCGGCTGAATCTAAGGAAGTATTGACTTTTAGCAGTGGAGAAACCGCTGCAGCCGCACCTGCTTCCAATGCTTTGGCACCCATATTTGGGGCCATTCAGACAAAGGGCGATGTAGCCATAGCTGCAACGAATACAGCTGGCACGAAGGACACAGGCTTAGACGTTATTTTCCCGCTGTTACATGGTACTTTCGGCGAAGATGGGACCATTCAAGGATTACTTGAAATGGCGAACATTCCATACGTAGGCGCAGGCGTGCTTGCATCTGCTGTCGGGATGGATAAAGTCATGATGAAAAAGGTATTTGCACAAGAAGGGCTTCCACAGTGTGTTTTCCGCCATTTCACTCGTACCGAGTGGGAAAAGAACCGTGCATATCACTTGATAGAACTTGAAACGGCTATCGGATATCCATGCTTCGTGAAGCCGGCTAATCTTGGCTCCAGTGTTGGTATTTCCAAAGCAAGAAATCAAGAAGAATTAATTAAAGCGGTCAATTTCGCTTTCCAATATGATCGCAAAGTTATTATTGAAGAGAATATCGATGCCCGCGAGATTGAAGTAGCCGTTTTGGGCAATGATGAACCTATTGCTTCTGTTGCTGGTGAAATCGTGTCCTCGAACGAATTTTACGATTACAAAGCAAAATATATGGATGGCAAATCAGCAATGGTTATACCTGCGGACATCCCCGAAGAAACGTCCGAACAGATCAGACAGCTGGCGCTTCAAGCATTCCTTGCAGTGGATGGCAGCGGCTTATCGCGTGTTGATTTTTTCTTAGGCAAAACCGATCATAAGATCTATATCAATGAAATCAATACAATGCCAGGCTTTACACCATTCAGTATGTACCCGCTGCTATGGAAAGAAACAGGTAAACCCTACAAAGAGCTGCTCGACGATCTTATTCGTCTCGCTATCGAACGGCATACAGCGAAGCAGAATATCCAATATTCTTTTGATGTGGAGTAGATGCATATGGGATTTCAAACAGAGTTCAATTCAGTCTGTAAGTTTAAGTCCGCACAGGAGCTGTATGAGCTACTAGAGTACGGCCGCGGCAAAATGGTGAAGAGCGGCTTCCGCGTCTTCCCGACCGGTCAGAAGGTCATTGCTTACACACCTGAGAATCAGGCAATTGCCATTGTCCGAATCGTTGCCTCTATCGCGGAAATTAATTTCCAAGGTGATGAAGTGACGCAAGTGGAGATGGAGCTCATTCGCCGTCTGACGGAAGAAGAGTCACGGATTCAGACCTCACTTGCTTATGAGATGTTTTTTGGTGAACAAGCATAGCGTATATAGAAGACATCGTCCGATACGGACGGTGTCTTTTTTTGAATACTTCATACAGAGGTTTATCTCAACTTTGTGAGTGCGGGGCTCGACTGATCGATATTGTTGTTTTCCGTTCCGTAAGGATGATTTACATCACTAAAGTATGCGCGAATGTAATAAGACCACCATGCAAAAGCCGCTATCACCATAGGTACTACAAGAACTTAGTACTTATTCTATCTAGCTTGAAGAACTACAATGTACCTATAGATATTCAGATTGGAGCGTGAAAAGGATGAGACAAAAATTCTTGACGGACAGAAAGTTTATTGCCTATTGGCTTTTCAATATTGGGTTAGGTATACCTACTCCATATGTACTTATTTATATGATTTTTGGGTTTTATGGCTTTATGTCGCCTCCATCGATGCAAGATCGGTATATGGCGGCGGGGGTGCTTTGCGTCTACTTGTTGGTTTGGTTTATCGGAAACTACATGTGTTTACGAAAAGAAGATCGAGGCACCAAGTTCGGTATGTTAGCGTTAAGCCTGCTGCCACTGGCGATTTCGTCTTTTATAAGCTTCAAAATCATAGCATCCATCTCATCCTAATTAGTTGAGTTGTGTATGTGCAGCTGCTCCAGAGGGTACCCTATGAAAGGAATTTTTTCATCAACCATAACAAATGCATTCGTCCAACAGGACGATGTAAGCCGTTTATCCTTGCATACTCTTCTTGGAGGTTAACCTTGCATGATTATTCGCCTTGGGTATGTGGCTATGTCGACGGTAGTCAAGAACGCTTCTCCTTCCAAAACGATGACAGTCACGAACTTCAGTAAGCTTTTGGATCGAGACGCGGCCATTCGGAAGCTAGAGCGACTTGGCGCCGAAAATTTGCATAATACGCTTAGATTGCTAAGGCACAACCGTGCGCATGACATCATGGTGTTTCGTTTTTCCTCCAGGCTGATCCCTCTCATTGGACATGAAATGTTAGGTGACTGGGACCCCATTGCCACGCTTTCTGCGGAATTCCAAGAGCTTGGCAGCTACGCTAAGCAGAATGGCATGCGCGTAAGCTTTCATCCAGATCATTTCACCGTCCTGAGTACGCCAAAGGAAGATGTTCTGCAGAAATCAGTGGAGGATCTAGAGCGGCATACGGCTATGCTTAACGCGATGGGGCTGGGTATGGAAGCCATGTGCACAATTCATATAGGTGGTTCCTACGGCGATAAAGAGAAGGCGGCTAAGCGATTTATTCAGAATTTTTCCGCGCTGCGCCCTGAAATTCAGAGGAGGATCACACTTGAGAATGATGATAAAACCTTTACAGCGCAAGAGACACTTGATATTGCAGAAAAAGTAGGAGCGCCTATGGTGCTCGATATTCATCATCATGCGGTCAATAACAACGGGGAGGATGCGGCAGATCTGTGGCCGCGGATCCGACAAACGTGGTCGAGACAGGAGAGTGAGCAGTCGGAACAGGCTGCAAATGTCCTCCCACCGAAAATCCACGTTTCAAGTCCAAAAAGTGAAACGGATCTAAGAAGTCATGCTGATTACGTGAAGGTAGGACCTCTTTTGGCATTCTTACGTGCGATAGCTCCAACCACACCAAATCTCGATATCATGATTGAGGCAAAGATGAAGGATGAAGCGTTATTTCGCCTAATGGGAGACCTCAAAATGCAAGAGGGAGTTTCGGTTCTCGATCAAGCCTCCATCCAGCTATAACCGTTCAGATTTAATTCTTGAATTGTTGGACAAAATGGGGTACTTTGGAGAGTGGGAATGAACGACGCACAATCCATTGTGAGAGGGGCTTCTTAATACATGAGTCAATTGTTAACCGGAAAAAATATACTTGTAATGGGTGTTGCCAACGACCGCAGCATCGCTTGGGCTATTGCTCAATCCTTAGCGGCACAAGGAGCCAATCTTGTTTTTACGTTTGAAAATGAGCGTGTTGAGGAACGCGTTCGCAAGCTCGCAGATACGATTCCAGGCTCAACCCTGATGCCTTGCAATGTAACTGTAGATGCTGAGATCGAAACACTTGCATCTACACTCAAAGAGAAGTTCGGTGTGCTTCACGGTCTCGTACATAGTATTGCTTTTGCTAAAACCGAAGAGCTGGACGGGCTATTCGTTGACACATCGCGTGATGGTTTCGCATTAGCGCATGACATCAGCGCTTACTCCCTTGTAGCGGTATCGAAACGGATTTACCCGCTGATGACAGAGGGCGGCAGCATCATGACGATGACCTACCTCGGCGCTGAGCGCGCGATGAAGAACTACAACGTCATGGGTGTTGCCAAAGCAGCGCTGGAAGCTAGCGTGCGCTATCTGGCGAATGACCTCGGTCAATTCGGCATTCGCGTCAACGGTATCTCCGCTGGCCCGATCCGTACCTTGGCTGCCAAAGGCATCAAAGACTTCAACTCCATCCTGCGCCAAGTGGAAGAGAAAGCGCCGCTGCGCAAAACAACGGATACAGCCGAAGTAGGCGACACAGCGATGTTCTTGATGAGTAACCTTTCCCGCGGTATCACGGGTGAAGTTATCTATGTAGACGGTGGATATCATATCGTTGGCATTTAAACCAGCATACTAAGAAATTCCGTATTGCCTTATGGGTGATACGGTTTTTTTATGCAAAAAACAGGCTGATTCTTGTTAAAATGTAAAATTATACGAATATTTTGGGATGAAACGCACTAGTATTTAAAACGTATAATTTACTATACTGGAATTACCAATTAAATTAATGAAAAAGAAAGAGTTGATATAAATGGTTGATAGTAAGGTTGAGCCTTTCGTGGTGGGCAGTAAGAGCTTTACAGCGGTGGCCATTAATACGGCAGCTAAGGCTGGGCAATGGATTAAGAGCAAGCTGGGAGACATTAATCGTGTGGATACGAAGTACTCCTCTCAAGATTTGGTCACAGAGGTGGATAAAGGTTCGGAGAAGCTAATTCGTAATTTGATTATGACTCATTTCCCAGATCACTCCATTCTTGGTGAGGAAGGCGTGGAGCCTGGACCAGAGGCTTCGGCCAAAGCACTTCAAGCAATGAGCGATGAGGAGTATCTCTGGATCGTTGATCCGATTGATGGGACGACGAACTTTGTTCACGGCTTTCCTTTCTATTCCGTTTCGATTGCGCTGGCACATAAGGGTGAAATTATTGTAGGTGTCGTCTATGACCCTTCGCGTGACGAGCTTTTCGTCGCTGAAAAAGGGAAAGGCGCCTATATGCACGGCAATAAGACCGCTGTTTCGCTCGATAGCAAGCTATCCGAGAGCTTGGTGGCAACCGGCTTCCCTGCGGACCGTGACGGCGCGCTCCCGATCAATCTTAAAGGGACGTTGGCTTTGGCGCCAAAAGTCAGAAATCTTCGCTCGGGTGGATCAGCAGCGCTGCATATGGCTTATGTCGCAGCAGGACGATTAAGCGGGTTCTGGGAGATTGGTCTCAGTGCATGGGATGTTGCTGCAGGCTCGTTGTTGATTCAAGAATCCGGCGGTAAAGTGAGTGATACGGCTGGAAATCCATACAGGCTAGCCGTACGAAACGTGCTTGCTACCAACGGTCAAATTCATGACGAACTTCAGCAGGAGTTGGCTGGAGCGGGAGCGACAGGTTTGTAAGGAAGTGTTTTCGTTGCGGGGGCTACAATTCAGTGGTTGCGTGACGGTCTAAAACTTATTGAGACTAGCATGGAGAAGAGAGTCACAATGTGGCTCTCTTTTTTCTGCGCTATGGGCAGGACGGAAGAGAAGGAGGGAAATTTTTGAAATTAACCATCGCATGATCGAAGATCTCGAGCGCCATGGACGGTAAGTCAAGTCTGGTATAAACGCTCAACTTGCTCTATAATATGAGATATATCGTTTATTTAAACGTTTCAATTAACTGGACACGCACAGGCGTGATCGGGAAATGGATGGAGAGCTTCTATGACAGCAAATACGCAATCGCATTCAGGATCTAGCCCGGATATCATCACTTTTGGGGAAACGATGGCACTGCTCATGCCCTCCGGCGGCAAGGGACTGGAATACTCTTCTGAGCTTCACAGCTTGTTTGGTGGTGCCGAAAGTAATGTAGCTATTGGTATCTCACGGCTTGGCGGCAAGGTCGGCTGGTTCGGACGGTTAGGCAAAGATCCATTAGGTCGCCTGATTTTCAAAAAAATCCGTGGTGAAGGCGTCGATGTTTCACGTGCTGAGTTGACAGCAGAAGCTCCTACGGGGCTGATGATGCGTGAAGTACTTATGGGCAAAACGTCTGTCTACTACTATCGCAAAAATTCAGCAGCGAGTCAGATGAGTGCGAAGCATTTGGATGAGGCTTATATCGCTGGGGCCAAAATATTGCATATCACAGGCATTACTCCTGCCTTGAGCGAGTCTTGTAAAGAGGCGGCTTTCGAAGCTATTCGAATTGCGCGTAAGCATGGCGTTAAGGTCAGCTTTGATCCTAATTTGCGTTTAAAGCTTTGGAGTATCGAGGATGCACGTCCCGTGCTGTTAGAACTGGCTAAGCTGTCTGATATTTTCTTACCTGGTTTAGATGAACTGAAGCTGCTCTACCAGACAGAGGACTGGGATGTTATCGTGAGTAAGCTGCGTGAATTATCAGCGATATCCATCGTCAAGGGTGGGGAAAATGAGACGTACGTCGTAACCTCAGATAGCGTTACAGCAGTTCCTTATTTCAAAGCGGAGCATGTGGTTGATACCGTTGGAGCGGGTGATGGTTTCTGTGCGGGCTTTTTGGTTGGCTTGTTAAAAGAGTATGAATATGTGGAAGCCGTGCGCATCGGTAACCTTGTGGGCTCCTTGATCGTTCAGACCGAAGGGGACTGGGAAGGCGCACCGACTTGGGAACAAGTGGATGCTGTACTTAACGATGTTAAACATATAGAACGTTAAAATGCTTGAAATAGAAGGGTGTAGATTCTAATGAAAAAAATTAAACTTATCCAACAAATAACAAGTGAAGGTGTCGTTGCCGTTCTACGCGGCGATACGCCAGAAGAAGTCGTGGAAATGGCCGATCAAGCCATTGCCGGCGGTATTAAGGTCATCGAGGTCACAATGACCGTGCCTTTCGCGCTGCGCGCTATCGAGGAGCTTGCGAAGCGCTACTCGAGCACAGCGCAGGACGCGGCCAAGTACGCGATCATCGGGGTGGGCACAGCCCTGGACCCTGAGACGGCGCGTGCCGCGATCCTCAGTGGGGCCGAGTTCGTTGTCGGCCCATCGCTTAACCCAAAAACGGTTGAGCTTTGCAACCGTTACAGAGTGCCCGTCATGCCAGGGTGCATGACGATTCAAGAGATTCAGACGGCGCTTGAGCTCGGCGTCGATATCGTCAAGCTCTTCCCGGGCAATCTCTACTCGCCCGCGATGATTAAGGCCATTAAAGGTCCGCTGCCGCAGGCGAACATCATGCCGACCGGCGGCGTCTCGCTGAGCAACCTCGGCGAGTGGATCCAGGCAGGCGCTGTTGCCGTCGGCATCGGTTCCGATTTGACTAGCGAAGCCGTCAAAACGGGTAACTACAGCCTTGTCGCCAAGAAGGCGGCTCAATATATCGAGGCCTACCAAACGGCCAAGAAGTAGGAAATGCGTACGCTCCGTCGAAATGATGACGGAGCGTATTTTTTTTGAAACATGAAGGTTTGGTAAATCATATTTAAAACAATTACTTGCTTCCTCACGTAGATAGTTTGATTGATGAAAGGAAAAAAAACTATGAGTCATGGCAAAGCGAGGCTGCTGCTGCAAGTCGATGATCTTCAGAAGTCGGTGTCTTTTTATACAAGACAGCTTAGTTGGGAATTGGTGGAGGCAGCACCTGCCGGTCATGCAGCATTGCTTCGCATTTGGTTGAACGATGAAGTTGTATTGATACAGAGAGGTCAACGAACCAAGCAGGAGGATGAATTACAAGAGGCTTACCTAGCTCGTTGGTTGCAGCCTAAGCCCTCCAACCCGCAAGCGGGGGATCTCGTTTATATAGGGGTGAGCTCCGTTAACGAAGTGGAAAAAAGCTTGCAAGAAAACGGATGGAATGAGCTGAGAAAAGAAGAAGAAACGGGGCATATTCGTAAGGTTTTTGTTCCCGCCGTTGATGGGTATACCTTTGTTTTCTGGGAGGAGCTATTTGCTTCGGACGACGAAATTAAGAAGATGTACGCTGATGGAATCGTTGAGTTGGAATGTGCCGTAGATGGCTTGTCTGAGGAGCAGCTCAATTTAACGGAAGCTCCGGGTAAATGGTCGATTCGTGAACAAGTGCTGCACCTAATTGATTTGGAATTAGTCACGATCCACAAAGTGAAATTTGCCTTAGCAGAGCCGGGGCGTACCTACGAAGGAAATCGTTTTTCACAGGATGATTGGAGTGTTAGTCTTCAATATTCGGCGAGGCCAATTACATACGAAGTGCAGTTGTTTCGTAGTTTGAGACAGCATATCCTTGGATTATGTGAACATCTCCCCGGTGCGCTTGGGCGGACAGTTATAACTACAAAAAATCGTGAAGAGTCGGTTGTTAGATTGCTTAAGATGATGGCGGGACATGCTAGGCATCATGTACAGGCTGTGGAGCGAGTTCGTGAACTCCATAGCTGTTAATTGCGGCATTCAATATATAAAATACGAGCAGAAAAACCCAAGCGCACAAGCTCTTGGGTTTATTTGTTGATTTTAGGTAAGCGAATTGATATGATAAAGAGTAATTAGGAAAAAATGTAATAAATAACATTATTATCCTAATATAATTATAGCATCAAGACAACCTTCGTGTCAAATTTGCATTTTACATGGTCTGAAGAGAGGTGTTGTAATGAATTTAACTGAGCAGGATTGGGCAGCAGAGGAACAGAGAGTTCAAGAAGTAACAGCAAAGATGCACATAAGAATTACAGGGTTAGAAGATCAGGTTGGTAAGGTTCAATCGGATGTTGTTGAGATTCGCAAGCATTATTGGGATGAAGTCACCATGGATCTAAGCACAACGGAAGACGCGGCAGAATCGATTGCAAGTATGCGGCAGCAAGCGGAGGTGCTATCTGAGCGAGAACGTACTCATCGACAGGCAGCAGCAGCTTTAGGCAAGTTAAATAGACTTGTGAAATCCCCTTATTTTGGCCGCATCGATTTCATCGAACGACATGAGAGACAAGGAGAAGCCATTTATCTTGGTATAGCTGGCTTTTTGGATGAGCAGGAGGATCACTATCTGGTTTATGATTGGCGAGCACCCATTTCCAGTCTTTATTACGATTATGCGCCCGGGGAAGTAGCCTTTACTACACCGAACGGCATGGTAGAAGGACAAATGCTGTTGAAACGCCAATTCGTCATTCGCGACAGCCATATTCAGCTGATGTTTGATACAGGAGTGACGATCGGAGACGAATTGTTGAAGCAAGTGCTCAGTCGAAGCTCTGACTCGCAAATGAAGACGATCGTGGCGACGATTCAAAAAGAACAAAATCGCATTATTCGAAACGACAAAGCACAAATGCTCATCGTGCAGGGGGTAGCTGGCAGTGGGAAAACTTCGGCTGCTCTGCAAAGAGTCGCCTACTTACTATATAAGCACCGAGATCAGTTGAGTTCAGACCAGATGGTGCTATTTTCACCAAATCCGCTTTTCAATCACTATGTATCCACGGTATTGCCGGAATTAGGCGAAGAAAACATGCAGCAAACGACCTATCAGGCCTATTTGGAGCATCGATTGGGTGAAGAGTATGATGTGGAGGACTCGTTTACGCAATTAGAGTATGTGTTAACGAGGGGGCGTACATCTGAAAAGGTGGAGAGGGCCCAGGAGTATATCCCACAGGGGGATGAGGAATGTGCTTACAATGCTCGTTTAAGCGGAATTTATTACAAGTCATCGTCGGAGTTCCTTGCTGTCATGCATGCTTATCAGGGGCGGTTGATGCATACTGATATGCTATTTTACCCTGTTAAGTTTCGTGAAAAGGAAGTGTTGAGCGCTGCCCAATTGGTGGAGCGGTTTTACAGCTATGATCCGGCCCTTCGGCTGCCGAACCGATTGGAATTGATGCGGGGCTGGATTCTGGATCAGCTAGAGCACTTTGCAGAGCTTGAGCTTGAAGAAGCTTGGGTTGAGGAAGAGATTGAACTTCTTAGTAGTGAAGAGTATCACCTTGCTTATTTGCGGATGCGAAAAATGGAGCGGGGGCAGGGAGTCACATTTGATGATTTTGATCAAGAGAGGTTGCTGCTTGCACGCGACGTTATCAAGGAGCATTTGAAACCAGTGCGGAACGCTGTGAAGCGGCTTAAGTTTGTAGATCTGAGAGGGTTGTATGGGCAATTGTTTCGTGAAGAGGAAACTATGCATGAAATGAAAGTTGGTAAGGGGAGTCTGATAGAGAATCAAGGGAGTCCGGTAAAGAATAAGCCGCCCTATTGGTCCGCAATCTGCGAGCGGACGCTGAAGGAGCTGGCGCAGGCCAGGCTGCCGTATGAGGACGCGACGCCGTTCTTATACATGATGGAAGCGGTCTGTGGCTTCCAGACGAACGGCTCCGTGCGCCACGTCATCATCGACGAGGCGCAGGATTATTCCCCGTTTCAGCTCGCCTACCTGAAACGGCTTTTCCCGCGCTGCCGGATGACAGCGCTAGGAGATCTGAACCAGGCGATCTATTCGCACGCTTCCGCGTATAGCGAAATCGATCCGATTGCCGCTCTGTACGGGCCGGAGCAAACGGAGGTTATCCGTTTGCTCCGCAGCTACCGCTCCACGCGCGAGATCGTGGAGTTCACTCGAGGCATCGTGCCTGGCGGCGATGCCATAGAGCCCTTCACCCGCGGCGGTGCTAAGCCGCGGGTGATCAAGGTCAGCGATCGCGGATCGCTGCATAGCCTGCTGGCAGCCGAGATTGATCGGCTGCTAGGCGAAGGCTATGCCTCCATCGCGATCATCGCCAAAACCGCGAGCGAGAGCAAGCTCGCGCACCAAGCCCTAGAGCCCCAGCTGCAAGTGCCTCTGGGGCTTATCACCAAACATAGCCCGACCTTCGATTCGGGCGTGCTCGTCATCCCTTCGTATCTGGCGAAGGGGGTAGAGTTCGATGCCGTACTCATCTATGACGGTTCCCGTCATCAGTACGGACATGACAATGAGCGCAAGCTGTTTTACACCGCGTGCACCCGGGCTATGCACGAGTTATGTATGTTCTCGCTAGGCGAGCCAAGCAGCTTTATAACGGATCAGCCGCCAGATACGTATGAGTGGGTTTAAAGTGACTTTACAGCCTCACCTCTTTGGAATTATGAAAGGGGTGAGATTATGTTATTTATGAGGTGCCTGAAATCGGGATCCATCGTCATATATGCTCAATTGTGGTTGCTGGAATGAATGAATCCATATACGCGGTTGATTGATGTTGTAGAAAGTGCAACAATTGCTGCCTAAATCTCGCCTCTCTCCCTGCGTTGTTGCATCATGCATAACAATTTGGTCCTATACAGGCGCTGGATGAGTAACGGGTATGGATCCAGCTTCAGCCCGCGATTGCTCGTAATTCCCTATCTGTCATATTTCCTCCCTTCGGTGAAGTTGAAAAAATATATAAAATATATACTACATAACAAATTGGTAGAACCCGAATAGAGTATCTAAATATTATCCTACGGAGGTTTGACAGAAATGGTTTGGAAATGCTGGGGTCTATATGCTATATTTAATATGAGCTCTTTATAACTATATAGGAGAGTAATCTTGGAGGCTTGTAGTAGGATGAGCACAGACAGGGAACCGCTATATATTCAGATTCAAAATCATTTTAAAGAACTGATCAGCTCTAGAAAATTGCAAGAGGACGACAAGATTCCGACTGAGAAGGAAATTCTCGAACAGTTTAATGTTAGCCGGATCACGGTAGCCAATGCGTTGAACGAGCTTGCTCGGGAAGGCTGGATTTACCGCATTCCGGGTAGGGGAACCTTTATAAAGGGTATCCCAGAAAGCTATATTCCTCTAGCGAAGAAAATGGCCGTTCAATCGCCGCCCGCTAATCACGCGGCACGTCCGAAGATCGGACTTATCTTTCCGTTCGTTGACGATTTTTTTGCAATCCGGTTGATCCGGGGCATTACTTCCGTTCTTGAGAATAGCGGGTACTCGCTGCTAATGATGTTCTCTTTCAATTCAAAGGAGCGGGAAAAGGAAATCATTCGGGATTTGAAAGATAAAGTAGCTGGCTTGATTATTTTTCCGGTGGATGCCGAGGTCTATAATGAGGAAATCATTACACTTAAAATGACGGATTATCCTTTCGTCCTTATTGACAGATATTTGCCTGGCGTAGAGACGAATACGGTATATTCCGACAGCGCTTTGGCAGCCAAACTGGCTGTAGATCACTTGTGGGGCCTCGGTCACCGCAACATCGCGATTTGTTCCGATTCACCTCAACCGACTGTATCTGTGGAAGAACGGGTGGATGGCTACATTAGCGCACTCAGAGATAAAGGCGAGATGATCAATCCTGCGTTATTCTTGACGGACTTTGCATCCCAGCCCTCATCGGATAATCCTGAGCACCCTCTGTACCGGTTTATCAAGAACCGGATGGCAACCGCATACATTGCGCTGAACGGAAACCTGGGCGTACACATTTTGTCTATTGCCAAGCGTGAAGGGCTCCGCGTGCCGGAAGATTTGTCCATTGTGACCTTTGATAATCCGAGTCCATTGATGGATGAGCTAAGTCTGTTCACATATATCGACCAAAACGAGGGCGAAATAGGGGCTAGGGCTGGGGAGCTGATCATTGACACTATAAAGGGGAATCGAACCCACCTTAAAAATAGCAGAGTGGTTTTGGAGCCGAGATTGGTTGTCAAACAAACGTCGGGTCCAGTACTTCCGCAAGAATAAGAGAACGAAAGAGACTGATCTCTGGCATGCAGCCGAGGTCAGTTTTTTTGCTTGTATTTTTCTGCTCAAAACATTAAAATAATTGATATATATGATATATTTATTATTGTTATATGTTTAAAGTGACCAAAGGCGTATAACATTAAGCATTAGCTTCATACATAATGATCGAAGGATGGTGCAGATCTACATGCCATACACGCCAATAAAGGTGGAAACCCTTAAGCAAACGCTAAATCGAATCGAAAATCATATTTACCTGCCGGTAGCTCCTCTTTCGGCCATCGCATATGTAACGAAGGAGCCCGTATCCTTCGAGGAAAGAATGTCGGGACAGTTTCTTGAAGTTCGCCCGGGAGAGAAGTGGGGAGAGCTGTGGGATTGTGCCTGGTTTCATTTCCAGGGTCAAGTGCCGAGAGAGGCTGCGGGGAGCAAGGTTGTACTTGTGTTAGATGTCAACGGAGAGCTATGCCTTGTCGATGAGGAAGGAACACCGACGCAAGGGCTCACTAACGTGAACTCAGAGTTTGACTTAACGCTTGGTTTGCCTGGCAAACGCGTCGTGCAGTTCGCATCTAGCGCATCGGGGGAAGAAGTCATCGATCTCTGGGCTGATGCTGGCAATAACGACTTGTTCGGGCATTACCGGAGCGGAACGCTGAAGGAGGCTCAAATAGCCATCTGCAGCGAAGCTACAAGACAGCTATATTACGATTATGAGGTGCTGCTCGATCTGGCCAAGCATCTAGAGGATCAATCGGCAAGAAGAGCACGTATTCTTCAGGCTCTTTATGACGTTCATCTACTACTCAGGGATATGTCAGAAGAGAACGTGGCGCAGGCAAGACGTATTCTGGCTCCGGAATTAAGCAAGCAGGGCGGAGATCCAACACTGACGGCTACTGCGATTGGACACGCGCATATCGATCTGGCTTGGCTGTGGCCAATTCGGGAGACTTATCGCAAAGGGGCTCGGACTTTCGCCACCGCGCTGCGGATGATGGAGCAATATCCCGATTATGTATTCGGAGCTAGTCAGCCTCAATTATACGAGTGGATCAAGCAACAGCATCCGAAATTATACGCCCAGGTCAAAGAGCGCATAGCGGAAGGACGCTGGGAAGTGCAAGGTGCCATGTGGGTGGAGCCGGATTCCAACATTGCGGGAGGAGAAGCACTTGTCAGGCAAATTCTCTTTGGGAAACGTTTTTTTCAGAGGGAATTCGGTCTCGATATGAAGATGCTATGGGTTCCCGACATTTTTGGTTATTCGGCCAGCTTGCCGCAGCTTCTGCGGAAGTCCGGGGTCGAGTACGTCATGACACAGAAGCTATCGTGGAACGTCCATAACGATCATCCGCATCATACGTTTCTCTGGGAAGGGCTGGACGGAAGCCGCGTGTTAACGCATTTGCCGCCAGAAGATACCTACAATGGTCCGGCGCTGCCAAGGTCGATTCTTAAGGCTGAAAGGGATTATTTGGATAAAAATGTATCCGATCATTGCCTTGTCGTGTTCGGAATCGGAGACGGTGGTGGCGGACCAGGAGAAGAGCACCTGGAGCGCCTTCAGCGTGAGCAGAATCTCCAAGGGCTTATTCCGGTGAAACAGGAGCCGGCCCTGAACTTTTTCGAGAAGCTGGCTATGAATAAAGAGAAATATAAGACATGGAAAGGTGAACTCTACCTAGAGAAGCACCAAGGAACGTTAACCAGCCAAGCCCGCAATAAACGATATAACCGGAAGATTGAAAAGGCGTTGAGAGAGCTGGAATTCGCTGCTTCGCTCCATTTCGCGTACGGTAACGAGTATCCGACCGAGGAGCTTGAAACAATCTGGAAGGAGGTGCTGTTGTACCAATTCCACGATATTTTGCCTGGTTCTTCTATTAAGCGTGTATTCGACGAATCCCTTGCACGTTACGAAATTTTACTAGCTAGAGTAACGGAGCTAACTGATCAGATGTATCGCGGCTTTGCATCCTCCATAGGGACGCATGGAGCAGTACGTCCGATGGTCTTCTTCAACTCCCTTCCATGGGAGCGCTGCGAATGGATGCAGCTAGACAATCAATGGATACAGGTAACGATTCCTGCTATGGGCTATCAGGTTATAGACTCGGCAGCGTTATTTCCATACTCCTCATTCGAAGTGACGGCCGTGAACGATACACTTGAGAACGAGTTGATCAAGATCGGCTTCGGTGCTGACGGAAGCATATTATCGATCATCGACAAAGCGCTTGGAAGAGAAGTAATCGCTGCTGGTGAATCTGCGAACGTGCTGTCCATCTATCACGATGACGGCGATGCTTGGGATTTCCCTGGCGATTATGCAGGTACGAAGCCTGCGCATCTGAAGCTCATGCATTCGAAGACCTACATCAGCGGGCCTAAAGCGGTGGTTGAGCAGGAGTATCATTACGGCAAGTCGGTACTCACGCAAAAAATCATTCTGACGGCGGGCAGTAAACGAATCGATTTTGAAACGGATGTCGACTGGCAGGAAGACAGCAAGATGCTGCGTGCGTCTTTCCCAGTCAACGTATATACCGATCAAGTGAATTGCGATATTCAATTCGGTCATCTGAAACGGCAAACTCACCGAAACACGCTGTGGGATTACGCGAAGGACGAAATAAGTGCTCATCAGTGGATCGATCTTTCCCAATCGGACTTCGGCGTTGCTCTCCTGAACGATTGCAAGTACGGCTACAGTGTTAACCGCAATGTCATGGATATCAATTTACTTCGTAGTCCATCCCATCCGGATCCAACTTGTGACAGGGCGCGTCATCAGTTCGTATACGCCATATTGCCGCATGAAGGGGATTTCATCCAGGCGGAGGTCTTCAAGCAAGGCTATGAGTTAAACGCTCCAATTACAGTCGTCTTGGCAAGTGAAGAAGAAGGCGGATTGCCGAAGAGGTTCTCAGGCTTTGAGATTGAAGGCCCCAAGGTCATGATTGAAGCGGTGAAAAAAGCGGAGGACGAAGATGCTCTCGTGGTTCGCCTTTATGAAACTTCGGGAATGAACGGCGAAATTAAGCTTTCGGTTCATCTTCCTCATCGAGAGGCCCTGCTTGCAGATTTAATGGAAAATCCATTGGAAACGCTGAGCGGTGATGAAGGACACTACCTGCTCTCCTTTACGCCGTTCGAGATTAAAACCGTACTCATCCGTTTGTTGCATTAAATGCCAAGCTAGGTCTTCCTAGTGCTTGAAACCAAAGAGCCCGATAACCGCGTTTCACTAGAAACGAGATTACCGAGCTCTTTGTGTTGGTCCCTCTTTCGACGGGGGAGGGGAGTTACTTACTTCTTATGTTCCGCGTCGTACTCACTGGCGAATTCCTCCAGAGCCTTCACCTTACCATGTGGATGCTGAGCTTGTTTGCGGCTTTTCCATGCTGCTTCATCGCGGCGTTTCGAGTGGCTCATAGCTAAAAACCTCCTATGGTATGCGGATGGGTGCTTCACTAATAAAATGCGATGGTTGAACGTATTTTATGCACCCGATGCAAACTCTTTCCATGAAAAAAAGCTCCACAAGACCAGTGAAGGTCTTGTGAAGCTTTTTGACCACATAAGAAAGTATAAGTTTTCGGTACCCGAAAACCGCTTTCTTATTGGCGATAAAACCTACATCTAAACGCGGTCGCTCATCATTGAATGGCCTCGATAGAGGTTTTCTCAATGTTCTACTCCGTAGCAACAGATTGGTCAGCTTGCATGTTAACCGGTGAGATACGGATGAAGTTAGCTTCAAGATTGCTTAGCAAACCTTCGATTTTTGCTGCTGCATCGGATTGACCGGATTTAGCAAGCTCAGCGTGGTAAGCTGTGAGCAATTCAGAAAGATCTTTTTTGCTTTGTACGCCAATGGTTTCAAGTTTAACTTTCGCTCCTTTGGCAATACGACGTTCGATTGCTGCTTGATCTAGACCCATTTCTGGCACGAGACGTTGGTAGATCACGCCGCCTGTCATACCTGCGCAAATCCATGGACCTGGATCGCCCATAACAACGGCACGGCCGTTTGTCATGTACTCGAACGCGAAGCCTTTGAGGTTCGCACGAGCGGCAAGTCCGCCAAGCTCATCACGAAGTGGAGTTGTAATCTCTCCACCGAATACAACGTCTGCACCAGAGAAACGGATACAAGCGCGTGTATCTGCACTGCCTTGAATCAAGAACAAACCTTTTTGAGCGCCGTAACCGAACGATTTACCAACGCTGCCGTTGATGAAGGTGTTGTTTTTGCCAAGTGATTTAACAATCGCAACTTTACCACCGAAGGCCATTTTACCAAGACCATCCTCAGCGCCGCCGTGAACAGTAATGTCTACGCCACGAGCATTGAATGCAGCTAGACCGTTTCCTGGTACGGAACCGTCAATCAAGTTCAGCTCGACTGTTGGCAATTCATCGTAGCTGCCGTCGAAACGATCTCTTACGCGATGGCTGGAGTAACGAGCTCCGAGAATACGGGACTCGGCATCCACTTTGGACCAGTTGCGTACGATTGGAGCATCAAGAGCCAAAGATTCTGGGAAGAATTCTAGACCTTCTGCACCTGCAGCGATACGGATATCGGATGATACAGCCGCTTCTTCCATTGCTCTTTCAGCATCGGAGATGAACTGAAGTGGAGCCGGACGAAGGATGTCGGACAAATCAATACGATCTACGTGGCTGATTTGTTCCAATAGATCGGAACGGCCAACGAGTTCTTGTAAGCTTTTGAAACCAAGGGAAGCAACGACTTCACGTACTTCTTCACCAATACCGCCAAACAAACGAACCAAGCTGTCTACAGCTACATCGAATTGACGAGGTACGAAACGGCGAAGACCTTTTTCTTCCGCTTCTTCCATGGAATCGATTTGTGTAGCAATACCAACGTGACAAGTATCTAAATGACAGCCGCGGCAAGTTGTACAGCCGATCGATTGCATCGCGATACTACCGAATCCTGCACGGTTCGCACCGAGCATAACCATTTTAACAACGTCAGAGCCTGATTTCAGACCGCCATCGGACCACAGCTCAACGCGGTGACGAAGACCAGCTTCAATCAAAGCAACGTGAGCAAGCTTCGTACCGATCTCTGTTGGAAGACCAACGTGTGTCAAGGAGTGAATACGAGCCGCACCTGTACCGCCGTCAAAACCGGAAAGTGTGATAACGTCAGCGCCTGCTTTCGCTACACCAACCGCAATCGTACCGATACCTGGTACAACCGGGATTTTAACGATAATTTTCGCTTTACGACCGCTACCTTCTTTAAGCTCGGAAATGATTTGCGCCAAATCCTCGATCGAGTAGATATCATGGTTATTAGAAGGAGAGATCAGGTCAGAACCAATCGTTGCGTTACGAGCAGCAGCGATTTTCGCTGTTACTTTGGATCCTGGCAAGTGACCGCCTTCGCCCGGTTTAGCCCCTTGACCGATTTTGATCTCAAGGAAAGCGACTGCGTTAGCTAATTCTACGTTAACGCCGAAACGTCCGGATGCGACTTGCGCACCGCGCGTTTTTTTGTAACGGCCGAGCATATCTTTAATCTCTCCGCCCTCGCCGTTCATGGTAACCATGTTCAGGCGTTCGCCGGCTTCAGCGTAGGCACGGAAAGCTGTTTCATTTTGTGAACCGAATGACATCGAAGAAATCAGCATCGGCAAGGAATGGCCGCCAATGGAGATATCAACTTGTGACGGATCGAGTGCCTTGCGGCCTTCGCTCAGTGCTTTGTCAATGTTGAATCCAGCAATGTGACGAATGGAAATCGGGTTCTTCTTCTCTTCTTCACGCAGCTTGTCGCGGTAGTCGCTATAAGGAGCAGCGCCTGAAGCGGCGTCGCCTAATGCTTTCCACATACGTTGGAAGAAACGGAAGTTTTTCGCTGCTTTTGCTTTTGGATTTGTAAAATCGGTATAACGTAATTCGGCATCAGCTTCGAGCTGGGCAAAGCCAGTTCCCGCTTTTTCGCTACCGAGGTAGTTCACGATATCTAATACTTCAGCAACTTCCGGATGGAAGCCGATGGAGGAGAAGAAGCGTGTGTAACCGCGAAGCTCATGAGTACCGATCGTGGAAATAACTTTCTCCAAACCTTTCGTCAGTGCTGCATACACTTTACGTGCAGCTGCAGCATGGCCTTCTTTATCAGAAGCCGTTGAGAACAACAGGTATGGTGAGATAACGTCTGCGCCAAGACCGCAAGCTACAGCGATATCATGCAAGCTGCGAATTGCAGCGGAACGCAGGATCAAAGTAACATGGCGGCGCAAGTTGTCGCCGAAACCGAGTTTTTCCGCACGAAGTGCGATATCGATTTTGGAAACGGCAAGATGCGGCTCAAGCCACAAACGGTCATTTTGATGAGCTTCTGCATCGTCAAGTACGATCAGTGCAGCGCCATTGCGGGCAGCGGCGATAGCAGCAGCAGCCAGAGCGTCCAAGCCGTCACTCAGAGAAGTTCCGCGAGCGAAAGTACTGGAAAGCACGGCTACAGCATGATCTCCTTGTGCACGGAACAGGGCCAACAATTGCTCATAAGAAGGTTGTGACAGGTGCTCTTCGCTATCTACGCCATTCGTACCTTCGAGTACAAGTGGAGACAGAAGCTCAAAACGCAGGTTGCTATCTACTTGAGCATAAACAGGAGTACGAGTACCAGCAATGATACGTGTGGAGAAATGCTCCATCTCACGGTCACGGTCAATCGCAGGATTCGTAACAACAGCTACGCTTTCTTTAATAAAGTCAGGCACGTTCTGGCGTTCCCAAGCAAGGGCAGCATGAGGTGAATCGTGACCCAGGGAGCGGATAGGTTCAGCACCTGTTTCAGACATCGTTTCGATGTGTTGAATACCGTCACGATCCCAACCAAATGCACTGTACAATTGATCTGTCGCTACAATGTTCTCATTTAGCTCAGCTTGAGCATCTGTTTTGACTGGATTTAGATATTTGCGAAGTCCGCCAATATTCAGACGTTTGCTAGCGCGTTCGTACACTAATGTTTGCACTTCATGGTAAGGAATAACTTGAACGTGTTCACCTGGTGTAAGCACAACGCCTACTTTTTCACCTGGTGCAATTGGTTTCGGATCTGCGACCATTTCGCCAACTGTAATAACACCTTGCTCCGAGGAGAAGTATAAGGAAGTATCGCTCTCAACCATCCATACCGGACGAAGACCAAGCGCATCCACACTGAAAATACATTCGTTGCCATAACGAGAAACGATACCAGCAGGACCTTGAGCAAAATGACCCCATACTTGACGGTAGTACACATATAAATCTTGAAGCTCCGGACGGAACTGTTTCATTTCATTAATAATAGGAGGGAACACCATTTCCATCGCTTCGAAAAGGGACAATCCAAAACGGTGAATGAACGTTTCAATCGTTCTGTTCATATCTTGGGAGTCAGAACCGCCGCTAACCAGCGGTACACCAACCATGTCTGCCTCAATACGAAGTTTCTTAACCGTGTTAATTTCACCATTGTGCCCGAGTAGGGAGAACGGTTGAACGCGGAAGAAGCTGGATAATGTGTTCGTCGAATAACGGTTATGACCAATAGTAACCTGGGAAGCGAACAAAGAATCACGTGTATCGTTAAAGTATTTAGGAAGGATGCTTGCAGCTCCTAATACTTTGTAAGCCGATGTAACATTGCTTAGTGTAGCAACGTGAACGTTGTAACGATCTTCAATCGCGATGTGCAGTTCAAAAAGGTGATCGGCAACTTGGCCTTCCGTTTTGTTCGCAATCGCGGCGATTTGCCAGAAAGTAGGCTCATCGTTCAAGCCGTTAGGGCCTAAAACGCTGCTATCGACTTGATTCTCTTGCTCGAGAATGATGGATACATCATGGGAAGCAAAGAGCTCGCGAATGCCATTCTGGATTTCGGTAACGGTCAGGTCAAGCTTGCGCGGAACAAAGATATGTCCAACAGAAAAACGGTTGTCGTAGGCAAGTTTGCCGTCAAGACCCGCATCTGTTAATTTCTTTTCCCAAAGAGCACGTGGAATATCCGTTAAAATCCCGCAACCATCGCCTTCACCGTTGATAAAACCCGAACGATGCTCCATTTTTACAAGGGCTTCAATCGTTTTTTGGATGTTATCACGGGAAGGGTGACCATTCTTTTCAATAATACAAATAATACCGCAGCTGTCGTGTTCGACTCCTAGTAGATCTTGAAAACGGCCTTCATTACGCATCAATTCATTCATTGCTCAGGTCAGTCGCCTGACCGTCACCTCCCATACATATTTAAACTCCTCTTGCACTACGCTTCTTGCATTCTGGCATTAATGAGCCCGCAACCCTAGCATTTTCAAGGAAATACCCACAAAGGGGTCAAAACCGAAATATGCAAGAATGTGAATAAAAATGCAATATTATTGAATAGCATACCAATTTCAAGGAAATAATCCCCTCGAAATGAGGCTCTAATCGACCCGTCTTAAAGTAAGGCATTACACACAAAAATCGGCAAAGAATTTGTAAATCATGCCCTAAATTTCTAGGAAAATACTGTGAAAACAAGACATTTCGCGAAAAGGGTAAAAGTAATCTTAGAATAGCATGAAAAAGTTCATCCGACAATAGTTGCAGATCGAAATCGCAAATGTAAGCGTTACCTTTTTTGCATACTGGTGAATAAAACCATATTTCTCATGGCTTGGGGTACTCTTAAAATACGAACGAACTACAATCCATATAGGATCATAGTTCGTTTCTGGGACATGTAGTGGTAGAAGTTGGAGTTGTTTAAGCTTATGAAAGTTGTTGAGATTGTGAAATATGATGACCGTTAGAGCTAGAGCTAGAGCTAGAGCCAGGGCAAGGGCAAAAGCTAGAGCAAGAGCAAGAGCAAGAGCAAGAGCAAGAGCTAGAGCTAGAGGAAGAGCAAGAACCAGAACCAGAACCAGCCCAGACTGAGACCGAGACCTTGGTTGGAGAGCTAGAGCAGCTATTGGTCATGGGGATAAAGTGGTTCTATTGGATAAAATCCAATGGAATTGCCTTAAAAAGTAGGGAATCACAGATTTGATTGGATATTTTCCAATGGAAGTGTGAATTTTAGGGTGTTTAAGTCGATTTCATTATATTTTGTCCAATGGAAGCTTGGGTGGGTTCATACAATTCGATAGTTTTGTCCTAATTTGCGTAACCCGTAACATCCAACTAGAACAGCTAGTTGGTAACATCTAACCCGTGGCATCTAACCAATAACACTTAACACATAGTAATTAAAATAACTTGAAACCTCAAACCAGTAATACTTAACCAATGACACTTAACCAATGACACTTAACCCATAACCCATAACTATAACCCAAAACCCAAAACCCTAACTCATAACTCATAACTCATAACTCATAACTCATAACCCATAACCAATAACCCCTAATACCTAATACCTAACACCTAACACCTAACACCTAACTCATATCATCTAATCTGTAACATCTGACCAATAACACCTAACGCGTAACAGATAAACATGAGAAGTTATTCTAGCGAGTTTTCATAGTTTTGAAAGCTTGATCAACAGCATCGAGCGTCTGCGCAATGTCGTCATCCGTATGGGCGATGGTCATGAACCACGCCTCATATTTCGATGGAGCGAGGTTAATACCTTGCTCCAGCATAAGTCTGAAGAAATCAGCGAAGCGTTCGCCGTCGGTATCCTGTGCTTCGTCAAAATTCGTGATGGGATGGTCACAGAAGTGGGTGGAGAAGGCGCCGCCGATGCGATTAAGCGTCAAGGCGATACCATGCCTTGCGGCGGATTCTGCGATGCCGCCCGCAAGTGTTGTGCCAAGCTGCTCGAGCTTGGCATAGACTCCAGCCTGCTGGAGCACCTCCAAGCAGGCGATGCCGGCCGAGATGGAGGCGGGGTTCCCCGCCATCGTGCCTGCTTGATAAGCAGGTCCGAGCGGAGCGACCTGCTCCATCACGGCCTTGCGACCCCCGTAGGCACCGATCGGCAGCCCGCCGCCGATCACTTTGCCGAGGGCCGTAAGGTCCGGCTCCACGGCGGCGAAGCGCGCCGCCGCCTCGGAAGTACCGCCCTCCACAAGTGGGAGGCCGGGGTAGGTCTGTGCCGCTCCATAATGGAAGCGGAAAGCCGTGATGACCTCGTCGTAGATGACGAGGGCACCGTGTCTGCGAGCAGCAGCGCAGAGCTGCTCGAGGTAGCCGGCATGGGGCATGACCATGCCGAAGTTGCCGACGATGGGCTCCACCATCACCGCGGCGATCTCTTCACCCCAACGCGCAAGCGCGGCCTCGAGTGCCGGAATGTCGTTGAACGGCACCGTAATGACCTCTTGCGCGATGCTCGCGGGCACGCCCGCGCTGTCCGGCGTGCCAAGTGTGGACGGCCCGGAGCCGGCCGCTACCAGCACTAGATCCGAGTGGCCATGGTAGCACCCGGCGAACTTAATGATCTTGGTGCGCTTCGTGAAGGCGCGCGCCACGCGAATTGTCGTCATCACGGCCTCTGTGCCGGAGTTGACGAAGCGCACTTTGTCGAGCGAGGGAATCGCCGACTTCAGCATCTTGGCGAACTCGATCTCGAGTTCGGTCGGTGTGCCGTACAGCGTGCCGTTCTGTGCGGCGCGGCAAATCGCCTCGGTCACGTGCGGATGCGCGTGACCGGTAATGATAGGGCCATAGGCGGCGAGGTAGTCAATGAAGCGATTCCCGTCCACATCCCAGAAGTATGCGCCTTGGCCACGCTTCATGAAGACAGGCGCGCCGCCGCCGACGGCTTTGAATGAGCGGGAAGGGCTGTTAACGCCGCCAACGATATGTTTTAGTGCTTCTTGATATAACTGTTCGGATAGTTTGCGTTCCATGAGAAGAATCATTCCTTTACGCTATGTAGTCGTTTATCGTCTTACAAAAAGCCCCTACTCGAAGGGCCCTAAGCCCTTTAGTCAAGTAGAGGCATATAATCTCAATTGATTCACTTCGTCGTCTTCACCGCAGACTTCGGTGTAGGCGAAGGCGATGGCTTCGTAGGGCCAGAGTCAGCCTCAGCATTCCCTGCAAAGAGGTTCTTCACATAAAGCTGCAGTTTCTCTTTGTTCGCCGTAATGACAGCTGCGCCGCGGACATTTTTTTCAATCAGCAGCTCGGTTGGCGGCAATTGGGAGCTGACGATTCCGTCCGCTTTCGCCTCAAAACCAAGACCTCCAAGCTTCAGCATATCCGTCACACTGAGGTTCGTATCGATATAAGGATCAATGGCATTTAGAATTCTTGGCAGCTTAATTAGGGAAGAGGTTGTTTGCATTTTTTGTGCGACCGCAGTTAAGAACTTCCTCTGACGTTCTGTACGCGAGAAGTCGGACAAAGCATCGTGTCGAAAGCGTACATACTGCAAAGCTGTTTTGCCATCGAGATGCTGAAGCCCTTTTTTCAAATTAATATCATAGACATGATCATCTTCCGAGTCCGAATATTTCATATCTTTCTCGACGTCAATATCAATCCCGCCAACGGCGTCAATAAGTGCCATGAATCCTTTAAAGTCGGTATAAACATAGTACTGAATAGGGATACCGAGCAAATCGCTGACCGTTTTCATCGCTAAATTCGGACCGCCTGATGTAATGGCTGTGTTGATACGATCTTCGCCTTCACCTGGGATCTTCACATATGTATCTCTAAGGATAGAGAATAGGTGAGCTTTCTTGGTTACGGGATCAATCGAAGCTAGCATTATACTGTCTGAGCGGGGCAGCTCATTTTTCGTCATCCCGCGCGAATCTCCGCCTAGAAGCAAAATGTTGACTCGCTGTTTGCCTTCCCATTTAGGTGGGGTGAATTTATCCCCTTTATCTTTAATATTCTGGGCAATCATGTTACCACTGCCTTGTGGATTGTTCGAATTATGGGAGATATTGTTCGCGAAATTATAGAAAGAATAAGAATAATAACCAGCTACTACCATAAGCAGCAAGCCGATCAGGAGCAAGGTTCGTTTTATGACTCTCAAGGTTCTGCGCTCCTTTCGTAGGTAGAGGTAATCTGTACTTTTTTTTCTTACAGAATTCATGTATCATGAGTGTGTTGTACAATTCATCTTTATGATCCATATTATAGAGGTTATGAAACTTCGATAGCAAGTTACGGCGATTTTTGCCATAAAATGTAGCCGAGTCTACACAGACAGGGGGTAAGTTCATGTTAGCGATTGATGTTCAAGATCTGCGCAAGGAATTTCAAGTTCAGCAGAGCCGCGGGGGTTTAAAGGGCGCATTTCAAGATTTATTTCAGAGAGAATATAAGCAAATTACAGCTGTGAAAGATATTAGCTTTCAAATTCCTAAGGGCGAAATTTGTGGATATATAGGTGAAAATGGAGCTGGCAAGTCTACTACCATCAAAATGCTGACGGGGATTCTAGTTCCCACATCAGGACATATCAAGGTCAATGGTTTCGTTCCATTTAAAGAGCGTGAGAAATTCGTAGCCGGAATCGGTGTTGTTTTCGGTCAACGCAGTCAGCTCTGGTGGGATATTGGTGTCGTAGAATCGTTTCAACTATTGAAAAAGGTGTATCGCGTATCAGAAGCCGATTACAAAAAGCGTCTAGACGAGCTCGTCGATCGTCTCCAACTATCTGATTTGCTATCACGTCCCGTTCGTAAGCTAAGTCTAGGTCAGCGGATGCGCTGTGAGTTAGCCGCTTCCCTTATTCATAATCCAGCGATTCTGTTCCTCGATGAACCGACCATTGGTCTAGATATCGTAGTGAAAACAGAAATTCGCGAATTTCTCAAATCGCTTAATCAGCGCTACGAAACGACGATCTTGCTTACAACGCATGACCTGCAGGATATTGAAGCATTGTGTTCCCGTGTTATCATGCTCGATGATGGCCGAATTATTTATGATGGCGGACTCGAAGAACTGAAGGTGAAATGGGGCAAAGGCAAGGAAGTCGTGCTGCAATTTGAGCATCAAACGACTTTAGCTCGTCTTCAAGAGCTTACGCGAGGTCTAGATGTTGCTTGGCAGCTTGAAAATGAGCTGTCCGCCAAAGTGTTCATACCGCACGAACGTGCCAATGTTTCTGAGGTGCTTAGCCGTGTCGTTGGTGTTTTGCAAATTCAAGATATCAAAATCAATGAAACCAACACAGATGATATCGTCCGTGAAATTTATAAAGCCGGATCAGCCGATGTGAAACGCCCAGAGGATGTGAAGCAGCCAGAGGGAGTCGCGTCCCATGTTTAATGCTTATTTAGAAGTTATTCGCATGCGCTTCCTGATGATGCTTGCTTACCGTGTTAATTACTACAGCGGCATTTTGATCTATGCACTCAATATTGGTTCCTATTATTTTGTATATAAAGCGATTTATGGTGAGCAAGCTATGATTGGTGGCCTGACGCTAGGTCAGATGACGACTTATGTGGCGATTTCCTGGATGGGGCGCGCTTTTTACTTCAATAACTTAGATCGTGAAATTGCCAGTGAAATTCGTGATGGCAGTGTGGCCATCCAATTCATTCGTCCTTATAACTACGTTTTTGTAAAAATGATGCAGGGACTGGGTGAAGGCGTATTCCGTCTGCTTCTCTTCACAACACCTGGAATGATCTTCATATGGCTTCTCTTGCCGATTGAGTTCCCAACCGATCCAAGCTTGTGGGTTATCTACTTCGTGATGCTATTTTTCAGCTTTCTGATTAATACCCAGATTAATATCATTACGGGCTTATTCGCTTTTTTCTTGGAAAATAACGAAGGACTTATGCGTATGAAACGCGTTGCGGTTGACCTGTTCTCCGGTTTAATTATTCCTATCTCCTTTTTCCCAGGATGGTCTAAATCGGTCTTAGAGTGGCTGCCTTTTCAAGCGATTACTTACTTACCGAGCGCTGTCTTCACAGGCAAAATTACAGGTATCGCGATATTCCAAAACCTTGGTGTCCAAGTGTTGTGGTTCCTGCTTTTAATTATTCCGATCTATGTCCTGTGGATTAAATCCAAAACGCGTCTTTTCGTACAGGGGGGTTAGCAGATGAAGTTCTATATCTCCCTAGTTGTGGAATACTTGAAGAATTACATGAAAACACGTCTCACCTACCGATCCGATTTCTGGATTGAGGTTCTTTCCGACTTGATGTTCAATGGCTTGAATCTATTCTTCATTCTCGTCGTATTTTTGCAAACGCAATCGCTTGGCGGCTGGAATCAAGAAGAGATTTTGTTCATTTACGGTTATTTTATGATTCCTTATGGCATATTCATCACCTTTTTTAACTTATGGGGCTTTAGTGAACGTTATATTGTCAAAGGGGAGATGGACCGCATCCTGACGCGTCCCGCCTACAATCTGTGGCAATTGATGCTCGAAAATCTGAGTCCATCTTCGCTATTCAGCGCGTTGGCGGGTATGATCGTCATGATCTACTCCTGGGTTAAGCTTGGCATTCCGTTTCATTGGCATGATCCGCTGGTCTTTATCGTCCTGGTGATTGGATCGATTCTCATTTATGCAGGAGTATACATCTCGCTGACGTCGCTGGCCTTTTTCTCCGATGCGCCGACAGGTATTCTGCCGTTGATTTGGAACATCCAAAATTATGGACGATATCCAGCAACGATTTATAATAAATTGCTCCGAACGATCTTGACGTGGATTCTGCCTTTTGCATTCGTTGGCTTCTATCCGGCTGCTTATTTCATCGATCCAGAGAATTGGAAGTGGTTCGCCTTGCTGACACCGGTTGTTGGTATTGGTTTCAGCATCTTGGGAATTACGGTTTGGAATATTGGCGTGAAACGGTACCGCGGCGCGGGATCATAAAAGTAAATTGAAAGGCCCAGTTCTTGCTAAAAAGCAAGAACTGGGCCTTTTTTTATACATCATCATGATTATTCGTTTCGCTTAGGTGCCTTCTTCGCCTTGGAGCAAGTCAAGCAGTACCGCCTGCCATAGGCTTTGGCATAAGTGATGATTTTACGGATGATCGCTTTATCCTCCAGCTTGGTGAACGGACATGGGTCCGGATGCGTGTTCACTTCCAAGATCCACGGCTTCAACCTGCGGTCGACGGCGATGTCAATTCCGAGTTCATTCATGGCAGGATAGGAGCGGCCAAATTGCACAGCTGTTAGCTTTGCTAGCCGCTTCATCTTTTGCAAAAGCAAAGTCGTGGCTTCGCTTCCGTGCTTGGGTTCAATGAGATCAGCGGTCTTGTAGATAGTACCGCCTTGGCTGCCGTTGGTAACAGCTTTGCGTGGATGAGCGACACGCCCAGCTGTTCCGGTACATTCCCACCCACCGGAAGGCTTTTTCTGAATCATGACACGAAAATCGAAAGGGTTTCCTTCATGCTTCAAGACGTAAATGCCTTTCTGAATGAGATAACGTTTGCTGCCGCAGCGACTCTGTAGGGATTGGAACAGCTTCTCAAACGTTGGAAAGGTGAATATTCGTACCCCGCTTTGATAGCGGTAAATCCCGCCCTTTTTTTCAACTCGCATCACGCCTATACCTAGTGAGCCGGCATCGGGTTTGACATATATCATTCCGTACCTCGCCAGCATAGCTGATAACCGTTTTTGAGTAAGGGGGTGAGTGGGGGGCACGTGTTTTTGCAATTTCTTATTTCCAAGTACAATTCGAGTTTTTATCAGCTTGCTAGCAATGGTTTTGCGGGTTTTGTTCATGGATACGATCCTCTTCTCTATAGAGAAAATAGAATTTCTTTAACATATGAACTGGATGGCATATAGGTGAAAATGCCAGACCGGGTTTTGTGACAACAAGTTATGAATAAAGAACTAAGGGCGGACAGAACGCATAGGATATGTAGTCTGAAGTGTCTTGGATTATCATTTTTTTATGATGGAAAAGCGGAAAGGAGGAACAACCATTCCATGCACATTATGGAAACGATGCAGTTGATGAAACGGCAATTTCCTTGGTATCTGCAAGGGAACGATCTTGTGCAGTCGGATGAGGAATGGCGTGGAGCTTTGGCTGCGCTGCCGCTGATGTCAGCAGCTACTCTGGAGACGTTTTACTACACGGATAATAACCCATTTCTGCAGCGCTCTGATTTGAATCTTTATCGCACATCTGGCACGAGTTCCAAAAGGCGTAAAACGATTTTTTACTCAGAATCGGATGAAGAGGCTTACCTGCGCATTAAGCTGGATATTTTCCGAACGATTCTTGAAGGACACAAGTATCGGACTGCGATGGCGGATATGGGGACGGGACATGCGGAGGCGACGGCTGTAGAGGTGTTCCGCAAACTGGGTATGGAGGCCCAATCATTATCGTTCCAACTTCCTGTAGAGCAGCATATTGAAAGAGTGGCAAGCTTTAGGCCTGAAGTGCTGTATACAATGCCGTCCATACTAGATCGCATTCTGCTGGCCTCTGATGACCCTTCTGCGTATGGGATTCGACATGTTATTTTGGTTGGGGAAATTGCAGCACGAGGATGGATCAAGCGAGTAGCTGAAAGGCTCGGCATCGCTGATGAACAAATAACAGATACGTATGGTTCTATTGAGATCGGAACAATTGCTTACTTTTCCCACGAACATGGGAGGTATCTGTTGGCGGAAGGGCTCATGGCCGAGGGGGTCAGAGCGGAGTCGCTTGGAGAAGGTTTGGAGCCTCTGGCGGATGAGCAAGAGCAGGTGCTTATTCTGACGTCAACGGTGAGAGACTCGTTTCCTGCGTTGCGGTACGTTACTTACGATGTTGTTCGTGATTTGCGTCCTATTATGGTGGATGGTGTACCTAGACAAAGTTTTCAAAGTATAGTGAAGCGAATAGGGACTGATCTGAAGCACGGAGAGAAGATAAGTATCTACGACATTGAAGATGTCGTTTATCATCATTTAGGAAATGCCAGTGTTCGTGTGAATGTGGCGGGCAATTCATTACGGGTATTTGTGTACAGTCCGAATGCAACAACAGCCGTTCTGGAAAGCATTCGTTTTGATGTGGAAAACCGCATTCCAGAGATCGGCATGATGATTCGAGCCCGAATACTAGAGGGAATTCAGGTTATCGGAGGTACCTTTGATGATTCGCTAAGCCGCACCTCCGTGAAGAATAAAAAAATCTTTTATACGTGAAGGAGGGAATGCGTATGCAGCTTGAAGGGGGTATTGTTGAAGCGATCGGAGGCACGCCGCTCATTCGACTTGAGCGGTTGTTCAAAGATCAGCCATTCGAAGTTTACGGGAAGATGGAGTGGATGAATCCAGGGGGCAGCGCGAAGGATAGGCCAGCACTTTATATGCTTCGAGAAGCGATACGGCGTGGTGAAGTGACCCGCGACAGCGTCATTGTGGAATCGAGTTCAGGTAATTTGGCTATTAGTCTTGCGCAGCTATGCTGTTATCTTGGACTGCGATTCATCTGTGTGGTTGATCCCCGCACAACCGAGCAGCATAAGCAGATTATCCGCAGCTTTCATGGAGAAATTGATCTTGTCACGGAACCTGACGCGGAGACTGGTGAATTTTTGCCCGCACGGATTCGGAGAGTAGGCGAGCTGGTTGGACAAATACCGAATGCGTATTGGACCAATCAGTATGCAAGCCCTGATAATGCCAAGGCACATATGGAGACGACAATGTCGGAAATCGGAGAGCAATTGGGACCGATTGACTATTTATTTTGTGGCGTAAGTTCATGTGGAACGATTCGAGGGTGTATGGAATACATCCGAAGTCGTAGGTGGTCCACACAGATTGTAGCTGTGGATGCGGAAGGAAGTGTCATTTTTGGCGGGGAAAAAGGTTCGAGAAGGTTCCCGGGGCTCGGCGCCGGAATGATACCAGGTCTATACAAACATGATGTAGCGGACCTTGTCATTTACGTTTCTGACATGGATTGCGTAGAAGGCTGCCGCGCTTTAGTGCGGAGTGAAGCGATTTTGGCGGGTGCCTCTTCTGGAGGCGTTATTTCTGCGATCCGCAAAATGAGCGGAAGCATCCCTGATGGAGCGGTTTGTGCCGCCATTTTACCAGATCGAGGCGAGCGTTATTTGAACACTGTGTACAACGACGAATGGGTTTTGCAAGAGATAGGCTCTAATCCGAGTACCTGGTATGGGAGACTGGCGTATGATTTATTTACAAGATGACCATATCCGAGAAATCGGAATCGATTGGACGAAGCTAACTGACATCATCCAAGATGTCGTTGCCATTAAAGACAGTGGTGACTGTGTACACCCCTTAAAGCCGTACTTACGATTCCGTGAGCAGGCCAACCGGATTATAGCGATGCCTGCTTTCGTAGGCGGAACTATCGAGATGTCGGGAATTAAGTGGATTGCAAGCTTTCCGAATAATAACCGCCTCGGCCTTCCTAGAGCGCATAATACCATTATTCTAAATAAGCCTACTACTGGTGAGCCTCTGGCATTTATCCACAGCGGCTTGCTGAATGGCTTGCGGACAGCGGCGGTGAGCGGTGTCATGCTTAGTCATTATATCGCAACCAGGCAGCCTGCTGATTTGCGCATCAGTGTGATAGGGTGGGGACCCATTGGTCGGTTGCACCTCGATATGTGTATCGCGTTATTCGGAGAAAAGATTAAACGGGTGACTGTGTACGATCTGAAGGGTGTAGATCCAAGCACGGTTCCTGCTGCCGTTCAAGGGATTACTGACATCACAAGCGATTGGCGGTCCGGCTATCGAAGAGCTAACGTAATTGCCACATGTACCGTCTCTGCACAAAGGTATATCGACGAGGCTCCACCAAAAGGGGCACTGCTGCTCAATATATCGCTAAGGGATTTTTGGCCGGAAAGCGTAGCCAAGGTGAAGGCTATTATCGTGGATGATTGGCGAGAGGTATGTCGTGAAAATACGGACATCGAACAACTGCATCTGCAGTATGATTTACAGGAGCCAGATGTTATGACGTTAGCAGATATTGTGCTGCGTAATCGATTGAAAGATATTTCTGCGGAGGAGTCGATTTACTTCAATCCGATGGGTTTAGGTGTCTTCGATATTGCTTTAGCCGGGTATTATTGGAAGGAAGCGTTGGACTTGAACAAGGGCATAAGGTTAGAGAGCAGTCGATCTGTTTAATGTGAAAAGAAGCAGCACTTTTTTGACATATGATAAGGGGGTTGGGGGTGAGCAGAGCTTACCCTCTGTTTAGCTTGACTGAAATTATTTATTTTATCCACATAATTATCCACAATTCCACAGGGTAAAAAGTCCCGTTGTGTATAACTTTCACGCATAGTGTCAACATATCCACAGATCGAGATATCCACAAAGAAAGTTTGATTTTGAAACCGTATCTGTCACAAAACACTTCCCTATTTCGCCTTATGTATGAAAGCGAAACGGAGGGTGATGAACATGAAAAAATACGACACAGCGATTATTGGTGGAGGCTTAGCTGGATTAATTGCGGCCATCGAATTAGCTAAGGATGGAAATAAAGTGGTTGTTTTGGAGAAATCGGGGCGCTTGGGAGGCAGGGCCATTACGAATAAGAAAAATGGTGTTTCCTTTAACTTAGGCGGGCATGCGTTATACCGCGCTGGGAAAGCGTACTCGATTCTACAAGAGCTTGGAGTTCACATAGATGGGGGTGCGCCTTCATCCAAAGTGAATGCCATCTGGAACAATCAAATTCTGCCAATGCCAGCGAGTCCGATGAGTATGTTATCATCTAAGCTTCTATCATGGTCTGGCAAAATGACTCTCCTGCGAATGGTGATGAAGTTAAACAAAATCGATTTAACCACATTAAGCAATTCAACCTTGAGGGATTGGGCTGAAGGTGAGATTCCTGATCCGATGGTACGTCATATTTTCTATGCGCTGTGCAGAACCGCCACATACACGCACGATCCAGACTATCAGCTGGCCGGTCCCGTACTGGCACAAGTACAGCGTTCACTTAAGGGGGTCCTATACCTCCATGGCGGCTGGCAAACGATCGTGGATCAGCTTCACGACAAAGCGGTTCAAGCGGGGGTGCATATCGTTAGCGGCAAAGATGTGAAAGAGATCGTGCATCAGGATGGCAAGGTTCAAAAGCTTAAGCTTGCTGATGAGGAATATCTAGAAATTTCAAACGTGATCAGCACCGCTTCCGCTTCTGAGACCTACAAGCTCGTTCGTGATGCCGATCATACGGTACTGAAACGTTGGAAGGATGAGGCACGTCCATCGAAAGCGGCATGCCTTGATTTAGGATTGAAGAAGCTGCCCGTCCGCGGACGAGATGTTGCGATCGCTCTGGATCAACCTATCTTTTTCTCCCATCATACCTTCCAAGCCAAATTAAGTGATGACGGTACATTGGTTGTGCATTTGGTGAAGTATAACGGACCTGGGGAAAGCGATCCTAAGGCAGACGAGCAAATACTAACTGCTACCATGAATACACTTCATCCAGGCTGGGAACAAGAAGTTGTCGCAAGACAGTTCCTACCCAATATTACGGTTGTCCACGACTATATGCATATAGGTAAATCAGATAGGTTAACAGGTCCGGCTGTTCAGGGTATTCGTGGCCTTTATGTGGCTGGGGACTGGGTCAGTCATGGTGAAATGCTTGTTGACGCATCAGCGGCAAGCGCCAAACGAGCGGCAGAGGCTATTTTAAAAGAAAGCCATTTAGCGTAAAATTGTCATATCATCTAAATAGAGTGAGGAGCTGTGCGATATGGAGTTAGCCGGATCTTCCGAGCAGGTATATACATCGTATAAACCGCTTTTGTTCTCACTAGCCTATCGAATGCTGGGGAGTGTCATGGATGCTGAGGATGTCGTGCAGGAGGCATTTCTATATGTGAATGAGACGAATCCGGCGCATGTCCACAATCCTAAAGCGTATTTATGCAAAATCGTTACCAATCGGTGTATCGATAAGCTGCGTTCCGCCAGCAAAAAGCGCGAGGTCTATGTAGGTCCGTGGCTGCCAGAGCCACTTATAACGCGTGAAGACAATCAGACAGAACCTGATCTCTATTATTCGCAAAAAGAGTCTCTTTCGACCGCGTACCTATTGCTGCTGCAGCAGCTGTCTTGGGTAGAGAGGGCGGTATTCTTATTGAGAGAGGTACTCCAATACGAGTATGACGAAATTGCCGAGATTGTTGGGAAAAGCAGCACCAATTGCCGGCAAATTTTTCGCAGAGCCAAAAGCGCCATCAGCAGCTTTCCAGATCGTGGCGATGATCCAAAGGTGCTGCAGAAGCAGCCTGTAATAGAACAAACTTCAGCCGCCGTGGAACAATTCGTGCAGGCTTTAGTATCTGGCAACATCGGTCAATTGTTGAACATCGTCAAAGCGGATGCCGTCCTTTACTCTGACGGTGGAGGTAAGGTTAAAGCGGCTGTTAAGCCTATTATGGGGGCAGAACGTATCGCCATGTTTTTTTCAGGGCTGCTTTCCAAAGTGCCGCCTGGCTTCAGTTATTCTTTAGCGACTGTGAATGGACAAATGGGCATTGTGGCATACGATGAGGGTCTACCCTACAATGTAATTTCCTTTCATGTTGTTGATGGTCAGATAGATGCTATCTATCTCGTAGTTAATCCTGACAAATTGAGGCACTTATAAATTAGCTCTTGTTCAACCTTCTTTCGCGTGATCTCTCAGGGATTATGCGTAATAAGGTTTTTTTGTGTCTAGAGTTGGCATCATAAAAAAGGTTTATTATGAAACAATTGGAAATTTTATGCGTCTAAGTAGTAAAGAATCTAAAGATTTGAGGTGTAGTTGATCGATGAAGTCCATACTCTTATTGCTTGTATTTGCATTTGGTTTGTCTAGTATCGGGCATCAAGGTGACATGGCCGTTCCTCCAACTGAGGTGGAAAGAGTTTATGAGCTGCCATCCCCGAATCCTGCAGCTCCGCTGCCTGAAAACTTCCAAGATCGAATATTTCATTTAGAAAATGTGTATAGACAATTGTCAGTTAAGCCAATGAGTATTTATAAGTCTGAGAGAGAATACCCCAATGGTGCATTTCATCTTCAGCTTCTTAAGCTAGGTAATCATCGTGAGGAATTGAGCTTACAGGAGAAAGGCCAGATTAAAGAAGCCATCTATAAGGCCATAGGGTCACGTTTCTCACTTGATATTACAACTTTGGTTATATCGAAAGAGGAGGAGTTGGTTGGGGTTATATCCGAAATAGATAGGGAGGATCAAAAGATGCTCCTTGTTAATCCTGAGGCCTGTTTAGATAAGGAATGCAAGGAAATAGATAAATTTTGGGTGAAGCTCGAAGAAGATGCCGTTATTGTAACGAATAAAAGCAACGGTTCCAATAAGTATGAGGATCTAAAACTAGGAGATTTGCTCCATGTGTGGACTACACAAGCAGTATTGCAAAGCTATCCTCCGCAATATACAGCGCTTGATATTGAGGTGGTGGAACCTGAAGATGAGACACCAGTTGCACTTTCAGCTTTAATGAAGACAGATTTTAATGGCATTAAACAAATCGATGTCAGATTCGGCGACGGTAAAAAGCTCGTCATTACAGATTCAAAGTCTCTAGAGGAGATATCATCAAAATTGAAGAGAATTGAGCTTGTCCGAGCCAATGATAAAAGAACATTTTATGGGTTTCTGTACGGGATGGAATTAACCATTGGGGATAACAAGTTTCAGTATGGTACTAGTCTAAGGTTTGATAACATTAAATATAAACGAAATTCAGTTACAACCGAACTAGACGACTATATCGTAGCGCTTGGAAGAGCCAGCATTCCGAATTTATTGCCTGGCATACAAAGATAAAAAAAGCTGCTCACGAAGTCTTTGCGACTCGGAGCAGCCTTTTCTTGTCACTTCTTATCAAAGAGCTTTTCGGATCACCTTTTTATAGTGCAGAACGGAGAGTATGCCGAATATCGAGTATAAGACGGTATACAGCACCATTACAATTATCATTGGTGTCCATAGCTCTGCACCGAAAAGAAACCATCCCGACTGGACGGCGAAATAGCTGTGGATCAGCCCAACGACCAATGGGATTCCGAAATTAAAGATTTGTTTGATCTGAATGCCTTTTAACAAATCGTCCTGCGTAAAACCAAGCTTCCTTAAAATCGTATACGACGGCTTTTCATCTTCGCTTTCATCCATTTGTTTGAAATAAAGAATGCAGCCTGATGTAATCAGGAAGGTTAGTCCAAGGAAGCCAACGATGAACATAATGAGTCCCATTCTATTTTTCTGGTCATTCGCCATATTTTGGCGGGAATCATAAGCCCGATTTTGATCAAAGCCCAGATCGTGAAAAATCTGGTTCGCTTCAGAAAGCTGCGCTTCATTCTCAATATCAATTCCCAAATACATGGATGATTCTTTTTGAATCGCGGGATTCATATCTTGCTTTAAACGCTTAAATACCGAATCGTCGACGATAGCGACTGGCTGGCCGCCATTCGAAAAGTACCATGAAACCATGTATTGCTTCTTAGAGCCTAAATAAGTTTGTGGAATAACGACTTGTTGTCCGCTAAATTGGATCTGGCCGGAATTTTTAAATTTCATAAATTTTTCCAATAGATCATTGGTACCGGTAAAAATCGTTTGTTCTGAAGTCAGATCGATGAATGGCGCGTCCTTGTCACTGACAATAGGAATCGTCATGTTACTAGGATCAAGGAGAAGGCCGTCCATATCGGAAGCCAAGATATCCCGGAGATTGGCCTTGACCTGAATGACCTCAATCGCTGTATCCCTGTGCTTGACTTGTTTAGCATCTAACGCTGCTTTAAACTTGTTGGCATTTTCTACCTTCGTAATGGCAAAGTGGGCTGGCACGTTATTTTTGGCTGTTTTTTCCGTAGAATAATAGGAAATGTAGCTTAAAGATAACAAGCCGATGGAAAGCGCGGATACGGTTGTAATGACAGTCAATAGCAAGGCATTCGATTTCATGCGAAACATGATGGATGAAAGCGATAAAACCTCGCGAACATTTAAATAGCCATTTTTCTTGCTTCGGATGATATTAAGGATTAGCCGGATAGACCCTTTATAGAACAGATAGGTTCCGATGATGACGGAGGCCAGAATAAAGATCATGGCAGAAAAGAGTGCAAACATCGTCATGAAATCGCCGCTAAACAGCTTAGAGGAAACGTAGTAGCCTAACAAAATAAGGATCAATCCCACTATCCCCATGATGGCTTCCGAAGTAGACAATCTTTTCACCTTCACTTCAGTCGAGGTAGAGACGCGAAACAACGATAAAATGCTCTGTCTTTTAATGAACATATAATTAACAAGCAGGATTAACAAGTAGACAGCGCTAAATATAACGAGGGTCTGGACCAGTGCTTGTAACGAAAATTGCAGCGAAGCGGCAGCCTTAACACCTGTAATTTGAAATAAAATCATTAGGATGAGCTTGGACACGGAAAATCCGATAAACGTCCCGACGATTAATGAGCCGAAATAAAGGATAAAGTTCTCGGCGCTAAGGATGCGGAAAATTGCGCCTTTCGTCATACCGATTAACTGCAATAAACCGATTTCTTTACTGCGCCTTTTCACAAAGATGTTGTTGGCATACAGATTAAAGATAGCGACAATCGCAACAAGTAAAATGGAAGCAGCTCGAATAGACGCGGCACCTTTAATTGTACCTTTGGTTTGGTCTAAAGCAGGGTCATACTGCAGAGTGACAAATGCGAAATAAAGCGCGACGCTGAACATTAAGGCAAACACGTACAAGTAGTAATGCTTGATGTTGGACTTCAGATTTTGAACAATCAGCTGGTTAATGCTCATTGTGCACCCCGCCCAGAACACCCTGTGTCTTCATGATGTCTTGAAAGAAGGCCTGTCTGGATTCTTGACCTTTATATAACTGGGTATAGATTTGTCCGTCCTTAATAAAGATGACTCTGCTGCTGTAGCTGGCGGCGACTGAATCATGGGTAACCATAACGATGGTTGCTTTCCGTCGTTGATTCAGTTCATTAAGCTTGTTAAGTAAATCGGAGGCGGATTTGGAATCGAGTGCACCGGTGGGCTCGTCGGCGAAAATAATACTTGGTTCATGAACAAAGGCTCTTGCGGCAGAGGTCCGCTGTTTCTGTCCGCCTGAGATTTCATTTGGATACTTATCCTTAATTTCAAAAATGCCGAGCTCTGTTGCTACCGCTTGAAATTTGTGATCGGCTTCTTGCTTCGAGGCTTTGGTAATGGACAGCGGCAGAAGGATATTCTCCTTAACGGTCAAAGTATCCAGCAGGTTATAGTCCTGAAAGATAAACCCCAGGTGATGCTTGCGGAATTCAGCCAACTGCTTCTCTTTCATGGCCGTAATTTCTTGGCCTTCGATTTTAATGGAGCCTTGACTTAGCCTGTCAATCGAAGAAAGTACATTGAGCAGGGTTGTTTTTCCTGAACCGGATGCGCCCATGATGCTGACGAAATCCCCTTTTTCAATGCTGATATCCAGACCCTTGAGCACCTCTTGTTTATTCAGCTTATTGCCATAGCTTTTATGGATTTTGGTTGCTTCCAAAATATTCATATCATTCACTCCTCTTCTACGATAGCTTTATTATAAAAAGCTTCGCATCCTTTTTCCTTCGATTGAACGAACAAAGAAGAAAGGCATGTGACAATGTTGTCACATGCCCGTAATCCGGACGGTTTCATTTGGTTGTGGAAAGGTGAGCGTGAAGGTTGTTCCCGCGCCTGCTTCTGAATGTACAGAGATTTGGATGAACAAGGCCTGCGCCGCTTTTTTGGCCAAATATAAGCCCATACCTGTAGCAGCGCTGTCCTGATGCCAAGTCGTAGAAGTAAAGCCTTTATCAAAGATACGAGGCAGATCCTTTGGGTTGATTCCACGGCCGTGGTCTTTTACCTCAAGCACTGTACGCTCATGCTGCTGGAAGCTCTTTACTGTGATATCCAAAGAGTCGCTGTCGCTGTATTTCACTGCGTTAGTTAAGAGCTGCCTTAGGATAAAGGCTAACCATTTCGCATCGCTGAGCACTTTCGTGACTTCGAATTGTACGTCAAAGCCAATTCCTTTTTGTATGCACCAGGACTTCAACGTCTTGATCTCCATATAGATAAGAGCTTCAAGATCTACGTGCTCGATATACAGGTCATTCTCCATAGACGGTAGACGTTTTTGGTGAAGCTGCTGGTCAAGCAGTAGATGAATCCGCAGCCATTCATAGGTCAAAGCAGCTTTCATGGTTTCATCATCCAAGCGGTCAATCATTAAACGCATGGCCGTGAGAGGTGTCTTCACTTCATGAATCCAGGACAGCAGCTCGTCTTTCTCTTGTTCTAATGCTATTTGGTGCCGTGAGGCAATTTGACTCAGCCGCTCAGTCAGGCTAGTCATACTCGTCTCGACAATTTGCTCAAACGGGCTTTCAGCATCGGCGATACTTGAGAGATCGAGATTGTTTTCTCGTTCTTCCAATTGCTTATAGAATTTCGTTTCTCTGTTGTAACGGATCGTCAGAAAGATGGCAAACATGGTCGTAAATAAAAAAACAATATAGAGAATAGGGAAGAAGGGAATTTCATAATCGAGATAAGCGATAAAAAGGAGTAGTCCTTGCCCAAACAGAAACAGCAGGATCCAGCTTTTCCTTTCCATAACATACTTCTTAATCATGGAAAGGGGACTCCTCTGCTGCGATGTAACCCTGACCGACCTTCGTTTCGATAAAGCGTCCTAAGCCAATCTCGTCCAGCCGTTTCCGCAGCCGATTGACATTCACGGTTAAGGTATTGTCGCTTACAAAACGCTGGTCATCCCATAAGCTGTTAATCATGTCTTCCCGACTAACGATCGTGTTCTTATGTTCGATCAAAAGCTTGAGAATATAGATTTCATTCTTCGTCAACTCAATCGAGCCTGCTTGATTAGTAACCGCATTTTTCTCGTAATCAACCGTTGCGCCGCACCATGTTTTGAGCTTGATGGATTCCGTGTTGTAGTTATAGACACGCCTGAGAATGGCTTGGATCTTCGCGATGAGCACATCAAAATGAAAGGGTTTCTGAATAAAATCATCCGCTCCCAGCTGCATAGACATGACCATGTCAGTGGGGTGATCGCGTGAAGACAGAAATACAATCGGAATGTTGGAATGGGTCCGAATCATCCGGCACCAATGAAACCCGTCAAATTTGGGCAGTTGAATATCAATGATAACTAAATCAGGTTTTAGGGCAATAAACTCTTCAATCACTCTGCTAAAATCCGTTATGCCGTGTACATCGTATGACCATTTGGCCAACCTGATCTTGATCTCCGTGAACAGGGTTGCGTCATCTTCAATGAGCAAGATCTTAAACACTAGGAATCACTCCAATTGAGTCGAATTTCTAAACCTCATTGTAATGGAAAATAGCGGCTTGTGCTATTCCGGTGTTTTTGGAATGGAAGTTTGATGTTCCCACCTCAAATGGCGCATAATGGATATACCTAAGAGTGGTTACATAGAGGAGAGAACATAGATGAGCAAAAAGATACAGATGGAGACAGATACTGCCAAGCGACTGGCACCTACTTTTACACTTCCTGCATCAAACGGGAAAAAAGTATCCTTAAAGGATTTTAAAGGGAAGAAGCTGGTCATTTACTTTTACCCACAAGACAACACGCCAACCTGTACCCAACAATCATGTGATTTTCGCGACTATAATGGAAAGTTTGCACAACTCGGCGTAGAAGTGGTCGGAATTAGCCCTGATGAGCTGAAAGCCCACGATAAATTCATTACGAAGTATGAGCTGCCGTTCCTACTGCTTTCTGACCCTGACCATCAGGTGGCTGAGAAGTTCGGTGTTTGGGCACTAAAGAAACTGTATGGCCGTGAGTATATGGGGATTATCCGTTCTACTTTCCTGATTGATGAAAAGGGATATATCGTCAAGGAATGGAGTAAAGTGAGAGTGAAGAACCATGTGCAGTCGGTTTTGGACGCTGTAATGGCATTGAATGCCAGTCGTTAATACGCGACAAAGAAAGTTGGAACTTTTTTACAAATCATTCGTCTAATCAATTGCGAGGAAGAAAATTTGTGAAGAGGGGAAAGCGATGAAAAAGAAGCTGATTGTTTCGATATTGTCTATTTTCATGGCTTACGGAAGTACAGCTTACGGGGCTGTGGAGGAAACCCATTGGGTGATGAAGGAGCTCAAGGATTACAAACAGTACATCGTGCCTTATAGGGACAACGCTTCGACACAAGGTACGATCACGCAGAAAGAGTGGGATTCATTCCAGCGAAATGTGCTGGACTCGGGCAGGCTGGATAAACCCATACTGCTCGATGATTGGGCGACGGCTCTTAAAATGGCGGTGGATTTGGCGGAAAAAAATCGTGATGCCTGGATCAGTATGTATGTTCACGGCCTGGGGCAAGGGACGGAGATTACCCGTGAAAATGCTGTCGGAGGGATGGTAAAGCTATTAAGCGGTTCTTACATCAAGGGGAGCTGGTCTGCGGAAGAAGTAAAGCCGGCAAAAGCGCTGCTGGATCACCAGGATATCAGCGATAAGCAGCGAGGTCTGGTTGAGAGTGCGTATATCCTTGGAATTTTGGATGATTCGGTGAAAGAAAAGTTTAGGCCGAACGATAAGCTGACGAATGCCGAAGCCATTTCTATGATGTTTCGGGTAATGGGGGAATTGGCGTATGACAAGCCGGATCTGCCGGCAGATCATTGGCTCAGTGAAGAGCTAGAGTCTGCCTACCAAAGCAGCAAGCTTCCAAAGCCGATGCTTAAGGTGCTGCGCCGTGCTTTTCAAGATCCGATGAACGTCGAACGCAATATTCCTGTTGCTTTGTGGCACGAAATGCTCGGTTCAGGGCTGCCGATACCTGCCAATATAAAGGAGAAAGCGTTTATGTATACGCTTGCCTATGATAAGGATGGAGGAATACTACGGGACAGAGCGGTAGTCGGAGTAACTAAGCTTGGAAAAAATCCAAGAAGCGCAACTGCGGAGGAAAAAATGAAAGCTGAACAAGCGTTTGCAGATTATGGCGCTGCTTTTGACTCCGATAAAATCGCTGTTGCCTACGGAGATGGCCTTTTGGAGGGACGGAACGGTCAAAGCTTCGGCGTCCATGGTTACCTAACCTATGCTGAGGCGGCTGCCCTTGCTATCCGTGCAAGCTTAAGGGAGGCTTTGAACGGTACCCCTTTGCTAATTGATGAGAAGACCGCATTGCAAATAGCCAAAGAAACGGACCCCGATTCTGAAGCCGAATGGACAGTAACCTTCAAGAAGGGGCTGGTGCTCCATTACAACACAAACAGGTTAATCTATGACGGATGGGTCGTAGAAGCGGTCTATCCAGCAGGAAACAAAATGGTTGTGTATATTGATGCCAGAACGGGTAAAATCATGGTCCTTGGGGAGAATGAAGCTCCTATAGGGGAAACAGAGGAGTCAAGCTGACAGACGAACTGCCATCTTACGACGAACATCGTAGGGTGGCTTTCTTTTTTTTATGATTGACAGCGATTGATTTATTAGTGAGGATACGTATAAGGGCAAAGCTTGCTATACTAGCTGCACCGAAAACAAAACCACCTACCTTGAAAGGATTTATCTCACATGTGGATGATGCTCAAAGACCGAAGAATGATGTTTCTCATGATAGCCAACATCTTATCCTCGATCGGCTCAGGAATAACCATGATCGGCGTACCGTGGCTGTTAGTGAATCGATCCGGGGGAAGTGAAATCTTTGGATATGCGACGCTAGCATCGACAATCATACTTTTCTTCCTATCGCCGCATATCGGCGTATATATTGACCGCATTTCCCGAAAGAAAATGCTGCTGGGAAGTGAAGTTGTCGGCGGATCTGTGACGCTGCTATTTGCGCTATGGGGATTAAGTGCGGGGCATTTTGAAACTTGGCAGTTGATCGTTATTTACTTTAGCGGTTCTCTGTATTACAACGTTCACTTTCCAACCCAGTTCGCATTTACGCAGGAGATCTTCTCGAAGGAACAGTACAAAACGTTAAATTCCATCCTCGAGGTCCAAAATCAATCCACATCGATGATCGCGGGCGGCTTGGCTAGTCTACTGATTGACCATATCGATTTTGCGTGGATTCTATTAGCGGACGCGATGACTTACTTTTTAGGTTTTGGCCTATTTTTGCTTATTCCCTATATCAAAAACAGGTCTGTCACTGCAAACGGCGCTGTTTCCATGTTGTCGAATATCAGAGAAGGCTTCGCTTATTTGAAAACGAGACCGCTATTAGTTATGTTTTTCCTTTGCGCGCTGATGCCGTTTCTTTGTGTTATGGTCGGTAATTATCTTTACCCTGTGTATATCACAAGTGTCCTCCATGGAGGGGCCAATGTTCTCGGGGCAGCAGATATGATTTTCGCCATCGGAGCTGTTGTGGCAGGCTTAACAGTCCCACTGCTCATGCAGCGTTTGGGTTCCTATTATACAACGATTCTTTCGTTTGTCATTTTTAGTCTGTCGATTGTTTTCTTTTACGTGTTTCCTCTAGTCTCTATTTTTCTCTTATTTAAAACGTTGAACGGATGGGGAAATGCGGGGAGTCGCGTAGCGCGTAATACGATTTTGATGGAAATGGTGCCAAATCATTTGATCGGTCGTGTGAATAGCTTTTTCAACACTGTAGGGATGGGCATGCGAGTTCTACTCATTGGCGTCTGTACACAAATTGTTTCTTTTCAAGGCGCTAGGACGGCTATTCTTTTACTCGGAGTCTTATTAGTCGTTAGTTTAATAGGTCTTATTGGCAGCAAACCCTTGTTTAACGTGGCAGCGCAAACGAAAAATGAGGTTGTACCGCAAGAAATTTAGCAATAATTTGAACAATAACAGATCAGGTCATTTCACTAGAAAACTATCCTTCTCACTCCGAGAGGGGTAGTTTTTGTTTTAGAGACATACTCTTGATGTTTCTCCCATATAATCTATCAGCTAGCAAAATGATAGAACAAGCGGAGGGATCATCGGATGCGTTTTCAGGTACAACGTGCAACCATCAGTCAGAAACGAGTTCAACTTTCAATGGTAATCCTTTTACTAGTTTCTCTATTTTTCTCAACAATTTCGGTAAAGGCAACAGAGAACGATGGGTACTCCGCACAAGTACAGGAAGGACAAGACCTTTATCAAAAGCTCAAAACAGGTAAGCGCCCGCAGAGCGAGAAGACGTATGAAACACCGGAACAGCCTACCGTTTACTTGACCTTTGATGACGGTCCTAGCAAGCTCACGAGTCAGGTGCTGGATATTTTAGATAAAGAGAATGTGAAAGCTACGTTTTTCGCACTTGGCGAACAAGCTCAGGCTCACCCTGCATTGGTCAAAAGAATTGTGCAAGACGGACATACCTTAGGCAATCATTCCTATAATCATGTATATAAAGAGCTGTATAGCGATTTCCAAACCTTTTGGGACCAAATCCAACGTAGTGAGGACTTATTTGCTAGTTTGGCTGATACCAGACCGCAATTAGTACGAGCTCCGGGGGGTACATATACGAATTTCGATGCGTATTACTACTATTTGCTGGATCAAGCGGGTTATTCGGTTATGGACTGGAATGTAGACAGTGGTGATTCCAAAAGATTGCGTGTACCCGCGAATGAAATTTGGCAAACGATTAAGGGATCACCGCTCGAACACGAGATCAACATCCTGTTTCATGATGGCAGCGGCCATGAGTCGACGGTAGAGGTACTGCCCCAAGTCATCAGCTATTACAAAAAATTAGGCTACGCTTTCGCTCCCCTTACTACAAAGGTTAAGCCTAAGCAATTCCCAGTGGGTAAGGCGAAATGGTCAAGAAACATGAGCTTGGCTCATTTCCAAGAGCTACTGAAAGAAACACAGCAATATGCCTTAGCGCATCCGATTCAGGCGGATAAAGATCAGAAGGATGCTGAACGGCATCTTGCCCAACAAACCGCAGTAGCTAGAGAAGAAACGGCACAAATTCTCTCCGCGCAGGCGGCGTTACCGCTGCAAGTTCATGTGGCTGGAGGCAGCAGCTTTACAATTGAACCTACAGAGTATCAGCTGCGTGCTAACCGGATTGAAATGCCGCTGCGCTTTCTCATAGAGAAAATAGGCGGGCAAGTAGAATGGCAGGCTGAGAAGAAGACAGCGAATGCACATTTTGGTGTTTATGATTTGGAATATGATTTATCCACTAGAAGCATTAGAATGTATACCCTAGGTAATAGCGTAGCTACCTATTCATTAGCAGATATGGATTTGCAAGACGGTAAGATTATCGTTCCTTTACGAAAAACCATAGATTTACTAGGCGGGCGAATTACGAATACGGTCATAGAATCAGATAAGCGAGAGGTGTCTGTGGCATTGCGTCCGTTTTATATATTTAAAGAGAACAATAGTCTTCTGAAAAACTCTCTATTTGCCATGGGAGGGTAATGTCTAAAATAGTAGAGGGCTGGAAAAACTAGAAGCATACCCTTATAAAGGAGGCTTCTTGTCTATGCAGTCGAAAACCCGAATATTCGATCAGCCGCAGCCTCTCGTGGAACGGATGATCATGAACGTAGAGAAAGTAATTGTTGGAAAGAGAGAGACGATAGAGAAAGCGTTCGTTGCTATGCTGAGCGGCGGCCATCTTTTGCTAGAAGACGTACCCGGTGTTGGGAAAACGATGCTTGTACGTGCCTTGGCTAGGACGATTGGTTGTGAGTTTAAGAGAATTCAGTGCACGCCTGATTTATTGCCGTCTGATGTAACTGGTGTGTCTGTATTTAACGTGAAGACGAATGATTTTGAGTTTCGCCCTGGACCTCTAATGACGCCAATCGTATTGGCAGACGAATGTAACCGTACCTCACCGAAGACACAATCTGCTTTCTTAGAGGCGATGGAAGAGAAGCGGGTTACCATTGACGGGGTCAGCTATGAATTGCCGAAACCTTTCGTCTTATTAGCTACGCAAAACCCAGTGGACTATGAAGGTACTTATGCGCTGCCGGAAGCTCAAATGGATCGTTTTATGATGAAATTGTCACTTGGTTATCCGACGCCGGAACAAGAAATTCTGATGCTGGATCGCCTACAGGATCGCCAGCCGCTGGATCACTTGAAGCCTGTTATTGTACAGGATGAGTTTGTGCAATTGCAAAGAGAAGCAACCATGATTCATGTCGATAATACGTTAAAAGATTTCATTGTTCGTCTGGCCTTGGCAACTAGGGACCATGCTGATTTGTACTTGGGTGCAAGTCCAAGGGCATCCTACGCCTTAATGCGTGCTGCGCAAACGTCTGCTTATATGAAGGGCAGAAGCTTCGTGGTACCGGATGATATCAAGGATTTGGTGCTGCCGATCTGGATGCATCGGCTCATTCTGACTTCTGAAGCACGAATGACCGGCAAGTCGGCGGATACGATTTTGACAGGTTTACTTGCTTCCATGCAAACTCCAGTTCTCCGTTACGTTTCGGCGAAGTAGGGGCCAACATATGAAAAGCTGGGGTAAAACGACACTGTTGGCTGTGGGAAGTGTGCTGTCTATCATTTTGGCGTATTGGCAAGGTGGATTTGCCGCTTGGTATTTAGGAATTTGTTTAACATTAATATGGGTCCAGGCTGGACTATTTTATGTATTCGCAATAAAAGGACTAACCGTTAACCGGCAGTTGTCAGGCGAAGTTTTCGTGTCGGGTGAAGATGTTACCATCACTTTGCAAGTTGGGCATCGTACATTATTGCCGCTGCCTTGGATGATCGTTAAGGAAACATGGGTACATGAAGGAAGCGGGGGGAAGCTGAGCTATAGCAAGCTGCTTTTCCCGGGGTTTCGATCAGCCTTAATCCTCCATTATAAAATGACGAGTCTTATGCGAGGCGTTTATCGTTTTGCAGGCTTTGAAGCAGTGACCGGTGATTTATTTGGTTTTGCTGTTCGAAAAGCATATCGTGATGATCTTCACCGGTGTGTTGTTTATCCAAGACCAGATTCTTTGACCGGAACCGGCATGAGGTTTCAATCGGAGGATGGTGATGTGCCTACTATTCGTGGCCCTAAAGTCGATACTCCGCTGATTAGCGGTGTTCGTGACTATGTCAGCGGTGATCCCTACCACCGCATCCATTGGAAATCCACAGCCAGGCTGAGCCGGCTGATGACCAAAGACCCCGAGCAAGCATCCTCCGCGAAGCAGATGCTGCTGCTCGACGCGGCGCCTGCGGCGGGTCCAGCTGAGGCGGCGCAGCCGCTGCTGGAGAAGGGCGTCGCCCTCGCGGCTGGCTTCTTCGAAGCCGCCGCTGGCGGGCGCGAGAGCTGCGGCTTCGCCAGCAGCTCGGGCAGCAGGCGAATCGCGCCGACGATTCGCCCTGATCTAACGCTCGCGTACGAAGTACTCGCGAGCGTAGGCGGCAAGCCCTCCCTTAGCTTTCCTGACCTCGTCAGGAAAGAGGCGGCGGACTTGCCGCTGGATGCGTCGATGCTGTGCATCACATCGACGCTGGACCTTGCGCTGGTGCGCGCTATCGCGGATGCGCGCACCAAGCGCCGGTCCGTGCACGTGATCTACGTGCACGCGCGGCCCTCCCTCTCGGTCGCAGAGCGAGAGGGGGCTTCTCAGCTGCAGGCCGTAGGCTGCAGCTTCACGGAAGTGCCGCACCCGCGGAGCCAGTGGCCAAAGCAAGGAGGTGTCGCGGATGCAACCGCTTGAACCTAACCGCGCGCCGCGCGCTCTTTCACGCCCTTTACGCACTAGCGCTGACTCGTCACGCTTGAAGTCTCGCTCTTTAAGTACTAACTCTTTAAGCACTGACTCTTTAAGCACTAGCTCTATACACGCAAGCGCCGAGCCCGCAGCCGCTATCCCATCAAGTCCAATCTTCCATTCAAGCGCCATCTCTAACGCACAGTCATCATCGCCAATCACCAACACCTTTTTCCGAGACAGTCTAATCTCGCTGCTGCTCTTCCTGCTGCTTTCAGAGTGGCTCCGTCCTCTAGCCTGGATGGCCGATGCCTCCATTCAAATCGGTCCTATACTGGTCGTATTTGCGATCTGCATCGCTATAGACTGCTTCAAGGTCCCTTATGTTTGGGGATGGACAGCCAAAAGTGTCATTATCCTGCTCTTCATCGGCTTTATGTTTGACCGTGAAGGCTTTCTAACCGGAGCATGGCTCATCGATTTGGTGAGGACTATTTCTCAGGATTTGGTTCACATCGTTCAAGCTCATTTCGACCTTATCAGTGGTCAAATGCGAACGCTGCTCTTTCTATTAGGTTGGTCGCTCCTGATCTCCGTGGTGCAGGCCCTAATGCTTCAGAGGCAGCACAGTCTCTGGTTTGTTGCGGCCACGCTCATCTATCTTGTCTTCTTACAGTTGGTGCTTGGCGCGGATACGGTTCAGGGGATTATGCGCACAATAGGATATGGACTACTTCTGTTATCGCTGCTTAATCTTTCAAGAATTGAACAAACCTATGGGATCACTTCGGAGCGTTCGGGCGGTGTTTTTCAATGGATTGTAGTCAGCTTGGTCGTTGTAAGTGCGCTGGCTAGTGTAGGATGGTACTCAGCTAGGCAGGCGGAACCTACTCCTCTCATGAAACCTGTGAGCTGGGCGTATGTATACGATCGCATATTTGAACTCTACAAGGAAGATACGGGGGCGAGCGGTGCTTTTGCTAGATCTGGATACGGTCAAGACGACTCCTCTTTAGGAGGTCCACTACAGTTGGACACGACCCCAGTATTCACAGCCAGAACATCCGAATTAACCTACTGGCGCGGAGAATCCAAAAGCTTCTACGACGGCAAAGGCTGGACTGAGCCCAACCAAACACTAGAGCCTTACGTTTCTAGTAATCAGCCTGTAACAGACCGGTCAGTGATGCAGGAAATTTTGTGGAACACCAAGTCACCAAATAATCAATTGTTTGTGGGTGGGAAGTTACTGAGCGTTGATATGCTTTTGAGCGAGAAGGGGAAACCGCAAACACCGAGCAGCCTCCTTACCTCTAAATCTAATGGTAAAGTAACTCTGCCCGAGATTATGGATCCTTTGTCTTATTACAAAATAACGGTCCAACCTGTGCAGGAAGATCCCTCGGTACTTAATACAGATATGGGCAGTTATCCCTCTGACATTACAGGGGAATATCTCCAACTTCCAGCTGCTTTGCCGCGGTCTGTTCGCAGCATTGCCGAGCAAGTGACAGCGAATCGTTTGACGCCATATGCCAAAGCGGTTGCGATTGAGCAGTATTTAAGCAATACCTATACCTATAGTCTCGAAAAGCCAACGCATCCAAGCCGTAATGAGGATTTTGTTAGTCATTTTCTGTTCGTAGATCGAACAGGGTATTGTGATCATTTTTCAACTTCGATGGTTGTCATGCTTCGTTCTGTCGGGGTGCCTGCCCGCTGGGTAAAAGGTTTCGCTCCAGGGACACTGCAAGCATCTAGCGACGGTGATGGGCTCAAGGAAGTTATGGTTCGCAATCAAGATGCGCATTCATGGGTGGAGGTTTATTTTCCTTCTATGGGCTGGGTGCCGTTTGAGCCTACGCCGGGCTTCTCTGGTATTTCGTCCGACCATCCGAGAGAAACCTTGACGACAGCTGCCATGGAGCAAGCGGCGATGACAGCTTCACTCATGAACATTCCCGCAACAACTAAGTTTGCAACCAATCCAAGTGAGTGGCTCCATGCAACGAAGGATAGAATCGTCAATTTTGCAAAGCCTTATAGGGAAGCTTTCATTGTTCTAATCGGATGTTGTCTCCTTCTTGTGGGTATTTTCGTTTTGCTTAGGCGAAAAGGTTTCCTAGTCAATACGCGGCTGTATTTTCCAAATTACAAAAGCCAGCAGGGCAACTCACACCCCATGACACCTTATATGGATCGTTTATGGATGCAGCTTTTTCGAAAATACGGCGCAAAACCCGCGAACCTGACGGTGCGAGAGTACGTGACAACTCTAAATTTCAATGATCAACGGCAGAAACAAGCACTGCTCGAATTTGCCTTGATTTACGAAAGTGTACGCTATGATACGGCCAATTCACTGACCTGCACGAAGCGGGAAATCACCACGATTTGGAAAGCCATTCAAAAGACACATTAAACCCCTTTACATCCTAGGTACCTAATGTTTAAAATTAGTACCTATAAATAGTGATAAGCGGACAAGGGGGCCCCAAAGAGCGGAGATAGGCTTTGTAGTTTATCCCATTGCTTTAAGGGGAGCCCCTTAAACCTCAATTGCTATGAATCTAGGAGGTCGGATAATGAGTAAACCGAGTGAAATGATTGTCGTATTAGATTTTGGAGGCCAGTACAATCAACTGATTGCTAGACGAATTCGTGATTTGGGCGTTTACAGCGAGCTGCTGCCGTTCAATACAACTGTTGATAAAATTCGTGAGCTTAACCCTAAGGGGATTGTGTTCTCGGGCGGTCCGTCGAGCGTATACGGTGAAGGAGCTCCCGCTGTTGACGCAGGAATCTTTGATCTGGGTATTCCAATCTTGGGTATTTGCTATGGCATGCAGTTAATTGCTCACCAACTGAACGGTAAAGTTGAACGCGCTCATACGCGTGAATACGGTAAGGCTGATCTTTCATTTACGAATGAAAGCCCGCTAGTGAAAGGGTTAGAATCCAAACAAACCGTGTGGATGAGTCACGGCGATCACGTTTCCGTTCTGCCTGAAGGCTTCGTCATAGAAGCAAGCACGGATTCTCTTCCGATTGCTGCAATGAGTAACCGTGAGCGCAACATTCATGCCGTACAGTTCCACCCAGAAGTTCGTCACTCCCTTCAAGGGAATGAAATGATCCATAACTTTATTTATGGCGTATGCGGTTGCGAAGGCGACTGGACGATGTCCTCCTTTGTGGAAGACATGATCAAAGAGCTTCGTCAAGAAGTTGGCGACAAGAAAGTGCTATGTGCACTTAGCGGTGGCGTTGATTCATCCGTTGTTGCTATTCTGCTGCATAAAGCGATCGGCGCTCAGCTGACGTGTATGTTTATTGATCATGGTTTGCTGCGTCAAGGTGAAGCGGAGAGCGTTATGGACACCTTTGTTGGCAAATTCGATATGAAAGTGGTCAAAATTGATGCACGTGACCGTTTCCTCGGCAAACTTGCTGGCGTAGACGATCCCGAGCAAAAACGTAAAATTATCGGAACAGAATTTATTCGTGTATTCGAAGAGGAATCCAGTCAGTTCGATGACTTTACTTTCCTAGCCCAAGGTACTTTATACACAGATATCGTGGAAAGCGGTACAGCTACTGCTCAAACAATTAAATCACATCATAACGTAGGCGGACTGCCGAAAGATATGAAGTTCAAGCTTATCGAGCCGCTCAAAACACTGTTCAAAGACGAAGTGCGTAAAGTAGGCGAGGAATGTGGCCTTCCAGCTGCAATCGTATGGAGACAGCCTTTCCCAGGTCCTGGTCTAGCCATTCGAGTTCTAGGTGAAGTAACGGAGGATAAGCTGAAAATAGTTCGTGAATCCGACGCCATTCTGCGCGACGAAATTGCCAAAGCAGGCTTAGATCGTGAGATCTGGCAGTACTTCACAGCACTTCCGGGCATGAAAAGCGTGGGGGTTATGGGTGACGCAAGAACTTACTCTTATACCGTAGGTATTCGTGCTGTTACATCTATTGATGGAATGACAGCTGACTGGGCGCGTATCCCTTGGGACGTGCTAGAGAAGATTTCGGTTCGTATCGTTAACGAGGTTGAGAACGTGAATCGTATCGTTTATGACATCACGTCTAAACCGCCTGCTACTATTGAGTGGGAATAATATAAATCACTAGTAAAAGACGAACGTTATGGGAGAAAATACCCTAGTATCGTTCGTCTTTTTTTATTGACATCTGGTTATTTCCCAACTAAAATGTGTTATGGATAACAGTTTTTCGTATAATCTCGGGAATTGGCCTGAGAGTTTCTACGAGATCACCGCAAATGATCTGGCTACGAAAAAAAGGAACGGAATCCGTATGAGTTTCCACGTGCACCTTTACACATGGAAGGTAGCTCTCATATGGATAGCTCCTTTTTCGTACCCGGAATCAGGCATTATGATTCCGGGTTTTTTGCTGTTCCCCACATTCGTTTTAGGAGGAGTAGGAAAATGGATCGCTTTTTTAAATTGAAACAAAACGGCACGACAGTAAGAACTGAAATCATGGCGGGGATAACAACCTTCATGACGATGGCTTACATCCTTGCAGTAAATCCGGACATTCTGAGTGCTTTTAAATCGGGGGCTACCGGCGGTGACTGGACTTCGATTTTCTTGGCTACAGCGATTGCTGCGGGTGTAATGACGATTGCAATGGGGTTATTCGTTAACTTTCCAGTTGCACTAGCTCCTGGGATGGGCTTGAATGCTTACTTCGCGACCATCATTTTAACTTCGCAAGGTAAATTCACGTTTTCAATGGCTTTAGCAGCCGTATTCATTTCGGGGATTATTTTCATCATTCTTACTGTCACCAGAGTCCGCCAAACACTCCTAGTGGCTGTTCCAGACAGCTTGAAGCATGCGATTACCGTGGGTATTGGTTTGTTTATCGCAATGATCGGTTTCAAGAACAGCGGCATCCTAACCGTTGCTGTTGAAAGTGGCAAAGATATTAAGGCACATCAATTTACAGATGTACTTTCATTTGAAACTGTGTTCCACATGGGTTCATTAGAAGATAAAAGCGTAATTTTGACGATCATCGGGATTTTGTTGATTTCTATCTTTATGGTGCTTAGACTGCGCGGCGCTATCTTGTTTGGTATTTTGGCTACAACAATCATTGGATATTTCATGGGTATGGTTAATCTCGGTACTTTGACTAGTGCAGAGACAACATGGATTCCTGATTTGTCCAAGCTTCGTTTCGCTGATTTTGATTTTGCAGGCATTATGACAACTGGGATTATTTCCGTTATCGCTACATTTACGTTTGTTGAGCTCTTTGACACATTCGGTACGATGGTTGGAACAGCAAATCGCGCTGGTATTATGAAGAATAAAGAAGAAGGCAACAAGCGCGTAGGTAAAGCCATGTTCGTGGATGCCATTGGTGTTAGTGGCGGTGCGTTGGTTGGGACAAGTACCGTTACTGCTTTCGTAGAAAGCGCAGCGGGTGTAGCGGAAGGTGGACGTACAGGTTTAACGGCGGTAACTACAGGCGTATGTTTCTTGCTTGCCCTGTTCTTAGCTCCGATTGCCATGTTGGTTCCTGGTTCTGCGACAGCGGCAGCGTTGATCGTGGTTGGTGTTCTTATGGTTCAATCCATTCGTGAGATCGACTTTCAAGACTTTGTTCTGGCGATCCCAGCGTTCCTTACAATCGTATTGATGCCTTTCACTTACAATATTGCGAATGGTATCTCCTTCGGTATCGTTACGTATGTTGTTCTGGCGGCGGCTTCTAACTTAGGTGGCAAAAGTCAGACGCGTTATCCGATTCACTGGTTAATGTGGGTACTGGCGATTCTAATCCTAGCTCGTTACATCTTTATAGGAAGCCAAGGTTAAAAAGGCTCAAGCTCTGGTGCATTACGCACTGGAGCTTTTTTATTATTAATGAAACGAAGAGATTCTTTATTTCGGAATAGGGGGGGACGTCGTCCAACTAATGCATTTCCATATTTATCAAGGTATAAAAAGCTTGCAATCAGTTTGTGGATTTGTTATATTACTCCTTGTCGCTTCGGCGGTCGAACGAAAGAACGAAAGAAATCAAAAAAAGTTCTTGCAATCGAGTAGGCTGATGTGGTATATTAATCAAGTCGCCTTTGAGGGGCGAAGGATTAAAACGAAAGAAATTGATCTTTGAAAACTGAACAACGAGTGAGTAAGCACGAACGAGAAATCGTTCAAAAAAGAGATTGCAAAATCTCGCTAGCAAGTCAATGAGCAATTAAGCTTTCAAATAGTTTTACTATTATGGAGAGTTTGATCCTGGCTCAGGACGAACGCTGGCGGCGTGCCTAATACATGCAAGTCGAGCGGATTTATCCTTCGGGATAAGTTAGCGGCGGACGGGTGAGTAACACGTAGGTAACCTGCCTATAAGATCGGGATAACTATCGGAAACGATAGCTAAGACCGGATAACTGGTTTTCTCGCATGAGAGAATCATGAAACACGGAGCAATCTGTGGCTTATAGATGGGCCTGCGGCGCATTAGCTAGTTGGTAGGGTAACGGCCTACCAAGGCGACGATGCGTAGCCGACCTGAGAGGGTGAACGGCCACACTGGGACTGAGACACGGCCCAGACTCCTACGGGAGGCAGCAGTAGGGAATCTTCCGCAATGGACGCAAGTCTGACGGAGCAACGCCGCGTGAGTGATGAAGGTTTTCGGATCGTAAAGCTCTGTTGCCCTAGACGAACAGCAAGAGGAGTAACTGCCTTTTGTGTGACGGTATAGGAGAAGAAAGCCCCGGCTAACTACGTGCCAGCAGCCGCGGTAATACGTAGGGGGCAAGCGTTGTCCGGAATTATTGGGCGTAAAGCGCGCGCAGGCGGTCAATTAAGTTGGGTGTTTAAGCCCGGGGCTCAACCCCGGTTCGCATCCAAAACTGGTTGACTTGAGTGTAGGAGAGGAAAGTGGAATTCCACGTGTAGCGGTGAAATGCGTAGAGATGTGGAGGAACACCAGTGGCGAAGGCGACTTTCTGGCCTATAACTGACGCTGAGGCGCGAAAGCGTGGGGAGCAAACAGGATTAGATACCCTGGTAGTCCACGCCGTAAACGATGCATACTAGGTGTTGGGGATTCGATTCCTCGGTGCCGAAGTTAACACAGTAAGTATGCCGCCTGGGGAGTACGCTCGCAAGAGTGAAACTCAAAGGAATTGACGGGGACCCGCACAAGCAGTGGAGTATGTGGTTTAATTCGAAGCAACGCGAAGAACCTTACCAGGTCTTGACATCCCGATGTAACACCTAGAGATAGGTGCCCTCTTCGGAGCATTGGAGACAGGTGGTGCATGGTTGTCGTCAGCTCGTGTCGTGAGATGTTGGGTTAAGTCCCGCAACGAGCGCAACCCTTGATCTTAGTTGCCAGCACTTTGGGTGGGCACTCTAAGATGACTGCCGGTGACAAACCGGAGGAAGGTGGGGATGACGTCAAATCATCATGCCCCTTATGACCTGGGCTACACACGTACTACAATGGTCGGTACAACGGGAAGCGAAGCCGCGAGGTGGAGCCAATCCTTATAAGCCGATCTCAGTTCGGATTGCAGGCTGCAACTCGCCTGCATGAAGTCGGAATTGCTAGTAATCGCGGATCAGCATGCCGCGGTGAATACGTTCCCGGGTCTTGTACACACCGCCCGTCACACCACGAGAGTTTACAACACCCGAAGTCGGTGGGGTAACCCGCAAGGGAGCCAGCCGCCGAAGGTGGGGTAGATGATTGGGGTGAAGTCGTAACAAGGTAGCCGTATCGGAAGGTGCGGCTGGATCACCTCCTTTCTATGGAGACTCGGATCTGAAAGATCCAGTCAAGTGCGAAAGCACAAATCGCTTACTCACTCGTGTTCAGTTTTGAAAGAGCAATCTTTCAAAAGCATTACAGTTGTTCCTTGAAAACTAGATAACGAAACAAAACGTAAAGTAAGAACTTAGGTTGCTTGATTCTAACGAATCTTGCAAAAATCTTTAAAGTTTTTTCAGCTTAGGAGAGACTTTAGCTAACGCTAAAGATCCCTATAAATGGTTAAGCTAGAAAGAGCACACGGAGGATGCCTAGGCACTAGGAGCCGAAGAAGGACGTGGCGAACGACGAAATGCCTCGGGGAGCCGTAAGCAGGCTTTGATCCGGGGATGTCCGAATGGGGGAACCCAGCTGTGGTAATGCGCAGTTACCATGCAGTGAATACATAGCTGCATTGGAGGCATACCCAGGGAACTGAAACATCTAAGTACCTGGAGGAAAAGAAAACAAAAGTGATTCCGTCAGTAGCGGCGAGCGAAAGCGGAATAGCCCAAACCAAGGAGCTTGCTCCTTGGGGTTGTAGGACCTCGTTGTGGGGTTAGTTCGGTAGGCGAAGTGATCTGGAAAGGTCCGGCATAGAAGGTAAAAGCCCTGTAGCCAAAATCGAACGAAACCCCTAGAGGTATCCTGAGTACGGCGGGTCACGTGAAACCCCGTCGGAATCCGGCAGGACCATCTGCCAAGGCTAAATACTCCCTAGTGACCGATAGTGAAGCAGTACCGTGAGGGAAAGGTGAAAAGCACCGCGGAAGCGGAGTGAAAAAGAACCTGAAACCGTGTGCTTACAAGAAGTCAGAGCCCTCTATATGGGTGATGGCGTGCCTTTTGTAGAATGAACCGGCGAGTTACGTTCCCGTGCGAGGTTAAGTTGAAAAGACGGAGCCGCAGCGAAAGCGAGTCTGAATAGGGCGCTTTAGTACGTGGACGTAGACCCGAAACCGTGTGATCTACCCCTGTCCAGGGTGAAGGTGAGGTAACACTCACTGGAGGCCCGAACCCACGCATGTTGAAAAATGCGGGGATGAGGTGGGGGTAGCGGAGAAATTCCAATCGAACTCGGAGATAGCTGGTTCTCCCCGAAATAGCTTTAGGGCTAGCCTCGGATGTTGAGTTGTGGAGGTAAAGCACTGATTGGGTGCGGGGCCCGCCAAGGGTTACCAAGTCCAGTCAAACTCTGAATGCCACAAACTTAAATCCGGGAGTCAGACAGTGAGTGCTAAGATCCATTGTCAAAAGGGAAACAGCCCAGACCATCAGCTAAGGTCCCCAAGTGTGTGTTAAGTGGGAAAGGATGTGGAGTTGCACAGACAACCAGGATGTTGGCTTAGAAGCAGCCACCATTGAAAGAGTGCGTAATAGCTCACTGGTCGAGTGACTCTGCGCCGAAAATGTAACGGGGCTAAACACGCCACCGAAGCTATGGCTTGCACTTTAGTGCATGGGTAGGGGAGCGTTGTATGTACGTTGAATTCTGACCGTAAGGACAGGTGGAGCGCATACAAGTGAGAATGCCGGTATAAGTAACGAAAAGATCAGTGAGAATCTGATCCGCCGAAAACCTAAGGGTTCCTGAGGAAGGCTCGTCCGCTCAGGGTAAGTCGGGACCTAAGGCGAGGCCGAAAGGCGTAGTCGATGGACAACAGGTGGAAATTCCTGTACCACCGTAGCCGTTATGAGCGATGGAGTGACGCAGAAGGATAGTGACGCGAGCTGATGGATGCTCGTCCAAGCAGTGAGGCTGATGTGTAGGCAAATCCGCACATCGTTAAGGCTGGGCTGTGATGGGGAGGGAAATTTAAGTACCGAAGGTCATGAGTTCACACTGCCAAGAAAAGCTTCTAGCCAGGCGAAGGTGCCCGTACCGCAAACCGACACAGGTGGGTGAGAAGAGAATTCTAAGGCGCGCGGAAGAACTCTCGTTAAGGAACTCGGCAAAATGACCCCGTAACTTCGGGAGAAGGGGTGCCTCGGTAGGGTGAATAGCCCGAGGGGGCCGCAGTGAAAAGGCCCAAGCGACTGTTTAGCAAAAACACAGGTCTGTGCGAAGCCGCAAGGCGAAGTATACGGGCTGACGCCTGCCCGGTGCTGGAAGGTTAAGAGGAGTGGTTAGGGTGCAAGCCCGAAGCTATGAATTGAAGCCCCAGTAAACGGCGGCCGTAACTATAACGGTCCTAAGGTAGCGAAATTCCTTGTCAGGTAAATTCTGACCCGCACGAATGGCGTAACGACTTGGGCGCTGTCTCAACGAGAGATCCGGTGAAATTTTAATACCTGTGAAGATGCAGGTTACCCGCGACAAGACGGAAAGACCCCATGGAGCTTTACTGCAGCTTGATATTGGACTTTGGTACGATCTGTACAGGATAGGTGGGAGCCTTTGAAGCCTGAGCGCCAGCTTGGGTGGAGGCATCGTTGGGATACCACCCTGATCGTATCGGAGTTCTAACCTGGTACCGTGATCCGGTATGGGGACAGTGTCAGGTGGGCAGTTTGACTGGGGCGGTCGCCTCCTAAAATGTAACGGAGGCGTTTAAAGGTTCCCTCAGAATGGTTGGAAATCATTCGCAGAGTGCAAAGGCATAAGGGAGCTTGACTGCGAGACCTACAAGTCGAGCAGGGACGAAAGTCGGACTTAGTGATCCGGTGGTACCGAATGGAAGGGCCATCGCTCAACGGATAAAAGCTACCCTGGGGATAACAGGCTTATCTCCCCCAAGAGTCCACATCGACGGGGAGGTTTGGCACCTCGATGTCGGCTCATCGCATCCTGGGGCTGAAGTAGGTCCCAAGGGTTGGGCTGTTCGCCCATTAAAGCGGTACGCGAGCTGGGTTCAGAACGTCGTGAGACAGTTCGGTCCCTATCTGTCGCGGGCGTAGGAAATTTGAGAGGAGCTGTCCTTAGTACGAGAGGACCGGGATGGACGTACCGCTGGTGTACCAGTTGTCTCGCCAGAGGCATCGCTGGGTAGCTATGTACGGAGGGGATAAGCGCTGAAAGCATCTAAGCGCGAAGCCCCCCTCAAGATGAGATTTCCCAGTATGTAAGACCCCTTGTAGACGACGAGGTTGATAGGTTCGAGGTGGAAGTGCAGCAATGCATGCAGCTGACGAATACTAATCGGTCGAGGGCTTAACCAATAAACCTAAAATTCTAACTTTACGCAAGTTTCGTATCTAGTTTTCAAGGCGCAAACACGCTTTGACTGTTTGGTGATGATGGCGGAGGGGACCCACGCGTTCCCATCTCGAACACGACCGTTAAGCCCTCCAGCGTCGATGGTACTTGAACCGCAGGGTTCTGGGAGAGTAGAACGTTGCCAAGCACAAAAGAAACCTTACAAGGAGAAATCCTCGTAAGGTTTCTTTTTATATATTTAAAACCCTAGAAGCTCCTATTTTGCTCAAGATCTACCCAAACCAAGCCACATCATGAGAATAAGAATCTCTAATGACTCTTATTCCCGCAGAAATCACCAAAAATTCATAAATAACAGTCTCTAAAAGCTCTTATTCTACGCAAAGTAGCGCAAATCAAGCCCCATCCTACAAATAAGAGTCTTCAAAGACTCCTATTTCCACAGACAGTACCATAAATTCAAAAATAGCAGCTTCTAGAGACTCTAATCTTGTTCAACGTCTACCCACACTAAGCACATTCCCCCCCATTTACAGCTTTTACACAATTTCAAGCCAAGTCCCAAGAATTTGAAGAATCTTTGTCATTTTTACAAAGATGAGAAAAGAATCGAATGAATCCTTTCAACTTATATTACAATAAAGCTTAGTTTACTTTATTGTTAATGGTGTTACAGAGATAGGAGTGATACATAGTGGGAAATGCCTATGTTCAGATAGGTATGGCGATGTTCCGGACGGGGATATTGGGATATGGCGGCGGGCCGTCGATTGTGCCGTTGATAAGGTACGAGGCGGTTACGCGGTTTCAATGGATGAAGGATGAGGAATTCATGGAAGTGCTGGCGATAGCTAATACACTTCCCGGACCGATAGCAACGAAACTAGCAGGGTATCTTGGATATCGGCTCAAAGGGGGATGGGGAGCAGCGATTGGTGTTTTAGCTCACATTGTTCCTACCTGCGCAGCAATGGTGGGGTTGTATTCGTTTATTAATTTCTTTAGTACTTCTCAAGTGATTAAAGGCATGATAGCGGCGGTAGTGCCTATTGTAGCGGTGATGTTAGGCGTAATGGCGTATGAGTTCGGGGAGAAAGCGGTTAAAGGCTTGGGTTGGACGGCAGGCCTCACATTTTTTGTAATTTCATTCTTGCTGCTGCAGACTTTCTCTGTGCATCCGGCTATTGTTATTTTTATTTTTTTACTATATGGCGCTTTCCATCATAAGCTAAAGGACAAGTGGAGCAAGAACAAGAAGCAGCTTGGCAAAGGTGATGGCGTATGAGTGAGTGGTGGCATTTACTTGTTAGCTTCTTTCTAGCTAATGTGTTCGGATACGGAGGAGGGCCCTCGTCGATCCCGCTCATGTATCAAGAGATTGTTCCTAATCATGCTTGGATGACCAGCAGTGGATTCTCGAACATGTTAGCGTTAGGGAATGCGCTGCCTGGACCGATTGCTACGAAAATTGCCGCATATGTTGGCTTTCAAATCAGTGGTTGGGTCGGTGTTCTAATTGCAGTGGCTGCAACGGTTGTTCCTTCCATTATTGCACTCATCATTTTGCTGAATATCCTGCAGAAATATAAACAATCTCCTGTAATTAAAGGAATGACGCTGCTTGTCCAGCCTGTTATCGCGATCTTGATGGTGTTGGTCACGTGGAGCAGTATGGTGGAATCAACGAAAACGATAGGATACTTGCAGTTTATTGGTATTGCCGCAGTTGCTTTCTATCTCATTCAAAAGAGGAAGATTCACCCTGCATTTGTGATTGTGGCTGGTTTCGTTTATGGTGGTATATTTCTTTCTTAATTTAAAGAATAGCATAGTTAAAGGGGCACTTTTCGTAAAAGAAGTGCTCCTTTTTAATTGTTGTGTAAGTTAATTTAACGTTATCTTTGGCAATAAGCACAAATGAATGCTTATTTTTCGTTAGACACCCAAAGTTAATGTCATGTTAATTGACGTACAAGTTTGCTCAACAGTATAGTGAGGAAAGATACATATAAACTGATTTCCTATAAATATGGACTTATGAGATATCCAACATATAGTTTCCAGTAACAGCAGATCCCAAAATGGGAGATGCTGTTTTGAATATATAGGGGGCTTAAAGGACGAGAAGGAGGGGGCTTATTGCATAAAACGGAGGGTTATTCAGTTGAGATGAACCAGATCGTCAAGCAGTTTGGTTCTGTTGTAGCTAATGATCATGTTGATTTCCGGGCAAAAGCTGGAGAGATTCATGCACTGTTAGGTGAGAACGGCGCCGGCAAAAGTACAATGATGTGTATGCTCTCAGGTGTATATCGCCCAACAAGCGGAGAGATTCTTATCCACGGTGAAAAGGTGCGAATTCGTTCGCCGAAGGATGCGATGAATCTAGGGGTTGGGATGGTCTTTCAAAATTTTCGACTAGTTCAAACGTTAACAGCCGCGGAGAATATTGTTCTTGGGGAGTCGTCTTCGTTCTGGCGCGGACCGCGATGGCTCGCTAGAAAGTCCGAAGAGATCGAGGCGATTTCGAAACATTTTGGTCTACCGTTTCCGGTGGACCGGCCCATTTGGCAGCTGTCGGTTGGGGAACAGCAGCGTGTTGAAATCGTGAAGACACTCTATCGGGGAGCGGATTTAATTATTTTGGATGAACCTACCTCGGTGTTGACACCAGGCGAGGTGGATCAGTTGTTTGAGACACTGAATCGCATGAAAAAAGAAGGTAAGACCGTGATTATGACGACGCATAAACTCAAGGAGGTTATGTTTGCTTCGGATCGCATATCCGTCATGCGTAAAGGCAAGATGATCGCAACGATGGCGAAGTCGGAAACGAACGAGAGGGATCTGGCGCAGCTCATGGTCGGCACGGAGAGCCTAGAAAGCCGCACGGTTGTTAGAGATAAACCGCAAGGTAAGCCGATGCTTGTGGTGGGTGGTTTGGATGTGTATGCGGATCATGGACGCAAGGTGCTGGATGGGCTTCAGTTTCAAGTGTATGAAGGCGAGATTGTTGGAGTTGCCGGGGTGTCTGGAAACGGGCAGAAGGAGCTTGCGGAGGTGTTAACAGGACTTCGCGTATGGAAACAAGGCGATGTCCAATTTGACGGCAAGGCATTGCGTAACGGTTCAGTGCGCGCGGCCATAGAGCTGGGGATTGCCCATGTGCCGGAAAACAGCATGAAGAGCGGTCTAGCGGGCAGTTTGGGCTCCGTAGATAACTTGCTCTTCAAGACATATCGTTCTCCGGAACGATCTCGATTCGGTTTACTGCGCACAGGAAGCAATCGAAGCTGGGCGCAGAAGCTTGTTGAGCTGTTCGATGTGAGGACATCGGGGATTGATGCCCCCGTTCAGTACATGTCAGGGGGCAATCAGCAGAAGCTGCTTTTTGCCCGGGAAATTGATCAAGATCCGAAGCTGATGGTTGCCGTGCATCCAACGCAGGGGCTAGATGTAGGCGCAACTGAGGGTGTGCACCAATTGCTAGAGGAATTGCGCAGCAAGGGGAGTTCTGTTCTCTTAATATCTGAAGATTTGGATGAGGTGCTGCAGCTAGCCGACCGTATACTGGTCATGTACGACGGACGCATCGTGGGCAATATTCCCCGAGAGGAAGCGAGCCGTGAATATATGGGTATGTTGATGGCGGGGTCTGAGGAGGATGCAGGGTGAGTGAACAACAAACGGCGGGAACCATTCCGATAGAAAAAAAGGTGCCTAAGCGAGAAGCTAGTTTTCGTATGCCTTACCGTTTTGAGATTGATCCTGCAGGGCCAGCCAGTCCGTGGTGGGTGACGATCGTATCTATCGTCTTGGCGCTGTTGGCCTGCGGTATTTTTATAGCTTTAAATGGCATGAATCCGATTATGGTCTATGCCAAAATGCTCAAAGGTGCCTTTGGTTCTTCCTTTGGCATTACGGAGACCCTCGTGAAGGCGATTCCTCTGCTGCTTTGCGGTCTTGGCGTATCGATCGCGTACCGGATTTCGGTATGGAACATCGGTGCCGAGGGGCAGTTTTTGGCTGGAGCGATGGCGGCTACCGCAATTACGGTTTATTTTCCACAGCTGCCAATGTACATTTCGATTCCATCTATGGTGGTAGCGAGCATCGTAGCCGGTGGGGTCTGGGGATTGCTGACGGCGATCCCTAGGACCTATTTTCAAGTAAATGAACTAATTACATCCTTAATGTTGAATTATGTGGCTCTTCTTGCCTTGAATTATGCGGTATTCGGTCCATGGAAAGATCCGAAGGGCTTTAACTTCCCAGGATCCCCGATGTTCACCGCGGCGCAGTCATTACCTACTTTTGGAGCTACCCGACTTCATTTCGGGATCGTTTTTGCTATAGTTGCCGTGCTGTTCTACGCCTTTGTGATCCGATATACACGTTGGGGTTATGAGCTGCGCCTCATTGGTGCGAATGCGGAAGCTGCGCGGAATGCAGGAATTCGAATTTCCAGACATGTTCTCGTTGTTATGATCATTAGCGGCGGGGTGGCTGGATTAGCGGGGATGAGTGAAGTTTCCGGTGTGGCGCACCGACTTATGTATGGTATTTCGCCGGGGTATGGGTATACAGCCATTATTGTAGCTTGGCTTGCGAAGCTGAATCCGGTAGGGCTTGTGATATCATCGGTGCTGTTCGGAGGGCTCATTGTGGGAGGATACAGTGTGCAGACGATCGGTCTTCCTTCATCCACCTCTTCTATGATTCAAGGGGCTATCCTATTTTTCCTCATTGCGGGTGGTATGGCTGGGAAAATTCGCATTCGCCGTAATCGGTGAGAGGTGAGCTAATGGGTGAGCTTGGATTGAAATCATGCTGAAAGGGGAGGGAATGTCATGGATATTGTCACACAATTAATTGTTTCCGCTATCTCTTCCGGTACGCCGCTGCTGTTAGCTGTATTGGGTGGAATTCTTATCGAAAGATCAGGCATCACGCAACTGGGCGCAGAAGGACTGATGTTGATGGGGGCAGTGACTTCTTGTCTCGTTTTTATTCAAACCGGGAGTTTGGCGCTGACCCTTCTCTGTGTACTGGCAGTGGGCGGTATTCTGGGTTTGCTTCATGGATTTCTTTGTATAACCCTGCACGCCAATCAGGTCGTAAGTGGTCTGGCCATGACGATATTCGGCGCAGGTCTTAGCGCTTATCTTGGAAAGCGCGTTAGCGGCATCCCATTACCCGGAGCGGTACCAAAGTTAGATTTGCCATGGCTTGAGAATGTGCCGTTTATTGGGAAGATTTTTGCGCACTTAGATCTTTTCACTTGGTTTAGTTTTGTGCTGGTTATTGTCATGCATCTGTTCATCCATCGTACATCGTGGGGGCTTCATCTCAGAGCGGTAGGGGATAACCCGGCAACAGCTGACGTTATGGGCATTCCTGTTATCGCGATTCGTTACTTTTGTATCATTATTGGCTCCATATTGATCGGCATTGGGGGGGCTGATTTGCTGCTCGTGTACACGCCAACTTGGAACGAAGGCATGACCTCTGGACGCGGTTGGATTGCGGTGGCGCTCATTATTTTCGCGAGATGGAATCCGGTTCGTGCTTTGGTGTGCGCTTATTTCTTCGGTGTATTGGATACCTTGGGGTTCCGCGTTCAGCTTATTGGCAGTCATATCCCTTCTTATTTTCTTAAAATGATTCCGTACATCGTGACCATTCTGGTTCTGATGTTCCTAGGTTGGCGTAATCGCAATAAGCCTTCGGGTGCACCGGAAGCGCTAGGCGTTCCCTACATCAGGGAGCAAAGATTTCAAAGTTGAGCACAAGGGGTGGAGGTACGTGGTAACTGATCGTAATGGGCATATTCCATTTTTGAAAAGATGTATAGAGCTATCTGTGCTTGCCAGAGAATCGGGGAATACCCCGTTTGGTGCGCTACTGGTTGGATCGAATGGAGAAATATTGCTGGAGCAGGGGAATATCGAGATAACGGAGTCGAACTGCACCGGTCATGCGGAGACAACATTGATGGAGGCGGCCTCTAAGCGGTATAGCAAGAAAGAATTGTGGGAGTACACCTTGTATACGTCCGCAGAGCCATGCGCGATGTGTGCTGGATCCATTTATTGGGGGAACGTTGGGCGTGTAGTCTACGGAATATCGGAAAAATGTCTAGCCTCACTGACAGGTGATGATGAGCAGAATCCTACACTCGATCTACCGTGTCGTGAGGTATTTGCCAGAGGAAATAAGCCGATAGAAGTCATCGGCCCTATTCTTGAGGTAGAAGAGGAAGCTGTAGCAGCGCATGCTGGATATTGGTCTTAAACGTGTAAAAGAAAGCCGTCAGGATGATAAACTGGTGGCTTTTCTTTGTATTGTGCACATATGAAAGCGTTTAAATAAGTTTAATATTTATAAAAACGAGTTGTTTTTTTGAAAAGACGCTGAATGCCTTCAGCCCTATACTTAGGTCTATGAAACACGAACCTGAGATAAACGAGAGGGGTAATTCAGATGAAAAGAAGGTTATCTGTATTTATTTTATTGTCTTTGATATTAGTGATTTCCGCTTGCGGTGCTAAAACCGCTACAACGGAACAAAAAGATGCGGCAAGCACAGCGGCGCCTACAACAGCAGCCAAAACGGATGCGAAAGCCGGAGGTAAAGTAGGAATCTCGATGCCGACGAAATCATCGGAAAGATGGGTGAGCGACGGAGCTAACATGGTAAAGGAATTCGAAAAATTAGGTTATAAAACTGACCTGCAATATGCGGAAGACGTGATTGAGAACCAAGTAGCTCAAATTGAAAATATGATTACCAAAGGTGTTAATCTCCTCGTAATCGCACCGATTGACGGAGAATCTTTGACAGATGTTCTGAAGAAAGCGCATGATGCCAAAGTTGAGGTTATCGCGTACGATCGTCTAATCAAAAAGAGTGAGTTTGTCAGCTACTATGCTACTTTCGATAATTTCAAGGTAGGCGTACTGCAAGCCTCCTATATCGAGAAAAAGCTTGGTTTGAAAGATGGCAAAGGCCCATTCAATATTGAGCTTTTCGCTGGATCACCTGATGATAACAATGCACATTTCTTCTTTGATGGAGCCATTTCCGTACTGAAGCCTTACCTGGATTCCGGTAAATTAGTAGTGAAGAGCAAGCAAACAGGGTTCGAGCAAGTAGCTACATTAAGATGGGATGGTTCAGTTGCCCAATCCAGAATGGATAATCTGCTAAGCAAAAACTATGCTTCTGAGAAAGTTGATGCTGTGTTGTCACCTTATGATGGTATCAGTATCGGGATACTATCTTCCTTAAAAGGTGTTGGCTATGGGACAGCAAGCAAGCCACTTCCGGTTATTACGGGTCAAGATGCAGAGTTGGCGTCCGTCAAATCGATTATTTCCGGGGAACAAACACAAACGGTATTTAAAGATACTCGTGAGTTGGCTAAAAAAGCGGTTGCGATCGCAGACAGTGTTCTAAAAGGAAACAAAGCCGAAGTGAACGATACGAAAACATATAATAATGGCGTTAAAGTTGTTCCTGCTTACCTGCTTGAGCCTGTGTCTGTAGATGCATCCAACTATGAATCCATCTTGGTAACCAGCGGTTATTACACAAAAGATAAATTAGGTAAATAATTATTATCAATCTAGGAACTGCCTAAATGATCTAGTGATAGCCGAGTATGACTATCGCTAGATCATTTATTACATGGAAGGCTTGGTGATCGCATGTCGGATGCCATATTGGAAATGAAAAATATTACGAAAACATTTCCGGGTGTGAAAGCGCTCAGTAATGTGAATTTACGTGTTCAAGAAGGTGAGATTCACGCCTTGCTTGGTGAGAATGGTGCAGGCAAGTCAACGCTTATGAAAGTATTAAGCGGCGTATATCCACACGGGTCCTATGATGGCGATATTTTATTCAAGGGTCAAGTATGTGAGTTCAAGGATATCAAACAAAGCGAAAATCTGGGAATCGTCATTATTCACCAAGAATTAGCTCTTATTCCTTATTTATCGATTGCAGAAAATATCTTTTTGGGGAATGAACAAGCTTCACGAGGGATCATCAATTGGAACGAAACCATTATGAAGACGAGGGAATTGCTGCAAAAGGTTGGATTAAGTGAGCAGCCTACGACCTTGACGCTCAATATTGGTGTCGGCAAGCAGCAATTGGTGGAAATTGCAAAAGCGTTATCAAAGAAGGTGAAGCTGCTGATCTTGGATGAACCTACAGCTGCCCTAAATGAAGAGGATAGCGATAATCTGCTGAATTTATTGTTGGAATTTAAGAAACAAGGGATCTCTTCCATTCTGATTTCCCACAAATTAAATGAAATTTCTAAGGTGGCAGATTCCATTACCATTCTTAGGGATGGTCAAACCATAGAAACGTTGGATATGAGAAAAGACCAGATTACCGAAGACCGCATTATTAAAGGCATGGTGGGCCGGGATTTAACACATCGTTATCCAATCAGGGAGCCGCAAATCGGCGAGACGTTGTTTGAAGTAAAGGATTGGAATGTCTATCATCCTCTGCAAGACAATCGTAAAGTCATCGATCAAGTAAATTTGAACATTCGTAAAGGTGAAATTGTCGGTATTGCCGGGTTAATGGGAGCAGGTAGAACGGAACTGGCAATGAGTATTTTCGGCAAATCCTATGGGAAGAAAATCAGCGGTCATTTATATAAAGATGGTAAGGAAATTCACCTGCCAACGATTGACAAGGCCATTAATCATGGTGTGGCATATGTAACGGAAGACCGTAAGAACTATGGGTTAATCTTGATTGATGATATTAAAAGAAACATAACGCTGGCAAGACTGGATAAGATTTCGAAAAATAAGGTCGTTAACGAGAATGAAGAAATTGTCCATGCGGAAAGCTTTCGGCAAAAGATGAATATTAAAACACCGAGCATTCTACAGAAAACAGGGAATTTGAGCGGTGGCAATCAACAGAAGGTTGTTTTAAGCAAATGGATCTTTTCAGAGCCGGATATTCTTATTCTTGATGAGCCAACACGGGGTATCGATGTTGGAGCCAAATATGAGATTTATACGATCATCAATCAATTAGCGATGGAGGGCAAAGGGATCCTGCTTATTTCCTCGGAGCTTCCCGAAATTCTAGGGATGTGTGACCGTGTTTACGTGATGAATGAGGGGAAAATGGTTGGCGAATTAAGTAAAGAGGAAGCTTCACAGGAAGAAATCATGAAATGCATAACGAGAGCAGGGGGACACATGCATGGAAACACTGAGTAAAATGTTCAAAAGCAATATCCGACAATATGGCATGATTATTGCGCTAGTTTTGATTACGGTATTTTTTCAAATTATGACGGATGGGGTTCTGTTGAAATCTCTGAATGTAACGAATTTGATTTTGCAAAATAGTTACATTTTGGTGCTGGCTATAGGCATGTTATTGGTCATTATCACTGGAAATATCGACCTTTCTGTAGGATCTGTAGCCGCTTTTGTAGGGGCAGTGTCCGCCGTTTTGATGGTCGATTTGAAAGTTCCTTTTGTCTTAGCAGTCATCATTTCTTTGGTCATTGGAGCATTGGTTGGGGCTTGGCAGGGCTTTTGGGTCGCTTATGTGAGAATTCCATCCTTTATCGTTACACTGGCGGGGATGCTCCTCTTCCGGGGGTTGACGATGATCGTTTTGAACGGGATGTCTATCGCGCCATTTCCGAAGACTTTTCAGAAAATCAGCTCTGGCTTTATTCCTGATGTATTAAATGGAAGCACTTTGCATAACACTACACTGGTCGTCGGAGTTGTATTATCCCTTATTTTGGTGTGGAGCGAACTTAGAAAAAGAAAGAGTCAACTCAAATATAAATTCGATGTCATGCCAATGGGATTCCTGATCGCCAAAATTGTTGTGATGGTTGGGATCATTAACGTATTCACATATGTACTGGCTAGCTATGAGGGTATTCCTAACATCCTGATTCTTTTGTTTGTGCTCGTTGTTATTTATACCTTCGTCATGAATAAAACGGTCATGGGACGCCATATTTATGCGCTCGGCGGAAGTGAAAAAGCAGCTAAATTATCAGGAATCAAAACGAAACATGTCACTTTCTGGGTGTTCGTAAATATGGGGGTAATGGCAGCGCTATCCGGTCTCGTATTTGCGGCAAGATTAAATGCGGCTACGCCTAAAGCAGGTGTGAACTTTGAGCTGGATGCTATCGCTGCTGTCTTCATTGGCGGTGCTTCCGCGACTGGCGGAATCGGTACGGTTATTGGTGCTCTCATCGGTGGACTTGTGATGGGTGTCATGAACAACGGGATGTCCTTAGTCGGTCTTGGTATTGACTGGCAGCAAGGTATCAAGGGCTTGGTGCTGTTATTTGCGGTAGGTTTTGATATTTACAATAAATCCAAAACTGCTTAGTCGGATGACATCCAGGAAATAGATCAAATAAGACTTTTCCTGAAGGGGAGGGTCTTATTTGCGGCTTAACCTACGGAGTGGGGGATAAATGATGAGTAAACGTATGACATGGCTAAGAAGCAATCCCTTCAAGGTGCTCTCTCTTTCTTTGCGTTCAAAGCTTATGATAGCCTTTGTGGTTATCGCTTTATTGGTCGCAGTGACTAGCGGATTATCTTACTATTTTCTGAAAAAAATCAATCTATCTTATGTGAATTTGTTAAATCATAATGCCATGATTCTGCAGCTTGCTTCGGATATCCAATACCAAACACAATTGCAGTATAGCCTTATGTCCAGCTATGTCATTGATCCTTCTCCGGAGAAAGTTCAATCTGTTCTCGAAAGTAATCAGAAGCTTTCAACTTTGGTGCAAGACATCAAGGGTATCGACGAGAATGCGGAAGATCAAACTTACTTTAAGGTAATGGGTGAGTCTATCGAGACGATTGCCGGATTGGTGCATGATCTTGAGAAGACGAAATCCAGTTTTCAAAGGACCGTACCCCTCACTCAAAATTTAACCAAGCTTGCTGAGAAGATTCAGAAAAAGCAAAAGAGCATCATGGAATTGAGGAAAGTGGAAAATGGCAATATGATGGATCAAACCATTTACAAGCTCATATGGGTAAGCATCACGGCTTTAGTGATCGCGTTAGCCATAGGATGGATGGTGTCCAGAATGATTATCGCCCCTCTTAGGATGATTGTTAAAGCGGCGAGAGATATAGCTTCTTGTGATTTAACGGGCCGAGATATTAGAGTCCGCAGCCGCGATGAGCTTCATGACTTGGCGGAGGCTTTCAATCAAATGAAAGGCAATTTGTTTAAAATCATTAGCCAGGTTGACTATCATGCAAAGCATGTATCGGCAGCAGCGGAAGAGCTCAGCGGCAACTCCGAGCACTTGAGCCAAGCGTCGGAGCAAATTACGACGGTTGTGCAAGAGATATCCGCAGGTTCGGAATCTCAGGTACAGCAAATGATGACGGGTGTCTCTTTCCTTACGCAGATGGATCATTCCGTATTGCAAATTGCCAAGATTACGGAATTAACGAATGAAACGTCGTCTCACGCATTGGCAGCTGTTAGTAGGGGGACGGATTCTATCGATTTATCCATTAGCCAAATGAACGCCATTTATTATAAAATGAAAGTGCTTTCGGAATCCGTACAGCGCTTAGGAACTCACGTTATGCATGTCCTCGCGGCGAACGATCTTATTGCCAATATTTCCAGGCAAACCAATTTGCTTGCACTTAACGCATCGATTGAAGCGGCTAGAGCAGGTGAAGCAGGCAAGGGCTTCGCGGTTGTTGCGCAAGAAGTTCGTCATTTATCTAAGCAAACAACAGAGGCTGCAGATGAAGTAGCGAGATTGGTGAATGCTATTCAAGAGGAAATGGTTGATGTCGTACATTCCTGTGAGGCAGGTTCACAAGAGGTGAGCACAGGGATTTCAGTTGTAAATGAAGCGAACGTGGCGTTTGAACGAATAAAAAAAGAAATCGAAGAGGTTAGCGAGCAAATTAGCCAAGTATCCCTGCAATCCGCTGACATTTCTCAGAAGTCGCAAACGGCTCTAGAGGTTCTTCGTTCGATAGAAGTAGTGGCCAAGCATACAGCTTCAGGTACGAGAGATGTGTCCATTAACATGGAAGAGCAATTAGGGAGCATGGAAGAAATCGTTTCTTCTGCTAACATTTTAAGCGGGATGGCGGAAGAATTAGATGAATTAATTGGTAGATTTCAATTAAGATCGAATGTCATATAGGGCTCATCTGCCTGAAAAAGGTTATAGGAGGAACAAGTATGAAAAAGCTGTTGATGGTGTATGCGATACTAATCGCAACTTTTTTGCTTTTCCTTTATTTTTATCAATACAGGGAGCCTACGGATCAATCGCTTAAGCAAATGAATCGTGGTCTCCAAGGAAAAATCGAAGAGAAGTATGTGATGGTCAACTTCCAGTCCGGCATTGATTATTGGAAAAGTTGTCTCAAAGGCTTCGAAGATGCCGCGAAGCTATTGAATGTTTCCGTTGAGTACCGGGGTGCTACACAGTACGATGTCTACGAAGAGATAACCGTATTGGAACAGGTAATCGCTAAGAAGCCGGCAGGTATTGCGGTCTCGGCGATCAATCCAAACGCACTGGTTGTGACCATTAATAAAGCTGTCGAAGCAGGCATACCTGTCGTATTATTCGATTCTGGCGCACCTAAGAGTAAAGCTTACTCTTTTCTGGGAACGAATAATTATAATGCTGGCGTAAGCGCAGCTCATAAAATGGCAGAATTGACCGGGACCAATGGTAAGCTTGCGATTATTACACTGCCTAATCAACTGAATCATCAGGATCGAATGGCCGGATTTCAGGATACGATCAGAAGCAGTTACCCAGATCTTCAAATTATTGCGATAGAAGATGGTAAGGGGGATCAATTGGCATCCGAACGGATTGCGGTTAAAGTTCTCAAGGATCATCCGGATTTGAACGGTATATTTGCCACTGAGGCCAATGGCGGTGTGGGTGTAGGTAATGCAGTGAAAGGCTTGAATCGGCTTTCTCGAGTGAAAATTATTGGATTTGATACGGATAAAGGGACGCTCGATATGGTAAAGAACGAGACGATTTCGGCAACGCTTGCGCAAGGTACCTGGAATATGGGGTATTGGTCGCTGATGCATTTGCTCCATCTTCAAAAGGAGGCCCAGAAATCGCATTTACCTCTGCAAAATGCCAAGGAGCCGCTTGTTCCTACCTATGTGGATACGGGAATTACAATCGTAACGAAAGAAAATGTCGATATCTATTATGCCAAATGACAGCTTAGAGGCGAATGATGAGGTGAAGCGCATGAAGATGTTCAAATGGATTACACTGAATAACTGGCCAATCCGTTATAAGTTAATCATGCACTTCTTACTAATTAGCATTTTGCCTGCTATTTGTTTGGGTATTCTGATCGCGTTAGCGACAGATCGGATTATCGAAAAACAGGTTAATGAGCATACGTCTCAATTAATCGGAAATGTGAATAAATCGCTTGAAGCTTATGCGGGGAATTTGCAGAATATTACCTATTTCACTTCCTTTAACCCACAAGTGAAGCGGTTTCTAAGTGGTGAGCCCGCCATCCAACCCTCAGAAGCCTACGATATGCGGATATTCCTTCAAGGATTTACAACCCTGTACTCGGAAGTGGCGGGTATCTTGGTGGTGAATGCAAAGGGGGATTACATCAGTAACGAAATGTATGCCAGAACAACCCGGAGTCTAACCGAAGAAGGTTGGTATAAGGAAGCTGTTGATCATAAGGGGATATTCAGTATCGTGGGTCATCCCTCTGGAAGAAATGTCACCACGCACGTTGACTATAAGGATGAGGATATTGTCTCTGTGGTCAGAGCGATTCTGGATCCCGAAACCCAAGCGGTTAAAGGTGTCATCTTAATTGATTTAAAGCTTAGAGTCATCGCAGAAACCGTGCAGGACGTAAGTTTAGGGAAATCGGGCTACTTGATGGTCATTGATGATAAAGGTGAAAGTATCTATACACCGGAGCATCCCTTTGTGAGCAAGTTTCAGCGAAGTTGGATTGATGAGAATCCCGCGGGTACATTTTCAAAAACGATCGATGGCACCTATATGCAGTTCATTTATCGGAAATCCGCTTTTACGAATTGGACGACGGTGGGGGTATTTTCAACGCAAGAGTCGGTTCGAGAGGTCAGAGAAATCCGCCTTTATTTGATCATGTTTGTTTTCGTTGTATGCTTGCTCGGTATTGCGGCTTCCTATTATTTATCCTACACCATCTCTTTCCCCATTTGGCAGCTAACGTCATTCATGAGAAGAGCAGAGGATGGTAATCTATCTATACGTTTCAAGGACAAAAGAACAGATGAAGTGGGCATGCTGGGGCGAAGCTTCAACCATATGCTGATGCAAATTACGAAGCTGATCGGTTTGGTCGAAAAGGAGCAGCGGCAGAAGAGGGAAGCGGAACTGCGAAGTCTGCAAGCGCAAATTAAGCCGCATTTTTTATACAACACACTCGATACGATTCTATGGTTAGCTCGTAAAAGCGGGGCGCATGAAGTGACAGAAGTAGTCGATTCCCTATCGAGACTATTTCGAATTGGTCTTAGCAAGGGGAATGAGGTCATTTCGCTTATGGAAGAATTCGAGCACGTGAAGAGCTATCTCATCATTCAAAAAACAAGGTACAAGGAAAAATTGAATTATTCCATTGTCATTGACCCTTCGCTCCATCAGCTTTATGTGCTCAAGTTGATTCTTCAACCGATTGTCGAGAATGCTATCTATCATGGGATTAAAGAGCGCCGTGGACCTGGTAATATCGACATACACGCTCGGAATGAGAATGAAAGAGTGGTTATCACCATTCGCGATAACGGAGCTGGAATGTCCGAGGAAAAGCTGGAACGCTTAAGACGAACCTTGGAAGCTGCTGCTTCTAAATCGAATCCGGCAGCAAGTGAATATAAGCAGGATACGCCGCATGTAAGCGAGCAGGAATCATCATTTATAGTAACAAATCCTCAATCGGGTGAGGGGTATGGATTAACGAATGTACATGAACGAATTGTGATCAGCTTCGGAGATGCTTATGGGGTATCCATTGAAAGCATAAGGGGAGAGGGAACAACCGTAACGATTACACATCCTGTGTTAAAAAGAGAGGTGTCCGTATGATCGTAAGTCCGCCCTGGAAAGTATTGATTGCAGATGATGAATCGATCATACGCGAAGGAATACTAAGTTCATTGAATTGGCAGCAGCTTGGCCTGGAGGTTGTGGCAGAGGCTGAGGACGGTGAAGAGGCCTTAGAGCTGGCACGTAAGCATAGTGTTCATATCCTGCTTGTTGATCTCAATATGCCCATAATGAACGGTATGTCATTGATCAAACATATGCGTGAGGAGCTGCCGGATTGCAAGATCATCATCATAAACCGGACATGATGAGTTTACCTATGCACAAGCAGCCATTCGTATGAATGTGGACGATTATATCCTCAAACCAGTGAATCCCGCGCAGCTTGCCGATGTTCTAACCAAAATAACGAAGCAGATGGCTTCTTCCTTAGAGAAAGAGGAGCATTTGCAAATGGCTTCCAAACAGATCGAAAGGAACTTCTCGCTATTAAGAGAACGCTTCTGCCTGGAATGGATGGATGGGGGACTTAGTGAGGTTGAGATTAGAGAGCAGCTTGCGTTTCTCAAAATACCCGATCGAGCGCCGAGTACGCTAGGCGTTATTCAATGGTCCGGGAATTCAAGAGGTAAGGAGCTTTTATCAGAAAGAGACCGTCAGCTATACTTGTTTGCCATTGAGAATATCGTTGAAGAGCTGTTATCTCCCTACACGCTGGTCAAATTTCGAGATCATTTGGGGATGCTGGTTGTATTATTATGGGATCCGGTGCCAGCCGATGCTATCGAGAAAATGGATGCAGCTGTGCAAACGTATTTGAAAATAACCTTAGCTTCTCAATTCCTGACGGGCATAGAAGGCGTTACAGGTGTTTCTAACATGTACCAGCAAGCGAGAACTTCCTTATATAAAGAAGCCCATCTGTCTCCTTTTGTTCGTCTGGCGAAGGATTTCATTGCACAGAGATATAGCAACCCTGAGATAACGTTGGAAATGATCGCCAATGAAATGAAGGTATCACCTGTCTATTTGGGAAGAATATTTAAACAAGAATTAGGTATTCCTTTTGTTAATTTACTTACTCATACGCGAATTAAACATGCAATTCATTACTTGAGCACAACGGATATGACGATTATTGAGATTTCCGAAAAAGTAGGCTATGACTCCCAGCATTATTTCAGTACAGCATTTAAAAAAGTAGTAGGCATAGCGCCTAATCAGTACCGCAAAGAAGGAACCATGCATTCGTAATCGCCAAGTAATGATAACAATCATACACCTCAGCTGAAAATGGTCAAATGGAAGCGTTAAGCTGCCCTATGAACCAAAGAGCCGAGGTGTATTTTTTTGCATGATGATATGAAAAGGTGCAAGCTCACAAAAAAAGTTACTGATGTTATGAAAGTTTACAAACTTTATTCATATAAATTGACCATGATACACAGCGGATTTACAATGAAACAAATCTTGATAATGAATGGTTAGATTTTCATAAAAATAGAGGTGACGAGTAGTGAAGCTGACGCTGCATAAAGTGAATGAATTGAATCAGGAAGATTTCATCGATATGTTCGGCCCTCTATTTGAACACTCACCTTGGGTGGCAGAGCGGGCATGGATCTCGCAGCCTTTTGCAACGGAGCAGGAGTTGATCAGTGCTTTGGAACGAGAGGTTTGGCGTGCTGATCGGATGGAGCAGCTAGCATTGCTTAGAGCGCATCCAGATTTAGGGACGCGAGTGCGGATGACCGATCATTCTGTTCAGGAGCAGTCCGGGGCCGGTTTGAACCAATTAACAGCTGAAGAATATGAGCAATTTCTAGCCTACAACAAGCAGTATACGGATGCCTTTGAATTTCCTTTTATAATGGCGGTCAAAGGCCAGACCAAAGAGACCATTCGAGAAGCGATTCGCACTCGGATACACCGAGATAAGGAAGAAGAGCTGGGGAAAGCATTGCAGGAGGTTTGTAAAATTGGGCGGTTTCGCCTAGAAGCTGTGTTAATCAATGAAGCGGAGGCGAAAGCGATGAAACAAGCGAACGGATCAGAGAGAATCATGTATTACGGCAAAGGTGATGTATGGGTATATCGTTCCTATGCGAAGCCGCTGACGAATCTGACGTTAATACCGGAATCGGGTTTCACCGGACGAGATAATGTGTTGTTCGGAATGAATATCAAAGTGGCGGTTAGCGGTGAGAAGTTCTTCACTTCTTTTACCGAAGGGGACAACTCGATGGTTGTTGCTACGGATTCGATGAAAAATTTCATTCTGCGCAAAGCCGGAGAATATGAAGGCGCTACAGCTGAAGGGTTTCTGGAGTTCACCGGCCGCCGCTTCCTAGAGACGTACCCACAAATGACGGGTGTGAGGATGACAGCAGATCAAGTTTCTTTTGAAGTGCTGCCTGTTCCTGGGGTAAAAGGATTCGCCGGCAGTGATCTGGTTTACCGTTATTCGCAAAATGAACATCCGACCGCACTGGTTGAAGTCGTGCGCATGGATGAGGGGATTGCTGTAGTGGAACATGCGGGCGGCATCGCTGATTTGAAGCTGATTAAAGTAAAAGGAAGTTCCTTCGCGGGCTTCGTTCGAGATGAGTATACGACGCTTCCGGAATCTTTTGACCGTCCTTTATTTATTTTCTTAGATATTGCTTGGAGTTATGAAGAAGTGGCGGATGCCCTAGACTCTGACCTCGGACGCTATGTGGCTGCTGAGCAAATTCGTGATATTGCGCATACCGTATTCCATGAGCAGCATTCACCGTCGATCCAAAATCTTATTTATCGAATTGGGCAGCGCTCGCTCATTCGTTTCCCTCAATTAAAAGAAATTCGTTTTGAATCTAATAATCGTACGTGGGAAACGATTTTGGAGCAAGCATCCGTTGGTGAGGGCAAGGTGTTTACAGAGCCTAGACCGCCTTATGGTTTCCAAGGCTTTTCCATGACAAAGAGTGACCTGGAGGGCCTATGAGCGCTGGTTTAACATCGCACGTACTGGATATTAGCAGTGGACGACCGGCTAGTGGAGTGAGGATTGATTTGTTTCGCCTCCAAGACGGGCGCTCAGAACTGCTTCGCTCGGAGGTTACGAATGAGGATGGTCGCCTTCAGGGGCCAATGCTTAGTGAGGATGATTTGACACCGGGAGTTTACGAGCTGGTCTTTCATATAGGTGATTATTTCAGAAGAATCTCGACTAACCTTGCAGAGCCAGCGTTTCTGGATCAAGTACCGGTTCGTTTTGGTATATCGACTCAAGATGCTCATTATCATGTGCCGCTGCTAATCGCACCATGGGGATATAACACATATCGAGGAAGTTAACGCTGACAGGATGGCTGAGCATGAATGACTCCGAGGGAGGATTCGTATGACTAATCAATTTGACCTCGTAATTCGGAAAGGTACTGTAGTCCTGAGAGATGAAGTACGCCAGTTAGACATCGGTATTCAAGGTGGCAAAATTGCTGCGCTAGGCGAAAACCTCGTATACTCGGAGGATACACCTGTCTATGATGCAGAGCATTTGCACATTATGCCGGGGATGGTTGACGCACATGTTCATTTCAATGAACCAGCACTTGGTCACTGGGAAGGGTTTGCTACCGGATCCGCGGCGCTTGCGGCTGGCGGATGCACGACCTATATCGACATGCCGCTGAATGGCGTGCCTCCCACCGTTCGCTTGAGCGCACTTGAACGCAAGCTGGCAGCAGCTGAAGGCGAATCTGTAGTGGATTATGCCCTGTGGGGCGGACTTGTTCCCGGCAATGTGGGCAATCTTCAAGAGCTGGCGGAAGCTGGCGTCATTGGATTTAAGGCGTTCATGTCTTGTCCTGGCGGAGAAGGGGAAGATATTTTCGTTGAGGTGGACGACCTGACTCTTTACGAAGGGATGAAGGAAATTTCCCGCTTGGGGCTAGTGCTTGCACTTCATGCCGAAAGCGAGGAGATCGTATCCAAGCTGGCTGCGCAAGCACTTGCGGAAGGCAGACGCGGGGCGCTCAACTTCGTTGCGACGAGACCGATTGCAGCTGAGCTTGAGGCGGTGAACCGCGCACTGTTCTACGCTGAGCAAACGGGCTGCAAGCTGCACTTCGTGCATATCAGCAGCGTTGAAGCTGTGCAGGCCATCACGGAGGCGAAGGCTAAAGGGCTGGACGTCACGGTAGAAACGTGCCCGCATTACTTAGTGCTTACTAGCGCCGATTTGGAGCGGCTTGGTGCGGTTGCCAAGTGTGCGCCTCCGCTGCGCACATCGGAAGATCAAGCTCGGCTGTGGGCGGCGCTGGCAGATGGGCAATTGGACATTCTCGCCTCAGATCATTCGCCATGCCCTACTCATATGAAGGAAGGGGATTTCTTCGAGGCGTGGGGCGGGATATCCGGCGCACAAAGCTCGCTGGAGCTTATGCTGGACGAAGGCTACCTACGCAGAGAGGTGCCGCTGCCTATGTTGTCGCGGATGCTATCCCTTGAGCCAGCCAAGCGGTTTGGCCTGCATCCCCGCAAAGGTGAAATCGCTTTAGGCGCGGATGCTGATTTAGCTCTAGTGGATATGAAGCTGGGCTACTCTCTTCAGGAGAGTGATTTGCTTTACCGCCATAAACATAGCCCTTATGTAGGGAAAGCGTTCGGATGTCGGGTGAAGGCGACCTTCTTACGAGGTGCTAAGGTGTATGAGCTTGGTGTAGGGGTAGAGGAGAAAGCAGACGGGATTTGGATGCCCCACGCAGCAGTGATCGGGGGTGAGGAAGGTGGCTAAAATGACACCGAACTCGCTGGATTTGCTGTCAAAATACGCAGAGCAGATGCTGGAAGTACTGGAGTGGCTTTCCTCTTATGGGGCTGACCCAGACGGAGGAGTCACTCGTTTGCTATATACGGAGCCATGGCTGCAGGCGCAGCAGGCTCTTACCCGGAAAATGCACAAGTTGGGGCTAGAAGCTGGCTTCGATGCCGTTGGTAATGTATTTGGAAAACTGCAAGGGAGTAACCTTGCTTTGAAGTCGGTTCTCACAGGTTCTCATATAGACACGGTGAAAAACGGCGGTAAATACGATGGGGCTTACGGTGTAGTTGCCTCCATGATGGCACTTGGTTATTTGAAGTCGGTTTATGGGACTCCGAAACGAACACTTGAAGTGGTTTCATTTTGTGAGGAAGAGGGAAGTCGCTTCCCGCCCGCTTATTGGGGCTCTGGTCATGTGACCGGTGTGAAGTCGCTGACGGGAGCTTCGGGGATTGCTGATCTTGAAGGTGTGACTCTGCTTGGGGCAATGCAGCAAGCTGGCTTCGACACTGCAAGTGTAGGTGAACACCCTGCAAAGCGCGAAGATATAGGAGCGTATATTGAGATTCATATCGAACAAGGCTCTGTTCTGGAGTATAAGCAGAAACAGATCGGTGTAGTAACAGCAATCGTTGGTCAAATTAGGTTGACGGTAGTGGTAAAGGGCACATCAAATCATGCCGGTACGACCCCGATGACAATGCGAAAAGATGCTCTTGCAGGAGCTTCAGAAATGGTGGCTCTGACAGAACGGATGGCGCTGGATCAGGGTGAACCGCTTGTTGCTACCGTTGGGCGTTTGGAAGTGAAGCGGGGAACATCGAATGTGGTACCGGGGGAAGTTGAATTTACGCTGGATATTCGGCATACTGACGAGTGGAAGATGGATGCTTTTCGTGCGAGATTGCTAGCTGAGTTTGAAGTAATCGCGAAGCGAAGAGATCTTCAAATAGATACGACGCTAAATTTACATGCTTCGCCTGTAGCTATGCATGAAGGGATTTCGGCAGAAATTGAAGCTGCCTGTGATACCCATAGGTTCGAGAGTATGCGGCTGCCTAGCGGGGCAGGGCATGATGCGCAGTTGTTCGGGTCGATATGTCCGACAGCGATGATCTTCGTTCCAAGCCGCGCGGGCATTAGCCACAGTCCTGATGAGTTTACGGAACCGGCCGAACTGGTCGCTGGGTTCCAAGTACTGGTGCATGTGTTATACCAATATGGCTATGGGGGGAAAGTAGATGAAATCTTATAAAGACTTGTCGCCCTCGCTGCGAACGATAATGACCCCAGGACCTGTTGAGGTCGACCCGCGGGTACTGCGGGCGATGTCTTATCCGATTCTGGGACAGTTCGATCCTGAATTCACCGAACTGATGAATGAGACGATGGAAATGCTTCGTGATGTATTTCAAACAAAAAATCAATGGGCTTTTCCAATAGATGGCACCTCGCGTTCGGGCATTGAGGCTGTTCTAGTAAGTGTGATTGAGCCGGGGGACAAGGTGCTTGTTCCTATTTATGGGCGCTTTGGCCATCTGCTTGTGGAAATCTCAGAGCGCTGCGGTGCAGAGGTCGTCCTGCTGGAGAGAGAATGGGGAACGGTGTTCGATCCAGAGGAAATCATCGCTGCCATACACCGCGAAAAGCCGAGCATTGTTGCGATCGTTCACGGCGAAACATCTACGGGTTGTATCCAACCGTTTGATGGCATCGGTGCTGCTTGCCGCCAAGTGGATGCACTGCTTGTTGTTGATGCCGTCGCTACGATTGGCGGAGTTCCGGTTAAGACAGACGAGTGGCAGCTCGATGCTGTTATCGGCGGGACGCAAAAGTGTTTATCCGTCCCATCCGGCATGTCGCCAATTACGTATAACGAGCGTGTTGAAGCCAAGGTAATGCGGCGCAAAACGATTGAGCGGGGACTGCGTGAGAAAGGTTCGGCAGTATCGGCTGGGAAGCCAGTTTCGAGCAACTATTTCGACCTCGGCCAGCTTCAGGACTACTGGAGTCCGAAACGGCTCAATCATCATACGGAGGCAACCTCGATGTTGTACGCTTTGCGCGAGGGCTTGCGACTTGTCCTGCAGGAAGGCCTAGAAAATCGATACCGTCGTCATCAGCGTCATGAGGCTGCGTTAGTTGCAGGCCTTCAGGCAATGGGGTTATCGCTGTACGGGAATCCTGAATGTAAGTTAACGGTTGTGACCTGCATCCATATTCCAGATGGAATCGCTGGTGAATCTGTGCGTTCGATGTTGTTAAACAGTTTCGGCATTGAAATCGCCAGTTCTTTCGGACCTCTGAAGGGTCAAATTTGGCGAATCGGTACGATGGGCTTTAGCTGTAATCAGAAAAACGTGCTCCACGTGCTTGGTGCACTGGAGGCGGTTCTCCTATGGCACGGCGCCGATATTACAGTCGGTAAGGCTTTGCAAGCAGCGTTAACGTTATATGCTCGTAATGAGGAGGAGCTGCCATGTTAAATATCATGCCGCGAGCCGAGCGCGCCATGATTGCTACGCCTCATTATTTGGCTAGCAGTGTGGGAAGTGCCATTTTGCAGCAGGGAGGCAATGCGTTTGATAGCGCGATTGCGATCAGTGCGACACTTGGAGTCGTCTACCCGCATATGACGGGGCTTGGCGGGGACGCCTTTTTCCTCATGCACGATGCTGCGACGGGCACCTTTACGGGCTTTAATGGAAGCGGGAAGTCAGCTGCGCAGGCTACGCTTGATTTTTACAAGGATAAAGGGTTACATGCGATTCCCCAAAGAGGAATTCTAAGCGCGATAACCGTTCCGGGAATGGTCGATGCCTGGTGGCAAGTATGGGAGAAGTACGGGAAGCTGCCGTGGGAGAAGCTGCTCGATCCGGCGATTGCTTATGCGGAAAAGGGTTTTCCTATCTCGCGTAATCTGCTTTTTTGGATGCGTAAGGACGAGGCTTTCATTCGGGCTTCTGAGAAGCTGAGTGCCTTATATATGGCGGGCGGCGAGCTTTTGAAGGAAGGGGATCGTCTTGTTCAGAAAGACATGGCCCAAACGTTACGTTTAGTTCAACGTGAAGGTAGGAATGCCTTTTATAAGGGTTCGTTGATGCAAACAGTTGTTGACAGCATTCAGCGGGATGGTGGATTGCTGCTGGAAGATGATTTCCGTACTTACTCGGGAGAATGGGTGGAATTGCTTTCGACAACCTACCGTGGGTATGAAATTTATCAAATGCCGCCGAATTCACAAGGATTCACAGCGCTAATGATGATGAATATGCTGGAAAATATAGAGGTTAGTGCGGTTCCGCGGGCCTCCGCGAATTTTTATCATCTGATGTCCGAAGTGATCAAAAAGGCATTCAAAGACCGAGATCTTTACTTGACGGATCCCCATTTTCGGGAAATTCCGCTGGAGCGTCTGATTTCTAAAGCCTACGCTGCGGAGCTCTGGAATGAGATTCAAGCAGAGCCGCTCAAGGTGAGTGAACACTTGTCACCAGCGATTGGGCAGGATACGGCCTATGCGGCTGTTGTTGATGATGAAGGGAATTCGGTTTCGTTTATCCAAAGCTTATATTTCGACTTCGGTGCTGCTTATGTACCAGGCGATACGGGCATTATTATGCAAAATCGAGGTTCTTTTTTCTCACTGGATCCCGCATGCGCGAACGTTCTAGAGCCGAATAAAAGGTCATTTCATACCTTAATGCCTGCCATGGTGAGCAAAGAGGGGAAGCCTTTCATGCTTTTCGGTACGCAGGGTGGAGAAGGTCAGCCGCAAACACAGCTTTCCATACTGACAGGCGTCTTGGATTATGGTTTGTCCATTCAAGAAGCTATCTCGCTACCGCGTTGGGTATACGGCCGTACGTGGGGGGAAGATGGCGATGCATTGAAGCTCGAGCACCGTCTGGATGGCGAGGTATATGCACGTTTGAAAAGGTGGGGACATCGTGTTGAGCCTGTGAACCCTTGGGATGGGATTATGGGGCAAGCGCAGGGCATTGTGATTGATGAGAAAGGCTTCATGAGCGGTGCTGCGGACCCTCGCGGTGACGGTTTAGCCATTGGATGGTAGGACGATAAATCCATAAAGCGAGGTGCGATGAGTGATGGAGGCTTATGACATTTTGCAAGCGGTGGAGAGTAGTGCGCAGGCGCGTGTATTAGCGACGGTTATTCATGTGGAAGGCCATGCTTATCGCAAACAAGGGGCAGTTATGCTGCTGATGGCGGATGAAAGCTCGCTAGGCAGTATTTCTCCCGGCTGCTTGGAAGCGGATCTATCCGCATACGTACCTGCTGTATGGGAGTCGCAAAAGCCGCAAATGGTGGAATACGACATGAGACCGGCAGACGATTTCGGCTGGGGTGAAACGATTGGGTGCGGCGGGTTGATTCGTATCCTGCTGGAGCCTGTTACCGGGGAGCTGCTTGTTAACCTGCTGGTGGTGAAAGCTAGATTGGATCGCGGGGAAGCTGTGCAGCTGCTGCGTACATTCTTGGATGGGTATTCGAATATAACCTATACGTTATGTGATCCTGACGAGGGCATGTCTTCAGACCGACACTCTGTATATGCCTCACTATTTACGCCGAAGCCTAGGGTAATTGTGTTTGGTGCGAATCAAGATACGATTCCGCTAGCCCAAATGGCGGTAAGTGTTGGGTTTCGCGTGGTGGTAGCGGATTGGCGGGAAGCTTTCTGCAATGCGGAGCGTTTTCCGGAATCGGAGACGGTCGTGGCTTTTCCAGAGCAATTGGTGGAACAACTAAAGCTGAATGCGCAGGATTATGTCATTGTCATGAGTCACCAGTTTGAGAAGGATGCAGCATTCGTACGAGGAGCTATGGTGTCAAGCCTGCGTTACCTCGGTATCATGGGGTCAAGGGATCGAACGGAGAAGATGCTTGAAGGACTAGAGCGGCCGGATTGGCTGCACTATCCCGTTGGTTTAAACATTGGTTCAGAGGGCCCTGTTGAAAATGCAGTCAGCATAGTAGCTGAATTGATACGTATTAAGCGTGGTGTTCGCACGACTGGAGACTGGGGCTCCTCTGCAGCCATGGGGCAAGATATCCAAAGCTGCCGCCCATGGTGAGCGCTGCGAAGAAGAAGATCATTGGCGTGTACTTGGCGGCAGGCAGCAGCAGACGAATGGGGACAGCGAAGCAGTCACTAGAAATGGCTGAAGGCGTACGGCTTGGCGGGGTTGCTTTGCGGCAAGCCCTTCATTCCGAACTGCATAGTGTGGTTGTGGTCGTGCGTGTTGGGGATCCCTTGGATTGGTTACCGGAAGAAGCTCACATGCATATATTAGTAGGCAGATGTCGTATTGAGATATGTGCAGACGCTGAATACGGGATGGCGCACTCGCTGCGCACAGGGATCAAAGTGGCAGAAGAGATGAGTGCAGAGGGCATCTTAGTCCTGTTGGCGGATCAGCCTTTCGTAGATGGTCAGATGCTATATCGCCTTACGAATACGTTTAATAAGGAATCGGGTTACGATTATATCGCCAGCGGGGATCAGGGGATGCCGAAGCCTCCTGTTATTTTGGGGCGAGGGATGTGGCCGGCAGCGGCTGCTTTGGAAGGGGATGCCGGAGCGCGATCCTTGTTTCACTTGCCAGCGTACCGCGGTCAAATTGTGGAAGAGGAAAACCAGTTAAAATTTATGGATGTTGACACATTGGATCGTTATGAACAGGCTAAAAAAGTATTTTCGCACAAATATATGTGAACTTAAATAACATAAAAGAGGGAATGAGTGCATTATTACTAATAATGCGCTATTTTTTTATACAAAAAAACAAAATGGTGTTAAGTAAGTTGACGCAGTTTTTGAAAATTGTTTATAGTAGATCTAATTTATATGCGGATGGCTTTTTTTGAAACGCAACAGCTTGAAGTAATAATTGAAATGAACTGCCATGTGCAATGCTGAATTATCTACAACAATTCAAACGCCCAAAGGCTATATAGCAACTTGAAGTTGCAGTTTTTACAACATTTTGAACCCATTTGTTCGAAATGGCCTGTATAGGGCAAAATTGTTGTACATTATGCAACAACGAAGGAAAAAAGGTGAGATTTAGGCTGCAATTGTTGCACTTTCTACAACATCATTCAACCGCGATTAGAGATTCACTCATCCAGAAACATCAATTATGCCTATATGACGATTGACCCCGATTTAAGACAACTCCATGTAGAGTAAGATTGGATGAATGAATCGTCTTACATGATTACATCTTCTATTGGAATTATCCAATGTCTTCCAATAAAAATATTCAATAATGATTATGAAGCAAGAGTTCATATGGAAAATACAATAGTAATTAAGAAGTAAGCTTTTTTACGAAAAATGCAGGAATGCTTACGAAGTAAGTTTTTCTAATGAAAAACGCTTAGGAGGGTTGTTCATGTCAGTTCCTTTGTATCAGCTGCCAGAGCAGCAGCCTTCAGTATGGCAGCCTACGAGCGTAGCGGAAGCCATGCGGATGAAGCATAAATGGGGAGATGAATCGGTACTCATTGCTGGGGGCACCTGGCTCCGCACTCGCTGGGAAAACGGACTTTCACCGCTCCCACAGCATCTGATTAGCCTTGGGAATATCTCATCTCTATCGGGATTAAAGGTTGATTCTCTTGGTCACATTCATATAGGGCCAGCTCTTTGTTTAGCAGATTTGATGAAAAATGAGCTGGTAAGGCAAAGATGCGGGCTTCTAGTGCAAGCCTGCGCTGAGATCGCAGCGCCTTCTGTACGGAATTTAGCCTCTATCGGAGGTAACGTAATGTCGCGAACGGGGGACCTCATTCCTGTATTGCTTGTAATGGATGCCCAAATCATTTGCTCGGATGGACAGAATGAACATTCACTGGCGCTGGCGGAGTGGCTGGAAAGTCCGATTTCGTCTCAGAACGAAATAATGACAGGGATCGTAGTACCAACGCCGGCTCAGTTGGAAGAGGAGAGTAAGGTTGAGTTTTATCTAAAGGTGGGACGAAGAGAAGCGTTCACCCCTTCGGTTGTAACGGTAGCTGGAAGGCTGTCTCTAGGAAAGGATAGAACCCTTACTCGTATTGCGTTTGCTGCGGGTGGAGGAAGCGCTGTTCCAGCAAGGTTTAAGGATCTGGAAGCCGCTGCTATGGGTCAGCCTTTATCCAAGGAGCTTCTGAAGTATCTGCATAAAGGAGTGTTCGCAGAATTTGATGCTGTGGCTGATGATTATGCCGGTGTTACTTATCGCAAGCAGACAGCGGCCAATCTCATCGTTTCTGAGTGCTATAAAGCGTGGCAAAAAGGAGGCGGAGCGGATGCTCCTAGGTCGTGATACGTATGCAAAAAAGTGGATTATCCGACCTGACGGTGAAGAGAAGGTAACCGGAAAGCTCCGATATCTCACAGATTTAACAGCACCCGGCATGCTGCATGGGAAGGTGCTTCGCAGCCGTTACCCCCACGCATGGATTCTTTCCATCGATACAAGCAAGGCGATAATGACACCGGGTGTTCGCATCGTGGTAACGGCAGAAGATGTGCCTGGAATGAATTTATTCGGCATTGCCTTCCCGCATCAGCCTGTGTTCTGTCATGATCGCGTTCGTTACATTGGGGACGCTTTGGCGGCGGTAGCAGCGGATACGGAAGAGATCGCTGAATACGCGCTTAGCCTAATCGAGGTTGTTTATGAACCATTGCCTGTTGTAGATGATCCAGAAACGGCGCTAGAAGCGGGTGCGATTAAGCTGCATCCCGATGGCAATCTGCTTCATCGAACCAGCTTGAAGCATGGGGAGGCAGAAACGGCGTTTGAGGGGTGTGCACATATTGTTGAGGAGACGTACTTTACACCTCGTCAAATGCACACCTATATGGAAACGGAAGGCGGCTTATTTGTCCCAGAGGATGATGGCCGATTGACGGTTTACTCGCCGACGCAGCATGGTTACAAGGATCGGATGCAGCTGTCAAGGATTCTAGGGATGGCTGAGGAACAGATTCGGGTAGTATCCAGTCCGATAGGCGGGTCATTCGGCGGTAAGGATGAGCTCAATGTGCAGCCCTTCGGTGCCCTGATGGCATTGAAGACGGGATCTCCGATCAAAATGCACAATTCGCGGCGTGAATCGGTCATATCTGGCATCAAACGGCATCCGATGCGGATTAAGATGAAGACCGGCGCGGATCATGAGGGACGTCTCATCGCGCATCAAGTCAGTATTCTTGCGGATACAGGCGCCTATGCAACTTTGGGTTGTGAGGTCTTGAATTTTGCTACGGAACATGCGATAGGACCTTATAATATCCCGAATGTAGATGTTCAGGGGACGAGTGTATATACGAATAACGGCGTATCCGGTGAGTTTCGGGGCTTTGGCGGCAATCAGGTGATTTTTTCCGTTGAGAGCCAAATCGAGCGGTTAGCAGAGAAGCTCGGTATGGACTCCTGGGAGCTGCGTAAGTTGAACTTGCGCGCTCCAGTTGACCCGGGGCCGATGGGCCAGCAGATTGTGCAAACCGAGGGCGCGAACCAAGTGTGGAGCAAGGTGAAGGAGTCGCCGCTCTGGGCGAAGCGCGGGAAGTTGAAGCGGGGAGGCGAGAGCGAGGAGCAGCAGGATCAAGCGGAGAGGCTGCAGGCTGAAGAGCGGGATGACAAGTGCGAAGATCAAGTCCCATGGATCCGCCGAGGTGTCGGCGCAGCGATGGTGATGCACGGCGCCGGGCTCGGCTTAGGCATCCCGGATCACTCCGGCGGCCGCATCGAGCTTACGCCGGAGGGCAAGATCCAGGCCTCCTTCGGCTTCGAGGAGTTCGGGCAAGGGCTTTACGCAGCGCTGACGTTGATGCTGCAAGACTTTTTCGGCTGCACCGCCGAAGACATCCGCATCGTCATCGGCGATACGGATCGCGTGCCAAGCAGCGGATCCAGCACCGCTTCGCGCGCCACCACGATGATGTGGCGCGCCCTGCAGCAGCTGAAGCCGCCGTTCGTGCAGGCGCTGCTTCAGCAGGCGTCTGCACTCGCCGGCCTTGCAGCCGAAGAGCTGGCAACCGGCGCAGGCGGGATTCATCGCAAGGGCGATGAATCGGGCATGCCGGTTGTGACGTATGCGGAGTTGGCGGAGGCTGCTGATGCAGCAGCCAAGCCAATCATCGCGCATACGGAGTTCGACTATCCGACGACACCGGAAGGGCTGGTCGGAGCTCATTATTTATACTCCTACGCATCCGTCATCGTGGAAGTGGAAGTGAACATGCTGACGGGGCGAGTGAAGGTGCTGCAAACCGATCACGTCATTGCAGCTGGTCCTGTCATTAATCCGATGGGGTTCCTCGGACAGATCGAGGGCGGCAGCGTCATGGCGCTGGGATATACGTTGACCGAGGATGCCGTCATGAAGGAAAGCAATTACGTCCGGCATAATTTGGACACGTACCTAGTTCCAACCTTCAAAGATAGCCCTCATACCATTCGGGTAGAAGCGATCGAAGATTTGCCCGAGGGTGATACATTTGGCCCGCGTGGGGTTGGCGAAATCGGTTCCGTCGGTTTGGCTCCAGCCATTACCGCAGCGGTCCGGCAAGCAACGGGTATTTGGGTGAATCGACTTCCGATTTCACCGGAGAGCATCGTGCAGTCCATCGATTGGTTAGAAGGGGTGGAGGCCATTGATTAATACAACTTATGTGCTTGAATGTTCCATTAACGGTAAGGCTGTCGCGGTATCGGTCCCTGCTTCCAAGCGGATGTCGGATATCCTGCGCGATGACTTGCTTTTGACAGGAACTAAAGTTTCTTGTGAGATTGGACGATGCGGCGCCTGCATGATACTGCTTGATGGTAAACCCGTTAATTCTTGTCTGCTCATGGCTTATCAAGCGGCGGGCAAGGAAGTGACGACTATTGAGGGGATATCGGCGGGGGAAGAGCTGCATCCCGTTCAGCAAGCTATGTTAGAGGAAGGGGGGCTGCAGTGCGGTTATTGTACCGCTGGGATGGTCGTTACGCTAACGGCACTTTGGGAAACGAATCCTACCCCGACTAGGGCGGAGGCCGAAGAGGCACTGTGCGGCAATATATGCCGATGCACGGGCTATGAAGGCATTTTCAGAGCTGTGGAAAAATGTGGTTTGTCGATGAAAAGAGAGGGGCAGAAGCCATTATGACCAAAAAACTAATGTTTTCCTTAACAGCTATCTTACTTATGTTCCTAACCGCTTGCTCCGGACAATCAACTACGACTAGCACCACGACAGCACCTAGTACATCCCCTGCTTCAACCCAAGCTGCAAATATAACGCCACAAGCAGAGAAAAAACTGCCAAGAGTCGCCTTTGTCTATATTGGAACTCCCGGTGATGGAGGATGGACTTACGAGCACGATCAAGGCCGTCTAATGATGGAAAAAGAGTTCGGGATCAAATCCACAGTAGTTGAGAATATTCCTGAAGGTCCTGATGCGGAGCGTGTTTTTGAAGAGTTAGCTCAGAAAAACGATATTATTTTCGGAACGTCTTTTGGTTATATGGACCCGATGTACAATGTAGCTCAAAAGCACCCGAAGGTCACATTCCTACATGCAACTGGCTATAAAACACTGCCTAACCTAGGGACATACATGGGGCGCGAATATCAAAGTGCTTATCTCGTAGGTATGGCGGCCGGTAAAATGACTAAGAACAATCACATGGGTTATGTCGGTGCATTCCCAATTCCAGAAGTTATTTATACCATTAATGCTTTTACACTTGGCGCTCAAAGCGTTAATCCGGATATTGATGTGTCTGTGGTCTGGAGCAATACTTGGTTCGATCCGGCGACAGAGAAGCAAGCTGCGATTTCTTTGCTGGATAAAGGCGTCGACGTTTTGGCTGCGTACCAAGATTCACCTGCAAGTATTCAAGCGGCAGCAGAACGCAAGGTTTGGGGGATCGGAAACGATTCGGATATGGGACGATTTGCGCCTGAGACCTATATTTCGAACCCGAAATGGAACTGGGGACCTTACTATGTACAAACGGTTAAAAGTGTCATGGATGGAACTTGGAAATCCAGCGCGTATTTCGGAACCATGAAAGAAGGCATTACCGATATCGCTCCTCTAGGTAAAAATGTGCCAGCTGACGTCAAGGCTCTTGTGGAGAAGAAGAAGCAGGAAATATTGGCGGGTACCTTCGAAGTTTTCCAAGGACCTATTGTGGATCAAGATGGCAAGATACGTTTTGAACAGGGTAAAAAGATGACGGACGAAGAGATTCTGGGTACAACCTGGTTTGTTAAGGGCATTAAAGGTGTCATTCCGAAATAAGCGCGAGAGGACGTTAGGACGATGGCGATACAAGATATTGCTTTGATGGACGAGTGGCATCCGGTGTTGTTATCGTCAGATCTGATAGATAAACCGGTACCTGTGATCGTATTAGGTGAAAAAGTGGCTGTATTCCGCACCTCGCAAGGCGTCCACGCTTTCAAAGACTTATGCATTCATCGGGGTGTACCGTTATCGCTGGGCAAAGTGAAGGGGGATGAACTCGTCTGTGCTTACCACGGTTGGTCATACAACGGCTGCGGTACATGTACGCGAATTCCGTCTCTGCCCGCTGATCGAGCGATTCCCTCGAAGGCGAAAGCGTTCGTCTACGCATGTGTAGAGGCACACGGTTTCATCTGGGTGAGCTTAGGTACACCGACTAGTTCCCTGCCAAAAGTGAATGCGTTTATCCCTGACGGTTTCAAAGAAGTCATCATGGGACCTTACACCTTGCAGGCTGCAGGACCTCGCATCATAGAGAACTTCCTCGACGTATCCCACTTGATGTTTGTACATGAGGGTTTGCTAGGTGATAGTGAATATGCCGAAATTGGGGATTATCAGGTTTACGAGGAGGAAGGAGTCCTTACTTCAGAGGAAATCGTTGTCTATCAACCCGATCCGGATGGAATGGGGCGCGGCATACATAGCCGATACGTATACGAAGTGTTCGGTCCGCTCAGTGTCGCTTTTACCAAAAGAGATCGCGATACGGATCATATCTTCCGGTTGTTCTTGATGGTGCTGCCGGAAACGGAGCAGATGAGCAAAGCGTTCATGTTGAAGCAGAGGAACTATGCGTATGAGGAACCTGACGAGGTTTTCGTTCAGTTCCAGGATCTGCTCATTGAGCAGGATCGTGAGATGGTCGAAAACCAGAAGCCAGAGCTGCTACCGCTCGATCTTCAGGCGGAGCTGCATCTGAATACAGATCGCTTGAGTATCGCGTACCGCAAGCGGCTTCGGGAACTGGGCGTCACCTTCGGGACGGCTTAGGATTAAATGGAGTGCTGCGGCGCATGGGAGAATAACCGGAGTGGTTATCCCATGCGCCGCAGCGTTTTTTATTCTTGTAGGGTCGTGAAAGCAGGTGCGCGCTTCGGCATGATGGCTTTCCTCGTTATCTTTTCTTCCTGTTATTCTTAATTAGCGTCATTCTTCTGGAATGACGCAACCAAGAATAATAGGATCGTAAGTCACGCAATTCCATGGTTTTAGACATAAATCCGAGGAAGGTGATGACAATCATTCTGTGTAAGGGTTTGCCGATCAGATCCGTTTCATTTTCTACCTCAATAAATTGGACAACCATTAGTAAATCATCATCGATAACGTATACTTCTTCTTCGTTGCGGTAGTAGGGCGCTATGTTGCCACTCTTAAGCTTATCCCATAAATAGTTACATATCTCCTCAAGCTGTGTTTGTTCACTTTCCACACGAGTGATCCATCGACTATGGGCATGATGCGTGATAACAATATCGACGATCTTTTTATCAGCTAGTTCGATATAGAAGGGCTCATAGGTACTCCATCGGTTCATTATTTTATCTTTCATACCTTGAACTCCTTTCTTCTCATCCATTCAAAGAATCGAGTGCCATTTTCCATATATATACTTATTATCATAAAGTTAACTTGTTGTAAGGGCATCACATAAATCATTTCACTGATTTCAACCTATTTTTCATTCTTGTGCAAAACACGCAAAAATCTTTGCAAGAAAACGAAAAAAGGATTGCATGATTAGCTGAAGGCTAATTATGCAATCCTTTTTTAATTTGGTAAAATACTACTAGGAACTACCACCATTCACATTTGGGTTCCACTAGTTCTTTCTGCCTAGTATGTGCAGGACGGTTAAATGTTCTTACCGCTGCGGAAAATTCTTCTTTAGATAATGATAATGAGTGTGTAGTTAACAAAGTGTTTGCATCTTCGCGACGATCAACGCGTTTCATCATGCGAACGTTTTGCTGCAATTGCGGGGTTAACTGAATGATAGGCATAGGGTCACTCCTTTCCCGAGCGATTGGACTACAAAAGTATTATAGCAAATAAATGGAGGATGTTGGAGGATGAGAAATAAATATGCAATAGGCTTGTGCGTGTCAATTTTCATAGTGTTGCAGATTTGGTGCTCGTTCATTACCTTTCATTTCCCTTATATCGGTATTTATCTGGAAAATACGCCAGAGCAGCAATGGGTTATCAAGGAGATCGATCACGAAAGCGCTAGTTCGAAGCTTGATGTCAAGGTTGGGGATATCGTCAAGCAGGTGGACGGCAAGCTTCCCGATGAATTCTTATACGTTCAAAAGTGGAAAGTTACAGAGCGTGCTCAAAACTTGCTGATTTCAAGAGGCGGAAGTGAGCATAAAGTCGAAGTGAACGTGGATAGCCCTATTGCCCGTGATATGATTCCACTAATAGAGGAATTTGTTTGTCTGTTCATGGCTGGTTTGCTTGTTATGAAAATGCGCCATTCTCCATCAGCCAGGATGCTTTCGGCTGTTTTTCTGACTATGGCTATCATTTTTATGAGTCTTGGCGCTTCTATTCGAGGGGATGCTATTGGAAAGCTGTTGATCGCCAGCTTTATGATGGTTTTGCCGATTGTCTTTTTGCATTTCTTAATTGTCTTTTTCAAGGAAAAAGGCGATATCGAATTACCAACTCGAATTTTAAAATATTTGTATGCCATTGCAATTATTGCCCTTGGTTTAAGGAGCGGGTACTTTTACCCTTCGATGGTCACGTTTTTCCAATATGATGGCTCTGTAACCTTGATTTTTTTCATTATTGGCTTTGTTATTAATATGAGTGTCTTAACATTCCTGTATGTTAAAGTTCGGAAACAACAATCCTACGTGTCCAGTATTATCAATAGCGTATGGTTGTCATTATTGATTTCTTTTTTACCGGTGATCTGCTTCTCTATTCTTCCAAAATTAATTATGGGAGAACGCATTTTAAATGCGATATACACAAGCTGGATTATTTTATTTTTTCCCATCTCTTTTGCGTACTTGATCGCCTCCAACCAGTTGTATGATATCGGTCTTGTTGTCCGGCGCTTCTTGTTCGCTGGCCTGCTGTCCATTTTACCGGTAAGCCTGTTTACAGGGGCCTATGTTTTCTTATTTCGCCATATCGTGGAAGAAAAGCAAATTCTGTTCATTTTCGTCGGATTGATGCTGCTAGTTTCCACGGTACTGTATGCAGCTGAATATGGGATTACACGACTGGAACCCTTTTTGTTCCCGAGAAAATTCGCCCTGCAGTCGGCTTTGAAGAAAATTTCCAAAAACCTTGGAACCATTTCCAGTTTCCGTGAGTTGAAAGAGATTATTCTCGTGGATATTGTGGGGACACTTCAGGTGATGGGTGGAGCCATTGTGTTCCAGTATAAGAATGATAACGAGATCATTTACGAAGGGGAAATAGATACCTCAGAAGTTCAGCAGCTTATCAAATCGTCATCCATACTCGACCATCCATCTTACACATGCATGGTGATGAATAGTCATGAAGAGTATACGAGCTATTTGATTATGACACGTAAAAAGACGAACACACTTCTGTCAAAAGAAGAAATTCAATGGCTGCATTTAATTACATCCTATTTGGAAGTTAGTTTGGAAAATGTCCACTTGATCCGCAAGTTGACGGTCAGGCTGCAGCAATTTGCTTCCGAGCTCCCTCATGAAACGGCTGCGAATGATATTTTATGGTTTCGTAAGGTGATGTTTGAACTTCAGGAAGAGGAACGAATTCGAATTGCTAACGATCTTCATGATACGACGATGCAGGATCTTTTCTTTCTCAAAAGAAGAATTTCCTCTCTTGCAGATAAGTCAACGATGCATCAAGAAGATCAGTTGCAGTTGAAAAATATGAATAATTTTGTGGAAATGATCAATGCTAGCCTGCGCCAAAGCTGCTTTGAGTTAAATCCCCATTTGCTAAAAGAGGTAGGTCTGATTCAAACGTTGAAAATGTACTTGGAAAAGGAGTCCTATACAACGCCATTTGAGCTTGAATTTCAAGCAGGACATGCTGCTGTCATCGAAACCAAAGATTTGCTTACTAAACGGCATATATTTCGAATCGTCCAAGAGCTGCTTAATAATGCAAAAAAGCATTCTCAGGCAACTAAAGTTACCTTTCAGATCGTGGAAAGAGACAATAATTTTCGTTTAATTTATGAGGATGACGGTGTGGGATTTCATGACAGAGACGGAGTTCACCCGGAAATTGGCGCATCAGGCATGGGGATCGAACAAATGAGAAGCAGAGTCTTGCACGTGGGTGGACGCTTTGAGCTCAACACGCAAAAAGGAAGTGGAACGAAGTTTATCATCACGATACCCACCGAGGAGATGATTTCTGCATGATTGAAGTCGTTAAGACATTAGTTGTAGACGACCATCCTTTATTTGCACGTGCGACCAAATCTTTGTTAGAAGAGATAGATGGTATTGAAGTTATCGGCGTTGTCTCTAATGCCAAGCAATGCTTGGAACAAGTGGAGCTGCATCAGCCGGGTCTCGTATTTCTAGATTATCAACTTCCTGATCAATCCGGCACAGAAGTCGCTGCCCAGTTAAAGGACATATATCCGAATATGCATATTGTTATTTTTACGGGAATCGATGTGTCTGGCATCTTGAATAAACTAATCGAAATCAAAGTAAGCGGCGTTCTATCGAAGGAGTCGAGTGAACGAACGATTAAAAATATGGTGAATTGTATGTTGGATGGCCATACGATGCTGCCGTTATCATTCTTTCATCAGATGCAATTAAGTGGGGAATATACGAAGGATGACTGTGTGCTACTAGAGGAAGAAGTACTCATGATGAACATGTTGGTTAAGGGGGCGACTCACGAACAAATTGCGGAACGGATCTTTATGAGTAAGCGAACCGTCGATAATTATTTACGCAAGATTTATGACAAATGGGGCGCCAAATCAAGAACGGAAGCATTAGAAAAGTTTATTAAAAGCAAATATTACACATAAACTCAGGGAGGAAACGATGCAGGACATCAAGGAACATATGCACCGTGTTATTGATGACTATATTTATGTAGAAGATTTAAATGCTCATCTTAAATCTTTTATTGACGATAAAGAAAAGGAAAACTGTACATGGTCTAAGATCACGATTTGCGCGCACAAGATGTTAGGAGGAGATTCGCCTCACATTCATCGCATTGCTGCGGTGACGGAACTGGTCATTCTAACCTTGGATATTATGGATGATTTGCAGGATCAAGATCAAGGGACTAAGCCATGGATGCAATGCCCACAAGCCATTACGTTGAATGCTGTTATGGCGCTTTTCATGGGATTTATAGGTGAATTAGGGCACTTGCAGGTCAAAGATAAGATGCTAGTCGAGGTAAGTAAAATCATTTCGAGATCGATTAATGGCCAACAAAAAGATATAACCAATGCGATATCAACGGTAGATGACTATTTGATGATGACGCAAGAGAAATCAGGTTCCTTATTCCGGTTTGCCTGTTTCATGGGCTATTCCTCTTTAGCGTGCTCGGAGGAAACCATTGAACAGCTTCATCAATTAGCTGACTGTATTGGCCTTATTCATCAAATTCAAAATGATATGAGAGATCTAATTCGGTTTGATGTGAAAAACGATTTGATTGGAAAGAAACGAACGCTTCCTGTGTTGTATTTACTATCCATTGAAGATGCGGCATTTAGCCAATTGAAGGCGTATTATGATGGTGAAATTACGGCAGACTTCCTTTTGGAAGAGAAAGATGATTTTTTGCAAATGATTCATGATTCCGGATGTATGGAATATGCACGAATTGTTCAATCCGTCTGCATTCAAAAGGCGGAAGAGATTTATGAGAATTTGCAAGCTATCTCTCCTTGGAAAGAAAGGTTTAAGCAAATTACGTACGAGAATTTTTTGGATGCTGATTAAGTGGTCAATGGACAGGCGGCATTTGCGCCAATGTTTGGTAATAAGAAAGGCGCTGCAGGGTGCCAAGAGGTAAGTTCGCCTCTTCGCACATTGCAGCGCCTTTCAATCATAAAATAGTCACACGGAACGAAAAAATGTTAAATTTCAATCGCTGGCATTGTCTGATAAAATTTAGATGGAGTCGGTTTCTTCTAGGAGGAGTTCATATGTCTACGAAATGGTCAATTCAAATGTCCGAATCATTCATGCAGCAATATCCGCTCGTATCCGATATGCCGTTTCAGCGAAGAAGATGCTGGAACTATGAAAACGGTTGTATGCTGACTGCATTTGAACAAGTATGGCGCAAGACAGGGGATTATCGCTATTTCGATTATATCAAGACGAATATGGATTTATTTATTAAACCAGATGGAAGTATCGAGACGTATCGTCTCGAAGAATATAACGTAGACCAAATTAATCAAGGTAAGTCTCTGTTCCTGCTTTTGGAGCAGACAGGTGACGAGCGATATCGCAAAGCGCTAGAACTATTGGTGACCCAGATGAAAAGCCATCCGCGTACCTCGGAAGGCGGGCTTTGGCATAAAAAGATCTATCCCTACCAAATGTGGCTGGATGGCGTCTATATGACTTCACCGCTGCTAGCGCGGTATGCCCAAGCCTTTGGCGCTTCGGAATGGTTCGATGACGTGACCCATGAGATTCTTCTGATGGAAAAACATGCACGAGACCCAAAGACTGGCCTGCTGTATCACGGTTGGGATGAGAGCAAAGAACAGTCCTGGGCAGACAAGGAATCGGGCTGTTCACCTCACTTCTGGGGGCGGGCACTCGGCTGGTATGTGATGGCGATTGTGGATGTGTTGGACTTTTTACCGATCGATCATCCCAAAAGGGGTCTCGTGATTGGGCTCTTTTATCGGCTGGCGGAAGCTATTGCTCGTGTCCAAGAACCGGAATCCGGGTTATGGTATCAAGTGCTTGATGAAGGGGAGCGGGAGGGGAATTACCTGGAAGCCTCCGGATCTGCGATGTTCGTGTACGCCTTAGCCAAGGGCGCTAGAAAAGGGTATTTGAGCGATTCCTTTTTACATGTTGCGCGCAATGGTTTCCAAGGTCTGTTAACTCATTGCGTGGAAAAGGATGCGGACGGCTCACTGCATGTGAACCAAATTTGCAGCGTCGCGGGATTAGGAGGAACACCTTACCGTGATGGCTCTTACGCCTATTATATCAGCGAGCCTGTGCGTAGGGATGACCCTAAAGGGTTTGCTCCTTTCGTGATGGCATGCCTGGAAATGGAGGAATCCAGTGTTTCAGATCCTCATCGTTGATGACGAGCACATCGAAAGAGAAGGTATCAAGCTATTAATTCATAAATATAAGCTGCCCTTATCAGTGATGGAAGCTGAGAATGGCGAAGAGGCATTGGACATTCTGGCATCGCATCCCATCGATATTTTGTTAACAGATATCAAGATGCCTTTTATGGATGGGCTTGAATTATGCAGAAGGGCAAGGGAACAGTTTCCCGAGTTGAAAATTATCATTTTCAGCGCGTACGGGGAGTTCGAATATGCGCAAAGAGCGATTCATTATCACATTTTTGCTTATCTGCTTAAGCCGATTGACGTGAATGATTTCATTCGTGAGTTTACCCATGTGATTGAGCTTTGCCAAAAAGACCAAGAACAAGAAAAGGAACATTTATTGCTGGAGTTGATCAATAACGGCCAGCAAAATGCATGGCTAACTCAGAAGCTTGCTTTATCAGGCATCGATTTTAGACAGAAGTATATCCAGATGATTCTGATTGATTTTACCCAGCCTGTATTTGATGCCGAGCATGATGAGCTTCCAGACAGGGTTAAGGAAGTCATTTCTGCACCTATCGAATATGTCAATTTGAATGAACATCAGAGCTTACTCTTCGTTCTATATGATAGGAATGCATGGAATGGGGAAGAGCAGCAGCTTCTAGGGAGCAAGCTCAAAGATAGCATTACGGGCTTGTATGATGATACGGTCACGCTTGTTGTGGGGAGACATGTATGCTCGGAAAGCGAACTAGCGCAAGAGTTTAGGCTGATGGAGAGCGTGCTCGAATATAAGTTTTTCTTTCAGGAAAGCACGGTGTTATATACGGATGAAAGTCAGGGCAAAGAAGATTTGTCCGACACCATCCCGAAGCTGATGGAAACAGTTTATTGGCATTTGGATATGAAGGATGACTTTGGTTTTCGCAAAGGCGTTGAGCTGTTTTTTAAGACCATTGATGGCAGCGGGCAGCATTCAGCTATTTATATCAAGTACATGTGCATTGAATTGGCCAAGAAAATGTGGGAAACGGCTGGAAAAAGTGACAACCATGCGTTTAAATCCGTCGTTGAGGCTATCTTTGGGTGTAAATCCTTAACCGAATTGAAGGGGCAGATTCAATCTGTTATGGCTTTGATAGGCAGAGAAACTGATGTGCATAGTACGGAGTTTAGTAAGAAAGTGATTAAGGATATTTTAAAGCTTATTGATGACAACTATATGTCGGATATCAGTCTGAAATGGATTGCGGATAAGGTGTTCCTCACCCAGACCTATCTTAGTTATTTGTTCAGTAAGGAAGTGGGGCAAACGCTTGTTAAGTACATTACGCTTGTTCGCATGCACAAGGCAGAGGAGCTTTTACGCAAGACGAATTTGACGATTGCGGATATTAGTCACCAAGTCGGTTTCATGAATAATTCGTATTTCTGCAAAATTTTCAAACAGTATCATGGGCAAAGTCCAGCCAAATTCCGTGAGATGAAGAGCTCATGATGAGAAGATTCCTTGCTTATTTTCAAAACTTGAGGTTCAAGCAAAAGCTGTTTATTTCCTATATGATTGTTTCTATTATTCCCGTTCTCGTGCTAGGGCTGTTTTCTTACCATCAAGCCAGCAGCTTTCTATTGCAGCAAGCAAAACAAAATTTAGACGGGGCGATCAGTCAAATTGCCGAGACGATAAACTATCGGGCGAAGCAGCATGAATCGATCATTAATTCGATTACGCAAAATGTGGTGTTTAAGCGGATTTTCATCGCAAATGATGGTGATTTTCCAGTGCTGTATCGCGATTATGTGGATCCGTTTTTTAGTAATATTCTTGATTTTAATACAGATCTTCTACAAATTTCTGTGTTTACCGATAATCCGTCCATTCTGCGCGGGGAGTATATCTTGCCGCTGGGTTTGACGAATGATTTGCAGTGGGTGAATCGAGAGGTTAAGCCGCAAGAAACTCAGTGGAACATTAGGAATGGCAAGCTGTTTGCCACCCGAGCGTTTGTTGGTGAAGAGGGTGTGCAAGTAGGGAAGCCTCCGGCTGTTTTATTTCTCAGCATTGATGGGGATAGCATGTTTCAAGACTTGGATGACATTAAAACGAACGCCTACGGGGTCTTGATCCTAGATAAACAGGGAAATCCGATTCTGTCCAAAAATGTCCGAATGGATGCCAAGCTCCCTATAACAACTTTGATGCCAAAACAGTTAAGCGATAAAGTGGGCTCATTTACTATGAACCATACCGATTATATGTACATCACGGCGGACATCCCGGAGTCGGGCTGGAAACTCGTTTATTTTACACCCAAGAACGGGATTTCAGTGGATGCCAAGAGTATTGTCAGTGCGACAGCGCTGATTACCGTGATTTGTTTGGCGATATTGCTGCTTATTATTTGGATGTTTTCCAACACATTCGTCAAACGGATTATTAAGCTCAATAAAAAAATGATGATCGTTGAAAATGGTAATTTAAAGATTGATGTGACCAGCCAGTCCAAGGATGAAATCGGCCAGCTGACCAACCGTTTCGGCAACATGCTGACCAATATTAACACACTTATCGAAGAGGTTTATCAAAGCAAAATTACGCAAAAAGAGGCGGAGCTCAAGGCGCTGCAGACTCAGATTAATCCGCACTTCCTGTATAATACGTTGTCCATCATTAATTGGAAAGCGCTAGAAATCGATGCCATGGAAATCAGCCAAATTACAAATACCGTATCCAGATTTTATCGGACTGTGCTAAATAAAGGGAGAGACTTTATTCCTGTCCGAAATGAGCTCGAGAATGCCAAGGATTACATGCATATTCAAAGCATTATGCACAATTATAATTTTGATTTTAGTTGTGAAGTCGAGGAAGCGCTGCTGCGCTATGACATGATTAACCTTATTTTTCAGCCGATTCTCGAAAATGCGCTGGAGCACGGCATCGACCAGCTGCGCAAGGGAAGCGAAAGAGGCCGAATTGTGCTCCGAGGTTACATGATTGGAGAAGATCTGGAATTTAGCATTGAAGACAACGGGCCGGGTATGAACGAGGAGCTTGCCGAAGAGGTTCTTCGGATGCATACAACCGGGTATGGGTTGAGAAATGTCCATGACCGTATCCAGATTCGTTTTGGCCAAGGATATGGGTTGCGAATTCATAGTGAAGTGGGCAAAGGTACGAAAGTTTACCTGACTTTTCCTGCCTATACGGCAGTAGTTACTCCGACTTAGTTATGCTAATAAAGAGCAGTCTAAAACTGAAAAATAGTTTTACCAGGACTAGAAGCCGCTAGAGCACGTGGACGCAAGGGCGGTCGCCCTATGACGGATAAGAAGAAGCTAGACAAAGCAATCAAGCTGCATGAAAGTAAAGAGTTTACGGTAACGCAAATTGAGGAAATGACAGGAGTAAGTAAGGGTTCGCTTTATCGTGAACTTAATCGAAGGAAGCAAGAAGAAGTAACGCATGTGACAGAGACAGTTTGAGAGCCTGAGGACTGATATTAGTGAGAGCAACCCACAAGGATAGGGCGGCTCTTCTATGTATGTCTGCGGGTAAGTACGAGATTACAACTAGACCCTATCCCAGTACCTAGCCATTCAATTTTTATTGCAACATTAGAGTTTAACCTCGTTTTACCTACGAGAAAATTTTATCGCATTTAGGCTGTACGTACAGGGCGGCTTCTGAAAGGAACGATCAGGTTAATAGATAAGTAATCAATCTCTGGAAAGAATGACAAGACCCTAGAAGGCTAGGGTCTTGTAGGGTTTTGGTTTCATTAACCTAACACTAAAACGCAAAAGATTCCCCATCATTTGGAATCAGGACATTTGAGGAAATTCCTCTTTCGTTTGTATAACTTTTCAATTCTTCCCTTGATAATGTCCAATGATTAACTGCTTCCATATGGACAGAAATAATTTTCGCCTCAGGGGCGGCTGTATAAACATTGTAGATATCCTCTTTCCCCATTACTAAAGAACCACCTTGAAGGAATTGATTATCTCCTCCATTTACAACAATGATTTCCGGTTTGTGTTTATCGATTGCTTCCTGAACAGCTTCATACCAAACCGTATCTCCAGCAATATACAATGTTTTCTCACTTGGGTGCTTAAAGACAACACCGCAAACATGTCCAGCAAGTTGTAATATTTCTCCTCTTCCGTGTTCGCCTTTTGTTTTAACTAATTGAATATCTCCAAAGGCTGAATTTTCTTGTAGCACTTCTACATTTTGAAAACCAGAGTTTCTTACTTCTGTTGCGTCTTCTTCATTTTGTACAAACATTTTAATATCTTTTGGTAAGACCTCTTTAGCCGTGTCGTCCCAATGGTCTAAATGTAGATGAGTAACAATCACAGCATCTAAGTTGCTGATAATATTGTCAACCGAGATTGGTAAGCTAACCAAAGGATTGTTTTGATCTTGTCGCAACGAATTAGGGAAAGGTGGGTAAATACCTTTTTCCCCTAAAAAAGGGTCGATTAAAAACTTCTTCCCTGCATACTGGACAACAAGTGTCGCATTTCGAATCAGTTGTATTTTCATGTGTAATGGACTCCTTTTTGATTTGGGTATAGTTTGCTCAACGGTCAGTATCAAATACATGTTCCCTTTCTCAACTTTGGGATAAGGGTTAATGTATAATTAAATGATAAATGACATCTTGAATAAATTCGATGCTTCAATGAAACACTTTTTCATTATTTCATTTCACGGTGAAAGGATTATTATATGCAACTTGATCAAACTGATTATCAGATCCTTCGGTTACTAACCGAAAATTCAAGGATTCAATGGAAAGACTTAGGGGAACAAATTCATATGACTGGACAAGCAGTAGGCAATCGTATCAAAAAACTTGAGGAAAGCGGTGTAATTACAGCCTACTCCCTTATAATCGATGAAATGAAACTAGGACTTGTTTTTACAGCATTTGTAATTATTCATATGAAAACAGCAAATCACGATTCGTTTATTCGTTTTATAACCGATCAAAATGAGGTAGTAGAAGCACACCGAATTTCTGGTGAAGGCTGTTATCATTTAACGATAAAAGTTTCATCCCCAGATCAACTGAACCTTTTTCTTAATAAACTTCTCGATTATGGGAACTACAGTTTGAATCTGTCCATACAAAAAATCAAACAAAGCAGTACGTTGACCGCCGTACCAAATAAATAGCAAGCGCTTTGTTATTACTAAAAACTCAGAGCAAACACTATTCCTTCGGACACATACACGTTTGTTGTCACTGTCTACTCGACACATGCGGAGTGCTTAAAATTGATGGTTCTGAATCAATAAATGAGATACAAGCGAAACGACAGAGATGTCGTTTTTTTATTAATATCTGTATAATAAAAACTGACACGTAGAGATTGTAGATTCAGAATGTTCATGCTGATAAATTGAATTGATCGCGAAGAAGGAGGCTGTGGAATGTCTTCAGAAAATCAAAAAGTTAAAATACTCGGAGACTTTTTAAAATCCCGCCGGGAACGGATCAAGCCGGATCATGCCAGCATTGTCGGTCGGTTTGGCAGAAGGAGAACGCCGGGATTACGCAGAGAAGAGGTTGCCCATCTTGCGGGGGTAAGTATCACTTGGTATACCTGGCTTGAACAAGGCAGGGCCGTCACCGCCTCAAGGGAAGTGATCGAGAGCGTCGGCAAAGCCTTGCAATTATCTTCAGAAGAACATCTTCATTTGCTTCGTTTGGCAAATTATGGCGGAGGGGGAGTCTCTTACCCGAACGCTAAGGAAATATATCCGGACCTTCAGAACATTATTGACCAATTGCACTATCCGGCGATCATCGCGAACAATCGAACCGAGGTATTGGCCTACAATCGGATGGCTTCTGAAATCATTGCGGATTTCCATGCGATTCCATTTGAGAAACGCGTGATGACACGATTGATATTTACCGATCCAAACCTACGCAATCAGCTGGCGAATTGGAAGGAATTTGCCGATTACACGTTAGGGGTATTTCGTTCGAATTTTGACCAAAAGGCGGACGATCCCTGGTTTGAGGAATTCGTGCTGCAGATGTGCAAGGAAAACGAGGAGTTTCTAACGCTATGGCGTTTGCATGATGTGCAGCAAAAGAAAGCCATACATTTCACAATTGATCACCTCGTCGGAGGGCGATTATACTTTCAATTGAATTCCTTTTCTAATTTTAACGGCAATGGAAACCTACACTGCTGTATATTTACTCCCATTGCAGGTACCGACACTGAGCAAAAATTATTGTATATTCGAAAATAAGCATGTTAGTCTGGATACCTGTATAACTGCAAACTGGTTACCTCCTTGGTCGTCAAATATAATGGAATTATTCGCAATCAAGGAGGATACAGAAATTGAAAGCTATCATTATTGATCGACCAGGAGGACCTGCAAATTTGCAGCTGCGAGAAAAGCCGGATCTTCAACCAGTCCCCGGTATGCTGACCATTGACGTTGCTTATGCTGGAGTAGGTTATTTCGAAGTATTGCTTAGCCGCGGTGATTTCATTTCCGCTTTTCCGATGCCGCTTACTCCCGGTTTGGAAGTGTCGGGATATGTACGTGCCATCGGTGAAGGAGTAGAGGGTTTCTACGTTGGTCAACCCGTTGCCTCGATGACACTGCATGATCTTAACGGCTTTGCTTCAATGGCGAATGTACGACCAGATCTGACGGTTCCGTTAGATCAATTAGGAGCTGACCTCGACTTAGCGACAGCCGCAGCCTCCATTGTAAATCTGACAACCGCTTATCTGGCTATAAAAGATGTTTATAGAATGAAAACGGGCGACGATGTACTCGTTCATGCAGCGGCTGGCGGGCTGGGCAGTTTTCTAGGGCAAATGGCAAAACGTTTGGGAGCAGGCAAGGTATTGGGAACCGTCGGAAGCGCCGGGAAAGTAAAGCTGGCCGAATCCCTCGGATACGATGAATTATTTATCCGATCCGATTTTGTGGAGCAAACCCTTCAGGCAACCGGACGAAAAGGCGTTCATGCCGTCTTTGATCCTGTCGGGGGGAATATGCGCAAACAAAGCTTAGAGGTGCTTTGTCCGTTAGGCCAACTGGTTGTAGTTGGAAACGCAAGCGGAGAAGAGGATGTTATACATTCTTATAATCAAATATGGTTTTCCAACAAACAGTTCGCAGGTTTTACATTAGGCGGATACAGCGACAGTAATCCTGTGGAGACTGGGAAAGCGGCGCGAGAAGCGTTAGGTATGCTGGCAAGAAAAGAAATACATGCGGAGATTCAAGGCGTGTATCCTCTGGAAAATGCCGCAGAGGCACTTGCTCTTTTGGAAGAGAAGAACACGGTCGGAAAACTGGTTTTGCAAATATAAACCTGACCTCGCTTGAGTAATTGTGGGAAGATCTCGATCCACGAGCAGAAGAAGTAACACCTGTTTGTTAGGCGATGATGCCTGACTGATGCAGGTGTTTTTTTATTTTCCTATGAATCAAAACATCCGTAAGAAAGTGTTACATATCGAAAAAATGTTGGATATTTGCCGAGTCGGGCTTTTGCTAAACTTCAGTTATAGGGCTGCTGATCGAAAGGAGTTGGACATATTGGGGGATAAGAAACCGCCGCTGATCAAGCTGATCCGCAGAGATAAACTGCTTCTGCTCATGTTTTTACCGGTTTTTTTGTACTATTTCATTTTCTGTTACTTGCCGATGCCGGGAATATTGATTGCTTTTAAAAACTTCACACCAGGGCATGGCATTTTCGGAGGGGAGTGGGTTGGCCTCAAATGGTTGAACCAGTTCGTACATTCCCGTTATTTCTGGCGACTGCTCAGGAACACCTTCTTGCTGGCGTTCTATCCGCTTGTTATCGGATTCTCGATACCGATCCTGTTCGCAATCTGTGTGGTTGAAATTAAGAACGGTATCTTCAAGCGTTTTGCTCAAACGGTTACCTACCTGCCTCACTTTATCTCGACCGTTGTTATCGCAGGGATGATCATTAACTTCCTATCGCCGACAGATGGAATAGTGAATACGATGCTCACGTCGTTCGGTATGGAAAAGATCAACTTCATGATGGCTCCTGAATGGTTTCGTTCCATCTTCACCGTGTCGGGGATCTGGCAGAGCTTCGGCTTCAGTTCCATTATCTACATCGCAGCTATTATGGGAATTGATCAGGAAATGTATGACTCGGGCAAAATTGATGGCGTTAACAAATTCCAGGAGGTGTGGCACCTTACACTGCCAAGTCTCAAGCCGACCATTGTTATCCTGCTGCTATTGTCCATAGGAGGCATTATGAGCGTAAATTTTGAAAAGGTGTACCTGCTTTACAACGGGGCGACCTATGAAACAGCTGATGTCATCTCCACCTATGTGTACAGACAAGGGATCGAGTCGCAAAACTTTGGTTTCGCCACAGCAGTAGGGCTGTTCAATTCCATTATCAGTTTTATATTAGTGTATGCTGCCAACCAGGCGAGCCGTCGTGTCAACGATATGTCGCTTTGGTAATGGCGCCCCAAGAAAGGAGGCCGTTATGGTTAAACCATGGGTGGATCGAAGCTTCTATGTGCTCGTTTACAGCGTCGTCATTATTGCGATCCTTGTGACCTTGTACCCTTTCATTTATGTGGTGAGTATCTCGATGAGCTCGGTGGAAGCAATTGATAATAAGCTGGTTACACTGTTTCCAGTTGATATCAATTTTGATGGCTACAAGATGGTGCTTGGCTACTCGGAATTATGGAGGTCTTATTACAATACGGTTTGGTACACAGTCGTGGGGACGATTTTCAATCTCGTGGCTACCTGCCTAGCGGCTTACCCGCTTTCGAGAAAGAAGTTTTTTCTTAGAAGGAAGCTCAATTTCTACATTGCGTTTACGATGTATTTCTCCGGAGGGCTGATCCCGCTTTACATGATTATAACGGAATTGGGCCTCTATAACACGAGATGGGCCATGATCCTTCCTGTGCTTATCAGTACGTTTAATGTGATGATTCTACGTTCTGCCTTTGAGAATATCCCGAATGAGATTTTTGAAAGCGCTAATATCGATGGGGCCAAAGATTTCACCTTATTGTTCCGCATTGCCATACCGCTTACTAAACCAACGCTGGCTGTATTGACTTTGTATTATGCGGTCGCACATTGGAATGACTTTTTCAATGCCCTTTTATATCTAGGAAAAGCCGAACTACAGCCGCTGCAAATCTTCCTGCGCAGGGTGCTTATTATGGCCTCACCTGAAATTTTGCAGAAAATGGGCGGAGAGACGGCGGCCAAAGCGCTCGCTGTATCAACGCTGCAAGTTCGTTATGTCTCGATTGTCGTCAGTATTTTACCGATTATTACGATCTATCCATTCATTCAAAAATACTTCGTGAGAGGCATTACGCTGGGGGCAGTAAAAGGGTAGCGATACCTTTGCTGGATAGAGAATCGAGTTTCTTAAAACTAGGGAGGGTTATGAATATGAAAAGAATGCTAAAAACAACGGCAAGTATGACACTGGCCGCTGCACTATTTACACTTGTGGCGGCAGCATGTACTAGTGAAGGCTCCAGCACGCCGACTGCCAGCTCAACAGATACAGGAGCAAAGAAAACGGATGCTGGCACAACAGCTGCACCGTCAGGCTTCAACTACACAGGAACTGGGCCGATTACAGATAAAACAGGTACACTCAAAATTCTCGCTACGAATGCCTGGACGAATAATGTGGATCTTAACCAAGCTCCCATTGTTCAGGAGATCAGTAAAAGAGCGGGCGTTACCGTCAATTGGGAGCTGCTGCCGCCATCTACGTATCAAGATGCGATTAGCCCACGTCTAGCGGCTGGAGCAGATTTGCCGGATGTCATCTACCAGCTTGATCAGGATCAGACGATGAAAAATATTCAGGGCGGCTTATTCAAACCGCTGAATGACTATATTGATAAGTACGGTGTGAATATCAAAAAGTTATTTGAAAAATATCCTGCTCTCAAAGCAAGCTTGACCACACCGGACGGGAAGATTTATTATCTTCCGCAATTGGCAGTGACCAAAAATTACATGCCTACCTTTATGGTTAATGTGAGATGGCTGGAGAAACTCGGCTTGAAAGACCCAACAACGCTGGAGGAGTTCACGGATATGCTTCGCAAGTTTAAGTCCGATGATCCGAATGGGAATGGCAAGAAGGATGAAATCCCGTTCTCAGTTGCTCCCAATCAATTGGCGAATGCTTTCGGCCCGGTATTTGGTCTGGATTTAGCGAATAATTTCTATGCAGATAAAGATGGCAAAGTGCATTATTCCTACTACGAACCCAACTATAAGGAGTACCTCGCGTATTTAAACGGACTTTATAAGGAAGGATTGTTAGAGTCGGATTTCGCCAGTGTAACAGGGGATCAGATTACGTCGAAGTTCTCTCAAAATATCACGGGCGCTACTTTCAATTTCAGTTGGTACACGTCAATGGTATACAGCAAGCTATTCAAGGACTATGATCCAACGAAGCCGCTTATTAAGGGGATTGCCCCATTCAAGGGACTTCATGGCGATCAATTCTACACAGGCAGAAACCCGATCACTGGCATATTCGGTATTTCCAAGAATGCAAAGGATCCGGAGCTGGCGTTTAAGTATCTGGATTACGCGAGCAGTGAGGAAGCGAAAGAGATTTATGTTTGGGGACTTAAAGGTCAAACCTATGACGTTGTCGATGGTAAAAAGCAATTTACCGAAAAAGGCAAAGATAACGACTTCATCCAGAAATTCGGCATCAACCCGGTTAATTTACCTATCGAGCAGTCCGTTGACGCAACGGATGTTCTGGTAGCCCCGTGGCATGCGAAGATTGATAAAGAGATGGAGAAATATATCAAAGCTCCGTTCCCCTTCGTATACGCACTGAAAGCTGAAGCGGATACTGAAAATACCGTGATGCCTGATATCACGACGTATGTGAATGAAATGAATATTAAATTTATTACAGGCAAAGAAGGCCTGGATAAATTTGATAGCTACTTGAAGACGTTGAAGAGTATGGGTGCTGAAGATGTTATTAAAGGCAGACAGGCGCAATATGACCGTTACCAAGCGGCTAGTAAGAAATAATTAGTGATGATAACACAGCAGCCGTTTACGTGGCTGCTGTGTTTATCTTAAAATAGGGGGATAGCCGATCAGCCTAAGGCATAATTGTAATCGATTTCAAGGTGGCTGGAGGAGAGAGATCGAGATGAGAAAGTCCATGTATGTATTGCTTTTCGTATTAACTACAGTTTTATTCGTTGTGATCATCACCTATTGCAGGGCGAATCCTGATAAGTCATCGATGGTTTCCACACCGGCACCAGCTAAATCGGACATACAGCCAACAACACTTAAACTATTGTTTCCTTTGGACAAACCGGCTGCTCAGGAAGAAGTCATTCGAGCTGTTGAAGCTAAGCTGGCCAAGGATGGTTTACCGATTAAGCTGGAGTTTACGTATATCCCTTATGACCAGTATTGGAATAAAGTATGGCTGATCGCAGCGAGTGGCGAGCCTTATGACATAGCTTTATCGGCATTTTCCAATATATCGGATTTTGTTTCCAAAAAAGTGCTTGCTCCCCTTGATGCTGCACTCGAAAATTATGGTCAGAATATCGTCAAAAGCACACCGGATTACGCTTTTCAAGGTGTGACGATTAACGGTCATATCTACGGTATTCCTCGTGTGATGCCGATTTCGGAATTTCAAAGCTTCGTACAGATCCGAGGTGATTTGAGAAAGAAGTACGGTCTTCCGGAAATCAAGACAGTAGCAGACATGGATTTATATTTGGAAACGATTCATAAGAATGAGCCGGCGATTACACCCTATTTTTATGATACTGGCCGATTCTTGCTTAGAGAATATGGCGATGTGGCTTTTTTTGCCGGCGGATACCTGAATGCTCCCGTTTATATTGATCCTGCGGATCCGCAGCTTAAGGTCAGAAATACGTATGAATCGGACTTTTTCCAGAATATCATGGAGAAGATGCATGACTGGCAGAAGAAGGGATATATCCCGTATGGACCTTCAGATACTTCTCGTTATCCGGACCCTGAAATTGCCTTTAACTCGGGTAAAGTTGCCGCTACTTGGAGCGTTGTTTTGAAGCAAACAGAGAGAATCGATGCTTTTAAAGCAATGAACCCAGAGGGAGAGCTGGAAAATGTGTATCTACATCCGGAAAAACCCAAGTACCTGTTCACCGGAGCGGACAATATTCTTTCCGTTTTTTCAACGAGTCAGCATGTAAATGAATCTGTAGCTTTCATCAATTGGCTGAGGAGCAGTCAGGAAAACTATGATCTGTTCACCTATGGGATTAAGGATGTTAATTATAAGTTGAAGGACGGCGCCATCGATTATGACGGGATTGAGCCTAAACATCAATATACGCCGATCAGTTGGAGCTGGAACGATATCCGATATGTTCGTTTCAGTAAGTATATCTCACCCGAATACAGCAACCAGCTGCGTAACTGGGATAAGGAAGCGATAGTATCGCCAACGCTGGGTTTTGTACCCGACCTGGCTCCAATCAAATCGGAGATTGCCCAGCTTAACGTTATTATTACGGAGTACCTGCCTCTCTTGTATGACGCTAAGGTAGATTGGGCAGTAACGATGGAGAGATTTAGAGCGAAGTTGAAGGATGCAGGTATGAATCATGTCATGACCGAAATTCAAAAACAATTTGATGCCTACAGAGCGACCAGAAAGGGCGATAAATCATGATTACAGTAGCAGCAGATGGAAGTGGAGATTTCGTTAGCATACAGGAGGCAGTCAATCAAATTCCTGATGGACAGATAGAACGGATGATCATTTACATAAAAAGCGGTATTTACAAAGAAAAGCTTCACATCCATAAACCGCTTATCAGTTTGATCGGGGAATCAGCGGAGACGACGATCATCACCTATGATGATTATGCCAATAAGACGTTCCCGAACGGAGAGCTTTACAACACCTTTCATTCTTACACTGTATTTATTAGTGGGGATGATGTTACGTTCGAGAACATCACGTTCGAGAATTCAGCCGGAAAAGGGGAAATCGTCGGGCAAGCGCTGGCTGCTTACGTCGACGGTGATCGGGTCTCCTTTAAAGATTGCAAATTTCTTGGTCATCAGGATACGTTGTTTACGGGGCCTTTGCCACCCAAACCGAGAGACCGTGCTAGCTTCGGGGGCCCTAGAGATGGCGTCCCTACACGCCCAGTGCGTCAATATTATGAGCGCTGTTATATCCAAGGGGATGTTGATTTTATTTTCGGATCGGCTACGGCTGTCTTTCAGGATTGTGAAATTTCTTCGTCTGGACGGGGGTGGATCACGGCAGCATCAACACCAGAGGATGTGCAATTTGGGTATGTGTTTATTGGATGTAAATTAACCGGTGATGCGCCTGAGCAATCGGTTGGTTTGGGAAGACCCTGGAGGAATTACGCAAAGGTTGCTTTCATTAACTGCTGGTTGGGACCCCATATCAAGGTGGAAGGATGGGACAGATGGAACGAACGGGAGAGTGTGGATGCGCTTGAATTCATGGAATACGGAAGCGTTGGTCCTGGAGCTGTTAACCAAGGACGCATAGAATGGTCCAAGGCACCCACTCACATGGAAGCGCAGCGGCTTACTGCCCAGCATATTCTAGCGGGCCATGACGGTTGGAATCCGACATCGGATATACAACCGATTACCCTTTATTTGGCTGGTGACTCGACCATGTCGAGCTATGCGTCCTCTTACTATCCGCGTCTTGGATGGGGACAGGTGCTGGGACGTTTGTTTGAAAACAGTGTAGCTGTAAGCAACGATGCCGCTTCGGGAAGAAGCTCCAAAAGCTTTATCGATGAGGGGCGTTTGGCCGCTATATTAAAACGGATACGTACAGGGGACTACCTCTTTATTCAATTCGGTCATAATGATCAGAAACCCGATAAAGAAAGACATACCAATCCCCGGACAAGTTATCTGGATCATCTGCGGCAGTATGTGGAGGGGGCTAGGGCAAAAGGGGCCACACCGGTTCTGATCACCTCTGTTCAAAGGCGCAGCTTTGACGAGCAGGGAATATTCACCGATACGCATGGTGAATATCCGGCTGCTATGAAGCGACTAGCGGAGGAATGCGAGGTAGCCGTTATAGATTTAGCGGAAAAGAGCAAAGAGCTTTTCATAAAATGGGGAGCAGAACGGACGAAATCGTTGTTTCTTTGGCTTAATCCTGCGGAATATGCCAATTATCCGGATGGGCTCAAAGATGATACACATTTCTCAGAAGCCGGTGCGGTTGAAGTGGCTAACTTAGTTGTTGAGGGTATGAAGGAATTAGGATTGCCAATTGCAGAATGGATTCGAAGATAATCGCGTAATCACTAGTTTTGAAGGCTGTTAAGTTCGTCCGCATGTGCGGTGGGACTTAACGGCTTTTTTTAAGAATAAGAAAGTATAAGTTTTCTGAGGCATGAGAGATTGAGATGATTTCATTGCACATAATCCAATCTCCACCTCATAATGATATACCCATTCCTTAGAATACTGCACATTTTCCAATGGGAGTGGATGTAGCCAATTTTATTCATATTGTTGCAAAGTGTGCAATAACCCACAGCCAACGCACAAGCTGTAAAGATATTTTTCATCGTTACAGGTGCGAGGGGATGTGGAGTCGTGTCTGTAACCATATATTTCATCTTTACAGGGGGGATAACTGCGAAATAGAGGATCTACGTTCCTCTTAATCCTAGATTCGGGTGTTTCCGCACAAATAGCGGATCCTTGTTCCCTTTAAAGATCACACCTTTGTAGATTACAGCAATTTCAGGTTTAACAAGCGTAGAAAGCGTTATTGACAACTCTTCTCAATTAAAATAAAATAGGTATTACATAATAATTATTCTAAATAAGTGACGTACTATTTTATTACAATTTTACCTACGAAGGAGAATGCAGATGTCCCATAACCACTTAACAACGAATCAAGGTGCGCCTGTAGGCGATAACCAGAACTCACGGACAGCAGGTCAGAACGGCCCGACGCTATTGGAGGATTACCACTTATTAGAGAAAATCGCTCATTTTGATCGGGAACGTATTCCGGAGCGTGTGGTTCATGCGCGTGGAGCGGGAGCTTTTGGAACCTTTACGGTCGAGAATTCCATGAAACGCTATACGAAAGCAGGATTCCTAGCTGAAGCGGGCAAAGAAACGGCGGTATTCGTACGCTTTTCCACCGTTATTCACGGTCAAGGGTCACCTGAAACAGCACGCGATCCACGTGGATTCGCGGTTAAATTTTATACAGAAGAAGGCAACTACGATCTAGTCGGCAATAATCTTCCTGTTTTCTTTATCCGTGACGCGATGAAATTCCCTGATATGGTTCACTCCTTAAAGCCCGCGCCTGACACAAATGTTCAGACACCTGACCGCTATTGGGATTTCATGTCACTGACACCGGAATCGACACATATGCTGACTTGGGTATTCTCAGACTACGGAACGCCGGCGAATTACCGTGAAATGAATGGATTTGGTGTCCATGCGTTTAAATGGATCAATTCCGTAGGGAATTATGTGTATGTGAAATATCACTGGAAACCGCATCAAGGCGTTCGCAATTTGAGCAAAGCCGAAGCATCAGTCATTCAGGGCGAGGATTTCAGCCATGCGACAAGAGATTTGTACGACCACATCGATCGCGGCGAATTCCCGAAATGGGATCTGCATGTGCAGCTGCTGCAGCCAGAAGATCTGGATGCTTACGATTTTGATCCACTGGATCCAACAAAAGTATGGCCAGAAGATCTGATACCTTTGCAAAAAGTAGGGACGATGACGTTAAACCGCAACGCTCAGAACTTTTTTGCAGATGTGGAGCAAGCAGCTTTTGCGCCAAGTGTGTTGGTATCAGGGATCGAGCCTTCGGAAGATAAGCTGCTGCAAGGCCGACTTTTCTCCTACCCAGATACACAAAGACACCGTCTCGGTGCCAACTACCTGCAAATTCCGGTGAACTGCCCTTATGCAACCGTGCAAAATAACCAACGCGATGGCGCTATGCAAATGAAGCAGCAGGCTGGCAGTGTAAATTATGAGCCGACTCGTCATGCTGATGCACCAAAAGAAGCGCCTGAATTCCGCGATAGCAGCGCACCACTGGGCGGAACTGTTGTTAGACAAAAAATCGCGAAAACCAATGATTTCGCACAAGCCGGAGACACATTCCGCAGCTTCACTGAACAGGAGCAAGCAAACTTCATTTCCAATTTGGTAGGAGACCTCTCCTCCGTACATGAGAAATCGAAACTGCTTGCGATTTGTAACTTTTATAGAGCTGATGCAAAGTTGGGAGAAAGTTTGGCGGAAGGCTTGAACGTGGACATATCGACTTACTTACAACATTTGAAACGTTAAAGGTCATCATAAATAAATGTCAATAAATCGTAGAGGAGGTTTCCATGATGGTACAACATGATCTGAATTTAGCGCTGCAGAAGATGTGGGCCAAAAATATTACCTTAACACCGCAGCGGCGTGCGTTATTGGAATATCTTTATGCACAGGGGAGTTACACAACGGTCAAAGACATATGTGAAGGGCTCAGTGTAAAGTATCCTCATATTAATGCTATGACAGTTAACAGCAGCTTGCACGTATTCAAGCAGCTAGGATTGGTTAATGAATTGGCTGTTATCGGTGCCTCCTTACGATATGAAGCCGCAATTTGTTCGTAAAAAAATAGTAAGGCGCTGCAGGGTGGGAAGTGTTTACTTCTTAGCACCACTGCAGCGCCTTTTTTAACTGTAAAGGAATATTCCGAAATATCTAGAATATATGTTAACTTCGACAAAATAAATTTCTAAGAGGAGGATGGTGAAGTTATTTGACTTATTTATCCATATTGATTCTAATACTCTTATTTTATATAATTTTCATTTTACCTACACAATGGCTAAAAGTTGAGCGGATTAAATACCCTCTGGATTTAAGATTGAAAATCCTACAGATTAGTGATATGCATGTAGAACGATTAAGGATAAGTCCATCTAAAATTACAACTATTATTAATCGTGAGAAACCAAATTATATTTTTGTTACAGGTGATTTTACCAAATATCGAAAAAGTCTCTTTAAACTAGAAAAGTATCTCAGAGCTTTGGTTATATGTAACGTACCCATTTATTGTGTTCTCGGAAACCATGATTATCAGCAAAAAAATGTACAGGATTTAATCAATCTACTAAGAAAATATGGTTTGCATTTGTTAACTAATGAATCGGTACATTTAGAGCAATTTGAGTTAATTGGAATTGATGATTTTGATTCAGGCAAGAGCAATATAGAAAGATCGTTTCAAAATGTTGATCATAGTAAAACTAAAATCGTTATTACCCACGATCCTAACGTAGTCTTACATTTAAATATACAATATGACTATTTAGTGGCTGGGCATCTACATGGTAAACAATTTAATGTTCCATTTTTCTTTAGAATCAAAAATGCGGGTAAATTGCCTAGGATGGGGATTTATAAGGGTCTCCATAAAAATCGATTTGGGACTTACTACATATCTAAGGGGATTGGGCAGACGGGTATTAATGCAAGATTTCTAGTCAGAAGTGAGATAACGATGCACTATCTATAGAACAAAGTATGTTTACTATTGCTATAATAAAAGGTTTTTTGGTACTTTGACTGGCTGACGGTAAAAAGGAGGGGATCCGCTCTGGGTATCGATTTTTACAAGAAATGGGCATGCCAAAAAATGATTGAATCATCGCAGACGAACATTTGGGAAGGCCACTGGGCGTGCGCGGTTTTAGCCTTGATTGGAGTTTTGGAAGAAAACCTGGTACCGGGAACGCTGGAAGCCACGATTCGCAAACATCTCGAAAAAACGGTGGAGGAACACCCAAACGATAAGCAGTATCGTGCCCACAAGGAATACGCAGGCTTTCGTAATGGTATTTTGAGCTTGCTCGTCAAAAAAGATCAATCTTGCCATGCATTGGGTCATGATGTGATCTATGCGTATTATATGCTGGCTGCGCTCTCTCGCTCCGAAGTTCCGGCAACGGTCGAATTGTACAATGCCATGACTGCATTGCTGGAGGGATTTGCTGCGTCCGGTCCGGGTTATGTAACGATAAACGGAAACAACATCGTCATTGATCCTGAAGACATCCCTGTAACGACAACAAGGGTTCAACTGACTCCCGCTGTTGTGCTTGATCTTTTCCATAACTTTCAGAGGCCGTACCAAATGGAAAAAGGCGATATGCAGCTCGGACACCTCCTTACTCATGGCCACTCCATCTTAGAGCTGAAGCAAGTATTTCGCGATCATGGGCTTGTTCAGTCGGAGACTTCCTTATTCACAAGAGTGGACATTCTGGTCTACGCAAACGGGCTGGAAAAAAATCCGACGGAATATGATCCACCATTTAAAATACCCATGAGCAGTCCGTTGGAACAGCCATACTGGGAGCAGGCATTCGCGGACAGCAGGCACGGCCATTATTATAAATACGCGTACAGTTACCTAAAGCTGAACCGGATGGCCGGCCGCAATCTTTCCGATTTCGGATCGTTCAGCCGGATTTTGTAGTTATCTATTTTCCTGTTGCGCTCTCTGACAATATTGTGGCACACTATGGATATCACGAAATAACCGAGTAGCAAAGAATGCCCCGCTTCCTTTCTAAATCGGAAAGGAGTCGGGGTTTTGTGTTTTTTAAATCGAATGAAGAGGCGGGTGATCAGGGAATGGGTTTTGAGATCGAACACGATAAATGGATAGGTGATCATCTTAGGCGAAGAAGAGGGGAACTTTGGATGCTCTGAAACGCGGCCATAGCTAAAGTGAAAAATCTATGTGAAAAATCGTATATAATTTGTCTTTTTGCATGAATCCCGCAAATTATGTTCGAAAAATCGTATATATCAACAGTGATTAAATGGATTTGCTTCGAAGCACTGATTTTTCCAAAGGCAAGGGTTTTTGACGCTTACATCAAAACTAAAAAAGAACTCCTTTCGGAGTCCTCTTCGACGGTGAATAGATTGATGGTACTTTTGCCTTGAACCTTACTTTGCTCGGTCTTTACCTTAACACACTATTGCAGTACATGACTACATTAATGAGCCCACGGCACATCGCCTCGCTTCAATATCGATTCAATAACAACTTCCCTGGTGTTTTATCATTGAATGATCTTTGACACTACACCTCGCTGTTTTCACCGTCGAAAGATATTATGTCCGATCTGGTTCGTAATATTCGTATTCCCGTCTAAGCTCGTACACGGCATCCATGAGCTCTTTACTAATGTAGGATCGAGCTTCTTCATAAACAGGCTCAAGCGCCTGCTGCCATTCATCCTGTTCCTCATTGGTTAGGATATGAACGTTCATCTGTCCAATCTTCTGTAACTCGTTCCATTGTTTGCGGTTGATCTCAATCGCATTTTGATTAGCCCAGATCGTTGTTTCCTGCATGGCTTCATTGATCGTTTTTTGCTGATCGGCGGATAACTTCTCCCAAAATACTTTATTCATTAGCACACCATAACCTAGATAAGCATGATTGCTTATGGTTAGATATTTTTGGACTTGATACATCTTTTTAGAGTAGATGTTCGAAATTGTATTCTCTCCACCGTCTACCAGACCGGATTCCATGCTGCGGTATACTTGGTTAAAAGGAATAGGGACGGACTTCGCATTCAGATGACGAAATTGGGATTCAATAACCTTGCTTGGAAGAATTCGAAACTTCAAATCCCGAAAATCTTCCAGATGAGCAAGAGTACCGCGGTTTGACGTCATTTGCTTAAAGCCATTGGCCCAAAAACCGAGACCAACGATGCCCTTTGGTTCTAATTTACGCATCAAAATGTTCCCGATCTTTCCTTGAAAAGCTTTTGCTACATCCTCATCGTTTTGAAAAACGAAGGGGAGGTCCATCGCCATCCATTCGGGAAAGACTTCGGATATGTTAGAGAAGCTAGGAGCAATCATTTGAATGCTGCCTCCCTGCAAAGCCGCAACTTCTTCCGTTTCATTGTATAAAGTACTGTTCGGAAACAACTCTACTTTGAGGGTGTCGTTAGTCTTTTCTTTGACTAGTTGGGCGAACTTTTGAGCCGCTAATCCTTTGGGTGTATTCTCCGCTACACTAAAGCTGAATCGAATGACCGTTTGTCGACCGAGTCCGATCTGCTCATCATCATTAACGAGCGGTCCGCTATTAAATTGCCAGGAAAAGCCGAATCCTACCGCTGTTAGGAGGCCGATTAAAAGAAACATAGTGATACCGATAAACGTTCTCATATGGACCCCCATTTGTTATGGATAATAAATTCAGTGTAACATAATGTATGATAATCTTAGAAATAAAACGTTAGGCTAGAAAGTAGGTGATCGGCTTTGAGGATCAAGGGACTTCGCATGAATTGGAAAATTACGATCCTGTCGTTCGGCATTGTTTTATTTGCAATTTGTATCGGCGGTATCAATTTAATAGGCCGTGTTATTCACCTCCAGGAACAAGAACTAGGACAGAGACTGCTTGTGACTGCACGTACAGTTACACAATTGCCTTCTATTCTCAGCGGGCTGACGGAACAGAGCCGAAGGCAGGAAATTAATCCAATTACTGAACGTCTTCGAATCATTAATGACGTTGACTATATTGTTGTCATGGATATGAACGGCATTCGTTGGTCTCACCCATCATCCTCCCGAATAGGGGAGCTTTCTCAGGGAGAGGACGAGCATTCCGCATTTGCCGAGCATACGTATCTTTCCAGGGCAAAAGGAGAGCAAGGGACAGCTCTCAGAGCCTTTGTACCTGTTATGAATGAGCAACACGAGCAAATTGGTGTCGTGTTGGTGGGAAAGCTGGTTCCGGGATTGACAGGAATTATTCTTGATATGAGGGGGCAAATTTATGTAACGGTCCTCTTGTCTTTGCTTTTTGGTATTCTAGGTTCGTGGATGCTCTCTAGGCATATTAAGGAGCAGATGTTTCGTTTAGAGCCTGTTGAGATTGCGCAGCTGCTCGTTGAACGAACGGCTACTTTCAATGCGATGCATGAAGGGGTTATTGCGATAGACAGTAAGGAATACGTAACGGTATTTAATGATAAAGCCAAAAAAATGCTGCAAATCGAAGGGGACGTACTTGGACGTCCTATTCGAGAAGTACTGCCGGACACGAGACTTCCAGAAATTTTGCAGCTTAATCATGCTATTTACAACCAAGAGCTGCATATAGGACCTGCTGATATTTTGAGTAATCGGGTTCCTATTAAAGTAGGCCATCAAACGGTTGGCGCCGTAGCTATTTTTCAAGATCGCTCGGAGGTGACGAAAATCGCTGAAGAGTTGACCGGCGTAAGGGCATTTGTTGACGCACTTCGTGTGCAGAATCATGAATATATGAACAAGCTGCACACCATCGGCGGTTTGATCCAACTTGATCATAAGCAGAAGGCGCTGGATTATTTGTTCGAAACGATGGAAGCTCAATCCGAGCTCAGCAGCTTTGTCTCGAGCAAGATCGCGAATGAAAGCGCGGCCGGTTTACTTTTGGGGAAAATCAGCCGCGGCAGAGAGTTGGGCATCGATGTTCGTTTGGACCGGGCAAGCAGGTTGGTGCGATTTCCGGAAAATATGGATCAGCACGACATTGTGGTCATCTTGGGCAATCTGATTGAGAATGCTTTTGATGCTCTGAAGGAGAAGGATGGGAAGAAAGAGATCTTTATCAGTATCGAGCAGGATGATGACCTATTATCAATTTTGGTCGAGGATAATGGGAAAGGCATGGGGGAGGAAACCAAACAACGCCTGTTTGAGCGAGGCTTCTCAACAAATGCTGGCGAAGGCAGGGGCATTGGTTTGTATTTAATCCATAATATTGTGAACAAATGCGGTGCTCATCTGGAAGTGGAGTCCACGGTTGGCGTGGGGACGAGCTTTATTCTCACTTTCCCTATGCATACAAGAGAGGAAGAAACTCATGTACAGAGTCGTACTGATTGAGGACGATCCGATGGTTCTTGAAGTGAACAGGCAGTTTATTGAGAGGGTTCCCGGCTTTGAAATTGTAGGGACATCCGCTAACGGTGTAGATGGAATCGATAAAGTTCGTGATTTGAAGCCAGACCTCGTAATTCTAGATATCTATATGCCGGGGCAAAATGGAACCGAAGTGCTGCAGCAAATTCGAAATGAACAGTTACATACAGATGCGATTGTAATTACAGCCGCTAATGACATTCCAACGATCCAGCGGATGCTTCATCAGGGGGCAGTGGACTATATCATGAAGCCTTTTAAGTTTGAAAGAGTCCGAGAGGCATTGGAAAATTACCGAATGATGAAACGGAGATTAGGTAAGGAATCGACATTATCACAAGTTGAATTGGATCAATTATTACATGGAACCGTGGGAGAATCGATTCCTGGAACACCTGCCGTCAGCTTGCAAATGGATTTGCCCAAGGGTCTGCAAGCACTGACGATGAAACAAGTCATGCTATTTCTAATGCAGCAGCACAAATCTTTATCCGCTGAAGAAGTAGCCGAGGGCGTAGGATTGGCAAGAGTTACGGCACGAAGGTATCTGGAGTTTTTGGAGAAGAATAAGCAGGTGAAGCTAGACCTTGAATACGGCGGGATAGGGCGTCCGATCAATAGGTATGTATGGATGACAGAGGATAAAAGATCATAAGTCAAAGTGAAGACCAAAAAGACCATAAGTACCAATATGGTCAAATTCTTCACGTCTTCTTTTGAAAGCGATATCATGAAAACAGAAATAGATGTGACAAAGTCTGATATCGCTTGAGGTGCAATTATGTCAATCCCTTCGGGAGTTAATACAAGTATTATTTTGAGACTGGAATTGGATAAGGAAAAAGCGTCGTTCGGCAGTGTTGCTACGGCCATTAGTGATGCAGGTGGGGATATTATTGCTATTGACGTCGTTAGAACGGACAAAAACATCACGGTTCGAGATATCACCATCAATGTATACGATAACAAGCATACTGAACTGATTGCTGCGGCCATCCGTACATTGTCGGGAGTAAAAATCGTTCATGTTTCGGATCAAACGTTTCTGCTTCATTTGGGCGGGAAAATTGAAATGAGTCCAAAGTATCCCATTAAAAATCGAGATGACCTCTCCAGGGTTTACACGCCGGGTGTTGCAAAGGTATGTATGGCGATCCACGAAAAGCCATCCCTTGCCCATACGCTGACAATCAAACGGAATACGGTTGCGGTCATATCCGATGGAACTGCCGTACTTGGTCTGGGCAATATTGGACCAGAAGCAGCGATGCCTGTTATGGAAGGAAAGGCAATGTTGTTTAAGCAGTTAGCTGGTGTCGATGCATTCCCAATATGTCTGGCTACACAGGATACAGATGAAATTGTAAGTATTGTGAAAGCGCTATCTCCGACGTTTGGCGGAATCAATCTTGAGGATATATCTGCACCTAGATGCTTTGAGATTGAACAGCGTCTTATCGAGGAACTGGATATTCCCGTATTTCATGATGATCAGCATGGTACAGCTGTGGTGCTTTTGGCAGGATTGTTTAATGCCGTTAAGATCGTGGGCAAGAAGCTTGAGGATTGCAAAGTCGTGCTTTGCGGCATTGGTGCGGCAGGAACGGCTTGCACCAAAATGCTGATGGCGGCAGGTGTTCGAAATATTATTGGTGTCGATCGGCAGGGAGCCATCACACGTGAAGGCGTTTACGACAATCCGTTTTGGCAATGGTATGCAGAACATACGAATCCGAAGCAGATTCAAGGATCGCTTTCGGAAGTTATTGAAGGAGCAGATATTTTTATCGGCGTATCGGGTCCAGGCGTACTTAAAAGGGAAGACGTAGCCAAAATGGCGGAGAATCCGATCGTCTTTGCAATGGCAAACCCGACGCCAGAAATTCTCCCCGAAGAGGCAGAGCCTTATGTACGGGTTATGGCTACCGGCCGTTCGGACTATCCAAACCAAATCAACAATGTGCTGTGCTTCCCAGGCTTGTTCCGGGGGCTTCTGGATTGCAGGGCGTCCAGGGTGACAGAGAATATGAAGCTTGCCGCAGCCAAGGCGATTGCATCGGTTGTTCAAGAGGATGAGTTGAATGAGTCTTACATTATTCCAAGTGTTTTTAATCAATCGGTCGCAGAACGCGTGAGAGATGCGGTCGTCCAAGCAGCATATGAAGACGAGGTAGCCAGAAGACGCAGAGAGAAAGTCCAAGCCTAGTTCAGATATAGAAAGAAGGAGGATTTTACGATGATGAAACTTAGAAAAAACCTAACATTGCAGGTGTTGATAGCGATTGTACTGGGGATCGCGTTTGGGCAGTTCTTTCCTTCACAAGCAGCCGAGTTAAAGGTGCTTTCCGATGTGTTTATTAAAATGATTAAAATGGTGATTGCTCCAATCGTTTTCTTTACGATCGTGATTGGAATTGCAGGTATGGGCGATATGAAGAAAATCGGTCGTATCGGCGGCAAGGCATTGCTTTACTTTGAAATTATTACGACCCTTGCCATGGTCATCGGAGTCGCCGTGATGTACATTTTCAGACCGGGCGCGGGCATGAGCACAAGCGGCGTGAAGGCAGGGGATGTAGACAAATTTACGAAGCAAGCTGCCGCAACGAGCCATAGTTTTATGGATTTCCTCGTGGGCATTGTTCCAGATAACGTGATAGCGGCCTTTTCCAAAGCGGATATGCTGCCGATCCTATTCTTCTCCATATTATTCGGACTGGCGATGGCGGGTATAGGCAACAAAGTGAAGCCAGTCATGAGCTTTTTGGAGCTAGCGAACGAAATATTCTTCCGCCTCGTGGGAATTATTATGAAGTTTTCTCCGATAGCCGCTTTTGGCGCGATGTCCTATACGATCGGGAAGTTCGGCGTTAGTTCCTTGTTCTCCCTTGGAAAAATGATGGGTTCTGTATACATTACGATGGCGCTTTTCATCTTTATTGTGCTGGGATCTATTTGTAAGTTCTACGGATTCAGTCTTCTCAAGCTGCTGCGTCACATCAAGGAAGAATTGATGCTCGTTCTGGGAACTTCCTCATCAGAATCTGCGCTGCCGCGCGTCATGGAAAAGCTGGAGAAGTTCGGCGCTTCCAAGCCGGTCGTAGGTCTTGTAATTCCTACCGGCTACTCGTTCAACCTGGATGGCACTTCCATCTATCTGTCTATGGCGGGATTGTTTATTGCGCAAGCTTACGGTGTTGAGCTTAACTGGGTGCAATTATTGACATTCATGGGCGTACTCATGCTGACTTCTAAAGGCGCAGCAGGAATTACCGGGTCTGGCTTCGTAACACTGGCTGCAACGCTGGCTGCAGTTCCGAATAACGTTATTCCCGTCGAAGGTATGGCACTTCTCATTGGCGTGGATCGATTCATGTCCGAAGCGAGAGCGATTACAAACATTATCGGCAACAGCGTAGCGACAATAGTTATTGCCAAGAGTGAGAAGCAGTTTAATCCGAATCAATCAAATCAAGAAGAAACAGATATGTCGCTGCAAACGGGATCTGTGAAAGAAGTTTCTGCTGTGTAAAGTAAATTGGCTATGGGTATTCCATTTAATGGAATACCCTTTTTTTTACAACAATTCCCTTGATTTCTCTGGGCACGCTAAGGATGCTGTATGTTGGAGACTGTCGATTGTTTCATTATGCCTCCTCACAACTGGTATTCAAAACTCCAAAATCCGATTTGAGAGTCATTCAGTTTACGCGAGGGCATATGGGCTATAGTGGTTACCAATGTTGCATTTTCTACAACAATTCACACGCCTAAAGGCTATATCGCAACTTGAAGTTGCAGTTTGTACAACATTTTTGAGCCTATTTGTTGCGAAATGGCCTGAACAGGACCAAATTGTTGTACATGATGCAACAACAAAGGGAGAAAGCGAGGTATAGGCAGAAATTGTTGCACTTTCTACAACATCATTCAACCGCGAATATGGATTCATTCAAAGGACAACGTAAGCCGTTTATTTTATGCTGATAAGTCATATATAAAGGTCTTGTCGAAAAATATTAGCACAATAAACGTCTGCGTATCGAAAGTAATTATTGCTGACAGATGTGGTCTCAGGGAAGATGAGAATCGCATCTTAGGTCGCAAACCGTTTAAAAGATAGAAAATGCACCAAAAAGCGAACTATTTAAAAGAATTATCCGAAAATTGTTCGTTTTTTGAAATTGACATCGCACGTTAGTTGGTAGTAAACTAGGGAAGCGGGAAATGAAGCCGCACTAATTGAAAATGTCGAATCAACTCGTATAAAATCAGGGATAAGGCCTGAAAGTTTCTACCCAAAAACCATGAATTTTTGGACTACGAGGAAGCGAATGAGGGAAACCATAGGAAGACGATGGTCTTTTTGCATTCGGTTCTTTTGCTGTCCAGCGGATAGAATCATGTATTCTAGCTCTGGGCGTTTTTTGGGTTTAAGGTTATAGATGATGTATTTGTAAACATGGTTTTAACACTACCATATAAGATGAGAGTAGGTTTGAAGTGATGACGGTACGTGTTGGTGTAATAATGGGAAGCCAATCGGATTGGGAAACGATGAAGCACGCATGCGACATGTTGGAAGAGCTGGGAGTGCCTTATGAGAAAAAGGTGGTTTCTGCGCATAGAACGCCGGACCTTATGTTCGAATATGCAGCCTCGGCGGCAGGCCGCGGCATTCAAGTGATTATTGCCGGAGCAGGAGGGGCGGCGCATCTACCAGGGATGGTAGCAGCCAAAACGGAGCTTCCGGTTATTGGTGTTCCGGTCAAAACGTCGACGCTGAACGGGCTTGATTCCTTGCTTTCAATCGTGCAAATGCCAGGCGGCATTCCAGTCGCGACTGTGGCAATCGGACATGCGGGCGCAACGAATGCAGGCCTCTTGGCAGCGCAAATTCTGGGCGCATTCGAGCCGGAGCTGCAAGCGAAGGTCAGAGCGCGTCGCGAGCGCATTGCACAGACCGTGATTGAAAGCAGTGACCTGTTATGAGCGAAGCCTCAAACTTAAGCGATAAGGTCATCAAGCCAGGCGGTACCATCGGCATCTTGGGCGGTGGGCAGCTAGGCCGCATGTTGGCCTTGGCAGGACGCAACATGGGGTATCGCTTCGTGACGCTCGATCCTACGGATGACGCGCCTTGCGGTCAAGTCGCAGATGAGCAAATTCAAGCGGACTTTGACGATGTTGAAGCGGCGAGAAGACTCGCAGCCTTGTCGGACGTCATCACCTACGAATTCGAGAACGTCGATGCACATGTGACCAACATATTAATGAATGAGTCCTATGTTCCTCAAGGAAGTGAGCTTTTATACACGACCCAGCATCGTCTGCGTGAAAAGAAAGCGATTGAAGCAGCGGGCGTACCTGTTGCTCCATATGCTGAAATCAAGAGTGCAGAAGAACTAAAAGAAGCGGTACTGCGCTTCGGGACACCGTGTGTCCTCAAAACAGCAACCGGTGGCTACGATGGCAAAGGGCAATGGGTTCTTCGCTCGCTGGACGAGGTGGAGGAAGCTTACGAAACGCTCAGCCGCGCCAAAACAGAGCTGGTTCTCGAACAATTCATTCATTTTGACAAAGAATTATCCGTGATTGCGGCAAGAAGTCCACGCGGCGAGGTGAAGGCTTTTCCCGCTGCTGAAAATATACATGTACATAACATCCTGCATCAATCGATCGTCCCAGCGCGAATTCCTGTAGAGGTGCAAAAGGAAGCTGAAGAGCTTGCCGTACGCATCGCAGAATCGCTCGGTGTGATTGGTTTGATCGCAGTGGAGTTATTCCTGACGAAGGATGGACAGCTTTACGTCAATGAGCTTGCGCCACGCCCGCACAATTCAGGTCACTACACGATGGAAGCCTGCCGAACTTCACAGTTCGAACAGCATGTTCGCGCGATTTGTAACCTGCCGCTTGGTTCTACTGAGCTGATGACACCTGTTGTGATGGTCAATTTGCTTGGTGAGCATATCGAACCGCTGCAAGAACTGATCGACCGACCCGATTTCCTGGAACATAGTGAATTAGGCGTTTCTGCGAAGGTTCATTTATATGGCAAGCAAGAAGCGAAAGAAAAACGCAAGATGGGACACATCAATCTCCTTACAAGCGATGTCGCGAAAGCACTAACTTGGATAGAACAGACAAGCATTTGGGGAAAGTAAGTAAATGAACTCATTGGAGGAACGGCTAACATGATTGAACGTTATACACGCCCAGAAATGGCACGCATTTGGACAGAGGAAAATAAATTCCAAGCTTGGCTTGAAGTCGAGATTCTTTCTTGCGAAGCATGGTCAGAACTCGGAGTTATTCCTAAGGAAGATGTGAAAGTACTGCGCGAGAACGCAAGCTTCAACATTGACCGCATTTATGAAATCGAGCAAGAGACGCGTCATGACGTGATCGCCTTTACTAGAGCAGTTTCCGAAACGCTGGGACCTGAGCGCAAATGGGTTCACTATGGTTTAACTTCGACAGACGTTGTCGATACAGCACTTGGCTACTTGCTGAGACAGGCAAACGAGATTTTGGACAAAGACATTCAGAATTTCATTGAAATCCTTCGCAATAAAGCAATCGAACATAAAGATACAGCCATGATGGGCAGAACGCATGGTGTGCATGCAGAGCCGACGACGTTTGGTTTGAAAATGGCGCTTTGGTACGAAGAAATGAAGCGTAACCTGGAGCGTTTCCGCTTTGCTGCTGATGGCGTGCAATTCGGTAAAATCTCAGGTGCAGTAGGCACCTACGCGAACATCGATCCATTCGTTGAAGAGTATGTGTGCGGCAAGCTGGGCACGAAAGCAGCTCCGATCTCTACACAAACCTTGCAGCGTGACCGTCACGCTGAGTACATGGCGACGCTGGCGTTGGTTGCTACGTCCCTTGATAAATTCGCGACTGAAATTCGCGCGCTTCAGAAGAGTGAGTTCCGCGAGGTTGAAGAGCCATTTGCAAAAGGTCAAAAAGGTTCCTCCGCCATGCCGCATAAGCGTAACCCGATTGGTTGCGAGAGCATTTCCGGTCTGTCCCGTGTGATTCGCGGGCACATGGTTTCCGCTTACGAGAACGTAACGCTTTGGCATGAGCGCGACATTTCGCACTCCTCCGTTGAGCGTATTATCCTGCCGGATGCGACGCAGCTGCTTAACTACATGCTGAACCGACTAGGCAACATCATCAAGAACTTGACTGTGTTCCCTGAAAATATGAAACGCAACATGCGCAGCACCTATGACGTTCCTTTCTCTGGCCGCGTTATGACAAAACTGATCGACAAAGGCTTTGCTCGTGAGCAAGCGTACGATACGGTTCAACCAAGAGCGATGCAGGCATGGGAAGAACAGCGTTCGTTCCGCGAAATCGTAGAGAATGCTTCCGTGATTACAGAAGTGTTAAGCCCAGAAGAAATCGCAGATTGCTTCGATCCAAGCTGGCATTTGAAACATGTTGACACGATCTTTAACCGCTTAGGCTTGAAATAGAAAACAACATTTTTAGCAGGAAAGGATGTGTGGTTCGTGGCAAGCAATATCGTGGATTCAGCCGTTGAAATGATTAACGCTCCCCTGGTTCATAAGGGTAAAGTACGTGAACTGTATGATCTGGGCGAACATTTCCTTATTGTGGTGACGGATCGGATTTCGGCTTTTGATTATATGTTGAAGCCTGGTATTCCTGATAAGGGGTACGTTCTGAACGCGCTTAGTAAATACTGGTTCGGCATAACTAGCGGTTACATGAGCAATCACATTGTGCATACGGATGTGGAAAAGCTTCACGCGATTATTCCGAGTGCGGAAGATAGAGAGCTTCTAAAGGAACGTATTATTGTAGCGAAAAAAGCGGAGCGCATCTCCATTGAGTGCGTGGTTCGCGGGTACATCACAGGCAACGGCTGGAGACAGTACGAAAAAACCGGCGAGATTAACGGTCGCAAACTGCCTGAAGGCCTGCGCAAAAACGAGCGCTTGCAAGATCCTATTTTCACACCTGCGGCTAAAAATGATGTCGGTCATGACGAAGACATTTCCGTGGAACAAATGATTGAATTAGTCGGTGAGAAGCTGACTTATGAGCTGCAAGAGCGAAGCATTATGCTTTACACACTGGCTCATGCGATTTGTGAGCAAAAGGGTATTATTTTAGCAGATACCAAGTTTGAATTCGGCTTTTATGCGGGTGAACTTATTATTATAGATGAAATTTTCACGCCGGATTCCTCGCGTTACTGGTCAGAAGATAAATACGCCCTGGATATCGAGATTGATTCGATGGACAAAGAGCCCGTTCGTACGTACTTAGCGGGATCGGGTTGGGATAAAAATAGTGAGCCGGATGAGCTGCCAGCTTCCGTTGTAGAAGAAACTTCGAACCGTTATAAAGAAATTTTACACCGTTTGGTGGATTAGGGGAGGTTCCCCCACTCCCCCGGCTCCCCGCAGCTTAGGCTGCGACAAAAGGAATAAGAGCCTTTAGAGACTCTTATTCCATGGGAATCGCCGATATTCCGGCAAATAAGAGCCTTTAAGGTCTCTTATTTACCGGAATATCGGTCAAATTGTCTTTTTTAGGAGAAATAAGAGCCTTTAGAGGCTTTTATCCTCCCATTTTAGTGAAATAAACGACTTATAAGAGGCTCTAAGGACTTCTATTTTGACAAGCATATACGAGGAGGAGATTTGAAATGAAAGCAACGGTCTACGTAACGATCAAGCAGAACGTATTGGATGTTCAAGGAACTGCGGTGCAAGGAGCGCTTCATTCCATGGGTTTTGAGGAAGTTGGCAAGGTGCGCATCGGGAAATACTTGGAGTTAGAACTGGATACAACGGATAAAGCAGAAGCGGAAGCACGCGTAAAAGCAATGTGCGAGAAGCTGCTTGCGAACACGGTTATCGAAGACTACCGCTACGAGTTGGCGTAATAAACCAGAATAAGGAGGAAAACGTCATGAATTTTGCGGTTCTTGTATTTCCGGGATCGAACTGCGACATCGATCTGTATAAAGCAATCGAAGATACCATTGGTCAGCCGGTTGAGTATGTTTGGCATACAGATGGCGACTTGTCCAAATACGACTGCATCCTCGTGCCGGGTGGATTCTCTTATGGGGATTACCTGCGTTGCGGAGCGATTGCCCAATTTACGAACGTCATGAAAGCTGTGGTTAAGGCTGCGGAAGAAGGCAAGTACATTCTAGGTATTTGTAACGGATTCCAAGTGTTAACGGAAGCAAGATTACTGCCAGGCGCTTTGCTGCGCAACAACGGAATGAAATTCCGCTGCCACCAAACGATCCTCAAAGTGGAGAACAACACGACGGCTTTCACGCGTGATTACGCGGAGGGCGAGCTGATTGAAATTCCAATCGCTCACGGCGAAGGTAACTATTATTGTGACGAAGCTACACTAAAAGAATTGCAAGAAAACAATCAAATCGTATTCCGTTATGAAGCGGGCAACAATCCGAACGGATCCCTTGACGATATCGCTGGAATCAGCAATAAAGCTGGTAATGTCGTTGGTATGATGCCTCATCCGGAGCGTGCCGTTCATGAGATTCTTGGCTCCGCAGATGGTAAGAAAATGTTCACATCAATTCTAAGCGCTTGGAGGGAGAAACATGACGCAGCAGCTATCCGTTAATGAACCAACAGCCGAGCAAATCGCGGAGCAGAAAATTTACAAGCAAATGGGCGTAACGGACGAAGAGTTTGCCAAAATTTGCGGCTTCCTTGGACGCAACCCGAACTATGTAGAGATCGGTGTTTTCAGCGTTATGTGGTCCGAGCACTGTTCTTATAAAAATTCCAAACCTGTACTTCGTAAATTCCCAGTGACAGGACCTCGCGTCTTGATGGGACCTGGCGAAGGCGCAGGGATAGTAGATATCGGAGACAACCAAGCGGTTGTTTTCAAAATTGAAAGTCATAACCACCCTTCAGCGATCGAGCCTTATCAAGGCGCGGCGACAGGAGTGGGCGGTATTATTCGTGATATTTTCTCAATGGGCGCACGCCCGGTAGCGCTTCTGAATTCCTTGCGTTTCGGTAAGCTGGAAAACGACCGCGTGAAGTACTTGTTCGAGCACGTTGTATCCGGAATCGCTGGATACGGGAACTGTATCGGGATTCCGACAGTCGGCGGCGAAGTGATGTTCGACGAGAGCTACGAGGGGAACCCGCTCGTTAATGCGATGTGTGTGGGTCTTATCGACCACAACATGATTCAACGCGGTGTTGCCAAAGGTGTTGGCAACCCAGTCTTCTACGTCGGACCAGCGACTGGCCGCGACGGTATCCACGGTGCGACATTCGCATCCGAGGAGCTTACGGCGGAGTCCGAAGCGAAGCGCCCAGCGGTACAAGTTGGCGATCCGTTCATGGAGAAGCTCGTGCTGGAAGCGTGCTTAGAGTTAATCAATTCCGGCATCGTGCTCGGAATTCAAGATATGGGTGCTGCGGGGCTAACTTGCTCCAGCGCAGAGATGGCTAGTAAAGCGGGCAACGGCATGGAGCTTTACCTTGATGAAGTTCCGCAGCGCGAAGAAGGCATGACAGCGTATGAAATGATGCTGTCTGAGTCTCAAGAGCGTATGCTTTTCGTTGTTGAGCCGAAGCATGAGGCGCAAGCTAAGGGCATTTTTGAGCGCTGGGGTCTCCACTGCGCCAAAGTCGGCAAGGTAACCGATGACGGTTACCTGAAGCTGATCCACCACGGTGAAGTCGTGGGGAACATGCCTGTCGGCGCACTCGTCGACGAGTGCCCGGTGTACAATAAGCCGAGCAAAGTGCCGGCTTATTATGAAGCTAGCGCATCGATCGACACGACTCGTTACCCGGAGGTAACGAAATTGACGGATGCACTGAAATCGGTGCTCGCGTCTCCGACGGTAGCGAGCAAAGAGTGGGTGTACAACCAGTATGACCACATGGTTCGTACAGATACGGCAGTGCGTCCGGGTTCGGACGCAGCGGTTGTAACCATTCGCGGTACCCGTAAGGGCCTCGCGATGACAACCGACTGCAACGGACGCTATGTGTACTTGGATCCGGAAGTAGGCGGACGGATTGCAGTTTCTGAAGCAGCGCGTAACGTTGTCTGCTCCGGTGCTGAGCCGCTCGCGGTTACGGATAACCTGAACTTCGGCAGCCCAGACAAGCCAGAAATTTTCTGGCAGTTGGAGAAATCCACAGACGGTATGGCAGAAGCTTGCCGCTTCTTGGATACGCCGGTTATTGGCGGTAACGTCTCGCTTTACAACGAGAATGCCAAAGGTGCGATCTACCCAACTCCGGTTATCGGGATGGTTGGTCTTGTTCATGACATCGACCACATCACGACGCAAAGCTTCAAAAAAGAAGGCGACATCATCATCCTGCTCGGCGAGACGAAAGCGGAGCTCGGCGGCAGCGAATTCCAATATGTGATTCACGGTGTAACGGAAGGCCGTCCTCCTGAATTGGACTTGGCTACAGAGAAACGCCTGCAAAATGCGGTTCTAAAAGCAATTCAAGAAGGTCTTGTTGCTTCTGCGCATGACTTATCCGAAGGCGGCTTGGCCGTTGCTTTGGCTGAAAGCTGTATCGGTGGTAAAGTGGGCGCAGCTGTTAATGTGGCGTCTGACCTTCGTCCCGACTTCACGCTATTCAGTGAAACACAATCCCGTATTTTGCTCAGTGCTTCTCCTGATAAAGCGGACGCTCTGAAACACTGGATTGCTTCACAAGGCGTACCTTATCAAGAAATTGGAACAGTAACAGGTTCAGATCTGACCGTTAAAATCAATAACGAACAGCGTCTCCAGTCTCCGGTAAACGAGCTGGCGAAAGTCTGGAAGGATGCGATCCCATGTCTAATGGCATGAAAAAAACCAAGGCCCTAAAGCTCCCTGCTGCTCCCGTAGTTCAACTAGGGGATAAACAGCATGAACTTTGGACAGGCGAGTATTTCAACGAAGGTGTAGGCGGCCAAGGCGGATTGTTTGATAAGCTGAATGAGGAGTGCGGGGTGTTCGGGGTGTATGGTCATCCCGAAGCTTCCTCTCTGTGCTATTACGGGCTGCATGCCCTGCAGCACCGCGGACAGGAAAGTGCCGGCATTTGCACGGTGGAAGACGGCAAGTTTAACTATTATCGCGGTATGGGACTTGCCAAAGAGGTATTCACCAATGAAAATTTGCATCCTCTGACAGGTTCTACTGCGATCGCCCACGTGCGCTATTCAACAGCAGGCGAAAGCAAGCTGGCAAACGCACAACCACTCGTATTCAAGTACCGTGAGGGCGACCTTGCTATTGCGACGAACGGCAACCTTGATAATGCGCATATTATCAAGCGCGAGCTTGAGAAGAAGGGTTCGATCTTCCAAACGACGAGCGACACCGAGGTTATGGCGCATTTGATTGCCCGTTCGGAGCACGACGATATTGTGGATGCGGTTAAAGATGCGATGAATCAAGTTATCGGCGGCTTTGCCTTCCTGATCGTCACCAAGGACAAATTGATCGCTGCGCTCGATCCGAACGGACTTCGTCCCTTCATGATCGGCCGTCTGGGAGATGCGTACTTGTTCGCTTCCGAGTCCTGCGCCTTCGATGCGGTGGGAGCTACGTATTTCCGTGATGTGCAGCCAGGGGAAATCATCGTGATTGATCGCGACGGCTTCCGCTCGGAGCGGTTCACGGAAAGCGGCCGACGCGCGATTTGTGCGATGGAGTATATCTACTTTGCTCGTCCAGATAGTGACATTGATACGGTGAATATTCACTCCGCGCGTAAGCGGATGGGTAAGAAACTGGCGATGGAAGCTTTCGTTGACGCTGATATTGTGACTGGTGTGCCGGATTCGAGTATTTCGGCTGCAATTGGTTATGCGGAACAAACGGGTATCCCTTATGAGCTGGGACTGATCAAGAACCGCTACACAGGCCGGACGTTCATCATTCCAAGCCAAGAGCTTCGTGAGCAAGGTGTTAAAATGAAGCTAAGCGCCGTTCGTAAAGTCGTCGAAGGCAAGCGTGTTGTCATGATTGATGACTCCATCGTGCGCGGGACAACGTCACTCCGAATCGTCAATTTACTTAGAGAAGCTGGGGCAACAGAAGTGCACGTGCGTATCTCTTCGCCGCCTTTTATGAATCCATGCTACTACGGGATTGATACACCGGATCGGAAAGAGCTGATCGCTGCGATGAATTCGATCGAAGAGATTCGTAAAGCGATCAACGCGGATTCCCTGCATTTTCTGACAAAAGAAGGGCTGTTAGATTCGATCGGTCAAGGTTCGGCAGGGGCGGAGAGCGGCTACTGTACGGCATGCTTCGATAACAGCTATCCAACAGAAATTGTGGATGTTACGAAGGTTGGTTGTGCTTGCGATTAATTGGTTAATAGATAAGGAAATGCAATAAATTGGAATAGACACAACGGGTGGGTCCCGCTTAGGCGGACGACCTGCCCGATACATAGACAAACTAAGGAGTGATTGCTAAGTGTCGGATGCTTACAAAAAGGCTGGAGTGGATATCGCGGCGGGGAACGAAGCAGTAGAACGGATGAAAAAGCACGTCAAACGGACTTTCCGTCCTGAAGTGTTAACGGACCTCGGTGGCTTCGGCGGGCTGTTCAGCTTGAACAAAGACAAGTACGAGGAGCCTGTGCTCGTATCTGGTACGGACGGCGTGGGCACGAAGCTGAAGATCGCTTTTGCAATGGATAAGCATGATACGATTGGGATTGACGCTGTTGCGATGTGCGTGAATGATATTATCGTTCAAGGCGCGGAGCCGCTTTTTTTCCTCGACTATCTTGCTTGTGACAAAGTAATTCCAGAGAAAATTGAAGCTATCGTTAAAGGGATCGCTGACGGTTGTGCGCAGTCTGGCTGCTCACTCATCGGTGGCGAAACGGCGGAAATGCCGGGCATGTATGCGTCTGGGGAGTATGACATTGCCGGGTTTACGGTTGGAATCGTCGACAAGAAAAAGATCATCGATGGTACAACGATCCGTCCTGGAGACGTGGTTCTAGGTCTGGCATCGAGCGGTGTGCACAGTAACGGGTTCTCTCTTGTGCGCAAGCTTTTGCTGGAAGATGGCGGTTATACGCTTCAAGGTCATGTGGATGAGCTGGGCGATAAGCTTGGTAATGTGCTGCTTGAGCCAACGAAGCTTTATGTGAAGCCAGTTCTTGCGATGCTTGAAGATGTTGCGATCAAAGGAATGGCACACATTACAGGCGGCGGTTTTATCGAAAATATTCCTCGCGTTCTGCCTGATGGCGTGAACGTCGAAATCCAATATGGATCGTGGCCGATCCTTCCGATTTTTGAGTTGATGCAGCGTGAGGGCGGCATTTCGAACAACGATATGTTCCGTACGTTCAACATGGGTATCGGGATGGTTGTTATCGTTGGTTCGGACGATGCTGAGAAAGCTATTGCAGCAGCAGAAGCACAAGGCGAGAAAGCTTACCGTTTAGGTGTTGTTACTGAAGGCGAGCGTGTAGTGACGTTCCAAGGAGCTGAAGTTTAATGCAGCCTTACCGAATTGCGATTTTCGCTTCGGGCAGCGGCTCGAATTTCCAGGCCATCGTAGATCAGGTACAGAAGGGGAAGCTTGATGTCAGCATCGAGCTTCTTGTCTGTGACCGCCCGCAAGCGTATGTGGTGGAGCGTGCTGTAGAGGCGAAGGTGCCTGTATTTGCGTTTGTTCCGAAGGAATACGAGAGTCGTGAGGCTTATGAGGCTCTTATCCTTAAAGAGCTGCACGATCGTCAGGTTGACTTGATCGTAATGGCTGGCTACATGCGGATTATTACGAATGTGCTTGTTGAGCCGTATTTCGGGCGCATGATCAACATTCATCCTTCACTGCTGCCGTCGTTTCCCGGCGTACGTGCGATCGAGCAGGCCGTCGAGTACGGCGTGAAGCAGACCGGCGTGACCGTTCACTTCGTGGACGGCGGGTTGGACTCCGGGCCGATCATCGCCCAGCGTGCCGTTGAGATCCACGAGCACGAGACTGCGGACTCGCTGTCGGAGCGCATCCATGCGGCTGAGCACGTGCTGCTGCCGCAGGTGATTCGCTGGCTGTGCGAGGATCGCGTGAGCTTGGATGGCCGCAGGGTTAGCGTGCGGTCGTAGGGTTTTGAGCTATAGCTCCACCACGCAAAATAAGGTCATCTGTGGATAACTCTTCAGTATGCGCGAGGGATTTAAACAAATTAGACTTTTCTGTGGCGTGGATCGCGGCCGGAGAGTATGTAAGGATGTTTTTCATCACTAGGGTGGCTTGAGCGAGAGAACTAGCTACTGTAAGGATGTTTTACATCGTTACCGCGACGGTTTTACCCTATATGAGTGAGCTTGATCGAAGTTAAGGCTGTTCTTCATCGCTAAGTTGGGATGAGCGGGAGAAGTTACAAATATTATTTTCTGGGAGGAAGCATAGTGGCAATCAAAAGAGCACTGATCAGCGTTTTCGATAAGACGGGAATTGTTGAATTCGCGAGCGAGCTGTCGAAGCTGGGCGTTGAGATCATTTCTACGGGCGGTACGCTTAGTTTGTTGAAGGATAAAGGGGTGCCGGTTATCGGTATTTCCGAGGTTACAGGGTTTCCGGAGATCATGGATGGCCGCGTCAAAACGCTGCATCCGAATGTTCACGGCGGATTACTGGCCGTTCGTGACAACGTGGAGCACCAAGAGAGCATGAAGAAGCTCGGTTTGGAGTATATTGATCTGGTTGTCGTGAATTTGTATCCTTTTGCCGAAACGATTGCGAAGCCTGATGTGACTTACGAGGATGCGATTGAGAACATCGATATCGGTGGGCCGACGATGCTTCGTTCCGCAGCTAAGAATCATGCGTTTGTTTCCGTTATCGTGGATACAACCGACTATGCGAAGGTGCTGGAAGAAGTGCAAGAGACTGGCGACACAACGCTGGAAACGCGCAAACGTCTAGCTGCTAAAGTGTTCCGTCACACGGGGGCTTACGATGCTTTGATTGGTGACTACTTGACTGGTCTACAAGGCGAGCCTTACCCAGAGCGCTATACAGTGACTTATGAGAAAATGCAGGAGCTTCGTTACGGAGAGAACCCGCACCAAAGCGCAGCTTTCTATCGTAAGCCGAATGCGGCTGCTGGCAACATTACAACAGCTGTACAGTTACACGGTAAAGAACTATCGTACAATAATATTAACGACGCTAATACTGCGCTTCAGATCGTCAAAGAATTCAGCGAGCCTGCAGTTGTAGCCGTTAAGCACATGAATCCTTGCGGCGTAGGTATCGGTACAAATGTGCTTGAAGCTTACACGAAAGCGTACAATGCAGACCCGACTTCTATCTTCGGTGGCATCGTAGCCGCGAACCGCGCGGTGGATGAAGCGACAGCTCAACTGCTGCATGAGATTTTCCTGGAAATCGTCATTGCGCCTGATTTTACACCGGAAGCGCTCAATATCCTTTCCAAAAAGAAAAACATTCGCCTACTCAAAGTAAGCGGCTTAGATACAGTAGCTGGCCGTAAAGCGGAGCCAGTGATTACAACGGTTGAAGGCGGCATGCTCGTACAAGCTAGCGATGCTTACCAACTGACCGAAGCTGACTTGAAAGTCGTTTCTGAGCGTCAACCGACGGCTGAAGAGATGAAGCAATTACTTTTCGCATGGAAAGTAGTTAAGCACGTTAAATCTAACGCAATCGTACTCGTTGCAGACGATATGACGGTTGGCGTTGGCGCGGGTCAAATGAACCGTGTTGGCGCAGCCAAAATCGCCATTGAGCAAGCGGGCGACAAGGCGAAAGGATCTGTCCTTTCCTCCGATGCGTTCTTCCCAATGGGCGACACACTTGAAATGGCAGCAAAAGCGGGAATCACAGCGGTGATTCAGCCAGGCGGTTCCATTAAAGACGAAGAATCTATCCGCGTAGCGAACGAAAATGGCATTGCCATGGTCATGACAGGCGTTCGTCACTTTAAACACTAAAACAATTGAGAATGCTCACGTTCGATTTCCAGACCGTGGGCATTCCCCATGAGAGGGGTTTCCATAGCGATGCGTGTATTAGTTATTGGACGAGGCGGGCGCGAGCATGCGATTGTATGGGCACTCAGCAAAAGCCCGAAGATCAGCAAATTGTTCTGTGCACCAGGGAACGGCGGGATTGCTGGCTTAGCGGAATGTGTGCCGATTACAGAACTGCAATTCGAGGAGATCAGTACATTTGCGAAGGAGCAGGCGATTGACCTCGTGATGGTAGCACCTGATGATCCGCTTGCAGCTGGATTGGTTGATCACTTGGAGTCCAAAGGTATCGAGGCTTTCGGACCTCGCGCGAATGCGGCGATTATTGAGGGCAGCAAGGTGTTTATGAAGGAGCTATTGAAGAAATACAGTATCCCTACGGCAGCTTACGAGTCTTTCGACGCTTATGAGCCAGCGCTTGCATACTTGCGCAGTCAGTCGGCGCCAATTGTTATTAAAGCGGACGGCTTAGCTGCTGGAAAAGGTGTTACCGTTGCGCAAACGATGGAGGAAGCGGAAGCCGCGCTTCGCGATATTATGGTGGATCAAGTGTTTGGCAAATCCGGAGCTAGCGTAGTCATTGAAGAGTTCCTAACCGGACAAGAAATGTCACTGTTAGCCTTTGTTGATGGGTCCACGGTTCGCCTCATGGTGCCATCACAGGATCATAAACCTGTTTTTGATAACGACAAGGGGCCAAACACGGGCGGAATGGGGACGTACTCCCCGCTGCCGCATATCCCTGAGTCAATCGTACAGGAAGCACTTGTGAACATCGTTCAACCTACAGCTGATGCGATGGTAAAAGAGGGCCGTCCTTTCAAAGGCGTCCTTTATGCCGGTTTGATTTTGACCCCGAATGGCGTGAAAACCATTGAGTTTAACGCACGTTTCGGTGATCCAGAGACGCAGGTTATTTTGCCTCGCCTCAAGACTGACCTTCTTGATATTTTCTTAGCTATCAACAACGGAACGTTGGCTGAGCAGTCGATCGAGTGGAGTGAGGAAGCGGCAGTTTGTGTCATTGTAGCTTCACCAGGCTACCCAGGTCCTTACCCAAAAGGGCTGCCGATTACAGGACTGGATCAAGTGCAAGATTCGCTAGTGTTCCATGCGGGGACAGCCATCGAAGACGGACAAATTGTCACCAATGGCGGACGCGTTCTAGGAATCACAGGCCTTGGCAAAGATATCATTGAAGCTCGTCAGAAAGCTTATGCGGATGCGGACCGGATCCATTTTGACGGGAAGCATTACCGTACGGATATTGCAATGAAAGCTTTGAAATAGTAAGATTGCTCTTAATTGTATAAAGCACAGCCTTTTGTTCATCAAAGGGTTGTGCTTTTTCATTTTTCTCAAATTAATTGACCGTTGTAAGCGTTTTACTTGTTTTGTATACTAGGCAGTATTAGGCAAGTAGCAAAGCGAGGCTGAATCATGACAATACTTAAAATGATGGGTTTACAACCGAAGCCGCATTCCTTGAAATATCGTCTCATTCTCATCCTGTTTATCAGCTCACTCGCACCCTTAATTCTCATTGGGAGTATTTCCTATTTCTCGATGTATGCGATTTTACAAAATAAAGCAGAGGGCGGGGTCCAAAGCAATTTGCATCAGGTAAGGCTGTTGCTTGAAGATACCCTCGGTCAGTTAAATCACACGTCTCAACAGCTCGCCTTTGACGGGAGGGTTGGCAAAAGCCTAGAGAACTATTTATCAGCTGATTTATATGAAAAGAAAAGATTAAACGACGAGATCAGAAGCGAGTTAGGCTTGATTCATTTTACGAACCCGACGCTTGGATTAATGTTTTATTACTTTGAGAAAGACAAGCAGCTATTATTTGAAAATTTTAACGTTCGTGAAGATTATGACCTTAAGCAGCTGCCAGTACTTATCAAGTTCGATAAACTTACTTATATGGGACCGCATCTTTCTTTAAACCCGATCGACGGCAATGAAGTGCTGTCCATCCTGCGCAAAGTCGAGCTGCCGGATCGTGACGATGCGTATGTCTATATTGAAACTAATTTTAAATTGGCAGAAAGCATACTCAAAGACAACGATCAATTCGGTGGCAACTTGGTACATCTTATTGTCGATAATCATGGACAAATTGTTTATAGCGAGAATTCAACGGATTTTCCTGTAGGCATGCTGCATGCCAATAACCAATCGAATAAAGACATTTCGGGCAAATATATGATGTTTGAGGAGACGAGCAATCAATCTTGGAAGGTACTGGCCGCCGTCCCCAAATCGGTATACAACCTCGAAGTAAATAGGTGGATCAAGCAGTTCGCCTTCTTTGCTATCTTAACCCTTATAGCAAGCTTCTTCATTGCCTGGTTGATTTGGCGAACGGTATACCGTCCGCTCAAGCTGCTGAGTACGGATATTCGTAATGTAAAAAGTAACAACGAGGTTTTCCCGAGAAGACAATCTCAGATCTTGGAGTTTGCCGTTATTTATAAAGAGTTTGCAGAAATGAGAAGCCGCATCTTTGAATTAATCGGCGAGGTGGAGCAGAAGGAACAAGGCAAAGCATTTCTCGAAGTTGAGAAATTAATGACGCAAATCAATCCGCATTTCATTCATAATACACTCGATACCATTCGCTGGCTGGCTCGTGCCAATGGGCAGAAGGATATTGACCGCTTGGTTTCCACGTTGAACAAAGTGCTCTACTATAATCTCGGTAAAGGCGGACCGGCCAGAATTAAAGATGAGATTGAGGCTCTCAAAAATTATGTGGAGCTGCAGGGCATCCGTTATAACTTTCAATTTGATGTGAAAATCCATGCCGATTCCGAGGCGCTTGAGCTGCCGGTTCCAAGGTTCATTCTACAGCCGCTTGTTGAAAATGCGTTGTATCACGGCTTGGAGGATAAAGGTGTAATTGAAGTTAGTGTCATCGAAGACGGTGAATCGCATGTCATTATTGAAGTTAGAGACAATGGAGACGGGATGACAGAAGAAGAAATTGATCAATTAATGAGCGAGAACACGTTAGAGAAAAAGAAGGTAGGCATGGGAATCGGGCTGCAATATGTAAACCGTATGGTGAAGTTTCAATTCGGAGCAGCTGCGAGTTTTCATATAAAAAGCACAATCGGCTCAGGGACGACGATCATACTTCGTCTTCCAATAGGAGGTATACTCGGATGATAAAAGTTATGGTTGTGGACGATGATCACTTGGTGCGTAAAGGCTTCATCGCGATGATGCCTTGGCGTGAGCATAATCTAGAGGTCGTAGGTGAAGCGGGTAACGGCAAAAAAGCGTTAGAGTTTCTGGAGAATAATCAGGTGGACTTGCTCATTACCGATTTAGCGATGCCTGTCATGTCAGGTATAGATTTAATGAGGTGTGTGAAAGAACGTTATCGGGATATTAGCATGGTCGTATTGACGTTTCATCAGGATTTTGAATTGATACAGGAAGCGCTTCGCCTAGGGGCGCTGGATTATATGACCAAGGTCGAGCTTGAACATGAGCAGATGGACGAAATATTAAGAAGAATTGTAGGTAAAATGCAGGAGCAAAATGTACGAACAAGGGACACGAAAGTGGAGATCCATGGCGTTCCTGCGTTTGCCGAAGAGGAAGATGGGCCGTATTCGCCCGAAGTGAAGGCATGTATTTGGAAGGCAGTAGATATTATTCGCCATGAGTTTCAAAATGAGCTTCTTTTGCCGGACATCGCGAAAAGGGTCAACATGAGTCGCAGTTATTTCAGCCGCTGTTTTCGGGATATTGCCGGGAAAACGTTTAACGATTATATCCGGGAAGTGCGAGTGAATCACGCGAAAGATCTGCTTAGTCAAACAGGGAAAACGATTAGTTGGATCGCCGCACAAGCTGGGTATCCGAATGAAAAATATTTTGGCAAAGTATTCCGTGAGTTGACGGGGATGCTGCCCGGTGAGTTCCGCAAGAGCAAGAGTTAAAATTGGGCTTTCACCCAAAGACAGTAACACAAATCGTCTCCAAAGAAGTGCACTTTTGTCTCCTAATCGTTCCCGGAATGCCGATTTAGGAGACGATTTGCTCCTAAACGTAAGACATTAACTGACCCGAATGCCTCTCATTTTCTTTAAGATGTAAGTGAAGGGTAATTAATGAGGAGGGGCAATATGAAAAAGAAAAAAGCTCTAATTTCTATGATTACATTGGTTGTTTTGCTGACGGCATGTTCGAGCAATAACGGAGGGGCCAGCAAGGACGGCGGCGGGCAAGCTGCAGATCCGAACGTTAAGGTGGACCCGTTTAAGATGCCGAATCCGATAGAAGTTACCACCTTCAAAAGCTTGAGCCCAGGTGCAAAGTTACCTGCTGGCGATACAGTAGAAAGCAATCAGTATATGAAATATATCTCAGAAAAAACAAATATCAACTTTAAAATTTTATGGTATGCAGCTTCACAGGACTATGAGCAAAAGATGAAACTGGCCATCGCGAGCAACGATCTACCTGATGTCATGCTTGTAAACGAGCAAATCTTCCTTGCCCTCGCCGAAGCCGGACAAATTGAGGACTTAAGCAAAGTGTATGACAAATACGCGTCTCCATTAGCCAAGGAATTGTATGCATCAACGAACAACAAAGCGATTGAGAAAGCAACCTATAAAGGTAAATTGATGGGTATTCCCAATATTAGCGTACAAGCGGATGCTTCAAGTATGGCGTGGGTACGCAAGGACTGGATGGATAAATTGGGACTTCAGCCGCCAAAGTCGATGGACGATGTCGCTGCGATCGCCAAAGCTTTCGTAGAGAAAGATCCAGACGGTAGTGGCAAAGCGGATACCATTGGCATCGCCGGTTACGAGAAAGCATTAACGGTAAGCGGTAAAGCGCAGCGAGGGGACTTTAAAGGTATTTTCCAAGCATTCGGCGCTTATCCTTCCAACTGGATCAAGGATAGCTCCGGCAAGGTCGTTTACGCTTCGATCCTTCCTGAAACGAAGCAAGCACTCAGCAAGCTGCGTGACATGTATGCGGCAGGTGCAATTGATAAGGAATTTGCTTTGCGCAAAGACCCGAACGAGAACATCGTATCTGGCAAAGCGGGTATGTTCTTCGGTCCATGGTGGTCCGGCGGGTTGGCTGCTGATGCTATGAAGCTCAATCCGAAGGTTGATTTCGTGCCTTATTTGATCCCTGATGCCAAAGGGACTGTGAACACGATGATGGTGCCGGTAAGTAACCAGTTTATTGTTGTGAAGAAAGGGATGAAGAATCCTGAAGCGGCTATGATTTATGCGAACACGTTTATCAATGCTCAGCGTAAAGTAGATCCTGACGCTTTGAAGTTAGACTTCACGGTAAGCGCAGAGTATTGGCCGATCGGAAACTCCACTTACGATTATGCGGATGCTGTGGAAAGAAAATCAGACACATTGAAGAAGGCAATGAGCGGACAGATCAAGCCTGAAGAGCTGAATCCGGAAATGAAAGAAATGTTTGCAAAGGCAACTCGCGACAAAGCTAATCCGAAAGCAGATCTGAAAGATTGGTCAGGATATTTCGGGTACACCGTTCCAGCAGATTTGCTGAAGCAAAACATGAATAAGGTGTACAGCGAATTTACAGCGAATACGAAGACGATGGAAAGAAAATGGGCTAATCTACAAAAGTTAGAAACTGAAACTTTCTTCGGCATCGTAATGGGCGAGAAGCCGCTTGATTCGTTTGATAAGTTCGTTACGGATTGGAAGGCACAAGGCGGCGACGAAATCACGAAAGAAGTAACGGATGAAATCAGTAAGTCCAAAAAGTAACGTGTACATGTAAAGAGCGCATCACCTGACCGAATGGTGGTGCGCTCTTTCTACAATCAAAAACGGATAAGTTGAACAGAGGTGTATCGTTCATGAACATAAAATCGTTTTACAAGCACTACCATTTGATGCTTCTGCCGGGTATCGTGCTTCTCATTATTTTCCATCTCGTGCCGATGTTCGGAGTCGCAATTGCGTTCCAAGATTTCAAGATTGGTTTGGGAATATGGAACTCCCCCTGGATCGGCTTCGAAAATTTTACGTACATGTTTCAACTGAGAGATAGTAAAGTTATTTTCTTTAATACCGTATTTATTGCTGTGTGTAAAATTATCGCGCACCTTATCATTCCACTTACCTTTGCCATTTTGCTCAATGAGATTAGATTCAGCATATTCAAAAGATGGGTGCAGACAGTTGTGTACCTGCCTCATTTTATATCATGGGTTATCTTGGCGGGTGTTGTGATAGATATGCTGTCGTTGGACGGCATTATCAACAATACGTTGAAAGCGTTAGGATTCGAGCCGATTATGTTTATGGCCAAAAACAGCTTGTTTCCAGGCATAGTCGTTAGTACAGACATTTGGAAAGAATTCGGATTTGCTGCCATTATTTATTTAGCTGCACTAGCGGGCATTAATCCTTCCCTCTATGAAGCAGCCGAAATGGACGGAGCTACTAGATTGAAGCAATTGTATTATATTACGCTGCCGAGCTTGGTTCCTACTGTTGTTTTGTTGGCTACTTTGAGCATAGGCAATATTTTGAATGCAGGATTTGATCAAATTTTCAATTTGTATAATCCTCTTGTCTACGAGTCGGGTGATATTATCGATACGTATGTGTACCGGGTAGGACTTGTACAGGCTCAATATGGCTTAGCTACGGCCGTCGGTTTGTTGAAGTCAGCAATCGGATTCCTTCTCATCTTTATTTCGTACAGAGTCGCCTATACGTATGCGAATTACAGAATTTTCTAATGAAGCAGGTGAATGCCAGTGGTACGCAATAAAACGATTTCGGCTCGTATAGCCGAAGCAGCTCTAATCTTGGTGATGCTAGTCATCTCAGCCATGTCGCTTGCGCCTGTTGTGCACGTGTTCTCCGTCTCGTTTAGCGACAACGCGGCAGCGGCTGGGGGATTCGTTAAATTTTGGCCTGTTAGTTTCTCATTGGAATCATATCGTAAAATTATGGAAGAACCGCATTTTCTCAATGCATTTTTAGTTTCCGTCAAACGGGTTTTGCTGGGCGGGGGAATCAATTTCGTATTGACCGTTATGATGGCGTACCCGTTGTCGAGAAGCAGCAAGGAATTCCCGTACCGGAACGTGTATATGTGGTTCATGCTGTTTACGATGCTGTTCAGCGGCGGGATTATTCCGTTATATTTGACCGTCAAGGCATTAGGGATGTTTAACACCATGTGGGCTCTTGTGCTGCCGGGTGCGGTGCCGGTTTTTAACGTTATTTTGTTAATGAACTTCTTCCGAAACTTGCCGAAGGAGCTGAGCGACGCGGGTTACATGGACGGTGCAGGACCTTGGTATATGATGGTCAAAGTCTATCTGCCGCTTTCGCTGCCAGCGATGGCTACTGTCACATTATTCAGTATTGTTGGTCACTGGAATTCGTTCTTTGACGGTATGATCTTTATGCGCAGTGCGGAAAATTATCCGCTGCAAACGTATATTCAGCAGCTCGTCGTCAACCAGAACGCGTTGTTGGAGCTTGATTCGACGAAGCTTGAGTTACTGATGAAAGTATCGGATAAGACACTTAACGCTGCCAAAATCGTAGTTTCGATGGTGCCGATTCTTATCGTTTATCCGTTTCTGCAAAAGTATTTTATACATGGCATCATGCTCGGTTCTGTAAAAGAATAAACAAAGAAGAGGTGCATATACGATGGAGTGGAAGGTCATGACTTTCAATCTGCGATACAATGAGCCAAAGGATGGAGACAACGCATGGCCTCATCGTGTGAGGCGCGTTTCCCATACAATCCAAGAGCACGACCCCATTCTGGTCGGCACACAGGAAGGCTACTATGACATGCTGACCGAGCTTCATGGGGAGCTGGAAGCGTACAATTGGATCGGCAAGGGCCGATTTGGCGAACATGAAAATGAGCATTGCGCTATTTTTTATAAGAAGGATCAACTTGAGGTGCTAGAGGAAGGCCACTTCTGGCTTTCGGAAACGCCGGAAGTAACGGCATCCAAAAGCTGGGACAGCATGTTCCCTAGAATGTGTACGTGGGTTCGATTCCTGGACAAATACACTCAGAAAGCATTTATCGTGTACAACACCCATTTGGATCATCATAGTCAAGAAGCTAGAGAAAATGGCGTTAAAGTGATTTGGGATTATATTCGGTCGCATAAGTCCGAGCTTTCTTTACCCGCTATTTTAATGGGGGACATGAACAGCCATCCGAGCTACCCGCCTATCCGTTTTTTGAGGGGGGAAGCTGGGGACGAAGGACCGAACGGCTGGCTGAAAGACGCTTATACCGCTATTGAAGGACATGTAGGCCGAACTGCGCACGACTTCAAAGGTGGAGCAGACGAGGCGCCAATTGATTATATTTTCGTATCTCCCGAGGTGGAACTACTGGAAACGATCGTCGATAGAGGGCAGATTGAAGGGGGCTACCCGTCGGATCATTATCCGATTATTGCTTCTTTGCGCTTAACTTAAAACCGAGCAGATCAAGGAGAGCGACAGATGAAACATGTGGAAAGAATACGTTCAGTTACGACAATGACGAAAAGAATTGCTAATTCGGAGCAAAGCACTTATATCGAAGTCCCTTTTGAAATGCCCGAGCATGTTGAGGAAATTGTGGTCACTTACGTGATCGAATCACACGGTGAACAGAAGGCCGTGATCGACTTGGGCCTGAGGGATACCGGCAGAGTGAGAGGCTGGAGCGGAGGAGCTCGCAAAGCATTTCGACTTGGAAAGGAACAATCAACTCCAGGCTATTTATCGGGTGATTTAACGCCGGGAAACTGGGCGGTTCTGCATAACGCCTACAAGGTACCGAGCGAAGGTTGTTCCGTTACCGTTACGATCGAATTTCTTTATAAGACACCTCGCTGGCTAAAAGGCGATCTGCATACACATAGCGTGCACAGCGACGGTACTTTTACACTGGAAGAAAATGCGGCAAGGATGGAGGAACTCGGCTGTGATTTTATCGCCATGACGGATCACAATACGGTCAGCCAAAACATGACCTATCCGCGCCATACGAGCGTTGTCATGATACCGGGGATGGAATTTACAACGAATTTCGGACACAGTAATTTCTTGGGTGTTATCGATCCGATCCGAGATTTTCGGGTGAAGAGTCAGGAAGACGTCAACGCCAAGATTGCCGAAGCCCGTGCTAATGGAGCCAAAATCGTGATCAATCATCCGCACTGCGAGTATTGCCCGTGGGAATGGGATTTGGGTGTAGATCACGACTGGGTAGAAGTATGGAATGGCCCCTTTACGGAGCGGAATGTTAGAGCGCTGAATTGGTGGCATAGTCAACTCGTCTCCGGCAGAAGGCTTGTTGCTGTTGGCGGCAGCGATACCCATCGTCCAGATCCGTATGTGAAGCATGCGATGCCATGTACCTGGGTGTACGCTTCTGAGAAAACCGTGGATGGCATTTTAAGCGCCATTGGGCTTGGTCACGTACTGATTACTTATGCGCCAAACGGGCCTTTTGTGGAGCTAAACTGCGGTTCTTATAGGGTTGGAGATATTGTTCCAGCAGGAGAGCGGAGCAGAGAAGTGTGTTTGTACGCCGAGGATTTGATGGCCGGAGATAAGATCAAACTGTTTAGCAACATTAGATTGGAAAAGGAAGTACTAGTGTCCTCAGACGGGGTGCTCGCCATCCATTTTGACGCACAGGGAACAACGTTTGTACGCGCCGAAGTATGGCGGCATTTCGATGAGGTCAACATGACGCTTATGGCTGCGCTAACGAACCCGATTTATTTTGACTAGTAAAAGGATATCGGCATCCGCGACGCGATGAAAACCTTGAAATAGATTGAAAGCAGAAACACAACCTTTTGCATGGTAAAAGGCTGTGTTTTTTGTTTTTTCAATAGATTAAGAATTTATATGTTTTGGGTTTTGGAGTTATCTATGCAGTTCATTGTGCGGATAAGGCAACTGAAGTAGCTTATTTGTCTTAATGACCCCGGCTATGATTGCATAAGCAAGCTAGGCTTGCTTATTGTTGGCTAATACACCATGGAAGTCTCGTTTACAGCTAATAAGCATGCGCTGTGGTCTTATCTGACGAGATGCTCCGATATTAGAACAAATAAGCAAGGTAAGCTTGCTTATTTATTTCTAGCTAAACCGCTATTCGTAGAAGGCCCTGGTTTGTGCAAGACAGCTGGTAAGAGCGAATGCGAGTTGTACCAGAAGCAGGTCGTAATAGCTTCATCTGAGTAAGCTTATTTTGATTCGTAATAGTCACAGACTAGGTTTATCTTGTGATAAACCACTTCTAACGAGGTCGATTACTAGTGAATGACCTTAATAAAAAATTCACATGAATAATGTCGATATTAAGAGGTTTTTGTCGATATTACGCGAAATTTCTATTCATAATCTGTAATCATAGAGATAAGTGGGGGCGTTGAAGATATTGAAGCTAAAAAGTATTCAAAGTAAATTTATGCTGCTGCTTGTTCCTCTAATTGTTGCTACTCTGTTTGGCATCGTTGCGTTCGCATACGTGAATAGTAAAGGATTGATTAATAACGAGATTGGGCTCAAAATGCAGCAGCAGCTAGAAAGTGTGACCAGCAGCATTAATGGAAAGCTTGTTGTGCATCGTAAAGTGGGAAAGTGGTTGCCAGGACGGTTGAGTTTGCACCTAACCAGTTGACTTTGGACATGTGAAAGAAGTGTCTCAATCGGCTGTCTTCGTTCAATCCGACTCGAAACATATGGTTGAGGTTGTCGAGCAAATTTGTGCCATTTCCAGTAAATCGCTAGAGAGCACTCACAGCATAGCCGCAGCTGCTGAGCAGCAGCTTGCTTCCATGGAGGAAGTTAGCGCAGCATCTCAATCATTGTCGAAAATGGCTGACGAGCTGCAAGAGGTCGTCAAAGTATTTAAGGTATAATAAGTTTTGACAGTTCGAAGTTATTTGTCATCGTTGCCCCTGATATACTTGTCCTTATTTTTATAAACGTACCATAAGGCAAGAAGGACACCTACGATCAAAGCAATCGGTAACCAGTGGTTAGAAATGTAGCTCCAGAGGGTATTCATGTGAGTACCTCCTTCTATTTTATTTATATAAAGGATAGTTTTGGCAGGAGATGTTTGTTTCATGCATCGGGTGATTCGCGCAGGGCAAAGAACCAGTAGAATGAAGACGGAGAACCTTGTGAAAGCAGCAACCTGAAAGGCGAAGAAACCCTGTGAAGCAGCACCATGAAAGGCGGAGAGCATTGAAAGTAGCAAAAAATCGGAAGCCGTGGATGGCTTTCATGAGTGTTGCCGTATGGATGGTCTTTGTACTCATCGCGGCTGGTTGTACGTCGCAGGTATTGGATAGACTGGCTATACCTCAGGAATCGCCAACAGTAAAGAAGGAAACGTCTGCGGTCACGAGTAGCTCGACCATGCAGCCGATAGCGGCAGAGGATAGAACAGAGGCTGCACTAGCGCCTAAAACAAAGCCTACAGCAGAGATCGAGGCTTCCAAAACGGCAGCCAAGCCTCAACAAGGAAGACTCGTCATGCTGGACCCCGGACATCAGCGTTATGGGAATAATGCTCTTGAGTCTGTAGGTCCAGATACGCGAGAAACCAAGCCAAAGGTCAGCTCTGGTACGGTCGGTGTACGTACGAAAAAACCGGAACATGTGCTCAATCTGGAGGTATCTCTGCTGATCAAGGACGAGCTGGTCCGTCGCGGCATAGAGGTTGCGATGACCCGCGAATCGCATGAGGTCGATATCAGCAACAAGCAGCGCGCTGAAATGGCGAACGAAGCAGGAGCAGCGCTGGCTGTACGCATTCATGCGGATGGCGATAGTTCACCGAAGACCAAAGGGTTTTCGGTGTTGTATCCGTCGGCTTCCTTAGCAGCGGTAAAGCCCATCGCAGCAGAAAGCCATGAAGCAGCTGGCTTTATTCTAGAGCATCTGAAGGCCGCGACCGAAATGGCTGGAAGAGGAATATCAGCACGCAGCGACTTATCAGGCTTCAATTGGTCCAAAGTGCCAGTCGTGCTGGTCGAGCTTGGCTTCATGACCAATCCGGAAGAAGATGAGCTGATGTCCGAAGCGGAATATCAGAAGAAGCTGGCCCAAGGTATCGCAGACGGGATTGAGCAGTTTTTGAAAAGGCGATGAGGCACAAGTATTAATATTGAAGCCGGCCGCCCTTTTATTTTATAGCCAGCGCACAAGCTGTAAAGATGTTTTTCATCGTTACAGTCGCGAGGGGAAGTGAAATCGTGTCTCTAACGATGTTTTACATTCTTACAGACGAGTAAAAAGTAGTTTTTATACGCTGAGCGAAGCTGTAAAGATATTTTTCATCGTTACAGATGCGAGGGGATGTGGAATCGTATCTGTAACCATATATTTCATCTTTACAGCCGAGAAGATTATCTAAAAGAGCGAGTGATAGCAAAGAGAAGTTCGTCCCCATGCTCCAACATAGGCTTTAGACAAGAACCTGGCCATCGGCCAGGGTTTATTTGTGCCCAAAGGCGTATAATGTATAGTATATTGGTAAAAAGTTACCATTTAGGAAGAAGGGGGATCTGCCATGCTGCCATCTTTTTTCATTGCCCATGGAGTACCGAGTTTGGCGATCGAGCAGCATGCTTACACCGAGTTTTTGCAGAAGCTGGCCAAGAGCATTCCTGCGCCCAAAGCCATCGTGCTGTTCAGTGCACATTGGGAAAGTCCCGTGCAGAAGATTAGCTCGGCGATTCATCTGGAAACGATCTATGATTTCTCGGGCTTTTCGGAAAAGCTTTATGATATTAAGTACCCAGCTAAAGGGGATTTGACGCTAAGCTTACATATACAGCGATTGTTTCAGGAAGAGGGCATTCGTTGTGAGCTCGATGATGAGCGAGGCTTGGATCACGGGGCGTGGGCACCGCTGCATATTATGTATCCAGATGCGCAGATACCGGTGGTGGCGCTCTCGGTGAATCCACGTTTGACGGCGGAAGAGCATTATCGCATCGGTGCGGCATTAGGCCCATTGCGAGAAGAGGATGTTCTTATCCTCGGCAGCGGAGGGACGGTTCACAACTTGCGCAGGCTGGATCGGAATAATCCTGTACCGCAGGTGTGGGCGGTGGAATTCGATGAGTGGTTGGCGGAGCAGCTGGAGACGTGGAATTTAGACGCGCTAGTTCGATACGATGAAAGAGCGCCTAACGCGCGTGAGGCGGTTCCGACGCCGGAGCATTTTGCGCCTTTGCTGCTTGCACTAGGTGCGGCTGACACTACTCGCAGGGCGAAGCTGCTGCATCATAGCTTTCAGATGGGCACGCTGAGCTTGTGCTGTTGGATGTTTGGCGGGATGAGGAAGTCTTAGAGACAAAATAGGGCAGCGTAAATCGTGCTGGAACAGAGCTGGAACGTGCGTGAAGCGTATAAGAACGTGCAGATCTGAGCGGCAGCGGAAAACTAAGCAAGAGCCGAGCAGGAATGAGTGGGGAACAGTGGAACACTAAGAGCGAACCGTAAGGAGATCGAACGAAAACTGCGCGAAAATCATGCTGATCACTACTCTAGGAATCGTGCCTTGTACTCAGGCTTCGGCAGCATGCAGTGCTCGGCTTTGCCGAACCAGCGATAGCGGTTGCGCGCTACGAAGGCATAGACCAGATTCCTCAACGGAGCGGGAATGATGATGGCCGCATACGCCAGAGGCCAAGCACCACGCAGCCGCCGGGCAATGCGCAGTGCAGCGGTCGAACGGGTATAGAAGCGGCCGCCCTCGATCAGGACGATCGTGCTGATGATATCCGTAGGCAGGTTGTGCTGCTCGAGCAGCTTTTGACCGCTATCCGATTGTAAGGAAGCAAAGCGGAAAATTCCCTTCTTATCGTTCCGTAGGATGAACTGAACAGCACCGCTGCACAGGTTGCAGACCCCGTCGAACAATACGATGGCTTGGTCATCGGTGAGCTTGGTCATGAAATTGCCTCCTTAATGGCGAGTAGGGAATAGTTGAGTAGTTGATGCAAAAAGTGCATACAATTCCGGTGGTCAGCCGTCTATAACGGTAGAAGCTGCAAAAAAGTGCAGCAAAAATGGCCCATTTTAGTCAATTTAACTTGTTTTGGACAAATTAGCTGTAGTTTTTGCAAGCAAATCTACTGAAACGCCTATTTGAGCAGAATTTGATGCACAAAATGCATGAACTTGTTTTAAACATACTCATCACGCATCTCTCTCCCTACTATACCTAATCACAGTCGCGGGTCCAACTACCTTTTGACCCACTACGCGCAAAAAGTCTTCTACCTATCGCATCACTAGCATATATATTTACTAGAACGATTAAGAGAAGAGGTGCAGCCCTGTTGAAATCATTGCCTTTATTCCGTAAAAAAAACCTTAGCTCCTGGCTCGTCCTTGGATGCTCTGTCATAGCCATTGTCGGTTGCAGCGATACGCCTGCCTCCTTACCATCGACCAGCCCGAATACCGCTGAAGCCACGTCCGCCGCCGCATCGCCCGCTACTAAACCTGCTGCCACAGCTGCGGAGACGGAGCTGCCCTACAAATTCCCGCTAACGGGTTTGCCTACCGATAAAGAAGTCAAGAGCCGGCCCTTCATGGTCATGGTCGAAAATGCCCCGCAATCCAGGCCCCAAACCGGCCTAGATCAGGCGGACATCGTCTATGAGATTCTCGCAGAGGGCGAGATTACGAGATTCGTCTCCGTGTTCCAGAGTCAAGCAGCGAAGACCATTGGTCCCGTGCGCAGCATACGCCCTTATTTCGTGGAGATCGGCGACGCGCTCGATGCGGTTATCGTCCATGCCGGCTGGAGTCAGGAGGCGATGGATATGATGGCAGGCCGCAAGCTGGCCCATCTCGATGAGGTGTACGGCGATGGCGCCTATTACTGGCGCGCGACGGATCGTAAGGCACCGCACAATCTGTATACCTCTGTGGATAAAATGAAGCAGGGCGCCGAGGCGCGTAAATTCCGCTCCGAATGGAACGGACCGCTGCTCGCTTTTGCCAAGGATGGTCAAAGTAAGCTTACCGGCGCAGCCGTGAACTATATCCAAATTCCTTATATCCAAGGGTATTTCGCTTCCTATGAATACAATGCCGCTGAAAGTGTATACAAGCGCAGTATGGAGGGCAAGCCGCATCTCGACAAGGAAACCGGCAAACAGCTGCAAACCAAAAATCTGCTCGTACTCGAGAGCAAGCATAAGATTGTGGACAAAGAGGGGCGCCGGACGGTGGATGTTTTTGGACCTGGTAAAGGTCTCATTCTGCAAGAGGGCAAATCTCAGCAAATCACTTGGGAACGTAAAGGTGGCATGCTTCGCGCCTATGAGGAGGGTGGCAAGGAAGTGCCGCTGCTGCCGGGCAACACCTGGGTTCAGATTGTACCGGAGGGTACAGCGGTGAAAATAGAATAGCCATAGATAGGCGCAGAGAAGCCGCCCTTCTTGGGTTTAGAACCAAGACGAGGCGGCTTTCTCGTGCGCTTTTTTGGAATTATTTTGACCTGCGTATGACTAGAGGTTGACCTGAGAGTGATCTGTGTAGGATAATCTTATCGGCGTTTGCGTTTGGTTAAGGAGGTTTTGGAAGCTCCTTTTCTTCTAGGGCCTGAGCTTGATTTCTTCCGGCGTTTGCGTTTTGGTTTTAATATTTCTTCCAAGTCATCCGATGAATTCACTTTTCCTTTGCCAATCGAACTCAAAATGGTTTTCACCATAGGTGCCATTTGTTGAAAGGTGCTCATGAACTTCTGAACCTTGCCCATTGTGCCGAGAATGCCGTCAATACCACCCATACGTTCAACGAAGCCGGAGATTTGCTTCAAATTCAAGCCGCTAAGCGGGTTAGACGAGGCACCGCCTACAGCTCCACCACCGCCACCACCTAAGAGGTTGCTGAGGAAATTCCCTCCGCCACCACCGCCAGCACCGCTGGGGTTCGCGCTGCCGCCTCCAAAAAATCCGCCGCCAGCATTACCACCGCTAGGGCTACCGAAGAGATTACCGCCTCCTTCGAAAGGAGTAGGAAATCCTCCTCCGCCTTGTGCAAAAGGATTTCCGCCACCGCCTAAGCCCGGATATTGCCCGAAGCCGCCATCCCCGAGTTGGGTAGGTAAAGTTAAGCTTCTTGTATAAACCTCAGGACGATTACCGCCATTACCAATGATTTGTCTTTGGTTGTTCACTAGGATTCACGATCCTTTTTATCAGATTTGTCTCCTACAGGATATGTCACTTGCCTACCGTTGGTATGGACGAATGTCACGGGTCTAGTTAAATGTCACAATTCACCTCATTAACGCATAGAAATTTTAACGTTTCGCTATCCTAAAGGAAGGATTTATACATGACGTGTCGAATGATACACAGGAGCTTAAACAGATCTTATAAGCTTAAATGCTTTTCTACCGGGAGTTGACAACCTATGCAATTAAAAAAATTAAATGATAAAGCAATAGACCAGCTTTTTGAAGCCGTGCTGACGCTCAAAGATATTGAAGAGTGCTATGTCTTTTTTGATGACTTGTGCACCGTGAACGAGATTCAATCGCTTTCCCAACGCCTTGAGGTTGCTCGCATGCTGCGCAAGGGCTGTACGTATAACCAGATCGAAGCCGAGACGGGCGCATCAACAGCAACCATTTCTCGTGTCAAAAGATGCCTCAACTACGGAAACGACGGCTATGTGCTGACGCTGGATCGTTTAGGTCGTTAATTCATGTTTGTTCGAAAAAAGAATTCAAGATCCTGCGTTACCTTGCGTAATGCGGGATTTTTCCTGTTTATTTGCAGGTCAATTGACATGTGTGAACACATTCGTTAGCATAGGATTTATAGGCATGTTTAGAACGGGTGGGGAGAACAAAATGAGTGAGTATGGTGTGCTAGTCATAAGCCATGGATCTCGGGATGAGGGCTGGGTTCAGCTGGTCGATGAGGCCGTGTCTGCCGTCAAGATGCCGATGAATGTTCCGATCTACGCTTCTTATTTAGAATTGGTGGAAGGCCGATTAATTCAAGATGGTATTTACAGTTTAGAGGCGCAAGGCGTGACGGATATTATCGTCGTTCCCCTGTTCGTGTCCTCTGGGAGTACACATATTGATGAAATCAGCTATGCCTTAGGTGTGATTGAGGAGCCACTGCTCGAGACAGATATGGAACCTTTTGATATCAAGGCGCGCATTCATTTCACATCGCCAATTGATGACGACCCCGTTATTGCTGAGATTATTTATGCGAAAATCAAAGAGCTTTCCGAATCGCCAAGTCAGGAAATCGTCCTGCTTATCGGTCACGGAAGTAAAGAGAAAGGCTTCCATCTCAAGTGGCGCCAAGGCTTAGAGCTGCTCGCAGAGCGGTTGAAGGCGTTAGGCGGCTACGACGAGGCGGATATCGCTATGCTTTTGCCAGATCAAGTGAAACAGAAGATGACAGGGTGGGCTCAGAAGAAGCCTGACCATGCAGTCGTCGTTGCACCGCTTTTTCTAAGTGAAGGCTATTTCACGACGCAAGTCATCCCTTCCCGCATGGAAGGGTTCGAATATCGGTACAATGGACGGGCGCTGCTGCCTAGTCCGCTAATTTCCAAATGGATAGAGAAGCAGATTGCTTCAGAAATCGCAGAAGGCGAAACAGGTGATTGAGACGATGGTGGTCAAAAGAGCAAGACTGATCTATAATCCGACTTCTGGCCGGGAAGAAATGAAAAAGCGTTTGCCAGAGATCCTTCAGCGCCTGGAGCGCGGTGGTTTCGAAACATCCACTCACGCTACCATCGGTGAAGGCGACGCAACACTCGCAGCGGCACATGCCGTTAGTCGAGGCTTCGATCTGATCATCGCTGCAGGCGGAGACGGCACCCTGTGTGAAGTCGTCAACGGCATGGCCGAGAGAGAGGGCAGGCCCCCACTTGGCATTTTGCCGCTGGGAACGACCAACGATTTTGCCCGGGCGCTCGGCATTCCTAAGAATTTGGAGTACGCCTGCGACCTGATCGTGCAGCAGTACACAACCGACATCGATGTAGGCAAAATCAATAACCGCTACTTCATTAATATCGCCGGCGGCGGCTCGCTGACCGAGCTGACGTACGAAGTCCCAAGCAAGCTCAAGACCATGATCGGCCAGTTGGCCTATTATATGAAGGGACTCGAGAAGCTGCCTAGGCTGAAGCCCATAGATCTGTATGTCAAGGCAGGCGACAAGGAATTTCATGAGGAAGTCATGATGTTCCTCGTTGGCAACTCTAACTCTGTTGGCGGCTTCGAGAAGCTGGCTCCGGAAGCGAGTATGAATGATGGACTTTTTGATGTATTGATCTTGCGCAAGTGTAATCTTGCAGAGTTCATAAGAGTGGTTACGCTCGCACTGCGCGGCGAGCATTTGAGCGATCCGAATCTGATTTATTTCCAAACGAATCACATTGAGATTAATTCGCCGGACTACGTCCAGTTGAATCTGGATGGGGAATTCGGGGGGACGCTGCCTTGTGTGATGACGAATTTGAAGAGTCATTTGCAGATTGTTGTGGATCAGTCGGGGCAGTCGATTTATAAGAAGACGTTTTTAGAGACGTTGACCACGCCGTTTCATTTGAAAGGGAATGGGCAGGGTCATGGGGATGAGGAGCAGGAGAAGCTTGAGTAGGGTGGGGTAAAACGTACCCCCTGCGTGCTGCGCCTGGCCTAGGTAGATTAAGTAATAGGGATTGAGTAAAGTGAGGGTCATATGAAAGCAAAAGGTAGTTCTGGCTCAGTGTCAGGTAAACATAGAGGAAATGGGAATTTTGGGAAGACGGCGAAGTCCGGGAATTCCGGAAGGACTGGGAAGACAAGGAGTTCTGGAAAGATAGGGAATTCCGCCCAGAAGGCGGCTCCGGCTTGGATGGCGGATCTGCCGGTGCAGATCGGGCAGCAATATGAGGCTGAGATCATTGGGATCAGCCATGATGGCGAAGGGGTAGGCCGTGTGAACGGTTTTACCCTTTTTGTCGCTGGTGCGCTGCCTGGTGAGCGTGCGCTTGTGCGGGTGGAGCATTTGAAGAAGCAGTATGGATATGCTGCGCTTGTGGAAGTGCTGGAAGTTAGTCCGGATCGGGTTAAGCCGGATTGTGGGATATATGAGGAATGCGGCGGCTGTCAGCTGCAGCATTTGAGCTATGAGGCGGCAGCTTCGCGTGAAGCGCCAGCAGGTGGTGGATAATTTGCAACGTATTGGGAAGCTGCAGGTTGCGGGGGAGCCAACAATAGGTCATCTTGATGCTGGTGCTTCAGATGAAGGGATTGTTGTCCATCCTACGTTGGGGATGACCGATCCGTGGCGGTATCGGAACAAGGCGCAGGTTCCTTTTGGGGAAGAGCAGGGCGGCCTCATTGGCGGATTTTATGCTCATGGAAGCCATCGCATCATCAATATGGATGAGTGTTTGATCCAACATGAGTCGAACGATGAAGTCGTTGCTCGTGTGAAAGAGATCGGCGCGCGACTTGGAATTCGCGCTTATAATGAAGAGCGTAATGACGGACTGCTTCGCCACGTCGTCGTCAAAGTCGGCTTCCGCACGGGCGAGATCATGGTCGTGCTAGTGACTAATGGCGCCGAGATTCCTCGCGTAGCGGAGTGGGTTGCTGGCATTCGTGCCGCATTGCCCGGCGTGAAAAGCATTTGCCATAACATTAATGTGAAACAGACCAATGTTATTTTTGGGGATGAGACTCGCGTCCTGTGGGGCAGCGAGGTTATCTATGACTATATCGGCGATGTGAAATTTGCCATTTCCGCGCGATCTTTCTATCAAGTGAACCCCGTCCAAACGGAAGTGCTGTACGGGAAGGCACTAGAGTACGCCGCGCTAACAGGCGGCGAGACGGTGGTCGATGCCTACTGCGGCATCGGCACGATCTCCCTGTTCCTCGCCCAGAAGGCGGGACAGGTGTACGGGGTCGAGATCGTCGAGGAGGCGATCTCGGATGCACGGAAGAATGCCGAGTTAAACGGCATGACGAACGTGCACTTCGAGGCAGGCCCAGCGGAAGTGGTCCTCCCCGAGTGGACACGTCAGGGCGTTCGGCCCGACGTGATCGTGGTGGACCCGCCCCGCAAGGGCTGCGATCCGGCGCTGCTCGCGACGATCCTCGAGCTGCAGCCGCGGCGCATCGTGTACGTGTCGTGCAGCGCGTCGACACTCGCGCGCGACTTGCGCGTGCTCGTCGATGGCGGGTACGGCGTCGTCGAGGCGCAGCCGGTGGATATGTTTCCGCATACGGTGCATGTGGAAAGTATTGCCCTACTTACTTTGTTGTAGTAGGGTTTTTCATGTTATATGATTAGGAAAGACCACAATTTTCCACAATCTTTCTTAAAAGTATAACAAAAAGTCAGAAAGGTGATATATATATGGACAACCATCCAAAGACTATTCAAATTTTCCTCCCTGATGGTTCGCCAAGAAGTATAAAGATTGCAGAGATAACAAGTAGAACTATTCAGGCTATCTACATACCTAGAAACAAACTTAAAGAAACAGAGTCGCGTAATGAAATAAAGAACGTCGGCGTTTATTTCCTTTTCGGGGACTCGGACGATAGACTAAAACCCGTTGTATATGTTGGTGAGGCGGAAGATTGTTATCACAGACTGAAACAACACAATCAAAACAAGGACTTCTGGAATGCAGCAATAGTGTTGATTTCGAAAACCAACAGTTTTACTAAGTCGCACGTTAAATTTTTAGAGTGGCATTGTTATACGAAGGCAATCGAAAACAACAGGTACATAATTGACAATAGCACCATTCCAACCAAATCATTCATTACCGAAGCAATGGAAGCTGATTTAATGGATAGTTATGAAACAGCAAAAATACTTATTGCAACTTTAGGGTTTCCTATATTTGAAGGGCTAGCAAACTCGATTGACAAGTCTGAGGCATTAATATGTAAGGGTAAAGATGCGTATTCTGAGGGCCAATATACAGATGAGGGTTTAGTGGTATTTAAAGGTTCTAAGGCTAATCTAACCGAAACTCCGACCGCAGGTCCTTGGATTGTTGGTATGAGACAAAAACTTATTGAGTCGGGAATTCTTAGAAGGAATGAATTAGTTTTGGTCTTTACTCAAGATCATATCTTTGCCTCTCCGAGTGCAGCAGCGGGTGTTATTCTAGCAAGAAGATCCAATGGTTGGATTGATTGGAAGGACAGAAACGGTAAGACTTTAGATGAAATAAAGAGGAAGTGATGGAAGATAATTTATTGGCATCTATATTCAAGAACATCCATCATTAGAGCCGTATTGGACTTAGCATAAAGTAAAATAAATAAGCATGTTTTAGTGGAAGTGGTTTAAATTCGAGACGTGTGTGGAATGTGTAACTCATTTGAGGTGACCTAACTAGCGTATAAAAAAGAGAGTACCAGTGTAAAACGGGTAGTCTCTTTTATTTGAGCTTACTGTCTAAAACAAGTAATTGCAGGCATTCATTTACTGTTTGTCGAATGAATAATACTAACATCGAAGTTTTATGATAAATTCTTCAAAACTCTATTTCACAAAACAGGTGATCGAATTGACTCTGCCTACAGAACTTTCAAGTATATTTTCTAATAAACAGAAATCCTACAAAATGGTGCTTATTCTAGCACTATTAACTGAGATGCAAGCAACCGGACTGAAAGTAGTCTCTCTACTAAATTTAAAACAACGCTTTCTTTCGCTACTACAAGAAAGAGAATCAAATGGCCTAATAGTCGATCAGCCACCGGAAAAAGCGGGAACCAGCTGGGGAAGTATGACAGTCATTAATGTGCAGTCTGTCATTACCACACCAATTTCAGCACTATCCTCTATTTTGGAACAAAATAATGAATCCATCGGTTTTAAGAAACAACTATACGATTCCTGGTCAGATGATGTTCTAAGAGAACTTTATACTTTAGCTCAAACCGAATTAGAAAACTACTATAATGAGCTGAACTCAGTAAGCTTCTCTATAAAAGATGCGCTATCTGATATTTTATCAACCTACATAACTGCAAAAAAAGAAACGTTTGCAGGACACAGACTGGGCAATCTCATACGACAACAGATACCAGCCAGGCTGAGAAAGTTGCCATTTATCCATTCCGAGTTAAAGATCACTGGGTCAGTGGGACAAGGAAATTGGGCAACGATTCCATGGATCGCCATTATGGATAAACGTATCACAGAGACAACACGCCAAGGCGAGTACCTGGTCTACCTTTTCTCAGAAGATATGAAATCGGTTTACCTTACATTCATGCAAGGTGTAACTATACCAATTGAAACCAAAGGTAAACAAGCAGCCTACCAATATTTCAAACAAAAAGTTCAAGGTATACGTCATCTGCTCCCACTTGAAGGAATGGTCAAAGACGCTGCCATCTACTTAACATCTGGCGGTCTAGGCCAAGATTATCAAGTATCTACGGTTGCCTATTACCGTTACGATTCGGAGCATCTTCCATATGACGAACAGCTAATTGCGGACTTAAACAATGCGGTTACTAACTATAACGAATATGTAAACAAAGTACTCAATCAAAATGATGAACCCGAGCAAATGATCAGCTTCAATTATACGATCAGTCATTTATATGCCGGGCAAGGCATTTTAAAATACCTATATGATCATAGACCCAATGCTATCTCTTTAGATCAATTGATCTCAAATCAAGGCACTGTTCTTCTTTCTGGAGACGATGTGAAGCATCCAAAAGAGAGAGTCAGGCATCTGGGACGAGCCTTGCAAGATTTAGGCTTATTGTCTATAAATGAGAACCAGTTCTCATTAACTGATCTAGGTCAGGAATACGCGAACCATTTTAACGAAAATAAATGGACTTTAAGTGATACGCAAGTCAGGCTAATTCGCGACCAGCTAAATAACGCTGAAGGGCAAACCCCACTTGTTAGAAGCATCAATAAAGCCATTGAAATCTGTAAGGAGCTAGGATCTTTCACCTTAGATCAATTCGCTCCTATGTTTATCAATGCTCTTGGCATGCTACAGACTTGGGGAGAAGTTACCCAAAAACAACGGTCTATTTTTATGCTCAACTGGCTAGAGATATTGAAATTTGTTATCAAATCAGGTCAGCAGTACACGTATATAGAGTGGGAGGAGACACCTCTTGTGGATGCACTAACAGTAATCGAGCGAATAGCCACGATCAAGAACTTCATCGCCAGCAAAGGGTTTATGTACCCCGATCACTGGATCGAGAACTTCTTCTTATCCCTAAAAGCAAAGCCTTTCGTCATTCTGGCAGGTGTCTCCGGCACTGGCAAAACAAAGCTCATGAAGCTATTCGCTGAGGCAGTAGGAGCAACCGCGAGTAATGGCCAATTCTCATTAATTCCAGTCCGCCCGGACTGGAGCGATCCTTCTGATCTGTTGGGTTACAAGGATTTGTCAGGTGTTTTTCGACCTGGGAAGTTAACGGAGGTGTTGGTTGAGGCTTCAAAGCCGAGTAATCAGCATAAGCCCTATTTTATATGCTTGGATGAGATGAATTTGGCTAGGGTTGAGCATTATTTCAGTGATTTACTGAGTGTGCTTGAGACGCAAGAGTGGGATAACCATCGGATTGTAACAACGCCGCTCATACATAGAGACTCCCTGCAAAATGAGTCAGATAAGCAAGTGTACGGCAACCTCCATCTGCCAGATAATGTTTACATTGTTGGAACGGTGAATATGGATGAGACGACGCATCCTTTTAGCAAAAAGGTATTAGACCGCGCCAACACGATCGAGTTTAATTACATTGATCTTGGACAATATCCAACGGGTGAAGGAATGCCGGCTAGTGAAGGCGCTGCTGTTCCTCCTAATTCATTATTGCGAAGCGAATATTTGCAATTGGTTGATGTTTATCGTGACTATAAGCAGTTAACGGAAGAGACGACTGAGTTATTGGTGGAAATCAATGGGATTTTGGAGCAGATTCATTCGCACGTAGGGTTTCGGATCCGGGATGCGGTCTGTTTTTACATGATTTATAATGATCGGTTTGCTTTGCTCAGTAAGGAAGCGGCATTCGATATGCAGTTGTTGCAGAAGATTTTGCCTCGGATTCAGGGGAGTAATTCGTCTGTGAAAAAAGCTTTGCTTCAATTGATGCAGGTGGCGCAGGATCGTAGCTTACCTATTACGGAGTATATGGAGGATGCCTCTAAGCTTTATCTCTCTCCGGAGACGTTAGCAGCGTCCAAATATCCACAAAGTGCAAGGAAAATCGCCTTCATGCTGCGGAGGTTAGAAGAAGATGGCTTTACCTCATACTGGCTCTCTTAATCAAAGCACGGAATTGCTGCGAATCGAGACGAATCTGTTCAATCTCTATATTCAGGGCAAGCCGTTCCATCCCACGGTTGAAACTTTGAATCTCCATCGTAATGTGGATGAGGAGTGGGTGGATGCCCATTTTCACGCTGCGCCGCTGGTGGATTCGTTGGTCATAGATTCTATTTCTGTTTTCTCTCTTGAAAACAGGGCGATGACAACTTGGAGTTCGGGCGAAGTGTGTACGCCGACTTTTTATGAAACGCAGGCCTATGAACTGGTCATTGAAAAGAAGGCGGATATTGCATTAACCTTTTACCACGACAATATCCATGTGAGACAGGCGATTAAGCCGCTGGGGAAGATGATTTTATCAGGGATTCTTAATTTTCAAAATGAAGTGGGACTCTCTGAACTTGAGCTTCGATTGAATGGTGAGGCTATTTTTCGTCTCCAGTTAGAGATTTTTCCATCGAAAATCGATTATAAAAATGACTACCAGATGATCCTTAACGATGTTAATGAACAGATTTATAATCTTTCCTTCGATTTTCTGCGGAAAACGTATAACCTGACGGGGTTAAAAGAAACGAATCATCAGAGTTTGACGGAGTATTTTACGATTTTGCAGCATGTATTTACGCAGCTTGTGCAGGCTGTTGAGAGAATCAAACTATCGCCACATTCTAAGCTTCAAAGCGAGAATCGGCTGGTAGACGCTGCACGTGTGAAAAGAGCCGGAAAAGAGAACATTGCCTTCCTAAACAAGCGCCCACATCTATTAGCTAAGGATCCGGTGAACGGGGTCATTCAGGTAGAGGGCCAGCGGTTTACACCGACTCACTTGCTTGAGACTAGACGCCATGTTCATTATGATACGGCTGAGAATCGCTTCGTGAAATGGGTGCTTTTACGCATTGGGCAGAAGCTTAAGGATGTTAAAACGCGTTTAGCTCAAAAAAGTCGTGTGGAAGATCCTAATCTTACGAAGAAGCTTAATCTTATGCAGAGTCAGGTTCAGCGGCTGTTACAGCATGATTTTTTGGATGTTGGCGAGATGAGGCAGCTGTCTATTTCTTTGGTTTTGCAAATGGCATCAGGGTACCGTGAGGTATACCGTTATTATTTAATGCTGTTAAAAGGTTTGTCGATTCAGAATGATCTTTTCCGATTATCGATGAAAGATTTGGCTCAGCTCTATGAATATTGGTGTTTCTTGAAGATTCACCATCTTTTAAGCAAAAAGTATGAGCTGCTCAAACAAGACATTATCAAAATCAATCGGAGTGGGCTGTTCGTCACATTGGATAAGTCCCAGCAGGCGAAGATGGTGTATAAAAACCCGTTGAACGGGGAGATTTTTACGCTGTTTTATAATGCGCTGCCCAAAGGGGATCGGAGTCCGACTCTGTCCCAGCGACCAGATAATGTCCTAACTTTGAAAAAGAACGACGCCGCGGCGGAGTATAAATACATTTTCGATGCCAAATATCGCATTAATCCTGCTTATGAGGGTACGCCTTACTTCGAGAGGTACCGGATGCCGGGGCCGGAAGAGGATGATATTAATACGATGCACCGCTATCGGGATGCGATTGTGTATTCGGAGGGGCAGGGGAAAGAGTACGAGCGGAGCATGTTTGGGGCTTATGTGTTGTTTCCCTATCATGATGAGGAGCGGTTCCAGCTGCATAAGTTCTATAAAAGTGTGGAGCTCATTAATATTGGAGCTTTTCCATTTTTGCCGAATTCGACGAGCTTGATGGAGAAGTTCCTGGACGAGATTATCATGGATAGTCCGGAGAGAGCCTATGAGCGGACGACGAGGCCGCGAGGGACGAAGGAGTATTACGGGAACAAGCTATCTGGGAAAAATGTGTTGGTTGGGGCTTTGAGTAAGAAGTCACAGTTGGATGATGCTTTGGAGCATGGATTTTACCATACGCCTTTGCGGAGTATAACCGACCATAAGGTGTTGACGAGATTGGAATTCGTCGCGTTGTATCAGTCGATTCGTTTGTTCGGTGCGGATGATGCGGGCATTTCGTGGTATGGAAGAGTGAGAGAGTGGAAGGTTGTTCCACGGTCTGCGATAACGGCTATCCCCTCTAGTCGAGGTGCGACGGATGAGCTTTATGTTGTGTTTGGGGTGGGGGAGTGGGTCAAAAGGGAGAAGGCTATAGTTGCTGCGGGGCATGGGATTTATCGGATTCTGTATACGACGGATTATATGCTTAACAGGGCGAAGGAGGTCTCTGAACTGCGTTTGGAGACGGAGGAAGAACTGCAGGAATGGCGGGAGAAGCGGCGTGTGGGTAAGGTCCGCGTGACGCTGGATCGGGAGCATTTGGATTTGGGTAGTAGTGTTTTGGGGATCGATTTGGAGTAACTTTATAAATAAGATGATTTCATTTATATCACATGGCCTATAGTCAATAAGAATTAGTTACTAGAGTTCGTGGAACAATAAATTAACTAGTGCAAGGAAGGAAATGATACAGTCGGATGAATAGAGAACTCACGCCTGAAAAGAAAAAAACATTGAGTCTTTGATTACTATTATCTCTAAGTTTGAGATTGACTTTAAATTAGAATCAGAACACTCGCAGTACCTCGATCTTTGTCAAAAGTACAATGATAAGGCAAATCAATATGATCTGGCAGAGAAGGATATGTATGATATTGCTAGCTTGCTAATCAAGCTTAATACTCCAATAGATATGGATTTCGAAGCAAAATATCAACTCTCAACTAATAACGTACAAAGAAGAAATGAAGATACGCTTCGTGAAGAACTGACAACATTCAGGCTACAAACATCAAGAGAGGAGCAAATCAAGGCGTATTATATTTTTAACAATGCTGAGATGGATGATATGATTGCTAAATATCCAAGAACTGAAAATGAATTATTAGAGGTAAAGGGTTTTGGGAAGGTAAAGGTTGGGAAGTATGGTAGTGCAATTTTGAACATTTTTAATGGGTAAAAAACTTGGGTTGAGTGTATAAGATGGATTGGATGCTTTTTAACTGTGATATAATGGTAATAAAAGTAGGGAGGGGCAATATGACCTTTGGTAAAATAGATCTTTTAAAAAGTGAATTAGATGAATTACGTCCTTTGCCAGCGGCTGCTGTAAGAAATTTGGAACAAGTTTATCGGGTCGAATGGACGTACAACTCTAATGCGATTGAAGGTAACACATTAACACTTTTAGAAACCAAATTGGTTTTAGAAGAAGGTTTAACAATAGGTGGAAAAAAGCTGCGTGAGCATTTTGAAGTCGTTAACCATTCAGAAGCGATTTATTACGTACAAGATGTAGTAAATAGAAACATGGAATTGACTGAGTATGTCATAAAATCAATTCATCATCTAGTACTTAAAAACATTGACGATGAGAATGCAGGGCGATATCGGATGATCAACGTTTTGATATCAGGCTCTGGGCATACCCCTCCAAACTTTTCAGTTCTCGCGGAAAAAATGGAACAGTTGATTCAATGGTATGATGAACACAAAGATAAATTGCATCCAGTTGAATTAGCAGCGGAATTCCATTTCCGTTTTGTATACATCCATCCATTTTCTGATGGTAATGGGCGTACTGCGCGACTTTTAATGAATTTAATTTTAATGAAATACGGATTTCCACCGGCTATTGTTAAAGCTGCAAATGATGCTCGTTTGAAATATTATGAAACTTTAGAATTAGCAAGCATGGGGAAAAATTTAAAACCATTCGTACAATTAATTGCCGAATGTGTTGAGGATAGTTTGCAAAAGTACATAGGTGCGGTAAAGTGACTTATGGTACTATATTTAAAGTTTCACATGTAATCATTGCCCTTATGTCATTGGTTCAAATGAAATCACTCGGGAAACGGCCAATCGGTTCAAAGAGCAAGGTGTGCGATTCGTTGGCATTAACGCTAATAGTGTGAACACGAAGCCGGAGGATTCCTTTGACCACATGGTAACGTATATGGAAGAGCATCAATTTCCACGGGTATACCTCAGAGATGAATCCCAAGAAACCGCGCTGGCTTATGGCGCTTTACGGACGCCTCATTTCTATATATTCGATGAAAATCAGAAGCTGGTTTATACAGGACGCGGGGTGGACAGCCCTAGGGATGCCAATAGAGTTACAGTGAACGATCTGGAAAATGCATTAGCCGAACTTATGGCTGGTAAAGAGATTACGGTGCCACTTACGAATCCGATAGGTTGTAACGTCAAGTGGGACGGCAAAGATGCGCACTGGATGACTGCTGAGGCTTGCGATTTGGTGTAGGTGTAACAGTTGCTCACTAGAGCTAAGAGGCAGGGGCGTATTGGAAACCAGCCCAGCTAAGATCAATACTGGTATCTATTTTACAAGGCGGTTAAGGTAGATGAAAAAGGCGGTCAATCCTCTATGGGATTAGCCGCTTTTTTATGTCGTTAACACTGTCGGTCTACCAAGCGTATGTTTCTGAGGCCGTTTCTTTACAGAGCATTGAGAACTGTTCCAACTGACAGTATATATGTGCTATACATGATTAGCTATAGTAATGCCCACGATTTCGAAAAAACCATTCGATCAAGAGTTCCAAACGATATTAAGTGAATTGCAATCCGGCTACCATGCAGGGGTATTGAGTAAGAAGGAAAGCTCGGAACGGCCTAATGATGTATATCTCATTGAAGTTGAAAACACAATGGTGGGGTATGCCGGAATTCAGAAAGCGGAAGGATAGGGTTTTATTTGGTGTGTGAACACGGGCTTTGCATTCTCATTTTGAGGATTCTTTGATACAATGATTTTGATTTATCAGAGTCAAAAGGAGAGCTGTATTCATGTCGCCTATTATCAAAAAGTTGCTTAAAATAGTTGTTACGATTGCGGTCATTATGATCGGGTTTAATTTTAACTGGGCGTTAGGGGTAGTTATGATTGTGTTGGTGCTAGGATACTTTGGCTACACTTCCCGTTCTGTCCTATATGCGCAGAGGGGGAATCTGGCTTATATGAAGGGTGATCGCGACCGAGCATTGATTTTGCTGGAAAAAGCGTATCGCTTGAAGTCGGCGCTCCCTCAACATCAGCTTGGCTATGGCTATGTGTTGATGAAAGCAGGGGAACTTAGCAAGGCTGAGAAGGTATTCGACGAGGTCCTTCATAAAGCGAAAGCTAGAGATATGCACATGCAGGCAAAGCTTAATTTGGCGACAGTGTATTGGTTGCAGGGCAGACGAGATGAGGCTTATAGCTATCTTCAAGAAATGTCAGAGGAGTATAAGAATACGCTGGTATATGGGAACTTTGGTTATTTTCAAATTTTACACGGCGAGCTGGAAGCAGCACTTGTGTATAATCGCGAAGCTTATGCTTTTAATGACAACGATCTGACGATTATGGACAACCTGGCACAAAACTACTATTTGCTCGGTCAGCTGAATGAGGCGGATGAGATGTATGCCAAGGTGATAGCAAAGACGCCCAAGCATGCCGAGTCCTATTATTACTATGCGTTAACGTTGGAGCAGCTGGGACGATTACAAGAAGCGAGAGAGCAGATTGGAAAGGCGCTTGAGAAAGAATTAGCGCTTATTACCCCTCTGACCAGGGAAGATATCGAGTTATTAGCGATTTCTTTGGGAAAAAAGAGTGATTTCAATCCTACAGCAGATGGATCTGGACCCTTTGTCAAGGAAACTTAAAAAAAGAGGCTTTGATGATTTAGGCAAGCCGACAGAAGATGGTTCCTGTATTGAGTATGCCTGAAGGTAGTCAATTATTTGAAGAGTTTGACTCTCAATGGCGGCGGTACATCGAGGCTAGCGTGCCGAATTTTAGGACTGATGAAGAGATGCACGAATGGTATTATAAGCAGTTGTGGGAAATCCACTCCTTTTTTATTGCGTACAAACTTAAGTCATTCGCTATAATGAGTAAAATCAATCTACTAATTAATGCGATTAACCTCTCGAGATGGGAGGTTTTATTCATTTAAGCACCTTAATGCGCTACCCAAAAGGGGTTGAGTGCAACCCCGCCCCAGCGGCCAGGTAATGTCCTGACTTTGAAAAAGAACAACGCCGCGGCGGAGTTTGTGGCGCTTATGGATTGTTTCCCTAGTTTATTAATATTGAGCCGATCACTTCCAATTTTTTCATAGTGAAAAACCTCTATGGTGCTAGTATTATCAAAATAAGTAATTAAAATCTATCATTACAGTGGTTCTTTATCATTTAAACAGAGCAACGGAGGGTACTATGAAAAAAACAACAATGTTCAGTCTTGCTTTGACCTTTTCATTGCTTACAGGAAATATGGCTTCGGCTATGAGCTACTCTACGTATACTATTCAAAGAGGGGATACGCTATGGTCGGTGTCACAACGACTTAATATCAGTCTTGCCAGCGTATTAGCAGCGAACCATCAAGTGAATCCGAACAATGTTTACGAAGGATTAAAAATCAATATGCCGGTTGGGGAAAAAGCAAAAGCAGCCGACCAGACGAACACAACGAACAATACATACACTGTACAGCTTGGAGATAATTTTTGGGTGATTAGTAAAAGTTTAAATATCGACTGGAGTCGCCTAGTAGCTGCGAATCCGAATGTAAACGCTGCCAATATGTACGTGGGAATGAAAATTAATTTACCAATCAATCTGAATGTACAGACAAATACGAATTCCGACAATCATACTTCAACCAGCAGCTCGATGCCTGTAAGTTCAGTTGAAGCTCCTTCGTACCTATCAGACGGACTATTTCCGTTGAAACCTGGTACATATAGCCCATTTATCAATACATTCGGGGATGGCAGAACATTTAATGCTGATGGAACCCAACAACGTAACCATGAAGGTAATGATATTATGGCTGTAAAAGGCACACCCATTTACAGTGTTTATAACGGTACGGTAATCAAAAAAGGTTGGAATACACTGGGGGGCTGGCGACTTACGGTGAAAACACCTGATGGTAAAACAGCATTCTATTATGCACACATGTCGGCTTATGCGACTGGTGTAGAAATTGGCAGTTCTATTACGAAAGGTCAGCTGATAGGATATGTAGGGAATACAGGTTATGGGGAGGAAGGTACCGAAGGTACTTTTGATCCGCATTTGCACTTCGGAATGTATGATATAACCAATGGATTTATCGTAGAGGATCCTTATAATTATCTGAAATATTGGGAAAAGACTTCACTGACAGCAAAATACTAAAACTAACTCCATATTGAAAAATCCGCTTTGTGAGCGGATTTTTACTTTTTTAAATCAAAATTGGCGCCTTTTATTATAAGATGCTGTGCGAGGAGCTTCGGAACGATCGGCCGTTGACCGACCAGGACTACCTGGACCGGATGCAGCGGGTTATCCAGCGTTTGTTGCTGTTGTCCAGGAAGATCTGCGGAATCGCGTAGCATCACTGGCGGCATCTCGCGCTTGATTCCGGAGCCGATCCTGAAGCGGCGCTACGGCCGGTTCATAAAGTAGTGCCTGCTCTGAACCCAGCGGTCATCCTCGATTCCAAGCTGGAGCAGGGTATGAGAGCAGGTTATATTCAAGGCTACCCGGACGGGACGTTCCGTCCGAACGGGGAGCTGAGCCGCGTGGAAGCCGCCGTTATTCTGTCGCGGCTTGTTCCCGTCCTCGGGTTCGCTTCCATCAAGCGCAAGAGCACCGATCCAAAAAGATCGGTGCTTTTGCTTTTAATTCGTAACCTGTCAGCCTTTTCCCGTATTAAAAATAGGTACGGAACCGGCGGAGCAGTCGCGGAACTGTTCCGGTCCGATACTGCTTATGGAGAATGCTTATCCTCATAATGCATGCTTCTTTTGCTACCAATGTACGTTTTGCTATATCACGTTAAAAAGCGAAAAGCTATGGATTGACCCATTTTACAGGTTAACTAGACGCAATCCTCCGATGTGGTATTCTCGTTTAATACTTGAGGCAATGATAGAAGTTTACCAATCTTGGTCTCAGCAGATGAAAAGATTAAATGAACCATTCTATCTGAAAATTTGGCTCTATAATCCGAACTTTATTAATTCACAAATTGTTGTCGCTTTTCGTGAATGCTTAAATTATTACGATAATACATTCGATAAAAGCAACGATAAAAAAGCATTCCCCTCACATCTGAATGGGAGAATACTTGGTCTTCAAGAATTTAAATGGGAACTTGCTATACATTCAGATGATTATTGGCTTTCTGACCTACAAGAGGATATTGGTTTGGGGTTTAGGACTGACAAGGATATTGAAGCTATAAAAAACAAAGCATACAAGTATGAGACTGTAAAATTAAGTATCGGTAAGGATACTATTTATAATGTTAGTGTCGGAGATGTTTGGTTAGGCGAGATTATATAGCAAACGAAAAAGATTTGCCTCAGAGACAATGATCTGAGGCTTTTTTGTGTAGAAGGGGGTGGGTGGCGATTAAACGACTACTTTCATCTCTTATCCATGTAACTGTTTTAATGACCCTACGATTTTTTTGCAAATATGTTGTTCGTACAATAATGCTTTTAAATTATAACCTATTTCTTTTAAGAGACGCACTAGGGAGAACCGTAAAATGTTTAGTTACCATCATTAAACGGTGTAATTAGCCTACCTTCGCTTTCTCACGTTTTTGTGAAATTTAAATAAAAATGCACTAATCGCAACACAATGCATAGTCGTCACGATAGATACGGTGAGAAGGTTATGAAGTGTATTGCAACTAATCGTATGCATACCACGACCACTCTTAATGTAAGGACCAATTGGCTGTGCACACCATACGGGTGCATATTGAATCTGTAAATTCTATCGATTTATAAGGGGATTGAGTAAAAGATTAATAGGGTTGTGGACTGATTGGGGACGCGAAATGTTGCGTCCTCAATATTTATTGTGAAAAAACTTTAATTTATTTCGAGTAGAATGTTTAATTTTCGCATGGAAAAATGAACAGGGGTTCGACTCCCATGCTTTTGGTACATTACGAGCTCTTCAAAGTAATCCTTATCGACCCAATCCTTTTTCAAACGTGAAGAACCCACTGTTCAGGCTTGACGAAGTGAACTTTAATTGCATACTGTGATTATTGTGCTAAAGAAAGTGACGCTCTCGGAAAAAGTACGACAATATTCGAGGAAAATGATAAAAAATTAGAGAAGTTACTTTCTTCCACTTTGCATAAAAGCCAAAATCTGATAGGATATAAAGAAATGCGATAGATTTAGTAAGAATTAAAAGGAGGCACCTTTCCATGCAAAAACTGATGCTTGATTCCATACAAGAAATGACGCATCTGGATCAACTCGAGGCTGAAGCGATTTATATTATCCGAGAAGTAGCGGCGGAATGTGAAAATCCCGTGATGCTGTATTCGATCGGAAAGGATAGTTCCGTGATGCTGCATTTGGCGCTGAAAGCTTTTTATCCGGAGAAGCCGCCATTTTCTTTCATGCATATTGATACGACGTGGAAGTTCAAAGAAATGATTGAATTCCGCGATCGTAAGGCAAAAGAATTCGGAATCAAGATGATTGTTCACTCCAATCAGGAAGGGATTGATCAAGGGATCAACCCGTTCGATCATGGTTCCGCGTATACGGATATTATGAAAACCCAAGCTTTGAAAGAAGGATTGGACAAATACGGATTTACGGCTGCGTTCGGCGGCGGAAGGCGTGACGAGGAGAAGTCGCGTGCGAAGGAGCGGATTTTCTCTTTCCGGAATAAGAATCATGCCTGGGATCCGAAAAACCAACGGCCGGAAATGTGGAAACTTTTCAACACAAGAATCAATAAGGGAGAAAGCATCCGTGTTTTCCCAATATCCAACTGGACGGAAAAAGACATCTGGCAATACATTCGCAGAGAAAACATTGATATTGTGCCTCTCTATTTTGCCAAAGAAAGACCTGTACTTGAACGCGACGGACATCTCATCATGGTGGACGATGATCGCATGAAGCTCGAGCCTCATGAGAAAATTGAAATGAAAAAGATGCGCTTTCGCACATTAGGCTGCTATCCGCTTACAGGGGGAGCTGAGTCAGAGGCGGATACGATAGATGCCATTATTGAAGAAACGCTTGGTGCGGTCTCATCCGAACGGACAACGCGGGTAATTGACCAAGAAGCGGCGGGAAGTATGGAAAGACGGAAACGGGAGGGTTATTTCTAAAATGAAAAGTCTGCTTAAATTTATTACTTGCGGAAGTGTAGACGACGGAAAATCCACCTTAATTGGACATATGCTTTATGAGGCCAAGCTTTTATTCGCCGACCAGGAAAGAGCGTTAGAGCTGGATAGCAGACTGGGCAGCCGCGGCGGCAAAATTGACTATTCCTTACTGCTTGACGGGCTGCTAGCCGAACGTGAGCAAGGTATTACGATTGATGTGGCTTATCGGTATTTTACGACGGACGACCGTTCTTTCATCGTAGCGGATACGCCTGGACACGAAGAATATACCCGTAACATGGCCGTTGGCGCATCTTTTGCGGATCTGGCTATCATTCTTGTGGACGCAAAGAAAGGGGTTATCACCCAAACCAAGCGCCACACTCGGATTTGCGCACTTATGGGCATTAAACATCTTGTTTTAGCTGTGAACAAAATGGATTTAGTCGGTTTTGATCCTAAGATATTTGATGCGATCCAACAAGAATTCTTGCAATTGACCGCTGAGTTTCACTTTGAAAGCATTCAGGTGATCCCTGTTTCTGCCACAGAAGGGGATAACATTACGAAAAAATCGCCAAATACCCCTTGGTACGAAGGCCTTGCCTTGCTGCCATATTTGGAAAATGTGGACGTTCATCAGAGCGACAGTACGAAGCCATTTATGATGCCGATTCAGCGTGTATGCCGTCCGGATCATACATTCCGTGGTTTCCAAGGCCAAATTGAGGCTGGGCGTATCGCGGTTGGCGATGAGCTGACAACGTTGCCTAGTCATGAGAAGGCGAAAGTCAAACGTATCCTCGTGGGAGACCAAGATCGCGATTATGCCTATGCTGGACAGCCTGTAACCATTCAATTGGATCGGGAAGTCGATGTTTCGCGGGGTTGTGTATTCACAAAGGATAGTCAAATCCAAGAGGCGAATAGCTTCTCAGCTACGATTCTTTGGATGGATGATTCTGTGCTGACGCCAGGCAAAAACTATCTGGTCAAAGTAGGAACGAAGGTTCTGCCAGGTACCGTAACGGCCATTACGCATAAAATCGAAATTAATACTGGAAAAACGGTTCCAACGGATCATATCGTCAAAAATGAATTGGCAACATGTGAGTTTTCCTTATCTGACAATATCGTAATTGATTCTTTTGAACAAAATAAAAGCATTGGCGGATTTATTCTGATCGATCGTGTCACGAATATGACATCTGCTTGCGGAGTGATTGAGCAAATCGTTCAAGGTTCCGACAATTCTGTACTGCTAGATACGGAAATCACCAGAGATGTTCGTGCCCAGCAAAAAGGTCAGAATCCATTAACCCTCTGGTTCACCGGTACGGTTTCGGATAAATCAACGCTTGCGAAGGAAGTCGAAAAACGGTTGGTATCGACAGGCCACCATACCATGTTACTGGGGAATGGCCAGGGAGAATCGTTGCAGCGATTAGCAGAAGTTGCAAAATTGATGAACGATGCGGGACTTATTGCATTGGTATCGAATGATTCCCCGATCGAAAACGACCGAGAAACCGCGCGAGATATCATTGGCAAAGAATATATTGAAGTTTATGTAAATGGACCGCTTGCAGGCAGTTCGAGCACAAATGATACACCTGGGAACCCGGAAATCGAAATCGATACAAGCAAGTTTTCAATCGAGGAAGCTGCCAATTATGTAGTGAAACGAATTATCAAATATTTAATCAATGAGAGTAGTCGTGGACAATTCCTTAATTTCTAATGCTTAAACAAATCGACTTTGGCGAAATAGTCTTTGAAAAATAGTATCCCTACATTACCGTGAATAGTGATGTAGGGACTTTTTTTTGTGTTCGCGGAACGCTTTACTTCGAGACGTACCGGATGCTGGGGCCAGAAGAGGATGATATCAATACGATGCATCGTATCGGGATGCGGAGTTTACTCTCTATTATCCAAAAATCTATCGGGCTTGGCTAGTTTATAATTCAAACTGTAATTCAAATTTCTCTGGTACGATGACAGGCTCTTTTCTGTTTAGAAGATGAAGAACTAGATGAGATACTAACACGCCAGGACCTAGTGCTTGTCCTACACTAATAGTAGGGATCGTTTTTGCTTGGATCCATTTTAGAACTTTATCTGGAGTTGCGTAGGCCGGGAGAGAACTGGTGTAGTTTCCAGCCGGGAAGGTGATTTCATTAAGCTTCTCGGGCGAAAGGCCCTCCGGTAAGCCCAAATACTGTTCTAGTGACATCCCCGTGGGTGAAAATGTTAAAACCGATGTACCAAAGCCAAGCGCTACCGCAGTAATGATGTATAGATGTTCTTTTCTTGCTGCCTGGTGCATGAACAATGACGTAGGAAACTCAAAATAATCGATGGCATCGATGACATAATCGGAGCCATGAATGAATTGTTGAACATTCTCCTTAGTAACGCCTGATTGGTATTCTTCTACAATAAGTTCAGGATTTATTTTTAATAAGTGATCCCGTAAAGCTAGAACCTTGGACTTCCCAACGGATTCATAGGTAGCTGCACATTGCCTGTTAATATTGGAGATATCAAAAACATCGGGGTCAGCGAGCTTTACCTTTCCTATACCCATTCGGACTAGTAATTCTGCCGAAAATCCGCCTATACAACCGCATCCGGCAATAGAAATTGTACTATTTTGAAGAATATTGATTTCCTCTTCAGACATAATCCCTAAATTACGGCTAAATTGTTCTTTGATCATTGTACCACCTCATTAGTTTTATAAGAATTTTCTGATAAATAATTATATAGAGTAGGCCGATAAACTTCTAGTGTGTTTAAACATTCTGTTAGATTTAATAAGCATGGAATACTAGTTGAGCCAAGGTATAATTTGGGTGCTCCAACAACCTTGAAAGGGAATTTGAACATGCGGTGCATATAATTATAGACTCTCTCATCAATGCAGCATATCCAGTGGGTGATTCCTGTATGCTGAGAATATTGTAGAACAGTTCGGATCAGTCCCATTCCGACATCATGTTGAGGCAGCTTCGTAAATGCACTGATTTCCGCGTATCGATTTCGATCCATTTGCATTAATTTGGCTTTTTCGAGATCATATAACGAAAAGTATTTCATGGTCGGCAATTCTTCTAATTTCTCAAAAATAAGGCGTGTTACTCCGACAATCTTCTTCTCCGTTATCGATTCTGCGACAAAATAGGTAGAATTAGTTTCATAGGGATCCTTATCGTCTTTTCCAAAAAAACCCACCTCCTGATATCTTTGATGATGAAGCCGAATAGCGTTATCTCTTTCTTTACCAAAAGCTTCATAAAAACTGTAGTTATAGCTCAAATTATTACTCATAAAATAACACTCCTTTTTATTTTTTCTCTTTAATTATAGAAGAATGTCGTAATTTATTAAGAATAATCATTTTATGATACAAATTGTATCATTACTAGTTCTTTTTTACTATAGGAAGTTAAGATTTCATAGTTTATCATTATTAAAAATGATACAATGAAGTTCAAATAAATCATTTGGGATGGACTTTCTATATGGGGAATACCGAGCAAAATAAACTACTCTTGTCCTTTTACAAAATTCATCAAGGTAACCTAAATAACAACATTTTACAAGTTGGTTTTGTATATTTAATCTTAAGTATTACTTGGAATTATCTTTTTAGGGTTATGCACTTGCCTTACTCAAGAGCAAATATTGGGATTTTATTACTTTGTCTAGTCATTTGCGTTATTACGTATTCATTAAATAAATTTTCTGAACTTCCTGTATCAATATTGAAACATATAACTTTATGCTTTGTTTGTTTTGTAGTCATATGTTTATATTTTGGTTCGGGTTATAGGGAAGCATGGAGTTTTTTCCTTTTGATACCTTTAATATCTGCACTATATGGCGATATTATTTCTTTATTGATATATTCCGTTCTTGGATTAGTCAGTATGATTACCCTCGATTTATACTTTCCATTGATTCCAAATACCACCTTTGATTCTATTGATCTCTCGAACCGAATTCTTCTTTACATCATTCTTGCAACTTTCAGTCATATCCTATACAAAAAACTACTTGGTCTTTATTTAAATTTGGTTTCGATTATATCTAAATCTGCTGATGAATCGATTGAGCAAGTTGTTAAAACGTTTATCGTTTCTGTTGAAGCTAAAGATGCATATACTTTTGGTCATAGTGAGAGAGTCAGTAATTACGCTGTTGACCTTGCGAGTAAACTGCCTGAATATCAGCAAGAACCTAAAAAACTGCACTCACTTAAAATGATGGGGCTTCTCCACGACATAGGGAAAATAAATATATCAGAGACAATCCTTGCAAAGCCATCGAAGCTTACGGATGAAGAGTATGAAATTATTAAGACCCATACGGTTGTGGGAGCAAAAATGGTAGAAAAGATATCGGTCTTAGGAACATTAAGAGAGGGCGTACTGTATCATCATGAAAGGTGGGATGGGCTAGGTTATCCTAGTGGCATAAAAGGGGAGGAGATTCCGTTAGAAGCGCGAATTCTTGCAATTGCAGATGCGTTTGATGCGATGACTTCAAATCGTGCTTATCGGGATGCCATGTCTACCAATCAAGCTTTCCAACGCTTAATAGAAGGTAAAGGGACATTTTATGATCCTAGACTTATTGATGTACTAACTCCGCATCAATTATCTTGGTTAAAACTATTTAAACAATTAAACAACGAGATTGATGAATTTGAAACATTAATGAACCTAATTTAATATTAATAAAGGTTTAGAAGTTGATTGCGAACTAATTCCGAATGATAATTAATTTTTTATAATGAAGCCAAGCCAATAGCACCTGAAAATTATAGTAAAGGGAATGATTCCAACTAAGGAACAAAAAAGCAGGGGCCTAAGGCCCAATGTCATTAAGTTAAGGCGAAAGGCCAAAATCAAGAAAAAGAGCAGGTTATCGAAAAGATAACCCGCTCTTTTTTTACGTCCAAAAGAAAAAAGAACTTGACAAGCAGTTGGAAATGTGTGGCGAAGCCCCTTGAAAAAACGAGGAGGTTACGCCAATGGATGAGTACTCGAATTCGCTAAAAGAAACACTGACATCCCTCATACGAGAAATGTCAGCTGCACCAGCACCTTTTGTCAAAAACCCCGAAAAAGATTTTACCCGAAAGAAAAAGCTTCCCTTTGAAACGGTTATGCAACTCCTGATCTCAATGGGGGGCAACAGCTTATATAAGGAACTCTTGGAATCGCAGGGCTATGACGTAAATACCGCAACCACCTCTGCATTTGTCCAACAGAGGAATAAAATCCTGCCATCTGCTGTGGAATTCTTGTTTCACGAATTTACGCAATCGTATACCGATATCAAGGACTACCGTGGGTATCGATTACTTGCCGTTGACGGTTCGGATTTGCATATCGCAACTGACTCTGCGGACACGGACACCTATTTTCAAAGTCAACCGAACACAAAAGGCTATAACCTTCTGCATTTGAACACAGCCTATGACTTGTGCAATAGACTTTACGTGGATGCGATTATTCAGCCACGAAGGTTGAGCAATGAGGGAAGGGCGCTGGCTGCTATGGTTGACCGTTCCCCCATCAAGGGCAAAACCATTGTTACTGCCGATAGAGGTTATGAAAGTTACAACAATTTCGCTCATATTGAACGAAAAGGGTGGAATTATGTCATACGGGTAAAGGATTTGGATTCCAGTGGTATTCTTTCGGGTTTGTGTTTGCCCTCTGGCGGAGCGTTTGATCTGGACGTTCATCTGACACTCACCAAAAAACAAACCAAAGAGGTCAGGGCTCATCCCGAGATTTACAAGTTCGTCCCTTCCACGTCTACCTTTGATTTTTTGGATTTGCATGAGAACTTGTTTTACCCGATTTCCTTTCGGGTTGTTCGTTTCGTCTTGCCAAATGGCGCTTATGAAACCGTCATTACGAATCTTTCTGCCGCTGATTTCCCACCCGATGAAATCAAGTCCATTTACAACATGCGATGGGGCATCGAAACCTCTTTCAGGGCATTAAAATACACGGTAGGTCTGACGAATTTTCACGCAAAGAGACAAGAGTCCATCACCCAAGAGATTTTCGCAAGAATGATCATGTACAATTTCGCTGAAATGATTACCTCGCACGTAGTCATTTCCCAAATGGATAAACGGCACCAATACCAAGTCAACTTCACAGTTGCCGTTCACGTTTGTAGACATTTCCTGCGCTCAAGGGACGATGAACCCCCGCCCGATGTTGAAGCACTGATTCGCAAAAACATTTTGCCGATTCGACCCATCCGCCCAGGACAGCAGAATACGCGCAAAATCCGCTACAAATCCGTTGTTAGCTTCGTCTACAGAGTAGCATAATTCGTTTCATATGAACATTTTTTTAAGCGGAAAGTTCATCCGCTTTGTTTGCTGTACGCTTTTTCCTTGCTGGCGCAAGAAAACAAACGGCACAGGGCTTTTCCCATGCCGTTTTGGATTCTATTTTTATTCACGGTCTTGTCTTTGAGCCTAACTTAATGACATTGGCCTAAGGCCTCCTGCTTTTTTAACATTTTTTTCTAGACATTAATCATGTATTCCTTGCCTTCTTTACGTTTTTTTGCATATTCAGCTGTTGCTGTAAAAAGTACGTCGGAGGATGAATTTAGTGCTGTTTCAAAAGAGTCCTGTAAAACACCTATGATGAAACCTGCACCAACGACCTGAATCGCAATGTCATTCGGAATGCCGAATAAGCTGTACGCCAGAGGAATGAGTAAGAGCGACCCGCCGGCAACACCTGAGGCACCTGCAGCAGATACAGCGGATAGAATGGTTAGAATAAGCGCCGTACCAAAATCTACTTCAATGCCAAGCGTATGAACAGTTGCGAGAGTTAAGACAGAAATCGTAACTGCTGCGCCCGCCATATTTATCGTAGCACCTAATGGAATGGATACCAATACGTATCCGAATCCAGTTTCATTTTTTCACATAATCTCATGTTGATTGGAATGTTTGCAGCTGAACTTCGAGTAAAGAATGCGGTAAGAACGAGAAGTAATTTTCCATAATCGAGCAAGGAAGAAAGCCCGTTGATTGTAATGGAATCAAAAATAAGTCCCATGATTCCTAACGGTGCCAAATTGATTACCCATTTGACGATTTGCGATACGGCATCTGAAAAATTTGTAAGCAAATTTTTTGTACTGTCATGGGCATTTCTTAAAGCAACGCCAAGAAGGATGGCCCAACCCAGGATACCGATATAGTTGGCATTCATTAAGGCCTTAACCGGGTTGTCAACAATCTGAAACAGTAATGTCTTAAGTACTTCTACAATCCCATCAGGTGGAGTGAGATCTACGGCACCTTTTACTAGTGACAAGCTTACCGGAAAAATAAAACTTGCAATAACTGCTATTAGCCCCGCCAGAAAAGTACTTAAACCATAGAGGGCAAGAATCGCTTTCATATTCGTTTGATGGCCCTTTTTATGTTCAGATATGGCAGGCCATCACGATTAGCAAGACCAATATGGGCGCAACCGCCAAGCCACCAGGTTGTAATGAGGCAAGTTAATATTTTCAAACGTTAGTTTATCACGAAAATTGTCGAATGTGTATGAGCGTAAGAATTTGGAAAGATACTAAATGGGAAGCTATGGATGTCCAATTACCAAGGTAGTAATGTCAGCAGTTTACTCTCTAAGCTTTTATAGATGGCTTCCCATATCGGACAATGTGAATGAATCACGCATGGAAAGTTACTTTTGAACAAAGGAATTCGTGTTTTTCACTAAGATCGCTTTTTAAGTGGGGCCAGTACACAGTATAATTATTTGAGAATAGCACTTTCGTCTACAAATTCATTGATAGAATTAAAAAGTGGATTAGAGATCTTGAAAGAAAATCTCTGGCTTTGAACAGGATGCAAAACCTCCAAAAAGAAGGAAGTGTTAAACAATGAATTTAGAAATGGTTATGCAGGAGCTTGAAGCTCTCGGCAAGGAACGAACCAAGAAAATTTACGTATCCAATGGCGCGCACGAGCCGCTTTTTGGAGTGGCAACAGGCGCCATGAAGCCCATTTTCAGGAAAATAAAGTTAAATCAACCTTTGGCTGACCAGCTTTACGCTACAGGGAACTACGACGCAATGTACTTTGCCGGCATAATTGCAGACCCAAAAGCAATGACTGAAGCGGATTTTGATCGTTGGATGGATGCGGCTTATTTTTATATGCTGTCCGATTTTGTGGTTGCAGTAACCTTGGCGGAAGCAGATATTGCACAGGAAGTTGCCGATAAATGGATCGCAAGCGGCGAAGAGCTAAGAATGTCAGCGGGCTGGAGTTGTTACTGCTGGCTTTTGGGTAATCGTCCGGACGGTGAATTTTCAGAAAACAAGCTTGCCAAGATGCTTGATCATGTGGAAAATACGATTCACGATTCCCCCGAACGAACGAAATACGCAATGAGTAATTTTATTTACACAGTGGGGGTATCCTATTTGCCGCTCCACGATAAGGCGGTCGAGACGGCAAAGGCAGTAGGCCCAGTAGAAGTCAATCGGGACAAGACCAAAAGCAAGTTCCTTCACGCCTCCGAAAATATTCAAAAGGCAGTAGATAAAGGGCAGCTTGGTTTCAAACGCAAACATGTAAGGTGTTAAACAATAGCCTCACCTCGCGAAGTGGCGGGGTTATCTTTACTTAAGCTTAAGCGAATTCGTGCTTAGGCTTTTTCTTTTTTTACGCTGATACTTCAGGCCTGTTGTATCAAGAATCGGAAGGCTGGTCATTTTACATGCATACGTCACATATAATTTTAAGTATGAACGGCCCAATAAGAGTTTTATCGCACGTGCTAAAGGAGGGAGGGATCAACAATGGAATGGTATTTAATGGTGTTAAAAAATTACGTAGGTTTTCAAGGAAGAGCACGGCGTAAGGAATACTGGATGTTTGTTCTTTTCAGTATCATTGTTTCCATCATACTTGCCATATTGGAGTCAATCCTAAACGCATCTAACGTTTTAACAGGACTCTATTCTTTAGCTGTTCTATTACCGTCTTTAGCTGTTGGAGTTAGGAGACTCCACGATACCGGAAGAACCGGATGGTGGCTCTTAATTAGTCTGATTCCCCTTATTGGTTCCATTATTCTGCTTATATTTATGTGTCAAGATAGTGAAGTGAATGATAATCAATATGGACCCAATCCTAAAGGTTAGTTATTGAATAGGAAAAGGAAGACGAGAGGGGCAGCCCTTAATGTCTTCCTTTTTTCGTTTTTGCGGTAAGCCATGCTGTAAGAATATCTTCCTGAAAATGAAACAGTATTTTTTCCAAAATCAATTTCTATCTTGATTTTTTCCGCACCACAAACATATACATACTACCGAGATACAATTTGTCTACATAATAAGAATTTATTTATTGGAGGGAATGACAATGATCAGACGTGTAAGCAAAGGATTAGTTATTGCCATTGTTTTTATCATGGCTTTAACCGCTTGCGGAGGTACGCCGCAGGATGCATCTGCGCCCAAAGCATCGGAAGCGCAGAATGCGGGAGAGAAACCATCCAGCCTGGTTATTGCGACTGGTGGCACGGCAGGCACCTATTATCCACTCGGCGGCGGTATCGCCAACCTGATTAAAGAAAAGGCAAAAACAAACGCCACTGCACAGGTTACTGGCGCAGCAGTTGAAAATATGCGCTTAATCAGCAAGAAAGAAGTCGATCTGGCGATTACGCAAGGTGACATCGCGGATTACGCGGCTCTGGGCACGGAAATGTTTAAAGAGGGCGCGGTCAAGAACCTACAGGCTATTGGCGCGCTTTACCAGGAAACCATTCAAGTCGTCGTATCGGAAAAAAGCGGAATTAAATCCGTTTCGGAGCTGAAAGGCAAAAAAGTTTCCGTAGGCGCACCTGGCAGCGGTACCGAAGTGAACGCCAGACAAATTCTTGAAGCTTATGGCCTTACCTTTAACGATTTCAGCACAGAGCGTCTGTCCTTCGGCGATTCGGCGAAGAAAATCCAGGACGGTGGCTTGGATGCGGCATTCGTAACGGCGGGAGCTCCAACGGCAGCGATTAACGAGCTGGCTGCAACTACCGGAGTACAGATTCTAACGATCGAAGCTGACAAAATTAAAGCCATTACGGATAAATACAAGTATTACAGTCAGCAAGTGATTCCTTCCAAAACCTACCCGAAACAGGACGCCGAAGTAAAAACGGTCGCGGTTAAAGCGATTATGTCTATTCGTGCTGAGCTAGATACGCAGCTCGTCTATGACATCACCAAGACGATATATGAAAATACGCAGCCGCTAATCGCCATCAATGCCAAGGCGAAAGAAATCCAAACCGACAAAGCACTGGAAGGTATCAGCATACCGTTGCATCCGGGGGCAGAGAAGTACCTCAAAGAAAAAGGCGTTATCAAATGATGTACTTAACACCAAGGGTGTGGGAGAGGGCTCCTGCACCTGTTTTTCTTCGAATATGGCTGTGGCTTATCATTTTCGTAACCGTTGTTGCTGTAGCCATATGGTTATGGGCCTCAACCATCCCGGCCTTAACGATCAGGCAGGTGGCAGACGGCGAAGTAGTCTTTCAATCACGGATGGAAAAGAATGGCCGATTCTCGCTTACGTATATTCATTCGATTCACCGTACGCCGATTGAGGAACGTTTTTTCATTAATGAGAAAAGGCAAATGGTTCTGGACTCAATGATATTTGAATCCTATGGGGTCGGAATTCCATCCTCTCTCGAAGGAAATGAAACCTTTCGAATGGAAAACGGAAAAATGCGGATTGAGAACATCCATCGGACCCTAGAAATGTTTGAGCTTCGAATAGGACAGGTGATTGCCGACCATAAACTGCTTCTGCGAGATCAAGTGATCCCTCTTTCACAACTCAGTATGCCGGGTTCGGCGGTACGGTTTGAAATCAGCAGTCTGAATATATGGGTTTATTTGAAAGGAGTGCTCCACTTTGGCCGATAGCCCAAAGGCGTCAGAAATCGAAAAGGAAACAATGAGCCAAGAAGAAATACAGGAAATGATCGGCAAATATGATCCTGATTTCGCCTTTCGGCGGCTTGAGGGAGTGATGAGAGCCTTTACTTTCGCGTTTGCCGTATTGTTTTCCTTGTATCAGACTGTATGTCAGCTTCTTTACCCCGTTCCCTGATCAAGTTCATCGTGCGGTGCACCTATCTTTTGGATTAGGCCTCATTTTTCTTTTATATCCTTCTACCAAAAAAGGGCGGGGTAGCCGAATCCCGTGGTACGATTATATGTTGGCGGCGCTTGGTATCGGGGTAGGGCTGTACTGGCTACTGAACTATGAGGAGCTGTTTAACCGTATCGGTAATTTTACGTTAACCGATTTTATCGTCGGCGGAATTGCGATGATTCTGGTTCTGATTGCAGCGCTGCGTGTGGTCGGTGTTCCCATCGTGACGATTGCGGTGGTGTTTTTGCTTTATGCCTATTTCGGCAATCATATGCCTGGATTTTTAGAGCATCGGGGCGTGTCGCTGGAACGGTTGATCAGTCAGATGTATTTCACATCTGAAGGGATTTTGGGGACACCGCTTATGGTTTCTGCCAGTTTTATTTTTCTTTTCATTTTATTTGGCTCTTTTTTGGACAAAACGGGAGTTGGCGAATACTTCAACGATCTCTCCCTAGTCGTAGCGGGAAGGAGAATCGGAGGACCGGCCAAGGTAACGATTTTCTCCAGCGCCTTACAGGGGACGATCAGCGGCAGTTCCGTCGCCAACGTTGTGACATCCGGAGCCTTCACGATCCCGATGATGAAGCGTCTCGGTTACCGGCGCGAATTTGCTGGTGCTGTCGAAGCGTCTTCTTCAACAGGCGGCCAAATTATGCCCCCGATCATGGGGGCGGCTGCGTTTCTAATGGCCGAATTCACAAATATTCCTTATTCCCAGGTGGCGCTGGCCGCTTTAATTCCGGCGCTGCTATTTTTTACCGGGATTTGGATTATGGTGCACTTTGAGGCGAAGCGGCTTGGACTGAGGGGGCTTCGTCCGGAAGAACTGCCGAGCCGCAAAGAGGTTTTGCAAAAGCTTTATTTATTGATCCCGATCTTAGCGATTATCGGCTTTTTGATGTTAGGTATGTCTCCCATGCGTTCGGCCATCTACGGTATTTTGTCTGTTATCGTAATGGGCGCCGTCCGAAAGGCCACCCGTATGTCCTTTAAGGACATTTTATCGGCTTTGGAAGATGGGGCAAGATCTGCTCTCGGCGTGGTTGCTGCAACCGCCTGCGCGGGGATCATCGTCGGTGTTATCACGTTGACGGGGATAGGCTTAAAATTCGCAAACGGTTTGTTGGAGCTGGCGGGAGGCATGCTGCTCCCTACGCTTATCCTGACCATGCTGGCAAGCTTGGTACTTGGTATGGGTACGCCGACTACGGCCAACTATATCATCACTTCTACGATCGCTGCGCCGGCCATTATTGCACTGGATTACCCTGTCCCCCTTTTGGCCGCTCACATGTTTGTGTTCTATTTTGGTATCGTAGCAGATATTACGCCACCTGTTGCGCTAGCGTCCTTCGCAGCTTCCGGCATTGCCGATTCCAACCCGATGAAAACAGGCCTGGAATCGACACGTGTCGCGATTGCCGCTTTCATCATTCCTTTCATCTTCGTTTATCAGCCGCAGCTGCTGCTAATCGATACCACCTGGGCTGAAGCTGTCGGCGTTACGGTTACCGCTGTCATCGGCATGATCGGTGTCGGGGCGGGGATGATCGGATTCTGGTTGCGGAAATTGAACGCAGTTGAACGGCTTATCGTTATCGTAGCGGGGCTTCTGCTCATTATCCCAGGACTTGTTACCGATCTTATCGGTATGGGTACACTCGGGGTCATATTCACTTTGCAGTATGTTCAGGGGAAGAAGCAAAAGGGAAACTTGATTAGATGAAGTCTATAATGTAAGTTGGGTCAGGATTTTTGACACCGAATTACTTCATATCAGACTAGAGAAGAGTTTTTTGGAAAATAAGATTAAAGGTTTAGAAGCTGAATGTCTGCTGATTTAAAAAGATAATTAATACATAGTAAATGAACCTCATCTGCCTTAAGATGGGGTTCATTTTAGCTTACAAAAGAAAAACTGCCCGAAGGCAGTCAATTATTTGGAGATATAGAATACATTATTTTCAAGCTTTATTGTTAATCCTAACTCATCAACGGCATAGTGCCATGTCATAGGGAAATAGGTAACATCGTTTAATACTAGTAAAGGGTACTCCTCGGAACCATTATCAACCCAGCTGTCGTTTACATAGATATTAAAATCTGGTTCTTTAGCATACAGGTTTGTGTTCGTGGAGCCGTAGTCAAATTCAAGGTTACCAGCTTTATTAGAAGTTTTTCGAATTACAAATCCAGTATCTGCATCCCATACTGTTTCTAAAGCAAGTGCTTGGGTAAACTTAAATGTCATTGGAAAATAAGTAATATCCTTATGCGATATGACGGGGTATTTTAGGGATGAATTTGGTACTGAAGTACCATTTACGTAAATACTGTATGTCGGTTTTACAACTTTGACATGTCCACTAGCAATAGTTTCTACGATTGACGAAAACCCGATTAAAGATTTAACGAATTTAAAATATTTAAGTAAAGTTGAAAATCTAGATCTTAGCGAAATGGATATTCAGGACTTAAGTTTCCTTCAAAATATGGTTAGTTTAACCAAATTAGAATTATCGCAAAATCGTATTACCGATATTTCACCGCTCAATAAGCTTGTGTCTCTAAAACGTTTATATCTATCCGGTAATGAGGTTTCAGATCTTACGCCACTTTCTAAAATGGTAGGATTAACGAGTGTGCTTCTTAGCGATAATAAAGTCACAGATCTTACGCCTCTTCAAGAATTACCTAAGTTAACTACCCTCTCTCTAAATGCTAATCCGGTTAAAGACTTTACTTTACTTGGGAAAATCAATTCATTAACGTTTTTAACGCTTAGTTCAAATCGTTTAGAAAATATAGATTTTCTTTCTAGTTTGAATAAGTTAGAATTTTTATATCTAGATTATAATAACATTACTGATTTGAACCCATTGAGGAATCTTAAAAGGCTTCGAAGTCTAAGTTTATCAGTAAATAAGATCGTAGATCTCCAACCAATAAAAGAAGTATCCGTGCTAGATGATCTGAATATTAGTTTCAATCAAGTGAAGGATATATCTGCTCTTGCTGCTCTTACTAAATTAAATACATTAATATTAGCCAATAATCAGATTACTAATATTAATGTTCTCAACAATTTTCCAAAGCTTTGGGAAATTAATCTCGTGAATAATCCATTGGAAACTAGTAGCTATAGTGTAATTAAGGCAAGGGAAAGCCGAGGAGCTGTCATTAAATATGGCAATGTTATAACGGTCAAAATTAATGGGTATGTTCAAAGCTATTACGGAGACGAGCAGCCAATGTTAGAGAATGAAACAGTCCTTGTCCCTATGCGTCGCATCTTTGTTGCTCTAGGTGCGGACATTACATGGGATGGTGAAACGCAGACGATTACTGCGAGTAAAGGGAGTAGTAAAATCATTTAAAGATTGACTCTAATGAGGCCTTCATTAACGGTCGCGGCATTCAATTGGATGAGTCCCCTCGTTTACACAATGGTACGACAATAGTTCCTGTTCGATTTGTTAGGCTGACTTTAATTTGCATTTCCAAAATAAAGGGGTACCCGCGATGGTGCCCCTTTAAAATGAGATTTGCCGGGTTGAGCGGACTGAAGAGTTTATTGGAAAATAAAATAATAATAGCAGTGAGATAAATTTTACATCGTATAAATTTTCCGAATCATGGAAGTAAGTTATACTGTAATAGTAGTGATTGCAAGTATCAAAGGAGGTTAAGAAAGTGGGTACCAATGAGAAAATAGGCGGCGGTGGCTTTCATCACGTTGCGCTAAGAGCGAACGACTTTGAAGCGACGGTCAAGTTTTACACGGAGGGATTAGGCTTCAAGGAAAAGCATGGCTGGGGCGAAGGCGATAAGCGAATTGTCCTACTGGATTCCGGCGATGGTAATTACATGGAGGTTTTTGCAGGTGGATCTGGTGAACCGAAACCGGAAGGCTACTATTTTCACGTTGCTTTTCGTAGCAACAATGTGGATGCAGCCGTTGAAGCGGCTGTTGCAGCTGGAGCAGTGGTGACGGTAGAACCTAAAGATGTTGTCTTAGGCAACAATCCGCCGACGCCAGTTAGGCTCGCATTTGTCAAAGGGTTGAACGGTGAAATTATCGAATTTTTCCATAGCACAGGAGAAAAACAGTTGTAACTTTTCAATCATGAAAGGGGAACATGACATGGCTTTTACCTTTACTTTATCGCTAGGGGATCAAGCGCCTGACTTCTCTTTACCGGCAACGGACGGGGAAGTATATTCGCTGAACGATTTTAGCGGCGCTAAAGCGCTTGTCATCTTTTTCACATGTAATCATTGCCCTTATGTCATTGGTTCAAATGAAATTACTCGGGGAACGGCCAATCGGTTCAAAGAGCAGGGTGTGCAATTCGTTGGCATTAACGCTAATAGTGCGAACACGAAGCCGGAGGATTCCTTTGACCACATGGTAACGCATATGGAAGAGCATCAATTTCCATGGGTATACCTCAGAGATGATTCCCAAGAAACTGCACTTGCTTATGGCGCTTTACGGACGCCTCATTTCTATATATTCAATGAAAATCGGAAACTGGTTTATACGGGACGCGGGGTGGACAGCCCCAGGGATGCCAGTAGAGTTACAGTGAACGATCTGGAAAATGCATTAGCCGAGCTTACGGCTGGCCAAGAGATTACGGTGCCGCTTACGAATCCAATAGGCTGTAACGTCAAGTGGGATGGCAAGGACGCGCACTGGATGCCTGCTGAGGCATGCGATTTGGTGTAGGTGTAACAGATGCCCACTAGAGCTGTGAGTAGGGTAGTAAACAGTAAATAAATACGAATCCTCATTATCATCATCGACAAGAACAATAGAGAAGTATAAGCTGATGGAGCAAGAGTGAGGCTTCAAGAAGATGAAAAGGCGGCCAATCCCTAAGGGATTAGCCGCTTTTTTAGACCTGTCGGTCTACCAAGCATAAGCTTCCGGAGCCGGTTTTCCGGGTCCTGGGAAAATCTCATCCAACTTTTTCAGCGTATCTTCACTCAGTGTGACTTCTGGTACACGTAACGAATCTTGTAGCTGCTCGATCGTTCTCGGTCCGATAATTGGCGAGGTAACGGCTGAATGCGATAGTACCCAGGCCAAGGCGACAACGTCTTCTTTTTCATCGATTTCTTTGCAAAGTGCTGAAAATTGTTCCAACTGGCTCCGATGCTTCTCGATCCGCTCAGCGGAACGCGCACTCCGGGCACCTGTACCTGCCAAGGCGTTGCGGCCTAGCAATCCTCCGGCAAGAGGACTCCATGGAATGACACCAAGACCGAGTTTTTCTGAAGCGGGAAGCACTTCCAGCTCCGGCAATCTGGCAAGTAGATTGTACATGTGCTGCTCAGAGACTAAGCCTAGGAAATGACGTGCTTTGGCCTCAGCTTGGGCACAGGCAATATGCCATCCTGCAAAGTTGCTGGACCCGATATAGTCAACAGTTCCTTGGTTTACCGCGGATTCAAATACTCCCCACAGCTCATCCCAAGTTACATTGCGGTCGATATGATGCATTTGATAAAGCTCTATATGGTCCGTCTGCAGTCTTTTCAGCGATGCTTCCAGATGACGTCTGATTTTGTACGCAGATAATCCTCGTTCAGCATTCGGTCCATCATTGGGATCATTCATATCCCCATAGGCTTTCGTCGCAAGTATGACTTTCTCTCTACGACCTCCGCCTTGTTTGAACCAGCGTCCGATGATTTCTTCTGTCCATCCTCTTTTTTCAACTCCGCCGTAGACGTTAGCTGTATCGAAAAAATTGATTCCCGCGTCTAGTGCGGTATCCATAATTTTAAAAGCTTCTTTTTCCTCGGTTTCCGGTCCAAAGTTCATCGTTCCTAAACATAACTGACTGACCTTCAATCCGGATTTCCCTAAATACGAATACTTCATGATTCATCCTCCCACATTCCTCTAGATTTTAGTAGAAACTAAATTTATTGAGTAGTTGTACGTGATGACACTTTACATTCTATAGAAGTTCCTATGTCTTTGAAAGTAGTGAAAATATTTACAGTATATGAGCTTTATGTGATTAACTATAGCCGAAGTTATTAACTAACATTGGGGATGGTGTAGATGTATGTTATACTTCCGGTACCGATAACAGTGTGAAAAGGAGATTTATAATGCCTACGATTACGAAAATAGCTTTCGATCAAGAGTTCCAAACGATATTAAGTGAATTGCAATCCAGCTATCATGCAGGGGAATTGAGTAAGAAGGAAAGCTCGGAATTGCCTAATGATGTATATCTCATTGAAGTTGAAAATACGATGGTGGGGTATGCTGTGGTTTGGGAATACACGAGTGCGAAACAGTTAATTCAGAAAGCGGAGAAAGATTATTTTAACGATGATGAAAAATACTTAGAACAAGACTTCTATATTGATATCAAGAACAAAACAGATTATGTATTTATAGAAGCATTGGATATACTGAAAGAATTTGAACGGAAGGGTTATGCGGCTTTCTTCATGGATTGGCTTAAACTGAAATACCCTAATAAGAAAATGTATGTTTATTCATTAGAAAAATCACGTAATTTTTGGTATAAGCAGGGTTTTGAGGTTGTGGGTAATACCGTATGGATGTCGTATAATTAAGTAGGTTTTTTACCTAAAATTGGTAAATTTTTATTCAGAAGTTTTCAAAATATCATGATCAACGTATCTTTCCTCATTCATTTCGCTAATGACATCTGCCCTTTTTGTCATGCTTTTATCATGATGGATGAGCATAAATATCTTTAGGTTAAGATTCTCAGTTATAATATATTATGCTTCGCAAAGTGAAATGTCAATATGTATGTTGTTTTTTTGATTTTCATAAAAAGCGCATAAATAGCAAAGTTCCACAAAAATGAACAAGGATGCACAAAGAATTTAAATTGAATTTGGCCTACAATGAGATCCGAGAGATAGTACCATCTTCAAGTTAGGAGCACCGATCCGTATTCAAAAACTGTTACAGAAGCAGCTTATATAAGGAAAAAGAGGAGATAACAAACAATGACGAAACATCTTGATTGGGCTGTAAATACAGCAAATACATTTATGTCTGAAGCTGATGCAGAGGGCTATCATCCTGAGCTGGCGAAACGGTGGGCCTACGTTCCCGGTATGATGCTTCTCGCATTTGGAAGGCTGGCGGAGCAAACCGGCGATGAACGCTATTATGAGTTTATGAAGCGTCACATGGACCTTTTCGTTCAGCCTGACGGTAGGATTCGGACTTATGCGATCGAAGAATATAATCTGGATCAAGTGAATCAAGGAAAGGTATTGTTCCCCTTAATACGGAGAACGGGTGAGAAGTGGTATGAGCAGGCCGCTCATTTGTTAGCTGTTCAACTGAAAGGACATCCAAGAACAAGTGAGGGCGGGTTCTGGCATAAGAAGATTTACCCATTCCAAATGTGGCTTGACGGGCTGTACATGTCCTCTCCGTTCCTTGCGGAGTATGCGAAGATGTTCGGACGGGAGGATCTCTTCGATGATGTAGCTAAGCAACTGCTGCTGGTAGAGAAGCACACGCGAGACCCCAAGACAGGACTGCTTCATCATGGCTGGGACGAAAGCAGAGAACAAGCGTGGTGTGATTCGAACACAGGACAATCCTTTCATTTCTGGAGCCGGGCGATGGGGTGGTACGCGATGGCGATCGTCGATGCACTGGAGCACTTTCCTGTGGATCATCCAAAACGGGGAACCGTTATCGGGATTTTTGAGCGCATGGCGGAAGCGCTGGCTAAGGTGCAGGACCCAGATACGGGCCTTTGGTATCAAGTGCTGGATATGGGGCACAGGGAAAGCAATTATGTAGAAGCCTCCGGTAGTGGCATGTTTGTTTACGCGCTGGCTAAGGGGACTAGACTTGGTTATTTATCTGGGAAATTCAAGGCCGCAGCATTAAAAGGGTTTCAAGGAATGATCGATCATCTTGTGGAAACCGATTCAGCCGGGGTACATCTGCATGGGATTTGTCATGGAGCCGGACTGGGGGGAACCCCTTACCGAGATGGCTCTTTCAAGTATTATGTGGAAGAGAAGGTAGTTAGCGATGTTATGATGGGATTGGCGCCATTCCTGTTGGCCGGCATGGAGTCAGATAAGCTGGTGCATGTGGAACCTATTCATAGATAGCAGATTTACGGGAAGGTTGCATAAGCCATTCGATGGCTTCAGCCTTCTTTTTTTTTACGTATGTTTATTTTACATTCGTTCTAATCATTTTCTTATATTCGAGAGGTGACATTTTGGTTACCTGCTTAAATTTGCGATTAAAATGAGTGATGTTCATGTAGCCGACGGATGCTGCAATATCGATTACTTTGCTGGAGGTTTCCCGCAGCAGTCTTTGTGCCTCTCGAATTCGGAGTGTGAGAATGTATTCGGTAAAGTTGAAGCCTGTATATCGCTTAAAGAGACGGCTGAAATGAAAGGGACTAATAAAGAATTGAGCAGACGCCTCCTTCATCGTAAGTGTTTTCCTATAATGTGTGTTGCAATATTCGGTGATTTCTGCAATTTTTTTGTTCATCGGAAGATAGGCGGTTTCCGCCGTTTCCGCCGCCTTACGGGAGGCGAACAGCAGTAATTGGACGAGCAGTGTTTCGAAATAAAGTGCCTGCCCATGACGATTGGGGTTGGCATATTCGTTATTCATTTGAAAGAGAAGATTCTCGATATAATTTTGTTCCAGGTTGTTAAAATCAATAACGCGATTGATTTGCATAAAAGGCGATAGGAGCAGATCCAGATGGGATCCGCGATACGGTTCCAGAAATGCATCCGTGAAGTAAACGATTCGCGCGTTCATGAAGTTTACCGCCTTCTAGTGTTTTATGAATGTCATGCTTCTTGATAAAAAGAAAATCCCCATTCATTCGGTATCCCACTCCTTTAAAGAACCATAATGTCTATTTCCCATTTTCCATATATAATAGAAATAAATCAATTTTTTAGACAACAGGCAGCGGTATTTCCGGAGGGGGAAAGCGTATTGCGCAGATATTTGCTTAGATTACTGGCATTTAGCTTTGTATTAGGCGTACTTCCCGCTGTAATTATTGGGATTGTCTCTTATTCGATTGCAACTAGGGATCTTGAGGATAAGGTAAAAGATGGCAACATGCAGTGGTTGGCGCAAACCCAGATGCGTGTGGAACAAATGTTGAAATCCATTGAGAAATCGGCGACGCAGTATGCCAACTCTTCCCTGGTTAAGACGGCGATGAACACGACTTACTCGCCCACTGATTTTGAACAGATACGTGATCTTTATGTGTCGTTGTATAACCTTCAATCAAGTGATGTTGTCATCACTGAGGCCTTTTTAATTAATTTGGAGCGAAACTGGTCTATAAGCCTAAATACCATTAAACCGTTAGATCAGCTCGTAAACAATAAGGAGTTCTGGGAGTATGCCAAGCAGCCGAGAAGCATTTATTGGCGTACAGGAACGGTGCCTGCAAATGGCGTTGAGGAAAATCCTGTGGAAATGATAACCCTTGTACATAAAATACCGATCCTGCCCCAAACGAATAAGCCGCAAGGACTTGTGGTTGTACGAATATCGGCGGCCGATATTCGGGAAGCGTTGATACCCGGCAATCCATCGAACCGGAATTATATTTTGGACCGCACAGGAGCTGATATTCTTGTGACGGCTGAGGCAAAGGATGGCTTTCACGAAATTAATCAGGTCATTGCTAATAAACTGGAAGCGGAACCAGAAAATAAACAAGGATTTTTCAATACACATTTAGGAAATGAAGAGGTAGCGGTTATGTACCGTTCCTCAGGCTACAACGGGTGGACGTATGTGTCGGTTATCTCTATTGGTGAAATCACCAAGGAACCCCAGAAAATTGCCAAGCTAACGCTGATTGTTTGCGCTGCCATCCTATTGGTCGTGCTGGCTTTTGCTTTATACGGCAGTCGCCGCATGTATCGACCGATACAGAATCTATTAGATGTTGCCAAGGGTATTGATCATAAATTTAACGCTCAATCGATACAGCCTAGAACCGATGAGCTGGAATTCATTAAAGTAAGCATGCAGTCTTTGGCTGTTTCAAGAAATCATATCGAACAGCAAATGCTCGGTCAAGCGGGACATTTAAAAGAGTTTTTTGTACTAAAGCTGTTTACAGGACAGTTATCGGAGAACGACTATTTATTCCGCTCTGCCATGTATGGCTTTCCAACCGGCTGGAAGCATCTGGGGGTGCTTACGCTGAAAATTGATAATTTGCAGGATACCAAGTATCAGGAGCAAGACAGGGAGCTTCTGCTTTATGCCGTGAATAACATTGCCCAGGAGGTACTGCCTCCTGAGTTTCGGTTTACACCGATTATATTGAATCAGTCGCAAGTGACGCTTGTGGCAACGGATGTGGAGGATCCGGCGGAGGTCAAGCGCATTTTATATCAAATGGCGGAGTCCATTAAAACAAATGCCAAGCACTACTTACATATACAAGTAAGCATCGGAATCAGTAAACCGTTTCCTACGTTAACAGATACCGTCAAAGCGTATGGAGAGAGCTTGTTAGCTATGAAGTCGCGTATAAGTCTTGGGCCGGAGATTATTGTTCACTATGAGGATATCGAAAATAACCCCGGAGCAGATAAATATGTCTATACGCACCTAAAGGTAATGGAAGAGCAGCTTGTGTATGCGCTTCGCGAAATGCAGCTGGACAAAGCCACCGAGCTGTTTCAGGATTATTTGAATGCGCTGCTGCATAAGGACGGCTTTTTGTATGAGCATCACATTTTACTGCTGCAGCTTATTTCCCGGATTCTAGGGATCGTACAGGATCAGGGCATTTCGATAAAAAAAGTTCTTGAGGATGAAGGCGCGGTAGAGCGATTGCTGCATTTGCAAACACGGGATGAAATTGAGTACTGGTTCGAATCCCGATTGTTTGCTCCAATCATTCAGGTTTTATCAGAGAAATCAGAAACGCAATACGTAAAAATTGCTGATAGGCTTGTAAGGATGATTCAGGAGCAATTCGATCAGGAAATTACATTGGAATCGTGTTCGGAAATTCTTAGCTACCATCCGGTGTATCTAAGCCGCATTTTCAAGAAGGAAATCGGCACGACGTTTAGCGATTATTTATCTGATTATCGGATGAAGATGGCCAAGGTCATGCTGGAGACAACGGATATGAAAATTTCGGAAATCGGTGAAAGGCTTCAGTATAAAAATATAAGCGCATTCATTCGGAGTTTTCGGAAAATGTTCGATGTAACACCAGGGCAGTATCGTGAGAAGATGGATCAAAAGTAGAGAGGAGTACCAAATGAAACGATATTCCGTGTTCATAGTCAGCTTGCTTATATCCTCCATGCTGCTGACTGCATGCAGCCAGAGTAAAAAGCAGGAAGTGGAAAATACCGCTAAAATCTCCTCTCTTTCGCTCGTGGTCAGCCAAATTGGAGAGATTCCTCCCAAGAACAACGAGATGGAAAAAGCCATTGAAGCGTACACGAACACGGATTTGCAAATTCAATGGATTCCCTTTTCGGCCTATGATGAGAAGGTGAAGGTGATGATCGCATCCGGAGAGCTCCCGAAGCTGATCAAGCTCAGCTATACGCCGACGATCATCGCTACACTTAAGGCGGGGCAGTTTTGGGAAATCGGTCCCTACTTAAAGGATTATCAACAATTATCCGCCCAAAATATGTTGTATTACGATAACATTGCTGTCGGCGGGAAAATATACGGGGTACCATTGTACCGTCCCCTTGGTCGTGCAGTTATCCATTACCGTAAAGATTGGTTTGACATCTTGGGTTTAAAGCTGCCAAAGACGTTGGATGATTGGTATACGGTTATTAAAGCGCTTACGCTAGGTGACCCGGATAAGAATGGGAAGAATGATACATACGGGATGATCTTGGAGAAAAGATACAATCAGGATGTAAGCTCCATACTGACACGGTTTTCCGTATCGCAAGGAGGGCCGAACAAATGGAAGGTGGAGAACGGCCGCTTCACCCCCGAATTTATGACCGAGCCATTCCACGAAACGATGAAGCTGTTTAAACGGCTTTATCAAGAAAAGCTGATGAATCAGGATTTTGCTGTCGCGGATGCTACGGAAACATCGAAGTTATATGAATTGGGGCGGGCGGGTACTCAGGTTGTCGGAGGGAATGCCCAAAGCTGGCAGGATAAACTGGTAAAGGCAGTTCCTTCAGCGGTTGTGGAGGTGGCTCCGTTAGAGGGCCCTGAAGGGATCCGGCTCCCTGGCGAACCGGGCAATGTCGGTTTCCTGGCTATTCCTAAGGATGCGGTGAAAACGGAAGCGGAAATGAGAAAAATTTTAGCTTTTCTAGATAAGTTGTTGGAGCCTGCCATGCAAACCGTGCTTTCTAAAGGAATTGAAAATAGACATTGGATCGATAAAGGCGAGTATACGGAGGTTCTCGATCGTGAACTGGATCTAAAGGAGGTTAAGACCTATAGAGATACTTTCCCGTATATTGACAGTAATCCTGCCCTGAAGCCTATACGCCAACCCGACCTCTATCGGAAAAACCAGCAGATCATCAAGGAGAATGAGTTGTATATTGTCCCTAACCCAGCGTTAACCTTAGAATCAGAAACCTATGCCGAGCGTGGCAAGGAGCTCGAGGTTCTGATTACGGATGCGCAGACGAAGTTTATTATGGGTAAGATTGATGAGGCAGGCTGGAAATCCGAAATCGAAAAGTGGAGAGAAGCCGGCGGCGACAAGATGATTCGGGAATATGAAGAAGCTTATACCAAGAAGGATAAGGATAAATAAGACCGCCAATACTGGGAAATACCGTAGAACCCTTGAAAAATCAAGGGTTTTTTCGTTTGTGCATATATAGTTGCCTGGAAGCTATTGCTCTGGAAAAGGGCAGAAAAGCAAAAGAGGTTATGCCGCAGGTATAGCCTGCCACAAGGATTCTGTCCAATAATAAAGGCATAAACAAAGAGATGTGGAGGAGCTTAAGATGAAAGCAGACTTGACTTTGCAGTCGAGACGATCGAACGGACAGATTCGAAAATCGAAACTGAGCTTGCTGATGAAGGAATTCATTAGAGACAAATGGTTATACCTGATGATGTTACCGGGTGTGGCATACTTCCTTATTTTCAAATATGTCCCGATGTACGGACTGATTATGGCATTCCAAGATTATAAGCCCCACCTTGGTTTTATGGAAAGCCCTTGGGTTGGGTTTAAGCATTTCGAGCGATTCTTTAGTGAGCCGCAATTCGGCATGCTGTTTAGAAATACAATCATCATTGCCGTATACAATCTGGTCTTTTTCTTCCCGCTGCCGATCATTCTTTCGCTGATGATGAATGAGCTTCGCAGGGATAGGTTCAAACGATTTGTACAAACGCTCATCTATATTCCTCACTTTGTCTCATGGGTTGTTGTCGTAGGGATATTTTATATGCTGCTAACGACGGAGAACGGGATTTTAAACGAACTGATCTATGCGATCAGCGGGAAGAAAATTGCCTTCCTGCTCGAACCGGAATGGTTCCGGACGATGATTATTTCGCAATCCATATGGAAGGAAGTTGGTTGGGGTACGATTATTTTCCTTGCGGCTTTGTCCGGTGTCGATATGCAGCTATATGAAGCTGTACGCATAGACGGAGCCGGAAGGTGGAGACAGCTCTGGCATATTACTCTCCCTGCGATTCGCAGCACGATCATTATCTTGATGATTCTGCGCCTCGGAAATTTTCTGGACTCTGGCTTCGAGCACATCTTCTTGATGATTACGCCGACCAATCGAGAGGTAGGGGAAGTATTCGATACCTATGTGTACACGAAAGGATTAACACAGGCGCAGTACAGCTACAGTGCGGCGGTAGGTTTATTTAAATCGGCAATAGGTCTGGTCTTGGTACTTGGCTCGAACTGGCTTGCCAAACGATTCGGGCAGGAAGGCGTGTACTAATACCGTCTTGTTTTCTAAATAAAGGAGGACATCGCAATGCCATACGATAAAACCCTAGGCAACCGCCTATTTGATATTTTTAACTACAGCTTCTTACTTATCTTCTCTATTGCTTGTGCATTACCGTTTCTGTATGTTCTAGCGGTTTCTTTCACAAGTCCGGCGGAGGTAGCGAGAGGGGGAATCATTTTATTTCCCAAGGAATGGTCCCTTGCATCCTACCGTTACATATTCTCAACAGATACATTGATCAGAAGCTTAATGGTTTCTATTTACATTACGGTTGTAGGCACCTTCATTAATCTGCTGTTTACGTCATTGATGGCCTATCCGCTATCGAAGACACATATCCGGGGCAGACAATTCATACTGCTCGCCGTATTGTTTACGATGCTGTTCGGAGGCGGGTTGATCCCCACCTATTTCGTGGTGAAAGCGCTGGGTTTAACCAATACGCTGTGGGCTTTGATGATTCCAAGTGCAATCAGTGCTTTCAATCTCATCGTGCTTAAAAACTTCTTTCAACAAATACCGGACGGCTTGGAGGATTCGGCGAAAATCGACGGATGCAGCGATCTGGGTGTTTTATTCCGTATCGTTCTCCCTTTATCGATGCCGGCCATGGCCACATTCGCACTTTTCTACGCGGTATCCCACTGGAATCAATTTTTCAGTGCTGTGATGTATATCAACGATAACAGCAAATGGCCGATTCAGGTGCTCCTGCGGGAGATCGTTATTTTAGCGCAAAGCCGAATCGGCGATGCAAGTATCGATGATACCGAGATTCAGCCGCTAACCATTCGTATGGCTGTTATTGTATTTGCTACCGTTCCGATTCTGTTTGTATATCCGTTCTTGCAGAAGCATTTTACGAAGGGTGTGCTCTTAGGCTCGGTGAAGGGATAGAGAGTTTTACTAAAAAGAGGGGAGAAGTTGAATGGAAACGTTTCGTAATCCGATTCTTGCCGGGTTTTACCCTGATCCTTCCATCTGTAGAGTGGGGGAGGATTATTACATGGTCACATCGACCTTCGAGTATTTTCCCGGTGTCCCGATCTTCCACAGTAAGGACTTAGTCCATTGGCGCCAGATCGGACATGTGCTCGATCGGCCGTCGCAGCTCAATCTGGATGGTATTCCAGCTTCTCGGGGGATCTATGCCCCCACGCTAAGATATCATGAAGGCGTTTTCTACATGATTACGACGCTTACGGAGAGAGTTCCCGGCGGGCGCGAGAATTTCTTCGTTACGGCAACAGACCCTGCCGGACCATGGTCGGACCCGTATTGGTTAGATAATGCACCTGGGATTGATCCTTCCTTGTTCTTCGATGATGACGGAAAGGTCTACTATACAGGAAACCGAGTGCCGCCAAGCGGACAGCAATATCCGAAGCATATGGAGATTTGGTTTCAGGAGCTGGATTTGGAGACGAAGCAGTTGGTTGGTCCGAAGCATAGTCTTTGGGACGGGGCATTGAAGCAAGCTCACGCGCAAGAAGGCCCGCATCTTTACAGAATCAAAGGGTACTACTATTTGCTGATTGCTGAAGGAGGAACGGGCTTTACCCATGCAGTTACCATTGCACGGAGCGAATCGCTTACAGGACCCTACGAGGTATGCAAACGCAATCCGATCTTAACACATCGGCATCTTGGCAAACAGCATGGTATGGTAAATGTAGGCCATGCGGATCTTGTTCGAACTCAGACTGGGGAGTGGTGGATGGTATGTTTGGCTTCCCGACCGTATGGGGGGCACTACCGGAATATGGGGCGTGAAACATTCCTCGTTTCCGTGGAGTGGGAGGACGATTGGCCGTTAGTGAATCCGGGCAAAGGAATCATTGAATGGGAGATGCCAAAGCCGAATTTACCAGAAGCAAGGTGGCCTGCTTTACCTGCTTGTGATCATTTTGATGCTCTGGCATTGGAGCACCGATGGAATTTCATCAGGACTCCGAGAGGAGAGTTTTGGAGCTTAAGCGAGCGTCCGGGTTATCTAAGGCTGAGGCTTAAATCAGAGTCGATTTCCGAGGTCTGCAATCCAAGCTTTGTAGGCCGCCGGCAGCAGGATATTTCCTATGCCGTGCGGACAAAGATAGAATTCACGCCAAATACCGCAAATGAAACGGCGGGTTTGGCGTTACTGCAAAACCAAGATTACCAATACCGTTTGGAATGCGGATTGAATGCTAACTCTCAGCAGGAAGTGCGCTTAGTGAGCAGGGCTGCTGGTGAGGAAAAGGTGCTATTCAACCAGAACATAGCTGCGAGCAAGATTTATTTGAGAGTGGAAGCGATAGGACAGTCCCTTCGTTTCGATTATGCAACGGAGGTTGAGCAGTGGCAGCACTTGGCCGACAGAATAGACGGCACCATTCTCAGCACAGATACGGCGGGGGGCTTCACCGGAGCGTACATCGGTCTCTTCGCAAGCAGCAACGGTGTATCCAGTGGAAACCATGCGGATTTTGATTATTTCGAATACATCGGTTTATAACTTATCTATCTTAGGATGATTGAGAGGATAGGTATTAAATAATAACAATCCAAAGAATGAAGGGGTAGAACAATGAGGAAAAAACATTTAGCACTTATGTTAGGTACAGTATTGTTGACATCTTCGGTGCTTACAGCATGCGGTGAGACTAAGCCGGATGAAGGGAAACAAGAAACCGCTAAGGTAGAAGATAACAAACCGTTTCCGATTAAGCTCGTTATTAACCAGGTAGGCGAAATTCCTCCGAAGGACAATGAGATTGAGAAGCAAATTAAGGCCTATACGAACACGGACCTGGAGATTCAATGGCTCCCAACATCGACTTATGATGAAAAAGTCAATGTGATGGTGGCGGCGAGCGAGCTTCCGACCATTATTAAATTGGGTTATAACGCTACATCTATCGGTCAGATGAAATCCGGCTTATTTTGGGAGATCGGTCCTTATATAAAGGATTACAAAAATCTTGCGGCTCAAAATCAGGTATTCTACGATAATTTATCCGTTGAAGGCAAGCTTTACGGGGTCCCTCTTTTTCGCGATTTAGGCCGTGCCATTATTCACTATCGTAAGGATTGGTTTGATACGATGGGTCTTACGCCGCCAAAGACGCTTGACGATTGGTACAATATCGCCAAAGTACTGACCCTGAACGACCCGGATAAGAACGGGAAGAATGACACGTATGGATTGATTCTGGAGAAAAAATACAACCAAGACGTGAGTTCTACACTTACGCGGATTGCTGTATCGCAAGGTGCTCCGAACAAATGGAAGATTGAAAGCAATGGCAATTTCACACCGGAGTTTACGACCGAGCCGTTCTTCCAAACGATGAAGCTGTTTAAGCGTCTCTATGAGGAGAAGCTGATTAATCAGGACTTTGCGGCAGTGGACGGTACGGAAACGGCCAAGATCTACGAGTCGGGCCGCGGAGGCATTCAGCTCTCGGGCGGAAACGCGCAGTCGCTTCAAGACAAGGTCGTTAAGGTCGTCCCTACCGCTGTTATGGATGCAGCGCCGGTGGAAGGTCCTACCGGCAGAAGGCTCCCTGGCGAGCCGGGTAACGCAGGGTTCTGGGCCATCCCGAAAGCGACCGTAAAGACGGAAGCGGAGATGAAGAAGGTTCTTGCCTTTATTGATAAACTCATGGATCCGAAGATGGCAACGCTTTTGGTGAAAGGTGTGGAAGGTACGCACTGGGCGGATAAAGGCGAATTTACAGAGGTTCTTAACCGTGATGCCGACGCGAAGGAAGTTAAGCCATATCGCGATACGTTCCCTAACCGCAACGAAAACTACAACATCGCCAAAAAGGCGAAACAGCCGGACCTGTTCCGTAAGAATTCGCAAATTGGTGCAGAAAACGAGAAGTATATTGTGCCTAACCCGGCACATAATCTTCTGTCGGGCACGTATTCCGAACGTGGCAAGGAGCTTGAGCAGATGATTACCGATGCGGAAACGAAGTTTATTATGGGCAAGATCGACGAGGCAGGCTGGCAGGCGGAAGTAGAGAGATGGAAAAAGGCCGGCGGGGATAAGCTGATGCAGGAGTATAAGGAAGCTTACGAGAAAAGCAAGAAGAAATAACCCCCCATCCTCATAGTAAGAGTGGAATGTTCCCTGAGCCTTAGGAGGGGGCATTCCTTCCTATATCCATTACAAGGAGGCACGTCATGAAGAAATGGTTTTCACAAATTCTTGTTACAGCTATACTTACCGCATCTATGCCTGTAAGCGCTCACGCAGAAGCGGCAGTCTCGCTTCCGGCATTCCCAGGCGCTGAAGGCGGAGGCAAATATGTGACCGGCGGGCGCGGTCAAGCGGTGTATGAGGTTACTACACTTGAGGATTACAATAGGACTGAGGCGCCGATTCCCGGCTCGCTGCGGCATGCAGTAAGCCAGAGTAACCAGACGATCGTCTTCCGCGTTGGAGGTACGATTCGATTGAAGGATAGCCTAAAAATTACAGGCTCGAACTTGACCATTGCAGGACAAACCGCTCCCGGCGACGGCATTACGGTAACCGATTACACGACGACCGTCGAGGCAGACAATGTCATTGTCCGGTATATGCGTTTCCGCCTGGGCGATCGTTATCCCAGTGAGGACGATGCCTTCGGTTTCCGCTATCGCAAAAACATCATCGTCGACCACTGCTCCTTCAGCTGGTCGGTCGATGAGGTGCTCAGTCTTTATGACAATCAGAACACGACGGTGCAGTGGTCGATCGCCGAGGAAAGCATGCTGATGACTACTCACCAAAAGGGAAGGCACGGCTACGGCGGCATCTGGGGAGGAAACAACGCAAGCTTCCTTCATAACCTTGTTGCCCACAACTTCAGCCGCAATGCGAGATTCCCAACGGACAAGAAAGAATATGACATCGTTGAGTCGACCAATAATGTTATTTACAATTGGGGCCTACTTTCCGCATATGGCACCGGCGGCGAAGGGCAGTACAACCTGAATAATAACTATTATAAATATGGTGCAAACACTTATTACAATGTGCGAAATCAGCTGTTCGATCAGCTCTCTTCTCCAAGCAAGATGTACGTAGGCGGAAATATTATGGATGGCGACGCTGCTGTCACATCGGACAACTGGCTTGGCGTGAAAAGCGTTAAGGACCCTTCTTCGAAGCTTTCTCAGCCCGCGCAGGTTGCCGGCGGCTACGTTCCTGAATCCGCTCAGGACGCGTATAATCATGTCCTCGCAGGTGCGGGGGCTACTTTGCCAAAGCGTGATGCGATCGATGCCCGGGTCATCAATGACGTGAAAAACAGAACCGGCCAGCATATGAATTCCCCGCTTGAAGTGGGCGGATATCCCGATTATCCGGCAGTCGTCTCAACCGTAGTCGATCAGGATCATGACGGCATAGATGATGCTTGGGAATTGGAAAAGGGCTTATCCCCCGCAAACCCGAACGATCGGAACTTGGCGAATTTGTCTCCAGAAGGATACACGAACCTTGAGGTGTACCTCCACGACTTGATTGTCAAAGGAAACGCGGGCGGCAACAATACGGATAACCCGGTTGTCTCGATCACTTCCCCCGTTAATAACACCTTGAAGGATGCCGGAAGCCATGTAACCGTAGAGGCTTCAGCTTCCGACACCGACGGGATTGCCAAAGTTGAATTTATTGTTGACGGCACTGTCATAGCGGAGGATCGGGCGGCTCCGTACAGCTTCGATTGGAACGACGTGACCGACGGGACTCACTTCCTTGTCGTCCGCGCAACGGACAACGTCGGGCTGTCGACGCAATCGGATAATGTCGCTGTTCACGTAAACAAAACCGGTCCGATCGCTCCATGGCAGTCGCAAGATATTGGTTCTGTAGGTATCCCAGGCCATACGCAGCTGGAAGGTGACGCACAGACGGTAACGGTCAAAGCCGCAGGGGATATCGGAGGCACCGCCGATGCGTTTCACTTCGCGTATCAGTCGTTGACAGGCAACGGCGAAATCATCGCCCGGGTTGAGCATGTTACACCTACGGATGACAATGCGGAAGCGGGGGTCATGGTTCGTGAAACGCTGGACCCTTCCTCCAAGATGGCCTTGCTTGCGATTCCTTATGTCAAATTTGGCAAGAAAGGTGTCATAATCAGCCGTTCGGCGACAGGTGGAGATTCTGCGAGGGCGGAGCCGGATGATTTCATATCGACGCCTTATTGGGTAAAGCTCGTTCGACTCGGCAGCCAGTTGACAGGACTGATATCCGCAGACAAGACGAACTGGAAGCGGATCTCATCCGTTGACATTCCGATGTCGGAAACCGTCTATATCGGGTTAGCGGTGGACGCCTCCAAGACGATAGACGACATTAATAAATACAACACTTCTTTATTCAGCGGCGTGGAACTTCATACGTTAGCCGCAGATTTTCCGACGCCTCCACAGGCGCCAGCGGCAGCGGCAGGACAAAATAAAGCGGTGCTGAGCTGGTCCCCGGTAAGCACTGCAACCAGCTACAACATCAAACGAAGCGACGTCCCCGGCGGCCCTTACACAACGATCATGCCAAACGCGACGTCATCGTCCTATACCGATACGAACTTAGTAACGGGTAAAACGTATTATTATGTCATTAGTGCGTTAAATGCGAATGGCGAAAGCTTCGATTCAACGGAGGTCAGCGCGACTCCAACAGGCGCTCCTGAGGTCATTTGGCTCGCTCAGGACAATTTTGAAGGAGATACCATTGGAGAAATGCCTGCCGGATACACCTTGGTCAATCCGATTCCGGCGACAGCCACGAATAAAGTGATTACACAGGCAGTTCCTGGAACGAGTACAGGGAACAGCTCGGGCAAAGTCATGCAGCTTTTTGATACAGGCACGGTGAACACCAGAGTTGCGAAGACCTTTACACCGCAAAAGGGTACAGTGATCCTCGAAGCGGATTACATGCAGCAATCGATGATCGGCTCTGCCGGCCTGCTCCAGCTGCAGACACCGGATGGCGGTAAGACGCCTTTGTCTTTGGAAATCCGCAAAGCGGATGGAACCAATAATGTGTTCGTCATCAACAATGGCGGTACGTACGTCAAGGTGACAAATGAGCTGCCGCCATTGAACCGTTGGATCAATTTCAAGATTGAAGCAAACGTTCAAACGGGCAAAGCAAAGATTTATGTAGATAATGTTCCGGCGGTGACTCCGGAAATTGATTTCCTCAGCACGGCTCTAGCCGATACGCAAGCAAAGGGAATTGGCCGTATTCATTTCTCCACACCGGGAAGTGGATCGGGCAGCCCCTATTGGGATAACGTGAAGGTGTATGTGGAGCCGGTAGCTTCTCCGAAGGGATTGGTTGCGGTACCGGGCAATGAAGCTGTTGAATTGAAATGGCCGGATGTACAAGGGGCGACCTCGTACAATGTGAAGCGAAGCGAAACGGATGGAGGCCCTTATACAACGATCCAATCTGAATCGCAGACAGCTTCGTTTATTGATAACACAGTAACGAACGAGAAGACGTATTACTACGTCGTTACGGCCAACGGAGTTGGCGGAGAATCCGCTGCTTCCAATCAGGTGCAAGTAACCCCGTCGGCATCCGCTATAAAGCCTGCGGCACCTACAGGACTGAAAACGGTGAGCCGGGATTCGCAATTGGATTTGAGCTGGAACGCCGTGGACAATGTAAATTTCTATACGGTGAAAAAAGCGGCCAGCCCATCGGGACCCTTCGAGGTCGTCGCTTCCAATATTACGGACTTGGCTTACCGGGTGGGCGGCGTGCCGGATGGCGTAACCGAATATTACGCAGTAACGGCTACGAATGTAGCGGGAGAAAGTGAAGTCTCGGCTTCTGTGAGCGGCGTTGCCCTTGCACAGATTGGTACGCCTAGCTTGACGGCGGAGGCGGGTGACGCCCAAGTAACGCTGAGCTGGACCCCGGCTGCACAAGCCAACCGTTATACGCTGAAACGGGCCACGAGCATAGAGGGGCCATATATGATTCTCGCTGCAGATGTGACGGGAACGAATTACACCGACACAAAGCTGGTTAACGGTCAGCCTTACTACTACAAAGTATCTGCCGCAAACGAGTCGGGTACCGGCTTGGAATCCACTGTTGCAGCGGCTCGCCCCGTACTGAACGTCGGCCAGCCGGATGTGCCGGTTGGCATCAAAGCGGATCCAGGAAATACGGAGATTCAGTTGACGTGGAATGCGGTCAGCGGTGCTGGCGATTACCAGGTGGTTCGCTCAACCAGCAAGAACGGACCATTCTCGGTTATCGCCGATCAAGTGGCTGGGCTGGCGTTCACCGATAAGGGGCTGGCCAATGATACAGCCTACTATTATGCTGTTGCGGCGCACAACGATAAAGGTCTTAGCTATCATTCCTTGCCGATTAAGGCAGTACCGGGCGCAGTACTCGCCGTGGCCAAGGATGGAAGCGGGCAATTCACAAAAATTGCGGATGCGGTCAATGCCGTTCCGGACAACAGCGAGAAACTTACCATCATTAAGGTGAAAAACGGTATTTATAACGAGAAGCTGCTTGTTCCCTCGACGAAAAAAATGATTACGATAATCGGAGAAAGCCGAGAAGGAACCGTTCTGTTAAATGGAGATTCCGCAAGCACGATCGGTCCTAACGGTCAGCCGCTTGGTACAAGCAACAGCTATACGCTTAGGACAGCGGGAACAGACTTTACACTGGAAAATATGACGGTTCAGAACAATGCCGGAAGGACTGCCGGGCAAGCCGTCGCACTCTATGCGGGAGGTGACCGGGGGATTTTCCGCAACGTGAAGCTGCTGGGTTACCAGGATACGCTTCAGACCGAAAAGGGACGACAGTATTTTGTTGACAGCCACATTGAGGGAACCGTCGACTTTATCTTCGGAAGCTCTGCGGCCGTATTCGAGAACAACATCATTCAAAGCGTTGGCCCCGGCTATGTGACGGCACCATCCACAGAAATGGGCAACCCGGGATATGTGTTTGTCAACAATCAACTGATTGCCAGCGCAGATGCGCCTGCCGGAACTGTAGACCTCGGCAGACCATGGAGAGATTACGGCAGCACGACGTATATCAATAACTACCTTGGAGAGCACATCCGGGCTACGGGATGGAACGAATGGGTTGACGGCCGTTCGAAGACTGCCCGCTTTTCAGAATACTTAAGTTACGGACCGGGTGCCAACCCGGCTGGGCGTGTCAATTGGTCGACACAATTGACAACGGAAGAAGCAGCTCAATATACCATAGAATCCACTCTTGGCGGCTCCGACGGTTGGAATCCGAAAGTGTTGATCGGGTTGATTGATAAAGCTCCGGTTGCTGTCGAGCGGGTGTCCTCCATCTCGGTAATTTCGGCGGGCGGAGCGAATTCGATCACGTCGAAGAATGGCTCACTGTCCTTGCGGGCATTGGTTCTTCCGGGCAATACGACAAATCCGGCGGTTGCTTGGGAAGTGTTTGAAAGCGACGGAATTACGCCTTCAAGCCGGGCGATGATTGACGCCGACGGATTGCTGACCGCGAAGAATAACGGAGTAGTCAAGGTTGTCGCGACCGCAAAAGACAGCAGCGGGGTTCATGGAAGCATGTATATTTTCATTAGCGGCCAAACGAGCATCCCTGCCGACTTGCCGATCGCAAATCTTAGCGGGCCTGCGACCGTATATTCGGGGCAGGAGTTCAGCTACCGGGTAGGGTTAAGTAATGTTTCGTCCTCCCAATACTCATCGGTGTATGCATTGGATTTCACCATGCAATTCGGGACGAACACTGTGGAACTTGTTTCCGCCGATTCGCTCAAACCGGGCTTCCAGATCATCGCTCAGAAGACGGACATTCCGGGTCAGGTGAGGATTATCGCGTCCAGTCTGGGATCTTCCAACGCCATAACCTCCAGCGGCGATATTATTGAATTGAAGTTTAAAGTGAAGCCGGTCTCGGGTACGGATGCAGCGACGCTTGGTTTCACTTCTTTTAAAGTCTCCAACGGGGCGGCTCAAAGCTTTGCTGTGTTGCAGGCTAATCCATCCATCATACAAGTTGCTCCTCCTGCCAAGTAAACGGGGCGGTAGAATACCAGTCTTTCGGCGCAGACGTCGCTTAAAACGGATTTGCGCCGATAGGCAAAGGGATGGGTGCGCAGATGGCTGTTGTCATTTAACATTTGTTTGCTCTGCAGCAATAAACGCAATTCGCCTTGAATAACGTTACATGAAAAGGAAGTGGTCTGGTTGAATAGGTTATTGAAAATTGGGTTGGCTGCACTTTTATTAACAGCATCCTTTCCTCAAATAGATAGCAAAGCAGCGGCCGCCGTGTCTGTGCCTTCCGGGAATACCGCGCTAATCAATGACGATTTTAATGGGGTAACCGATGCGACGGTGATGAAAACGACAAACCCTATGACGAAGGTAGCGGGTTATACGCCTACTATTACCGGCGCCAACAGCTCGATCGGCATTACCCAGGTTGGAATGGACGGAGGTGAAGCCGTGACTTCCGATGCTTTATTGCTCAGGGACCTGGACGGAAAGAACGGGCTTGGCCCAACTGTCGGTGACGGCAGCGGTTCCACGGCCATCGCCAAATCATTGGGACAAAATGTGAAAGAAGGCATCTTGACGATTGAGCAGGATATGTATTTCTTCGGAGACACAACTGTCCCGAACGGAACGAACGATATCAGCCGCGGTCGAACAGTCCTGGCCTTGTCCGGCGGGATCAATGATGCGAACCGTACGACGGATACGCTCGTTCAAGTCGACCTCAAAGGCGGCAGAATCGCATGGAAGGACAGTGCCGGAGCTTTTACCAATATTACACCGAACAGCGTCTCGAACGGGGTATGGTACCATTTGAAGGCAGTTGTCAACTTCACTTCGTTCCGTGCCGACTACTACGTTACCAAAATGAGCGACGGAACGGCGATCGGCAAGCTGGAGGGCCAACCGTTCTCGCTGAAAACGCTCGGTGCTGCGCCGACGGATTATGCGGTCGCCAAGTCGTATTCGGCAACTACCGGCGGCTTGACAGCGCAAAACATTTTGCTGGATAACATCATTGTCTACAAGCCGAATGCGCTGCCGGATGCGCCTGTCTGGGGAAGCCTTACGCCTTACGCCTCCAAAGTAAAAATGTTATGGAAGGCTGCGAAAAACGCAGAGTCGTATTCGATTCTGCGCGGTACGACTTCCGGCGGACCGTATACGACGATTGCTTCGGGGCTTCCTGTGACGCAATTGGATTATTACGACTCGACCGTAACGAATGATACGACCTACTACTATAAGATTAGCGCAGTCAATACATTCGGCAATAACGATTCGGTGGAGCAATCCGTAACGCCTACGGCATCTGCGGCGTTGCCCCAGCCTCCGGCGAATATAGCTGTTGTCGCCCGTGATTCAGCGGCAAGCCTAACATGGAGTCAGGTTTCAAGCGCAAGCCAGTATACGTTGAAGCGCAGCACGTCTTTGGAAGGACCGTATACAACCCTTTCAAGCACGCTGCCGTATACGCAAACAAGCTACTATGATTCAGGCTTAACGAACGGTACGACCTATTATTATACATTGGCAAGCCAAGCACCCGATGGAACGCCCGGCAACGATAGCACGCCTGTTGTTGCGAAGCTGACCGCACCGTTTGCGTCGCCTGCGAATGTTACTGCCAATATTGCCGATTCGCAGGTTGCCATAAGTTGGGAGCCTGTCAGCGGCGCAGCCTATTATACCGTGAAACGCAGCACGGACTCCGGCGGCCCCTACACAACGATCGCGGCAAACGTCGCCTCGGAGGGCTATACGGATGTAACGGCGGTCAACGGCACAACCTATTATTATGTGGTTTCCGCTTTCAACGGGCAGCTCGAAAGCATGAATTCCATACAAGTTGCCGCATCGCCTGCTTCCATAGCGGCAGGGGCGCCGGCCGCTCCAGGCGGAGTTGCCGTTAACCCCGGCAATAACAAGGTGGCATTGCAGTGGAATCCTGTGCCGGGAGCAGCTTCCTATTCGGTGAAGAGAGCGGTCTCGTTTGCCGGACCGTACACGGTATTGAGTACAGGCTTGACCGGAACAAACGCCAACGATGACACTGCTTCGAACGGCACGACCTACTACTATATCGTGACGGCTGCGAGTGCAAATGGAGAAGGTACGCCCAGCAAGCCGGCCATTGCGACGCCTGCGTCAATGATCGTCGTTGCGAAGGACGGTACGGGTGATTTCACTTCTATTCAAAATGCGGTAAATTCCATCGCATCGAACAATACGGTCAGAACCGTTATTTTCATCAAGAACGGCGTGTATAAGGAAAAAATCCTGGTCAATAAGCCTTATGTTAGCTTTGTCGGCGAAAGCCGGGACGGCACGATCCTGACCTACGACGACTATGCCTGCAAGGAGAGCGCGACCGGAACTCCGGCGGCTGCTGGCTTCTGCTCTGCTTTGCCTGCAGGAACGCTTATTTTGGGAACGGGCAACAGCTACTCGGTCAGCGTAACCGGAACCAATTTCACGGCGGACAGCTTGACGATTCAAAATACAGCGTACCCGAGAACGTTGGTTGCACCGGCTGTTGCGTTGTCTGTGACGGGAGACCGCGCCGTATTTACGAACGTGAAGATGCTTGGCTTCCAGGACACTCTGTATGCGAACAGCGGCAGACAATACTATAAGGACGTTATTATTGAAGGCGATGGCGATTATATCTTCGGCAATGCGAGGGCGGTCTTCGACAGCTCGGAGATCAAATTCGTAGGGAAGGCCGGAGGCCATATTACAGCCGCTTCAACGGATGCGACAGCTGAATTCGGTTACGTATTCCTCAACTCGAGATTGACACGAGGCACTTCTGCATTAAAATCTTCCGTAACGGTAGGAAGCTGGGATTCCTCTTGGGATATCGATGCCAATATCAGCGCAACGAACAGCACCGTTGATTTGGGCAGACCTTGGAGGCCGTACGCCAATGTCAAATATATCAACAGCTGGATGGACGCCCATATCAAAGCCGTCGGTTGGGACAATTGGGGCAGTGCCAGCAATGAAACGACGGCCAGATACGGGGAGTATAACAGCAGCGGGCCGGGAGCCAATGCGAAGGGCAGGTTCAGCTGGACCAGACAATTAACGGCTAGTGAAGCCAATGAATATACGCCGCAGCGAATATTGGCGGGAGCCGATGGATGGGAGCCGACGTTAATCAGCATGCTGCCCGGACAAGAAGCTCCACAAGCACTGTCGGCTCCGGGAGGAGTGAACGCGACAGCGGGCAACGGGACAATTACGCTGAATTGGAGCCCTGTTGCTGGAGCCGCCTACTACAGCGTGCAACGCAGCACAACAAGCGACGGCAGCTTAACGGCGATCGCCGGTCCCGTATATGACACGACCTATATAGATTCTAACGTAGTGGCAGGCCAAACTTACTATTATACGGTGACCGCAAACAATGCGGATGGTCAAAGCGCGCCGTCTGCGACGGTAAGCAGCACAATAAAAGGGAGTGTGAATGCGGATATATCGGTTCTCCACTCCATTATTGTCAATGCCGAAGCTGCGGTCCTCGCCGCAGTGGAAGGAACGGGCACAGGGCAGTACCCGTCTGGAGCGAAGGCAACGTTCCAATCGGCGATCCAGGCCGCCAAGGCGGTGGAGAGCAATGGGGCATCGACACAGCAGGAGATCGATAAAGCTGCACTTGAGCTGAATAAGGCGATTCAAAATTTCTATAACACAGTCAATTTCAATTATGATCCTAAGGATGTCAACAAGGACGGGGCAATCGATATCGCAGATTTGGGATGGATCACTGCTCATTACGGCAAATCATCCGGGGATTCTGAATGGGACTTGGTCAAAGCGGGGGACATCAACCTGGACGGGAAAATCGATAATCAGGATCTGATGGTGATCGCTAATCTTATTCAGAACGTACCCGACAAGGTCGAACAGATTACCTACAAATTTAATTTTACCAATACAGCTAAAGACGGATACACGTCAGTGGTTTATGGCCTGAATAACGGTGCGCCGCTGTACAACTCTTCGGTTGGCTATGGCTTTGTTAATGAGACCAGCGCGCTGCCGGCAAGACAAGTGCATACGGCTCCAATTACTTCGGACGGAACCGGTTTTGTCATTAGCGAACCGCAATTTTATGCAGAGAAAGGCTTTGAGAAGGACAACTACAACAATTACGGCATGGCATTTCGGATCAAAGCTCCTCCGGGAGCGTACCAGGTCTACGTTAAAACAACCTCCGCTGCTGCGGACACAACCGTATCGGTTTCGGGCATGCAATCGAGCCGGCTTCTAAGAGGCGGGTTCTGGGATACAGCCCGGTTGGTGCCTATACGTAATTTCATTACTGCGAGCGGTAAGGAATGGACCTACAACTTTGTTAACGGCCAGAGCTTTATTGATATCGAGATTGAACCGAACAAAGTGAATACGCCTGTAGGCGTACAGGAAATCGTTCTTACACCGATCGCGCCCCAAACGCGCCCGGCTGGAAGTTCTCAGACGATTTATACGCTGGGGGATTCTACGGTCAAATCCTACACCTTTGATGAAACGCCGATGAGTGGCTGGGGTCAGGTATTTGACAATATGTTCGATTTGAGCAAAGTGAACGTCGTTAACTATTCGATGGGTGGACGTTCGTTCAAGAGCGCTTATACGGAAGGCCGTTTTAACGATATTCTGATGACGGGAAAAGTCGGAGACTACGTGCTGGTTCAGTTCGGTCATAATGACGAAAGTACGGATGAGAACCGTCGATTCGGCAGAGGCGCTACGGAAGCCATGTATGAATCTTATATCAAGGATATGTATGTTCCTGCCATTCGGGCTCGCGGGATGATTCCCGTACTGGTGACGCCGATGTCCAGAGTCAACGGCGCCGCGCAGCCAGGATCTGTCTATACGAACTCTTTTAAAACCAGACTGTTCCCGGATATTATGAAAAAGGCAGCTGCGGAATTAGGAGTCACCGTTGTTGATCTGAACTCGGAAAGCCTCAAGTATTATAACGCTATAGGAGTCGAAGCGACGACCGCGATCGTCATGTCCATTGAAGCAGGGGAAACTCCGGGAAAAACGAACGATGGGAGCTACGCCAACGGACATCCGTCAAACAAAGTAGACGGAACTCACTATAAGGAAGCTCTTGGAAAACAATTTGCCCGAATCATCGTTACGGACATCGCGAACAAGGGAGCAGCAGGCGATCCGAAAGCCGCGGATATTGCTTCTTATCTGAAGCAAGACGTCAAGGATGCCGTCGCATCGAATGATTGGGTGCACATTTTCCCTGAAATGGCCAAGGATACAACGATCGGCGCAGGCTCTTACTATCGGAATCAGATTGAGAAAATGCTTCAGTTTGGTGTTATGTACAAGGATAGCAATGGAAACTTTAATCCCGATGTGAATATGACGGTGGGCGAATTCATTACGGCCCTCAGCGAGCTTATGGACGTGGATATATCGACATCGTCGGAATATACGAGCGGAATTCTTTCGCGAGAGGTGATGGGCTCCATTCTGGATGACGCATATCGCGCCAAGTTCGGCACTACGAAGCCGAAGTACATGACCGACTATAACGGCACGACCTCTGTGCCTGGCAGCCCGAACTATGATCCGAATCTGGATGCCGGCGCCAAAGGAGTTATGTACTATCCGCTAGTTTCCTACGAGCAGCTAACGGATATAGCCGATATATCGCCGGCTTTGGTCAATAAGGTTAAGGATGCATATGAATTGGGTCTCATCCGCTCAGAGAAGGGTATCGCCAGAGGCAAGATGATCAACGGAACAGAGCTTGAACCGAAGAAGAGCGTTACAAGAGCGAAAGCGGCTAAAGCATTATATTTTATGTGGGTGCTTGTACAACCGGTAAATGCTGAAAATGATTTTGTCACCGTCCACATCGACAAAATCGCGCCAACGGCAACAGTGGCCTACAGCACGACATTGCCGACCAACCAAGATGTAATTGCAACCATTACGCCAAGCGAAGCTGTAACTGTTACCAACAATGGTGGTTCAACCAGCTATACGTTTGCTGACAATGGCAGCTTTACTTTCGAGTTTGTTGACGCGGCGGGCAATCAAGGCTCAGTTGTAGCCGCCGTGTACAACATCGACAAAGTAGCGCCAACGGCAACAGTGGCCTACAGCACGACATTGCCGACCAACCAAGATGTCGTTGCAACCATTACGCCAAGCGAAGCTGTAACTGTTACCAACAATGGTGGTTCAAACAGCTATACGTTTGCTGACAATGGCAGCTTTACATTCGAGTTTGTTGATGCGGCGGGCAATCAAGGCTCTGTTGTAGCCGCCGTGTACAACATCGACAAAGTAGCGCCAACGGCAACAGTGGCCTACAGCACGACATTGCCGACCAATCAAGATGTAGTTGCAACCATTACGCCAAGCGAAGCTGCTGCGATCACCAATAATGGCGGTTCCACGAGCTATACATTCACGGCCAATGGCAGCTTCACCTTTGAATTAATGGATGAAGCAGGAAATAAAGGAACGGCTACGGCCACCGTCAGTAACATCGATACAACAGTGCCGACATTAATACTGATTCCGGATAAGCAGACTTTATCGACTGCGAATCACAGTCTGGTATCCGTTCAGATAAGCGTGTATGGGCAGGATGAAGGTTCAGGTGTCAGTACGATCGTGCTGACCTCGATTACGAGCAATGAGCCTGACGACGGCTTGGGTGACGGAGATACGGCGGGAGATATCGTGGGCGCCGAAATCGGAACTTTCGATACAGAGTTTCAGCTGCGCGCCGAGCGGTCCGGCAAAGGGCAAGGACGCATTTATCTGATTACTTATACGATTACCGATCTCGCAGGAAACCAAACGACGGCTACTGCTGAGGTTACGGTACCGCATGACAGCAAATAACTAGTTACGAAGTGACGAAAGGGAGCGATGCAACACCTCCGGACCCGAAACTGGGTCTTGGAGGTGTAAAATAAAGTTCGCTTCTATTAAATGCGATACGATGAAAGCGATTACAAACCGAAGATGGAGGTGTATATCACCATATAAAATTTGAGAATCGGTAGTGCGGATTCTTGTTTTCGACATGATGTTGATACTATTCATTAGGAGGAAGCGTATGAGAAAAAGTATTTTGGCTATTGTATGTTTGATGTTATTGCTTTCATGGATTCAGATCGGAAACCCCATGGCTTCGAGTGTAGCGTTTGCCGAAGATATTCCGAGTCTGTCCGGCGTACCGACCAATCTTACGGCCAATCCCAGAAACAGCCAGGCAGATCTGACCTGGAATCCACCGGTTGAAGGGTATCCGGTCATCGCATACAGGCTTTACCGGAGCACCGATCATGCTGGCCCCTTCACCAAAATTGCCGATGTACTGGACACCAAGTACCGTGATTTCGGACTGGACAACGGTACTAGATACTATTATCAGGTCACATCCGTAAGTATAGGGGAAAGCGCGCCATCTACCGCTGCCGACGTTGTACCGATGGCGCCGCTCGATGCTCCAACCGGTTTGACGGCTATAAGCGGCGACGGTCAGGTTACGATCCGCTGGAACCAGGTTGCTGGAGCTCTATCTTACGATGTGAAGCGCAGTACGGAAAATGGCCGAAACTATGAGACGGTTGTTTCGGGTGTAACAGATCTCCAATATACAGATTCAACGGTAAGCAACGGCACCAGTTATTACTATGTCGTATCGGCCGCAAGCCCGGCGACTGCAAGCGCCAATTCCGCATCCGTTCAGGTAGTCCCTGTGCCGAGCGGAGCGCCTGCAATTCCGGACAGCATTCAAGCTGTTGCCGGCAATGCCCAGGTCATATTGACCTGGCGAGAGGTCAGCGGGGCGGTATCGTATACCGTCAAACGTGGTGCATTCGGCAGCGGTCAATATGAGACGATTAAGACCGGTATTCCCGGGACAAGCTTTCAGGACGCGGGCCTTGTCAATGGCGTAACCTACGATTATGTGATTTCAGCGGTAAACGACCATGGGGAAAGCTATCATTCCGAACCGATCGCTGTCACCCCTGCGGATGTTTTGGTCGTTGCGAAAGATGGAACGGGTGATTTTACAACGATTCAAGCGGCATTGAATGCGGTTCCGGCCAGTAACACCAAAAGGACCGTTATCTATATTCGCAACGGCGTCTATCGAGAGCAAATTGTCGTACCGGCAAACAAGCCGTATGTAAGCCTTGTCGGCGAAAGCGCAACCGGAACGATTCTCGTCTACCATCTTAACGTGAATTCCAAGAAACCTGACGGTACGCCGTATAGTACGACCGAAACGGTCACGGCCCTCGTGCAAGGCAAAGATTTTTCGGCCGAAAACATGACCATCCAGAACGACTCCGGTCAAGGCACCGGTCAGGCGCTCGCCGGTTTTCTAAGCGGGGACCGCGGTGTATACAAAAATATCCGTTTCCTCGGCTTCCAGGATACGATCTACATTGATAAACGGCAGTATTTCAAAGACTGCTATATCGAAGGCGACGTCGATTTCATTTACGGTCCGGCGACCGCGTTCTTCGAAAACAATGAGTTGCACAGCAATCGCCTGAAAGGCGGTTATATAACCGCGGCAAGTACGCCGGAGACTACAACCTACGGGTATGTCTTTGTAAATTCGAAGATCACCTCCGATCCGGGGGTAAATAACGTCGTCTTTGGAAGACCGTGGCGTCCGTACGCTGCAGTGGCTTTTATCGACACGATGATCGACTCGTCGATCGCACCTTCCGGCTGGAATAACTGGGGCGATCCGAATAAGGAGAAAACGGCCAGATACTCCGAGTATAACAGCCGGGGACCGGGTGCGAATCCGAAAGCGCGTGCAGGCTGGTCGATACAGCTTACACCGGAGGAAGCAAGTCAGTACACGGTACAAAACGTATTAAAAGGAACTGACAACTGGAACCTGCTGCGCACCGGCATCATTCCGTTAACAGATAATACGCCTCCGGTTACAACCCTGACATCGTATACGGACGGGCAATATTTAAATGTAAACACTCCGACATTCACGTGGAGCTTCAGTGATGCGGATGCGGGCGACGCACAGCGTGCTTATCAGGTGCAAGGATCGAAAGACAATTGGCAGACGACGGCTTGGGATTCCGGGGAAATGGTCGATGCCGCGACGTCGTATCAAGCTCCAATGATGCAGGATTACGATAACTGGAGCATTCGGGTTCGGACGCAAGATACCCGGGGGGCTTGGTCGAAGTGGGCTTATCGAACATTAGCCATAGATACCGCAGCTCCGACAGCCAAGGTGGTATACAGCACCGTGGCGATGACAAACCAGGATGTTATCGCCACGATCGAGCCCGATGAGCAAGTGAGGATAACCAATAACAACGGAGCTTCAAGCTATACGTTCAGTCAGAATGGCAGCTTTACGTTTGAATTCATGGATAGGGCGGGCAATACAGGAACGGTTGTAGCATCAGTAAACAACATTGACAAGACGGCGCCGACGCTTCATATCGTTCTTGACAAGACAACGCTCTTGCCGGTGAACCATCAGTTGGAAACCGTAAATGCCAGCATCTATTCGGAGGATGGCATTTCGGGGATCGACTCGGTCGTGCTGATCTCCATAACGAGCAACGAACCGGACGACGGCCTGGGCGACGGAGATCAACCGAATGATATACAAGGAGCAGAGTACGGTACCCCGGATACTTCATTTATGCTGCGTGCAGAACGAGCGGGTACCGGTTCCGGGCGCGTTTATACGATCACATATACCGCAACCGATAAAGTGGGGAATAAGACGACGGTCTCGGTAACTGCAACCGTACCCCGCGATCAGTCAAGCAAGTAAAACGATATTGAAGTTTGCTTCCAGGGTTAAGGGCATCCCGACAGCGTCTGGGGAAGATTACTCAACCTCGCCGTAAGTCCCTTACCTGAGTCTGCAATTATCCTTAAGCGTAGATGTCATGAGAACAAAACATTTCGAAATTACGTCAATACGGTTACCAACAATGGCGGTTCCACGAGCTACACATTCACGGCCAATGGCAGCTTCACCTTTGAATTCATGGATGAAGCCGGAAATAAAGGAACGGCTACGGCCACCGTCAGCAACATCGATACGACAGCGCCGACATTGACATTGATTCCGGATAAAAGGTCTTTATCGCCTGCTAATCATAAGCTGGTATCTGTTCAAATGAGCGTCTATGGGCAGGATGAAGGCTCGGGTGTCAGTACGATCGTGCTGACCTCGATTACGAGCAATGAGCCTGACGACGGCTTGGGTGACGGAAACACAGCGGGGGATATCGTCGGAGCCGACATTGGAACTTTCGATATGGAATTTCAATTGCGCGCAGAACGTTCCGGAAAAGGCAAGGGCGCATCTACCTAATAACGTACACGGTTACTGATCTCGCAGGAAGCCAATCGACGGCCACTACTGAGGTTATTGTGCCGCATGACAACAAATAACTAGTCGGGTAATTTTAAGGTCATGGGGGAATACATATTAAGCGAAGTCGCGCTGGATAGTATTTCCCCCTTTCATTTACGGGAAGAAACTGGGCAAGAGCGTGGTCTTCCTTTTTATCATGTGGGGAGGTGAGGTCGATGTAACCATGATCAGCAGCCGACGTTGTCACGCAAATCAATTGAAGGAGGTAAGAATAACACCATAACAAAACCAATAATTAGGAGGTTTAGAGAATGGGCCAAATCATAAATAATAGCCGGAAAGTTTGCAGTATGGTTCTTGTGCTAGCGTTACTCTTTTCGATTCACGTTTCTTTCCCGCAGACCGCCTCAGCGGCCGCACTGTTCTCAGATGATTTCAATGACGGCAATGCAAACGGCTGGATGGCCACCTCGGGAACTTGGGGGATTGTCACCGACGGCACCCCTGCTTACAAGCAATCCGGCACGAGCGAAGGTCGCACCTCAACTGGAAGCTCAAGCTGGAAGGACTACAGCGTACAGGCCAAAGTCAAGCTCGATACGTTCAATGCGGGAAATCGTGTTTATTTGGCTGCCCGTTATGTTGATGGGAACAACTACTATGGTGCATCCTTGTACAACAATAACGGGGGTACATTGGAAATACGGAAAAAAGTAAGCGCTTCCTCCAGTACGCTCGCCAGCAAATCCTATGCCCTTACGACCGGTACCTGGTACGATGTGAAGCTTGTCGTAGAAGGTACTTCCATTCGACTTTACGTTAACGGTGTGCTTCAGTTGTCCGCAACAGACAGCAGCCTGAGCACGGGAGCTATCGGTCTTATCACGCAGGGTGGTGCAATGGCCAAATACGACGACATCATCGTTAATGATTTCTCTGCCGTTAATGCTGACAGCATGTTTACCAGCTTTCGAAATTTCAGTGATTTCGTCACCGGCAATTTAACGACCGACTCGACCTATGCTACGAATATTGTTTCTTGGCAAATGCCTCATGGGGGATTTTTCAAAGCAATGTCAACCAAATACAACTCCCCGTGGAACGGCACTGATCCCCGCTCGGAATGGATCAATTCCAGTGGCGTTGAGCTTGGAACGTTTGATAACCTAGCCACAATCAAGGAGATCCGATTCCTTGCCGACATGTATAAAAAAACGGGCAACACCGCCTTCAAGACAAGTGCCAGGAAAGCCGTCGACTTTATTTTGAACTCCCAGTATGCCTCTGGCGGCTGGCCTCAAGTGTATCCGGCCCGCGGGAATTATTCTGACTACGTGACGTTCAATGACGATGCAATGGTGCGCGTTTTGGTTCTGGTGGATGATATGATCAATAACCGATATGCTTTCGATACCGATATTTTAACCTCCACGCAGCGCACCAATCTGCAAACTGCGCTTGACAAAGGCATCCAGTATATTCTTAATTCCCAAATCGTCATGAACGGAACGCTCACCGTATGGTGCGCTCAGCATGACCCGGTCACCTACGCACCTAAAGGCGCACGCGCTTATGAGCTGCCTTCTAAGTCCGGTAGGGAATCCGTCGGGATCATCGCCTTCCTCATGTCCAGACCTCAAACGCCTGCCATCCGCAATGCGGCCCGCAGCGCGCTGGAATGGTTTGATACGGTTCGAGTAGACGGCATGGCATACGATGGTGACGGTCCAGACTTCTTTGTTTCTAATCCAAGCAAAACCCTGTGGTACCGATTCTACAACCTGGAAGATAACAACTATTTTTTCTCAGACCGGGACGGCCTCAAATATTTCAACATCATGGACATCAGCGAAGAAAGAAGGCTAGGCTATTCGTGGGCGGGGGAGTATGGAACGAAACTGCTGAAGCTGGCTGCAACGAGCGGCTACTTCACATTGAAAAAACCGATTCCATAAGCTGATCCGAAGCGTTACTTTATTACCACGATCGGAATGCGAGTCCGGGGGATGATTGGACTCGCCTTTCTACAGCTTTTGGTAGCAAACAGATGGGAGAAGAAAAGGTTGGAGGACACACCAAGGAACGAATGTTCAGGTTGAATGAGAATCAATAACTGAACCCGAGGGAGGTATTTTTTTCATGTTAAAATGGTCATCTTTCAGCTTAACGGTTGTACTTTCCACCTTTTTATTCGGTATTATTCCTGCAAGCAACGCTTTGGCAGCGATGGTGCTGACCGATAGCAATTTCAACAGCACTCCGGCAGGCTCACAGCCTTCCGGGTTTACCATTTCAGAGGCTGGCGGCACGGTCCGTGTGGGGGCAGTGCCTAGTTCGTCAAACCGCAGCGTTTTTTTGAACGACTCGAGTACAACGGCTACAGTCAATCTGAAAAAGTCATTTGCGACTCAAACAGGTAAAGTAGATGCCGAGTTCAAGTTTATGCAGTCAACATTGCGGAACAACACGAAAGTATTCCGGCTGCTCAGCGGAACGTCAGCAGGCATTTCTATCGAAACTATCAATGGGAACATCTCTTATCGGAACCCGGATAACACATACGTCACGCTTCAAAGCGGTTATGTCGCCAACACGTGGTACAGCATCCGGATTGTAGCTGATCCGTCTGCCGATAAAGCCGATGTTTACGTCAACGGTTTGAAGATAGCGAGTGACGTCGCCTTTTATACGGCTGTTTCCAGCATTGATGGTTACGAGTCCTATACGCCGAACTCAACGGCTGGCTCCCACTATCTGGACGATATTCTCGTCAAAGATGTGACGACTGGCATTCCGTCGGGTGCGCTCGTCGTAAGCGCAAGCGGCGGAGCGGGTGTGTACACGACCGTTAAGGCAGCTATTGACGCCATTCCGGCAAATAATACGACACCTAGAACGATTTATGTCAAAAACGGAACCTATACAGAAAAAATTACGTTTCCCGCCAATAAACCGTATATAACACTCATTGGAGAAAGCGCCGCTGGGACCATATTAACGTATACCGATACGGCCAGCTCTGCAGGAGGGACGACCAACAGCTCAAGTGTATTTGTATTAGGGAATGATTTCACCGCTGAAAACATTACTTTTCGCAATACCGCAGGGCCAACAGCCGGTCAGGCCGTTGCATTGTTCGTAGCCGGAGACAGGGCAGCGTTCTACAATGTGCGGATTTTGGGAAATCAGGATACGTTGTACACAAAGGCAGGCAGGCATTATTACCGAGATTCCTATATCGAGGGAACCGTTGATTATATTTTTGGTTCGGCAACGGCTGTTTTTGAAAGCTGTGAAATCAAAAGCCTTGGCAATGGCTTTGTGACGGCAGCATCGACAGACCAAACGACTGCATACGGATATGTGTTCATAAACAGCAGTCTGACCCGTTCGGGATCGTTGGACGATACTGTTTATTTAGGGCGTCCATGGCGGCCATACGCATCTGTAACGTATTTGTATTCGTATATGAATACGCACATTATCCCGGCTGGCTGGAACAATTGGGGGGATCCGGCGAACGAAAGCACGGCCCGTTTCGCCGAATATGGCAGCACAGGTCCGGGCGTTTCTACAACAGGCCGAGTTACCTGGTCCGAACAGCTGAGTGCTTCACAGGCTGCGGGGATCAATACGCAATCTGTACTGGCCGGAATCGATGGCTGGGATCCTGCACATTGAACAGGAAGTGAATTGATTTCGGCAAGAGCGGAGCCGGATGATTACATTTCGACGCCATACTGATCGGGCTTGGACTCTGAAGGTGATATTTCTTGCCCATACTCCGGTTTAGTCATACATGAGAGCAAATATTGCAAAGGTTGAGCAAATACAGCAACATTGGTGTGGAGAGGTATAAGCGGGTATGCCGATTTCAATTGGTATCACGTGGAGAATAAGGACTCTTTGAACGATTTCACTGAATAATAAGTATAGTAAAACCTTCCAATACGTTACTTGGAAGGTTTTTTACATTATTTATTTAGATTCGTGAAATTTATTTTGCAGCTAGTTTGGCCTGTTCTTTTTTTAATCTTTCAGGGGTAACATTATCTCCGTTCGGATCAATAATTGAAGAATTCAAGAGCAAGCTATCTATTGAACCACGAAATATTTGAAGATATTCTTTACGCAGATTGGCTTGTTCTGTTTTTTCAATCTCGGTTAATCCGATTTCTTTCTCTTTTCTTGAAAGCACATTTATTTTATTTAAAATGGTAAGCATAGTGAACCACTCCTTTTATGATTTGTGTAAAGTTGGTCAATTTTTATTCAGAAGTTTTTAAAATATCATGATCAACGTATCTTTCCCCATTTATTTCGCTAATGACATTTATCGCCACTCTAGCCCCGTCACCAGCAGTGATGATAGCATGGACGCTAACGCCAGCTGCTGTACCTGCCGCCCAAATGCCTTCCAAACTTGTTTGGCCATTTGTATCAACATCAATGACCGTCTTAATTCGCGGTTCGGTTGCTGGTTTTGTTTTCAAGCCCAAATGTTCCGCAAGCTCTGTTAAAGCTCCTGTTGCAATAATGACATATTTAGCTTCATATTGTCCGATAGTGGTTTCAATGCGAAAACCTGCATCTAGTTTAACGATATTTTGAACCTTCTCTTCCTTCACTGCAGCGCCAAATTTAACTGCCTGTTTCTTCCCAATATCGATAAGATCAGGTCCGGAAATTTCTTCAATACCATAATAATTTTCAAGCCACGCCCTTTTTGTCATGCTTTTATCATTATGGATGAGTAAAGTATTCTTTCCTGCTTTTGCTGCAAACAATGCTGCACTTGCTCCTGCGGGACCTGCGCCAATCACTGCGATATCGTACATATCAACAACTCCTTCGAATGTGTAAATGTAGTATTCTTTGCGTCAATACTTTGGTAAACTATGCTTTTTTGTATGAAAGAAAAATATCTCTAAATTAAGATTCTTAGCTATGAGATAATAATATGCTTCATATAGTGAAAAGTCAATATGTATTTTATTTTTCTATTTGCCATTTGGTGCTGGGGTTTCGACTTCCAATGATAGCTTCGGATTATGCAGAATGAGAGGAGAAACGGGAATAGAATTGGAATTGAGCATGGAGGTTCTAGAAGGTTAAGTGAATACCAGGAGCTTCCGAATTAATATGTCATTATTTATCGAATTATCGAATATTTTGAATAATTTCATTGTATAAAAAATCCATTAAAAGTATAATTTCATTAATGGATTTTTCCATTTGACTAGACATTCTTTTTCAAACAAAGGGGAGGAAATGAAATGAAAAATTGGAAGAATTGGATACTTATGACTCTTGTTTTGACAGCTATGGTTTATTCATCCGTTGTATCACAGCCTTGGGGGCCATAATCCCAAAAAAGGAGCTAGGCAAAACCTAGTTCCTTTCATTTTTTTATATAAAGGAATGAATATATATGATTTACTTCATACTTGCAGGCCTTCTACTTTGTATAATCCTGAAACGCAATTTATTGACAATTGTTGATTCCTTTGAAGCTTTCAGAATGCCTTACTTATTGATCGGTACCTTTTCGTTTCAAATTTTTATTTATTGGTTGAGTCAAAGAACGGGGCGCGACTATCCTATTCTACTTGAACTCTCGTTTGCTATAATGGTAATTGGCTTATGGATAAACAGGCATTTACCAGGTATTATTTTTATATGTTTTGGGGCTTTGTTTAATTTATTTGCCTTAAGTATACACGGTGGTTTAATGCCAGTATCAGAAAAGGCTCTGATGATGTCTGGTTATAATGGTTCTGCTTTTGTTACAGACGATCCTCGACATCAACTAATGAATACTTCCGATTATTGGTGGCTAGGAGATTGGATTCCTTTTTTCAAACATGTGATAAGTATTGGAGATATTAGTGTAGGCATCGGATTTATAAGATTTCTATTAGGAACCACTTCGAAGAGGGAGCAGCATGAAGGATAAAAATCTATACACTCTGATATTATTCTTAACTGGAATTTACACAACATTTATTTGTCTGAAATTTCTTGAATCTAATAGAGTTTGGGAACCTATAATTCTTATATGCGTCTTAACATTAATAGTTGATATATTCCCAATTAAAATGCCTAATGGACTTTTGTACAATGGATCAACATTAGGAATTCTTTATTTAATGTATTCTATGGGAATCGCAGCAAGTACAGTTCCTATTCTTGTAAGTGCAATAATGTTTTTTTTGTTAGCCACCAAACCATTTTATAAAATTAACTGGTACCGGTTATTTTCGACGTTAGGAATGTATTTTATTAGTATGGTGTGTGCAGCAGCGGTTCTAAAGTTTACAACCCAGCTACCATTGATTATTCAAGTTATTTGCATTACCTTTGTTTTTGAGAACGTTAACTTATTAGTACGTGCAGGAATCATGAAATTTGTAAGTAAAATTTCTTTTTTTAATGAAATTTCGATTATTAAAGTTGTTAAAATGCAAGTTTCTTTATTAGTAGTAGCCATTTTATTGTATCACTTTTTGAAACAATCAAATTCGAGTGATCTACTTATTGAGATCATTTTTGCGGTCTTTCTCATGCTAATTATTAACTTCCTAATCTCAGCGTATAACAAGCATATCTATAAAATAGAAGAAAGCAAACAACGTTACCAGTCCTTATTTGACCATAATCCAGATATTGTTTTTACATTAGATCTATCTGGTAAATTTACGAGTGTTAACCCGATGTTAGAAAAATTACTTGGCTATTCCCCAGAGTCTATATTGGACGTTAATTTATTCGAATATGTGATTTCTACAGGGAAACAAGAAGCTATACATCATATAGAACAAGCGCTGCTGGGAAATCCACAACAATTTATTATGGGCTTTTTAACGAAAGAGGGTACAAGCCGTGATCTGTTCATAACTTGTGGTCCGACCGTAGTGAATGATCAGATTGTCGGGATCTATGGAATTGCAAAGGATATTACCGAACAGAAGCAAGCGGAACAGATTATTCATAGAATGGCTTACTTTGATGAAATAACCGGGCTGCCGAACCGAAGCAACTTTCAAGAGTGCATGGCGGAAACATTGGACAAAGCTCGTAACAACTCATTAGTCGGATTAATGTTTCTTGATCTAGATAAATTCAAACAAGTAAATGATACGCTGGGGCATCATACAGGTGATCTTCTATTAATAGATGTGTCCAAGCGCATTATCCAATCTGTTCCGGAAGGATCTATCGTATCAAGGCTGGGGGGCGATGAATTTACGATTATTTTTCCAAATCTAAATCATACAGATGAGGTCATACCCATTGCCGATGCGATCTTACAAGCAATAGCTGAACCTTTTTATTTGCATAGAAGAGAATTATATATAACGACTAGTATAGGGATTTGTATATATCCTGAGCATGGGACCGATGTGGAAACGTTAATCAAAAATGCAGATGCCTCTATGTATCGGGCCAAAGAATTCGGTGGAAACACCTACAGCGTATATTCTAAAAGCATTCAAGAGCTTAATGAAGCCAAGCACAAGATACATTCTAATTTGCACAAAGCGATCGAGCGCGAAGAATTTTATTTGCATTTTCAACCGAAGATCGATTTGAGGAGCGATAAAATTAACGGAGTAGAGGCCCTCATTAGATGGAAAAATCAAGAATTGGGACAAATGTCGCCTGTTCAGTTCATTCCGATCGCTGAGGAGAGTGGATTGATCCTGCCCATCGGGGAATGGGTGTTAAGGACGGCATGTAGGCAGAATAAAGCTTGGCAGGATGCAGGGCTTCCACCTATTGTTATGTCGGTTAATCTTTCTTCCATTCAATTGCAAAATGAGCATTTAGTTCGTACGATTGGGCAAATTTTGCGGGAAACCGAGCTGGATCCTCAGTGGCTTGAAATTGAGATAACGGAGAGTATGCTGCTGCAGAATACCCAACATACGATGAAGGTGCTTGCAGAAATTAAAGAGCTCGGTATATCTATTTCCATCGATGATTTTGGAGTGGGTTACTCATCGCTTAGCTATTTGAAGCATTTTTCATTTGATTATTTGAAAATGGACAAGTCTTTTATTGATAACTTAAATATGTCTCCAAAAGACGAATTGATCATAAGCGGAATTATCAAATTGGCGCATAGCTTAAACATGAAAGTAATCGCCGAAGGAGTCGAATCGAGTGAACAGCTTTCTTACTTGCGTGAGCAAGGTTGTGATGGCGTTCAAGGATATTTGATTAGCAGACCGATATCAGCAGGGGAGTTTATTGAGCGGGTATGGCTTCTACCAAAGGATTAACGAAGGAATATTTACTTGAAAAGGTTGAGAGGTCAAACAAGCCCAGTGCCAAAAACGGCCTGGGCTTGTTTGATCATGAACCTATTTGACCACATAAGAAAGTATAAGTTTTTTCTAAAAGAAAACCTGACTTTCTTATTGGCGATAAAACCTACATTTAAACGCGGTCGCTCATCTTCGAAAGGCCTCGATAGAGGTTTTCTCACTAGATTTGTCTTTGTTTTGTATAAGGATTTTATGGTATATCTATAACTTCGATATCATTCGGTTTCCCATATGTCCTTCCAACCAGTCAGTCAACTGGTGGAAACCGTCGAGTGTAAAGGGGATGACCTGTTTTTCGTTATTTTGGTTGGACATCTCAATGATAATTTTGTTCTCACTTTCCGTACAAACGACGTTGAAATTCGCTGTATTCCCCTGAATGTCTTCCTGCCAACTGCAATTATAGCTGCTAACAAAGCTTTTCATTTTCTCATTTCCCCTTATCCTATGATTTGTGTTCTCATTCTCGGTAAGGTCTGGAATCTCGATTGACGCTGCTATTAGTTCTGCAGCAGCTTCCTGTTCTATCGTCGCTGGATGCGAATCCTCGAGCAGTTCGAGCAACGCGGCAGGCTCAATGCCCGCCACGACAGCTTCAGCCTGATTGTCTTCACATTTTTCTACGGGATGTTCGTGTTCGATCACACTTGGCTTATCCTCGAATTCGATAGGAGTTTGATCCTCTGAATGTGCCGTAAGGTCTTCCTTGCTAGCCGAAGGTGCAACGCCGAGATGGGGTTCTGCATGAGTTTGGATCATTTCAATTAAACGGACGGGGTTGAAAGGTTTCATTAAGTAACCTTTAGCCCCGGCTTCAAGCGCATCGAAAATCAAATCCTGCTGATTGCTGGCCGAGCAGATCAACACGACGGCGTCGCGATCGAGCTTAAGAATTTCCTTAATGGCATCGATGCCATTCATTTCAGGCATCGTTAGATCCATCAGGACGATATCCGGAATCAGTTCTTCATACAGCTTAATAGCTTCTCTACCGTTAGTCGCTTCTCCAACCACTTCATAACCATTCTGCTTTAAGCAATCGGCAGCCATTTTGCGCATGAATTGGGTATCATCAACAATAAGAAATCGGTAAGACATCCTAGTTCCCCCTTAGAATTGGATTGCTGTCAATCGATCGTTTTTAACACTTCTTCGACGGTAGTGATGCCTTCACGAACTTTGAGTAGCCCATCGTACAATATCGTTTTGTAGCCGATTTGCACTAAATGGTTTTCGATTTCCTGGATCGGACGTTGCCCAGTAATGAGCTCGCGCAGCTTTCCGTCAATAAGCAGCACCTCCTGTAGGGCAACCACACCTCGATAACCGGTATCGTTGCATACTCTGCAGCCAGTCCCTCGAGTCACGGTTAATTTGCCGCTGATCTGGGTGGATACCAAGGTTCGGAAATTGCCGATAATTCCTTTTCCGTTCTTCTGATCATCCGAATGCAGAACTGCATGAGCTTCAAATAGCTTGATTTCATCTTCGGTAGCGGGCAAGGATTGAGCGCATTGACGGCATATTCGCCTTACCCAACGCTGAGCCACAATGCAGGAAAGCGAAGCGCTGAGCAGGTGCGAGTCTTTATTCATGTCCATCAGCCGGCTTATAGTCTTGACTGCACTGCTGCCATATATGGCACCGAGCACAATACGGCCGGTGAGGGTCGTCCTTATTGCCATTTCAATCGTTTCCGCATCATGGATATCACTGACCATGACGACGTTCGGATCCTGACGCAATACCGACCGAAGCACATGAGCAAAAGTCAGGCCGAGCTGTTCGTTCACCTCCACCTGTGTAATTCCCGGCATTCTGAGCTCTATTGGATCTTCGATGGTTATGATTCTATGGTTTTCGTTTGTCAGTCGAGTGAGGATCGAATATAACATGGAAGTTTTCCTGCTGCCTTCCGGCCCGCAAATCAAGATCATGCCGCTTGGCAGTCCAAGCGCTTTTTCGAATTTTTGCAAATTGGTTTCACTGAACTCAAGCTCGGAAATGGCTAGTTGAGGTTCAGAATTATCTGTCAAGCGAAGAAATAGGCTTTCGCCGTTAACACTTGGCAGGGTGGATACGCGTATATCCAACTGCTTGTGGTCAACCTTAATCTGAAAACGGCCGTTTTGTGGCAGCCGCTCTTCAGAGGCATTTAGATTGGCTAGAAGTTTGATGCGTTTGAACAACGTTTCATGCATGTGTTTAGAAAGCGTTTTCTTATTTTTGAGCGAACTGTCAATTCGGTATTTGACTATAAGCCCGTCTTCATGCGGTTCGATATGAATGCCACTTGCTTGTTGATATACGCCGGCTTGAATGATTTCATTCAACGTTTCTACGGTTGTATCGACACCATAATATCGGTTGATGGCTTCTTCCATTTCGATTCGCATGGCTATAAACGGTTGAACACTCATACCCGTCGCCATTTGAATAGCTTTAATCGCCTCTTTATTTAAAGGGTCGATCATGGCCACCTTGAGTTTACCTCCGGCGCAGCTGATTGGAACGAGATGATACTTCCTGGCAATCGATTCATCTATGAGCTGGACTGTAGGAAGATCAAATATCGTTTCGTTGAGATTTACGACAGGTACGCCTAGTTGGAACTCCAGCGCCTCGACGAGCTGACGCTCGGTGATAAACCCAAATTCGGTCAGTATCCCCCCGAGCTTTTTTGGGTGACGCGTCTGTTCCTTAAGCGCCTGATCGAGCTGCTCCTCCGTAATAACGCCATTCATGACTAGAAGTTCGCCAATGCGCATGTGCTCCTCCTTACTGAACGTATCTATTTAATGAAAAATAAAAAACCAAGCTGCTAGAGCGGCCCGGCTTTCATGCCATCGTATCTCGATGGGTTAGAACCGTGGCTTTGCGTCCCCGGCTTTCGCGCGGGTTTGCCTTTTATCATTCACTTGGATTACAGGATTCGTCTAACCATATAATTCGACATGAATAATAACATTCTGTAAGTTTATTTAAATTCCTTCCTTGCACTAGTCGTACTATTTTCCTAATTTTCAGCATTTTTTTTTGGTTCGGATGTAGGTCCAGCCTAAAAAAAATCCTGCCTTTCAAAGCCTATGAATTTATGGGAATGACATAAAACAAGGGGTTTTCTCCTAAATGATGGAATAGCGTTATCACTTTATACCCACAATAAATAGTAGGAGAACTATAAGAGAAGGTGTCTTTTGGCATGAAAATGAGTTATCTAAATTGTTAGAAAATTGGGCTTTTTGGTGGATACCTAAAAATCAAGTCGAATTCTATGATGAAAGCATCACAACGAATTCCAAGCGGAACATCGCATCTGGAATCTCGACAAAGGCAAAACCGGTGAAAACCGGCGACGCAAAGCTATAGGGGCTAACGCACGACAAAACGTGTCAAGCCAGCCAGCTGCCGAAAGAGGAAGGGCGTTTGTTTTGCTGTGCATATACAGCAGCAACCCCACCTTTCGGGAAAGGTGGGGTTTTTATTTGGCATAAGGGGGTCAAGACTGTTTGAGGCTGGTGAATACGAATACGGGCGAAACGATAGCCCAGCAGGTGATGGAGGCCAAAACCTTTGGTCGCAGACTACGTGGGTTGCTCTTTACAAAGCGACTTTCCAGCGGGTTATGCCTTCACATCGAACCGTGTAGATCGGTACATACCTTTTTCATGCAATACGCGATTGATGTGGTTTATCTGGATAAACAGCATCGTGTCGTAGGCGTAGAAGAGCAGTTGAAGCCGGGACGCGTTGGCGCTGTATTCAAAGGAACGACTTCAGTGGTGGAACTTCCCGCAGGCAGTATCGGCCTTACCCGAACGACCGTCGGTCAAACGGTCCAATTTATTTAAAAACCGAGGAGGAAATTAAAATGAAAAACAAAATCAAAGGTCTTTTAACAGAAGAGCAAGGACAAGGGATGACAGAGTACGGATTGGTTCTGGGTGTAATTGCGGTGGGTGTAGTTGGCATTCTGTTTGCATTAAAAGGGAATATTCTTACACTCTTCAACAGAGTGAACAATGATGTCTCGAATGCAGCTACTCGCACTTAATAAAATCAGCCTTCTTGTATGGAAGGGAACTATATGATGACAGCTAAATTAGTAGACTTGTATACAAATGAGCAAGGCCAAGGTATGACAGAGTACGGCTTGGTACTTGGCGTTATTGCGGTGGGTGTAGTTAGTATCTTATTTGGTATAAAGTTGGAGGTTTACAGCCTCTACGATAAAAGTGTTCGCGTCATCGAGCAATCAGCCAGAACAGTAGGACTTCTCGATTAAAAAAGGAGTGAAATGATTAAGGTGAGCAAAATCAAAAATCTTTTGGTTGAAGAACAGGGTCAAGGGATGACAGAGTATGGTCTGGTTCTTGGGGTTATCGCGGTTGGTGTAGTTGGTGTTTTGTTTGCACTGAAGGGTAATATTCTCACACTCTTCAACAGAGTCAACCAAGATGTAGCAAATGCGACTAATGGTACTCCATAATAACAGCGGTTGTCTTTTATATTAACGCTCCAATGAAGAGGGTCTTACGTTTTACGGAACGTAGACCCTTTTTATAAAAACATTCTTGGGAGGCAGGTATGGTTGTAGTTGACAGTTTGCTCATTATCATTCTCGCCATCTGCGTATTCACCGATCTGAAGTCACGCAAGATTTACAATGCAGTCACTTTACCAGGCACTGTAATCGGTTTCATGCTGCTAAGCGCATCTGACGGCTTTCCTGGTTTTGTGGATGGTGTACTAGGCTTTGTTGTGGGGTTCGGTATCCTTTTGATTCCATATCTGTTAGGAGGAATGGGTGCCGGCGACGTGAAGCTGCTCGGGCTTGTCGGCGCATTCAAAGGCGTAACATTCGTGCTGCTTGCTTCCGTCTACATGGCATTAATCGGCGGTGTGATCGCACTTGCACTCCTCCTATTACGTAAGGGTGTTATCGAGAGACTCAAGCAAGTTATTTTCTCGGTAGTGCTGCTAAGATATGGGATGAAAATATCTTCTGCTATGAAAGATGACGCCTTTACGGCAGCATTTCCGTATGGTGTTGCGATTGCAGGAGGTGCGGTATTAAGTCTTTGGCTTAGAGGGTGGGGGATTTTATGATCAAAGATGAGGGAGGGCAGTCGCTGACGGAGTTTGCCGTTATTCTTCCTATTTTTTTATTGCTGGTATGCGGTATCTTCGATTTCGGCCGATTGATGTATGCCTATATGAACATGAACAACGTTGCACAAGAAACGGTGAGGTTAGGCGGATTTGATAGGACAGATTTAGAAATCGAAACGTTCGCTAAAAAGTATGTGCATCTTGGCGATTCAAACTTACTTAGAGTTGACATCTCGCCAAAAGAGCCCAATCGCCATTCCGGCGACTATGTTACCGTTACCTTGGAATACCCATACACGTATATGACACCCATTATTTCTAAGCTGCTTCCGGCTCCGACCGTTAAAGCCGCTTCAACGATAAGAGTGGAATAGGGGGCTAGTCATGAAACTTAGTTTGATTATTGAAAAGCTAAAGCGCCTCATGGTGCGACAGGATGGAAATGTCGCCGTACTGGCGGCATTCGTATTGACTGCATTATTGGGTATGACGGCGGTCGTAATAGAAGGAGGTAAGGTATATGTCGTCAAAATGCACCTCCAGAAGATGGCGAATACGGCCGTTCTGTCAGGTGCACAAGAACTGACCACGACGGAGAATAATGTTCGCGATGTTGCGAATCAAATTCTAAGCATCCATGGAGAAACGGCAAGTTTAATCGATTTATCTGTCACCATGAAAGACAGGACAACCGCCGTTCTGAAGAAAGTTGTGGATGTGCCTCTGGCCAAAGTGATTGGATTTGATAAGGTGTCAATCAGCGTGAAAGCAACGGCGAAGATTGAGGCCATGGGGGCTGCTACTGGAGCGGCGCCGATTGGCATCGATGAATCCGTACAGCTGCATTATGGTCAAACCTATCGCCTTAAAGTTGACGAAGCGGAGGCCACGACCGGTAACTTCGGTATCATTACACTGGGAACTAAAGGCGGCTCCGATACCTACGAGATAAATCTGACTAATGGTTATAAAGGAATGGTCTCAGTCGGTGATGTGATCGATACGGAAACAGGGAATAAAGCCGGAGGGACACGTGATGCTGTACAGGCAAGAATAAATAGGAGCCCTTACACACCTGGTGATATGAGTCACCTCGATGACCCGCGTATTCTGCTTGTCCCGGTGTATAAGCCACATAACTATACGGGTGGACAAATCAAAAAGATTGAAATTACCGGATTCGCCTACTTCTATCTAAGCGAACCCATGGATTATAACACGAAAGAAGTCATAGGCGTATTTATCCAAAGACCCGGCATAGGATTTGTTAAACCAGGGGCAGTAGACCGCGGTGCATATGTTATTAAACTAACTGAGTAGGTGGCATGACAACCATGAGATCAAAAATCATTTTTATTGCGGCACTCATAATGGGACTAGTAACAACCTTTCTTTTCTTTAACTATATGAAGCAGTACAACCAAACGACGACAGTAAGCGAGAACATGGTCGAAGTTGTTGTCGCTAAGCAGCAGATTCAGAGAAATCAACAAATCCAATCCGGTATGCTTGAAGTGAAGATGGTTCCCTCCCTGGGTCTACATCCTCAGTCGATGAAGTCAATAAAAGAAGCAGAAGGCAAATTCGCAGACGCTTCCATTGAGACAGGAGAAATTCTTCTCAGTCATCGTGTTAAAGCAAGTAAAGATGAAGCCGCTATCGTAGCGAAGAAAGTACAGAACGGATATCGTGCTGTTTCGGTAGGCGTTAATATTGTGCAATCGGTCTCGAATTTGATCGAGCCGGATGATTATGTGGATGTTCTAGTTACGATTCCTCCGAAGGAAGGAATGGATAAGCAGCTTGAGGCATCCACGGTACTGCTCAGTAATGTACATGTCCTTGCAGTCGGCAGACGGATGGTCGAAACAGACAAGGAACACCCCTATGCGGAATATGCCACTGTAACCGTAGAAGTAAAGCCGGAAGATGTACCGAGACTTGTTAACGCAGCTGATCGTTTTAAAATTGGCTTAGCTTTATATTCAAGAGTCGTTCCTGCAGCTGAGAAGAAATAATATTTAACGTTAAATACCAATGAATGGAAGGAGGCAACTCTCATGTCCGATGAAGAACAAACTGTTGTAGAGCAAGTACGGAGTAAGCGGGGAGAAATGATTGCCATCTGCAGCGCGAAGGGCGGCATAGGAAGGACAGCGCTGGCTGTTAATCTTGCTGTCGCCTTATCCAAGAACTACTCGAAGAGCAACAACATTCAAATCTGCATCCTAGATGCGGATTTTCAATTCGGTGATGTATGTTTAGCCATGGATCTCCATCCTACGTTCACCATTAAAGATGTAATGGACAGTATCGATACCATGGATAAGCACACGTTGGCGAGCTACCTGATTAAGCATAACAGTGGGGTGAAGGTGCTGGCCTCGCCGGATCGTCCCGAATATGCAGACCTTGTAACTCCAGACAATCTGGACAAGGTGTGTGATTTACTGCTTTCACAATATGATTATGTCATTGTAGATACACTTTCCGGGTTTTCAGGAAAAACATTGCAAGTAATCGAGAGAGCGGACTCCGTATTAATGGTTACAACCCTTGAGATGACAGCAATAAAAAGCACCAAGCTGATGATGGAAACTCTTATACTGCTTGGACTGCGGGATAAAATGAAGCTTGTCGTGAATCGGTCCACCATGGAGAGTGTGATTAAAGTCTCCGACGTACCGGAGTTGCTGAATGAGGAAATGCCTTTCTACGTGCCCAATGAGTTCGAACTGGTATGTCAGTCGATGAATGACGGCATACCGGTTGTCTTGAAGAATAGTAAATCGGACGTTGCAAAATCGGTGTACAAGATTGCAGAGCAGCTCATCCAGCGACGTGAAATCAGCGTATTTAAGCCAAAAGAGCCTTCGTTCATTCGAGGAATCCTGCATCGAGCGATAGGGAGCACATCCATTTTTTAAAGAAAATGAACCCAACTGGAGGAGTCCATCATGAGTTTACTTGAGAAACTGCAGGCGAAATCGGGGTATCAGCAGCTTGAAGCTGCGCAAGCGGAATCTCAGGACGCACCAGTCGCAGCGGAGAAATTGGAGAAGAAGGATTTAATGGCCACGTTCCGCCGCATCCGTGGTACGGAGCAGCCGCAGAAGGAACAGCGCGAGCAGATGAGCAAGCAGCATGAATTGAAGAATCGGCTGTACAAACAGATTTTCAGTGAGCTAAAGGATGACAATGTCGAGGAAATTATTCCGAAGCTCGATGCCATGGCCGTCGAGATCATGAAAGAAGACGACTCCTTCCGGGGGAAGGTGGATCGCAAGAAAGTCATTGATGAGCTTTCCAACGATTTGACCGGGTTTGGACCGATAAATCCGCTGCTCTTAGACCCTGATGTTTCTGAGATCATGGTGAATGGCCCGAATCAAGTGTATGTGGAGCGTAAGGGAAAGGTTGAATTGTCTTACGTACAATTCCGTGATGACGAACATGTCATGAACATAATCGACAAAATCGTCGCGCCGATTGGACGGCGAATAGACGAAAGCTCTCCGATGGTGGATGCGCGCTTGCCTGATGGCTCCCGTGTGAACGCCATTATTCCTCCGCTCGCGCTTAATGGACCGACTGTTACCATTCGTAAATTTTCCAAGGATCCATTTACCATAGAGAACTTAATCAACTTCGGCACGGTTACGCGGGAGATGGCCACTTTCCTTGATGCGTGTGTAAAGGCGAAACTCAATATTTTTGTCAGCGGCGGTACGGGATCAGGTAAAACAACGACACTCAACGTGCTCTCATCCTTCATTCCGAGTGATGAGCGCATCATTACCATTGAAGATGCAGCCGAGCTGCAGCTGTGGCAGGAACACGTTATTTCGCTCGAATCGAGACCTGCGAATATCGAAGGCAAAGGTGCCATTACGATCCGCGATCTAGTAAAGAACTCGTTGCGGATGCGCCCAGAGCGAATTATTATTGGGGAGGTACGGAGCGGCGAGGCGCTGGACATGCTGCAGGCAATGAATACGGGTCACGATGGATCGCTGGCAACAGGTCACTCAAATAGCCCGCGCGATATGATCTCTCGTCTGGAAACGATGGTGCTTATGGCCGGGATTGATTTACCGATAAAGGCGATCCGGGAACAGATTGCGGGCGCAATTGACCTAATTATTCAACAGTCCCGACTGAAAGACGGTTCACGCAAAATTACGCACATCACCGAAGTACAGGGCATGGAAGGCGATGTCATCGTGCTGCAGGATATTTTTGCATTCGAGCAGTATGGTTTGGATGAGGATGGCAAAGTGATTGGCAAGCTAAGTCCGACAGGGGTACGCCCGAAGTTTTATGAGCGACTTGAATCATCAGGTATTCAAATTCCTTCCTCGGTGTTCTTTGAAGCGGGGTGGCCAAATTGATTTGGATGCTGACAGTGATGGTGCTGTTGACCGCACTGCTCTTATTTTCAGCGATCTTTCAAAGCTTGTTTCATTCAGACCGACGGTTGAACCGCAGAATGAAGAAGATTCTCGAACTTGGAGACAAGCAGAAGCTTGGGAAACGGAAGTTTAATCTTCTTATTCAGATGCAGGTTTACCGCCGTCAAGTGAAAGAGAAGATGTTAACCAAGAAAAAAAGTGAAAAGCTAGAGCAGATCATATCGCGCTCTGGAGTAGCCATCGCACCTGAAGAGTATTTGATGTTCCAATGGATTGCTGCTTTGCTGTTGTTTGCCCTGCTGCTGCTGATAACGAGTAATCTTGGTTTCGGCCTTATAGGCTTTGTAATGGGTTATTTATCTCCAAGACTCTGGATCAAGAAGAAAACGCGGGAGCGAATCAAGAAATTTAATGATGGGCTAGAAGATATGATTATGACAGTTATCGGCTCTCTTCGTGCGGGATTCAGCTTTGCGCAGGCGTTGAAGACAGTCGTTGATGAATCGGAAGCGCCGATCAAAGATGAGATAGAAATTCTGCTGAAGGAAATGCAGTACGGCACAAGTATGGAGGAATCGCTTGAGCATTTAAAAGTAAGGATGCCGAGTGAAGATTTGGACTTGTTGGTTCAAGCTGTGCTGATTCAGCGGCAGGTGGGTGGGAATTTAGCCGTGGTCCTTGATACAATTGTACGTACGATTCGTGACCGCAATAAAATTCATCGTCAAATCAAGACCTTAACGGCACAGGGGAGAATGTCAGGTTGGGTAATCGGGCTGCTGCCATTCGGGCTTTCCGTCATTTTATATCTCATCCAGCCCAGTTACATTGGAACGCTGTTCACGCATCCGATTGGGCTTATGCTTATAGGCGGAGCTGGCGTATCGATGCTCATCGGGCTTTTCCTAATTCGTAAAATGACGACCATCGAGGTGTAGCCTGAATGATGATGTATGTGACCTTTTTCTTAACGATCTTACTATTGATCCAGTTCTTGTTCTCATTAAAAAAGGAAAAAAGCGCAAAAGTTAAGCGTCGTTTATCCATGATTACCGATAAGGAAGCAGCGGCGGCTCGCGCCCTCGAAGATGAGGAGAAGAAAGAGCTGAACGTGATACAACGCGCTATGCGGAGCATATGGCTGCGGATGAAACGCAGATTCGAGCGCAAGAGCGGGATGCGGGATACCGGGATTGAGCTGAAGCTGCTGCAGGCGGGTAATCCTTTTGGCATGGGGACATTCGAGTATCGACTCATGCAGATTATGATGATGATTGCCATGCCCATCATTGGTGTAATCTATAGTTTATTAATTAAACCGGATATTAGCGGTATGCTGCTGGGCGGATTGTTCGGATTTCTGATAGGTACAGTCCTGCCATCGTATTATTTGAGTGCCAAGACGAGACAGCGCAGCAAGAAAGGTCTCCGTGAACTCCCTGATATATTGGATTTGCTTACGGTCAGCTTGGAGGCCGGGTTAGGTTTTGACTCTGCACTCCACAAGCTTGTATTGAAATCGGAAGGTGTCGTTTCGGGGGAGTTCCATCGCTGTTTGGAAGAGATACGACTTGGCAAGACACGGCGTGAAGCGCTGCTCGGAGTTCGTGACCGGCTGGTCATTGAAGAAGTACGCGTGTTGATCAGCTCCATTCTTCAGGCGGAGAAACTCGGGATCGGTATGGTACAAGTGCTTCGCGTCCAGTCACAGGAAGTGCGAGAACAGCGTAAACAACGCGCGGAGGAAGCGGCGATGAAGGCTCCAATTAAGATGCTGTTTCCTCTGATATTGTTTATTTTCCCGAGTTTGTTTATCGTTCTGCTTGGACCGGCGGTCATTCAGTTTATGACGACTTTTAAGTGAGTACATTAGCGTTACAGGCAGGCTCATCTATGGATGGGGCTGTTTTTTTACGTTTTGAATCGAGCTATGCAACAAACCCTTTAAAGCGTAGAGCTAAAAAGATATATAAGGTGAAAGAAATCCATATGAACAGGGTAGTATAGCCCACTAATTTCCAAACGATAAACGAGGAATGACCAGAGTTTCGATTTGAACGTTTCAAAAGTTGATCCAGATGCATCCCAATAAATATAAACAGGGGAAAGACGGTTAGAAAATAGCGCATAAATCCATGGGAAGCAATATGAATAGGCTGAATCAGAATGGAGGAGAGCGGCATCAAGATTAAACCAAACGTATAGATCACCTCGGACCAAACAATGGTTACCCCGCTCTGTTGTAGTCGAATTGTTGATACTAAATAAGTGATGAAAATCACAAGTAACAATATGTGTAATATAATAATAGGTTCAATCCGGCTTGTTTCTACAGACGTTATGATATCTTGATAGATGGGATAGAAGGGGATGGTCGAATAACGGCCATAATCAGGCGCCATTACTTTTAAAAACAACAACGGCTCTCCTTTTGTCAGCCAAAGATAAACCGGATAGCTGAAGAACATCAGACTGCTCATCAAGGCAAATACAAAATCTTTAACATCCAATTTTCTACGGATTAATCTCTCTACAAAAAAAGCCAGTGGAACCCATACCCCAACAATTCTGGAAAGAGCAGCTAGTCCTCCGATAAAATACGCTGCTCCCCTTTTTTCATTGTCCCAGAAGCGGAAAGCCGATAACGCCAAGAACCAGAAAGAAGCTTTCTGTATAAAAGGCGCTGAAAAAATAAGAAGATGGGAAAAAGACGAGGGCGGAGAGCGTTAAAAACCTTACTCTTGCGCCGAGCCCTCTCTTCTCCATGAGCGTATATAATAGCCAAAGCGAACTTATAAAAAAGAAGTTGGATAGAAGAAACCCGGCCCAATAAACGTCAATCGCGGTTACACTGGTGACTCCCCTGACAATAAGCGGATAAAGCGGAAAAAAGGCGGTTAACCGGTCTTCCGTATATCCTTCCACAGCGATTTGCGCATAATTATAGGAATCGTAGAGAATAAAATGATCTAAAATAGGGTTATCCAATTGTAGCTGATTATCAACATAATGAGTCTGATCAGGTTGGCCGATTGATAAAAACCCGAATATGATCAATCTGCTTACAACAAAAAGCAATAGAATGATCTTGAGTGCTTTCATTGATAGATCTTCCTCAGATCCCACACCTGACCAAAGCTGCCTGTAAAGTCCGGCTCATGTAATTGCTTCTTCACTTCATCCAGTTCAACTTCCGATAAGGAGTTTACTAATTTGTTGGAATCCGCAGTTGGAAGAATCAGAAAGTCAGGCCGGTCCGAATGAATGATATCCATTATATAACCGGATCGGAGGCCGTTTAGGGAACGCTCGAATGCGGTCCATTGGTGAACACCTTTGGTCGCTTCCAGAATAAACGGATCGAAACGTCCGTCCGCGAGCACATCTCCGCCCCTGAACATCACGTAACCGGAAGAGCCATAGTCAGAAAGGACCTTAGGCCGGTCGATAGTGTTATTCTTGTGAAGGATGTAAGTCATCTCTTCTACCGGATATTTCGTAACAGGCTGCTTATATGGCGTCAACAGAACGGTGGAAAAGTTGAGTAGTAACCCCAATACGATCAAGGGAAGCACTATTTTCAATCGTATATAGGGCTCCAAGCTCTTAAATACACGCAACCACTTATATGGATCAATGATAACAGCCAAGAAGTAAGGTAGAAACAGCACGAGGAACAGAAATTGTTTGTAGCTGGCTAGACCTAGGTACAGTATTCCAATAAAAAGCATGAGGCGGAACGGCCTTCCCTTAATGCTGTACACGCCGGAAAGCACAAATACAATCAAAGTGATAAAACTAATGTAATTGCTCGAAAAGGGAATGGGTTTCCACTCATCAATCATTTGAGTAAAAGGACTTTCACCTAAAGTCAAAAAGTAGGTTAAGCTCTGCAGCCCTCCGAAATTAGCAATCCCGCCAATTACGATGAAAATCAATGCGATAAGATCATATCGATTTAACTTCTTTTCCCATATTCTTTCGAATACTTGCATCATGAAAAACACCGCGATGACCGCCCATACGCCCGTATGCACGTTGGCTAAAATCAAGGATAAAATCCCAAGCATTCCTGCTTTTTTTACGGATGCATCCATGGCAAACCGTCTAAGCCATACGGCGAACCAAACAACAAGACCCGCAGAAATTATTTGTGGGCGAATTTTGAAGTAGGCTATATAAATGTAGAACGCGAACAAAGGTAGAACGACATACACCAAAAAAGGGTGCATCTTAGGAAGGCCCATCTCTTGTCTCGAGATCTCCATCAATCGATACAGCCCGACAGTTAATATGAAAACCGACAGCAGTGTGAAGATATGTACGCCATTCCACTCCCATAAGCTGTACAAGCCGCCGACGATCCACTGGAAACCGACTTCATGAGGTACATAAGACAGGTTCTCGCCGGCAAACGTATGGATCGCCTTATCAATGACTTTACCCTGCGTGATCATTTCCTTCCCGACTTCAATGTGCCAGAACGTATCGGGATCATTACGGGAAGAATGGACATCCATGAAAATGAATATGAACATAAAGATTGCAGCGTAGACGGCGAATACGACTCTTTGAAACAGCACTTTGTTATTCATAGTTGTGGCTCCCTTACCCTAGCTAGCTATACTTTTTGGCCAATCGCCATGATGGAGACTCCAAATGGCAATTTACCGTGTTTCAAAACATGTCTCTCACTGGACATAACATATGTAAGCAGCTTATTAATGAAAAACGAAGGCATAGATAGGTCATCCGATTTTTGCATAAAACCCAATTTCTTATGTAGGATTCTCACAAGTGCAATCACCGGAAAGAGCCAGGTATTGAAATAGCTTGCATGCTTCGGTTGAAGGTTGCAATGCTGCATTTTCCCAACCAGTTCGTGTAATCGATATCTTCTCTTATGATGATGAGACTCATCGTGATTGCTCCATAAGAAAGAGAAGGCAGGGACTGTGATGAGCAGACTCCCCCCCGGTTTTAATTTTCCAGTCAATGCGTTAAGCGCCCCTATATCATCTTCAATATGCTCGAGCACATCCAAGAGAACAATCAGATCGAAGGATTCATCAGCTAATGGAACCTGATCCGGCAAGCTGCCGATATAGACGGATTTCCCGCTTTTGGATCTTGCAATTTCAGCTGCATCATGTTCCATTTCGAGGCCAATGACCTCGCAGCCTAATCGAGACAACATAGCCAAGTTTCCGCCGGTTCCACAGCCTGCATCCAGGATTTTGGAGTGAGGTCCGATGGACCGTAATTGCGATTGTAAAACGGTCTCGATAATGCTGCGCCGGCTGACAAACCACCAGTGCTCTTGCTCCATACGATCCATTTTCCAGTAAATTGTTTGTTCCATTTATTTAACTCCCTCCAGCCGAGGCAGTTCTTTATTATCATCCAAGCCTATTATGCTTTGAGTGAAATACAAAGGACGCCGTTTCGATTCGTTGTAGATTCGCCCCAGATACTCTCCGATGATTCCCAGTGTCGTAAGCTGAACCCCTCCAAGAAAGAGGACCGCCACCATTAAGGAGGGATATCCGGGCACTGCGTTGCCGTGGAGTAGGGTAGTTATGAATAAATAGCAGGCAAAAAGAATAGCGAACAAGGAGATGGCAAAGCCCAAATAAGTCGCCGCTTGCAAAGGTAGGAAAGTGAAGGATGTGATGCCTTCAACGGCAAAATTCCACAACTTCCAATAGTTGAACTTGGTCTTACCGGCAAATCGGGGCTCTCTGCGATAAGAGATGCTTGTCTGATTGAAGCCTACCCAACTGAAGAGGCCCTTCATGAAACGGTGCTGCTCACGAAGTTCTTTCAAGGCGTTGACGACCTTTCTGGACATTAACCGAAAATCACCCGTATCCTGGGGAATAGAGATGGGTGTCAGCCTTCGGATGAACCTGTAAAACAGATGCGCTGTGAGCTTCTTCATTGAAGTTTCGCCATCCCGCTTGGAGCGGGTGGCATAGACCACTTCATAACCTTCTTCCCACTTGGCCAATAGTTCTGGAATAACCTCTGGAGGGTCCTGCAAATCCGCATCAATGGGAATCACAGCATCGCCACGGCAATTGTCGAGGCCTGCCGTTAAAGCGATTTCCTTCCCGAAGTTGCGGGATAGATCAATAATTTTGATACGGCGATCCTTCTCACGAAATCCATGAAGCTTGTCCAGCGTATCATCCTTGCTTCCGTCATTAATAAAAACCATTTCATAATCATAACCGGTCTGATTCATAATGCGCGTGACTCTAAAGTAAAATTCCATGATGTTGGCGCTTTCGTTATAAACAGGTACAATGATCGAAACAAGAAGTCCCTTCATCGTTTTTCTCATGCAACCAACCCCCACTTTTCATCCTATTATGGGCAAATAAAAAAGCCCCTTTCACCAAAAAGGGGCATAAAACTCCCGCAGCTTTGGTAACTGGCTGGCATAGTGCACGGATGTGCACGTTAGCCCCTGTAGCTTTGCGTCCCCGGCTTTCACCGGATTTGCCTTGTTCATGTTCGCGAAAGATTCTTTCAAAAATCGATATATAACCTTATCATACGACATGTCGGGTTCTGGCAATATCCGACAGAAGGATTATTATTCTAGCGGTGTTGCGGTATAAATGAACTAGCTCTGCCCGGAATTGATTAGAGATTTAGAACTATACCGAATCAGGTCGCCTATAGATTTCTATTAAAATGGATGGATCAGGAATAACGATTACATAAGCAAAATAGGTATAATTGTTGTACAACCCGCATATCCATAATCAAAAGCATAAATAGCAGGCAAAGGTGCCTTAGGTCCAAGAACGATACGTCGTTCTCTGCACCTGGGCACCTTTTTGTTTTCATTCATTCGGGGTGAAGAGGTGAAAGGAGTGAAACAACAACCAATTCGAGCCATTCCGCTCGCTGTTAGGATCATCCCTAATGTGGATGCCGGCTTGGCACTTCAGTTGGAATTGAAGCCGGGCATTCGCAGCCTCGGTCTGTTAACGTCCAGCATTGATGACGTGGGCTACACCGCTATCGATGAAGCAACGAAGCATGCAGTAGTCGAAGTGGTGTATGCTCGTTCATTTTATGCGGGATCAGGTCATGCTTCTGGACCGCTTTCAGGAGAATTTATTGGGATCATAGGCGGTGCATCGCCTGCCGAAGTGAGAAGCGGGTTAGATGCGGCTATCCAAGTGATGGAGACTGGAGCTTGTTTTTACGCCCTCAACGACGAGGGAACGCATGCTTACTATGCTCATGTTGTCTCCAGAACTGGTTCTTATCTGTCCAACTTAGCAGACATTCAAGAAGGAGAGCCTCTTGCTTATTTGATTGCTCCGCCACTCGAAGCCGTGTACGCACTCGATGCCGCACTGAAGGCGGCCGATGTGCGTATGTGCAAGTTTTATGGCCCTCCGACGGAGACGAACTTTGCGGGAGGATTACTAACAGGCAGTCAATCTGCTTGTACGGCAGCAGCAGAAGCGTTCGCAGAGGCTGTTCGAAGCATTGCTCGAGAGCCTAAGAAAATAGGGTAAAAAGAAGCGGGTGTTTACAAATGGATGGAAGATTGATGTCTTTGGGCATGATCGAAACTTACGGTCTGCCTGCCTTGATTGCAGCCGCAGACGCTGCAGCCAAAACGGCAGATGTGAAGGTAACGACTTATGAAAAAGTGGATGCCGGCATCGTAACGATCTATATTCTAGGCGATGTTGCAGCGGTCAAAGCTGCCGTGGATGCAGGTGCTGCAGAAGCGAAGAGAGTGGGCAAGCTGTTATCCACACATGTTATACCGCGACCGGATCCTTCTGTACACGCGATGATTCAGGAGGCTTGGGCCAAAAACCAGCCGAAAGATTCACCGAAGGAGGAACGCAATAAGGTTATCACGACGCCGGAAGTGAGTGCGCCGAATTGGAGCAAGATGAGCGTAGCACAGCTTAGAGAACTTGCGCATAATACGCCCCGATTCCCCATAACCGGTCGGGATATCCAATTGGTTAGTAAAGCCGAATTGGTCAGGCTTTTCACGGGGATGGACGCTGAAGGGGGAGATCCCGTGACATGAAGCTGGATAGCGATTTACAAGCGATCCAGGAGGTCCGCCATTTCCTTCAAGAGGCGAAGGCGGCACAAAAACAACTGGAGAAAATGACACAATCGCAAATAGATATGATCGTAGCAGCCATGGCTCAAGCAGCAGAGTCGGAAGCAGAGCGGCTGGGAGCAATGGCCGTAGAAGAGACAGGCTTCGGAAGAGTCGCTGATAAAAAGGCGAAGAATCTATTCGTTGCGAGGGACGTCTACTCGGCAATTAAGGATATGAAGACTGTCGGTATTATCCGCAAAGATGATGAGAAGCAAGTCTGGGAAATCGCTCAACCAGTCGGTATTGTTGCTGCGATTATACCTTCAACGAACCCGACTTCAACCGTCTTGTTCAAATGCCTGATCTCACTTAAATCAAGAAACGCCATCGTGATTAGTCCTCATCCATCAGCACTGCGCTGTTCGCAGGAGTCGGCAGCCGTCATGCGTGCTGCGGCGGAGAAGGCAGGAGCCCCGCCCGGGCTGATTCATTGTCTATCGGTTCCGTCCCTTGAGGCGAGTGGTGAACTGATGAGGCATAAGCTGACCGATATCATTTTGGCAACGGGTGGAACAGCAATGGTCAAGGCCGCTTATAGCTCCGGCAAGCCCGCATACGGTGTTGGTCCCGGCAACGTACCGGTTTATATTCATCGGAGTGCAAATATCCCACGAGCTGTGAGACTGATTTTGCAAAGCAAAACATTCGACTACGGAACGATCTGCGCTTCGGAACAAGCGCTTGTCGTTGATCAAGCGGTAAAAGCGGAGCTGGTTGCGGAGCTGAAGCGGCAAGGAGCTTACTTTTTGAATGCGGAAGAAAAAGAAAAGGTCGGCTCGATCCTCACCATTGGAAAAGGAATGAACCCGAATGTGGTTGGCCGTTCTCCACAAGTGATTGCGGGCAAGGCTGGCATAACGGTTCCGGAGGATGCAAGGGTGCTGGTCGCGGAAGAGTCGGAGGTAGGACATGCGTATCCATTTTCCATGGAGAAACTCAGTCCTGTGCTTGCTTTATATACCGTGAGTGACTGGCAAGAAGGCTGTCAACGCTGCATCGATTTGTTGGAGCTCGGAGGACTTGGACATACACTCGGCATCCACGGCGAGGACTTGTCGATCATTGAGGCGTTCGGGCTGGAGAAACCAGCATCGCGCATTGTGGTGAATACAGGCACTGCGTTCGGGGGAATCGGTGCAACGACGGGGATTATGCCATCGATGACACTGGGCTGTGGTTCCTATGGCAACAACATTACATCCGATAACATTGGACCACAGCATTTGATGAACATCAAGCGTGTTGCTTTTGGCATTAAAGAGATGAGGGCGGAGCCCGATACAAGCCGTGTTGCAGCGCTAGTGGCGGAAAGCTTGGAAAGCTCTAATAAACTTGGTATTACGCGTGATGAAGTTGCGCAGATCATTAAAAGCGTGCTTTCCGAAATGCAATTGCATACATAACCCGAGGAGGAAATTCAAATGGCAGGAGAAATGGCAGCTTTAGGTTTGGTGGAAACGAAAGGCTTGGTAGGTTCAATTGAAGCGGCAGACGCCATGGTCAAGGCAGCGAATGTGAGATTGGTCGGTAAAGTTCATGTTGGCGGAGGACTGGTCACGGTCATGGTCAGAGGAGATGTCGGCGCTGTAAAGGCGGCCACGGATGCAGGTGCTGCAGCTGCGGAAAAAGTGGGAGAGCTTGTTTCTGTTCACGTCATTCCTCGTCCGCATTCCGATATTGAGTTCATTCTTCCTAAGCTCGAAGGTTAAATACGTCTATGACGCTTATTACGGAAACGCATCTGCGTACTCAGCTGGTTAAAGGCCTGCCTAATCCGTTTCCGGTAATGGATGGGGATAAGCTGACACCGGCAGCCGCTGACTTTTTGAAAGATAGGGGAATCTCTTTGCGGCGCGTGGCCCCTTCGGAGTCAACAATCCTTCCCGGAAGCGAGGATAGTGGGCTCAAGCTCATTCCAGTCGGTGTATCAAACCGGCATGTTCATCTCTCTCCCGAGCATGTTGAAGCGTTGTTCGGCGCTGGTTATGCGCTAACTCTCCTTCGTGAGCTGTCTCAAAAGGGTCAGTTCGCTGCGCGTGAAACCGTGACATTAGTTGGTCCGAAAGGAATCATCCAACATGTCCGCATCCTAGGTCCTTCACGTGGAGCGACCCAAGTGGAGATCTCGCGTACAGACGGATTTGAGCTGGGCGTTCATCCCCCGATCCGATTATCCGGTGATATCCAAGGTACACCAAGTATTACACTCGTCGGTGCGAGCGGAACGGTTGTTTTGCAGCAGGGGCTGATCATTGCCAAAAATCATGTGCACATGTCTCCAGAAGATGCCCAAACCTTTCAGGTCAACGAAGGAGATCGCCTCATTGTCCAAGCAACGGGGGAGCGGCCGATTATTTTTGCTGATACGATCGTGAGGATTAGCGCGCATTTTTCGCTCGATTTTCATATTGACTTGGATGAAGCGAATGCTGCCCATTTGAATACAGGGGATAAGGTTCAGATGATCGGCAAAAACGGTGAAATCACGCGTGCCGAAAGGAGGCAGCTCTAGGTGGAGATCAAGCAAATGGTCGAATCTATTGTTCGTGAGTTCATTGATTCGTTGGAAAAGCAAGCGGTCAAGCGGCCTAAGGTGCTTTACATTTTTTACGACAGTACGGCTCATGAGGCTTTTACCGATCATTTTATATGGTTAAATAATCACCAGGTTAATCATGATATTTTGTTCCTGGATGGCGAAGCTTCTTCTTGGCTGGGGAAGCACCAAATTGAATGCGGTGGTCGCGGAAAAACGATAGCATCTGACGAATTCGCGCCGTCTCCTCTAGAGGTGCCCCTCGAATATGAGGGCATCGTGATCCCGGAAATTGATCTCGATAATGCGGCAAGGGCCGCTCTTGGCATGAAAGGGACCATCCTATCGGAGATCATCTTTTCCACGTTGGTTCAGAATAAATTTGTACTCATCGGCGATGATATCTCCGGGTTAAAACGGGCTGACCGACGTACGCTCAAGACAATAACATTGCCTAAGCCTTATGTGAACCTTTTTGATTATTACAAAATGGAACTGCAGATGTATGGCGTTGAATTTGGTCCATTGAAGCAGTTGGCTGAAATGGTTGTGAATAAAACCCGTCCAGATACTGCAGTTGCGGAAACGGACGGCTCAGTAAAAACAAACGAGAGCACCGAGAATAACGGGCACATCGTTTACGAAGGAAGGCTCATCTCGGCGGATTGGGTGGCGCGGGAATCCAAAAGTAAATCTCTTCGCTCACTGCAAGTTGGCAAGAGAACGATCATATCTTCACTGGCCCAAGACATGCTGAAGGAGAAGGGCATCACGATCGAATATGCGGCTGAAGGGTGAGGTTCTATGTTTTTAGGAAAAGTAATCGGCAGTGTATGGGCTTCGCAAAAAGAAGTGGGCATGGACAATTTGAAATTGTTAGTGATCCAGCCGATGGATTTCAAAGATAGCGAAGCGGGCACTCCGATCATTGCCGCAGACCGCATTGGAGCCGGTGTTGGCGAGAATGTGATTGTGTCTAGAGGGAGTCCGGCCCGAACCTTGTTCACGGATAAAATGGTTCCTATCGATGCGATGATCGTAGGCATTGTAGATAGTTATGAGGTCGCTCAAGAAACCGAGGAGGACGTATGGAAGAGCAGAAGATGAGGGTGATTCAGGAATATGTGCCCGGCAAACAACTGACACTGGCTCATGTGATTGCCAATCCCGATCCGGTTTTGTATACGAAGCTTGGTATTGAAGAAAGGAATGCGATTGGGATTTTAACACTTACTCCCACGGAAACGGCCATCATTGCCGCTGACATTGCGACCAAAGCGGCTAGTGTGGGCATCGGTTATTTGGATCGTTTCACCGGATCGCTCGTGCTCACGGGGGAAGTAGCCGCTGTGGAAATGGCGATTGAGGCTGTGAATGCTTTTTTGCAGGATAAGCTGAAATTTGCGACTGCACCGATAACGAGGTCTTGAATCTATGAAAAAAGTGATGCTGATCGGCGCTGTCGGTGCTGGAAAATCAACGTTAATTAAAGCCTTGTTCGGGGAATCGGAGCCGGCGATCAAAACCCAAAGTCTTATCTATCGGGACTGGATCATTGATACACCTGGTGAATACAGCGAAAATCCATTGTATTATCGCTCCCTAATAGCGACCTCGCATGAGACTGCAGCTGTTTTGCTTGTGCAAGATGCTGCCCGGAACAGAAACTATTTTCCTCCCGGATTTGAACAGGGGTTTCCTGTATTAACGATTGGGGTAGTAACCAAAATCGATCACCCGAAGGCAGACATTGATAGAGCCATTACCCTTCTGAGACAGTCGCTGCCGGAAGGAGAAATCTTCTTGACGTCGGCAGCGTCCACAGTGGGAATTCAACGGCTGAAGGAAAGACTTATGGAGATTGTACAGGAGTAAATCCACGACGTAATGAGGGATTCATGGTGGCATTGATCATGGAATTGTGCAGGAATCATACGATTTTAAGCGAGGAAGAAGCCCAGACGATCATGGAGATGGCCGCTCAGCTGCAAATGATAGCCGATGTGTCGGAATCGGATGTATTTATTGACTGCCCGCTCGCAGACAAGGGTTCAGCGCTTGTGGTTGCCGAGGCACATCCATCCTCAGCTCCATCCCTATATAAGACATCAGTCGTCGGACAATATGCTTTTGCGCAAAATGAGCCTGCCGTGATGTTTTGTTTGCTTTCTGGGCAGTCCGTGATCGGAGCGAGAGGCATCTCGCAGGAACAGATTGCCATTCAGCAGAACGTCGTGCCGATTCGGTCAAAAGGCGGCAATGTCATTGGCGCATTGATTATGGAAAAGGACATCTCCGAAAAGCTCGAGCAGGAGAAAAATGTGACGAGATTAATGGAGACAACGGAACAGCTGAGCGAAACACTGCTTACTGTGGCGATGTCTGAAGGCAGTATGCAGTCGCTTATGCACGAAGGCATTATTTTATTTGATGACAAAGAATGTATGACCTATACCAATCCCCGAGCAGCTGAAATGTTGAAGCAAATCGGTCATATTGGCGCGATTAACGGGTACCCGATTGCCCAGTTGTTTTATGGCAGATTAGAAGGGAACCCTCTCATAGGCCACAAAGGACTCATCCATCAGGAGCTTCAAATTGGGCATGTTTCCTTTGATCTGAAAGCCATGTCCATCTACCGGGATCAGCGGGAGGTAGGCGGCATAATTCTCATTCGTGACATCTCGGATATGAAAGAAAAAGAAAAGCAGTTAGTGATCAAATCGGCAGTTATTAAGGAAATTCATCATCGTGTGAAAAATAATTTGCAGACTGTATCCAGTCTACTCCGCTTACAGATGCGAAGGACCAAGCTTGAAGAAGTGGAGAGAGTCTATCGCGATAGTATCAACCGCATTAACAGCATTGCCGTCATTCATGAAATGCTTGCCTTTGAAGGACTTGAAACGATCCATTTCAACGATGTGGTGGAGCGCATTACGAAGAACATTATCTCGTCCTCTTCCAAACCGGATCAGAACATTTACCCGAAAATTTATGGGGATGAGCTTATTTTACAGTCCGACGTTGCCACTACGCTTGCGCTTGTTGTCAATGAGCTTGTGCAGAACTGCGTACTGCATGCTTTTGGGGAGAGACGTACCGGGAATATCGACATTTCCCTGCAATTTATTGGCACTTTCATTAGTGTCCATGTATCCGATAATGGTATAGGAATTGAAGCGGCAAACCATTCTGACAGGAAGAGTCATCTTGGCTTGAAAATCACAGAGACACTTGTGGAGGAAAATCTCAGCGGTGTCATTCATATAACTTCGGATGAGCGGGGTACGGACGCTCATATCACATTTCCGCTTTCCAAAGCGCAGCAAAAGGAGGACGAATAGCCATGAAAAATGCCATCGTTGTTGTGGATGACGATCCAATCATTCGCATGGATATTCGCGAAATGCTGGAAGAGGGCGGATATTGGGTCGCGGGAGAAGCCAAAAATGGCGAGGAAGCGGTAGAGCTCGTTGCCAGATTAAAACCGGATCTTGCCATCATGGATATTAAAATGCCCGTCATGAACGGCATCAAGGCGTCCCAAATTATACGCAAGCTGCAGCAGGATACATCCGTTTTACTACTTACGGCATACAGCCAGAAGGAATTGGTGAAGGATGCGCGAGAGGCGGGTGTCGCAGCTTTCCTGGTTAAACCGATATCGGAGGAAGATTTGCTGCCCGCTGTAGAAATTGCCTTGAGTCAGAAAGAAAAGATGGATTCACTGAAACAAGACATCAAACAGCTAAAGCAATCCATCGAAGAGCGCAAAGTGATCGAGAAAGCGAAGGGCATCGTGATGCAGGTATACGCCTTAAATGAGGAAGATGCCTACAAGAAAATGCGTGAAGTGAGCATGACTACGCGTATTCCTCTTTCAAAGCTGGCGGCAGGCGTTATCGCTGATGGGATCGGGGCATTAACTAGTGCGGCACAGGACGGGTGAGTGGGAAATGCATAACCAGTGGATCACAAGTGTCGGCCTAGATATCGGAACGAGCACGACCAAGATGGTGATTAGCCGTTTGAAATTAGTACGCTCGTCGGGTGCTGTCAGCTTGCCTCGATTTGAGATCGCGGAGCGGGAATTGCTGTACGCGAGTCCGATTTACAGCACTCCGCTGAAGAGCGGCGATGAAATCAATGCGGAGCACATCTGGGAAATCGTGACCCATGAGTACAAGCAGGCAGGAATTCGTCCAGCGGATTTGAAATCTGGCGCCGTTATCATTACCGGAGAAACGGCGAATAAAACGAACGCTAGGCAAATTTTGCATCTGCTCGCCGAACGCTCGGGCGATTTCGTTGTAGCAACGGCAGGTGCCGATCTAGAAGGGCTGCTTGCCGGCAAAGGCGCCGGTGCGGAGCGTCGCTCCATGCAGATTCGAGGCGCAGTCGCCAACATTGATATCGGCGGGGGTACAGCCAATGCGGCTATTTTTCAAAGAGGTAAGCTGATTGGAACAGTCACCTTTCACGTTGGGGGCAGGCTCATCCAAATAGACTCGAACGGAGTGATTATAGACGTATCGCCATCGATTCGACCATGGCTGAGGACTAGTGGATACAACATTAAGGCAGGCGACACGGTTAGCTTCACTCTCATAGAAGAAATCTGCATGGGAATGTGCCACTGTATGATGGATTATTTAGCCGGGCAGATCATTCCTGAGCATGATGAAACTCTTCGTTCCTTGCTGAACGGCGAGCTGCTTGCATCAATGCCTCCCATTGGAGAATGGATGGTATCCGGAGGGATCGGCCTGTTGATGGAGGCGAAGAAACCGGAAAGTTTGGCCGATGTGGCGGTCCATCATGATATCGGCCCTTTGCTAGCGCACACTTGGAAGGAATTATCCGCCCAATATCCTATCCGACTCATCCGTGCAGATCAGACGGTCAAAGCGACCGTCATCGGTGCCGGGATGCAGAGCACGGAAATCAGCGGCGCTACGGTGCATTTGGATGCATCGCTGCTGCCGATTCGCAATTTGCCTCTACTGGGGCTTGATGTAACAACGCAGATGCTTGAGCAAACTGGGCTGCTTGCGGATGCGTTGGATGCGATCATGAAAAGCGGCGCAAGCCTCTTTGATCGGGATCAGTCACCACCGTTCGGGCTGGCGTTGTCAGGAATGAATGACCTTACGTACACATTGCTTCAGCACTTAGCGGATCGGCTGCATGCAAGTTTTGTTCAACATTTTCCTGCTAGTGAAACTATGGTGGTCATCTGTGAAACGGATATTGCGAAGGCGCTCGGTCAATCCTTGACTAAGCGCTGCGGACAACGTCCGAAAGTCATTTGCATCGATCAAATTCGTGTAGAGCATGGGGATTATATCGACTTGGGTGAGCCTATTTCAGGGATCATGATCCCGGTGGTAGTTAAGACGTTGGCCTTTCACAACAGAGCGGAGGGGATAAGACAGTGAACCTGAAGACTACGTTGCTTGGTACAACCTTTCAATTCAAAAATTTAAAGGAAGTCATGGCGAAGGCAAACGAGGAGAAATCAGGCGATCAGTTGGCCGGAATCTCTGCACTGGATGCGAAGGAGCGGATTGCAGCCAAACTGGTTCTGTCCGATTTGACGCTGGGGGATATCCGAAATCATCCTCTGCTGCCGCCGGAAATCGATGAAGTGTCGCGGGTAATCGAAGACGGGATAAACGAGAAGATCTATACCGAGGTTCGCAATTGGACGGTGGCTGAGCTGCGGGAGTATTTGCTGCGGCAAGAAACGGGAAATGATGAAATTCGCAGGCTTTCCCGTGGCTTAACGAGTGAAATGGTCGCCGCTGTCACCAAATTAATGAGCAATCTTGATCTTGTGCAAGCCGCATCCAAAATGGAAGTCACAACGCATTGCAACATTACGATTGGCCAAAAAGGAGTGCTGTCCGGTCGGGCCCAACCCAATCATCCTACGGACAATATTCAGGGTATTAAGGCCGCTTTATTTGAAGCCTTGAGTTATGGGATTGGGGATGCGGTTATCGGTATCAATCCGGTAATCGATTCGGCAGATAGCGTCAAGAATATTTTGCAGGTGACCAAAGAAGTGATGGAGAAGTGGCAGATTCCGACGCAGAACTGTGTTTTAGCACATATCAAAACCCAGATGCGCGCTATCCGACAAGGCGCTCCAGCCGACATGGTGTTTCAAAGCTTGGCCGGCACGGAGGACGGGAATAAAGCGTTCGGCATTGATGTTTCGCTACTTAACGAAGCAGATGAGCTCATTGCCAGGGAAGGCACAGGGACAGGGCCGAATCTGTGGTATTTTGAAACGGGCCAAGGCTCCGAATTGTCAGCCGAAGCGCATCACGGTATCGACCAGGTCACACTCGAGTCCCGCTGTTATGGCCTTGCCCGAAAATATAAGCCGTTTATTGTTAACACGGTTGTTGGCTTCATCGGACCTGAGTATTTGTATGACAGCAAGCAGGTAATTCGGGCTGGTTTGGAAGACCATTTCATGGGCAAGCTTCAGCAGCTGCCGATGGGGGTAGATGTTTGCTACACCAATCATATGAAGGCAGATCAGAACGATATGGACAATTTGGCGGTGCTGCTTTCCGCTGCAGGCGTCAATTACCTGATCGGTGTGGCCATGGCAGATGACTGCATGCTCAATTATCAATCTACCAGTTACCACGATATCGCCACTTTAAGGGAATTGATGAGACTGCGCCCGGCCCCGGCATTTGAACAATGGCTGGTGAAAATGGGCATCATGGAAAATGGCCGATTAACGCCGATGGCGGGAGATCCGACCCTTTTTATGTAGCTCAGATGCTGCTTGCGAAGCCAGTTTTGCTAACGCAAAACGCTAAGGAGGAAACGACATGAACAAAGTTATCCCCATGGATCAGCTTGTTGATATGGTGATGGCAGAGCTTGAGAAGAAGCTGTCTGCATCAACTGCTGTTGATATTCCGGCGGTTAATCGCTCTTTGAATCCTACCCCTGTTGATGAGGAAGCACAGCGATCTACCCGAGTAGACATGGTGTCGGAACTGGCCCCGTCCACCGAATTGGACACATTCACCTCTAAAGTACCAACTCCCAAATGGGAGGAAGGGATGAATGAGCTGCTTGCCAGCACACCGGCACGTATCGGCGTATGGCGTACGGGTACGAGGGCACTCACCAAAGAGGTGCTTAAATTTCGCCGTGACCATGCCGCAGCTGTCGATTCCATATATGGGGATGCGAGTCAAGCGCTTTTGGACGAATTCGGTTTGTTTACGGTGGAAACCCGTTATGAGAATACGGAAAACTATTTAAAACGTCCTGATATGGGACGTATTGTTACCGAAGAAGGAATCGCAGAAATTCAAAAAAGGTGCAAGATGAAGCCGCAGGTGCAGATAGTCGTTTCGGATGGACTTAGTGCCAATGCGGTAGACGCCAATTTGGGCGATGTGTATCCTGCGCTGCTTGATTCGCTTAGTGCTTACGGGTTATCCACAGGTACTCCGTTTTTCGTCCGTGGCGGCAGGGTCGCTGTTATGGATCACATCGGCGAAATTGTGCAGCCGGAAGTGCTTGTGCTTTTGATCGGGGAAAGACCTGGACTTGTTTCGTCTAAATCGCTTAGTGCTTACATCTGTTACAAACCGCGTAAAGGCACTGTGGAGAGCGACCGCACGGTGATTTCCAATATACATCGCGGGGGCACCCCTCCACTGGAAGGCGGTGCGCATATCGGCACCATCGTGAATAAAATGCTTGAGCAAAAAACGAGCGGTGTCAACTTGGAAATTTAATGGTCAAGATTATTCACCTTGAGAATGTGCTTCGTTAAGAAGCTTTTCTATAATGGTCCGGAGAAGGAGGTGCAGGCCGAATGGGACTGACGATTGGAATCGTAATTATTGCGGTCACGTGTTTGTTTGCTTTATGGATTGTCAGAATCGCCAATAAAAGCATTCGCGAATTCGATGAAAGCAAGCATGAAAGTTTCCTAGGGAAATGAGACTTGTGACTTGTTTGTACAAATCGTATCTATTTGATGAGGAGGATAAAAGATGAGCAACCCTTCCAATCATCATGAAAAAGACAAAAGTGATTTAAACAAGTTCGGTTATGCCCAAGAACTGCTGCGCAGTATGGGCGGATTTTCCAATTTTGCGATTTCATTCTCCATCATTTCCATTCTCACTGGCGCTGTATCGTTATACGGCCACGGATTAACCTATGGCGGTGCGGGCATGATGGGCTTTGGCTGGCCGATTGTCGCCCTTTTTGTCATGTTCGTAGCAGCAGTCATGGCTGAGCTTGCTTCGGCCATTCCGACGGCTGGTGCCTTGTACCACTGGGCAGCTATTTTGAAAAACAAACGCTGGGGCTGGTACACCGCCTGGATCAATCTGATCGGCCAAATCGGGATTGTGGCTGGTATCGATTATTCAGTAGCCCTATTCGCCGATCCTCTCATCGCGAGTGTATTCGGTTATGAATCCAGCAATACAACCGTGTTGATTTGTTTCACGATCATATTACTCACGCATGGCATTCTGAATCATATCGGGATTCGTATCGTTTCTAAGCTGAATGATTTCTCGGCATGGTACCATATCGCTGTGGTGGCGGTGCTGGTTTTGTCACTTGCCTTTTTCACCAAAGGCAATTTGAATCCTGTCGATTATTTGTTCAAAGTGGGCGAAACTTTTTCGGATAAACCGTATATGTTTGCTTTTCTGATCGGACTTTTGCAAGCGCAGTGGACATTTACGGGATATGATGCCTCTGCTCATACCATTGAAGAGACCATTAACCCTCGTGTGCGTGCGCCTTGGGGCATTTTCACATCCGTTGCCTACTCGTTTGTCATTGGATTCGTTATGCTTGCTTTTGTCACCTTGTCCATTAAGGATGCCGGTGCTGCTGCCGGTTCAAGCAATGCGTTCATCTATGTCATCAGCCAAGCGCTTGGCGGTACATTCGGCTCCGTTATTCTATGGTTGGTCACTGCCGCGATGTGGTTCTGCGGTCTAGCTTCTATCACTTCCTTCTCACGTATGATGTATGCCTTCTCTCGTGACAAAGGGATGCCGATGAGCAACCAATGGGCACAAATTTCGAAGAAATACCGTACACCTGCTAAAGCCATTTGGCTGGCTATTATTCTTTCGTTCCTGCTCGCTTTCATTGACTACATCATCAAAACGGTGAATCCGGATGCGACTTACACGACGATTGCGTTCCTAACTGGGGTCAGTGTTGTGGGCTTATATGTGGCTTACGGCATACCAATCTATCTCAAACTCAGAGCTAAAGCGGAAGGCAGATTTCAAGATAAGCATCTCGGACCGTGGAATCTCGGGAAATACAGCACGTTCATTTCTGTCGTCGCGCTTCTGTGGATCATCTTCATCTGCATCGTCATGGTAATTCCTCCGAATCAAATGGCCGGTTATGCCGTTGCTGGGATGCTGATTCTTCTAGTCATTATGGATTTAGCTTATTACAAAAATCACTTCCCTGGGCCACAGGCCGCACTTAACACTTCCATGGAAGAAATCGTTCGCCGAGAAAAAGAACTTGAAGAAACTTCCTCTGTTTAACATTTGCTAGATTTGGGCATCCTTTTACTAGAGCTTGCGATTCTAGTAAAGAGGTGCCTTTTTATATGCAGAAATCTTGGTTAGTATCGATCATTTGTATGTCCATTATAAGCATTATTTTTGGTTGGGTTCGTCATGCCGATGCGCAAGGTGAGCAAGAAGCACTCCATTTATTGAATACAGTTAAGCCGTACATGACGAGTGAGAATCAAATAACCTTCAAGTATACAGGCTATTACGGAACGTGCAGTGGTGTGGCTCAGGATATGCTGCAAACTGGGAAGAAACTGTCCCACGCTTTTGGAATTCCTCAGGCAGAAGTGTTGAGTGAATCCAATTCACATCCGACCTATACAGCCAAATCTGAGGTTGTGCCCGGAGCGGTCGTCACCGTAACAGTTGCAAGTCCACAGGGACAAAATGCCTGCTATGTCGTCTTGCGATTAGACGCTTCTCATGAAGCTGAACGGTCGGAGTTGGTTAAGTGGCAGGAGCAAGCAGGCGAGCAATTGAAGAAGCTTGGTATAAATGGCCAATGGAATGTTATGGTGCAAGGTTATGTAAATGGGCAAGAACAGTCTGGTCAAATGAGTTCCATGGAAATCGTAAATGCTATAACTCTAGCTTTTAAAGGCAAAATCTTAGAAAACTACAAGGATCAGAATACGGTAAGTGCGTCATTGGCTTCTAAGGAGTTCCATTCTTTTGTTAAGAGTGGTATCCAAGAGGTGAATCTGCAGGTAGCTTTGCATAAGGAGTCTACGACTGGCAAGTTGCGACTAACCGTAGGTACTCCGATCATAACAATGGAATACTAAAGAATAGAGTCTTGAGGTGCAGTTTAATGCTGCATCTTTTTTGTTTCAAGATTTGGGTCAGATCAAAATTAATAGATTATCTCAGGTTTAATAGATTAATAGATTGGTTAGAATGAGTAACAAATGCAGTTGAATAACAAATACATAAGAAAGAAAGCAAGGAGGTGATCTTAACATGCTGAAGAAAGCCAATCAAAAGAAGCCGATCCTGCCATCCAATAATCCCGTTATTATAAATAATCGCTATTGTTTCCTGATGTGGGCAAAAACGGGTAATAAACGGTATCTGAATATACTCCGAGGAGTGGGACTATGACAACGATAACAAAGCCGGTCATCCCTCATATAATTGCAGAATCGATAGAAAGCCTCCGTAGTGAGGGATGGGGAGATGACGATTTCTTTAACTTTTCGCAATATGATGAAGAGTCCCCGGAAGCTCGTATTTTATTTCACTTCTTTCGAAACAATCGCGCAACGTTTGCAGCTGCCATTGTCAACAGTTATGTAGTTCATAACGTATAATGGAAACTAAAGCAGCCGAGTGAACAAAATTATAATGCCTTTGTTTTCGGATTACTAAACATTAATCGGTTTGACGATTGCTTTTAAAAGGTGAGTATAAAGAACACGTGCTTAAGCAGCAGGTGTTTTTTTGTTATAAGGATTTATTATAAAGGAGATGTTATAAGAGTAGGTTAGAATCAACCTTAGAAACTTTTTTGAAATTGGAAAAATAAAACATTGCTATGTGTTTGTAATCCATGTTATATTATCACTCCGGCCGCAAGACAGGCTGGTGAAAGTAACTAGAAAAAAACTAGTTGCAAAATAAAAATCAGTATGGTATATTACTTCTCGCTGCTTCGGTAACACGGCAGTGAACGAAAGAAATTGATCTTTGAAAACTGAACAACGAGTGAGTAAGCACGAACGAGAAATCGTTCAAAAAGAGATTGCAAAATCTCGCTAGCAAGTCAATGAGCATTTCAGCTTTCAGATATACGGACAAGCAATTGTCCACTATTATGGAGAGTTTGATCCTGGCTCAGGACGAACGCTGGCGGCGTGCCTAATACATGCAAGTCGAGCGGATTTATCCTTCGGGATAAGTTAGCGGCGGACGGGTGAGTAACACGTAGGTAACCTGCCTATAAGACTGGGATAACTATCGGAAACGATAGCTAAGACCGGATAATTGGTTTTCTCGCATGAGAGAATTATGAAACACGGAGCAATCTGTGGCTTATAGATGGGCCTGCGGCGCATTAGCTAGTTGGTAGGGTAACGGCCTACCAAGGCGACGATGCGTAGCCGACCTGAGAGGGTGAACGGCCACACTGGGACTGAGACACGGCCCAGACTCCTACGGGAGGCAGCAGTAGGGAATCTTCCGCAATGGACGCAAGTCTGACGGAGCAACGCCGCGTGAGTGATGAAGGTTTTCGGATCGTAAAGCTCTGTTGCCCTAGACGAACAGCAAGGAGAGTAACTGCTCTTTGTGTGACGGTATAGGAGAAGAAAGCCCCGGCTAACTACGTGCCAGCAGCCGCGGTAATACGTAGGGGGCAAGCGTTGTCCGGAATTATTGGGCGTAAAGCGCGCGCAGGCGGTCAATTAAGTTGGGTGTTTAAGCCCGGGGCTCAACCCCGGTTCGCATCCAAAACTGGTTGACTTGAGTGTAGGAGAGGAAAGTGGAATTCCACGTGTAGCGGTGAAATGCGTAGAGATGTGGAGGAACACCAGTGGCGAAGGCGACTTTCTGGCCTATAACTGACGCTGAGGCGCGAAAGCGTGGGGAGCAAACAGGATTAGATACCCTGGTAGTCCACGCCGTAAACGATGCATACTAGGTGTTGGGGATTCGATTCCTCGGTGCCGAAGTTAACACAGTAAGTATGCCGCCTGGGGAGTACGCTCGCAAGAGTGAAACTCAAAGGAATTGACGGGGACCCGCACAAGCAGTGGAGTATGTGGTTTAATTCGAAGCAACGCGAAGAACCTTACCAGGTCTTGACATCCCGATGTAACACCTAGAGATAGGTGCCCTCTTCGGAGCATTGGAGACAGGTGGTGCATGGTTGTCGTCAGCTCGTGTCGTGAGATGTTGGGTTAAGTCCCGCAACGAGCGCAACCCTTGATCTTAGTTGCCAGCACTGTGGGTGGGCACTCTAAGATGACTGCCGGTGACAAACCGGAGGAAGGTGGGGATGACGTCAAATCATCATGCCCCTTATGACCTGGGCTACACACGTACTACAATGGTCGGTACAACGGGAAGCGAAGCCGCGAGGTGGAGCCAATCCTTATAAGCCGATCTCAGTTCGGATTGCAGGCTGCAACTCGCCTGCATGAAGTCGGAATTGCTAGTAATCGCGGATCAGCATGCCGCGGTGAATACGTTCCCGGGTCTTGTACACACCGCCCGTCACACCACGAGAGTTTACAACACCCGAAGTCGGTGGGGTAACCCGCAAGGGAGCCAGCCGCCGAAGGTGGGGTAGATGATTGGGGTGAAGTCGTAACAAGGTAGCCGTATCGGAAGGTGCGGCTGGATCACCTCCTTTCTATGGAGACTCGGTCTTGATAAGATCAGTCAAGTGATATATAGGGATCTTTGATCGTAGATCAAAGTCTCTCATTGTTCACACAAATCGCTTATTCACTCGTGTTCAGTTTTGAAAGAGCAATCTTTCAAAAGCATTACAGTTGTTCCTTGAAAACTAGATAACGAAACAAAACGTAAAGTAAGAACTTAGGTTGCTTGATTCTAACGAATCTTGCAAAAATCTTTAAAGTTTTTTCAGCTTAGGAGAGACTTTAGCTAACGCTAAAGATCCCTATAAATGGTTAAGCTAGAAAGAGCACACGGAGGATGCCTAGGCACTAGGAGCCGAAGAAGGACGTGGCGAACGACGAAATGCCTCGGGGAGCCGTAAGCAGGCTTTGATCCGGGGATGTCCGAATGGGGGAACCCAGCTGTGGTAATGCGCAGTTACCATGCAGTGAATACATAGCTGCATTGGAGGCATACCCAGGGAACTGAAACATCTAAGTACCTGGAGGAAAAGAAAACAAAAGTGATTCCGTCAGTAGCGGCGAGCGAAAGCGGAATAGCCCAAACCAAGGAGCTTGCTCCTTGGGGTTGTAGGACCTCGTTGTGGGGTTAGTTCGGTAGGCGAAGTGATCTGGAAAGGTCCGGCATAGAAGGTAAAAGCCCTGTAGCCAAAATCGAACGAAACCCCTAGAGGTATCCTGAGTACGGCGGGTCACGTGAAACCCCGTCGGAATCCGGCAGGACCATCTGCCAAGGCTAAATACTCCCTAGTGACCGATAGTGAAGCAGTACCGTGAGGGAAAGGTGAAAAGCACCGCGGAAGCGGAGTGAAAAAGAACCTGAAACCGTGTGCTTACAAGAAGTCAGAGCCCTCTATATGGGTGATGGCGTGCCTTTTGTAGAATGAACCGGCGAGTTACGTTCCCGTGCGAGGTTAAGTTGAAAAGACGGAGCCGCAGCGAAAGCGAGTCTGAATAGGGCGCTTTAGTACGTGGACGTAGACCCGAAACCGTGTGATCTACCCCTGTCCAGGGTGAAGGTGAGGTAACACTCACTGGAGGCCCGAACCCACGCATGTTGAAAAATGCGGGGATGAGGTGGGGGTAGCGGAGAAATTCCAATCGAACTCGGAGATAGCTGGTTCTCCCCGAAATAGCTTTAGGGCTAGCCTCGGATGTTGAGTTGTGGAGGTAAAGCACTGATTGGGTGCGGGGCCCGCCAAGGGTTACCAAGTCCAGTCAAACTCTGAATGCCACAAACTTAAATCCGGGAGTCAGACAGTGAGTGCTAAGATCCATTGTCAAAAGGGAAACAGCCCAGACCATCAGCTAAGGTCCCCAAGTGTGTGTTAAGTGGGAAAGGATGTGGAGTTGCACAGACAACCAGGATGTTGGCTTAGAAGCAGCCACCATTGAAAGAGTGCGTAATAGCTCACTGGTCGAGTGACTCTGCGCCGAAAATGTAACGGGGCTAAACACGCCACCGAAGCTATGGCTTGCACTTTAGTGCATGGGTAGGGGAGCGTTGTATGTACGTTGAATTCTGACCGTAAGGACAGGTGGAGCGCATACAAGTGAGAATGCCGGTATAAGTAACGAAAAGATCAGTGAGAATCTGATCCGCCGAAAACCTAAGGGTTCCTGAGGAAGGCTCGTCCGCTCAGGGTAAGTCGGGACCTAAGGCGAGGCCGAAAGGCGTAGTCGATGGACAACAGGTGGAAATTCCTGTACCACCGTAGCCGTTATGAGCGATGGAGTGACGCAGAAGGATAGTGACGCGAGCTGATGGATGCTCGTCCAAGCAGTGAGGCTGATGTGTAGGCAAATCCGCACATCGTAAGGCTGGGCTGTGATGGGGAGGGAAATTTAAGTACCGAAGGTCATGAGTTCACACTGCCAAGAAAAGCTTCTAGCCAGGCGAAGGTGCCCGTACCGCAAACCGACACAGGTGGGTGAGAAGAGAATTCTAAGGCGCGCGGAAGAACTCTCGTTAAGGAACTCGGCAAAATGACCCCGTAACTTCGGGAGAAGGGGTGCCTCGGTAGGGTGAATAGCCCGAGGGGGCCGCAGTGAAAAGGCCCAAGCGACTGTTTAGCAAAAACACAGGTCTGTGCGAAGCCGCAAGGCGAAGTATACGGGCTGACGCCTGCCCGGTGCTGGAAGGTTAAGAGGAGTGGTTAGGGACCTCGGTTCCGAAGCTATGAATTGAAGCCCCAGTAAACGGCGGCCGTAACTATAACGGTCCTAAGGTAGCGAAATTCCTTGTCAGGTAAATTCTGACCCGCACGAATGGCGTAACGACTTGGGCGCTGTCTCAACGAGAGATCCGGTGAAATTTTAATACCTGTGAAGATGCAGGTTACCCGCGACAAGACGGAAAGACCCCATGGAGCTTTACTGCAGCTTGATATTGGACTTTGGTACGATCTGTACAGGATAGGTGGGAGCCTTTGAAGCCTGAGCGCCAGCTTGGGTGGAGGCATCGTTGGGATACCACCCTGATCGTATCGGAGTTCTAACCTGGTACCGTGATCCGGTATGGGGACAGTGTCAGGTGGGCAGTTTGACTGGGGCGGTCGCCTCCTAAAATGTAACGGAGGCGTTTAAAGGTTCCCTCAGAATGGTTGGAAATCATTCGCAGAGTGCAAAGGCATAAGGGAGCTTGACTGCGAGACCTACAAGTCGAGCAGGGACGAAAGTCGGACTTAGTGATCCGGTGGTACCGAATGGAAGGGCCATCGCTCAACGGATAAAAGCTACCCTGGGGATAACAGGCTTATCTCCCCCAAGAGTCCACATCGACGGGGAGGTTTGGCACCTCGATGTCGGCTCATCGCATCCTGGGGCTGAAGTAGGTCCCAAGGGTTGGGCTGTTCGCCCATTAAAGCGGTACGCGAGCTGGGTTCAGAACGTCGTGAGACAGTTCGGTCCCTATCTGTCGCGGGCGTAGGAAATTTGAGAGGAGCTGTCCTTAGTACGAGAGGACCGGGATGGACGTACCGCTGGTGTACCAGTTGTCTCGCCAGAGGCATCGCTGGGTAGCTATGTACGGAGGGGATAAGCGCTGAAAGCATCTAAGCGCGAAGCCCCCCTCAAGATGAGATTTCCCAGTATGTAAGACCCCTTGTAGACGACGAGGTTGATAGGTTCGAGGTGGAAGTGCAGCAATGCATGCAGCTGACGAATACTAATCGGTCGAGGGCTTAACCAATAAACCTAAAATTCTAACTTTACGCAAGTTTCGTATCTAGTTTTCAAGGCGCAAACCACGCTTTGACTGTTTGGTGATGATGGCGGAGGGGACCCACGCGTTCCCATCTCGAACACGACCGTTAAGCCCTCCAGCGTCGATGGTACTTGAACCGCAGGGTTCTGGGAGAGTAGAACGTTGCCAAGCAGAATACCCCTAGTGGGTATTTTTTTTGCCGCCCTGTACACTGTTTTACACATTAGGGCCCTTAGCTCAGCTGGTTAGAGCGCACCCCTGATAAGGGTGAGGTCGGTGGTTCGAGTCCACTAGGGCCCACCAATTAACTTCATAGTTAGTATCGGGGTCCACGGAAATTTTTTGGGGTAATATAGGGATCTTTGATGAAATCAGTCTCACTAATATGGGGCCATAGCTCAGCTGGGAGAGCGCCTGCCTTGCAAGCAGGAGGTCAGCGGTTCGATCCCGCTTGGCTCCACCATTTTCCCTGATAGCTCAGTTGGTAGAGCACTCGACTGTTAATCGAGTTGTCACAGGTTCGAGTCCTGTTCGGGGAGTCAAACCCCCAAGAAGTGAAGTGATGCTTTGTAGCATATTCCTATTACTTTTTGGGGGCCCCAATAAACACATTCGTGGAGAAGTGTCCGAGCGGCCGAAGGAGCACGATTGGAAATCGTGTAGGCGTCACAAGCGTCTCGAGGGTTCGAATCCCTCCTTCTCCGTTTCTTTAGATAAAGGAAAGACAATATGGCGGCGTAGCTCAGCTGGCTAGAGCGTACGGTTCATACCCGTAAGGTCGGGGGTTCGAGCCCCTCTGCCGCTACTGATAAATTGGAGAGATACCCAAGTGGCTATAAGGGGACCCTCTGCTAAGGGGTTAGACTGCGTAAGTGGTGCGAGGGTTCGAATCCCTCTCTCTCCGTAGGTAAATTTTTTAAGTTTGGCCCGTTGGTCAAGTGGTTAAGACACCTCCCTTTCACGGAGGTAACAGGGGTTCGAGTCCCCTACGGGTCACCAATAATCTTCATATCCCATGGAGGCTTAGCTCAGCTGGGAGAGCATCTGCCTTACAAGCAGAGGGTCGGCGGTTCGATCCCGTCAGCCTCCACCATATTTTAATATCTGGCTAGTCATGTCGCGGGGTGGAGCAGCCCGGTAGCTCGTCGGGCTCATAACCCGAAGGCCGCAGGTTCAAATCCTGCCCCCGCAACCAAACTCTTTACTGAGTGTTGTTTTCATAGTGTGGAGCTGTGGTGTAGTGGCCTAACATGCCTGCCTGTCACGCAGGAGACCGCGGGTTCGAATCCCGTCAGCTCCGCCATTTTTTATGAATGAATATGCCGTTGTAGCTCAACTGGTAGAGCAACTGACTTGTAATCAGTAGGTTGGGGGTTCAAGTCCTCTCGACGGCACCACAATTCCCAAAAAAGTGAAGATAAGCTTTATAGCAACGCTAATACTTTTTTTGGGCTCGGTAAGGCTTTATATGTGGAGGCTTAGTGAAGTGGCTAAACACGGCAGACTGTAAATCTGCTCTCTTCGAGTTCGGTGGTTCGAATCCATCAGCCTCCATCCAATCTACGTTGGGGATTAGCCAAGCGGTAAGGCAACGGACTTTGACTCCGTCATGCCAAGGTTCAAATCCTTGATCCCCAGTTCTTCACTTGAGTCATTAGCTCAGTTGGTAGAGCACCTGACTTTTAATCAGGGTGTCGTAGGTTCGAATCCTACATGACTCACCATATATAGGGATCTTTAGGCGTAGACTAAAGTCTCTCAGATTGCCTTATTTACAACATGCGCGTATGGCGGAATTGGCAGACGCACTAGACTTAGGATCTAGCGGGCGACCGTGGGGGTTCAAGTCCCTCTACGCGCATCAAATCCTCAGCAGTATTCATACTCCTGGAGGTACCCATGCGGAAGTGGCTCAGCGGTAGAGCATCGCCTTGCCAAGGCGAGGGTCGCGGGTTCGATCCCCGTCTTCCGCTCCATTTAATTAAGCGCCCTTAGCTCAGCTGGATAGAGTATTTGACTACGAATCAAAAGGTCGGGAGTTCGAATCTCTCAGGGCGCGCCATTTTTTATTAGAAATACATATTACTTTCGGGACGTAGCTCAGCTTGGTAGAGCACCTGCTTTGGGAGCAGGGGGTCGCATGTTCAAATCGTGTCGTCCCGATAAACACGCGGGCGTAGTTTAATGGTAGAACTTCAGCCTTCCAAGCTGATCGCGCGGGTTCGATTCCCGCCGCCCGCTTCACAGAAAAAGATCACCTTCGGGTGGTCTTTTTCGTTTGTACAGGAACTCTGTGAACTCAAATTTTAATTTGGAGTGCCCCCATCACCGGTGATGTCATAGAACTATGCCTCGATGATAACCTGCATCTGAATTACATTAGCTCCGTATAATTTAATAAATAGAAATGAGGAATCCTCTGCTGTAGCATGTAACCCTTGAGATAAACCTCTTTCATGGTAAATTTAATGGAGAAGTGATACAAGTAATGCATGTGAACCGATGTTCAGGGGTTGTGACGCTTGTCACCGGATCGGAATAGGTTAATTAATTTACATACATAAAGGAGTACAAAACCCATGATGCTAAATAAAAGAAATAAACTAGTTGAAGTGAGCAGAACGCTAGCTAAGGTTGCAATAGGCGAAGTATTTTCCGATGTAGTCATTAAGAATGGAACACTCGTCAATGTGTATTCTGGTGAATTAATTGAGCATATGGATGTTGCTGTTGCTGCTGGGAGAATTGCCTATGTAGGGAATGCAGACCATACCATTGGGGCTCAAACGGTCATTATCGATGCCACAGGGAAGTATATGTCTCCAGGCTTATTAGATGGTCATATGCATGTTGAAAGCACTATGCTTTCCGTTACCGAGTTTGCCAAAGCGGCATTAGCCAAAGGAACAACGGGGATTTTTATGGACCCACATGAAATTGCCAATGTGTTTGGAACAGAAGGTGTAAGGCTGATGCACGAAGAGGGGCAGCAGCTGCCTCTTAAAGTTTTTACGACTTTCCCATCCTGCGTACCAGCGACTAACGGCTTGGAAGATGCAGGTGCAAGCTTAGAAGTAACCGATATTAAAGAGGGATTGCAGTGGGACAACGTGGTCGGACTAGGCGAAGTCATGAATTTTCCTGGTGTCGTTTACGGTGATCCGAAAATGTGCGGGGAGATTGAAGAAACAATCAAGAGTGGTAAAACGGTCACAGGACATTTTCCGAGTGATGATGATCGTATGCTGCAGGCTTATATGGCATCGGGCGTGACATCTGATCATGAAACCGTAACTAGGGAACAAGGTCTTCACAAAGTCCGCATGGGGATGCACCTTATGATTCGTGAAGGTTCGGCCTGGCATGATGTCAAAGAGGTCATTAAGGTGGTAACCGAAGATAAGGTCAACACGGCCAATATTTCGCTCGTCACGGATGATGTAAGTCCGCAAACGTTGGTGGAGAAAGGGCATCTCAATCATGTGGTTTGCCGCGCAATCGAAGAGGGTGTCGACCCTGTAACTGCGATTCAAATGGTAACGATTAATGTGGCCCGTTATTTTAAAATGGAGCAAGATTTGGGCAGTATTACTCCCGGTAAATATGCTGACATTTTATTACTGGATGATTTACAGAAGGTCGAGCCTTCCACGGTCATTACCGACGGTCAAGTTGTTTTTGATAATGGCAAGCTTACGGTTGATTTCCCCGATTTCGTCTATCCCGAACACATCCGTAATTCCATGAACGTTAAGCGCGAGCTTACGGCAGAGGACTTCAAGCTTGTAAGTCGAAGTAATCAGGATAAGACGCAAGTCAATGTCATCCGCATTATTGAAAACAGTGCAAGAACAGAGAAAATGACTGCAGCTCTAGGTGTTGAAGAAGGGATCATCCAACCAGATGTAGAGCAGGATATTATCCGTCTCGCCTGTATCGAGCGACACCGTGGAACGGGTCAAATTTCACTTGGTTTTACGCATGGCTTTCAATTGAAGGCGGGTGCAGTAGCATCTACAGTGGCGCATGACAGTCATAATCTAATTGTTATGGGGATTAATGAACAGGATATGGCTTTGGCTGCTAATGAGCTTGTCAAAATGGGAGGCGGTATGATTGTTGTAGAGAACAGTAAAGTGCTGGCTCAAGTACCGATGACCATCGCAGGCCTCATGTCAGATAAATCATTGCTTGAAGTCGTTAAAGAGGTTGCTGAGCTCGAGAAAGCGTGGAAACAAATTGGCTGTCCGTTGAACGCCCCGTTTATGACATTCTCATTAATTGCCTTACCCGTTATTCCAGAAATTCGGATTTCAAACCGAGGGGTTGTCGATGTAACGCAGTTCAAGCTAATTGAAGTGGAAATTGGTTAAGTGGGACGAAATAAATAGGTCCAAAAGGACGTCCTCCTCTTTTTGGAAGGATGACGTTCGGCGCGGGAGGTTTGGATGGTTTGCGGGAGGCCGGAATCGAGCTCTGCTTCCATCCCGACTGTTATTCCGGCTTCCTCGAGCATAGGCAGATCAAGGGTGGTGGCCACCTCATCACGAATCTGATGTAACAATACTAATTGCTGTTCAAATTCGTCTACACGCTTGGAGAGCACCATGTTCTCTTGCTTTAGCTTTTTTATAAGCTCATATAATAATTTCATGGTGAGCTTCGGTTTATCTGATTGCTCATTTTCTTCGTTAGTACAAGTGGGAGACAGCAGCAACATCAACTCTTCATCACTGATTACCTTGTTTGACACCGTACAGCCTCCTTAAATTAATGAATCTCACTAAGCTGCCCATCCGTAAAAAGATAATCTTTGGAAAGAAGTGAATGCATAATGTTCCGGCTGCAGTCGATGTACTGTGGGTAAACAACTTGGATAGATTCCTCTTCTTGAATGGGATAGGTAATGATTTTATTCTTTTTGATTATATCTATAAAAAGATGAAACATGATGGAGATAATTAACAATCCAGTTACGCATAGCTCTAAGTTTTGAATCATAAATTAGTCCTCCTATGAATCTTTTTTCATAGATTAACGGATTTGAACTAAAATGTCGCTCGAAAACCGTTGTCGTTTTGTAAGCTTTTATGAAGAGTTCACGTTGAATTTAAGGCAGAAATAGGGTAATGATGGTATTTTTAAAAGGTTATTGTTGTTAAATCTCACGAACTTGTCTATCTATGAAAAAAATAAGGATGGAGTGTTCAACATGTACAGTAAAAATAGTCAGATTCAGACCTATCTGGAGCGCATGAGGTTTGAAGGATCGCTCGATGGCAGCGCTAAGACATTGGCGGACCTTCAGGAGTGTCATCTGCACACGGTTCCATACGAAAATTTGGACATTATGAACCGCACAGCTTTATCGTTGGATCCTCAGGATGTATATCAAAAGATTGTCGTACGTGGGCGCGGTGGGTACTGCTTCGAGCTGAACGCTTTATTCGGCTGGCTGCTGCGAGAGCTTGGCTACCCGGTCACAGACTTGGTTGCTCGATTTTGGCGCGACGAGCCGAACATACCACCGAAACGACGTCATCACGTCCTGAAGGTAGAAGCAGAAGGCACGACTTATTTGTGTGATGTCGGAGTAGGCGGAATTGTCCCGCGCAGGCCCATCGCATGGATCGAGGGTCATGAACAGCATCAAGGCGGAGAGTGCTACCGTCTCGAGCGCGATGCCTATTATGGTTGGATGCTATGTGAGCAGAAGAACAAGGAATGGAACCGCATTTACTCGTTTACGGAGGAACCTCAGCTGCCGAAGGATTTCACCTTTGCGACCTTCTGGTGTGAGAACGCCCCGGATTCGATATTTACCAAAAGCCCAATGGTAGCCATGCGTACCCTTGAGGGACGGAATACACTGGCGGGCCGAGAATTTCGCATCTTTACTTCCGCGGGGGTAAGGACTTTCACTCCGCAGACCGAAGAAGCGTATAAAGCGGCCTTGCAAGAACATTTTGGTATTCATCTAGATTAATCATTCATATAGTCAAGTACTTCAATAGTGGGATTTCCATTTATTCAACATCGAAGAGGACCCCGAAAGGGGTCCCTTTTATTTTTCTAACTTGAAGAAATCCGAATATGATTCTAATTACGAAAGGGATAACTTTCTATCTTCACTTTCTAACGCTTTCTGCTGCTCTTTGGTGAACGTACAACTTAGCTTTGGTAGTCCAGTGTGTTTGTTGATGTAGATAGTTCTTGCAACGCCGTGAATGAATTTCATTTGTTTGGTCCATTCTTTTGGGTTGAACATGGACATCAACTCCCTATTTATATATGTCTCCTACAAATTCTCCACGATAGCATTATTGGAAGCGCTTTATTTAATGTTATGTTCAAAGGACATGGTTGATGCATCGATCAAAAGTACTTCAGAACAACGCGAAAAGGAATGCTGAATTAGTGTTCTTTCCATTCGGAGGGCTGTTATTAAAGTCCCGCCTATCATAAAGGACTTTGTAAGAGTTGACGATGCTGGCATGCGCTGACATAGTAAGCGATTACATTTTTAGTAACTTTTCTTGTGAAATGACTGATTTACATAATCTAAATAAAAATAACCATTGAATGTGTCAGTGACATCTAGTAACCTTTCCTTAGATCACTGATCAGGGTCGAACCACAATATCTTACTCGAATGTAAGTTGGTTTATCTATGTACTTGCACAAATAGTGACGGGGAAACATTTTCGGCAAACTCCTTCGATAATCGTATGGAAGCCCTTACATAAAAGACAGCCAAGAGCTTCTGGTTAGGAGTAGTTTTCACAAGAGACAAGTAAACCTAAAAAAGGAATGGTGTTCAGTGATGACAAAGAGAACGCACGGTGGTCCCAAAGCGGTCTTAGCTCTTATTGCGAGTGTAGGTTTACTAGCAGGCTGCTCTTCGGCCAATCAAACAGGTACAACTGGATCGACGAACACGCCGGGTACAAAGGAACCAGCATCATCAACTGCTAAGGCCTCTGGAACCGTGACATTTTGGTACGATAAGACAGGTGTGGCAGGAGAAGCGATTAAGGCTGCTGCTGATGCTTTCCAGGCAGCGCATCCCGAAATTAAATTGAATGCTGTATATGTGGCTGATTTGACAGTCGGCGGAGGACAAAAGCTGATGTCCGCTGTCGCTGGGGGAACTGCCCCGGATGCGGTATTCTTCGATCGCTTCCAGATTGCCTCATGGGCCCAGCAGGAGGCTTTGATCGATATTTCGGACAGGGTCAAGAAAGATGCCATCGATCCGAAAAAGTTTTATCCAGCTGCATGGAATGAGGTTGTGTACAAGGATAAAGTATACGGGCTTCCGGTTTCTACGGATGGGCGGGCCTTGTTCTATAACAAGGATCATTTCAAGGAAGTTGGACTTGACCCTGAGAAGCCGCCTAAGACGATCAAAGAGCTGGAAGAATATGCGGCCAAGCTGACCGTGAAGGAAGGAAACATCTATAAGCGGATCGGTCTTATACCGTGGTCTAATCAAGGCAATTTCTATACGTGGGGATGGGCGTTCGGCGGCAATTTCTATAACACGAGCACCGGTAAAGTAACACCTAATGATCCTAAGAACGTTGAGGCACTGCAATGGCTGCAGGATTATGCCAACAAATATAATATCAGTGACATGAAATCATTAGCGAGCTCGACTCAGATCAATCCATTTGCGGCCGGCAAGGTAAGCATGGAAATCGGAAACAACTTGCTGGCAGCAACCGTTAAAGCAGCTAATACGAATGTGAACTTCGGTGTTGCGCAGCTGCCGACACCGACCGGAGATCAGACGGTTACATGGTCGGGTGGTTTCAGTCTCGTCATTCCCAAGGGTGCCAAAAATCAGGATGGCGCATGGGAGCTCCTGAAGTTCTTTACAGGTGATGAGGCACAAGAAAAATTGACAAAATCCTACCTGTCAGTCGTTCATTCAGTAAACCAAAAAGTGTTTGCGAATGATCCTATCAATACTAAAATTCTCGGATTTCTAGGAACGGCACACTGGCGTCCAGTAATTTCGCAAGGGCAGCTGCTTTGGAACGAGATGGCTAGCGCCTTGGATATGGCCTCGAACAATAAAGGCAAACCGAAGGAACTGCTCGACAGTGTGGCAGACAAGGTGAATGCTGCTCTGGCTAGTGACCAAAAAAGCAAATGAGGTGCAGTAAAAGATGATGGATTCAAACTTGGTCCGAGCTACTGGACAGGAGCCTTCCGGTCCTAGACATCAAGAAGCCCGGAAGAAATCTTTCGTCCGAGCTTTCAGTAAAAACGCGCCTGGCTGGCTATTCGTCACCCCTTGGATAGTGGGTCTGCTGCTCTTTTATTTGTACCCACTTGTCAGTTCCATCTATCTCAGTTTTACCTCTTACAGCATTCTGAAGGCCGGACAATTTGTCGGCCTTCAGAATTACCAAAGCTTGATGCAGGACAAAGTGTTTTGGAGCTCTATTTACAATACCGTGTATTACGCTCTTGTCTTCGTTCCGCTTAGTATAGTCCTAAGTATATGGCTGGCGCTGCTGTTGAACACGAGAGTAAAGGGAATCGCGATCTACCGTACGGTCTTTTATCTGCCGACTCTTGTTCCCTTGGTTGCTAAGGCAGTCCTCTGGATGTGGCTGCTGAACCCTCAGGCGGGGCTGGTCAATCAATTATTGTCCAGATTGGGCATTGATGGTCCCCCATGGTTGGGCAATGAGGCCTGGGCTAAGCCCACCCTCGTTATGATATCTTTATGGGCCGTTGGACAGACGGTCGTCATCTTCCTTGCTGGATTGCAGGGTATATCGCAGGAATATTATGATGCTGCTTCGGTTGACGGTGCTAGATGGTATCAGAAATTTGGGCTGGTCACCTTACCGCTGCTAACGCCAGTCATCTTCTACAACTTGGTAATGGGTATTATTAGTTCCATTCAAGTGTTCTCCTTACCTTATACGCTTACGGGCGGGAGTGGCTCACCAGCTGGGTCGATGATGTTTTATGTCATGTATTTGTACCAGAATGCTTTTCTGTATCTGAAAATGGGCTATGCATCGGCTATGGCATGGATTCTTTTTATCGTGATTGCTTTGCTAACGGTCGTGATTTTCATCTCATCTAAAAAATGGGTTCATTATCAAGGGGACTAGAGGGGGCTTGTACGTGAAAAATCATAGAAATGCAGCTGCGCGCAACCTCCTTACCCAATTGGTTCTAATCGCGCTGGCATTGAGTTTTGCAGCCCCACTGCTGTGGATGATCTCGACATCATTGAAGGACAACTCCCAATTATACATGGATCCTCCACGTTGGATTCCTAGTCCGGTGCACTGGAGAAATTATCTCGATGCATTTACGAGAATTTCTTTTCCGAGAATGTTTAGCAATACACTGATTGTTACCGTATTCAGTACACTGGGCATGCTTATCGTTTCTCCGTTGGCGGCATATAGTTTGGCCAAGCTGGATTGGCGGGGGAAGGGGTTGATCTTTGGGTTGACTGTAAGTGTGATGATGATTCCCGGGCCCGTGACAATGATCCCTGAGTTCCTTCTGTTTCATAAGTTGAAATGGGTCGGAACACTGCTTCCGCTAATCGTTAAGCATGCGCTTGGCGTTCCTGTCTATATTTTTATGCTGCGGCAATTTTTCAAAGGACTGCCCTCGGAGCTGCAGCAGGCCGCTCGCATAGATGGTGCTGGGGAATTCCATATTTACTGGCGCATTATGCTGCCATTGGCGATGCCGGCCGTTCTGGCGACCGGGTTGTTCCAGGTCATGAGTAGTTGGAATGATTTCTTGGGCCCACTGTTATATCTGAATGACCCTAGTCAATATACATTGTCTCTAGGTCTGCAGCAATTTCAAAACGAGATCAGCACAGAGTGGGGATTGCTAATGGCGGCTACCTTTTTGATGATCCTGCCGATTATCATTCTATTCTTTTTTCTGCAGAAATCATTCATTCAAGGCATTACCTTTACGGGCATTAAAGGCTAATTATTATTACTAATGCCGCATTCGATCGATAATCATGATTTTGATAATTAAACGAGGGATGTCCTTATATGAAATATGAACATATGCCAAGAAAACCGAATCTACTCTATCTGCAGCTTGCCGAAAAGGTAAGGGACATTATTCAAAGACGTAGGCTTCAACCGCATGATCCAGTCCCTTCGGAAGGGGAGCTTGCTAAGCTATTTGGTGTAAGCCGGATGACGAGCAAGCTAGCCCTAGAACAACTGGTTCAGCAAGGGCTCGTTTACCGTTTGCCAAGAAGGGGTACTTTCCTTTGCGGTCAGCAGAATGGGGTGAATGATAACGAAGGCATTCTGAAGGTAAATGAGCCGACGCCGGTCGTAGAGAAGCAAAAACAGAATAAACAGATCGCTATCATCGTGTCCCATATGTCTGATTACACATCAAGGATTATTGCGGCTGCCGAGATCGAATCGCGAAAGCATGATTGTGATCTGATTCTAAAGATTAGCAAGTCCAAAGATGATGAGGACCGTTGTCTTCAGGGGCTTGTCGAAGGTGGAGTAGACGGCATTATCCTATTTCCACAAGGACGAAAGACATGCAGTGACCAAGTGCTAAGATTGAAATTGCAACAGTTTCCGATTGTGATTATCGATCGAATTTTTCGCGAAGTTCAGATTGATTGCGTCTATCATGATCATTTTCAGGGCTCTTACCAAATGGCTAAGTATTTGATTGAAAAAGGACATCGGGAAATCGGGTACGTTTCGAATGCGATTGAAAACATAACCAGCAGGGAGGAGCGTTATCAAGGTTATATCCAAGCGCTCATCGATCATGCGGTTCCCGTCAAAAATCAGTATATTCTTTTTAAAAGCGAGCTTTGTGATCCTAGCCATGTTAATGAGAGCGACCCTGAACAGGAAAGCTTCATACGTGAAAATCCACAGATGACAGCCCTGATGTGCGGGGACGATCATGTGGCAATTTCTACGTTATATACAGCATTACACTTGAAGATTCCAGTCCCTGAGCAACTTTCCATTGTGGGTTTCTCTGATATTCAATTATCCGGGTTAACACCGATTCCTCTTACAACGGTCAAGCAATGTACCGAGCAGCTTACGCAATCAGCATTTAATCTTCTAATGAAGCGTGTAAACAATTCCAATGAGAGACAAATTACGATCAAAATTCAGACAACGATTATAGAGAGGAAATCCGTCCTTTCTTTGGTGTAAATAAATAGACTAAAATACGAATGACAGGTGAAGCTTATGAAAATTCATTTTCTCGGAACCGCAGCAGCAGAAGGCTTTCCGAATGCGTTTTGCCGTTGTGAGTTTTGCATCCAGGCACGGAAGCTGGGCGGAAAAAACATTCGCACTCGGAGTTCGGCCATCCTTGACGATGTAATCAAATTCGACTATTCTCCCGATTCTTATATGCAGGCGCTTCGCGATAACATCGATTTAGGCGCTATTGAGCACTTGCTTGTCACGCATACGCACTCTGATCATTTTAATGCTTATGATCTCGAATGCCGGAGAGAGGGGATTGCCCACGGACTGGATCATCCCTTACATATCTACGGGAATGATGCCGTGATGTACCATACGCGTGTCGCCATTGGCCGCTTTGAGGGTGAACGCTACGCCTTCCATTTGCTGCGTCCCTTCCAGACGATTGAAGTGGGTGATGCACGTGTTACACCTCTTCTGGCAGATCATGACAAAATGGAAACATGTTTATTGTATGTGATCGAGCGTGGCGGCAAGAAACTACTGTACGGACATGACTCAGGTTGGTTCCCGGAAGCAACATGGGAATGGTTAAAGGGAGCCCATATAGACTGCGCCATACTCGACTGCACGCATGGGTACACAGGACGTTCCCGTGACCGAAATCATATGTGCATCGAAACCGTATTGGAGGCTCAACGTGTGTTTCGTGAAGAACACATATTAAAAGCAGAGGCACCCATTGTAGTCACTCATTTTAGCCATAATTCTAAGCTGCTTCATCATGAATTCGACGAAATCTTTAAACCTGCTGGGGTTGTGGTCGCGTATGACGGATTGATTATGCACATTTAGACGGTATTACGACGTTTTTGAATGGTTTCTGTATAACCCTGTCCATAACTTCGGATAGGGTTATTTTTCCATCGAGGATGTCGTAAGCAAATCAGTGTTGTCCAGCAGGAAAATGTCATATTTCGTGATACAATTAGAGAAAATATTTCTTATCATCAGCCTGAGTTTGGTTAATCAACGGTTGGAGTAGGGAATAGAGGGGAGGGTGCGCGTGACCCAAAGAATAATAAAAGCACCGCAAGGCTTAGCAGCATCGCCATTCAATCAAAGCGTTTTGAAACTCAAAGGACTCACAGTCATTGAATCGTGCACCAACACATTAGGAAAACAAGGGTCTATGTTCTTAGAAGACTACCTTCTCATGTTTGTGCTAAATGGCACATATACGGTGCGATATGGCGATCAGGTGTACGTTGTACATAAGCATGAAATGGTACTGTTGCAAAAATCGATTGTTATTGAATATGAAAAATCCGGCGAACCTAATCAGGCTTACTTGTTAGAGTACATGATGTTTTTTCTAAAAGATGAAGTGCTCAAAGACTTTATTAAAATGGTGGACATTCAAACTTCGCAGCCAACAGTGTTGGTACCAATTTTCGTAAATCCGATAAGTGAACGACTGTTAACCTATTTAGAGTCGCTAAAACCATATTTCAACGAACCCGATAACATCGAGGACGGATTAATTAAAATTAAGTTGTTGGAATTGTTGTTTGATCTTACTCATGCCAACAAGGGTATCATGCAGCAGTTACTTCAGTTAAAGCAACCAGTACGTGCTGATATCTCAACCGTCGTGGAACAAAATATCTTGAACCCTGTTTCAGTGAATGATTTGGCTTATTTATCGGGTAGAAGCTTGTCCAGCTTCAAACGAGATTTTCAAACGATTTACAACACGTCCCCATCCCTATGGATTAGGCAGAAACGCTTGGAGAAGGCCAAAGAATTATTGACCCATTCAGCAATGTCAGTAACGGATGTTTGTTTTACGACGGGCTTTGAGAATGTTGCGCATTTTTCAAGGGTTTTTAAAGAGCATTTTGGCTATACCCCGTCCTTTTACAAGCAACAGTTAAGCTAAAAGCTAACAGAGATCTTAGTTCGGCACCCGCCGGGCTAAGATTTTTTTATTTGAGCTAAATGGACAAATACTTTGGGCTTTTTGGAAAAGTAGGGCGGAATGTGCTGTGATAATCTTAGGTCATGATTGATTCAATTCAAAAATGACGACGAGAAGGAGACAATAATAATGAGTAGTCAAAAAGTATGGTTCATCACCGGCGCATCTAGAGGCTTCGGATTGGAAATTGCAAAAGCTGCTTTAGCGGAGGGCAACAAGGTGGTAGCTACCGTTCGCAGTAAGCCTGAACAACTAGCCGCGCAGCTTGATAACAACGAAAACTTAATAGTAACTGTGCTGGATGTTACGGACGAAACTCAAGCCTTAGATGCAGCGAAACAAGCAACAGACACATTCGGAAGAATTGATGTGCTAGTCAATAATGCTGGTTATGGATTGCTGAGTGCCGTTGAGGAAGCTTCGAATGAAGAAGTAAAACAAAATTATGATGCCAATGTTTTCGGTTTACTAAACGTTACCCGCGCAATTTTACCCTACATGCGTAAGCAGCGCTCGGGACATATCATCAACATTTCATCAGTAGGCGGATTAAACGGGTTTGTTGGCTGGGGGATTTATGGTTCCACCAAGTTTGCTGTTGAAGGCATTACGGAGTCCATGGCTTTGGAATTAGCTCCTTTAGGGATTTATGCAACCGTCGTGGCACCAGGCTTTTTTAGAACGGAATTCCTTGATCCAACATCTTTGATAAGAACCGCTCATGTCATCGAAGATTATGCAGGTACAGTGGGAGAAATGCGAAGCTTTGCAACACAGGTTAATAAAAAACAGCCTGGCGATCCCAAGAAACTCGCTCAAGCTTTCATTAAATTGGCTAATGCTGAAAAGCCTCCAGTTCATTTACCTCTAGGCAATGACACCCTTGCTATGTACAGAGAAAAGACAGCAAAGTTTGAAAAAGACATTGAAGACTGGTATGACGTCATTTCGGGAACGGACCATGATGATGTAAGGGAATAACGTTGCAATTAATGTGTAAAAAAGGGCCTAGTATTTATTCTATTTCACAACTAAGACAAATGGACAGGAATGCCCGAATATACTTATACGGAACCATCAGAAGTTGTTTATCAACTAGGAGGTGTTTCGAATGGTCTATTGGTTGTTGGCTGTTGTCGTTGTTGTGGTTGGTTTATTGATTTACATGAACGTGAAGAAGCGCAAAGTGGTACCATCAGTTGATTTGCATACACATAAGTTGTGCGCTTATTGTAACGAGGAAATTGCCATCGATGCAGCTGTATGCAAGTACTGTAGGGGGGTTGTCGTAAATTGAGGCTACTATAATGAATAGCAAATGAAGCAACGGTCAGTTCGCATTCGTGTGAGCTGGTCGTTGTTTTGTTTTTTTTGCTATAAAATCCTGTATAAATGGTACCCTGATGTCCCATTTTAAATATAATCACCAAAAAGTTGGCGCTCCACATCAAAAAAGTGTAACATCAATCTAATAACAGCAGACAGAAGGAGCTTGAATCATTTGACCATCGAATTAAAAAACGAAATACCTCCCAATTTAGAGGAACTAAAAAAATCGGCTAATCGTACATCCAATTGGAGAGAACGCCTAGAAGCCGTTGAAGCATTAGGCCAGTATAACGACCAACAAACCATTAACATACTAGCGCGTATGATGAGCGGCGATGCGGTATATCCCATTCAAGAGGCTGCTTACCGTAAACTTCGAGCATTTGGTGAGGATGTTCAACTGCCGCCAAGAAAAAAAGGTGACTTGATTAAAGGCGCAGGTAAAGTTTTTGTACGCATTAAAAAGAGCTTGCCAGAAGGTCATACGTTTGAAGAGTTTAAAGAGAAGTTACAGAAGACCAGAAGTGACGTATATGATACGTACGAAGGTGATAAAGGGTCTGACTTCGATCAATGGCTTGAAACCACGTGGGCATCGTTGCTGAAAAAATAAGAAGCACAACATAATGGAGTGAGTACATGAGTAAAGCGAAGGGTAAGGGCGGAACCGGTAGAGGGACAGACAGTAAGGGCTGGAACCGATGGCAAGCTAGTGCCAATAGAGCAAAGAGTGCCCCAAAACCTTATAAAAGTAAAGGTCTATTAGCAGCAGCCAAAGCTGCCAAGGCCGCGAGTAGCAGCAATGGCGATAAACCTAAAGCTTAACGGCTGCTGCTTCGTAAGCCCCATATCTTAAATAACCCATACCCTCGGCATCTTGCCGAGGGTATTTTACCTACAAAATGAATAAAATCGCTCAACATAACTCATATTATCGAAGTTACTATTCCATTTATTAAAGGAGACTTCGAGATGCAGCAGCAAACGCCAAATAACAATATGACACAAGGCATGCAGAACATGAATCATGGAGGGCATGAGCTCTTTGATTTGCACGAGGTGTTATCCTGTACAATCAATGTGCTGGACCAGTTCATGATGTTCAGACAATTCGTCCAAGATAACGAGCTTCTGGATATTTTGGATCGTCAGTACAACTTTACGCTGTTCCATTACAACATAACAGCAGAATGCTTTTCAACAGGGCAAAAGCCGAGTCAAGAAACACAGACGTATATGATCCAAAATCTATCGCAGCCGATCTACGGTATCAAACCTACACAGCCCAAAAAGCCGAATCAATCACTGGCTGATGTGAAGGATGCAGGCATTAGCGCACATATGCTAGGCCTCGTGAAATCCCATGCTGCGCTGCTGACGATGACTTCTCTTGAAGTGACGAATCCTGCAGTACGTAGAGTATTAGCTTCTCAAGTACAGAATTTTATCGAAATGGCGTATGACATTTTCTTGTATCAAAATAGAAATGCCTATTACCAAGTTCCACAACTTGAAGCCTCCGATATGCAAAAAATGCTTAACACCTTCGTTCCGGCACAAGGAATGCCGCAAATGCCACCTAATAACAGAGCAGGAACTGTACACTAAAGTTAAATAAACCAGCATTGGTCTCATCAACCCATGCTGGTTTTTCTTTTGCTCATTAAACTTTACTTATCATAGAAGCGAAAGGGCAAGATCTCCAGGCTTTTTTCATCGCACGCAGTACATCCATGGTAACACCTGGATCCAGACGCACGCTGGTATCGTCGGCACGGTAGGCGACAAAGTCAAGCGCTTATTTCTAGTTGTTTCAAACCTATATAGATAAGGGTATTTTTATATAAGATGAGTGGTTATAATTTGGAAATAAGCCATTAATTTGTGTAAGTTTGGGGCGGGGGGTGTTATCATAACCATCTGTATTAGCTTTTTAGTGAATATTTGTATTCTGATAACTTGTGCTTACTTATTCAACCTTGGCTTTAAATATATGTTTCAGCATGCATCTTGGACCGTGAAACAGACGGTGCTTGTCGCCATTTTTATAGGTTCAGGTTGGCTAACGATGTTCTTTGGCGTGAGGGTATCTGAATTCATGCTATTTGATTTGCGAGTCGTTCCCATCATATTCGGAACACTTTTGTTTCGTAAGCACTATATGTTACTTATTATTGGATTTGGAATTGCGCTGGCTAGGTACACGATTACAGGCATTAATCCACAATCTATTACGGGATCGCTAAATATTATGCTGATGGGTTGTTTAGCAGCGATCCTTGTGGCTAAATATCAAAAAAGCGCATGGAGTTATCAGAGAAAGGCGCTCATTTCCATCCTCTCAATAAACTCGCTACAGGTCATTGGTATTGCTAGTTTCGGCGCTGTGCCTAAGAGTATTTATTTGACTAAAGTTGCCCCGTACACCTATCCAACCGCCCTATTACTAAGTGCCTTCTTTGTCTTCATTATTCGGGATTTCTATAAGGAGCAGCAGCGGGCGGATAAGATACGTAATATGAATGTGATTCTGCGAAAACAGACCAAGAGGCTTCTACTATCGAAGCGTGAGCTTGAGAAGAAGGCGAAGCAGTTAGCGCAAGCTTCAATCTATAAATCAGAATTTATCGCCAACATGTCCCATGAACTCAAAACGCCGCTAAACAGCATAATCGTTTTATCAGATATGATACGGGAAAGCGAAGACGTAACGAGTTTAAAAGAAGTAAATCAATATGCCAATATCATTCATACATCGGGTAATGAACTGCTTCAAATGATCAATAGCGTATTAGATTTATCTAAGATTGAAGCGGGTAAAATGGACATGCTGTGGCAGCCAGTTATTATTGAAGAGCTTACCCATTACATAAAACAACAATTCGAGCCCATGATGGCTTCCAAAAAGCTGCGCTTTGACGTGACCGTGGGAAAAGATGTGCCAACGATCATTCAAATGGATTCACAGAAGCTCAACCAGATACTTCGTAACCTGCTCATGAATGCGATAAAATTCACAGAAGAAGGCAGGATCACCTTATCCGTTGAAATTCGGGACAACGACGATGCTTCATCTAAGTGGATCGACTTTGCCGTTTGCGACACTGGTATCGGTATTGCCCTAGACAAGCAGCAGTTGATATTTGAAGCATTCCAGCAAGGGGATGGAGCAGCGAATCGTAAATATGGAGGAACAGGTCTCGGCTTATCCATCAGTTTGCAGCTTGCCAAATTGCTCGGTGGTTCCCTCACTCTTCAGAGTAAGCAAGGGGATGGCAGTAAGTTTATACTTAGCCTCCCTTTGCTTGCTTGGATGGATCAATCAGAAGATGCTGGCTAATCCGTATCTGATTCTAAACCTCATCTTTGCATCCATATCCGTACCTGTGTAAGATAATAATGAATTAGATTTTTGTGGATGAGGTGGGGTTTCATGGTTTTCGGTGCGCGCGTGTGGAAGACGGGGATTGCTGTTGCTTTGGCCTTATACATAAGTGCTTGGCTCAATTTCACGCCTCCTGTTATTGCGGCCGTCGCGGCAATTTTTGCCATGCAGCCTTCGATCTACCGATCTTGGCGCTATTTCCTAGAGCAGCTGCAGACGAATATTCTTGGTGCGGCATTGGCACTCCTTGCAGGTATGTTTTTTTCCAATAACGTGATTGCTATAGGAATTGTATGTATTATTGTCATCATCATTAGTTTAAGAGTGGGCATGGAGGAAACGATCGGTCTTACCTTAGTTACCGTGGTAGCGGTCATGGAGGCTTCAGGCGAGTGGCGTTTTGCCGTCAATCGATTATTGCTGAGTTTGATTGGCATAGGTTGTGCATTTGTAGTGAATATTCTTTTCTTTCCACCTAAGCCCAAGGAGCAATTCGCCGCACAGATTCGTACGATTTTTGGCAAAATGTCGCTCCTCCTTCGTACGGTTATCTCTAATGAAATGAAAGAAACCGTATTCCGTGAGGAAAAAGAAGGTCTGCGCAGCGGCTTGAAGTCTTTATCGGATAAGTACAGACTCATGGAAGAAGAGATTAAGAAAATTAAGGGAAGCGGGTTAAACCGCGTTCGTGAACTCGTTGTTTACAAGCAGAAGCTTCTCGTGATGTACAAAGGTCTTGAGGTTCTTGAAGCCGTGGATGAGCACTATTTTCAAACGTCCCGTACACAGGCAATCGATGTCTATTTCGATGATCATTTGGAAAAGCTAATAAAGTTCCACGAGCACGTGCTGTTGAAATTCGATGATAAGCTCAAGGATGACTCTTCGGAAGGTATGGAGATGGAAACAGAGAACGAGCGTTTCATGACCGTACTTATCGACCGTTATAATAAGCAGCCGGAAGGTATGCTGCGTTTGTCGGTTGTGGCTGCGGCTATGTACGATTATGGTCATCAGATAGCGCGGTTAGATAAGCTTGCCCAGCATAATCATCGTGGAGAATCAGAAGAGAGAGAACCCCTTGATTTATTGCTCAAAAGCATTAGGTTAAAATAGATTAATACACTTTTACTCAAATAGTCTTACTGAACCTTTCGCTTGTCAGATGTTCTGGCTTCGGGAGGTTCCTTCACAATAAATTAATTAAAGGTTGCTTTACGTAATTGTATGTGCTATATTATAATTCTTGTTCCAAACAGACAAGCAGCAAGTGATTATAAATGAGTCTGAACGTGTTGGATATCTTCACGAATGGATAAATAAAAAAAGCTTGCAAATGAAATTTCAATATGGTATATTACTTCTCGCTGCTTCGGTAACACGGCAGTGAACGAAAGAAATTGATCTTTGAAAACTGAACAACGAGTGAGTAAGCACGAACGAGAAATCGTTCAAAAAAAGAGATTGCAAAATCTCGCTAGCAAGTCAATGAGCATTTCAGCTTTCAAATATACGGACGAGCAATCGTCCACTATTATGGAGAGTTTGATCCTGGCTCAGGACGAACGCTGGCGGCGTGCCTAATACATGCAAGTCGAGCGGATTTATCCTTCGGGATAAGTTAGCGGCGGACGGGTGAGTAACACGTAGGTAACCTGCCTATAAGATCGGGATAACTATCGGAAACGATAGCTAAGACCGGATAACTGGTTTTCTCGCATGAGAGAATTATGAAACACGGAGCAATCTGTGGCTTATAGATGGGCCTGCGGCGCATTAGCTAGTTGGTAGGGTAACGGCCTACCAAGGCGACGATGCGTAGCCGACCTGAGAGGGTGAACGGCCACACTGGGACTGAGACACGGCCCAGACTCCTACGGGAGGCAGCAGTAGGGAATCTTCCGCAATGGACGCAAGTCTGACGGAGCAACGCCGCGTGAGTGATGAAGGTTTTCGGATCGTAAAGCTCTGTTGCCCTAGGCGAACAGCAAGAGGAGTAACTGCCTTTTGTGTGACGGTATAGGAGAAGAAAGCCCCGGCTAACTACGTGCCAGCAGCCGCGGTAATACGTAGGGGGCAAGCGTTGTCCGGAATTATTGGGCGTAAAGCGCGCGCAGGCGGTCAATTAAGTTGGGTGTTTAAGCCCGGGGCTCAACCCCGGTTCGCATCCAAAACTGGTTGACTTGAGTGTAGGAGAGGAAAGTGGAATTCCACGTGTAGCGGTGAAATGCGTAGAGATGTGGAGGAACACCAGTGGCGAAGGCGACTTTCTGGCCTATAACTGACGCTGAGGCGCGAAAGCGTGGGGAGCAAACAGGATTAGATACCCTGGTAGTCCACGCCGTAAACGATGCATACTAGGTGTTGGGGATTCGATTCCTCGGTGCCGAAGTTAACACAGTAAGTATGCCGCCTGGGGAGTACGCTCGCAAGAGTGAAACTCAAAGGAATTGACGGGGACCCGCACAAGCAGTGGAGTATGTGGTTTAATTCGAAGCAACGCGAAGAACCTTACCAGGTCTTGACATCCCGATGTAACACCTAGAGATAGGTGCCCTCTTCGGAGCATTGGAGACAGGTGGTGCATGGTTGTCGTCAGCTCGTGTCGTGAGATGTTGGGTTAAGTCCCGCAACGAGCGCAACCCTTGATCTTAGTTGCCAGCACTTTGGGTGGGCACTCTAAGATGACTGCCGGTGACAAACCGGAGGAAGGTGGGGATGACGTCAAATCATCATGCCCCTTATGACCTGGGCTACACACGTACTACAATGGTCGGTACAACGGGAAGCGAAGCCGCGAGGTGGAGCCAATCCTTATAAGCCGATCTCAGTTCGGATTGCAGGCTGCAACTCGCCTGCATGAAGTCGGAATTGCTAGTAATCGCGGATCAGCATGCCGCGGTGAATACGTTCCCGGGTCTTGTACACACCGCCCGTCACACCACGAGAGTTTACAACACCCGAAGTCGGTGGGGTAACCCGCAAGGGAGCCAGCCGCCGAAGGTGGGGTAGATGATTGGGGTGAAGTCGTAACAAGGTAGCCGTATCGGAAGGTGCGGCTGGATCACCTCCTTTCTATGGAGACTCGGATCTGATAGATCCAGTCAAGTGCGAAAGCACAAACAAGCTTACTCACTCGTGTTCAGTTTTGAAAGAGCAATCTTTCAACAAGTTTTACTTTTGTTCCTTGAAAACTAGATAACGAAACAAAACGTAAAGTAAGAACTTAGGTTGCTTGATTCTAACGAATCTTGCAAAAATCTTTAAAGTTTTTTCAGCTTAGGAGAGACTTTAGCTAACGCTAAAGGTCCCTATAAATGGTTAAGCTAGAAAGAGCACACGGAGGATGCCTAGGCACTAGGAGCCGAAGAAGGACGTGGCGAACGACGAAATGCCTCGGGGAGCCGTAAGCAGGCTTTGATCCGGGGATGTCCGAATGGGGGAACCCAGCTGTGGTAATGCGCAGTTACTCTATTGTGAATACATAGCAATAGTAGAGGCATACCCAGGGAACTGAAACATCTAAGTACCTGGAGGAAAAGAAAACAAAAGTGATTCCGTCAGTAGCGGCGAGCGAAAGCGGAATAGCCCAAACCAAGGAGCTTGCTCCTTGGGGTTGTAGGACCTCGTTATGGGGTTAGTTCGGTAGGCGAAGTGATCTGGAAAGGTCCGGCATAGAAGGTAAAAGCCCTGTAGCCAAAATCGAACGAAACCCCTAGAGGTATCCTGAGTACGGCGGGTCACGTGAAACCCCGTCGGAATCCGGCAGGACCATCTGCCAAGGCTAAATACTCCCTAGTGACCGATAGTGAAGCAGTACCGTGAGGGAAAGGTGAAAAGCACCGCGGAAGCGGAGTGAAAAAGAACCTGAAACCGTGTGCTTACAAGAAGTCAGAGCCCTCTATATGGGTGATGGCGTGCCTTTTGTAGAATGAACCGGCGAGTTACGTTCCCGTGCGAGGTTAAGTTGAAAAGACGGAGCCGCAGCGAAAGCGAGTCTGAATAGGGCGCTTTAGTACGTGGACGTAGACCCGAAACCGTGTGATCTACCCCTGTCCAGGGTGAAGGTGAGGTAACACTCACTGGAGGCCCGAACCCACGCATGTTGAAAAATGCGGGGATGAGGTGGGGGTAGCGGAGAAATTCCAATCGAACTCGGAGATAGCTGGTTCTCCCCGAAATAGCTTTAGGGCTAGCCTCGGATGTTGAGTTGTGGAGGTAAAGCACTGATTGGGTGCGGGGCCCGCCAAGGGTTACCAAGTCCAGTCAAACTCTGAATGCCACAAACTTAAATCCGGGAGTCAGACAGTGAGTGCTAAGATCCATTGTCAAAAGGGAAACAGCCCAGACCATCAGCTAAGGTCCCCAAGTGTGTGTTAAGTGGGAAAGGATGTGGAGTTGCACAGACAACCAGGATGTTGGCTTAGAAGCAGCCACCATTGAAAGAGTGCGTAATAGCTCACTGGTCGAGTGACTCTGCGCCGAAAATGTAACGGGGCTAAACACGCCACCGAAGCTATGGCTTGCACGTATGTGCATGGGTAGGGGAGCGTTGTATGTACGTAGAATTCTGACCGTAAGGACAGGTGGAGCGCATACAAGTGAGAATGCCGGTATAAGTAACGAAAAGATCAGTGAGAATCTGATCCGCCGAAAACCTAAGGGTTCCTGAGGAAGGCTCGTCCGCTCAGGGTAAGTCGGGACCTAAGGCGAGGCCGAAAGGCGTAGTCGATGGACAACAGGTGGAAATTCCTGTACCACCGTAGCCGTTATGAGCAATGGAGTGACGCAGAAGGATAGTGACGCGAGCTGATGGATGCTCGTCCAAGCAGTGAGGCTGATGTGTAGGCAAATCCGCACATCGTAAGGCTGGGCTGTGATGGGGAGGGAAATTTAAGTACCGAAGGTCATGAGTTCACACTGCCAAGAAAAGCTTCTAGCCAGGCGAAGGTGCCCGTACCGCAAACCGACACAGGTGGGTGAGAAGAGAATTCTAAGGCGCGCGGAAGAACTCTCGTTAAGGAACTCGGCAAAATGACCCCGTAACTTCGGGAGAAGGGGTGCCTCGGTAGGGTGAATAGCCCGAGGGGGCCGCAGTGAAAAGGCCCAAGCGACTGTTTAGCAAAAACACAGGTCTGTGCGAAGCCGCAAGGCGAAGTATACGGGCTGACGCCTGCCCGGTGCTGGAAGGTTAAGAGGAGTGGTTAGGGCGCAAGCCCGAAGCTATGAATTGAAGCCCCAGTAAACGGCGGCCGTAACTATAACGGTCCTAAGGTAGCGAAATTCCTTGTCAGGTAAATTCTGACCCGCACGAATGGCGTAACGACTTGGGCGCTGTCTCAACGAGAGATCCGGTGAAATTTTAATACCTGTGAAGATGCAGGTTACCCGCGACAAGACGGAAAGACCCCATGGAGCTTTACTGCAGCTTGATATTGGACTTTGGTACGATCTGTACAGGATAGGTGGGAGCCTTTGAAGCCTGAGCGCCAGCTTGGGTGGAGGCATCGTTGGGATACCACCCTGATCGTATCGGAGTTCTAACCTGGTACCGTGATCCGGTATGGGGACAGTGTCAGGTGGGCAGTTTGACTGGGGCGGTCGCCTCCTAAAATGTAACGGAGGCGTTTAAAGGTTCCCTCAGAATGGTTGGAAATCATTCGCAGAGTGCAAAGGCATAAGGGAGCTTGACTGCGAGACCTACAAGTCGAGCAGGGACGAAAGTCGGACTTAGTGATCCGGTGGTACCGAATGGAAGGGCCATCGCTCAACGGATAAAAGCTACCCTGGGGATAACAGGCTTATCTCCCCCAAGAGTCCACATCGACGGGGAGGTTTGGCACCTCGATGTCGGCTCATCGCATCCTGGGGCTGAAGTAGGTCCCAAGGGTTGGGCTGTTCGCCCATTAAAGCGGTACGCGAGCTGGGTTCAGAACGTCGTGAGACAGTTCGGTCCCTATCTGTCGCGGGCGTAGGAAATTTGAGAGGAGCTGTCCTTAGTACGAGAGGACCGGGATGGACGTACCGCTGGTGTACCAGTTGTCTCGCCAGAGGCATCGCTGGGTAGCTATGTACGGAGGGGATAAGCGCTGAAAGCATCTAAGCGCGAAGCCCCCCTCAAGATGAGATTTCCCAGTATGTAAGACCCCTTGTAGACGACGAGGTTGATAGGTTCGAGGTGGAAGTGCAGCAATGCATGCAGCTGACGAATACTAATCGGTCGAGGGCTTAACCAATAAACCTAAAATTCTAACTTTACGCAAGTTTCGTATCTAGTTTTCAAGGCGCAAACACGCTTTGACTGTTTGGTGATGATGGCGGAGGGGACCCACGCGTTCCCATCTCGAACACGACCGTTAAGCCCTCCAGCGTCGATGGTACTTGAACCGCAGGGTTCTGGGAGAGTAGAACGTTGCCAAGCAGTACCCGCAAGGGTATTAGTAACAATGTAGGGATCACATCTAACTATGACGCGGGGTGGAGCAGCCCGGTAGCTCGTCGGGCTCATAACCCGAAGGCCGCAGGTTCAAATCCTGCCCCCGCAACCAATGATGCGAGTCATTAGCTCAGTTGGTAGAGCACCTGACTTTTAATCAGGGTGTCGTAGGTTCGAATCCTACATGACTCACTTGCCTTATTTACAGCATGCGCGTATGGCGGAATTGGCAGACGCACTAGACTTAGGATCTAGCGGGCGACCGTGGGGGTTCAAGTCCCTCTACGCGCATCAATCATCCCCAAGTCGTACTTACGGCTTGGGGATCCCTATGCGGAAGTGGCTCAGCGGTAGAGCATCGCCTTGCCAAGGCGAGGGTCGCGGGTTCGATCCCCGTCTTCCGCTCCATTTAATTAAGCGCCCTTAGCTCAGCTGGATAGAGTATTTGACTACGAATCAAAAGGTCGGGAGTTCGAATCTCTCAGGGCGCGCCATTTTTTATTAGAAATACATTACTTCGGGACGTAGCTCAGCTTGGTAGAGCACCTGCTTTGGGAGCAGGGGGTCGCATGTTCAAATCGTGTCGTCCCGATCCTAGTAAAAGCATAATTTAGTAGTGAGTTCACTGCTAGATTATGCTTTTTTGTGTTTTCATACAGTTAACCGATACGATTAATTGACTTGATGATGTATTACTTTATTAATTATTTCGTCAATGATCCCTTCCTCAGACTGAAGTTCGCCCGAGAAAGAGGCTTTCATTAATATGTATTAAAAAACTCGATAGCTTGAGAGCAATCCTTGATCGCCTTCATCTACCCTGAAAATGTCTGTTTCATTTCCTTAACGCTATTAACCTTCATACAAATAGCCGCTCCAAGCAATGCTCATGAAGCACTCCCTTGTGCTCCCAGTGACTCAGTACGCCTCCGAATAATGGTCCAAGATTGCTTCCGGCCGCAGTCGCAGTTGACATCGAGGTTATTTTTACCTAGAAAATAGAGGAAATGACAATTATTTCGCCTTATCAGGTACAAAATGCGCTTAAGCATGAATACTTTACAGAATCTACAGTAATCGACATTGAGCAGATTCTATTAACTCTCAACAATCCGTCCAACCCCTTCTCCCAAATTAGTAAAGAGGACACACAGCTCTTGTTATCACTTATTGAACCTATGATGTCACTTAACTAGATCTTTATAACTAGAAAAGGTCAGCTTATTTCAGTAGAAATGAGCTGGCCTATTTCCTTTTTGCGGGACATACGTAAGTTATCTGACAGAAATCGGGATAATAATCCAAGAAATTAACAAAAGTGAGTAAATATATATCGATTTGAGTAAAAAAACATTAAAATAATGGAAGTTTTTATTTATAATAGAGGAGAATCTCCTTATTAAGAAGAACTAGTACTAATTAATAGTTGGGGAAGTTTATTTGAGAAGAATAAGAGGTACATCTATGCAGAATTCATTGTTTTTTAAAAATGTGATAAATTCTGATTCCATCTTCGAATCGATCGGACAATTGAGTGATATCGCCAAGAAAACAATTGGCTGCGAACATATCTCTCTCTTCCTTATAGACGAGAAACATCAGAGCACCCCAGCATCTTATTCGGTTAATATTAGTACGGCAGTCATGGACCAGTTACAACAAATTGTGCTCCATACGCAGTTTTTTTTCCGAAATCCCGATGGCATACGTTTATCAGTACATAAGGCAGAAAGTCATTTGAAAAATTATCTTATAATGAGTAAATACGAGTGTATTTACGGTTTTCATATAAAGCATGGTCCTTCTTACGGGGCATTATTATTCTCATTTCCTTCGGATATTCAACTTACGGAGGATCAATTGCATCTGTGCAACCTCATTAAACTGCATATGGAACAATTGATTAAAAAGATTCAATTCCGGAGACAAGTGCTGAAACAGAAAGCTTACGAAAATCTTTTTAATACATTGAGGGTTAAAGATAGCTTCACGGTCGATCACTGTTATAATGTTGCTTTCTACTCTACTTTGCTTGGAGCGAAAGCGGGGGTAAGTGAGGCCGAACTGGAACGTCTGAAATTAGGGGCTCTTTTGCATGACATTGGTAAAATAGCAATTCCCGATCATATTCTGATGAAACCTGGGCGGTTATCTGATGAAGAATTTAACGTCATTCGCCAGCATCCTGTAATTGGCTATGAGCTGCTAAAAGATTTACCGGATGTTGAGCATCTTCTGCCTATTGTAAAATGGCATCATGAACGTATGGATGGGAGAGGATATCCAGACAATCTGCAAGGTGAAGAGATTCCTTTGCTTGTCCGCATTGTAAGTATTGCAGATGCATTTGATGCGATGACTTCTACGAGAGTATACCGAGATTCGCTGCACGTGCATGAAGTCAGGGAACAACTTCTAATTCACGCAGGCAAACAGTTTGATGACGAATTAGTGCGGCTTTTCTTAAGTATCATCGATGAGCAAATGCAAATGAATGGATAATAAGTCAACATGCAACTATTTTAGTAATGAAAGCTGGGATAGATTAATGAAATGTCGCATTCTTATCGTCGATGACGAACCCCATAATTTAAATATACTTCGTATATTTTTAAATTCGTTACATTATGAAATCATCACGGTTGAGGATGGTAAAGAAGCATTCTCCATGGTCAAAGAGACGGCACCTGATCTTATTTTACTTGATGTGATGATGCCTGAAGTGACTGGATTTGAAATATGCAAACAATTAATAGCCGATAGCGACTTTGATATCCCGATTATTTTCTTATCTGCAAATGCACAGAAAGAAGACATTTTACAAGGACTTCGATTAGGAGCTATTGATTATTTGACCAAGCCATTTGATCTGGATGTGCTGGAACGAAAGGTTGAAATTGCCCTCCACCAAAAAGCGAAGGTTAAAAATTTGATGAAAGACAATAAACAATTAGCAAAATTGGTGTATGTGGATGCGCTAACTGGTTTATATAATCGAGCATACTTGGATATTACCATTCGGATGATCAAAGAGGGAACCAAGCAATTTCAAGCCGCTATGATGGTCGATATGGATTATTTTAAGGACATTAATGATAACTATGGTCATTTGGTTGGGGATCAAGTCTTGAGAGAAGTTGCAACGATCATATCGTCAAAAATCTCTTGCGAGCATGATCTAGCCTTTCGGTATGGCGGGGATGAGTTCTTGGTCTTACTCCAAAATGAAGCGAACAGTGTAGAGATTGCAGATAGCATTATTAAGGCTGTCGACGGTTTAAAGGTTAGCCTGGCACCGCATATATCACAGGAATTCTCAGTGAGCATAGGGTTGACGAATAATTTCGACCCTACCTCGTTCGATCAAATCATTATGCAAGCTGATTCTGCACTTATTGGGGCCAAGAATAATGGAAGACATCAAATAAAGATTCGCTAATAAAAGGGGAATGGGTGGGGCATGGTCATGGAATTGAAAAGTTTTCAAAAATTATTTCAAATGACGAAGGTCATTAATTCTCAGTTTGAAATGTCAGAAATCCTGCAAGTGTTCGTTGACGCGATAGCAGGAGAGATTACTCAAGCAGATCTTGTTGGTTTTTTCTTGAAACAGCCGGATGGTACTTTTCAGGGATATAAAGGCAATAAATTGCCCGTGGATATAACGGAGCTGCTCATTGATCCCAGAGAAGATGAGTTTGTCAGGGATATTTTGCGCAACCAAGCTAGCGACTATATCTCGGATACGAGTATTGACCTGAGATTGGATCAATCCAAGAGACAATTGTTAAAAATTAAATCGATTCTAGGGATTCCCGTCATTGTAGAAAATGACGTGTTTGGCCTTGTTTTCGTTCACGATTTCGGAAAACCGATGAATATTACCCAAGAGCAGATGGAAGTTACAGAAGCTTTTGTTAACATGGCAAGTGTGGCGATTCGCAACATTCGCATGTTCGAACAACGGCAGCTTCTGATGGAGAAGCAGCAGCTTCTTCTTGACGCGACGAAAGCATTATCGGAGTCATTGTCGGTCAAAGATGTACTGAACACTTTTTTCCACTACATGCGTAAAGCCAGTGGGTCTAAGGATATCGGTATTCATCTATATAACGAAAAAGAGCATACCATTGAACCCTACCAATTGTCTTCTGAGAATGTAACGGTTGACGAATGGAAAGTTAAGCATAGAGAAGTCAAGTTAACCATTGAAAATGACCGCCTTTTGTATGAGGTCATTACTCAGAAGAAATCCGCGGCAATCGAGGATGTGTATGCGGATCCGCGGCCTAATCATAAAGCGTTCGTCTCTTTTGATATCCGGAGTATTATGGTGTTTCCGCTTGTGGCGAAAGGTTCCGTTTACGGTGTCGTTGCGATTCCATCTATCGGGAAACCAAGGAAGTATGAAGCAAGCATACTGGAATTCTGCCAATCGATTTCTGATGCTACAGCTACCGCTCTTTCAAATGCCCAGCATACGGAGACTTTGGATCACTCCGTCAATGAGCGTTCCATAGAGCTGCAGCATGCTAACTTCAAGCTAGAGGGTCTAGTACGAGAGCTAGAGCATCTGAATGAGTTAAAAAGCGATTTCATCGCGACACTTTCGCATGAGCTGCGTACGCCGATTACAGCGGTTAAAGGATCTGTAGACATCCTTAGCAAGGGAATTCTCGGTGGCCTTAACGATTCGCAGAAGGATTTACTAGATATTGCGTCCAAGTCGATCGAGCGTTTGCTGGATCAAGTGAATGAATTGCTGGATTTCGCTAAAATGGAGAACGGTAAATTTGAATTGGTGTATACCGAAGCTGATTTCAAAGAAATCATCAAGGAATCCGTCCATATTGTGCAGTCTTTGATCAATAAGAAGAAACTAATTCTGGTTGTTGAATCTGACGCAGAAACGGATACGATTGTAAGCGTCGATAAACAACGCATTCTGCAAATTTTATTGAATTTACTTTCCAATGCGATTAAATTTACACCTCCTATGGGTGTGATTACCATTAAATCGATTTTCGAAGAAACGGTACTTACGGTTGAAGTACATGATAGTGGTATCGGTATTCCTTATGAAAAGCAGAAAAACATTTTCACGAAATTCTATCAAGCCAATAATCAAATTAATGGGACAGGCTTAGGTCTTGCGATTTCAAAACAGCTTATCGAACTGCATGGCGGTCGGATTTGGTTCGAAAGTACCGAAGGGCAAGGTTCGGTATTCAAATTTACTTTACCTAAAGGGGAGGAGTAACCAATATGCGGGCGATTGAAGTAGGATTGAGATTTTTAGTGCAGCAAGGTGTGCGATATGTGTTCGGTATTCCAGCAGGCTCAATCAATGCGATCTATGACGCCCTTTTGGACATTCCTGAGCTTAAGCCGATTGTAGCTAAGCATGAGAACAGCTCCGGCTACATGGCAGGTGCTTATACGAGAATTACCGGACTTCCATCGATTTGCGTGGCATCTAGCGGACCGGGAGCGACGAACCTCGTGACTCCGGCTGCGAATGCTTGGAAGCAGAAGCTTCCTGTTATATTCATCACAGGCTCAGTGCCATCTGGTAAAATGGGCAAGGGGGGCGCGCAAGAGCTGTATGCTGAGCCGATCTTTGCATCGATTACGAAGATGAGCCGAACGGTTCTAGACCCTAATCAACTGCCAGAGATTCTGGCAGAGGCCTATCACACAGCGATTAGCGGCGTGCCAGGTCCTGTGCATTTGGCGATTCCTATTGATATCCAAATGACGGATATTGGCGTAAGAGAGCTTCCAGTGTTACCTCCAGAACAGCCGCCAACGATGGATTTGGTAGCAGCACAGGCGGCTGCTGAGCGGATCAAAGCAGCTGGTCTACGTGGAGCGATTCTGCTGGGTAATGGCGCTAAAGCATCCTCTGACAGTATCGTACAGTTGGCTGAAACACTTGAGTGGAAAGTGGCAACAACGCCACGCGGTAAGGGAGCTTTTCCCGAAAATCACCCGCTTTCCTTAGGGATATATGGCTTATCAGCGAATATCAAAGCGAGTGAGTATTTGAACGGTAACGATCATGAGGTACTTCTGATCATCGGTTCAAGCTTAGGTGAGCTAGCAACAAGTAACTGGGAACAGCGATTGGTTACCAATAGAGAGCTCATTCACATCGATTACGATCAAAGTGAGTTAGGAAAGTGCTACGATACCCAATATCCTGTACATGGTGAAATCAAGCTTGTCATTGCGGAATTATTAGATCAGCTTTCGGCTGATGGACAAGATAGATCATATGCAAGCGAGGCATTTCAAGGGCTAGCCGAAGCAGCAGCGGCATCCGAACAGGAGCAGGTCGAAGAGAAATGGAATACGTTGGCGGCAATCCGTCGTCTTAGTGCGACAGCACCGAAAAATGCTCGATTCTTCCTAGATATCGGTGAATTCATGACCTATTCGATCCAAAACTTATTGATCGAGAGCGGGCAAGAGTTCGATATTGATATCAATTTCGGAGGCATGGGCTCTGGAATCGGAGGATCACTAGGAGCACAGTTAGCGGAGCCGACTCGACCGACGATCTGTATTACAGGCGATGGCTGTTTCTTCATGCATGGTCTCGAAGTACTAACCGCTAAGGAATATAATCTTCCGATTCTATTTGTCGTCATTAACAATGCCCGTCTCGGGATGGTTTATCATGGTCACATGCTGCAGTACAAAAGATGTCTGGAAGACTTCTCGCAAGAGAGAGTTAGTATTGCGGGTGTCGCCCAATCGCTTGGCTTGCGTCATGCCGAGGTTAGATCTCTGGATCAACTACAGGGAGAGCATGTGCAAGAGTGGCTTTCTCACGGAGGTCCTGTGGTTGTTGAAGTTATCGTGGAAGGCAACGAGATTCCGCCAATGGGTGAACGAGTGAAGTTCTTGCAAGGGGCAACGTATTAATTGGCATACATTGAGGTATGAGTAAAAAGCTTTTGGATATTTGTATCCAAAAGCTTTTTTTGCATCTATATCTGTGAATACTGTATTCTTGGCCCAGTAAATGATATGGTGAGGAAGAGTAAGAACAATAAGGAAGGAGCACTTCACTCATGTTGAAACGAACAATAGGTCGTTTGAATTACGAAAGCTCAGTCGTTATGTTTGGTGCAGCAAGTCTCGGCAATGTGACGCAAGAGGAAGCGGATGCATCTATCTCTTTTGCCATGCAGCATGGGGTTAACCATTTTGATACAGCAGCCAGTTATGGGGATGCCGAAGTACGAATGGGTCCTATGATCAGTCAAATTCGCAAGGATATTTTCCTAGCTACGAAAACAGGGCAAAGAACGAAAAAAGAAGCGAAAGAAGAAATTTATCGCTCTCTGGAACGGATGCGGGTTGATTCTGTAGACTTACTTCAACTGCACGCGGTAGGTTCAATGGAAGAGTTAGACCGCTGCACGGAAAAGGGCGGTGCTTTGGAAGCAGCCTTGGAAGCGCAAGCTGAAGGTATTGTTAAGGAGATTGGCATTACAGGACATGGGCATGATGCTCCGACTGTGCATTTGGAAGCGTTACATCGATTTCCTTTCGCAACCGTGCTCCTTCCGCTCAATTATTATATGTATAGTATGCCAAAGTATCGGGAAGCTTTCGATGCACTCATGGAAGGAGCTAATAAGCAAAATGCTGCTATCAGGGTCATCAAAGCGATTGCTAAGGCTCCATGGGGAGAAGGGGAGAAGCGCCCTTATGCGACATGGTACGAACCTTTTGACCAGCAGCAGGTGATAGATGCTTGTGTGCATTTTGTATTATCTTTCCCTGGTGTGTGCGGATTCGCAAGCGCAGGAGACATTCATTTGTTCCCTAAAATCGTCGATGCCGTGGAGCGATATGGTTCCATGAACGATGAGGAAGCGGAGCGTATCCTAGGCAGTATCAGCGGATATACCAGTATTTTCGGAGCACCGACCTCAATCGCTTAAAAAACGATATATTCTAAATAATGTGCCCTTCAGTTGTTTATGAACTGGGGGGCTTTTTACGTCGTTTCAGCTGGTAAGAGTTCCTTGTCTTCGTGCGTCACTAACTGCAGGAATCCTGCGAATATATATAGCGTACGTAAGGGGGAAGGTAAGATGTTCAAATCATTTTGGAAGAGTAAAAGGTTTTGGCAAATTTGCTGCGGTATTGTGTTGATTGGATGTGTGACCGTATTCGTGTCTTGTTATTCCTACATTCGTGGACTCGATGTATCGAAATTAAACCAGCCGCTGCCAGAGGCAACACTTGTGCTGGATAAGTACGGTAAACCGGCTTCGCAGTTATCAGCTTCAAAAGTTGAGCCTGTCACGTTTTCACAATTGCCGAAGGTGCTGACGGATGCGGTTGTGGCTGTGGAAGATAGAAGGTTCTATGAGCACACGGGTATTGATGTCAGATCTATCTTCCGTGCGGTTGCTCGTGATGTGCTGCGAGGAAGCTATTCGGAGGGAGCGAGTACAATTACGCAGCAGCTGGCTCGTAATCTGTTTCTCAATGCGGACAAAACACTGGCCCGAAAGCTGAGAGAAGCAGCTTATGCGATCAAAATAGATACAACCTATAGTAAAAATGAAATTCTGGAGATGTACTTAAACAGCATTTATTTCGGGGAAGGGAGCTGGGGGGTACAGGGAGCGGCTAGAACGTATTTTAACAAAAATGTAAAGGATCTAACCCTACCTGAGGCAGCGGTTCTTGCCGCTCTTCCTAAGGCTCCTAGCCGGTACTCACCTTTTAAGGATGAGGGTCAGGCACTCGAGCGAAGGAATACTGTGCTAGTGCTGATGCGTGATGAAGGTAAAATCACCGCGCAGGACTACGAGAAAGCCAAAGCTTCACCGCTAAGTGTCGTTAAATCCGATAAAGGCAATGAGTTGAAGGGACGTTATCCGGCTTATGTCGATGCGGTTATTAATGAAGCCGTTCAAGTGTATGGTTTTACAGAGGAACAGTTGTTGACGGGTGGCTTGCGAATCACGACGGAGCTAGATCCCTCTGTGCAGAATGCAGTTGCGGATGTTTATAAAGACGAGAGTCTATTTCCGGAAAGCAAACCAGATCAGCTCATTCAAAGCGGCGCTGCAATTGTAGATCAGCGAACCGGCGGGATTCGCGCCTTAGCTGGAGGACGAGGAGAAGGAGTCTTCCGTGGGTTCAGTCGTGCAACGCAGTTGAAGAGACAGCCAGGATCATCTTTTAAGCCGATTGCTGTTTATGGACCCGCGTTGGAGAATGGCTATAAGCCATCTTCCATCTTGTATGATGGTCCATTAAACATCGAAGGCTACCAGCCTCAAGATTGGGATCACCGAACGAGAGGGCAAGTGACGATGCAGGAGGCGGTTGTTTCTTCTTGGAACGTGCCAGCCGTGTGGCTGCTTCACGAGATTGGGATTGATCGTGGACTCCAATTTGCTAAATCCCTGGGCATTACTTTACCGGCTCAGGATCGTCAACTTGGCATCGCACTTGGCGGACTCTCAGAAGGGGTGTCACCACTGCAGATGGCGCAAGCATTCAGCGCCTTCGCCGCCAAGGGGGTTCTGCATCAAGCGCATACCATCACGAAGATCGAGACGAGCAGCGGTCATTTGCTCGTTGGTGCAAGCCCGAAGGGGGTTCCCGTGATGCAGCCGGAGACAGCGTATGCGATAACGACAATGCTGCAAGTCGCTGTTGCGCAAGGAACAGGTAAGAATGCCGCTATGAATCGCCCGGTTGCTGGTAAATCTGGCACAACGCAGCTGCCGCAGACGAAGGAATTCGAAGGCTTAAGCAGCGGAAGTGCTAAAGATGCGTGGTTCGTGGGTTACACGCCAGAGTTAACGGCTGCTGTATGGGTCGGTTATGACCGTACGGATAAAGAGCATTACTTAACGACGTCCGGCGGTGCTGTTCCTGCTGTTTTATTTCGCGAGATGATGAATCGAGCCTTGGCTCAGGCACCTATTGTTCCTTTTGATATGCCGATTGTGGGGGCAGAGGCCCAGACTGCTAAGGATTCGCACTCATCTGAAGAGTCAGACGAGGACGATAAGGAAGATAAAAAAGAACGTGAGCACGGAAATGGCAAGGGGAAGAAAAGATAAAGCAGCAAAAAGCCGTCGACATCCTTAGTGGATATCGGCGGCTTTTATTGTGGCGATTATATAGCTAGTCATCATTGTGGTTGCTGCGACTCTGCTTTTCATTCTTTTGGCGATCATCGTTTTTTCCTTCATTGTTGCTTTTTGCTTTGTCTTTGTTGCTGTTATTCTTATTGTTATCTTTGTACTTGCTTTTATCGTCTTTATCCTCATCTTCGTCATCGTCATCATCTTTTTTAGAGCTCTCGTCCTTATTGGAATCCTGCTGCTTTAGCGTGTTTGGCGCTTGTGTTTGCTCCCATTTCGTTTTCATTTGAACATTTAGCTTACTTGCATCCAAGTTATAGTGCTCGGCAAGCAGCTGCGTTAATGTCTGCTCAGCATTTGAAGATTTGAGGTCGACGGAAGCAAGCAGCATTTTAATCCATGCAGCGGCTTGGTCCCCTTTGAGATGAATCGTACCGCTATTTTCGAGCTTAATATTCAGATCATACAAGGTGCCATTCGCACCCTTGGTTTGTGTAATATGCAGTTTGAAATGCTTGCCATCCACCTTCAGGTCGATGTCCTCCAAGTTAGGATAAAGCTCGTTGTTCTGCTGGGAAGGGGGTTGTGTGCTAGAAACAGGTTCATTTGGAACAGCTGCTGCAGCGTGCTCGCTCGTTCCCGACGAAGCCGGTGTCGATGTAGGCTCAGGAGTCACTGGTGTCGCAGGTATGGCTTCAGTCACGGGTGCTCCAGCGCCAGTTGAGGTCGCTTTCACATAGGCAGCTTGCTGCTTGCTATTGACGATCAGTTCGATCTGATCCCCAGGCTTTAAATCAGCCAGTTGGGCCCTTTTGATCATTACGGTAAACCCATACGGATTTGGCTAATGGAATTGTTTGATCACCGGTATTTGTGTTTACAGTGACAGCATCCGAAGCGATGGATTTGAATGTCCCCAGGACGGAAGTCGAAGTCGATGTGTTAGGTGAAGTTGCCGCATAGGCCGTCCACCCACAAAGCATTAGAGCCACAAGGGTAATTGAAATGATAATAAATGTTAATCTTTTACGCATAAGATGCACCTCCACTAACAGCTTTCGATTCGAAAGGTTGTTTTGGGACGGTACCCCGCATCGTCGAAAAGCCAAAAATAGAGCTGACCGAGCCTAAACCATGCATCAGATGGACAAAATAAGGCAACGATGTGGGTTTTTCACTTTACATTTGGGCGGTTTTGGTTATATGTTGTTGCTAATCTGTTATTAGATGCTTTTTATGCCTTTGTGTTTCATCGGATTGAGGAAAAGCTTGGCATAGCGGACCTTATCAATGTGAAGCACTATCACATACTTCTCCTGATGGTGGGAATTTCATTTATCCTGCATCCGTATCAGCGATGGCAAGAGAAGGCTTCAAAAAGCTGGAGCACAATGATCATGATGATATCACGTCAGGATCACGGCCCATCTTGGTTAACGAAAAGAGAAAAAGCTAAATAAGTAAGCCGCCTCATCCTAGGATGGAGCGGCTTCTTTTAATCGGTGTCATTTTGCAGACGCTGCATGAATTCCTCAGCAGCACTGTACCCTTGCTGACGCAAATACCAGTTGTTGGCTGCAGCTTCAACGAGTCCGGCAACATCACGTCCAGGCTGTAGTTGGATTTCAATATGTGGAATTTTGATATCCATATACTCGGTGAAACAGGGGTCAAGCTCCAAATCGTTGTTGAGGGCATGCTCCTGCCACTTCGTAAGCTCAATATCGAGTACGATCCGCGTTTCGTCCTGGAAAGCTTTGCGGCCGTAAAGCCGTGAGACATTAATCAGTCCGATGCTGCGCAGCGCCAGGAATTCCTTCGTCTTCCCATTGTGAGTACCAAGCAGGGTCTCGGGGCTAATCTTCTTCAGTACGACAATATCATCGGCAACGAGGCGATGCCCTCTGTGAATTAAGGTGTGGGCGGTTTCACTCTTGCCAACCCCAGACTTCCCGCGAAGCAGAATGCCAATCCCCGAGACATTGACGCAAACACCGTGAACGGCAATCTCCTGAGCGAGTGATTTACTTAAATATAAATCAACTAAGTCTTGAAATTTACTCGTATGAGCAGCCGTACGGAGGAGCGGGATTTTCTCTTCTTCGCAATATTTGGTTAAATATTTCAAACCTTCTTGGTTTCTCGTTACGACGAAACAAGGTGGGTGATATTTGACAATATTTCCGATATGAAGATTTCTTTCGTTTTCGCTGAGACTGTGTAAATAGGTAATTTCTTTCCTGCCTAACAACTGAACGTGCGCTTGCGGGAAATATTCAAAATAGCCGACAAATTCAAGTCCAGGGCGATGCGCCTTTGTTTTGGTAATCGGGCGGTGCAGTTCCGAATGTCCGGCAAGTACTTCGAGCGAGAAACGCTCAACCAAATCTTTCACTGTGACGGGCTTCACAACAGTCCTCCTTAAAGTTTTACTATTACTATTCTAATTAAAATTGACAATCTATTTCTAGTAGATTCGCTTGAAGGTGGCTACTCTCCTGCTCTGAAAGCGCTTGAATAGATAATAGTCAGCTTTTCATTGTAATTGAATGCTTTGTTGGTATGATAATAGGAGAAGCTTTTAGGAGGAGTAAAAAAACATGGACACCTATAAAAACTGTCAAAGCTGCGGGATGCCGCTCGCTCGTGATGAGCAAGGCGGAGGAACAGAGAAATCTGGAATGAAAAGCAAGGTATACTGCAGTCATTGCTACCAAAACGGTGAATTCACTTTGCCTGATTTAACCGTAGAGCAGATGAAGGATCGGGTGAAGCAGAAGCTGGTTGAGTTTGGTTTTCCGCGGTTTCTTACAGGCCTCTTTACACGAAATATTCATAAGCTAAAAAGATGGTCGCCAAACAAATAATTGAGTTATACGGCCATGACGACAAAAAAGGCTCTATGCAAGGATTGCACAGAGCAAAATGCCAACATGGTCTTTCGTATGTTTATGTAAAAGAAAAGCAGCTTATCTATTGAAGCCGCATTTTTTAGCAAGTGTTGGCCATGTTGAGAGAAACATGCTTTCCCACCTGTCTTCAGGTAATACCATGATCCATTTTGCGATTTGATCCAATCCCATTTCACATAATGTGTGAACGACTTCTTCTTTTTCACAACCGGTTTTTAATGCTAACATCTCAAAACCACCTCAGTCGAATGTATTCAAACAATTATGTATATGCAGCCGCGTGCAAAAGTGTGACTGATTTTTTTGATTGTGAATGCTGTGATGCGGTGTGGGACTGCGAAGAGTCGGGTGAATGGTGTATAAGTATAAAAAAAGAGGCTGAGCAGTTGTTTTGCTGCGCAGCCTTTTTGTTTTGCATAGGAAAACTTTGGGGTGAGTATGCTAGCTTAGCCCAACCCAACCCCTTATTTGTGCCAGCGGGGCTGAGGCTTTGCCCGGAAAATACGCGATTGCACAGCTGAAGGGCATTGAGCTTCTTAATCTGAGACGATGAATATCATCGCTAAAGTATAGGGAGAGCTTGGATTCTTCGACGTAGCGATGAAAATCATGCTTACAGTAGGCAAAAGGATACTCATTTCAATTGATTGCGAATAAGAGGGTCAAGAGTTTGCAGTACTTGATCCAGCTCTAAATCAGAGACATCGTCATCTCTATATCGTGCTTGGTTATAAGCTGTTGTTATGGCATGAACGGCATGGCTGGACAGCTGATATTGGTTTGATAGCTCCCGTTCTGTTTCATTTGGGGTATATGCTTTATTGTACGTATAGCCACCCTCAGCTGCTTGCTGGATCAAAACACGATAAAGGAAACGGATGCGTTCCCGATTGTTCGGCAAATGTGACCATTTTGGTTCATTTGCTTTCCCTCTCGACCAGCTCTTCATCGTTTGCTGCCACCACATACGCGGTAGTTCTTTCCACGCTAGTAGACTCTCTTTTTCATCCGTGAATCCTTCGGCTCCCTCGCCTTTCTTGCTGCTAAATGAACGGTTCATCAAGCGTCGAATAAGTGAGACCAGTGCAGGTGTCAGCTTGGCAATGATAATATAAATGGCGCCAAGGATAAGGGCGATGACAATGAGATAGCCGATAATAACTTGGGCATAGTGAAGCAGCATGTCAAACCAGCTCGGTTCTTCAGTGGGAGCAGGAGGAGGAAGCGGCAAGGGTTGTGCTGAAGGACTTGGCTCTAGCGGCTGATCAGAAGACGGTTCGGATTGAAAAAGGCGCAGCAGCCAAGCGATCGAAGCTCGAAGAAAGGAGCCGATTCCTTGTTGCAATTGTTTAAAGTAGGCAACAGCTGCGATGCAAGCAATTAATGTGATTAACCAAATGCGGCTTGAGCGCTTCACTGACTCTGATAGTGACAATGCTGCAGTACGTTCATTGCCTGCTAACGTGGCGCTAAGGAGCTGAGCGCGATTCGTAGCTAAGAAAAAAATGACCAGCGAACAGAACCCGAATCCATTCATCCAACCTATATACGGATGGAAAAGATCCAATCGTCCCATAATGGGGACACCTACGAAATAAACTAAACCTGCGGTAACAAATATGCTCGCAGGAAAGAGCGAGAGCCATCCATCCTTGGTGCAGCGAATTCCGCGATATGCAAGTATTAACCCGATGGCTGCGCAGGTCCAGCCATGCCAGTTGTTGCCTTGCAGGAGGTAGGTAATCGTTAAACCTACTCCAGCACAAAGCATTAACTCATAGAGAGTACGAGTTAGCCATTTTATACGTCCAAAGAAGCAGCCGAACATATAACAGAGCAAGAACTGTAAGCAAGTCATCCAGAGTAAGGTCTCCGACACATAGACCTGGATTAGAATAATAATCGGAAAGAAGATAATGAGTTCGAGTAGACTGTACAAGATCGCTAAGCTGAATTCTCTCACAAGAAAATTATGATTAGCTCGTTGAGAAGGCGTTTGAGTGCGCGCTGACATTGGAAACACCTACCTCCTCTCCGTTCAGCTCAAGAAGGTCGTGCTGCAAGGGGATGATAAAAACAGAGTGCCCTAACGATTCAAGTCGCACAATACTTTCTTCGATCCCCCTAGACACGAAGGAAGTCAGTAGGATGATGTCCATCGCGGTCCCTTCTTGCTCGATTCCATGATCCAGGAAGTCTTCGAAGGAGCGAGAGCAGGAGATGGCAAGCTTGGCCATCGTTTCAAAAAGGTGTTCCAAATGTGGCCAACCACCTTCAGGGGCGAGGTACACGGGAACTCCAGGTTGACCTTGCAGAGAGCCGTTGTAGCCGAAACCAACAGGAATACCTTGGCTCACGGCATATTCAGCAAGTGTAGCTGCGTACGAGAGAGCTTTCTCAACAAGCTCGGGATCGGTCACAGCATCCCACATTGTTTCCGTTATTTGCGTATTTACGGCCAAAAGCAGCCTAGGGTCAGCAGTGAAATCTCGATTATATACTTGGAGTTTCTGGCTGCGTGCTGTCGCCTTCCAGTGGATGCTGTTCATCGTATCACCAAAGCGATATTCCCTTGCGCCAGAAACGAGAAATGGATCTGGCATGATCCAGCGTTTGACGGTTATATCGCCTTGCCATCTGCTGGAGAGGAGTGGGATCTCATCTCTGCTTACCAAGCGAGGGTAAACAAGGAGCTCCACCTGCATACGGTGTATCGCAGAAGCAGCTTGCACACCAACCAAATCCCCCATCGAAGCGGCCACCGTTTCGAGCTTATACCAACCTCGCTTCGAACAGTGAACCCCGTGGCGTCGGACTATTCTTGTATAGGGCATAAGGCTGAACAGACTGCGATGATTCTGAAAAAGAGCTCCGCTGCTCACTGCGAGGTTGCTGATCTTCGCAAAGTGGAGCCCTGCGTGAATCGTTGATTCCAAGCGAAGCCAAGGAATTGGAGCCAGCTTACGATTAACGATCGTTTCGATCATGACAATGTCGTCCCCTGCATGGCAATGCGTCGTACTGAAGGTTCGCTCAATGCGAAGCCCGCGAAACCCCCAGCGGGCAAATAGCTGATGCTGGAGGAGGAACAGAGCGACAGTGATGATGAGAATCCAGCTAATGCTCATCGGCTACCCCAGCTTAACTTCCGTAGGAACGGGGGTAGCTGCAAGAATACTGACCAGCAGGGCATGTACCTGTTGGTCTTGTTGGCGCGATCGCGTGCGCAGCAGGATGCGGTGCGCCCAGACGGGCCCAGCCAGCGCCTTAATGTCGTCCGGCAGCACGTAGTCGCGGCCGCGAAGCGCCGCGTATACCTGCGCTGACTTCATCAAGGCGCGAACACCGCGCGGGCTGACGCCAAGCGCGGCATCTGCATGCGCGCGCGTCGCTTCCGCGAGCTGCACGATGTACTGCAGCAGCTCGTCGCTGACGCGCACCTGCGTGAACAAGTGCTGAGCTTCGAGCAGCTCAGCACGGCCTACAACCGGCAGCAGCCGATCGAGTGGATCATGCTGTTGGTAGCGCTTCAAGATCTGGACCTGATCGGCTGCGGACGGATAGCCCAGCGAGAGCTTCATCAGGAAGCGGTCGAGCTGAGCTTCCGGGAGGGGGAACGTCCCCTGATTCTCGACAGGGTTCTGCGTGGCAATGACGAGGAACGGAGCTTCGAGCATGCGTGTTTCACCGTCGATGCTCACTTGGCGTTCCTCCATGCTTTCCAGCAAGCTGGACTGCGTGCGCGGCGTCGCGCGGTTAATCTCATCGGCAAGCACGATGTGAGCGAATAACGGCCCTGGGCGGAATTCGAATTCGCCCAGCTTCTGATTGAAGAAATTGATGCCGCTTACATCTGACGGCAGCAAGTCGGGCGTGAACTGGATGCGCTTCATTGTGCCGTCGAGGGAGCGGGCCAGCGCTTTGGCTAGCTGCGTTTTCCCTGTACCGGGAACATCCTCAAGCAGCACATGCCCGGAAGCAATGAGGGCAATGACCATAAGCTCGACGGTATCGTCCTTGCCAACAATGACTTTACCTACGTTAGCTTTAATAAGTGAAGCGATTCGTCCTATTTGTGTGAAATCCAATGGGTCTTCCTCCTTGTTTGTGTGAGCAGTTTTATTGTAATTCCTGTAGTGTAATCTACAATTCCTGTTTACTGAGGGAACGTCGATTCGTTATTTCTTTCGTATAGCTGTTTTCAGGGACCTAAGCGGAACCACGATCCGCTATTCCTTGAAAATTGGATTGAATTCCTCAATATTGACAAAATAAGGCATCGTAGTTCCCTTTGGGTAACGAAAACAAGCATTTTGCAAGAAATAGCGTACTCAGGTTCCCTTCATCATCGCAAAGGGCCTTCTCCAGCGACGGCTGAATGGGGAAGTCTCAAAGGCCCAGTCCAGCGAGGCTGAATGGAGTTTGGCCGCAAAGGCCGGGTCCAGCGACTGCAGAAAGTCGTTTGATCTCCCCAGTTCAGCAACGGCTGAGTGGAGTTTTGTCCCGAAGGGCCTGTCCAAGATGATGTCCTTTTTAATGGGTTTGCTTTATCTCACTTCAATTTTAACATTCATAAGGTGATTTTTACCATTAATTCCTCATTAGAGTATCAACCAGTTGTTTATTCCATAGGCAGTTAGTACAATGATGTTTATTAAGAATACGCTTACGATGTAAGCTTTTCGAACGGAAAGCTTTAGGAGGACGGACATGTACAAGCTGCTATTAGTGGATGACGAAGAGGACGTGCGAGAAGGTGTCGTCCGTGAGATAAATTGGGAAGCCATTGACTTTGAAGTGATAGAGAAGGCGGAGAACGGTAGGGAAGCGCTGGAAATGGTCGAGCGACTGCAGCCGGACGTGGTTGTGACGGATATTCAGATGCCGTTCATGAATGGGCTTCAGTTGGCAGAAGCGGTCCGTGAGCGCTTTCCGACGATTAAGCTCATCATCCTCACGGGGCATGATGAGTTCGAGTATGCCCAAAAGGCGATTAAGCTTCATATTGATGAATATGTGCTGAAGCCTTTTTCCGCACAAGAGCTGATCAATGCTTTGCTAAAGGTGAAGGAGCAGATTCAGGAGGAAGTGTCCCATCGGGAAAATGTACAGCTGCTGAAGGAGCATTACCGCAAGAGCATGCCTGTGCTTAAGGAAAATTTCCTGGCGACCCTGATGAATCGGAAACTCCCGCGCGATGAAGTATACGAGAAGGCGGCGAACTACGGTATTGAGCTCAGTGGGAATAGTTATGTTGTAGCGGTGTTGAGCATCGATGGGGTGCTCATTCATGAAGAGGATTTGGAGAATCGCAGTGAGCTGGCGAAGTCCGTTTCTTTGAAATATTCGGAGGATCAGGCGTTGAAATATTTTGCCCTGCTGAATATTACCGAGGAGATTGCCGATAAACGACATCTTGGCCTTGTTTTCATGCATAACGATCAAGTGGTTGTACTAGCCGCGAGGGAGAGCATGGACAAAGAAGCTGCGCTTCAAGAAACGATGAAGGTGCTGGAAGAAGTACGGCAGAACGTAGAGAAATATTTGAAGTTTACACTTACCGTTGGAATTGGAACCGTTATGAAAGATGTAACTAAGATCAGCTATTCTTATGAAGATGCCGTGTTGGCGCTTGATTACCGGCTGATCTTAGGCAACAACCGCATGATCTACATCGATGATGTGGAGAAGCGAAACGTGGAGAAGATTCGTTTTGACGATGTGAAGGAGCATGCCTTGACGCGCTGCATTAAGGTCGGGACGAGTCAGGAGATTCGAGAGACGATGGATGAGCTTTTTCAAGGGATAGAGGGCGGTGTTTCCGTTAAGGACTACCAAATTTATTTACTCGAAATATTAACTTGTATCCTGAAAGCAGCCAAGGACTCGAACCTTAATGTCGATGAGGTATTTGGCGAGCATTTTATTCCATTTACAGAGATTAATAAATTCACATCCTTGGAAGAAGCCAAGCATTGGCTTGCCGAATTATGTGCCAGCATGATGAATCATATCGCGACGGATCGTCAATATACGTACAAAAACCTGGTCGAAATGGCTAAGGATTATACGAAGAGCCACTATCACGAAGGTGATATTACAATTAATAAAGTGTGCGGCCACCTGCATATTAGCGCGGGATATTTCAGCAGTATTTTCAAGAAAGAGACGAAAATGACCTTCGTGAACTATTTGAACCATATTCGTATGGAAGCAGCCAAGGAGCTCTTGCGTTCTACGGATATGAAGCTACTTACGATCGCAGAGAAGGTTGGCTATGCCGATGCCAATTACTTCAGCTTTTCGTTCCGTAAAAATGTCGGTGTATCCCCCAAAGAGTATCGGAATAACAGTTCCAAAGGGCTTTAGTGTTAAAGGAGCGGGTGGTAAAGCTTGAAACGTAAAATGAGAAAGCTATTCGAGACCTTGTATAACGTAATGCTGGACACAATGAGGGTGAAAAGCATTCAATTTACGATTACGATGTCTTTTATTTTGATTACTGTGATCGTCATGTTGATCGTCTCGTTGGTGCTTTATAATAAATTTTCTAGAACCGCGGAAGAGAGTGCTTTTCTGAATACGCAGCAGGTGATCGAGCAGGTACAGTTTAACTTGGAACACTATATTAAAGGCATGGCGGACACCTTTGAGGTGGTTGATGCGAAAATTGCCAAAAGCCGTGGCATTCCTACGGACAAGCTTCTCGAGCAGCTGGAAACGATCGCAAGCACGCGCGAGGATATCGTATCTATTCATCTTTTTACAGCGGATGGTGGACTAGTGACCGGCATTCCCACGACCGAGATGCGTAAAAATACACGACTTCTCGAGCAGTCGTGGTTTAAGTCTGCGCTGGATAATCCGAACCATCTCACTTTTTCCCTGCCGCATATCCAGAACCTGTTCAAGGACCCGTACAAATGGGTCGTTTCCATGAGTAAAGGGGTTTCCATTGAGCAGAATGGGAAATGGGTGGATGCCGTACTCCTTGTGGATATTAATTTCAAGACACTGGACGATGTGTTTCGTACGGTTTCTCTTGGTAAAAAGGGCTACGTTTACATCATCGATGACTCTGCCGGTAACATTGTCTATCACCCGCAGCAGCAGCTTATTTATATTGGTTTGAAGTATGAAAATGTGGAGCAAGCGCTCAAATTCTCATATGGAAAATACATGGATATCAGCGATGGCGAGTCGCGGCTTAATGTAGTCAGGACGGTTAGTAACATCGGTTGGAAAATTATTGGCGTCTCCTACATGGATGAAATGGTTACTACACGCAAGGAAATTAGTACGTTCATGATTTGGCTTCTCGTCATTGTCCTTGTTTTCATTTTGTTGATCTCGTCCTTCATGTCTGCGCGTATTTCGCAGCCTATTAAGCGACTAAAGAAGTCGATGGAAATGGTCGAAAAGGGCCATTTTGACACCTATATTCATGTTCGGGGCGCTGATGAAGTGGAGCAGCTCTCGCGAAGATTTAATCTGATGGTCTCACGGGTTCGTGAACTGATGGATCAAAGCATCCATGAGCAGGAGACGAAGCGTAAGAACGAGCTGGAGGTACTGCAGTCTCAGATTAATCCGCATTTTTTGTACAATACACTCAATTCCGTTGTTCGTATGGTGGGTAATGGGAAGAATGAAGACGTCGTCAAAACCATCACGTCCTTGTCCAAGTTTTTCAGGATATCACTGAGCAAGGGTAAAAATATCATTACAATCGGGGAAGAGATCGAGCACATTCGGAATTATTTGATTATCCAAAAGATGCGGTATAAGGATAAGTTCGATTACAAGATTCAGGTGGATGATGAGGTGCTGCCATACAAGACGCTGAAGCTGATTTTACAACCTTTTGTGGAAAACGCGCTCTATCATGGCATTGAATATATGGTGGACGAAGGCCTCATTCACATATCGGTTGGCAAAGACAATGAGAAGATCCTATTCGAGATTCGGGATAACGGTGTCGGTATGTCGGAAGAAACACTCAAAAGCATCCTGACCGGTCAGGTGAAAAGTGAAAAAGGGTCTGGGGTAGGGCTGCGAAATGTGCATGAGCGCATCCAGTTATATTTCGGTTCGGAGTATGGGGTCAAGGTTGAAAGCGAGCTGGAAGAAGGAACTACCGTCAAGATTTGGATTCCTGCAGAGAGAGAGACTTTAATCTATGATTAAAGATCCCTATATAAAGTTCTTGAAGATGAATAGGAAGGAGAAGCCATGGATAAAACAATGAGAGTAAGACCCCTTCTATTTGCCGTTCTGGTAGCCGTCATCTCCTTGTCTTCCTGTTCCAAACCAACGGAGGAGACCACACCAACCGAGCAGAAGAAACATTTGGAGGTTGTACTCCGAAGTCAAAACGGTGATTACTGGAAGACGGTGAAGATCGGCGCCGAGGTGGCCGCGAAGGAGTTTGATGTTGCGCTGGATTTCCGTGCACCAGGCGATGAAGCGGACGTGAAGGGGCAAATCGCTTTAATGGAGCAATCGATCAGCAGCGGACCGGACGCCATTGTGTTGGCTCCTAACAGTTATAAGCAATTGTCCGGGGTTGTGGACGATGCGTCCATACGCGGAATTCCTGTCATCACGATTGACTCTGAAGTGGAGACACGTAAAGCCAAGAGCTTTATCGGGGCTAATAATTATGAGGCTGGACAGTTGGCTGGCAAACAACTCATCAAGTTGGCTGGGACAAGCGGTGATATTGCTATTGTTAGCTTTATGCAAGGAGAGCGCAATACAGAGCTTCGAGAAGAAGGTCTTTTGGAAGAATTATCTAAATATCCGGATATTAAGGTGATTGAAAAGGTTTACAGTATGACTGACTACGAGCTTGCTGCGCAGCTAACCCGTAATATGATGGGGAAGCATCCCCAATTAGACGGGATTGTTGCTTTGAATGAAATCTCCTCCATTGGCGTTGCGCATGCGATTCAGAGTATGAACCTTCAGGACAAAGTGAAAATCATCACATTTGATAGTACATCTGAAGAGCTGGAGATGCTGCAAGAGGGTGTCATCCAAGCGACGATCATTCAGAATCCATTCAGTATCGGGTATTTGGGTGTAAAGAACGCGGCTGAAGCTTCGAAAGGGAAGAAGGTGCCCAGCCGCGTGGATACAGGGATTAAAGCCATTGATCTGGGTAATATGTTCTGGTCGGATAATCAGAAGCTGCTGTTCCCTTTTATAAAGTGATGAGAATTTTGATAGAACATATGAGGATATTGCATTTGTTTTGATGTTTTGATCCAGTATAGTAGGGAATGTAAATAATAAACAACACACCTTTTAGGGAGGGTCTTACCTTGAAAAAATTGATTACACTTGCAGTAGCAGGCGCTTTGGTTGCAACCGTAGCAGGCTGTGGTAATAAAACTGAAACACCAACACCTGCTCCAGCAGCAACTGCCGGCGCAGCAGCAACTCCAAAAGCTGCAGACACAGCTAAAAAACCTACAATTGGTGTAGCCATCTACAAATTTGACGATACATTCATGTCTGGTGTTCGTGCCGCGATCGCTGATGCTGCTAAAGATAAAGCAACAGTTGATATCGTAGACAGCCAGAACTCACAACCAACTCAAAATGATAAAGTCGATCTTTTCATCACGAAAAAAGTAAACGCTCTAGCGATTAACGCAGTTGACCGTACAGCGGCAGGCGTTATCATCGACAAAGCAAAAGCTGCAAACGTTCCAGTTGTTTTCTTGAACCGTGAGCCACTTGCTGATGATATGAAGAAATGGGATAAAGTTTACTACGTAGGCGCTAAAGCTGAGCAATCCGGTACTATGGAAGGCCAACTGCTGGTTGACTACTTCAAAGCTCACCCAGAAGCGGATAAAAACAAAGACGGTAAAATCCAATACGTTATGCTGAAAGGCGAGCCAGGACATCAAGATGCTGAGCTTCGCACGAAGTTCTCCATCCAAGCGATCACTGATGCTGGTCTTGGTGTAGAAAAAGTAGCGGAAGATACAGCTATGTGGGACCGCGTTAAAGGTCAAGAAAAAATGGCAGCATTCTTAGCTTCCAGCGAAAATAAAATCGAAGCTGTTCTTGCGAACAACGATGATATGGCACTTGGCGCTATCGAAGCTTTGAAAGCAAAAGGCTATTTCAAAGACAACAAATTCCTACCGGTTGTAGGCGTAGATGCTACAGCTCCTGCTCTTCAAGCGCTTAGTGATGGCACATTGCTCGGAACGGTTCTGAACGATGCGAAAAACCAAGGTGCAGCAACAACGAATGTAGCAGCAGCACTTGCTAACGGTAAAACACCAAGCAAAGAAACAACAGGCTACGATGTAACTGACGGCAAATATGTATGGATTTCCTACAAAAAGATTACAAAAGCTAACATGAACGAAGCGAAGTAATCCGAATAGAAGCGGGCAAGAGCAGCGATGTATCATACGCGGGCGCTCTTGCCTTCCTTATTTGGGAACCCATGCAAAGGTAAAGAGACAACGAAGAAAGGCTTCACTTTGTGGGGATTATCGTGAGCTGTAGGGGGAGTTACCATGACTGAACATGACTATTTATTGGAAATGAATCAAATCTCCAAAGAATTCCCCGGCGTCAAAGCGCTGGATAACGTTACCCTCAAAGTTCGCCCGGGAAGCGTGCATGCGCTGATGGGAGAGAACGGTGCGGGCAAATCGACGCTGATGAAATGCTTGTTCGGTATTTATAAGCCGGATGGTGGAGAAATCAAATTGAATGGCGAAGTTGTTTCCATTCAAAGTTCGAAAGATGCTTTATCAAGCGGCATTTCCATGATCCATCAGGAGCTTCATCCGGTTCCTCATCGTAACGTAATGGAGAATATTTGGCTTGGCAGATTTCCGCTAAAAGGGATCGGACCTTTGAAATTAGTGGATCATAAGAAGATGCGCAGAGATACAGAGAGCTTATTCAAACAGCTCCAGATGGATATTAATCCGGACACACTGGTAGGAACATTATCTGTTTCTAAGGTGCAGTCCATTGAAATTGCCAAGGCTGTGTCATTCAATTCGAAAGTCATTGTTATGGATGAGCCGACTTCTTCACTAACGGGTAACGAAGTTGAGCAGCTGTTTCGCATCATTCGCGACCTGAGAAGTCGTGGCGTTTCGATCATCTATATTTCACATAAAATGGAAGAAATTCTTGAAATTTCTGATGAAGTGACGATTATGCGAGACGGTACCAAGATCGGTACGTGGGCTTCGTCGGAGTTAACGACCGACATGATTATTTCGAAGATGGTCGGACGAGATCTGAAGGAGCGTTTCCCTGAGCGCAGCAATGTGCCGAACGGTGTATTAATGAAAGTCGAAGGACTGACTTCTATCATTCCAAGATCATTTAAGAACGTATCCTTTGATCTTCGTAAGGGAGAGATTCTTGGAGTCGGTGGTCTTGTTGGTGCTCAGCGGACGGAGTTGATTGAAGCTTTGTTCGGGATGAGAGGTGTTGCTTCCGGCAGCATTTCCATGCATGGCAAGCAAGTGAAGCTCAAGTCGCCGATCGATGCTATTAAGCAGAAAATCGCTTTGCTCACGGAAGAGCGTCGTGTAACGGGTATTTTCCCCGTACTATCTGTTCTTGAAAACACCGTGATTGCGAATTTGGGCAGGTATATGAATCCACTGGGCTTTATTAACGAAGCTAAACGTAAAGTAGAAGTCGAACGAAGTATCGAAATGCTTCGGGTGAAGACACCGAATATGCACGCGTTGATCAAGAACCTGTCAGGTGGTAACCAACAAAAGGTGCTGCTTGCCAGATGGCTGCTCACAGAACCGGACGTGCTTCTGCTTGATGAACCGACACGGGGAATTGACGTAGGTGCTAAATTCGAAATTTACTCCATCATCGCTGACCTTGCGAAGCAGGGGAAAAGTATTATCATGATCTCTTCTGAAATGCCCGAACTGTTAGGGATGTCAGACCGAATCATGGTCATGTGTGAAGGACGCCTTACAGGCATTGTAGAAGGAAATAAAGCAACGGAAGAAGAGATCATGCGCCTTGCTGCACAGCATATGGCATAATGGAGGGGGCCAAGAACCATGAGTACGAAGACAGAAACATTGAAATCCAGAGACATTAGTGGGTTCGTCACCAAATACGCAATCTACATCGTGCTAGTCGTGTTAGTTATCGGTATCGCGATATATGATCCACGCTTTTTATCCGTAAATATCCTTCGAGATATTTTACTGCAGTCATCCACACGCGTCATTATCGCCTTGGGTGCGGCATTCATCTTGATCACAGGGGGAACCGACCTTTCGACAGGACGTATCGTCGGCTTGACCGCCGTTATCTCCGCTTCCATGCTGCAAACGCAGGAGTATGGTCGAAGATTTTTCCCGAATTTGCCGGAGCTGCCATTGATCGTGCCGATTCTTATTGCGATTGCAGCCGGTCTATTAGTAGGTTTGATCAATGGGATCATTGTTGCAAAATTCAAGGTTCCACCGTTCATCGCAACTTTGGGTACGATGGTAGCCGTATACGGAGCTAACTCCTTATACTTTGATATGAAACCGAATCAGTCACAGCCGATTGGCGGATTAAGATCAGATTTCAGTCAGCTGGGAACAGGCGCGATCGGAACCGGTTCTACGTATTCCATTCCTTACATTGTCATTATTGCCATTGTTGTATCTATCATCGTTTGGATTGTGTTCAACAAAACGAAGCTGGGGAAATATATGTACGCCATCGGCGGCAACATTCACGCAGCGGTCGTTTCAGGTATTAACGTAAACCGTTACCTCATCTACATCTATGCGATTGCTGGCGCTTTGTATGGTCTGGCAGGGGTGCTGGAAGCAGCAAGAACGGGTGGCGCAACGAATAACTACGGGAATATGTACGAGCTTGATGCAATCGCAGCTTGCGTCGTCGGTGGTGTATCCACTTCCGGTGGTATCGGAACTGTACCTGGTGTTCTTGCAGGGGTTTTAATTTTCAGCGTTATCAACTATGGTTTGACGTTTATCGGAATTAGTCCTTACTGGCAGTTGATTATTAAAGGTGTAATTATCGTCGCGGCTGTTGCCTTCGATATGCGCAAATACATGAATTCCAAATAATTATAGTTAAACACCAAGAACGCTCCATCTCATTTGGTTATAGGTAATAATGTGAAACAGGCTGTCGCGATTTAACGACAGCCTGTTATCCTGTATAAAATGAAAGCGATTACTGACGTCTGTAGGAGGGCATAGTCATGGCAAATCGTAATTCGGCTAGCTGGAGAAAGCGACTATTTTCGGTTTCTTTGAGAATTAAAATTGTAGGCACATTTGTTATTGTATCTTTACTCGTTGCAGTAACCAGCGGCATGTCGTATACATACTTGAATAAAGTGGATAGTTCTTATTCCAAGCTCTTGAAAGATAATGTCACTATTCTTCGAAATGTCTCTGAGATCAAAGAGAAAACGCAAATACAGAACAGCATGCTGTTCGGATACGTTTTAGACCCTACGAAGGACAAAGAGAAGCTTTTGACGGAAATGAATGGAACACTTTCTTCGATCATTACTCAGATGGGAGAGGTTTCGAAGAACGAGGATGAGCAAAGTGCTATCCAATCCATGGTAGACTCGAACATGACATTTGCTCGTCTAGTGAAGAAAGTGACGGAATACGCAGACAAAGGGAATGTGGCTTTAGCCAAAGCTGAAGCGATGCAGTGGGCTATTCCGACAACGGAAACATTGACGCAGGCTGCCGCGAAGATTGAAGAGCTGGAAAGGAAAGTCCAGGAGGAAGCTTCTGCACGCAATCATGATGTGGTAGTATCGACCGTTCAAACGTTGATCTGGGTCAGTGTCGCAGCTTTTCTTTTCGCCTTGGCCATCGGCCTCTTGCTATCTCGCATGATTGTCAATCCCATACGTTCTATGGTACAAGCGGCTGAACGAATTGCAGCATGCGATTTAACGGTTGGTGACATTAACGTCAAGAATAGGGACGAATTACGACATTTGGCTACCGCTTTTAATCAAATGAAAGCCAATCTGCATAGCTTAATTAGTCAGGTAGGAAGCAGTGCCCAGCACGTCGCTGCTGCATCGGAGGCGCTTAGCAGCAATTCTGAACAAGTTAGCGAATCTTCGGAACGTATTACATACACAGTCCAGGACATTTCGATGGGTACGGATGCGCAAGTGCGTAGTGTACACTTGGGAGTCTCCATCATGGAGGAAATGTCAGCAGCCGTCATTCAGATTGCAAGTGTCACGCAGTCGGCTAACCAGCAGTCTTTCCTCGCACAGAAAGAGGCAGGGGAGGGCAATGAGGCAGTCGAGACAGCGATAACGCAGATGAATGCTATCTATCAGAAGATGATGGAACTTGCTGAATCCGTACAGAGGCTCGGTCAACGGTCTGAACAAATCGTCAATGCGAATTCGATGATTGCAGGTATTGCGCGGCAGACGAACATGCTTGCGCTCAATGCCTCCATTGAAGCGGCACGCGCCGGAGCCGCTGGTAAAGGCTTTGCGGTCGTCGCCGACGAGGTCCGCAAGTTATCTATGCAGACGGGAGCAGCTGCGGAAGAAGTCGCTCATCTTGTTTCCAGTATTCAGGATGAAACAAGAGAGGTTGTTAGTTCCACCGAGGCTGGGAGCCGAGAGGTGCAGACGGGACTTGAAGTGGTCGGCGTAGCGCGGGATACCTTCAAACGTATTCGCGGTGCGATGGACGAAGTTGCAAGGCAGATCGAGGAAGTGGCGGGAAGTTCGGCCGCTATTTCCGAGAAGACACGCGCAGCAACGGATGTGATTCGCGCGATCGATGAAGTCGCCGGACAGACCGCTGCGGGAGCAAGAAATGTATCTTCCAACATCGAGGGTCAGTACGCAAGCATGGAGGAGATCGTCTCCTCGGCGACAGTACTGAACAGCATGGCTGCTGATTTGCAGACATTAATCGGAAGATTCCGCGTGTGAGGAGTATAGCTGACTCCGATAAGGCTCTTAGGACGTGAAACGGCGAAATAACGGATCCTCGTTCCTCTTAGCTCGTGAAAATGGGGTATTTTCCGCAAATAAGGCATCCACGTTCCGTTTGCGGAACATGCAATCGTAACTAGCTTTTAACACAAATAAAGGACCTGAGGCAGCGCCTCAGGTCCTTTATTTACAGATAAGAATTTATATGCTTTGGGGTAAGCGAAGCTTACCCCTTATTTATTTGAGTTGGGAGAAAGGTCGAAATACATGAACTTGAAGGATATTTGATTGGATTATATCCAATGATGTCTCATGACTTCGGCGGTTGAGGTTAGTTTCATTGGATTTATACAGTGGAATATGTGGAGGAAATAGCTCAGAAGAGCTGGTTTTAGAGCATTCTGTTGGATTAACTCCAATGAAAGCGGGCAAATAAAGTGAATGAACCTGATTTGATTGTATTTTATCCAATGGAGCAAATGAGAGGAGATTGTCGGTTATGTGTATACAAGATATTAACCGTAGGGAAATTGAAGGAGCGCTATCTCGTGGACCGGATCGTGGAGTATGTGAAGCGCATTGGGCCGTATGACAAGGTGCAAATGATAGAGGTGCCGGACGATAAGGCACCGGAGAGCATGAGCCCTGCTGAGGAGCAGCAGGTGTGTATGAAGGAGAGCAATCAGTGGCCTTTGTGATCTGCGGCTTGCTGGAGCTATCGAGCGAGCTGCCGCACCAGCTGATGCGGTTGGTGCGGCAGATTTATCGAGCTATGCGGATAAATCGGGGGGAACCGTATCACAAGTAATAACACAGTCCATGACTATTCCACTTCGATCGCTTTTACGGTTTCGCCCTCAATTAATACGGGCTGGTAGTAGGTGTTGGTGGGCAAGTCTTTTTTGCCTTGTAAATTCTTAATGACCCAGTCCGCTGCGTCGCGTCCCATTTGTTCTTGGGGGTGGGTCAGCGTCGTTAGTTTGATATTCGCGTTTTTGGCGATATATGAATTGTCCTGGCCAATGATGGATAGCTCGTCTGGAATGGAGATACCCAGTTTTCTGCAGACATGTACGACTTCCAAGCCTACCTCGTCGTTGTAACACACAAGCGCAGTCAAGTCATCCCGATTGTCGTTCAGATACACTTCCAAGTTAGCGGACAGGTCCGACTTCGTCGCCGTATCGAAAGAAAGCACATGCTCTTGCTGGAACCGTAATTTGGCTTCCCCAAGAGCCTTGATAAATCCCTTCATTCTATACTTCCCTTGCAAATCATCCATTTTCGCGATGATGCCGATCTGGGTATGTCCTTTGGCAATCAGCTCCCGAGTTGCTAGATAGCTGGACAGCACGTCATCCAGACAGAAGAAAGGAACCTCCAACTCTTCATAATAGGCATTGATCATCGTGAACGGAACCTCACGCTCCTTAAAAGACAGGTAGTAAGCGATATTGGGGTTGTATACATTGCTTCTGGTAGGTTCTATAATCAGTCCATCCACACCGTAGGACAGCATCATTTCTAACGCCTTTTTTTCCTGGGAGATATCGTTATTTGTACTGGCTAACAGCAAGGAATAGTTATCTTCATTTAATCGCCTTTCAATGCCGCGGATAATGGAGGGAAAGATGTAATCCGAGATATAGGTCGTGATGACGCCAATCGTTTTATTCATGGCTTTCCCACCCGTTTTGGACCGGTATTGGGTGCTGACGTACGTGCCGGATCCTTTCTCGCTTCTTAGGAAACCCTCGTTCGATAACTCCAAAATAGCCTTTCTAACCGTCTGCCGGCTAACGTTGTAGTCCTCCTGCAAAGCGAATTCCGAAGGGATTTTCTCGCCTGCTTTGTACGTTCCCGAGAGGATATTACTTTTAATCTCATCTATGATGATCTGGTACTTTGGCTTCATGCCATCCACTTCTTTCATCGTTGTTCGAAAAGTTGTACGTACACATTCTAACATAAATTGCATGAAATGCAAATGAAGTGATACTTATTTATGATTTCGACGGTACAAATTCCATGCTTATCCTAAGGGAGACGCTACGAGGAGACGAATAGGGATGGTACTGCAATTTATGTTAGTATAACTATTAGATTATATTGACAAATGTACGTACAGAAAATATACTAAGGCTATCAGTAAGAGAAAGCGCCTTCTTTCGATCGAAATCGTTCGTTTGTCTCATCGAGTGAACGGTTCGATCGGAATCAGGCTATTATACGCGTTTGGGTTTAAGCCACGAACAGAGAGGGGAGATACGTGATTATGAATCATGTAGACTTGAAAGAAGCGATAACCAAGGGTGAAACTTCGCTAGGTATCGAATTCGGATCTACGCGGATCAAAGCGGTGTTGATCGATCGTCGTTTCGAGACCATCGCATCGGGAAGCTATGAGTGGGAAAATCTGTTGAAAGACGGATATTGGACGTACAGCCAGGAGGATATTATTAAAGGCCTCCAAACCGCTTATCGTGAAATGAAGCAGGAAGTGGAACGAAATTACGGGGTCACCCTCCGGACCGTGGGTTCGATCGGGTTTTCCGCTATGATGCACGGCTATATGGCATTCGACAGCACGGGTGAGCTGCTGGTACCGTTTCGGACTTGGCGCAACGCAACAACCGGCGCGGCAGCTAGGGAATTAACGGACTTGTTCCAATTTAATATCCCCGAGCGCTGGAGTATCGCTCATTTGTACCAAGCGATATTAAATCAAGAGGAACATGTGCCTCGCATTGATTTCGTAACAACGCTGGCTGGATATATTCACTGTCTGCTGACCGGCAATAAAGCGATCGGCATCGGAGATGCTTCCGGCATCTTCCCTATTGATGAAGCAAGCCGTAATTACCATCCATCGATGGTTAAGCAATTCGATGAACTTATCGCAGCCAAAGGCTATCCGTGGAAGCTTGAGGATCTTCTTCCTAAAGTATATCTCTCCGGCGAGCTAGCTGGTGAACTAACAGAGATGGGGGCCGGCATTCTGGACCTGGCCGGGGATCTGCAGCCTGGTATTCGGCTATGTCCTCCAGAGGGCGATGCCGGCACAGGCATGGTTGCGACGAATAGCGTCAGGAAGCGTACGGGTAACATTTCCGTGGGCACTTCCGTTTTTGCGATGATTGTATTGGAGAAAGAATTATCCAAGGTTTATCCGGAGATCGATATGGTCACGACGCCGAACGGTAGTCCGGTCGGCATGGTGCATGCCAACAACTGCTCCAGCGACCTCAACGCCTGGATGGGATTGTTCCGTGAATTCTCCGAAGCCATGGGATACGGTGTAGATTCCAGCAAATTGTTCAGCGTGCTATTGAATAAGGCATTGGAAGCCGACCCGGATGGCGGAGGTTTGCTTAGCTACGGTTATCTCTCGGGCGAGAATATTACGGGAATCGACAAAGGCCGGCCGTTGTTCGTTCGCTCGCCAGAAAGCAACTTTAATCTGGCTAATTTCATGCGAACGCACTTATTCACTGCTTTCGGAGCATTGAAGCTCGGAATGGACATTTTGACCGAAAACGAACAAGTGGCCATTGACAGCATTTTGGCTCATGGCGGCCTATTCAAGACTCCTGTCGTCGGGCAAAAAATCTTAGCGGGCGCGCTGAACGTACCGATCTCGGTCATGTCCACGGCCGGCGAAGGCGGGGCATGGGGCATGGCGCTTCTGGCTTCATATATGATCAACAAGGATCAAGAAGAGAGCCTGGATAACTTCCTCGAGCAAAAGGTCTTTAAAAATGTCGAAGGACAGGAGATTGCTCCGGATGCAACGGATGTAAAAGGGTTCCAAGCATTCATCAAACGATACCAAGCAGGGTTGGCCATCGAACAGGCCGCAGTAGACCATCTGCTAGAGAACGGGAGGGACTAACGTTGTTAGAACAACTGAAAGAAGAGGTATATCAAGCGAATCTGGATTTGCCGAAGCACGGACTCGTAAAATTTACTTGGGGCAATGCGAGCGCCATCGATCGGGAAAGCGGCCTGTTCGTGATCAAACCGAGCGGAGTCAGCTATGAAAAGATGAAACCGAGCGACATGGTTGTTGTGGATCTCGACGGTAATGTGGTCGAGGGAGAGCTGAGACCTTCCTCCGATACCGCGACTCACGCCGTGTTGTACAAACACTATCCGCAAATCGGCGGCATCGTGCATACCCACTCGACCTGGGCAACCATCTGGGCGCAAGCGGGATTGGATGTACCCGTCATGGGAACGACGCATGCGGACACCTTCTATGGCGCCGTGCCTTGCGCCCGTTTCTTGAACCAAAAGGAGATTGACCGGGGGTACGAAGCGGAGACGGGCCGTGTCATCATCGAAACGTTCGAGGAGCGCGGGCTGGATGTCATGGCAATCCCGGCCGTCCTGCTCCAGGGACATGCGCCTTTCACTTGGGGGAAAGATGCGAAATCGGCAGTCGTGAACAGCGTCGTGCTGGAGGAAGTTTGCAAAATGAATTTGTACGCGCGGCAATTGAATCATTTTGCAAAAGAACTGCCTCAAGGCATTCTGGATAAACACTATCTTCGGAAACATGGGAAAGATGCCTACTACGGGCAGAAGTAATAGCCTTACTTATTATTAAATACAGAAAAGAGGATGATTAAGATGTCAATAACAGCAGCTAAACAGTTTTGGTTCGTCGTAGGTTCGCAACATCTGTACGGGGAAGAAGCGCTGGCTGAAGTAAAAGCTCACGCGCAGACAATGACAGATGCCTTGAATAATAGCGGTGTGCTCCCTTATCCGCTTGTCTTGCAGGACCTGGCAATAAGCGCGGATAAAATTACAAGCATCATGAAAGAGGTCAACTATCGCGATGAAGTGGCGGGTGTCATCACATGGATGCATACGTTCTCGCCTGCAAAAATGTGGATTCGCGGTACGAAAATGCTGCAGAAGCCTCTGCTTCACTTGGCAACCCAGTTCAATGAAAGCATTCCTTGGGCAACGATTGACATGGACTTCATGAACCTGAACCAAGCCGCTCACGGCGATCGCGAATACGGCTTCATTAATGCCCGTCTGAAGAAACAAAATAAAATCGTCGTAGGCTACTGGGAACGTCCGGAAGTGCAGCAGCAGATTGCGGATTGGATGGACGTAGCGGTTGCCTATAACGAAAGCTTCAACATCAAAGTCGCCCGTTTCGGCGACAACATGCGCAACGTTGGCGTTACGGAAGGGGACAAGGTCGAGGCCCAAATTCAATTCGGATGGACCGTGGACTACTACGGCATCGGCGACCTCGTACAATACGTGAATGCCGTTACAGAGCAAGAAATTGATGATCTGATGGGCCAGTATGCGGAGCTCTACGAATTCGATTACGGCACGAACAGTAAAGAAGCCTGGGAAGCGAGCGTCAGAATCCAAGCGAGCTATGAAATTGCCATCAAACGTTTCTTGGATGAGAAAGGTTATAATGCCTTCACGACGAACTTCGAAGATTTGCATGGAATGAAACAGCTTCCTGGTCTTGCCGTCCAACGTCTGATGGCGCAAGGCTACGGCTTTGCCGGCGAGGGCGACTGGAAGACGGCTGCGCTCGATCGCTTGCTGAAAGTGATGAGCCGCAATCAAAACACAGGCTTTATGGAGGATTACACTTACGAGATGGCGGCTGGTCAGGAAGCGATCCTGCAATCCCATATGCTCGAAGTAGATCCGAGCTTGGCAAGCAACAAACCGACAATCATTGTTTCCCCACTCGGAATCGGCGATCGTGAAGATCCGGCGCGTCTGGTATTCGACGGTAAAGCCGGAGAAGGCGTCGTCGTATCCATGGCGGACTTCGGCACTCATTATAAATTGCTGATCAACGAGGTTTCCGCATTCGAGCCGACGGTTTCGGCTCCTAAGCTTCCCGTGGCTCGTGTACTCTGGAGCGTGAAGCCGAACTTCCAGGATGGCGTGAAAGCCTGGATAGAGAATGGTGGCGGCCACCATACCGTCGTTTCCTTGAACCTGACGACAGACCAAATCGTGACCTACGCCAAGCTGGTTAACTTGGAATACGTCGTTATTAAGTAGTCTATAATTAAGGCGTAAAGAAGGCGGACCCGAGACAATCGAGGAGTTCAGAACTGATGGCGGATCCCGAAAAGGAGAAGATGGACAGCGGGACGTCGCCGCTTCCTTGAGCAAAATGTAAAAACCGTTTCTTTCGTAAATGGCTGATCATTATGCACAGTTGACTCCTATTTCTGAATTTATTGGAGTGCTGGCATCACATTTAGGTAATTTCCTTATAAATCTCGCTACATCCATTTAGTGGAATACTCAACACTTTGGACAGAACATCGTGATAAGTGGGCTTATATATGTATGACTTGAAGGGTACCGGTTCATTCAAAGTCAGAGCGAGAGAGATTGATAATTTTTACCAAGACGTTGTGCCGATACTTGGAACAATCCCTCAAATGAATGACGCGAGCTTACAATTCCTTCGTAATGTACACAAAATTGTTGCTGAAGCGATTGGGAATTATGGCGGGAAATTGTCGGATTTGTAATTGCTAAGGGCATCCAAAAGGACAATGTCATTAAGTTAGGCTCAAAGACAAGACCGTGAATAAAAATAGAATCCAAAACGGCATGGGAAAAGCCCTGTGCCGTTTGTTTTCTTGCGCCAGCAAGGAAAAAGCGTACAGCAAACAAAGCGGATGAACTTTCCGCTTAAAAAAATGTTCATATGAAACGAATTATGCTACTCTGTAGACGAAGCTAACAACGGATTTGTAGCGGATTTTGCGCGTATTCTGCTGTCCTGGGCGGATGGGTCGAATCGGCAAAATGTTTTTGCGAATCAGTGCTTCAACATCGGGCGGGGGTTCATCGTCCCTTGAGCGCAGGAAATGTCTACAAACGTGAACGGCAACTGTGAAGTTGACTTGGTATTGGTGCCGTTTATCCATTTGGGAAATGACTACGTGCGAGGTAATCATTTCAGCGAAATTGTACATGATCATTCTTGCGAAAATCTCTTGGGTGATGGACTCTTGTCTCTTTGCGTGAAAATTCGTCAGACCTACCGTGTATTTTAATGCCCTGAAAGAGGTTTCGATGCCCCATCGCATGTTGTAAATGGACTTGATTTCATCGGGTGGGAAATCAGCGGCAGAAAGATTCGTAATGACGGTTTCATAAGCGCCATTTGGCAAGACGAAACGAACAACCCGAAAGGAAATCGGGTAAAACAAGTTCTCATGCAAATCCAAAAAATCAAAGGTAGACGTGGAAGGGACGAACTTGTAAATCTCGGGATGAGCCCTGACCTCTTTGGTTTGTTTTTTGGTGAGTGTCAGATGAACGTCCAGATCAAACGCTCCGCCAGAGGGCAAACACAAACCCGAAAGAATACCACTGGAATCCAAATCCTTTACCCGTATGACATAATTCCACCCTTTTCGTTCAATATGAGCGAAATTGTTGTAACTTTCATAACCTCTATCGGCAGTAACAATGGTTTTGCCCTTGATGGGGGAACGGTCAACCATAGCAGCCAGCGCCCTTCCCTCATTGCTCAACCTTCGTGGCTGAATAATCGCATCCACGTAAAGTCTATTGCACAAGTCATAGGCTGTGTTCAAATGCAGAAGGTTATAGCCTTTTGTGTTCGGTTGACTTTGAAAATAGGTGTCCGTGTCCGCAGAGTCAGTTGCGATATGCAAATCCGAACCGTCAACGGCAAGTAATCGATACCCACGGTAGTCCTTGATATCGGTATACGATTGCGTAAATTCGTGAAACAAGAATTCCACAGCAGATGGCAGGATTTTATTCCTCTGTTGGACAAATGCAGAGGTGGTTGCGGTATTTACGTCATAGCCCTGCGATTCCAAGAGTTCCTTATATAAGCTGTTGCCCCCCATTGAGATCAGGAGTTGCATAACCGTTTCAAAGGGAAGCTTTTTCTTTCGGGTAAAATCTTTTTCGGGGTTTTTGACAAAAGGTGCTGGTGCAGCTGACATTTCTCGTATGAGGGATGTCAGTGTTTCTTTTAGCGAATTCGAGTACTCATCCATTGGCGTAACCTCCTCGTTTTTTCAAGGGGCTTCGCCACACATTTCCAACTGCTTGTCAAGTTCTTTTTTCTTTTGGACGTAAAAAAAGAGCGGGTTATCTTTTCGATAACCTGCTCTTTTTCTTGATTTTGGCCTTTCGCCTTAACTTAATGACATTGTCCAAAAGGATGCCCTTTTTAGCCGTTATAGTGTTTACGGTGAACCTTACCATAAGTAAGGCTAATTGGACCGTCAGGTTGATCCTGACGGTTTTTCTTTATTCTAGTGCCTAATCTCGCACTTCTAAGATAAGTTCAATTTCCACCGGTGTGTGAAAGGGCAGATCGCTTGTACCAATTGCTGAACGAGCATGTTTACCCTGCTCACCGAACACTTCCACAAGCAAGTCGGACGCGCCGTTGATGACATAGGGTTGATCGCCAAAGCCCGGTGCGCTGTTGACGAAAGCAAGCATTTTCACGACTTTAACAACTCGATCCAAATCTCCCAGATATCCCTTCATAACAGATAAGCAATTGATAATGGTTTGACGAGCTGCTGCTTGTCCTTGCTCGATGGATACTTCACGGCCAAGTTTACCTTCATACATCAGCTCGCCGTTAATACGACAATCCTGACCGGATAAATAAATGAGATTCCCAGTTTGATTGCAAGGAAGATACGTGAAACGTGGTTCTGGGGATGGGGGAAGTGTGATGCCTAGCTCTTGTAGACGTTGTTCAATTTGGGACATAGTATTGACCTCCAAGTCATTGGATGATTAAATCGAGTCTTTCGATTCATTTGTTATGCCTCTTTACTCAGGATCCATGGTCGCCAGTTTTCGGTAATAAAGTCATTCAGCGACTAATACATGAAAGTGAGCATCCTGGTTGCCAATGTTGTATTTTCTGCAACAATTCCCACTCCCAAAGGCATTTTGGCATGTTGAAGTTGTAGTTTGTGCAACATTTCGAACCCTTTTGTTGCGAAATGACCTATATGGGGCTCAATTGTTGTACATTATGCAACATCGAGGGAAACAGGCGGGATTTAGGCAGCAATTGTTGCAATTACCAACATCATTCAACCGAGAATAGGGATTCATCCTTCCATTCATTCATCCGTCAACCTCAAGTATGACGATGGATTTCGATTTAAGACTCCTCCATGTAGAACAAGATTGGATGAATGAATCGACGGTCTCTTAATCCGGCAGTAATGCTGCCTGATTGCTTACTCCAACATACCTCGTGCAAGCACCGGCAAGCGCTCATAAGCATCACCGCGCTGCATAATAACCTGATTGTGCAGGTTGACGGTGCTGCAAATGTGATTAGGAATAATACGCAGCTTGTCGCCTACCTGTATGTTGGCTGCTTGGGCGATTGGCCCAAGTTCAACCATGCCATGCTCTTCAGACAAGCGAACGAGAAGCGCATCTTCTAGGTTCATGATGTGGCCGAAGCCGCGCAGCTGAAGCGGGTTTGTATCCGGCTGCACATCGGTAGCGAATGTTTTGCTGCCGCCATCTATGATCGCGAGATCCGCTGATGGGCGGCTAACGACGGTGACGAGCATGCTGCCAGCGCAATCTTCGATGCCGCAGAGGCCTAAGCGGGCTTGCATCCGATCGTAAAACACGTAGGTGCCTGGGCGAACCTCCGTCACGCCTTCTACCGCAGCGGCGGAAGCGGCCGTCGGTGTGGATCCGACGCTAACGTCCGTGATAGCGATGCCCTGCGCTCTAAGACGCTCGGCCAGCTGCACCATCAGCGTGCCTTCTTCTTGACCGGCTGCAGCCACGTCGAGGGTAGGCTTGCCTGCAAGCAGGGAGCCGCGAAACGTATAGATGCCGGTCAGCCGTAAATGCGGCATGCGGGCAATCTTTGCGGCGAGCGCGGAGGCCTGCTCGTAGAGTACACCGGTTCTGCGAAAGCCCGTATCGATTTCTAGCCGGACTTGCAGAGATTGGCCAAGTCGGCTAGCGCACTGCTCTAATTGCTGGGCGCCTGCCAAGCTATCGACGCCGACGATCAGCTCGATTTGCTCGCTTAAGCGAATCGCTCTTTCGATCTTGCTTGCAGTCACAAGCGGGTAAGCGATGAAAATATTGGTAACGCCACCCGCTGCCATAACCTCTGCTTCGGACACTTTCGCTACCGTGATACCGACAGCCCCAGCCTCAATCTGCTGGAGCGCGACTGAAGGGAGCTTATGCGTCTTTGCATGCGGACGCAGCTTCACATGATGTTTGTTGATGACATCAGCCATTGCTTGAATATTTCGATCCATGCGTTCTGTGTCTATAAGCAGGCAAGGTGTCTCCAAATTCTCCAACGTTTTCATCATCCTTCCACACTCTCCTTCACGGCGCTTTTGCCCTTCTTCTAAGTGGCTATAAAGGGTATACTTTGAAATATTCAAATAGGTGCAAATCTTCTCGCCACCTTTTTTGATAAGAAAAGCACCTTTGGCATCGAGAAGTTGAATCATGCGCATTTTATCTTCTTTCGTCATGACTGCCACGGGTTTGCCTACTTGCTCTTGTGCCTCTTGAATAAGGGCATCAAGCAGATCGCTCACACTCGTAACGAAAGATTCCTTTACTTCTGTTTGTTCACCAGGACGTATAAGCGTCTGCAGCGTTTTCTCTGCGATCATCAGCTCTGTGATATCGTAGTTAATGCACAGTGAGCCAATGATAGTGCCTGCTTTATTTTTCATATACATCGAACTGGAGCGCAGAATGCGTCCATCTTTGGTTTGTGTTAAGTAGTTAAACTTGTTGCCGTTTACATGATTACCCCGCAGCAGCTCCAAACCCAGATTCGTTCCGGGATCTCCGACTTTACGCCCTGTGATGTGACCATTTGCAATCGCGACAATGGAGCTGTCGTAAGGCCCTGTCAGGTCATGCAGCACGACTTCACAGTTGTCTCCGAATTGAGCGGCAAGTCCTGTCACAAGATCGGTCAAAAACCCAAATTCATCTTGAATTGATTCCATGCCTGTCATCTCCCCTTGTAAGGTTATTCTGAGCAAAATGGTAACACAAACAGGTTGAATTTCAAACAAAAAGTTTGTTGAACTAAAAAAAAGTATGATTTTCTGACGATGCTCATGGTACTATGTAAAAAAGATCATTGTAAGACCGAAGGAGGGATCACCCATGAGACGCTGGTTTGCCAAATCCCTGAAACGAAAACTGTCTTTGCTTATTTTATTCGCAGTTGTCTTACCGCTGCTTTCAATGGGGATCGTTTCCTATAGCATCGCAACATCGGTGACGGAGGATAAAGCGAAGCAGGCGGGGATGAACACACTGAAGCAAGTGTCGGATAAGCTTGATTTTGTTATTCAAGACGTTGAGAATATGTCGGTCTTTCTGATCGGGCAAAAGGATATTCAAACGTATCTCAATAACGAAGAAGGGGACGTCAACAGCTATTCACTTATCGTGGGCACCTTATGGAATTTATCGTATTCCAAAAAATACATCTCCAACATTACGATTACACCGAAAAATGGCAACCCTGCTCTTTCTACAACGACCATAACCAATTCAGGATTATATCCTCTTTCACAGCAATATGAATCCGTTTACAGGCCAGCTTCAAAATGGTGGTCCCCGCTGTATGAAAACCAAACTTCGGACGGACCGAAGAAGGTCGTTTCACTCGTTAGACCCATTCGTGATGTCAGTACGTTCAAGACGTTAGGTACGCTTACCGTTTCGTTGGATCAGGCAGAGATCGAGCGTTATTTGACAAGTTCAGGCTGGGAAAGCAGCGGGTTCGTTCTTTTGTTAGATCAATATGATCAGATCATTTCGGGTGGCGATCCGAGTTGGTTAGCACGAACTGTCGGAGAAGTTTTTCCGAAAATGGGGGAGCTAGCGGAGACAAGCGGTGTGCTAAACGTAAAAAGAGACGAACAGCCGCATACGGTTTTGTATAGTCAGATTCCTCGGCTAGGCTGGAAATTGGTCGGTTTCATCCCTACACAGATTTATCAAAAGCAAAATGGTTACGTGCTCACAGTGACAGCCGTTACGATTGTAATTGCCCTGCTGCTTGCTATGGGGATGGTGCTTTACTTCTTGCAATGGGTAACAAAGCCCTTGACCAAATTGACCAAGTATCTGAAGGATCTGAATCCAGATGAGGCGATTCCTACCTATGAGGTGAAAAGCGTCGATGAAGTCGGACTGCTCGTACACAGTTATAATAAGCTGAGTGAAAGGATAGGAAGACTGAAGGATCAAGTACAGCTGAACGAGGCGATGAAAAAGGAAGCAGATATTATGGCTCTGCAGGCGCAGATTAATCCGCACTTTCTGTATAATACACTCTCCTCCATACACTGGATTGCCTTGATGAATAAGGATCGTCAAATTGCTGAAATGGTGGGCGCGCTCAGTGATTTTTTAAGATTTAGTTTGAATAAGGGCGAGGAGTTTTGTGCCGTTCAGCAGGAAATTTCTCATGCTCAGAACTATGCCTATATACAAGCTATTCGGTTCCCAGACCAGTTTGAGATTGAATTTTTTATCGATCCCGCGATGGTGCAAACCTCGATGCTGAAGCTGCTTCTACAGCCGCTGATTGAGAACAGCCTTATTCATGGTATCCAGAAGAAAAAAGCGAAGGGTTACGTCTATGTGCACGGAGAACTGCAGGATAGTCAAATGAAATTCGTTGTTGAAGATACCGGAATAGGCATGGAGGAGACGAAGCTTCATGAGATTCAAGATCAGCTCTTTTTGGCCAATCGTCAACTGGGTATGCGAAGCGAAGTCGCTAAAGAATCAAAGATAGCTGTTACTAGTTACGGACTCATCAATGTCCACCGGAGATTGTTACTGCATTATGGCGCAGAGTCTGGGCTTATTGTTGAGAGTACACTGGGTGTGGGGACGAGCATTTCATTTTCAATTCCTCTTGGGATGGGAGAACTGGCGACATGAGAATCTTGATTGTAGATGATGAGGTTATTATACGAACAGGTCTTTGTACGGTAATTGACTGGAAAGAGCTCGGGCTAGATCTGCTTCCGGCCGCCTCTTCTGCTGAAGAGGCTTTAGAGCGCATTCCTGAAGAGAAGCCGCATATTGTGCTGACCGATATTCGTATGTCAGGTATGGACGGTATCGAGCTTGCACGAGAGGTGAAAGCGATACTGCCGGATACGGAGATCGTTATCCTTACGGGTTACGATGATTTCAGTTATGCCCAGCAGGCACTGCGCGAAGGTGTGACCGATTACTTACTGAAGACAAGTCGTCCGGAAGAGATTATTAAAGCTGCGCTGAAAGCGAAGCAGAACATCATGGATAAATGGGAGTCGATCAAACAAGATAATCTTCAACAGGCTGCACTGCGTAATCAGTTGTTGGAACGTGTGCTCAATCGCGGTTTGAACGATGATAGGGAAGCTCAAGAGCAGCTGCAAATATGGTTTAGCAAGAATGGTGTGGATGTTCACCCTGAGTCAGGTGAATCTGCAGCCATGCAAGTTCTCCTGATCTCTGTGTCCGGATGGGGGGAGACGCCTATCTTAGAGCTTCTGCAAGGAGCCGCAGAGAATATCCTCTTCGAGCTGCTCCCGTGTGTTACGCTGATGAAAAAGGACCATCTGTTGCTTGTAGTGCGTCACGAAGCCGGGATGACCGATCAAGCTGGGCTCGCAAAGGCGCTTAAGCGCGTTACCGAAACGCTCAAATGCACGGCTTTCGCAGCGCTTGGAAACGTAACGCTGAATTGCGAAGGCCTTCGGGAATCTTATCGTGCGGCGAAAGAAGTTTTTGCTTATCAAGGGCTGCTCGGAGCACATGGACTGTTTGCCGTTGAAGATATCAGGGGGCGCAGCGGAGGTCGGACGGTTTGCACGGAGAAGGAGGAAGCGGAGCTTACAGCGATCTTGATGAGCGGCAATGCCACAGAGCTGAGGCACTGGGTGAACCAGAAGGTGAGGGCTCTGATGGAGGATGCCGCAGCGACGCCGCTTACGGTGCAGGGCTATTTGCAGTCGATGATCATAGCCGGTCATCGATGGCTTGAACGGGCCAGTTCTTCTCAAGACGGGACCGTTCCTCTTAGCACACTGCCTACCTATGAGGGGGAAGGGCGTCCCGAAGAGGAAGTCTTTAAGGTGCTTTCTGCCGTGATGACGCGTTTTCATCAAGGCTTGGATCAGAATCGCTACGCGTATATTCACAAGTCCATTGCCTATATCCGGGACAATCTGCATCAGCCGATTTCGCTGCAGCAGGTGGCTGGTTTCGTGCATGTGAATCCTAACCATTTTAGCGAAGTGTTCAAGCGGGAGACAGGCTGTACGTATATCGAATTCGTCACCCAAGAACGGATGAAACGCGCCGTGGATATCCTTCAGGGCACACAGACCAAAGTCAGTGATGTTGCTAGAAGAGTTGGATATGAAGATATCAAATACTTTACGCAGCAGTTCAAGAAGTATACCGGAAGAACGCCATCCGAATTTCGGCAAGGGAAAAAGGACTGAATAATGTCCCCCTCTGCGCCGAAGTTTCTCCCGTACCCCCTCCTGAATATGTCCTCTATACTAAAGTTCAGAGAGAAGCTTGAACTTATGTATCTACGAAAACTTTTAGGAGGTCAAACAAAATGAAAAAGTCATTGATCGTTACACTGGCGGCCACGTTGTCATTAGCTTTATTAGCCGGTTGTGGTTCAAGTGGAACAACAGAGGGTGCCGCAGGTACCACGTCTCCCAAATCGACAGATGCAGCCAAAGCAGCTGAGAAAGTAAAATTATCGATTTGGCACAACTATACAGGTGAAGATCTCCGCGCCAAAACGATGCGTGAATATATGGAAAAGTTCAAGAAGGATCACCCGAATGTCGAGTTAGATATACAGGGAATTCCGCCCGATGGGTACCGTCCACGGTTAAAAACGGTAGCTGCCGCTAATGAAATGCCAGATCTTTTCGTGATGTGGCCAGGTGTCATGACCAAGGAATTTGTCGGTGGTGATTTGATTCAGCCGATTAATGAGCTGCTCGATAGCAAAGCGGAATGGAAGAACGGTTTCATGCCAGGCTCATTTGATGATTTCACGATCTCAGGCAAAACCTACAGCGCACCGATGGCTCTATCTCCTACTTCGCTCCTTTATTACAACAAAGAAATCTTTAACAAATATAATGTACAGCCGCCTAAGACATGGGACGATCTCATGAAGCTGGTGGATACGTTCAAAAAGAATAATGTTACACCAATCGCACTTGGCAACAAAGCAGCTTGGGTTGCGCAATCCAGCATTCTCAGCTCACTTGCAGACCGTGTAACAGGTACGGAATGGTTCCTGAAAGCAGTGGATCAGAATGGTGCCAAATTTACGGATCCAGAATTCGTTCAAGCCTTGACGTATCTCCAACAGCTGGGTAAGGCTGGCGCCTTCCAAGAAGGCTTCAACAGCATTGATAATACACAAATGGAACAAATGTTTGCTCAAGGTAAAGCAGCCATGATGATCGATGGCGGTTGGGCATTACCGAACTTAGCGTCGAATACGTCCAAAGAAGCTTTAGCTAACATGGCTGTTACCGTTCTGCCCACCGTGCCTAACGGTAAAGGTGATCCGAACTCCCTTTCAGGCGTAGTAGGAACAGGACTTGGTATGAGTAAGAAAGTTACAGGCGCTCAGAAAGCCGCAGCCTATGAACTGATCTATACCTTGTCTGGCCCAGAAGCACAGAAAGCCATCTTGGAAAGCAACCAACTCGTTAGCTACAAAGTAGACTTGGATACAACCAAAGTATCTTCCTTGTTTGCAGAAGTGTACAAAATGATGAACACGGTCAAGAAAACGCCAGTTTACGATGGCAAGCTTAGCTCTGCTAGTGCCGATGTCGTGAACAATGGTCTTCAAGAGCTACTTATGGGTGGCAAGCCTGAGGATATAGCCAAAAAAATTCAAGACGCGCAAGCTAAAGCCGTCGGCAAATAAAGTACGGCCACAGGACTCCAGCCAAAGCCCGGCTGGAGCCTTTTTTCAAAAAAGATAGCAAGGAGGGAAGTTATGACCGTATCCGCAAGAATCAGAGGATTCATTACCATAGGGCTGCTTCCGGCCTTAATACTCTATCTGTTTTTTGTCATTGTACCGATTTTCTGGTCAGCCTACTACGGCTTTTTCGACTGGAAAGGTATCGGAGCTGCCAAATTTATCGGATTTGACAACTATGTAGAAGTGATTCAAGACTCAATCTTCTGGAAAGCTTTTAAAAATAACATGCTTATCGTTGCAGCTTCCGTTTTCGGTCAGGTTCCGATTGCTATGGTATTAGCGCTTCTGCTCATGCGCAGTACACTATTTCAACGTGTTATTCGAGCTTCTGTATTTATGCCCATGGTGCTTTCTTCGGTTGTTGTCGGGATCATCTGGGGATACATTTACCACCCGCAAATCGGTATTCTCAACTTCTTACTTGAGGGCATCGGGCTTGAAAGCTGGAAGAAATCTTGGCTCTCCGATCCGAAAGTATCGATGTTCGCGCTCATGGTGCCGATCATCTGGAATTATATTGGTCCCTACATGATTATGTTTATTGCTGCTCTACAAAATATTTCACCTGAGATTGAAGACGCTGCTCAGCTTGACGGCGTGGGTCCGGTGCGCAAATTGTTTGCAGTCACACTGCCTATGATATGGGATACAGTCAAAGTAGCCGTCGTGCTATGCATATCCGGAAGCTTGAAGGCGTTCGATCTCATCTATGTCATGACGGGCGGTGGACCGGCACACTCCACGGAACTGCTTGCTTCTTATATGTACAACAGCACATTCAATGTGTATCGTTTCGGTTTTGGCAGCGCCATTTCCACGGCAATCATTATTCTTAGTTTATTATTAATCGTTGGCAGTCAATATCTCATGAAACGAGACTATCGTTAGGAAATAAATTCTCTCAGGAGGGACATCTATGGAGCAGGTTGTATCGATGCAGACGGGTTTTCCCGCTGGAGGTAAGAAGCGAAGAGGGTGGGCGCGCGGTGTCATCAACGTCTGTTTGACCCTGTACGCACTTGTTACGCTTTACCCGTTAATTTGGTTATTTATGAGTGCTTTAAAGTCCAATGAGGAATTTCATTCGCGGCCCTTTTTACTGCCGACTGTTTGGAAATGGGACAATATCGTTCGAGCATGGAAAGTATCGGGTATGGGTCTCTCGCTCTGGAACTCTACCGTAGTGACGGTGGCCTCGCTCGTGCTGACCCTAGTCATTGGAGCACTGGCAGCCTTTGTTTTGTCGCGGTTTGAATTTAAATGGAAACCATTTTTCATGGGTTTATTCCTACTCGGAATGCTCATTCCGATCCATAGTACACTCGTACCTCTATTTATTATTATGAAAAAAATCGGCCTGCTGAACTCATACGGCGCACTCATTTTACCTTATGTGGCCTTTGAACTGCCATTAGCCATCTTCGTCATTGCGGCTTATTTAATTACGATTCCCAAAGAAATTGAGGAAGCAGCGTTAATCGACGGTACGGGCTATTGGGGTATTTTCTTTAAAATGATGCTTCCGCTTAGCTTGCCAGCGCTCTCTACGGTTGCGATTTTAGGATTTTTACGTTTTTGGAATGATTTTGCGTTCGCACTAGTCTTTATCAGCAAGCCTGCGCTTAAGACGGTTCCGCTGAGTTTATCTGCTTTTGCTACAGGGTATATGACCGATTACGAATTGACGATGGCTGCACTTGCCATTGCCGTACTGCCAACCATTATCGTGTTCTTGCTGTTCCAGGAGCAGATTATGAAGGGAATGACGGCTGGTGCTGTCAAAGGATAAGTTTGGATATAGAACAAGTCTTATACTATATACAGCAGTCTAAAACCAATAATTAATGGTGTGAATAAATAAAATCACTATCCTTGGATTCCAAATGGCGATACGGTGTTAAAACAGCCAAATCATCTGGTAGGAATTTGGTTTGTTCTAATCAATCCGCTTGATTGAAGCACAAAAGATCCCGACGCAAGTTCATCTTGCCGACCAGGATCTTTTTTTGTGGGGTATTTCGAGAAAAAGAAGAGAAGAAGTAGGGAGATTAGGTACAGGTAAACAGAGAAAACAGAGGGAACCAGGTCGGGAAATAGAGTTGTACATCGTACAACAATTTCCTTGATTTCTCACTGGGCAAGCAGAAGATGTTGCATAACGTGCAACAATGAAGCCTTTTTTTATGCTAGAAAGCTACTTTTTGGCTAGAATTGTTGTGTTAACTCTGCAACATTCACGGGGAAAACGTGGATTAACTTGCGTAATGTTGTGCAAAATACAACATTACGCAAATAAGTAAGCAAATAAGCGTACCTAAAATCACGACTTGCCCTTGCGTGTCATCTCCGCAAGCCCAATCCACTGCTCCTCGGTCACCTCGAGCAGGTCGTTGAACTGTCCGGCGCCCTGCAGCCATTCGCCGCCGTCGATTGTGACCACTTCGCCGTTAATGTACGCGGCGTAGTCCGAAATCAGATAAGCTGCAAGGTTCGCGAGCTCATCCTTCTCACCGACCCGCCGCAGCGGCACGCGGTTCAAGAGCTTCTCCGACAGCTCGGGTGTCGGAGCCAGTCGGCTCCACGCGCCGTCAGTTGGGAAGAGTCCCGGCGCGATAGCGACTTGCCGGATGCCGTGACGCGCCCACTCGACGGCAAGTGAGCGCGTCAGCGCAAGCACGCCGGCCTTGGCCGCAGCCGACGGTACAACGAAGGCCGAGCCGGTGGAGGCGTAAGAGGTGACGATGTTCAGCATCGTACCGCCGACGCCTTGCTCGATCCATCTTTTGCCCACTTCTAACGTGGTATAGAACGTTCCATGAAGGACGATATCCAGCACCGCATCCACAGCGCGCGGAGATAAACTTTCTGTCGGGCTGGCGAAGTTGCCGGCTGCATTATTAATCAGTACATCAATACGGCCATAGTGATGTTCCACGGCGGCTACCATTTCGGCAACTTGAAGCGGGTCACGCACATCACAGCTTTTGTAGAATACTTCTTTGCCATCACTGCCCATTTCGGCAGCCGCTTTAGCGAGTACCTCCTCGCGTCGGCTGGTTATCGCTAGTTTTGCCCCCAAAGTCAGAAATTTCTCGCCCATAGCACGGCCCAGACCGGTACCGCCACCTGTAATAAGAATGACTTTATCCTTCAGCAAGGTTGCATCGAACATATCCATCGCGCCTTTCATCATCAATTTACGCTGCTAATAATTAATGCTGTAAATGCTGCTCTATTGCTGCTACCCTAGGAACGAAGTTTCGAATTGCTCGATACGGCTTGCTAAATCTTCTGGGAGCGGGGTGCCTTTTTGTGTATGAACATCGACATAGACGCCGGTGCTGGTAGCGAAGCTCACAAGCTGCTTATTCTCCCGCTTAACAATGGCATACTGAGTTTCAATCGATGAAATGCCGATCCGGCTCACTTTCATATAAATATCGAGGTTATCGTTAAAATGCGCTTGAGACTTGTATTCGACACTTTGGCTGACGAGAAAGAAGGTTTTACCAGCCAGATTACCATCCGAATTTGCAAAAAATAAACCCAAACCGTTCATATACTCACAGCGGGCTTGCTCCATGTAAATGACAGAAGAAAGGTGACTAAGGTGTCCGTTCGCATCGGTTTCACAGAAACGAACTTTCGTTGGTGTAAAAAAGCGGAAGCCCTCTAATTCAAAATTATTCATTGCTATCTAGTCTCCTGTAAAATAGGTTTGATACTGCTCGCGAAGCTCGCGTTTCATAAATTTACCGACCGACGATTTAGGTATTTCGTTGATAAGTCGAGAGACGAAATCCATTCCCCGCCGCTTTTGACCAGATCCTTGGCCCTGTCCACCAGCTTCACAAATCCTTCACTGTCAATAACCGCGATATCTCCGCTATAGAACCAACCGTCCTGGAACGATTCCTGCTGTATCCGCTAGACCAATGGAGAGGGAATGCAAGTAGATCCCGCGATGAGAATACACCACACCCTTGGGATTGCCCGTTGTCGCAGATGTATAACAGATGCCTGCGGGAGCGCTTTCATTAATGTCGGCAGTGTATGTATACTGAGGGTCGCCGCCTTCTATCATGTTCTCATATAAATAGACGGGATGTAAAGAAGTAGGAGGCAATTCCTTTTTGTCCGTCATCAAAATATAGCCCTCTATCGTCGTAAGTTGATCCTGAATTTTCTCTATGATAGGGAGTAAGGTCTCATCGACGAAGAGAAAACGGTCTTCCGCATGGCGAAATAAGCCTCTAGATGCCAGTGGTGATTCCAGGCAAAAGTAGCAACCCGATCGCCGGGCTTCACACCGAATGCTTGCAGGGAGCTGGATAACTGCTTCGCACGTCTCCTGAAATCGGCATACGTATATCGATGGATGCCGGTGCTTGTACGTGAAACAACCTCTTTTTTGGGGAACAAGGTTTGTGAACGTTCAAAGAGAGAGCGCAGCGTTAATGGAAAAATTCCCATGTGGAAACACCTCCGGAGATGGTCTGATTCTATTGTAATATATAAGCCGGAGGGACAGGATATGTCCAAAAAACAAGCGATTGCAAATAAAAAACCGACTCCTGCACATGTGAACCATGCAGATGGAATCGGTTTAGCTCTTGCGTACTTTTAGGTACTCTTACGTATTCAAAATAAACTTTTCAATAACATGTCTAACGCCATCGTCGTTATTGCTCTTCGTCACGTAGTTCGCCAGCTCCTTGAGCTGCGGCAGCGCATTGTCCATGGCGACGCCAAGTCCAGCGACTTCCAGCATTTCACGATCATTCCAAGCATCGCCCAGAGCAATAACGTCATCTAAGGAGCAGCCGATATGCTCGGCAAGGAAAGTAATCGCATGTCCTTTGGTACCTTCCTTATGCATGAATTCCAAGTAGTGCGGTTTGGACTTCGTAATGTGCAGCTTATCTCCCAGCAGAGGCAGCAGCTCTTCGCGCAGTTGGTCGCAAACTTCCGGTGTATCTACGATAAGCATCTTAGGCTGAGGGATGTCAATCCATTGGCGCAGATCACCAATGATATAAGGCGTCTTGGAAAGACGCACGTAGGCTTTAATCTTTTCGTTATCTTCACCAGCATAAAGCTGATCTCCATGGTAAAGCTGTAGATGAAGGTCGCGCTTTTCGCAGAAATCGAGCAGGAGGCGGGCGCTTTCAACAGGGACTGTACGCTCGTAGAGGACTTCCTCATCAAGTAGATTTTTGATTAAAGCGCCTTGATAGGTGATAATCGGAACATTAAGTCCGATCTGGTTGGCAATCTTGGCGGCGGATGGGAAGCTTCTTCCCGTTGCAATCGTTACGGTTACGCCTTTGGCAACAGCCTGGTGCATAGCATCAATAGTTTCTTGTGAGATGGTTAGATCATCACGCAGCAGCGTATCATCTAAGTCAGCGGCAACTAGTTTGTAAGTCATGTAGTTCTCTCCTCCGATATGTAGTCTATAGCAAAAATTCTGCTATAAGCATACCCGAATTACTTTGGAATTGCTACAATAAAGCATATAGCCGATAGGTTAAAAAGGAGGTACGTAACCGATGGCATCCCCTTATACGGACAAGCTGGAAGCTTGGCTAAGAGCGCACCGTGACACGGCAAATGCACCAAGTATGGAAGCCTACATGAAGAATCATTTCTCATTTCTCGGGATCCGAAATCCAGCGCGAGTAGCATTGACCAAGAAGTTCACGAAGGAACATGGCATCCCTAAAGGTGAGGAGGGGGTCAAAGTTGCCAAAGAGCTCTGGGAATTGTCGGAGCGCGAGTTTGCCTACACGGCATTATTGGTCCTTACAGGGCTGCGAAAAACCGCTGAACGGGAGCATATCGATGTCTTGGAGCATTTCGTTGTGACAAAATCGTGGTGGGACACCGTGGATATGATCGCTGATCACTTAATCGGCTTTCATTTGCAGAGGTTTCCTGAGTTGATTCCATCCTATGTGGATAAGTGGCTAGCTTCGGATCATATGTGGCTGCAAAGAACAGCGATATTGTTCCAACTAAAGTATAAACAACGGACGGATGTACCGCTTCTGTTTAGCTGTATCAAACGCATGGCCGATTCAAAGGAATTCTTCATCCGCAAAGCAATAGGGTGGGCGCTTCGTGAGTATTCGAAGACAGACGCTGCGGCCGTACAGTCTTTCGTTGCAAGTACGGAGCTTTCGCCGCTAAGCGTAAGGGAAGCTTTGAAAGTGATTCATCGTAAGGAAAAATGATATAGGAGATCCACAGAGGGGGATGAATGACCCTGAAGTGGATCTTTTTTTATTTCGAGAATTTCATGCAATGTCACCATACCTAACGCATATATTAATAAAACGAAATATTTGTCATATATATTGACATAATCATGACATTCGAGTAAAGTTATTAAAATTCTTAAAAGCGCGTTACGAGATTAAAAGAAAAGGAGAGATGGAAGATGAATAACATGCGTACTAACGATCTATTAGCGAGATTACCCAAGGTTGATCTTCACTTGCACTTGGATGGAAGTGTGAAGCCAGAGACGATTCTGGATCTCGCTCGTAGGCAAGGCATTGAACTTCCTGTTTATGATACAGATGGACTCATTCCACATATGCGTGTAGGTGAGGAGTGCGGAAGTCTCATTGAATATCTAAGCAAATTTGATTTTACTACACAGTTTTTACAATCTGCTGAAGCTTTGGAGCGGGTTGCTTATGAGGTCGTCGAACAGTCTGCTGAGCATAATTGCAGATATGTGGAAGTTCGTTTTGCACCGCAGCTACACCGGAACAACGGTTTGACGGTTGAGGAAACGATTCATCATGTGGTCGAGGGAATGAAGCGGGGGCAGCGTGATTTCGGTGTGAGAGTCGGCGTCATTGCGATCTGTATGAGAAATCATTCTTGCGAAAGCAACTTAGAGGTGATCGAAGCGGCTGCTAAGTATGTAGGGAAAGGCTTAGTCGCTGTCGACTTAGCCGGTGATGAGGCGTCGTATCCGCCGGAATGTTTCCGGGAGGTTTTTGCGGAGTCAGGAAGACTTGGTATTCCAATCACCATCCATGCTGGTGAAGCAGCGGGAGCGATCAACGTGTTTGAAGCCGTTACGAACCTCGGTGCTGTTCGAATTGGGCACGGTGTTAGATTGAAGGAGAACAGGTCCATATTGGAAATGGTCAAGGATCGCCGCATCCCGCTCGAAATGTGCCCGATCAGCAACATCCAAACGAAGGCCGTTTCCGGTTGGGAAGCCTACCCGATTCGCGAATATTTGGAGCAAGGGCTGGTCGTGACGATTAATACAGATAACCCCAGCGTATCGGGTACGAACATTACCAATGAATACCGGGTGCTCGCGGATCGCTTTGGCTTTACGACACCGGAGCTGGTTAAGCTGATCATGAATGGCGTAGATGCCGCGTTTATGGAAGATGATGATAAGCTGTCGCTAAGACGAGAGATGGAAGAGGAAATGAGTAGTTTGGGCGTGCTCAACTAATAGCCTAATGAGAGAAGAATTCGTTGCGATCAGGCAGCGGGTTCTTTTTTTATTAATGAGACTTGACAATATAGGGTAGGGGGGTATACTATAAAAATAATAGTGGTATTCAAGAAGGCGACATGGCCGTTGTGGATGAACTGCTCAAAACATGAATACCCTAATGAAATAATTAACCCCATAAAGGAGTGTTGAAAATGTCTACTATTATTTTGAAAGTTGAAGGAATGTCCTGCAATCACTGTGTGAATTCGGTTGAGAAAGCGATGAAGGAGCTGGGTGCAGAAGGCAAAGTGAATCTGGCTAACAAAGAAGTCGAAGTACAGTTCGATGAAAGTAAGCTTAGCGTGGAAGCGATCAAAGAGGCGATCGAAGAGCAAGGCTACGACGTGGTGCAATAATGAAGAAAATAGGCGTAATTCTCCTCACGGCGGCTCTCTTATTGAGTGCTTGTGGTAAAGCAACAACTACGGAGCACTCCGCTCATTCCGAAAATAAAGAGCAGGAACATGCTGGCCATGGCAGTGGTGAATCAGCGGATAAAGAAGGAATTCAGGCTATATTTAAGCTTGCCCCTGACCCTGTTCAAGCTAAAAAAGAGACTGAGATGACGATACAGATCCTTGATAAAGACGGGAAATCAGTGGATGATTTTGAACTGAACCATGAGAAAAAGATGCATCTGATTCTTGTTAGCCAAGATCTTTCCTACTACAAGCACATTCACCCGACCTATCAAGGTAAGGGACTGTTCACGATTCGTGCAGCGTTTCCTGCAGGTGGCGACTATAAGTTGTTCGCTGATTTTAAACCTAGCGGGCAAGCACAAATAGTCAAGAGTCACGTCGTTAAAGCAGGTGGAGAGGCTGCGCCAGCCATTGCCCTGCAGCCAGACAGCAAGCTTACCGCAACGGTGAATGGTATGGAGATATCAATGGCGGCTGATCATCTCATGGCGGGAATGGATCTGGATTTGACCTATACCTTCAAGGATGCTGTTACGAAAGCTCCAATAACCAATCTGCAGCCCTATTTAGGTGCAGTAGGGCATGTGGTTATTCTTGATGAGAAAGCAGACCAATATCTGCATGTACATCCTGTAGATGAGAAATCATCAGGGCCAGAAGCCAAATTTAAGACGTCATTTCCCAAAAGTGGTATTTATAAAATTTGGGGCGAATTTCAAAGGGATGGTCAAGTAATAACAATTCCTTTTGTTGTAAAGGTGCCGTAAATGGACATATATATCATCACAGGCGGATCAAAAGGACTTGGTGCTGCGATCATCCAGCAGCTTCTACAGCTGGGTGCTGCGATTCACTGCATTTCCCGCAGCGACAGTAATGCTTTGCGCCAAGAGGCGCTGCGCGCGGAAGGTACACTTACCTTCCACGCTTACGACTTGGCGGACACGCAAGGCTTGGATTCGCTCATGGAGCGAATCCTCAGCACGGTCGATGGAGCGGATTCCATCACGCTCATCAATAATGCTGGCATGCTCGAGCCGATGACGTCGATCGGCCGAGCAGACCATGACGACCTGCAGCGCAGCCTGCAGGTTAATCTCATCGCGCCCACGCTGCTGACGAACAGCTTCATTCGGCTCACGCAGGCGTGGCCGATCATGAAGCGGGTCGCCATCATCTCCTCGGGCGCGGGGAAGAAACCCTACCCCGGCTGGGGGGCCTACTGCACCGCCAAAGCCGGGCTCGATATGCTGACGCGCTGCATAAGCGTCGAGCAGACGAACCAACCGCACCCGGTGGAGATTTACTCCATCGCGCCGGGTGTGGTTGACACGGATATGCAGCGGGAGATTCGCGCTGCTGCAGAAGTGGACTTCCCGCAGGTGAGCCGGTTCGTACAGCTCAAAGAGCAGGGCGAGCTGCAATCACCCGAAGCGACTGCGAGGCAGCTGCTCGACCTGCTTCAGACAAACGCTTTCGAGCAAGGCGAGATCGCTGATTTAAGAACAAAAAAGCCCGAATCACTAAAATGATTCGGGCTTTTATCATACCTATTGAATGCTCCCAGTCACAGCAGTACCTGATGACAGTTCTGAAGTACAGAACTTACAGCGTGTAGCTTGTACGGGAATTTCGGACAAGCAGTGCGGGCAAGATTTGGATGTTAACACCTTTTCTTTCGGCTCTTCTTTCTTGCGGAACTTGCTAAGCTGTCTGATAACAAGGAAAATGACAAAAGCAACAATTAGAAAGTCCAGGAAGGTCGAAATAAATTGCCCGTAATTAAAGGTAGGTGCACTGGCTGCAGCCGCATCTTTAAGGGTATCGTAATGAATGCCATTTAATGAAATAAATAGATCATTGAACTTCACTTTACCTATTAGCAGCCCAACTAGCGGCATAATCAAATCATTCACAATCGACGTAATGACTTTCCCGAAAGCTCCCCCGATAATAACCCCAACAGCCAAATCTACCATATTCCCTTTGAATGCAAAATCTTTAAATTCCTTCAGCATCGCTTCGCTTACCCCCATGAGACAATAATTGTTAGTATTGTAGCATATTTGATTGCACACAAACAATTCGGGGTAGGTTTCCGCTTGTCCTTTCATGGCGTTTTAGAGCTGTGGGGATGCAATCAGGTATGCTGAATAAATATTTCGCGAAGCGCCTTGATTAATATCCTATGATCTTCTGATGTCCCAATTGAAATCCGCACATGTTCAGGGAGGTTCCAAGCCCCGCCGTAACGGATAATAACTCCTTTATTCATCAGCTTTTCATAGATGTTTTTAGCGTCCGGCCCAAGCTCAACCAATAGGAAATTACTCATACTGGGTGTGAAATGAAATCCCATTTCCTGCAAACTATCATATAACTGCTCTCTCCCTTGGGCATTCATCTTACGAGTCGCATCAAGATGCTGATCATCTTTAATCGCCGCAGTAGCGCCAACTTGTGCTAATGCATTCACATTGAATGGTTCTTTGACCTGACGGATACTGTGCAAAATACTTGGTGACGCAATGCCATACCCAACACGTATACCAGCCAATCCATATATTTTGGAAAAGGTTTGTGTGACGACGATGGGGTAGCCCCTACGTACAAGCTCCAACCCATCACAATAATCATTCGCCGTTACAAAATGACTATAAGCCCCGTCAAAAATAACAAGAACATGGGAAGGGAGCTCATCCATAAGCCGATGTAAATCCTGTTTCTTCATATAGGTGCCTGTTGGATTGTTAGGTGAGCAAATATAAAGCAGTTTGGTCTGTTCTGTTACAGCAGCGAGTATATCGTCAACATCATAACGATAATCTTCGCGAAGCGGTACTTGCACGACAAGAGCGCCCATTAAATTAGCCCCGAATTCATATTCGCTAAAAGTTGGAGAAGGAACAATAATCTCATCCCCTGGGTCCAAAAATGTTTCTGAAATAAGCGTAATGAGTTCATCCGCCCCATTGGTTACGAGGACTTCATCAGAAGAAAACTGTAATTTCTCCGCAATTGCCCCCCTGAGGTCTACCGTGTCGGCGTCAGGGTAACGGTGGATATCGGATAGATATGATTGAATGGCTGCTAGTGCCAGTGGTGAAGGGCCTAATGGATTTTCGTTCGAAGCAAGCTTGGTGACCTTATCGATTCCTAATTCTCGTTGAACTTCCCAAATTGGTTTCCCAGGAAAGTAAGGTTTCATGCGAGAGAGAACGCTGCGAGGGCGGATATGTTTAAATGTCCGACTCATAATAATCACTCCTATTTAATTAAATTAGTTTGATTTACTGCGTTACTATAATAATACATTAACTCGGTAAAGTAGTAAAGGATATATAATCACCATATCCCATTTTTTAGGGAACATAGTATAATATATTTAATGAGGTGAATTCTACTAAGGGAAGGACGGCAGCATGATGAGGAAAAGTAGATTTGGTATCCGTTCCAAGATTATGATTGGGTATATGTTCATCATTATCTGTTTAACCATTTCATTTGTATTAGTTAATTATCAAGTGATCTCCATGCAGGAAGATAGAAATTATATCATCGAGCATGATTTTGCCGTCCATATTGAAACGAATCGTATCGAAAAATATGTGATGGATATGGAAAGTGGGCAACGGGGCTATTTACTTACGGGTGTGCTCAGCTATTTAGAACCCTACAACGTAGGAGAGTCGAAATGGAGGGAATCCTACAGTCGTCTCAGTGAGCTAACTCGAGATAATATCATACAGGAGGAAAATCTTGCTTCCATTAAGGCGTCAATCGAACGATGGCTTCAACAGAGTGGAGGAAAGTCCCTATCTTCACTGAGAAATAACGTTAATAACGAAACGTATTTTGATTATAATTTTTTACTTGGGAAGCAAGTTATTGATGATATTCGCTCACAACTGGATCGATTTCGCAGCGTTGAAATGGGACTTACCAAGGAAAGAGCGGCGCATTTAGATGCACAGAATCAGATGCTTACCATGTCTTTATTCGTCATGTTAGCGCTTGTTGTTATATTTTCAATAGCGGCTGCACAATTAATTTCCCGATCTATCGTAGGCACGATTAAACAAGTAACAAGAAGTATTATGAATTTAAGTTCATCGAAAAGAGATCGTTCTAAACGTATACAAGTTACCATGAATGATGAGGTGAAAGATCTTGCGGAAGCAACGAATCTTCTGCTTGAGAATCAAGAAGAGATGGAATGGCAGCAGCGAAAATTAACGGAAGTCGTTCATATGCTGCAAGGGATTTCGGACCTGGAAACGCTCGGGAAAACCTTTATTAGCAAAGCTGCAGAGCTGTTTGATGCTTCTTTCGGTCTTCTCTATCTTCGTTCTACCTATGAAGGCAAGGATTCCATGATTAAATTGGCTTCTTATGCGGTTATGGGGGGAAGTGATGGCATTGGAGTTCATCAATTCCAATTGGGTGAAGGATTAGTTGGTCAATGTGCGGTTGAGAAGCGAATGTTTCATCTAACGAATGTACCAGATAGTTACATTACCCTATCGTCTGGACTTGGAGCGGCGAAGGCTCAAAGTGTTCTGATCGTACCCATTCTACATAACAATGAAGTTATTGCTGTCATGGAGCTGGCCTCCTTTGATAAATTTACTCCGCTGCAGCTTGAGCTGCTTGAAGATATTCTCGAAGTATTAGGTACAATTGTACATAGCGTGCAAACGCGTGTTGAAGTTGAGCGGCTTCTAAAAGAATATCAGATCATGACGGAAGAACTTCAAACGCAACAAGAAGAACTGCACATGACAAATGAACAGTTAGAGGAACAGAATCGTTATGCCGAAGAAAGGTCACGGGAACTAGAGAATATTAAAGCATCTTTTGAAGAACATGCGATTCAGCTGCAGCAAAGTTCTCGATATAAATCGGAATTTTTGGCAAATATGTCACACGAACTTCGTACCCCATTAAACAGTGTGCTGATCCTTTCCCAAATGCTGCAAGAAAATAAACAGGGTTCGTTGACCAAAGAAGAGCAAGAGTACGCCCGTGTTATTCATTCTTCAGGGAATGATCTTCTGCATCTGATTAACGATATTCTTGATTTATCCAAAGTCGAAGCTGGCAAATTAGATATTCATGTCGGTGAAATGAATGTATCAGAGCTTCCAGATATATTGCGGAGTCAATTTGCTAAGGTAGCCGAACAGCAAAATCTCACTTTCAGCATCGTGCGCGATTCACAGGTTCCAGATATTTTCTATACGGATGAACAACGATTAAGCCAAATTATTAAAAATTTACTTTCGAATGCCTTTAAATTTACACATGAGGGCTCCGTTCAGGTGAATTTGAGTATGTGCAGTGAGGAGCAGATTAGAGAGTTTCTGCCATTGGCTAAACATAGACAAGTTCTGGTCTTATCCGTAAAAGATACAGGGATTGGGATATCTCCTGAGAAGCAGCAATTGATCTTTGAGCCTTTTCGCCAGGCGGATGGAACAACGAATCGTAAATATGGAGGGACAGGCCTTGGTTTATCGATAAGCCGTGAATTAGCCCGACTTCTTGGTGGTAGGGTTATTATGCAAAGCAAAGAGGGAGTAGGTAGTACCTTTACGCTTTATGTTCCTTCAATGGAGCATGTTTTTAACGAAACTGAGTCCATACAGAAGGAAGCTGCAGCTGCGTCTTCCCCGATGATAAGTGATTTTCTTCTTAGGGATGCCTATAAGAAAGCCGCTGATCCAGCAGAGAGGAACAATTTTAGTGGAAGAAAAGTACTTGTCGTCGACGATGACGTTCGGAATGTGTTCGCTCTAAGCAATGCTTTTGAGAAAGAAGGAATACTAGTTAGCGTTGCCCATAATGGACAAGAATGTTTGGAGATCATGAAGAAAGATCAAGACATCGATCTCATACTTATGGATATCATGATGCCCGTTATGGATGGCTACGAAGCCATGAGAATGATTAGGAAAGATACCCGATTTGAGAAAGTACCGATTATTGCATTGACAGCCAAGGCTATGAAACAGGACAGGGACATTTGCTTGCAAGCAGGAGCCTCTGATTATATTAGCAAACCGCTTAATTTAAGCCAACTGCTATCCCTGATGCGTGTATGGCTGACCAAATAGAAAGACCTTTGACCCTATCCATTATTGGATGCGGTCAAAGGTCCTTTTTATTTTATGAGGTTAATAATTAATGATAGCTTATTTCTTCAAATCCAAACGCACATCGCGACCATCGTCTTGTACAGATAGTTCTTTACCGGCAGCTTTCAGGGAATTGGCGTAATTCACCCAAGCGTCCAACATGATGGCGCCATCCTTCCAATCCTTCACTTCTCCAAATACGGCAAAGCCATCGCCACTGCCAGTAGCCATGAAATCATTGGTTGTTACTTTGAATGTGCGATCTGTATTCAACTTGCCATCGACATAGATTGGAGTACCATCTACCAGGGTGATTTTGGAATATTTTTCACCGAGTGGCTTCGTGCTGTCCCATTCTACTTTCAAACCTGAGAATTGAATAGCCGGAAGATTGGTATACTTGTCCGTAACTTCGAGTGCCTTTTTGATTTGTGCAGCAGTCATTGTACCCGTCACGTTGTAATTGCCGAAAGGGAACACTTCAAACATTTTGCCATATGTCAGCTCACCTTTGTCTACATCAGCGCGAATGCCGCCAATATTAGTGAATGCAATATCTGATTTCTCAGAAGCGCGCATGGCATCAGTGATGCTGTTTCCTAATTGGGATGCGCCGTCGCGATCAACTCCACCATTGGTAGCAAAGCGGAAAGATTTACGACTTAGCGGCTCTGCAACAACGACTTCAACTTCACCAGATTTCGCCGAAATTTTCGACTTATACTCCTCAACCGTTTGGTGAATCTCTGCGTCAGCAGTCGTCAGGTTTGTATACGTTTCAAGCAAGCTTGCGTTCGAGGAAACAACTTGCTTTGTCGATTTGTCTACAAACAGTTGAATGTGCCCAACCGCATATAGCCAGCTTTGAGCCTCAACAACAGGGATCCCATTCACGATGCCGGCAACGCGCATGTGGGAGTGACCACCAACGATCGCATCAAGAGTACCGTTTCCTGTACCTTGTGCAAGATCAGCAAGCTCACTAATGATTTCAGAGGACTTTTGGTTTTGCTCACCTGGCAGGTGGGAGGTAACCATAATGATGTCTACACCTTTAGCACGCAGTTCAGTAGATAATTCTTTAGCCATAGGAACTGGATTTACAAAGGAAAGGCCCTCAATGTTTGTTGATTTCGTTGTCGTTGTCGTTTGTGGCGTTGCGAAACCGATGATACCGATTTTCAGGCCATCTTTTTCAACAATTACATAGGGCTGTGTCCAGTCTACGCGTTTACCCGTTTTATCATCAATAATATTAGCACCGAGTATAGGGAATTTTGCTTTCTTAATGTTGTCGATCAGAACGTCACGACCGAAGTCGAACTCATGGTTTCCGATAGCCGCGGCATCATACTCCACTTGCGCCATCGTATCCAATACGGATTGACCATTTGTCGTATTAGAGATCAGCGTACCTTGCCATGCGTCACCACCGTCAACAACGACCGTTCCTTTTGGATTTACAGCACGGAAATCGGTCACGATACCGCCGAGTGTTTCGATACCGCCTTGACCTTGATTTCGTTTTTTATCGAAGCCCACTTCGATTTTACCGTGAATATCGTTAGTCGTTAAAATATCAACTACTTTAAATAAAATAGGCTTAAGCGCTTTAGCTACTTCATCACGCGTTACTTCAGCAGTAGGGTTGAAGTTTCCGTCAAGGGTAGGTGTGAAAATTCCGCTGATGACGGCATAAGCGACATAAGGGCGAGATTCTTTAACTATAGAAGAGGAATCTTTGAAGTAGTTCAACACATTCTCGTTTACTTTTGGCAGTTGGCCGCCAGTTACGACTTTAACAATTAACTCAGCAAGCTCTTGACGAGTAACGGGAGCATTCGGATGGAACGTACCATCAGCAAAGCCGCTAATGAGTTTAGCTGCAACGGCATTCGCAACCGCTTGTTTTTGCCAATTCGCAAGGTCCGTGAACGTGACAGAACCAAGATCTGCACTTTTCAGCTTGGCAGCACGGTTAATCATTGTTACCACTTCAGCACGAGTAGCGGCACTTCCACCACGGTAGTCGGTATCCCCGTATCCCTCAACAGCGCCGTTATCAATGGCAAGACGCATATCTGACTTCATTGAGACGGGGGAAGAGGGTGCTGCTGTTTCGGCAAATGCTAGACTACCAGCGAAAGAGCTAGTGAGAACGGTAACAAGAGCGAGCGCTGTAAGGCGGGTGGTCAATGTTTTTTTCATGTGTTAAAAATTCCTCCTTCAAATAATAGAACCGCGGTTAATAAACCCATCTATTAGTATAAGGGGAAATGGTAGATTTTGAGAAGTAAAGAAATTATTATTATATGAATGAACAAAAAAAGCCATTAACCTTCCAAAGGTTACGTGGCTTGACGTTCTGTATAAACTTCAAAATGATAGATGGTATTGCGTGTCAGAACCCGGAAATCCAAACCGTCCCGATCGATAGCTTGAACTCTAGTTGTTTTGAAGGGTATATATCGATGGACGCCTGATAGGATCATGGGGCACCCAACCTCAGTAGGGTTCATTTCACGAAATGTTTGCCCTTGAATTTCATCAAAATCGAACCGTTCCGATCGATGCTTGGGTGTAATCCCATCCACTTCATAGATTTGAAGAAGCTTTAGTAATCTCATATTTGCACCCTCCTACCCCATCTTCTTTACTCTAGTATACACTGACTTTATATCTAAGGCGAAATCTATGAACCTAACATAAACCTAATAAAGTCCTGACACTTTCCTAGATTACAAAATATACAATTGAACCATTGATAATGGGGGTGTTATAGGATGATGCATGCGAAAATCCTAGTCGGGGAAAAAGAAGTTCTTATGTTTTTTGAATCCATATATCAGGATCATTTACAGATTGCGGCCCAAACCATAATGAAGCATTTATCCAATGCTCAAGTGAGAAAAGTATTTGATGATATTGGTTTGGTCAATATTACAAATAAAGAAGTAACGCTCTTCTCGCTGGATGGGGAAATGGAGACGCTCCTTATCTCTTAAAAATGGTCTAGTCCTCTCGTGCTCTTTTCGTTACAATAGAAGGAGATGTTGGGAGGTTATGTACAAATGGCAGTTTTGAAAATGGAGCATGTCGGTATAATGGTAGCGAATTTGGAAGCATCAATTCGTTTCTATGAAGATGTGATTGGACTTAAGCACAAAGGTACCTTGTTACATACGAATGGTGTGATCAAACTCGGCTTTCTTGGTTTTGAAGCATTAAATGAAACGGAAGTTGAATTAATAGAGGGTTATAACGCGGGTTTACCGCAAGAGGGCAAAGTTCACCATTTGGCCTTTACTGTGGATGATATTGAAGCGGAATTTACAAGAATCAAAGGACTGGGAGTTGAGCAGCTGGATGCTGAGATTACGACCCTTCCGAATGGCTCCAGATACTTCTTCTTTAATGGTTTAGATGGAGAGCGTATCGAATTCTTTCAATCTACGCGTTGATTTGTTAATAATCTGCTAGATAATGCAGCCCTTTCACTAGATTTGTAGATTCCCCCTTGAATTTTCCTTCAATAAATAGAATGGAATACGAATGAGCTTTAAAGGATGCGGAAGGACTGCATCCTTTTTGTTTAGATTTTCTGTAGGAACAATTCAAAACAATTGCAATTGTGGAACATTTCCAAAGGGGTTGTAATTGGTTTCTCTGCGTGTTACATTATTCCTCGTTGCTTTGAAGCGGCAAATCACCATGAGACATTAAATGGAACTTGCATTCAAGCAGCAAACTATGTTACTATAGCTTTCCGACAGAGAGCGACAGAAATTGACAAGAAAAAAAGTGCTTGCAATTGATGAACGAGCTGTGGTATATTACTTCTCGCTGCTTCGGTAACACGGCAGTGAACGAAAGAAATTGATCTTTGAAAACTGAACAACGAGTGAGTAAGCACGAACGAGAAATCGTTCAAAAAAGAGATTGCAAAATCTCGCTAGCAAGTCAATGAGCATTTCAGCTTTCAAATATACGGACGAGCAATCGTCCACTATTATGGAGAGTTTGATCCTGGCTCAGGACGAACGCTGGCGGCGTGCCTAATACATGCAAGTCGAGCGGATTTATCCTTCGGGATAAGTTAGCGGCGGACGGGTGAGTAACACGTAGGTAACCTGCCTATAAGATCGGGATAACTATCGGAAACGATAGCTAAGACCGGATAACTGGTTTTCTCGCATGAGAGAATCATGAAACACGGAGCAATCTGTGGCTTATAGATGGGCCTGCGGCGCATTAGCTAGTTGGTAGGGTAACGGCCTACCAAGGCGACGATGCGTAGCCGACCTGAGAGGGTGAACGGCCACACTGGGACTGAGACACGGCCCAGACTCCTACGGGAGGCAGCAGTAGGGAATCTTCCGCAATGGACGCAAGTCTGACGGAGCAACGCCGCGTGAGTGATGAAGGTTTTCGGATCGTAAAGCTCTGTTGCCCTAGACGAACAGCAAGAGGAGTAACTGCCTTTTGTGTGACGGTATAGGAGAAGAAAGCCCCGGCTAACTACGTGCCAGCAGCCGCGGTAATACGTAGGGGGCAAGCGTTGTCCGGAATTATTGGGCGTAAAGCGCGCGCAGGCGGTCAATTAAGTTGGGTGTTTAAGCCCGGGGCTCAACCCCGGTTCGCATCCAAAACTGGTTGACTTGAGTGTAGGAGAGGAAAGTGGAATTCCACGTGTAGCGGTGAAATGCGTAGAGATGTGGAGGAACACCAGTGGCGAAGGCGACTTTCTGGCCTATAACTGACGCTGAGGCGCGAAAGCGTGGGGAGCAAACAGGATTAGATACCCTGGTAGTCCACGCCGTAAACGATGCATACTAGGTGTTGGGGATTCGATTCCTCGGTGCCGAAGTTAACACAGTAAGTATGCCGCCTGGGGAGTACGCTCGCAAGAGTGAAACTCAAAGGAATTGACGGGGACCCGCACAAGCAGTGGAGTATGTGGTTTAATTCGAAGCAACGCGAAGAACCTTACCAGGTCTTGACATCCCGATGTAACACCTAGAGATAGGTGCCCTCTTCGGAGCATTGGAGACAGGTGGTGCATGGTTGTCGTCAGCTCGTGTCGTGAGATGTTGGGTTAAGTCCCGCAACGAGCGCAACCCTTGATCTTAGTTGCCAGCACTTTGGGTGGGCACTCTAAGATGACTGCCGGTGACAAACCGGAGGAAGGTGGGGATGACGTCAAATCATCATGCCCCTTATGACCTGGGCTACACACGTACTACAATGGTCGGTACAACGGGAAGCGAAGCCGCGAGGTGGAGCCAATCCTTATAAGCCGATCTCAGTTCGGATTGCAGGCTGCAACTCGCCTGCATGAAGTCGGAATTGCTAGTAATCGCGGATCAGCATGCCGCGGTGAATACGTTCCCGGGTCTTGTACACACCGCCCGTCACACCACGAGAGTTTACAACACCCGAAGTCGGTGGGGTAACCCGCAAGGGAGCCAGCCGCCGAAGGTGGGGTAGATGATTGGGGTGAAGTCGTAACAAGGTAGCCGTATCGGAAGGTGCGGCTGGATCACCTCCTTTCTATGGAGACTCGGATCTGATAGATCCAGTCAAGTGATATATAGGGATCTTTGATCGTAGATCAAAGTCTCTCATTGTTCACACAAACCGCTTACTCACTCGTGTTCAGTTTTGAAAGAGCAATCTTTCAAAAGTATTATAGTTGTTCCTTGAAAACTAGATAACGAAACAAAACGTAAAGTAAGAACTTAGGTTGTGTTAACCTTCGGGTTACACAAAAATCTTTAACTCTTTCCAATAGGAGAGACTTTTGCTTAGCGCAAAAGATCCCTATAAATGGTTAAGCTAGAAAGAGCACACGGAGGATGCCTAGGCACTAGGAGCCGAAGAAGGACGTGGCGAACGACGAAATGCCTCGGGGAGCCGTAAGCAGGCTTTGATCCGGGGATGTCCGAATGGGGGAACCCAGCTGTGGTAATGCGCAGTTACCATGCAGTGAATACATAGCTGCATTGGAGGCATACCCAGGGAACTGAAACATCTAAGTACCTGGAGGAAAAGAAAACAAAAGTGATTCCGTCAGTAGCGGCGAGCGAAAGCGGAATAGCCCAAACCAAGGAGCTTGCTCCTTGGGGTTGTAGGACCTCGTTGTGGGGTTAGTTCGGTAGGCGAAGTGATCTGGAAAGGTCCGGCATAGAAGGTAAAAGCCCTGTAGCCAAAATCGAACGAAACCCCTAGAGGTATCCTGAGTACGGCGGGTCACGTGAAACCCCGTCGGAATCCGGCAGGACCATCTGCCAAGGCTAAATACTCCCTAGTGACCGATAGTGAAGCAGTACCGTGAGGGAAAGGTGAAAAGCACCGCGGAAGCGGAGTGAAAAAGAACCTGAAACCGTGTGCTTACAAGAAGTCAGAGCCCTCTATATGGGTGATGGCGTGCCTTTTGTAGAATGAACCGGCGAGTTACGTTCCCGTGCGAGGTTAAGTTGAAAAGACGGAGCCGCAGCGAAAGCGAGTCTGAATAGGGCGCTTTAGTACGTGGACGTAGACCCGAAACCGTGTGATCTACCCCTGTCCAGGGTGAAGGTGAGGTAACACTCACTGGAGGCCCGAACCCACGCATGTTGAAAAATGCGGGGATGAGGTGGGGGTAGCGGAGAAATTCCAATCGAACTCGGAGATAGCTGGTTCTCCCCGAAATAGCTTTAGGGCTAGCCTCGGATGTTGAGTTGTGGAGGTAAAGCACTGATTGGGTGCGGGGCCCGCCAAGGGTTACCAAGTCCAGTCAAACTCTGAATGCCACAAACTTAAATCCGGGAGTCAGACAGTGAGTGCTAAGATCCATTGTCAAAAGGGAAACAGCCCAGACCATCAGCTAAGGTCCCCAAGTGTGTGTTAAGTGGGAAAGGATGTGGAGTTGCACAGACAACCAGGATGTTGGCTTAGAAGCAGCCACCATTGAAAGAGTGCGTAATAGCTCACTGGTCGAGTGACTCTGCGCCGAAAATGTAACGGGGCTAAACACGCCACCGAAGCTATGGCTTGCACAATGTGCATGGGTAGGGGAGCGTTGTATGTACGTAGAATTCTGACCGTAAGGACAGGTGGAGCGCATACAAGTGAGAATGCCGGTATAAGTAACGAAAAGATCAGTGAGAATCTGATCCGCCGAAAACCTAAGGGTTCCTGAGGAAGGCTCGTCCGCTCAGGGTAAGTCGGGACCTAAGGCGAGGCCGAAAGGCGTAGTCGATGGACAACAGGTGGAAATTCCTGTACCACCGTAGCCGTTATGAGTGATGGAGTGACGCAGAAGGATAGTGACGCGAGCTGATGGATGCTCGTCCAAGCAGTGAGGCTGATGTGTAGGCAAATCCGCACATCGTTAAGGCTGGGCTGTGATGGGGAGGGAAATTTAAGTACCGAAGGTCATGAGTTCACACTGCCAAGAAAAGCTTCTAGCCAGGCGAAGGTGCCCGTACCGCAAACCGACACAGGTGGGTGAGAAGAGAATTCTAAGGCGCGCGGAAGAACTCTCGTTAAGGAACTCGGCAAAATGACCCCGTAACTTCGGGAGAAGGGGTGCCTCGGTAGGGTGAATAGCCCGAGGGGGCCGCAGTGAAAAGGCCCAAGCGACTGTTTAGCAAAAACACAGGTCTGTGCGAAGCCGCAAGGCGAAGTATACGGGCTGACGCCTGCCCGGTGCTGGAAGGTTAAGAGGAGTGGTTAGGGAGCAATCCCGAAGCTATGAATTGAAGCCCCAGTAAACGGCGGCCGTAACTATAACGGTCCTAAGGTAGCGAAATTCCTTGTCAGGTAAATTCTGACCCGCACGAATGGCGTAACGACTTGGGCGCTGTCTCAACGAGAGATCCGGTGAAATTTTAATACCTGTGAAGATGCAGGTTACCCGCGACAAGACGGAAAGACCCCATGGAGCTTTACTGCAGCTTGATATTGGACTTTGGTACGATCTGTACAGGATAGGTGGGAGCCTTTGAAGCCTGAGCGCCAGCTTGGGTGGAGGCATCGTTGGGATACCACCCTGATCGTATCGGAGTTCTAACCTGGTACCGTGATCCGGTATGGGGACAGTGTCAGGTGGGCAGTTTGACTGGGGCGGTCGCCTCCTAAAATGTAACGGAGGCGTTTAAAGGTTCCCTCAGAATGGTTGGAAATCATTCGCAGAGTGCAAAGGCATAAGGGAGCTTGACTGCGAGACCTACAAGTCGAGCAGGGACGAAAGTCGGACTTAGTGATCCGGTGGTACCGAATGGAAGGGCCATCGCTCAACGGATAAAAGCTACCCTGGGGATAACAGGCTTATCTCCCCCAAGAGTCCACATCGACGGGGAGGTTTGGCACCTCGATGTCGGCTCATCGCATCCTGGGGCTGAAGTAGGTCCCAAGGGTTGGGCTGTTCGCCCATTAAAGCGGTACGCGAGCTGGGTTCAGAACGTCGTGAGACAGTTCGGTCCCTATCTGTCGCGGGCGTAGGAAATTTGAGAGGAGCTGTCCTTAGTACGAGAGGACCGGGATGGACGTACCGCTGGTGTACCAGTTGTCTCGCCAGAGGCATCGCTGGGTAGCTATGTACGGAGGGGATAAGCGCTGAAAGCATCTAAGCGCGAAGCCCCCCTCAAGATGAGATTTCCCAGTATGTAAGACCCCTTGTAGACGACGAGGTTGATAGGTTCGAGGTGGAAGTGCAGCAATGTATGCAGCTGACGAATACTAATCGGTCGAGGGCTTAACCAATAAACCTAAAATTCTAACTTTACGCAAGTTTCGTATCTAGTTTTCAAGGCGCAAACCACGCTTTGACTGTTTGGTGATGATGGCGGAGGGGACCCACGCGTTCCCATCTCGAACACGACCGTTAAGCCCTCCAGCGTCGATGGTACTTGAACCGCAGGGTTCTGGGAGAGTAGAACGTTGCCAAGCAGTTTTCCCTGATAGCTCAGTTGGTAGAGCACTCGACTGTTAATCGAGTTGTCACAGGTTCGAGTCCTGTTCGGGGAGCCATTTTTTATAACATACCAGGCTTTTCATGGAGAGGTGTCCGAGCTGGCCGAAGGAGCACGATTGGAAATCGTGTAGGCGTCACAAGCGTCTCGAGGGTTCGAATCCCTCTCTCTCCGCCACCAATAAACTTTTACATAAGAAAAGCCTGTTTACGAGGCCCGTTGGTCAAGTGGTTAAGACACCTCCCTTTCACGGAGGTAACAGGGGTTCGAGTCCCCTACGGGTCACCATCTATATTCTAGTTATATCCCATGGAGGCTTAGCTCAGCTGGGAGAGCATCTGCCTTACAAGCAGAGGGTCGGCGGTTCGATCCCGTCAGCCTCCACCATTTTACCTTAAAAAGTGTAACGCATTAGCTAAACATTTTTCGGGGATAATAAAATATCATGCTAGTAATGTCGCGGGGTGGAGCAGCCCGGTAGCTCGTCGGGCTCATAACCCGAAGGCCGCAGGTTCAAATCCTGCCCCCGCAACCAACCTCTTATATAAGGAGAGACTTTTGATATTATCAAAAAGATCCCTATATTAGATGTCTTACATAGTGTGGAGCTGTGGTGTAGTGGCCCAACATGCCTGCCTGTCACGCAGGAGACCGCGGGTTCGAATCCCGTCAGCTCCGCCATTTTTTTTATTTATGTCCATGAGTCATTAGCTCAGTTGGTAGAGCACCTGACTTTTAATCAGGGTGTCGTAGGTTCGAATCCTACATGACTCAGTATTTATGGGGAGCTTTAGACCTAGTCTAAAGTTCTCTGTTTCGCGGTCATGGCGGAATTGGCAGACGCGCACGGTTCAGGTCCGTGTGGGCTAACCCCCCGTGGAGGTTCGAGTCCTCTTGACCGCATTATCGGTAAAGAAGAGTAGGTTGCTAATAAGCGCCTTCTCTTCTTTTTATTTTCTCCATCTACTAGAGATAACACTTCTTGTATACTTATATATGCTAATTTGTTATTATTATGAGAGTATTGTTTGGTTTACAAAATCAACACGAGTGTCGGATACTGATTTGGAGTGATAGCTTTGACAAAAACGAATAAAATTACCATGCAGGAGATCGCGGATCGAGTTGGTGTATCTAAATATGCAGTATCGAAAGCATTGTCCGGGAAATCTGGCATTAGTGCAGTAACGAGAGAAAAAATTTTTGAAATCGCTTCCCAATTAGGATATCTGAACCAGAAAACGATTAAAAAAATTCAGAGTCAGTCCACTTCGGAGCAAAGTGATAAAATCGTTTGTATTCTGATTCCGAACATTCGCAGCCAGAATAAAGAGTCCGGCTATTGGGGGAAAGTACTAGACGGCATCTCCAAAACACTTGAATCTGAAGGAATAGGCTCGATTATTGTCTCAGATGATAATCCTAGAAACTTTAATCTGGTTATGAAACCAGAGGGTCTGTTGGGGGTCATTGGTGTTGGGCTTGTATCAACGCCGATGCTGATGGAGCTAAGAAGTAAGGCAATCCCCTTTGTAATGGTCGATCATGAAGATGAGATGATTGAATCGGACACTATTTTCATGAATAATGTGGATATTATGCGCAAACTTACTAATTTTTTGATTGGCAAGGGTCACACCCGTATCCAATTCATCGGCAATTTGCGTTATTCGCGAAGTTTTTTTGACCGTTGGATAGGGTTCAGGTCTATCATGGAGGAGAATGAACTGCCTTATTTGCATAGAAGTCATGCGTTGTTAAATGTGATACCTTCTCTGAGAGAAGAAAATACGAATTTGCTGCTGACAGGTTTGCAGTCCATCCCGGCTAGTGAGTTTCCTACAGCATTCGTGAGCGCGAATGATCAAATTGCCGTGCTAGTGCATAATGCCTTAAAGGCAATGAATCTTCGTGTGCCTGAGGATTGTTCTTTAACCGGTTTTGATAACAATGTCGATATTGTTAAAGACTTTCCAACGCTTACAACGATCAATGCTGAGAAAGATGCACTCGGTATCAAAGCAGTAGACTTGTTGTTATGGAGATTGAAGAATAGGCATATGCCCTATGAAAAAGTATTGCTGCAAAGCGACTTAATTATTAGGGAAAGTATCAGTGCTTTCACAGAAAGTTAACGATTTAGAATAATTGAAGTAGCTCGATTTACAAAGTTCCCGAATCAAGTTTACAAGTAAACTTGATTCGGGAACTTTTTTATGTTGTTTGTCGATATATCCAAGAAATAAACGGATTATAAGTAAATAATGTGTTTTATGTTATGAAAGTAAGCGGTTAAAATAAACATAAAACTAGTTTAATTAACATAACATTCTTTATAAATTAGGTTGACACAATAAAATATTAGGATTACAATCGAAATACATTAAGTAACATTGACCCCATTTATTTTAAGCTGAGAGAAGGTAACAACTATGATTATAAGAAAGCGTAGGTTTCGCAATAAAGATGAGTATAATACTGCCGGGTATCTATTCATTTCCCCTTGGTTAATTGGCTTTCTATTGTTGACGCTATGGCCTATTATTCAGTCATTTTATTTATCTTTTACAGATTATTCATTACTGGATAAGCCATCATGGATTGGCTCGAAAAACTATTCGGAGATTTTTACAAAAGATCGATTATTCTTGAAATCGCTTTCTGTAACTTTCTCGTTTGTTCTCATCTCCGTGCCAGTCAAGTTGTTTTTTTCCCTAATGGTAGCGATGCTGCTGAATCGGAGTCTCCGTGGGATGAATGTGTATCGGACAGCTATTTATTTTCCATCGTTAATTGGGGGAAGTATTGCGGTATCTGCGCTTTGGCGAAACATGTTCGGATTGGATGGATATATCAATCACATTCTGGGATGGTTTCATATTACTGGAGTTGGATGGATATCGAACCCTGATACAGCTCTTGGCACTCTTATCTTACTGAATGCTTGGCAGTTTGGGTCCACCATGGTTATCTTCCTAGCGGGCTTGAAACAAATTCCGAAAGATTTATATGAATCCGCTTCCGTAGATGGTGCTGGAATCGTCCGTAAGTTTTTTACCATTACGTTACCAATGCTCTCACCTGTCATGTTTTTTAATTTAGTGCTAGGTATTATTGGATCCTTCCAAATGTTTACTTCTGCATTCGTCATTACGGCAGGAGGCCCTGCAAACTCAACTTATATGTATGTCATGTTCTTGTATGAAAAGGCTTTCAAACAATTTCAAATGGGTTACGCCTCCGCACTAGCATGGATATTGTTACTTATTATAGCAATATTAACGGCAATTAATTTTGCCGTATCCAAATACTGGGTCTATTACGAATCCGATGGGAGAGGATCTAAATGATCATACGGCGATATTCTTCATTAAAGGCACATTTCATTCTGTTGCCGTTTTCTCTGATCATGCTCTACCCGGTTTTTTGGTGGATGGGTGCCTCATTGAAAAGTTTGGCGGAACTAGGTTCACCAACGATTTGGCCGCAGGTGTTGATGTGGGAAAATTACACCAAAGGCTGGACGTATTCTTCCGAGTACACGTTCACAACCTTTTTTGCCAATACGCTTTTAATGGAATTCTGGAACGTATTGGGCGGCGTAGTCACGGCGGCACTAGTGGGGTATGGATTTGGGAGATTGCAGTTTAAACTACGGAGTTTCTGGTTCTCCGTGTTGTTGCTTACAATGATGCTGCCTTCTCAGGTGACTGTTGTGCCTCAGTACATTATGTATAACAAGTTGGGCCTTGTGAACAGTTATATTCCATTGATATTACCTCATTTCTTTGGAGGAGGTGCATTCTTCATCTTCCTAGTCGTCCAATTTATTAGGGGAATTCCCAGAGATCTGGACGAGGCCGCACAAATGGACGGTGCTTCTGTTTACAAAATATTTCTCTTCGTCATTGCACCTTTAATAAAACCAGCGCTTGTAACCGTAGGTATTTTCACATTTCTTTGGAGCTGGGACGATTTCTTCTCCCAATTGTTGTATTTAAGCTCCATTGAGAAATTTACAGTCGGTTTGGCACTAAGAATGTTTATTGACCAATTTGAAATCCAGTGGGGCCAATTGTTGGCTATGTCGCTTCTCTCAGTCGCTCCTTCTGCCATTGTGTTTTTCTTGGCCCAAAAGCATTTCGTGGAGGGCATCGCTACAACAGGAATCAAAGGTTGATGCCAAAAGCTGCACCTCATGTAGGCAACACATCATTTCACATATAAAGGGAGTGTTTATTCATGAAACAACGACAACCAATGCTCAAAGGGTTATCTTTAGCCATGATTGCTGCAACGATTGGTATTACTGGATGCAGCAGCGGTAGCCAGCCGGCGCAATCATCGACGCAGCCGCAAACGACGGCGAAAACAGCGACGTCTGCGCCTGCTTCTGACAAGGCGGTTAAGCTGAAGATCATGTGGTGGGGAACACAGGCACGTCATGATGCCACTTTGAAAGCGCTGGATTTATACACGAGTCAAGTGCCTAAAGTGACCTTTGCCCCAGAGTATACAGCATGGGATGGGTTTTGGGAGAAGCTTCCAACTTTAGCGGCTTCCAATACGATCCCAGATGTGCTGCAGATGGATGCGGCGTATATTCAAAGTTACGTCAAGCGGGGGCAGCTTGCTGACTTGTCGGATCTCGATTTGAAAGACATCGTCGATCCAAAAATTTTGGAGAATGTTAAAATCAACGGCAAGCTGTACGGTGTTCCCCTCAGTTTGAACGGTCAGGGGATGGTGTACAACAAACCTGATCTTGAAGCGGCAGGAATCAAGCTGCCATTCAATAATTGGTCCTATGATGATTTCTTTGCCTTTGCGAAAGAAGCACGCACGAAATTGCCTAAAGACAAATATCCGATCGACGATTTATCAAATGTTTGGGATTGGTACCAGTATTATCAAACGGCCCAAGGAAAAGGACCTATTTTCCAAGACGGCACGAAGTTCAACCTAGATAAGGACACTTGGTTCCAATTCCAAAACACATATGCTGGATTCCGCAAAGACGGCATCGTACCTTCGGCCGATTTGCAGATGTCTTTTAAAGAGAACGATCCAAAGCTCGACTCTTTGGCAGCCGGCAAAGTGATGCTCAAAGGAGCATCCGTGGGGTCTGCAACGGCTATCCAGGCACTAGTTCCAGGCAAATTGGTAGTAAACAGCAATCCGATAGGTCCGAAAGGGGGAGGCTGGGCGCAGTCGACAATCTTCCTCAGCATAGGTGCGAACTCAGCTAATAAAGAGCAAGCCAAACAGTTCATCAAGTGGTTTATTTCCAATCAAGAGGCTGGCAAAGTTCTGGGCACAACGAGAGGTATTCCGATTAATGAAACTATTTTCAAAAGTCTTGAATCTACACTATCCAAAGGTGATCTCTTCGGTAAAGATTTATTGAACGCAGCAAAAGACAAGGCACTGCCTTTCTACCCTGCTCCTCCAGGCACTGAAGATTTCGTGAAAACGTACAAATCGGAAATGGAAGCCGTGATGTTCGGCAAACAGACGCTTGAGCAAGCGTTCAAAACAATTACTGATAAAGGCAAAGATGCGGAAGCCAAGTTGAATAAATAAAGTCAGCCCTCTATTCATCCTATACATTTCTCTTGAGCCACTTCCGTTCTCCTTTGAGAATTGAAGTGGCTCAACATTCAAGGAGGTCATGTTAGCATGCAGTTAGCTGAATTTTTTTCATCAGAACCTGATCAGCTTTGGTCGCTTGCCAAACAAATGGGCGTGAATTATGCAGTGGGTCCATTGCCCCGAGAACTTAACGGTATGAAGCCGTGGGATTATCATAATCTGCTTCTAATGAAGCAAAGATTCGAGAACAACGGTATCGAATTAGCCGTTATTGAATCAGCTCCTTCGACGAATTTAATTAAATTAGGGCTACCTGGGCGGGATGAAGAGATTGCCGTCATGCAAACGTTGATTACGAACATGGGTGCTCTTGGCATACCTGTCCTTTGCTACAATTTTATGGCACAGTTTGGCTGGTTCCGCACATCAACGAGCATTCGTACACGTGGAGAAGCCCTTGTATCCGGTTATGATCATTCTTTGATGAAAGATGCACCTTTGACGGAGGCAGGTATCGTAGAGGAAGATCGGCTCTGGGACAATCTCCGGTACTATCTGGAGAAAATTGTACCAACTGCTGAGAAAGCCAAGGTGAAGCTTGCTCTACACCCGGATGATCCGCCAATTTCACCAATTCGAGGAGTTTCACGTATATTGACGAGCGCCAATGCCCTGCAGAGGGCTATCGATTTAGTTCCAAGCGAGTATAGCGGGATTACTTTATGTCAAGGGACATTGGCTACAGCTGGTGAGCATATTCCGTCTGTTATCACTCGTTTTGCGGAACAGAACAAAATATTTTTTGTGCATTTTCGCGATGTAAAGGGCAATGCGGAACGTTTCGAGGAAACATTTCATGATGACGGCAAGACGGATATGCTCGAAGCCATGAAGCTTTACTATAAATATGGCTATCAAGGTCCTGCAAGGCCCGATCATGTACCTACAATGGCAGGAGAGGATAATAAGAATCCGGGTTACGAGCTATTAGGCCGATTGTTTGGGGTTGGGTACATCAAGGGATTGATGGAGGCTGCAGCTTCAAACAATTAATGATAACGGAGAAGCAATTTATTTACAGTAAAGAAGGGATTGAGGATCATTCTGAAACCAGATACCTATGAAAGCACTTTAGCCCACGTTAACGGGCATTCAAATCCATCTGAGCTGAGGATCGTTGATATCCGCTTTGCCGATATTGTCAGCGCACCGATGCATTGCAGCCTAATTAAGGTGTATACCAACCAAGGTTTGGTTGGTTATGGAGAAGTTCGTGATGGTGCGGATAAAGTGTACGCTCAGATGTTGAAGAGTCGATTGCTAGGGGAGAATCCTTGTCATATTGATAAATTGTTCCGTCGTATTAAGCAGTTCGGAGGTCATGCTCGTCAAGGTGGGGGCGTCAGCGGTCTAGAAATTGCACTATGGGATTTAGCAGGAAAGGCCTATCAGATTCCTATTTATCAAATGCTGGGTGGCAAATTTCGCGATAAAATTCGAATGTACTGTGATACGGACGTAAACGGTAGAGACACCGGTCATGCGATGGGATTAGCGTTGAAAGAAAGAATAAATAAAGGATATACATTTTTGAAAATGGATCTTGGCATCAATCAGATTATTCATGAGCCAGGTACGTTAAGCGCGCCTCTTGGATTCTTAGAAGACATGCAGAGTCTATCGCGTTCCTGGTGGAAACGCCAGCCCGGAAGCCTGCCACAATCCGAAGAAAGAGCGCTGCGCAACCGAGTGTATGATATGTACAATATCGCGCATCCTTTTACAGGCATCCATGTGACAGAAAAGGGGCTTGATATGCTGGAACAATATGTAGCGGATGTTCGATCCGTTATCGGGTATGAAGTTCCCCTTGCTATTGATCATTTTGGACATATCGGTGTTGAAGATTGTATTAAACTTGGGCGTCGGATCGATAAGTTCAACCTGGCTTGGATGGAGGATATGATTCCATGGACGTATACGCAGCAGTACGCCAAGCTAGCGAGTAGTGTTACAACCCCGATTTGTACGGGTGAAGACATTTATTTAAAAGAAAATTTCAGACCGCTCCTTGAAGCTGGCGGAGTATCCGTCATTCATCCGGATGTGCTAACGGCTGGCGGAATACTAGAGACGAAGAAAATTGGCGATATGGCGCAAGAATATGGCGTAGCAATGGCGATTCATATGGCTGAAAGCCCAATTGCCTGTCTAGCGGCTGCACATGTGGCTGCTGCAACGGAGAATTTCCTTGCCTTGGAATTCCACTCCGATGATGTGTCGTGGTGGGATGATCTCATCATTTCTAGCTATGTGACGAAACCGCTTGTTCAGAATGGATTCATCACCGTGCCCGATGCTCCCGGTCTTGGTATTGAGGAACTTAATGACGAAGTGATTGCTCAGCATTTGCATCCAGAAGATCAGGGATTATGGGTATCGACGGATGAATGGAATCATCGTTGGTCGAACGACCGCTTATGGAGCTGACAAAATCGAAAACGCAGGAGGAATAACTCATGAAATTCGATAATGCTGAAGACATCATCCAACTTACGCCGTTATGGGAAGGGGAGCGATTCCCAAATGGACGTCCAAAAGTATCCGACGATGTATTGCGGCGTATGCGCCGGATTACGTTGGAGGAAGCATGGGGCCCCCTGTGGAACAGCGGTTACAAGTTTCAATTTGAAGGGGATTTCAAGATTATTCATCCCGAACAAGTCATGGTAGGTCGTGCAGTGACTTCGGTATTGCTACCACACCGCCCTGATTTGCATCATACACTTCTAAATTATGGACATGAACAAGAGAATAGAAAAGGCTTCTTCAATCAATGGATTATCGATTGTCTGGAAGAGGATGATGTAGCCGTAGTCGACATGTTCGATAAGGTCTATAAAGGTACATTCGTTGGCGGCAATCTATCAACAGCCATTTCCGCTCGTACGAAACGAGGCGGTGCTGTCATATGGGGAGGCATTCGTGATAATCAGCAGGTTGTCAAAATTGAGGGAATCAATGTTTATTATCGAGGAAGCGATCCAACCGCTATCGAGGATGTGACAATGGTCGGCATGAATGTGCCATGCCGGATTGGAAGAGCTGTATGCCTACCGGGTGATGTTGTACTCGGAACCCCATCCGGAGTTATCTTTATTCCTCCGCATTTGGCGGAAACGACGGTCGAGCTTGCAGAAAAATCGCAAGTGCGCGACGTCTTCGGATTTATAAGGCTGAATGAGGGCATATATACAACAGCTCAAATCGACGGGATGTGGACACCGACTCTTTGGCAGGACTTTAGGGATTGGTTTGACACCTCTAATGAAGCGGCCGAATACCGGCATCTGAATTGGGAACATGAGATAGAAGAAGCGAGACTGAAAGAAAGTAAGGGTACGAATACTAGCGATGTTCGACTATAGATGATAATAGCGGGTTTTCGATAGCACCGCTTATGATGGAGGATAGGATGAGCGAAACAGCAAATGTATGGAAAGAGTGGACGTTTAAAGCTAGTCATGGAAATAAATGGATGCCTGCTAAAGTTCCTGGTTGTGTCCATATGGATCTATATCATAACGGCATTATTCCGAATCCGTTTTATGGAAAGAATGAGAGCGAGCTGCAGTGGATCGACAAAAAAGATTGGGAGTATCAATGCTTTTTTGATGTTCCAGAGGAGCTGAAGGCAAGCTCACATTTGGAACTTGTGTTTGACGGATTAGATACGTATGCAGACGTATATGTGAATGGTCGGCACATCCTCTCGGCGGATAATATGTTCCGCAGCTGGCGAGTTGATGTTAAGCAATGGCTCACCGAATGTGATAACAAGCTGTCGGTTCATTTCAGATCGCCGATTCATGAAGATTTACCGAAGTTAGAGAGGCTGGGCTATGGACTGCCGGCATCGAACGATCAGTCAGATGTAGGCGGTCTCGTTGATAAGAAGATTAGCGTCTTTGCTCGTAAGGCGCCCTACCATTACGGATGGGACTGGGGTCCGCGCTTTGTAACAAGCGGAATATGGCGTGAGGTGAGACTTGAAGGCTGGACGGAATGCCGGATTACCGATGTATATATCAGGCAAGATGAAGTTACTCCTGTACTCGCTAAACTTACCGCTGTTCTTGAGATAGAGGTTTCAGAAGCATGGGAAGGATCACTACATGTTCTTACGGAAGGTCTCAGTTGGACCAGAAAAGTAAATCTGGTAAGTGGAATTAATCATATCGAATTGAATATGTCTATTGATCAACCCCGCTTGTGGTGGTGCAGAGGGTTAGGAGAGCCAGATTTATACAGCTTTAAAGTGGAATTAATAGGAACGAGAGGTTCTGCAGCACAGAAAAGTATTAGAACCGGACTTCGAACCATTAAACTGGTGACGAATCAAGATGACGAAGGAACCTCATTTTATATCGAATTAAATGGCGTTGCCGTGTTTGCCAAAGGTGCCAATCATATACCGAATGACAGCTTTTTAACAGAAGTTACTTACGAAACCTATAGACATGAAATTGCCACAGCGGCAGCCTCCAATATGAACATGCTTCGGGTTTGGGGCGGCGGGATCTATGAGCAGGATATGTTTTATGAGCTTTGTGATGAGTATGGGCTTCTCGTGTGGCAGGACTTTATGTTTGCCTGCAGTATGTACCCTGGTGACGAAGCTTTTTTACTAAATGTTAAGTTAGAAGCTGAGGAGAACATTAAACGACTCCGAAACTATGCTTGTATTGCGTTATGGTGTGGAAACAACGAAATGGATACGGCGTGGTCACATTACGATGAGCAGGCTGGATGGGGATGGAAAAAGCTTTACAGCTCCGAGCAGCGGGAACGTATTTGGCATGATTATGAGCAAATTTTTCATATGATTTTACCTGAAGCAGTTAACCGATGGGCTCCGGATATTTCTTACTGGCCTTCTTCACCTATGTGTGGGCTTAAGGGGAATGAGGATCAACATGCTCACCAGAATTCTTCCTCTGGGGATATTCACTACTGGGGCGTATGGCATTCTGTAGAGCCCTTTGAGAAGTATAATGAGCACGTTGGACGCTTTATGAGCGAATATGGTTTTCAATCATTCCCGGAATACGAGTCGGTTAAGACCTATGCCGAGGAAACAGATATGGCGTTAGAATCTGAAGTCATGCTGGCACATCAGAAGCACAAACGTGGCAATCAATTAATTAAGGAATACATGGACATCTATATGAGGGAGCCGAAAGATTTCCCATCCTTTCTATATATGAGTCAGGTATTGCAGGCGGAGGCGATGAAAACTGCCATTGAAGCGCATCGACGCCGTAAGCCATACTGTATGGGTTCTCTATATTGGCAGATGAATGACTGCTGGCCTGTGGCCTCATGGGCTGGGATGGATTACTATGGCAGATGGAAAGCCTTGCAATATTATGCACGGCGCAGCTTCAGCGATGTACTTCTCTCTGTGGATGATACAGATGAAAGCCGCCTCGATGTTTACATTATTTCCGATTTACGATTTCCGATTCACGGGACGCTTAGGATAGAGTTATTGAATTTCTCTGGAGATGTTATATGGTGCTGCGTGGGGCCGGTTGAGGTTGATGCTTTATTAGGTGTTAAAGCCCTCTCGGTCAATAAAGAAGAGTTGCTGGCAGGAAACGATGAGACATCCGTTCTGCTCGTTGTACAGTTGGAGACGGATGGAACAGTCATCGGAAGCTGCGAACATTATTTGGTGCCATTCAAGGAAATGAAACTAGCTGACCCAACCATTCAAATAACCGAGGTGGAAGGAAGCGGGGGAACCCGGTTTGTATTGGAAACAGATACGTTGGCCAAACAGGTGCGATTATCTACGTCGATAGAGGGTATATTTGATGATAACTATTTTGATTTACTGCCGAATCGCCCTAAGACAGTTACCTTTATGGCCCGGAGTGCGGGTCGCACCCCTTTTGTCTTCTCTGCACCTGCACAGTTAGAAATCTGTTCAATGATAGACTGTGTCACTCGTCATACTAAAGATTTAAAAAACTCAATGGCCTAGCGGCTATTGAGTTTTTTGCGTTCTATGGACAAGCAACTTTAAATTTCAGTTGACATTGATTATTATTATCACTAATATCAATTATAGTGGTAAAAGCGATGGCGGGGGGAGATCGAACATGAAAACGATTAAATACTGCTGTAGAAATGAAAAGTTCGGATCCAAACAAATATATAAGTCCTTGAAAAACGAATATCCGGGCCTTAAGCAGAAGAAGAAGGACTGCTTAGGTAATTGTAAGCATTGTAAGAAAGAGTGTATTGCCATGATCGGTAAAAAGGAGCTGTTGTGTGCAGCATCGCCTGACTTACTTTATGCTCAGATCAAACAAATTATAGCTGAATCTAGGGCAGAAAGCGTGATGGCTTGAACTTAACCCTTCTTAAATTGTTACTTCCGTTTGTATTTGTATGCGGAGTTCTGGTAATCTTGTATGTATGGGGAATACGCAAGAGATAACCATACAGAAAGGTGTGTGCATCTATGTTAAACGATACACTTACAGAAGCGCTCAATGAGCAGATGAACTATGAGTTTTATTCCGCGCACGTCTACTTGGCTATTGCTGGTTATTGTGCTGCGGAAAGCTTAGACGGCTTTTCCAACTTTTTTATTGTACAAGCTGAAGAAGAGAAATTCCATGCAATGAAAATTTTCAAATTCATAAATGATCGTGGAAAAAAGGTTAGCTTTGCTGGTATGGATACGCCTGTGAATGAGTACAAATCGATCCTAGATGCTTTTGAACATGCTTATCAACATGAGCAAGAAGTAACAAGACGTATCTATCATCTATCCGATTTGGCATTGAACGATAGAGAACATGCGACTATGCAATTCTTGAAATGGTTCATTGATGAGCAGGTAGAGGAAGAAGCAATGTTCGACAGCATTATTAATAAATTGAAACGCATTGATAAAGACAGTAACGCTTTCTACATGTTAGATGCTGAATTTGCTCAGCGTTCATTCACGCCACCAGCAGCGGTATAATTACATACGATTTTTTATGAGCATGAGACTTACCTGTTTCGCGAAATTTGGCGAAGGGTAAGTTTTTTTATGTCTGCTGACTGAACATAGACGGAAGATCCGCGGTCTCCATCATGAGTTTTATTTATCAGACCCGAGAAAGGTGGAGTCTTTGAGAATGATGACGATCTTGCGGTATCCCATAGCAGCTGTAGAAGTGGTGAAGGGGTGACTTTTGCGGTAAAATAGAAGAAAATGTCGATATCCACAGGGGGAGGGGCGGCAGATGCAGACACGTTATTTAGCGCGGGCTATTAAAATCTTGAGCATACTTGTCATCTTGTTTGGATTTATGTATCCAGCTTCTGCTGTCCAAGCTTCATGGTTGGATCGGGTGAAAGACATATATCAACTACCAGAGAATGTGGAACAAATTCAGAAGGACTATGAGGCAACAAAGCAGCAATTAGAGGACCAGAAGGATAAGCTTTCCGAAGCCATACGACATTCGCAAGAAACGGAGGAACGGCTTCTTGGGCAAAACGAAACGCTTAAAAGGGAAAATGAACAATTGCAAGAACGCTTGAAGGCCATGGAACAAGTAGCCCTAGATAAAGAAAAGCGAAATCGGAAATTAACCTATATGGCTGTGACGGCTGTTTTGCTGGTTCTTTTTTATTTTGTGCTAGGCCGCGTGTTTCGATTCATGGTCTGGAGGAGGCAAAAGCGCGGAATGAGATAAATGTAGTCTTACGAGGAGGTCGGTGTGTATGGAGGTATCTTTCGAGGAAGTGAGCTCACATGCAAAGATAGCTACAATGTGCATCGAACAGGGTGAGTCTGTTCATGTGCTGCATCCGAACCAAATTGTCGCTTTCCAAGGGAAGTCTGAGCAGAGAGAAGATTCGTTAATGAAACTGCCGAGTATGTATAGGAAGAAGCGTTTTGTTCAGTCACGGCTGCATGGTCCTGCCAATGTAATGCTAGGGCTGCCTGAAGGATACAGCATGGCTGTTATACCGATAGGAGTGGATGATGAACTTCTATATGAATTCCGGCATGTTTTGTTTTACACAGAGGGAGTCAGCTACACTTCTCATCTGCAAAATATTAAGAATACACTGATTACGCAGGATCTTGTGAAAATGCAGTTTAAAGGTCCAGGCAAACTAGGACTTCTGACTACAGGACCGATTTACCAAATGGCATTGGATGTTAAGCAGCCCTTATATGTTGATACAAGCTGTCTTGTTGCGTATCCGCAGAATGCTCAGCTGCGTCTGTGTGTGTACGGCAATACACTGGCCAGTCAGCATATGAATTATCATTGGGAAATGACGGGGCAAGGCCATGTTCTCATGCAGCCCTGTAAGCCGGATCGCAAATTGGATGAGCATATGAAAAATGACAGCCTATTGCGTCGTATTGCCAAAGAAGTATTGCCATTTGGCGGTATTTTCATCAAATGAAAAAAGGAAAGAAAAAACATTTGCATTTGTCTTCAATTCCTGATATATTATTCCTTGTCGCCTCGGAGAAACGTTAGCGAGAATGACAAGCAATTATACGATGCGGAAGTGGCTCAGCGGTAGAGCATCGCCTTGCCAAGGCGAGGGTCGCGGGTTCGATCCCCGTCTTCCGCTCCAATTAATTTGCGCCCTTAGCTCAGCTGGATAGAGTATTTGACTACGAATCAAAAGGTCGGGAGTTCGAATCTCTCAGGGCGCGCCATTTTCATAAACCGCATCGGGACGTAGCTCAGCTTGGTAGAGCACCTGCTTTGGGAGCAGGGGGTCGCATGTTCAAATCGTGTCGTCCCGACCATCAATCCCTTTATAATACGCGGGCGTAGTTTAATGGTAGAACTTCAGCCTTCCAAGCTGATCGCGCGGGTTCGATTCCCGCCGCCCGCTTCACAGAAAAAGATCACCATCGGGTGGTCTTTTTCGTTTGAACGGGAAAGGAAGAGAAGCCGTATGGGTTCGACCGTCCGTGAAGACATCATAGAATATACTCAAGTAGGACGCGCGTCCCAATATACCAATAGCCGCTTCCGTAGGAAGCATTTTAAATAAGTATTTGGAGTATTCCCGCCGCCCGCTTTACAGAAAAAGATCACCTTCGGGTGATCTTTTTCGTTTGAACGGTAAGGAAGTGAAGCCATATGGGTTAGACTGGTGATCCGGGGCTTGTATTTAAATACTTGCTTATGCGGGGCTATGCATCATAACGCCATCGTTACCAATGGTCATCTTATACCGCATTCCGTTCGGACTATGTAAGTAAATTCCGTCAAAGTTCGTGGAACCTTGAATAGACACGGCGGCCGTCATGCCTTCGGCCATGTTGTCAGCGACCTGCACATCGCTGCAAGTAGCGGTAACGCTTATGCCATATTGGTTTTGATTGCCGGTCAAAGCTTTAGTAATATGGTTACCTGCGACCTTCCCTTTTTTAGCTGAATTCGCAACAAGGATGCCACTTCGCGTATTGTTAGTTTCAGTTGCCGGGGAATTAATGATATTTCCAATAATCTGAAATTTCTCCATGCTTTGAATATAAATACCGGTCCTGCCGCAGCGATCGATCTGATTATGAAGTACCTGAATGTCGGCCGTGAGTCCGCGGTTTTTGTAATCTGCGTCTGGTTCTTCGGAGAATATAGCCTCCATATTGATGTCCTGAAAGACGTTATGACTAATACTTGCTTTGGTTACGTATGATAACCAGATTCCACGATATTGGTTGTGGAACAAGTTCCCGGTAATACTCACCTTATGCACCCATCGCAGGTTGATGCAGTTTTTGCTGGATGATCCCTGCGCGAACACATTGTTGGTGATGATAACCGACTCCACTTTGGCATATACCAAAGCCGTTTTGGGCCATCCTACGCAATAAATCGTTTCGAGCTGCGTCCCCTTAAATATATTACCGGAAATTACAATATTTTTACTGGATTGCGGTAGACCGGTTTGGTTACCAGCAGCATCTTTGGACGAATTGGTATTTCCCGCCGGATTAGACATCATAACGCCCCTGTTGCAATTGAGGAATAAGTTGTTCGAGATGAATAGTTCAGCGAACTTGAAGCTGCGTACCCCGGCAAAAGTCATACCTTCGAAGGTATTGTCAACTACTTTGATATTCGAGTTATAAAGGTCATAAACGGCGTAATGATTGCCTACACCCGCAGGCCATGCTTGTGTCCCCGGTGTACCGCTTGCCCCAAAGTAGCAGCTTCGGACAGTAATGTTACGGCATGGGGTTCCGTCGAAGGCGCCCATTTGGCTAAAACCTTCCTGTGTATGATTGGCTAATTGAATCGCTTCCGCATAATTTCTGGATTGATCGGGCGTACTATCCCGATATCCAAGGAACCGACAATTCTCAATTACGACGTTCTCGCAAGCGTTCATATCGACACCGTGAGCGGTAACGACATCTCGCATTTCGATGTTGCGGATTATGATGTTCCTGCCTCTGGCCAGGCCGAACCCATTATAGGTATCAGGATACTGGAGGATGTTCCCTTCCCAAATACCGCCTTCGATCCATAAATCTCCATGCCCTTCGTAGCCTTGGAAGCCAGGGCCGTTATCTCCATTTACTAAAAATGAATGATCATGGCAGCGTAGAATTTTGGCATCTGCATCTAATGTCAGACGTGTATGACGGTAGATCCGCAGTGTGTCCGTGACTTTGTAGGTCCCTTTAGGAATGTGAACATGCGAGCCCGTCCCTTGAAGAGCTTGATTCAATGCGTTCTGAATTGCGGCAGTATCATCGGTTGAGCCGTCCCCAACAGCACCGTAATCACGAATATTTTTCATTGAAACTGCTTCTAACGTAAAGATAGGATGGCCTTTCTGACCGTAGACCTCTTCAGTTACCGAGTTGGCAGAAACACCGGAAGTAGATTGGAATAAGTTAGTACCGGTCGCAAGGGCTACACTTGTCAATCCCAAAGAGGCAAGCAATTTTCTTCTGCTAATTTGACGTGTTGCTTGTTCCACATGTTCCTGTTCCTGTTTCGACATCAATGATTCCTCCTTAACCAATCTTTTTCAGTCGTTACGTTCATCGTCGTACCATCGGAGCGAAGCATAATATTGCCGTGCATGCCGGTGGAGTAAACCTTCGCGCCTTTTTTCTCCAAGCGCTCCAGCAGGTTCGGGCTTTGGAACAGGTTTTGACTCATGATGACGATCTGCGGGGAAACGGCCTGCAGGAACGCCTCCGAAGAGGAGGTTGATTCGCTGCCGTGATGAGGAATATCCATCATGTCTGACTTCAGCTTCTCTTTCCAGGAGGAAGAGGTAAGCTCAATTTCCCGGTGCTTGTAGATATCAGCGGTAAACAAGAATGTGCGTTCACCATAAGTCATCTTAAGCACCATGGAATAATCGTTAATTTCCTGAGCGGAAAATGTTTTCACCGCTTCGGGCAACGCTCCCTTGGGTGGACTGAGCACCTCGAATCGCACATGCTCGCCCAGTTGGAATACATCTCCCTCCTCAAGCGTTTTCATAGGCACCGCTTCAAGAGGGGCCATGGCATTGTTGTAAGCGGAGGATTTGGTATACGGCAAATTCACCATATAAAAGGACTTGATTGGCTTCTCCTTCGCAACGGTAGCGAATCCCCCAATATGATCAATATGCGGGTGGGTGTTCAGTGCGATGTCTAGTAGGTTAATTCCAAGCTTATTTAAATAATTCACCACTTGCGGTCCGACTTCCGGCAGTCCAGCGTCTACCAGCATCGTCTTGCCATCCGGAGAAACAATCAAAAAGCTGTCACCCATCAAATTATCTCCATCCAAATAAAAATAACGGATGGTCAGTTGTCCTTTACCAGCGTCCTTATCAAATATTTGCTCCGTTCGTACACTTGGCACTGTCTGCGGACTCTGAATTGTCAAGGCGACTGGAGTCACCTGAGGCTTGGTATCCGTGCAGGCCGTAAACAGCAAGGAAAGAATGACCGCAATGCACACTAGCTTTGCAACAGCAGTCCAGTGCTTCAAGAACATGATCTCATCGCCTTCCCATTCTGAAGGATAAGCAGGAGGGCGACTGGGCCGCCCTCCTTAGAATCTGCTAGCATGACTAATTTACTTCTTGTAACGATCGTACGCTTGCTTGTAGATTTTCATATATTCACCAACCCCCATTTTATCAACGGTAGAAACGTATTTATCCCACTCTGACATCGGTGCGGAACCGGAAATAAACTTTGCTTCCATTTCACTGATATAATTTTGGATGTCGTTTCCAACTGTCGATCTGAACTCGGTTTCTTCCTGTGTAAAGTTGAATGCATTCCATAGCTCTTTGACTTTGTGTTGTTCCGCTTTCTTCCCTACAGCGATCGATTCTGGCAATGTCTCGGAGCCTTTGAAATATTTTTCCTGCACATAGCCTGGATAGCTTCCTCCGAGCCAAGTGATGTATTTCGCTAATGCCTGATCCATAGTCAGTCCGTTCGGATTTTTCGTAATTTCTTCTACGAATTCCAGCTTGCCATCCGCAGCCTTTTTATAAGTTTGTCCTTCAACGCCCATGAAATAAAACGTGGCTCCTTCGTCGCCGTATAAGTGGTCGATCCAGCGGATCGTGGCTTCAGGGTTCTTGTTTTTGTCTGTGACAACAAATGATCCAGGCCATACAATAGGTACCTTAATTTGAGTAAACAATTGATCGCCGTGCGGCCCCTTTAATGCACCAAGTCCATAATAGCCCGGCTGGCTCATCTGTGTCATCGGATTAGGATTGATCGTTGAGCCAAAGACTCCCTTCTGGCCTTTAGCGTACAAGGCAGCCGGTTTAACCGTGAAAATTTCCTTATCGATTAGGCCTTCTGTATATAGCTTGCGCACGTACTCGATGACCTCTTTGTACTTCGGATCTGTTCGGAAGAAGCGCAGTTCATTCGATTTAGAATCGACATCTACAAATTTGTGGCCCAACCCGCGGTTACCGAAGTCCCATGCACCTCTTATTTGTTCAATCAACGGATTGATGCCCTCTCCAGCGTAAGGAACTTCGTCCGCCTGACCATTCCCATTCAAATCGGTATTTTTGACTGCCTTCAAATATTGATAAAACTCCTCGGTTGTCGTTGGTTCCTTCATTTTGAGCTTCTCCAGCCATTCCTGCTTGACCCAAAGCGGGGTTCCGATGAGCATCGGAAGGAAGTCCGGACTATAAAAGGACGGGAATGAATAGATACCGCCATCAGGCATAGTCAGCCCTTTTTTCAAGTCTGGGTATTTCTCCATCAGTTTCTTGAAGTTAGGTGCATAATTGTCAATCAGGTCGTTCAATTTGACAAAGGTTCCCTGAGCGCCATATTTCGCTAAATCTGCAGAAGATACTCTTGAGGAATAAAAAGCGTCTGGATAATCCCCGCCAGCTAACACAAGGTTGCGTTTTTCGTTTAAATTCTCAAAAGGAACGAGCTGGAATTTGACGTTAACATTCGTCATTTTCGCATATTCTTTCCATACGAGTGTTTCTTCAAAGTTATTGCCATTGGTAGGCGCTTTGCCCGTGAAAAAGGTCAGTGAAATTGGCTCTTTTACGATCGGCATGCCCTTTTTGTTTAAGTTTGCAACGTCCTTCGTATTGGCAGTTGGACTGGTCGAACTTTCTACTGTACCTTGCTCTTCACTACAAGCCGATAATAGGCTTCCGGTCATGACAGCTACTATAGTTAACGATAACCAGCTCTTACTTTTCATTAATTTTTCTACCTCCCTTATTTTCCTTTACATCTATGGCTAAAAGGTATTACCTTAATAGCTAACCTTATAAAACGCAGCATGAAAGTTCTTACAAAGAGCCCTTATCCTTTGATCGCACCGATCATAACGCCCTTGGCAAAATATTTTTGAAGAAATGGGTACAACAGAAATATTGGCAAATTAGCAACGATGACCAGTGCATACTTGATGGCTTCACCTTCCATTACGACATTAGCATTCGTATCGTCGCCTACTCCTAACATCTCCTGCATTTGTCCCTGAATCAGGATTTCGCGCAAGAACAGCTGCAACGGGTATTGATCACGATCGGTCAAATAAATGAGGGCACTGAAATAGGCATTCCAATGTCCTACACTGTAAAATAGGATCATGACCGCTATAATTGGCATCGATAGCGGCAGCACAATCTTCACAAGCGTACCTAAATTCGAACAACCATCAATCGAAGCGGCTTCTTGCATCTCTTGCGGAATACCGTTTTGAAAAAAAGTTCGCATGATTAAAATATTATAAACGGATACGGCTCCCGGAATAATTAGCGCCCACATCGAGTTCAGCATCCCCAAATCTTTGACCAATAGATAGGACGGAATCATGCCCCCGCTGAAAAACATCGTAAACACCATCAAAGCAGCAAAAAGATTGCGTCCATAAAAATCTCTTCGTGAAAGAGGAAAAGCTGCTGCGACCGACATAACCAGATTGATGGCGGTCCCGACTATGGTATAAATAATCGTGTTCGTATAACCAGTTAAAATTTCACTGTTTTGAAAAACTCTATAATATCCAATTAACGTAATTTGTTTCGGCCAAAGCCAAACCTCACCTCGCATGACCGAGTCGGGACTGCTAATGGATGCCGCCAGAACGAACACTAACGGATATAACACAACGATGCATATAAGCGCCAATAATGCATGGACGAACCAGTCGAATAATTTCTCACTGTTGAATTGCTGCTGCATCTTCCTGACCTCCTACCATAAGCTTGTGCCGTTTACTTTACGGGCCATTCGATTGACAATTACAAGTAAAGTGAAATTGACGATTGAATTGAACAGACCGACGGCCGCGGAATAACTGTATTGCCCATCAATGATCCCTTTGTGGTATACATGGGTCGAGATAATATCAGATGAAGACATATTGAGCGAGTTCTGCATCAGGTATACCTTCTCGAAGCCAACACTGAGCAAGGAACCCATATTCAGGATGAGCAAAATGATGATCGTAGGTATAATGCCTGGTAAATTGACATGCCAGATGCGCTGCCAGCGGCTCGCTCCGTCCACCCTTGCCGCTTCGTGAAGCTGTGGATCGATACCGGTTAAAGCAGCCAGATAGATGATGGAGCTCCAGCCCATTTGCTGCCATACACCCGAACCAACATATATACTTTTAAACCACGCTGGCTCCGTCATAAAATCGATGGGTGTTCCCCTAAACCAGGTGATCAGTCCATTCACGATTCCCGTTTGTGGCGAGAGGAAAATGAAGATCATTCCTACCATAACGACCGTGGACAAAAAGTGAGGCGCATAGGTAACGGTTTGTACAAAACGGCTAATCCTCTTAGATCGCAGCTCGTTGATTAAGAGCGCTAGCGCGATCGGTACCGGGAAGCCAATTAGTAACTGGTACACTCCAATGCCGAGTGTATTTTTGAGTAATCTCCAAAAATAGTAGCTTTCAAAAAAGCGCTCAAAGTGTTTGAAGCCGACCCATGGGCTTCCCGTAATCCCCTTGGTTGCGATAAAGTCTTTGAATGCAATCTGCACACCGTACATCGGCACATACTCGAATATAATAAAGAAGGCCATGACAGGTAAAATAAGTAAGTACAAATCCCAGTTTTTTTTGATTCGCCTCACCGTTGCCGAACTTTTTTTTCGGGTACTTACATTCATTTCTGCTGTTGACATAGAAGTTTGGTTCGACAAATTCTCACCCGCTTTCGTTTTTTCAATTCAGATCGTAGCATGGCTCTAAGGAAAAAGGTATTTACAATTCTTATGTTCCTTTGCTAAATCATGCTCCACCCAAAATAATGATAACTACATAAAAAAAAGTAACTTATTTACAAAACCACATTCATGTAGAATAAATACAACCAGATAAAGATAGAACCTCACTAGAAAAGGAGCACTCTCATTGAAATGGCCTATCTTTAACCGACAAACGCTTGTTTTTAAAATATTCATTAGCTTTCTTGTCATTATTTTATTGTTTTCCTCATTTAACCTGCTGTCCGTCCACTTATTCGGTAAGGGCGTACAGAAAGAGATTATTCAGTACAACCGCTTGATGCTTAAGAATACCGCAGAGCGGTATCAAACTCATTTTGAGCGAATGAAGACTATACTGTTTGATCTTTATTCAGATGAATATGTGGTTGCTTTCAACCGTCAACTTCTTAGGAAGAGTCCGTTAGATATCGAGTTTTCCTCTGCGACAGAATTTATGAAGCCACTGCGGGCCCAGGCGTATAATCCGATGCTCTATCTCCATAATGTGTTGATTCATTTCAACACGCCATCGATCGTTTTTGAAAAGGAAGGCAGCGTCGAAGCGGACATGCTTTTCTCGCAATTCTACGTGAGCGAAGATTACCCGCTCTCATTCTGGGAAAATAATTTGCGTGATTCCCGCAATTACAGGCTGCACGCCGAAGAAACATTTACGGTGTCTACCCTGAATTCCGCATTGGAGCTACAGCTTATTCCATTTTCGTTTCGGGTGCCAGCATCCAATTATCAGGTGATTGCCTTGCTTGATGCCAATCTGATGCGAGAAGCCTATTATGGCGAGGAGGACAATCGGCAGTTCATGATCTTAGAGAAGAATGGATCGCTTCTATACAGCACCTCTGGTCGGCTGGCGGCAACCGATATACCCAAGTTTAATGATAGTGAAGATTACATCTTATCCGGCGATTATTACTTTTTTAGAGACACGCCTGCCGAATCTAGTCTCACCTATGTAACAGCTGTTCCTTATTCCAATATCGCGACAAGAGTCAGGACTGCCACACTTACTCTGATCTTGATCTCTGGCGCTGCGATCATCATCGGCATCCTTGCTTCCGTGTTCTTTAGCCGCAAAATTAATCGACCGGTCAAAGATATGGTAACTTTGCTTTTACGCAGGGATTCGGGCAAGTTGAAAAGCACCATTCACGAGTTTGACTTGATCCATCAGAACATCCGGGATTTGATGCTGGAGAAGGAGGCCACCCTCAAGGATCTAATCGACAAACGATCTCTTCTGACTAGCTTTGGTTATATCAATAAATTGAAAGCTATTATGTCCGACATTAACGACTGGAAGGATATCGCCGAAATGAACGAACCGTTCTTCATCGTATTGTATCAGCTCCACTTTAAGATGCTATCGGTTGAGAACAGTCAGATGAAAACGGATCGCATGGCTTACTATATTCAGGAGTATATTAATGTGGTCATGTCCGAATCTGTCCCCTCTTCCCATACCTTTCAAATCGAAAATAATCAAATTTTATCTCTAATTAGAGGTAAGGATGTGGGAGAAGAGTTGGAGCAAGGACTGGGGATGTTGAAAATGATACTCGACCGGGATAAAGATTATTTTCTTGCAACTATTGCAATCAGCTCGGTTTACGAGCATTCCAGCCAGTTTAATGATGCCTATCTCGAAGTTCAGGAGATGGCTCAGCGAGCCAGGCCAGTAGATGAAAGTCAAATCATTCGGGAACGTCGCCATGTACCGCCTCAACTGGTATTCACAGTTCAGCAAGAGCAGGAGCTGTACGCGAACTTGCAGGCAGGCAACCATGAGTTCTGTATTTCATTCTTGAATCGGATGCTCGAACAATACGATCGAAAGGAAGCAAGCATCCAGCAGCTGAAGCAACTGGCTGCAGGAATCATAGCAAGGGTTGTGAAAATATTAGCACCCTATGGAGTCGATGCAGAATCCTCCATGCAGCAGCGCCATATGGCACTTATGAAAGAATGCTACACGCTGGACCAGTTCAAACAGTTCTATGAGCATCTTTTTCTCACATCCGCCACAATCATCTTATCTATCAAAGATGAACAAGATCCAACCATCTCGTTCATCTTGGACTATGTAGAGAATCGGTATGCGGAGGATCTGTCACTTGAACTGCTTGCTGATAAACTGAATTTATCCGTTGCCTACTTGTCGGTGTATATTAAAGAGAAAACGGGCACTAACTTCAGTGAGCACTTAAATGCTATCCGAATTCGCAAAGCGAAGGAGTTGCTTACCGAGCATAATCTTAGTGTACAGGAAATCGGCCTTCAGATCGGTTACCAGAATGTCACTTCTTTTATACGAATGTTTAAGAAAATAACCGGCATTCCGCCCGGTGAGTATCGGAAATCAAAACGAATGTAAACCATCTAAAAAATCGTCAATTGCCTGCCGACCCGTGCGGAAGTAGGATAATCTTGTTGTAGACAATCTCGTTGTCACAATCAAAGAATGGGGGGCGTTTCAATGGAGTGGACGATCAGTTATTCCGATTTATTGATGCTAGGGAAGCCAGTGGAAGAAAATGTGGAAGCGCTTGTTAGAGAAGGGGCGAAGCATATTGAGCTTCTGCTTGATGGAGGGGCGTGGAACGATATAGAAGGAACCATGAACAGGTCTGTCCCTTACCTCCTGCATGCCGGCGTTTCTTATAGCGTGCATCCTCCTGCTTGGGATACGAATCTAACCAGTGAAAATAAAGCAATACGTGATGCTTCATTCGATGAATACCGCAAATCGATCTTATTTGCCCACCGTATAGGGGCTAAACATGTCGTGATTCATCCGGGGTTTTGCTTTTCACCGGCTTTCAGTAAACAAAATGCAATCGCTCAGGCTGAGGAGGCAGTAAATAGGTTATGCCGAATAGCTTCTCCTCTCGGGATTCAATTAGCTATCGAGAATGTTGGATATCACGGTCATTCGCTATTTACGGAGGATGAGTATGTGCAGTTCGTCCTGCGGCTGGAATCTGCGGCTGTCTATTTGGTAGACACGGGGCATGCCCACCTTAATGGCTGGAATATTCCAGCTTTACTCCAGAAGGTAGCCCCTAGGCTTGGTTCCGTTCATCTGCATGATAATTTCGGGAGTTCCGACGAGCATCTTCCCATCGGTGAAGGTTCGATAGAATGGGAACCTATTTATGAGGTGCTGCGTTCAGTGCGCGATTGCCAGTTGATTCTTGAATACGCACCTGGAACCGAGCTTTCCAGACTTCGTTCTGATACAGCCCTTCTCCTAGAGCAAATAGATAGGCATGGAGAATAAGCGCTGACAAATAGGCCTCACGATACGGGGGCTTGATCATCTTATTTTAATGCGAGAAAATTCTGGGATAGCAGATTTTTCTTAACCATGATTTGATTTTTCGCTACGTAACTCGAAAATTGTTGAAAACGGTTTAGGGGAATGGGGTTTGCATTACCGCACAATAGAAGATCATTGTAGGATTGCAAGAAAATTCGATCTTCGAAATTTGGAGCTGGGAATTGGTGGGGATTTTCCCGGTCGAATTCAAAGGGATATCGGTCAACAAAACAATCTCCGCACCTGCATGAATGACTATGGTATCAAAGCTCCTCCGTTCGTGGTTTTGGAGAACGATTTTACTCTGTGGATTCTGAACAATTAAGAATGATGAAAAACCGTGTAGCTCATGACATACGTCTTGCCTCCCGTCTTGGTGCTTCGTGGAAAATCTTGGTTGACAGTATCCGTTACTAGCGTGTATGATGTGAACAAGTTAATAATTGTGATGGAGACAAGGAGATCACGTAGATTGCATGTCAATGGGCATGGCAATTTATGTGTTTTTTTTCGCTCTTTTCAACCGTTTCCTCTAGATGAGCGTGACGGAAAATAACGAGTTACCAAAAGCGTTATAGGGAAGTCGAATGCCCTCTAACGTGAAAAATGTAACTTTTAGAAAGAGAGGGGTTTGCCGTATGTCAGTAAATGAAAGCGTTTTAAATCGGGGGATAACGGAAAGTGTGTCAGCAAGGAAAAAGAAGTGGGAGGAGAATATATTAGCTTATTTATTTCTAGCGCCTTCCTTGGCTTTGTTTATTGCTTTCCTTTTTTATCCAATGGTCAAATCTGTTTACTTGAGCATGACGCTCACGGACCCTCGCGGTAGGGTCGTTGAATTTGTTGGGCTGGATAATTTCATCGATTTACTCGCATCGGGACAGTTTTATTCGAATTTGAAAGTGACGTTGCTTTTCATCTTGTTTACAGTACCTACTTCAATCGTATGGTCCCTGTTTTTGGCGGCAATCACACATAACAAACTGCGGGGTATGAAAGTATTCCAGTTCATATTTTCTCTGCCTATCGTCATTTCGGTAGGTACGGGGTCGATTATCTGGTTCTTGCTCTTCCATCCGACAGCAGGCATGCTGAATTACTTTTTAAGCATTGCAAACATCGATCCGATCCCTTGGCTAACGAGTCCTTCGTGGGCGTTGGTTTCGATCTCCCTGTTGACGATATGGATGAATATGGGATTCCTGTTCATTGTGCTATCCAGTGGTCTTCAAGGGGTTCCGGAAGAAATTTATGAAAGCGCTAAAATTGACGGTTCAGGACCAACACGGACATTTATCCAAATCGTTTTGCCGCTTCTGTCGCCAACGATATTTTTTGCTCTTATTGTGTCCGTGATCGGAGCCTTCCAAGCCTTTGGACAAATTCATATTTTGACAAAAGGTGGTCCGATGAATACGACTAATGTGATCGTGTATTCCATCTACCAGGACGCTTTCGTTAATTTCCGTTTCGGAATTGGAAGTGCACAGGCTTTAGTTCTCTTCGTAATTATCATGATCTTGACTGTGGTGCAGTTTAAAGTATTAGAAAAGAAGGTGCATTATCAATGATCGCGAAAAGGATTGCACCCACCCTGAATTACTTATTGCTAGTTGTGCTGGCCCTTATCGTTTTGTATCCGCTGTTATTTACGGTATCCTCATCGTTTATGACAGAGCAGGAAGTATCTAACTTCCCACCGCCATTATTTCCTTCTCAGTTGTATCTCGAGAACTTCAAGAACGCTATTTCTGGCTTTCCAATCGTACGCTTTATTCTGAACAGTTTTATTGTATCTTCGGGGATTACGGTAAGTCAGGTTATCACGTCCAGTTTGGCCGCCTACGCTTTTTCGTTCTTGAATTTCAAAGGAAAGAAAGTTTTGTTCGCCGTCTTTCTTTCAACCATGATGATTCCATGGGAAGTCACCATTATTCCTAATTATTTGACCATCAAAAATTGGGGATGGATGGACAGCTACCAGGGGCTGATCGTTCCCTTTATGGCTGGGGCCTTCGGGGTTTTCCTGCTTCGCCAGTTTTTCCTTCAGCTGCCTAATGAGCTGTTTGATGCGGCAAAAATTGACGGATGCGGGCATCTGCGGAATTTTTTCTCGATCGTACTTCCGCTATCCCGTCCTGCACTTTCTACTTTGGCGGTCTATGTCTTCCTTACGCACTGGAATCACTATTTATGGCCTCTGTTAATTACAAATAGGGCATCCATGCGAACGGTGCAAATCGGGGTTTCGATGCTGCAGCATGCTGAAGTCATGTCGTGGAATTTGATTTTAGCGGGAGTTACACTGGTTCTGCTTCCATCTTTCATTTTATTGGCCTTTGGCGTGAAACAATTAGTACGTGGGATTACAGCAGGCGCTGTAAAAGGTTAAACGAGCGATGATCCGTCTGTTACCTAACAGACTTATCATATATATTTATCCACTTTGAGCGAGGAGAGATAGAGACAATGGGGAATAAAAGGTTAACGGGTTTAGCTTTAACGGCAACGATGGTTTTCCTTGCAGCATGCAGCGTAAATATGGGGGAAAGTACAGAAAGCAAGAAACCAGAGACAACGAAATCTGGAGCAGCAGTTGAGATAAGCGGGACTAAAAAAGTCGTTTTCTGGCATGCGATGGGTGGAGCAAATACGAAAGTTGTTGATCAACTGGTCGCCAATTATAACGCTTCTCAGAATAAAATCAAAGTAGAAGCGGTCTATCAAGGAAATTACGACGACCTGCTTAGTAAACTGAAGGCGTCGATGGGGACAAGTGAAGGTCCTTCAGTCGTCCAGATGTATGAAATCGGTAGCCGCTTCATGATTGATTCCAAAGCAATTACACCGATGCAAAACTTCATTGATGCAGATAAGTGGGATTTGTCACAGTTGGAGCCGAACATCGCTGGTTACTATACGTTAGGCGGCAAACTTTACTCGATGCCGTTCAACACATCGAATCCGGTTCTTTATTATAACAAAGACTTGTTTAAAGCTGCCGGCCTTGATCCTGCGAAACCTCCAAAGACTTTCGAGGAATTGAAAGCTGCAGCTGACGCAATTACCAAAACTGGTAAAGCGACAGGAGCAAACTTTGCGATATACGGCTGGTTCATGGAGCAGCTTTTTGCCAACCAAGGCGCGGAATATGTAAACAACGGAAACGGTCGCAGCTCGATGGCAACCCAATCGCAAGTGAACTCGGAAGCTGGAGTAAAAGTGTTGACTTGGTGGAAAGACTTGGTGGACACTAAAGCTGCAAACAACCTGGGACGTAAGACCGACGATTCCAAGAAGGCATTTTCTGCTGGACAGGTGGGTATGATCTTAGAGTCCACTGCTCAAGTTAAAGGGCTTGTTGACAGCGCTAGCGGCAAATTCGAAGTTGGCACCGGTTTCTTGCCGAAGCCAGCAGATGCGAAAGAAGGCGGCGTAGTTGTCGGCGGAGCCAGCTTGTGGGTCATGAACAACCGATCGGATGACGAGCAAAAATCGACTTGGGATTTCATCAAATTCTTGACTTCACCTAAAGAGCAGGCCTACTGGCACGTGAACACTGGATACTTCCCGATTACTAAAAAAGCTTATGACGAAGATATTGTAAAGGAAAACCTGAAAAAATTCCCTCAATTCCAGACCGCCATTGATCAACTGCACCAAACGAAGATGAACCCAGCAACGCAAGGCGCGGTAATGGGGGTATTCCCTGAAGCAAGACAAATTGTTGAAGGGGCGATCGAAGAAGTGCTCAACAACAAGAAGTCGCCGAAGGAAGCATTGGATGCAGCGGAAAAAGAGATCACTTCGAAGATTCAAACTTACAACAAAACAGTCAAATAATTATGTAAAAAGGCTTGAGTCCACTAGCCTGAAAGGAAATAGGAATGCTAAGTAATAAACCAATGATTATTGCACATCGTGGGGCCAAAGGAATGGCTCCAGAAAATACGCTCGCTGCTTTCAGGCTTGGGTTAAGCCAGGGATGCGAAGGGATTGAGCTTGACGTACATTTGACCGCCGATGATGAAATTGTCGTTTGTCATGATATGACGTTGGATCGGACTACAGACGGGAAAGGCCTGATAGCGGAGAAAAGCTTATCGGAAATCAAAACCTATGATGCTGGTTTCTGGTTTGGCAATGAGTTCAAAGGGGAGACCGTTCCTACTTTAGACGAAGTCTTTGATCTAGTACCTGAAAGCATTATGATTAACGTGGAAGTTAAATATGCATACGAAGGCAGAATGGAGCGTAAGTTAGTTGAATTTCTACGCAGACGTCACCGTTTAAATCATGTCATCGTTTCATCTTTCGACCATAAGTGTGTCAGAAGGATCAAGCAAATGGAATCGGAAGCCAAGATCGGTCTTTTGTATCAATCTAAATTGCTTGATCCTACCGCATACGCGCGAAGTTTTGATGTCGAGGTGTACTCGCTTCATCCGTACTTTCAAATGCTGGATGCCGAGGATGTGCTGAAGGCTACAGAGAGCGGGCTTTATGTCTACCCTTATACGGCAAATGAAGTCAATGATCTGCTGCATCTAACTGGGTTTGGGGTTTCGGGTATCATTACGGACTTCCCTGGAAGATTAAAAGATTTGTTGCATACGCAGGATTCCAAGTGAAAAAAAATCTATGCGTAAAGCCCCGGTTTCCGGGGCTTTACCTTTCATTTTATCTTTAGGAATGGGGACATGAAATGAGTCTTCTTGTTTTGGAGAAACTAGGGATGGCGCTGTTATTAGGTCTGTTGATCGGGATTGACCGTCAACTCAAGCATAAACCATTGGGTATGAAAACGAGTATGGTGATTTCAGTGGCGAGCTGCTTAATCACTATTGTATCGATAGGAGCCGTTCAAAAGTACTCCATCCCCGGATATACGAATATGGATCCTATGAGGCTAGCTGCTCAAATCATAAGCGGAGTAGGTTTTATCGGGGCCGGCGTTATTTTAAGACGAAGTAATGAGATTATTTCGGGACTTACGACAGCGGCCTTGGTATGGGCAGCATCCGCTCTAGGCATCGCAACGGGAGCAGGTTTTTTTCAAGAGGCGACTATGGCTGTCATTCTCATTATTTTCGCTATCAATCTGTTTCCGATTTTTATCAAGCTGCTTGGCCCGCAAAAACTGAGGGAGAAGGACTTGGCGATCAATATTATATTCAGTCCTGAAGGGGACATGTCTACACTTATTGATCAAATCAGCGCAGAATACATGAAGGTGAAGCATATCAAAATCAAGGACTTGAACGAGAACCAACAAATTCAGTTGGTCATTTCCACGGCAGACAAACATCGTACGACAACTGTTTATACCAAAATCAAGAAGATCGAATATGTGCTAGCTGCCGAAGTTGAAACGATAAGCAATTAGTACGAAAGAATTTCATGTGGAAACTATTACCACTATGCAAAAGTTGAAATTAATAGTCTAACTATGCTAGTCTAACATAGACAAAAAATGCCGAATCTCGGAGCAGCAAAAGCTCCGGGTACGGGGGACTTCTTTACTTGGGGTGAATGAATGCTCAGCTTTTTAGAAACTGAGCGCGCTAGGGAAACCTCTTCCCGAACCCGTCAACTAACCTCGGAGGCTTCAAGGAGGCAAAATTTTTGAAATATTTCACAAAAAGCTTTATTTGTTCATGCGCACTTGTTTGTGCGGCAGTATCTCTGTTTTCCGCTCCCTCGGTTCAAGCCGCATCATCAACATCCACTGTGAAAGTCCAAGTCAACGATGAGTTGATTAAGTTCCCAGAAGTACAGCCATTTATTGACAATGCAGGAACGCTGCAAGTTCCACTACGAGTGCTATCTGAGAAATTGGGTTATCAAGTAGGCTGGGCTAGGCAAGAAAACGACATAGTGGTTACGTTGATGAACAAGCAGCAGACGATTCAACTGACAACCGACGAGAAGCAAGCGATCGTGAACAGCAAGACGATTAGTCTGGAAAGCAGTCCGACGCTTTATCAAGGTAATACGTATGTACCCTTGCGTTTCATTACTGAAACATTTGGTTCTCCAATTGAATGGAATGAAGTGAATCGTATCGCGATTGTGAATGTCGATGGCAAGTCGCACAAGCCGGCCTGGATTGCACCGCCACCAACGCCAGTCCTAGCCTCAGCTCCAAAGGTCGCAGCGGTAGCTAAACCATCCGTGTCTGATCAAATCGTGCAAACAGCAAATACGTTCATGGGTACGCCATACGTTTGGGGAGGCACAACACCCAGAGGGTTTGATTGTTCCGGATTTGTGCGCTATTTGTACGAAGCTAAAGGCATTGATCTACCCAGAACTTCGGTTCAAATGTATGATCAAGCCGGAACTAGAGTTACGGACTTGAAGGTTGGAGATCTTGTGTTTTTTGCAGCAGGCAGTGTAAATCACGTGGGTATTTATCTGGGGAATGATCAATTCATTTCAGCAACAACGTCTAGAGGTGTAACGATAGATAGTCTCGCCAGTTCCTACTGGGGATCCAGATATGTGGGAGCCAAAAGAGTTCTGTAATTCAGCCATGTGGTGAAAAAGGTTAAATCATCGGGCATTTGTTCTCTATGAATCTTTCGAATGAAAGCATAGAAGGCAAATGTTCTTTTTTTTACGCGAAATATTGCGATTTTTATCGAAATTTTATGGTTTTTAGCCTATAATGAAGAAATGTTTGGAAGAAAGCAGGTGACACGAACGGCATGCAATTAAGTGTCTGGAAAAGTTGGTTTTATAAAAAAAGACATTCGAATAAAGCAAATAGCATGTATATCGTGGAACAAGGTCCTGCCATACCAGAAGAGATTCGGGGAGTCATTGATCGATTTTTTCTTACGTATAATCATTTCAAAGGGGCAAGAAGCCTACAGACGGATACGTTTATAAAAGAAGTCTTTTACGCAACGAAACAGGATCCGAAGGATCAAAGGACAATAGAAGAGATGGAAGCCTATATTCAGCAGAAAAACGTGCATCGCTTGCGATTAAAATCCTTTGTTGTCGATGAGTATCTTCGTATAGGCGAGAAGGTTTGCATGATTGGTGTGACGAGGGAATTCAGTAATAATCAGAGAAATCGCGTGCTTTATTTTCTAATAAAAGAGGATCAGTCTTGGCGCTTTCATCATATCGCAAGGTCTCACCATGGGACTGTTCTAGATAAGTTTCAAGTGAATGAGCAAACGGGGTTCGTAGTTGGAAATGAGAAAGCCGCTCTCCTCTTTCTGACACACTCCGGATCTGCCGATGCATCCACCTTTATATTGGGTGATTATGTGCATGTGGAAGGCTATTTGGAAGTGGAGCAAGAGGTGAGCAGCCAACTGTATTACCGTATTGTACGAATGAATCGCGTGCACTAAAAGCGAAGTGAAACCCGGTAAAGCTGCGGATCCCACTGGATCTGTCCGCCTAAGGATTCAATAATGGCTCGTAAGGGCATATAAATATGACCATCTATTATGGTAGGTGCTTCAGGGAGTAGGACCGATTGCCCATTCACAGTCATCACGGAAAGATCTGGCCGAAGCTGAAGATTAGTAGAGCCATGATGAACGGTTAATGTACGGGTTGTCCCGTTCCAATCGAATTTGGCTCCGATTCTTTCTAGAATGCCCCGAAAGGGTACCATACTTGTTTCTTGCAATAAATACCCTCGGAACTCATGCACGAATTGTCCATTTACCTCCAATTGGATTTGTGGATGATCTAGACGTTCCACGACAAGTGCATTGCTCAGCGCCCGACCCGGACTTCGCAGCATGGAGCCGTTCGCATACAGAGATGAACTTGCACCACCATCCATATTCATCGCATCCGTTAAACCTAGCTTTAGAAGAACCTGTGCCATATCCGCCATCGTAGCTGCGGAGAGTGTCCCCATGACGAACTGATGGGAAGCGTCTAACCCAATGAAGCTGCGTACGTTCGCACTCGTTGTGATTTTGGGATCGGTAAAGCCATCGCGTTTGACATCTAGATCAACAGCGCCATTGGTAAGCAGATGCGGTCCTGCGCCGATAGAAGCATCAACCGCCGCAAGAGTAGAGCTTGCTCCGGTATCTTGATTATGGAGAGATGATGTCAGCTTCACTGTATCGCCAATATGGATATTCGGCAGCACGTAGGTCTTATTGTTGGCACTATTTCCGAGTAGGAACACCTGCCCATCTTCGGGAATATCGACACTCTGCGTCGTAACATCTGTAACTTTGCCCTCGCGAAGGACAACTTTGGTTGAGTTAGGAAAGCCGATCGTCGGCCCAAAAGCGCGGGTGTACCAGACGACTTGATCATTGGCGGAATCCCCGTAATATTTGTTCACACCCCAAGCAGTGAATGTGTAGGCTTTGCTCTGATGAGTAACGCTTATTTGGTGTTCGGTTTGGATTCGTTGTAAGCTGGCTGTTTTGTCGGCGTGAACGAGAAAGGCAGGATTAACGCCTGAGTGCATGATTTCGCCGGAGCCGATGAGTAAACCATTCGGGTAGCGCTGGGTATCATCTTTTTCATAGGCGTCAAAGAAAGTCCCATTGATCCCTGCAATCGCATGGTTCCTCGTTAACATGGAGGAGAAGGACTCATCATGACCGATGCCGCCTTCAGCCGTTACAGGCTTAACGCGCAAGTAGGGATCAGTGAGATCCACTGTGACCCATTGTACAGTAAACGACTTGCCATTATGAGCAATCGTTCGGCTTTGTGTTTGAACGGTACCTTGTGCTGAAGTAGATGCTGGGAAGATAACGGCTGCTGAAAGCAGGCTGCTGAGCATCACGGCGTAAGTAAGAGTGCGGAAACGAGCAAGAGGCATGGCAGCTATCATCCTTTCTGAATTTACTTCTTTTTTAATTCGCGCAGGGAGTAGAACGTTCCTCTCCAATTGATGCCACCTTGTTTCCAAGTTAGCCAAACGGAGCGGACAATCGTATAGAGGAGTAGGGAAGCGCTGATAGGGAGCAGGAAAGCTTCATCTCCGCGTTTGCTCATGAGGCGGAACATTAGCTTGCGGTATAGCCATATTTGTAAAATGACAGCGACAGCATAGACGGCACCTCTCCAGTCCCAAAGGAAGATAAGACCGAGCCAAGGGAATATAAAAAAGATAAGCTGACCCAGACAAGCGAGTAAAGCAATGGTGTAGCTGTAGCGAAAGCCGGAGAAAAGGTTTTTCTCCAGACCGATGATCGCTTCCTTGAGGGAGCGGTACCATTCGACTTGAAGGATGTGCTTGCCGGACAGAACCTTCTGCCTAAATCCAGCTCGTTTGAGGGAGATGCCTAATTGAAGGTCATCATCAGGTCTTAGGGCGATCGATTTGTGCGTGCCTATCGCTTCATACGCGCTGCGACTAACCATGTTGAAGGCTCCAATTCCGATACCTGGTTCACGGGCGCTGTCAAGATTGGCACGCCACGGGCGAACGAATAAAGAAAAAGAGAAGAGGAAGAAATGAACGAAACCTCTGAGCAATGTGCTTCGCGCAACCATGTTAGGGGTCAGCGTGAGATGCTGTACGTCATGTTCCTTCATATAAGCAACGCTATCTGAAATTGTTCCAGGTGCAAAGATGATATCCGCATCTGTAAAAAGTAAATATTGGCCTCTCGCTTGCTGATACCCTTGGTAGAGGGCATGGTTTTTGCCAAGCCAGCCTTCAGGCAGAGAAGTGATGTGAATGATTTGCAGCGGTGTGTGAATATCCGTTTTGCGCTGTGACCATTTCCGCAGCTCTTCGAGCCGGACGCCGGTAGCGTCCTGAGAGCGGTCATTGACGGCGATGATCTCGAGGCGCGGATAATTTTGCGAGAGAAGGTGACGGACGGTTTCTAGGATGGTACTCTCCTCTTCTTTGGCGGCGATAATGACCGAAACGAGTGGAGGCTTGTCCGGGAGCTTCGTGGATTTGGGCAGAGAATACAGTAGATGTATGCCTTTAAGCACATCGAAAGTGATATAAAGCCAATAGAGGAGGGTCAGGATCGCGATCATTCCTAGGGTGGACATGGTGTACCTCCTTGTGAAAGAATAGAAGTTGACCGCATTATATCATTCATCAGGAGTGAGGGGAAATTTTGCTGAATGCGTGTTAAGGGAGGATCAGATGGGGGAAGAACGGATTGAACCGCGGGAGCAGTATTGGAAAAAGATGAATGGCGAACAGTTGGCCATCTTTCTCAAAGCGATTGGGAAAAAGTCGGTGATGAAGCCGGATAAGTTGGCTTTTGTATGTATAGGAACAGATCGATCTACAGGTGATTCACTGGGCCCGCTTGTAGGGAGCAGACTTATGGAACTCGGGTATCCGCATGTAATAGGAACACTTGAAGCGCCTTGTGATGCTAGTAACATAGCAGCGCGCTTACGGGAAATTCCACATGGCTGTGTGGTGATTGCGATTGATGCTTGTTTGGGTCAAAAGCTGTCTGTGGGCATGTATCAGGTGTCTAATCAGCCATTGGCTCCGGGGAAGTCAGTTGGGAAGGTGCTGCCTCAGGTTGGGGATTATACGATCGCCGCTATCGTCAATGCAGACGGTCCAAGACAGTATAGTGTTCTACAAACGACATCGCTGTACAGCGTGTTGAAGATGGCAGATGAAGTGACGAAAGCAATCGAGCATGCTTTTCCTATTTAGAAGGCAGCTTAGGGTAGAACGGAGAGATGAATAGTGGGACCAGGCGGTATGGGGCGACTTTCCGATAGGAATCGGCCTAAAGCGAAGTTAAAGGATGTTTCGGTAAAAAGGATTTTGCGGTTGTTCAAGGGATATTGGGGACAACTGCTGGCGATTATAGGATTGGCGTTGTTTGCGGCAATTATTGGTTTAATCCCTCCATTGGTGATGAAAGAGATTATTGATACAGCGATTCCAAAGGGCAATGTGAAGCTTCTGGCAGGGATGGCGCTGTTAATGCTATTTCTGCCTGTCGTTAGCGGTATACTTGGGGTATGGCAAAATCATCTCAATACCAAAGTAACCCAAGGGGTTATTCGAGATTTAGGACAGTCCTTGTTTCATAATTTGCAGCGGCAATCGATGGCATTCTTTACGGATGCTCGGTCGGGGGAAATTGTTCAGCGGATCACGGGAGACGTACAAGCTGTGCAGAGTGTCGTGACCTCGCTGGTTGTGTCCTCAATTACTCAGATTGTCATTGTTGTTTCGACGATTGGTATTTTGTTTGCCCTTGATTGGAAGCTGGCCATTATCTCTGTGCTTATTCTTCCGCTGTTCGTGCTGCCTGTGAAAAAAGTATCAAGGTTAAGGAAATCGCTGCGCACGGAAACGCAGAAAGTGCGTTCGGATATTACTTCTCAGCTTAGCGAAAACTTCGGGATTTCCGGTGCTTTGTTGACGCGTATTTTCGGCAGGGAGAAGCAGCAGGAAATCGAGTTTACGGCTATGAATCAGAAGGTCATGGATTTGGAGCTGCGGCTCAATCTAATCGGCCGTTGGTTCGGGATGGCTACTAGTACGCTGGGGCCGTTAGGCACAGCGATTATTTATATGTACGGCGGCTACTCCGTCATATCCGGCAGCATGACGTTGGGCTCGATCGTCGCTTTCGCGGCATATCTTGGCCGGTTGTACATGCCTGTAGGTACGCTGCTGAACCTGCATGTCGAGGTGGCCACTGCGCTAGGCGTATTCCAGCGCATCTTTGAGTACCAGGACATGGTGCCGGATGTCATGGACTCTGTTGGGGCTGCGCCGCTGAAGCAGGTCGCGGGTCGGGTGGCTTATAAGCAGGTTTCTTTTGCTTATAAGCCAGGGCAGTACGCGTTGCGGGACGTTACATTCGAGGCGCAGCCAGGTGAGATGGTCGCGCTCGTCGGACCAAGCGGCGCGGGGAAATCGACGCTGATCGGCATGATCGCGCGGCTGTATGACTCGACGTCGGGTGTCGTCGAGGTCGATGGCGTGAACGTCCGCGACGTTCAGCTGGCTTCGCTGCGCGCGCAGATCGCGTACGTGACGCAGGAGTCGTTTCTGTTCCACGCGACGATAGGCGACAACCTGCGCTTCGCGCGGGAGGACGCTACGCGTGAGGAGATGGAGGCCGCGTGTCGGCAGGCCTACATCCATGACTTTATCGTGTCGCTTCCCGAAGGGTATGACACGATGGTAGGAGAGCGCGGCCACCGGCTCTCCGGCGGCGAGCGCCAGCGGATCGCCATTGCTCGCGCGATCCTGAAGCGCCCGCGCATCCTCATCCTCGATGAGGCGACGTCGCACTTGGACTCGGAGTCCGAGTCCTATGTGCAGGCGGCGCTCGAGGAGCTGATGCAAGGGCGCACGACGCTCGTGATCGCGCACCGGCTCTCCACGGTGCTGGCCGCCGATCACATTCTGGTGATCGAAGCGGGCAGCGTCGTGGAGCGGGGCACGCACAGAGAGCTGCTTGCACTGGATGGGCTGTATGCGCGGCTGTACAGCACGCAGTTCGCTCACGCTGCTGAGGAGTAGCTGTACGCGGCGGTTGATGTAACTAGCTGCCCCAAGAATAAATAAATACTTTAGAGGGATTAGCCTCTTCATGGATAGGCATTCATTTTCCAAAGGTAGGCTCCACTTAGAGGAACGTAGATTCGCTATTTACGTGAAATTAGCTAAAATTCAAGCTTACGAGGAACGACGCTTCGCTATTACGTTGTTATCTTCGGATAGCAAATTTCCATCGAATAACGCACTCACGTTCCGCTACACTTGATATTCGGTTACATGGGAAGAAACAACTCAAAGAATAACAGCTCAACGTCAAGGGAATAAGATTAACAAAGGTGTCATTGCTTATCGGAGTAAAAGGAGTCTCCTTTGATGACAAGAGAAAGGAAACTATAGTTCGAATATCTTGACAAACCCTTCTGTAACTAATATTATTACAGTATAAAAATGAATAGGGGTCGTAAAACATGAAATGTAAAATCAATCGAAATGCAGCTAAGGTCTTAAAAAATATGTTGAGTAGTGAAGAAGCCGAAGGGAAGATGATTCGTGTATTTATTACGCTGAATCACGGAGATCACGCGCATTATGATGTGAAGCTTGATACACCTACTGAACATGATGAAATCGTAGAAACAGACAAAGACATTAAAATTTTACTAGATAAACGAGAAAATCTTTTAGATGGGGTTTGGATTCAATATTTTCATGTACCTGAAGATGGCTTTTTCATAACGAACCCTTCAACAGGATTTCTTGAAAAATAAGTGAATACTTGCTTAAGTTAAAATCTCAGATTGTTGAGAACCCCCATGTTTTCTAAACGTGGGTTATTTTATATTCAAAGGGCATGGAGGTATTTCAATGAGTCAACGCTATCGAATTACAAGAGAATTTCAGGAAAAGGACAATTCGGCGAAAACAATATCTTTGGAAGAGTGCAAACAGTATTTTACGTCCAAACCTGATTTTTCCTATACATCAGTGTTTACGGTATCAGGTTCTACCAGCATGTCTATTGAGGGGGATTTTTTCATGTGGAGCTACGGCGATATAAAGATCCCATTCCGGCATTATCAGGGAGATATTTACGTATCTGGCACCCATGAAGCCGTGATTCCCAAGATGGTTGAGGTTGCAGGCGAATTGGGGGCGGATGTGTTGGAAGGGTAATAACAGGAGGCGTTTCAGCTGTTGCTTTCCGATCCAGGCCAAATACAAAAAAAAAGCACAATGAACCAGGAGAATATAGTTCCTGATCCATTGTGCTTTTTTGCTTCGCACTGTTCCAACATCCTTAATGTAATGCGGAGGGTTCCTGCATGTTAAAGCTTTAGCCGCGCATGAGGAGATGTTAAGTCTCGTCCAAGGTATTTTAAAAACATGGATTATAACGGAGAGGATTGTTTAATAAATTAATAACCTTTAATGGTAGCAAAAGCTTCTTCGATCATTTAGAAGCGCTTGGCCGATACGAGAATTTCGCACTTGTCGGAATAGCAGGGCTAAATGGACAGAGGGAGCGTAGCCATATTAATGTACATGCCAAAATAATGCTGATCGACGATGCGTGGGCGACATAGGTTCCTGCAACCTTCACTGGAATTCACTCTTTGGTCATACGGAGATGAACGCTGCGTTTTGGGACCCCAAAGTGGTGCGATCGCTCCGCAATCAACTATTTTCCGAACACCTGGGTCAAGACACTATACAGTTTAACGACTCCGAGGCGCTTCAACTTTACCGGAACATTGCTCATGAAAATCTACTTAGAGGAGCACGAGGCGATTTTGACTGGAAAAGTCTTGCATTCGCCCTAGACCCGACAACTTACGGCAAGTAGCAGCAAGAGTTATTGACAAGCCTTATTATATTTATTGTACAAAAAGACCCCTTCGATAGGATGAATTGTGTTGCTCGCCACTTCACAAGTTACCCAGAATGGGTTTCTTTTTGTTTGTACTTTTTATGAAAAGAGGCTGCCTTTAATGTCTCTTCCTACATTTACCAATGCTTCTTGTGAACAATCCGTCTTGTTCTAGAGTCAAATAAAATAAACACCTAAATTACGTAAACATATAGAAATGAAGGAGAACTTAATGAAAAAAAGTTTGAGATCACTATTTAACTGGCATACATTTATGGATCAACTTGAGACTTATACGGCAGCTACATGGTTGAAATTGAAAAAATGTTTGAACCCATTAACGAACAAAATCGGGTTTGGTATTTACTTTTACAAGGATATCACCATAAATTTAAACCGTTTGAACAAAGATATGCTGGCGATTGTCGCCGATTTTGTTACACTTTCGCATTTCGACAAGCGTACATTGCCTAGCTTTGTATCGGTTGCCGATGGGATTTACGCGACGATGTTTACGAAAGTGCCTAACCATATTATTAAACGGATTACCACTTTGGTCACTGCGTTACCAGGTTATAAAGCGCTGCAATCCGCATCCCGTTCATACGGGTATAAATGTGAGCTTCACTACAATCAGGGGAAAATATTTTTTGGCTCGTTACAAATTCATTTTAAGAAAATACAAAACGAACTCTGCACACCTAGTTACACTGCCATCCCAAGGATAGGCGGGACTAATTAAAAAAAAACATCCATGGCTTTTTAACCGCAACCTCGACATGAAATTGATTCGTGCTGGGTTTAGCGGTTTTTTGTTTTGGAATCTGAATTGCTTTCATATCAACTAGTTACCTTATTCAGCGTCCGGACTTGAATTGACTAGGAGTAAGGCCCACGAATTTTTTAAACTGGCGCATAAAGTGGGTATCATTTTCATACCCGCACATTTTGGAAATGGCGGCGATGGATAACGAACTGTTAACCAAAAGATACTTGGCGTATTCCAGCCTGCTGTTGATGATGTCTATAACCACAGAACACCCGAATAGCTCCTTATAGATATGCTGGAAATAAGATTTACTTAAATTCATGCATGAAGCAAGATTTTCTACGGACCTATTCGTTTGAGGGGAACTGTAGAGCTCGTTGCGCAGCTCGGTAAATTGGCTGAAATATCGGCTCGTTTTGTCGGGCAGGGCGGGTCTTTCAAGTAGATTGCGAAGCTTCATAAAAAGAGTTCTTATATCCGAGTCAATGATTTTATCGCGCAGCGGCCCGCCCAAGCGGTTGATGCTATGCAATTCCATAATGCATCTTGTAATTAAAAGAGGATCTGCGGCTTTGACGGGCGTGTCAAGGGGGAAATCCAACTGCATAAGAAAATCCTGAATGTCATTGCCGTCACAATGGAACCAGTCGTTAACAAATGGTTTATCCAATTCCCTGTAAAGTTGGGGGGTTGTAGGGCGAAACAAGATATAAGAATTTTTTTCGGCTACGAATTGCTTGCCGTCGAGAATAACTTCTGAATTATTTTTCAAAAAAACAAAGGCAAAATCCCCTGCGCCTACCGGACGGTCAATAGTGATCCCATCCCAATGGATAAAATTATATCCGCAACTAATTAAATGAATCATCCTGCATCTCCTTAAATAGCACGATAGGTCAGTTTTTGACTATTATAATTTATTGTATCTGAATTACCAAGTACGTACAATTTAATTAAACAGTATGGACAAAGTGGAGAAGAGTAGAGAGCATAATAGGCATGTTTACATGAACTTTGGGTTGATTGCCGCATACTGAAAATAGTGAATCAAAGGAGCATGAATACATGGCAAAACTTACTATCAATGCAGACATTCGCTTAAGCACAATCGACCGCAATATTTACGGACACTTTTCTGAGCATTTGGGACGCTGCATTTATGAAGGCATCTATGTAGGAAAGGATTCGCCGATTGCAAACACGGAGGGGATGCGAAATGACGTTCTAGAAGCGTTGAAGCAGCTTGAAATCCCCGTGCTTCGTTGGCCGGGTGGATGCTTTGCCGATGAATATCACTGGAAAGATGGCGTTGGTCCGAAAGAAAAACGGAAAAGGATGATTAATACGCATTGGGGCGGTGTCGTCGAGAACAATCATTTCGGCACTCACGAGTTTTTGCGTTTATGCGAGCTCATCGGTACTGAGCCTTATATTAGCGGTAATGTCGGAAGTGGAACGGTGGCTGAGATGTCCGAATGGGTTGAATATATGACGTTCGACGGAGAGTCGCCTATGGCCAACTGGCGGAGGGAGAACGGACGCGAGCAGCCGTGGAAGATAACCTATTTCGGGGTGGGCAATGAGAACTGGGGCTGCGGCGGCAACATGCGCCCTGAGTATTATGCGGATCTGTATCGGCAATATGCCTGTTATGTCCGGAATTACGGCGATAACCGAATTTTCAAAATCGCTTGCGGGCCCAATGTCGACGACTATAACTGGACTGAGGTGCTGATGCGTGAGGCGGCCCGCTTTATGGATGGCTTGAGTCTGCATTATTATACAGTCCCTACCGGTATTTGGAGTGACAAAGGGTCGGCCACCGAATTTGACGAAAAACTGTGGTTTGAAACACTGAAGAAGACACTGTTCATGGAAGAGCTCATCGAGCGCCATGATACGATTATGACTCGTTACGATCCGGACAAAAGAGTCGCGCTCATCGTGGACGAATGGGGGACTTGGTACAACGTAGAGCCCGGAACCAACCCCGGCTTCTTGTATCAACAAAATACGATGCGCGATGCGCTTGTTGCCGGAATTAATCTGAACATTTTCCACAACCATTCCGACCGTGTACGCATGGCAAATATCGCTCAGGTTGTTAATGTACTGCAAGCGATCATTTTAACGGAAGGCGCCAGTATGATTCTGACCCCAACCTATCATGTATTCGATATGTATAAGGTTCATCAGGGTGCCAGCCTCGTTGCCGCAGATATGGAAAGCCCGTCTTACGAAATGGATGGACAGAGCATAGATCAGCTTAGTGTGTCTGCATCCGTGGATGCGAATAATCGCCTGCATATTTCTTTATGTAATCTGCATCATGCTGAAGCTTTGGAAGTGGCCTGTACAATCCGCGGTGGGAAAGTTGGCGATGTTGCAGGGCGGATACTAACCTCCGATACGATTCAATCGCATAATACGTTTGGGGAACCGGAAATTGTGAAAACGTCCGTTTTTAGCGATTTCCGCATCGAAAATGACCAACTCATCGTCAAGCTGCCTGCTAAGTCGGTAGTGACGCTTGGAGTCAACCTATGACGGATTGCAAGGGTTGCTCGGCAACGGTGCATGTTTCTTCAGAAGAAATTGCACAATTATTCGGGGAAACACTTCGCATTCGCAATGTCAAACTTACGACTGAAGAAGAGTATGACCGGCGAATGTCGGTATGTCAAAGCTGCGAGGCCTACCAATTCGGTACAACTTGCCGTTGGTGCGGCTGTCTGATGGCTGTAAAAGCTAAGCTATCCGCAGCCAACTGTCCGGCACCGCAAGGGAGCAAATGGTAAAGGAGGAGAAAGCATGAAAGCACCATTATTTCGTGATCCGATTTATGATGGAGCCGCTGACCCCACTGTTATCTGGAACAGACAGGCTCAAGAGTGGTGGATGATTTACACCAACCGGAGAGCTACGGCCGAAGAAATAGGTGTCGCATGGGTGCATGGAACCGATCTTGGTGTCGCATCTTCCAGTGATGGTGGGAAAAATTGGGTTTATCGTGGTATTCTTTCCGGTTTGAATATAGAGTGGGGCCGAAATACATTTTGGGCGCCGGAGATTATATGGCACGACGGTCTCTATCACATGTATGTCAGCTACATTCAAGGTGTACCGAACGAATGGGCCAGCCATAAGCGCAGCATGCTTCACTATACGAGTCCCGATTTGCTTGCATGGACCTATCGATCTGTAATCCAGCTCAGCTCGGACTACGTCATTGACGCCTGCATATACCAGATGCCGGATGGCCGATTCCGGATGTGGTATAAAGATGAGGCCAATGGATCGACAACCTATGCTGCGGACAGTGCGAATTTGTATGATTGGCATGTAGTTGGCTCAGTCCTCACGGAACGCCCGCATGAAGGACCAAACGTATTCTTTCTTAAGGGCTACTATTGGATGATTGTCGATGAATGGCGTGGCCAGGGCGTTTACCGTTCTAACGATTTGGAGAAATGGGAACGAAGCGGTCTCATTCTCGACCAACCCGGCAGTCGTGAAGACGACGGAACAATTGGCCTTCACGCCGATGTCGTGGTGCAAGGTGACACCGCGTATATTTTTTATTTCACCCATCCGGATCGGAAAAGCGACAAACCAGTTTCCCAAGGCTCATCCTATGCAACCCGTCGGTCCTCTATTCAATCTGCACGGCTAGATGTAATCGATGGCATCCTGGTATGTGATCGTGACGAACCCTTCGAGCTGTTGCTCCGTCAGGAACCGCAGCTTTGGGAAAAGTCGACTATATAAACGGAAAACGAAAGGTTAGAAGCAAAAGAAGGCTGCCGATGGCAGCCTTCTTTTGCTAAACCGTAACTGTCTAACAGTCTAAGAAGACGTTTATGATAAAAATCAAATAACATTAAAATAAATAATATCCAATTAATGAGTATATTAATCATGATGAGTGGTGATTAAGGTGATTCAAAGATTACGTGGAATGAGTTTCAATAACGGGATTGCATTTTTGATTCGCTCACTGCTGCAAAGAACGATTATTCGTACGATCTTATTATCGTATCTGGGCATTAATGTGTTATTGCTCGCTACTCTTGGGCTGCTGTCCGTCCGTGATTCTACGGCTGCGCTGACTCAGGAAATGACGCAATCCAGTTTTAAAATAATGGAGCAGGCTGCTCGGGGGTTAAGCTTTAATTTTGAGGAAGCGACCCGTCCGCTAGTCCTCATGGCAGGTCACTATTCAGTCATCTCGTTAATGGCATACGGCGACAAGATTTCGATCGAAGAGCGAATTCAGCATGAGCGGAACATAGCCGATCTGGCATTTGGTGTAACTTCGTTTCAATCGTTGATTAGCGATATTTTAATTCTAGGAAAAAATGGTTATATCAACAATCTGGATGGTCGCAAAACGCTCCGTTGGGATTATCCTTTCACTAACCAACCATGGTTTCAAGAAGCTGTTTGGGCAAATCCGAATAAGGGTTTCGTAACACTAGGTCTCCATAAACAAAATTACTATGTAACATCGAGTATTTCCAAATATAATCAACCTACCCTATCGATTGCGTTTCCGGTGACAGATAGCATGAGAACGACCGTCGGCGCGGTCATCGCTAATTTGGATTTAAACAAAATTAACTCGATGTTCGAACTTAGCTCTTATCAAAAAAATGAAAATATTTTTATGGTGGATGAAAATAGAACAATAATGGTTCATAAAAGTAAGGAGTCTATAGGCCAAATCTTATTTTTCCCAGGCATTGCTAACATTTACAAAGAAGATTCCGGAAGTTTCATTTCTACAATTGAGGGAAGGGAGCAGCTTGTCATTTATCACACAACCGCGGTGAAAGGGCTGCGCATGATCTCTACGATTCCAATGTCGGAGATTAGTAAGCAATCCTCACAACTCAGATCGAACCTTATCGGATTTCTTTATCTTTTCCTCATATTGAATGCGCTTACGTCAGTCTTGATGACCATTCACATTGCTCGTCCCTTTAGGCGGCTGCTGTCCACGGTTGATAGTACGGGAGAAGACAGTCTCTTCGTCGTTCCCAAAAATTACAAATATCAGGAGCTGAACGTAATTGGCAACAAATTTAAGGAATTAGTTAACAGGATCGAACTTCTGGTTAAGCAAAATTATGTTGCGCAAATCGCAATGAAGGAAGTAGAGCTTAAAACACTGCAGTCGCAAATCCATCCGCATTTTCTGTTTAATACGCTTCAACTTCTACAAACAGAAATCGTCTGCGGCCATACAGAGGACTCCAACCATTTGGTGCTTTCGCTTAGTAATTTACTGAGGTATTCCATGCGGCGATCAGATGAAACCGTTGAATTGAAACAAGAACTGCAAAACGTCAATGATTATTTGTTTATCATCAACCGCAAATATGACAATCGAATCCTCATTCAGACCCATATTCCGAATCCTGCTGTACTGAAATGTCAAACGGTGAAGCTAATTCTACAACCAATTGTTGAGAACGCCATTCTACATGGCTTTAAGGAGAATCCGCAAGGTGCGAAGTTATCCATCCACATTGTATCTGTGAAAAAGGGCGTTTTGATCGAAATTAAGGATAATGGGGGCGGTATGACGAAAGACCATTTGAGGGTGCTTGCTTCCAAGTTAGAGAATACAGAATCTTCAGAAGGAAGTATCGGTTTATACAATGTTAACCAGCGATTAAGGTTAAAGTTCGGTCCTGATTATGGTCTTAGGATTCGAAGCGTGCAACATTCGTTTACAAGCGTATACATTGTACTTCCTGATCGATAAAAAAATAAATCCTTTGAACGCGAGGTGTTCCACATGAAATTGATGATAGCTGATGATCAAATGTCACTTCACATTTTTTTGGATAAAATGATGGACTGGGCGTCTCTAGGTATTACAGATATTCTGCATGTCTACAACGGGGAAGAGGCAGCCGCGCAGGCGGTTACTTATAAGCCAGACATTCTTATCATCGATATCCGGATGCCTATCCTTGATGGACTTGGTGCACTTAAACAGCTGCAATCGATGGATAAGCGACCGAAGAGCGTCATTTTGAGTGCCTATGATCAGTTTGAATATGCGAGGGATGCGCTCCGGCTTCATGTTTTCCAATATCTCCTAAAGCCAGTGGATACACGATTATTGGAGAATGTGATTATTGAGCTTGTACAAGAGATTCATGCAGAGAACCATTTGCTGATTACAAACTGCTTGGACAAGGCTGCGCATCGCATTCCTTTATCCAATACAGATCTAATCATCCTGAGGGATAGTTTTCAATTGTTGGGAATTACTCGGTATGCTGTATGGACAGTATCAGGTAACGTGCCTATGCCGGAGTTCCTTTCGGATAAGTGCATGTCAAGTATAGATGTTCAGAACGAATTGTTTTCGTTTAAATCTACAATCAGTAGTGAAAATAGGATTATTTGCTTCGGGATGAAAAAGGCTTATAACTACGAATATCTCATGGAACTCCGTGAATCTTTGTTGAAAAAATGGGGAGAAGAAGCGCCTGATCGTATCCTGAGCATTGGTATGAGTCGTATCGAGACGAATATCGAAGAACTTTCTTCGGCAATTAACGTTAGTGCGCATGCCGCCCAAACAAATCTTAACCAATCCGGAACATCTAAGCTTGAACATACCGTGCGTAAAATCAAAGCGTATGTGGAATCGAAAGTAGATGATGATCTTTCTTTACAAACCGTTGCTGATCAATTCCAAATCGATAAGTATCAGCTAAGCCGTATTTTTAAACAGGAAATTGGCGTCAATTATTGGGCTTTTGTCACCAAAATAAGGATGCAAAAAGCAGCACATCTCTTGCTGGAGACAAGTTGGAAAAATAACAGCATAGCTGAACGAATTGGCTTTGTAGATGAGAGTCATTTCAGCCGGACATTTAAGAAATATTTTGGCGTAACACCGAAGGAATATCGATCATCCCAAATCGTGGACAAGGATGCATGATGAGTTAGGGCGTGCAACAATTGACAAGAAATCGTGCAACAATATGAATTCAAACAAGGGCTAGAAAGGGGTTACAATCAGATTGTAAGTGCTTTCAAAAACCGTTACGGGGGTATGTAAAGATGAAAAAAGTATCGAAGTTGACCATGGTTGGGCTCGTCAGTTTGTCTGTGATCGCAACAGGATGCAGCAGTGGTACGAGTTCTGATGCGAACAGTAACGGGGGGAATGCTGCTAAAGGATCCGAAAAAGGAGTAAAGCTAAGCCTTCTTTCCTGGAATAACGAGAAGGAGATGAAGCCAGTCATGGATGGTTTTATGGCGCAAAACCCGAATGTCTCCTTTGACTTCCAGACGGCTCCTCCAGTTAAAGATTATATTGCCAAGCTGCAGACTATGTTATTGTCTGACTCTGCAACAGACCTTTTCATTATCGCGGCCGAAAACCGCAATGAAGTCATTGACGGGGGCTATGCGTTGGACTTAACGAACCAGCCATTCGTCCAAACAATGCTTGACGGCAATAAGCCGATGCTCAGCAAGAATGGGAAGGTATATGCTTTTACACAAACGGGCTGGGTTGGCGGATTATTTTACAATAAAGCACTATTTAAGAAAGCTGGGATTGAGCAGGAGCCTCAGACTTGGAACGAGTTCATAGAAGCTTGCAAGAAGCTAAAGGCAGCAGGCATCATTCCATTTTATGATAACATGCAGGATGTCACGATGATGCATGACGGACTATTCGCAAATTTGACACTCTCGGGTGATCCGAATTTTGATGAGAAAATATTTAAAGGCGAAAAAACGTTCGAACAAGGCTGGACAGAGCCGCTTAAAGCGTTCAAGACAGGCCTTCTCGATAATAAAATCTTAACAGCAGATATGATAGGCCTGACTGGCGACCAAATTGTTAATGAATTCGCATTAGGGAATGTGGCCATGTTTACTGGCGGTCCATGGAGTATCAATACGATCCAACAGGCGAACCCGAATCTTGCATACAGCATGATGGCGATTCCGGGACCAAAACCAGGGGGCAATTACTACGCTGGAGCGCCAGGCGTTGGATTCGCAGTGAACAGCAAAACGAAACGCAAAGACGAAGCACTAAAATTCATCGAATACTTGGCTTCGCCAGAAGGTCTGAAGAAGTTCGAGGAAGGTACTGGAGCCATTATTACTGCAAAAGGATATGAGAGTAAGGTTCATCCCTCGATTGAGAAGGCATATAAGGAAGGACTGCTACAAGGGAAATTCTATCTGCCTATGGTTTCATGGTCCCGCAATCAAGAGGCATTACGGAATCAGCTGACCATCTCCACACAGGATATGGTTGTCGGTAAAATCACGCCAGAGGATGCGGCCAAATCTCTCGACAAGAAAATGAAAGAAATGGACAAGAAATAAATGGTCAAATTCATGCGGCAGTTTCAATATCAGGTTTTTCTAATTCCGATCTTGTTCTTCTATACCTTGTTTACGATATACCCGCTCATCAAGTCTTTTTTACTCAGCTTAACTAATTTTAACGGCTATACCAAAGTCTACAACTTCGTTGGATTTAAAAATTATACGAAGATTTTCTTCGACGACGCGATTGTTTCAGGTCTTTCCTACACACTTTTCTATGCCATAGCAACGACTGTTATTATAACACTCTTAGCTATACCGTTAGCTTTAATCCTAGATCAGAACTTTCTCTCAAAAAATGTGTATCGGGCTATCTTCTTCTTTCCATCTATCCCTAGCGGGCTGCTTCTAGCTTATATTTGGGGATTTATACTTGCTCCCATCTCTTCAGGGGTGCTTAACAAAGTGCTTAAGACCTTGTTCCATCTCGGTCCTCAACCATGGCTGTCTGATCCTTTGCTCGCCAAACTTTCGACGGTTGTTGTATCCGTTTGGGCGGGAACAGGGTGGCACGCTGTGCTGTACTTAGCCTTTCTACAGTCAATTCCCAAAGACTATTTCGAAGCCGCATCGATCGATGGTGCCAGCAAGTGGCAGCAGATTCGCCATATCACCCTGCCACTGCTTGCACCGGCCATGACGGTTAGTGTCATGCTGCTGTTAACCGGAGGACTGAAGGTATTTGAAATTCCGTTTGCACTGACGAAAGGCGGACCTGGCTTTGAAACGTATACCATCACACAAGTCATTGTTCTTCGGGGTATTTCTGAAACCAATTACGGGCTTGCATCCGCCATGTCCATTATTTTCTTCCTCATCGTGTTGGTTCTGACTTATTTCCAAGTGATGTGGATGCAAAAGCGGGAGGATAAGATCCAATGATGGTCACGAACAAACGCAACTGGCTGCTTGATATTTTGATGCTTCCCGTAGGGATTATGACCTTTTTTCCATTCTACCTAATCATCGTCAATACCTTGAAGAGCACTCAGGAAACGGCAAGAAGCCCAATGAGCTTGCCTCAACGTTTGGATTTTTCTAATTATGTCAAAGTATTCAAAGAGACTGATCTTCTGCGCAGTTTCGAAAAACAGTCTGATTTTAACCGTTGTGTCGGTCCTATTCATGGTGCTGATCGGCGCTATGGCGGCGTATCCCATTGTTTTTAATCCGAACAGGCTTAATAAATGGATCACAACCTATTTACTAGCCGGATTTCTCATTCCGTTCCAAACGACGTTGATTCCATTGTTTGAATTGATGACAGACTTTCATCTGACGGATAAATTGTCGGGGCTGATATTACTCTATATGGGCGGTTCTGTTTTCGTATTTTTTCTGATGACGGGTTATATGAAGACGATTCCTCGCGAGTTGACGGAAGCTGCAATCATTGATGGATGCAGCATTGGGGGGATTTTCTGGAGAATCATCCTGCCTCTGCTGAAGCCGATTACGGTAACGAGTATTATCTATCAAACGATGTGGATCTGGAATGATTTCCTGGCTCCGATGCTGTTTCTTAATTCACAGAGTAAAGCTACACTTGTTCTACAAATTTATAAAGCCAAGGGTGAATTCTCCGTGAATTGGCCAATGTTTATGACGCTAACGGTGATTGCCCTGATTCCGATCTTTATCTTCTTTATTTTGATGCAAAAGCAAATCGTGAAAGGCATTGTTGGTGGAGCTATTAAAGGCTAGAAAATAAAAAATTATAAGAGTGACAAGCTTCTAAAAGCGAGATTCATTTCATTTTATCAAAACCTACATTAAAAATAATCATCAATAATCCGGTATAGGGTACCGACATGAGCAGGCCGAATAATGGTTTGCGATAATGAATACGCAGCATGATAAACATGATCATATCGAATAATGAGGACCAAAGTAGGTTCCATCCGTTATGATACGTTATTGATCCACATTTTACAGATACAAATTCAAGCAAAACAAAAATACCAGTGAAAAGGATGATGTAATAAGCTTGGGAAAGAAGTTTGCGATTTCGCGGGTAGTTCGACAAGTATACCCAAGTCGATACAGGCATGCCTATCAGAATAAGCAATAGGATCGGAATCGTTGCAACAGGAAGACCATTCGGCTCCATTTGCCAAAGTTGATATTGATAACAGATAAACTCATATAGAGCATTACAAAGCGCAGCAAAGAGGAGTGTTGGATAGTACTTCTCCCAGTTTCGGTCCGCAAACCGAAGAGCTACTAGTAACCATAAAACCGAGTATATAATCGCAACCAAGGGGTTTCGAGCTCCTTTGTTTATGTTAAGTCCTTATTGTTCCAATTAACCCATCGTTCATACAAATTCAATGAAGTTATTTCGTAAAAGAGGCCCACTCTCATAAGAGAGCGGGCCTCCTTTTGGAGTTAGGGATTACCATTTTTGTATTAAATTTCCTCCAAGAGAACGTGGTTTTTCCCTTATTGTAACAAATTTAGGTGGTTTGTCAGAGAAAAAATATTTCGTTTACAAAAAACTGTCATACACTTAATGATAGCGCGATAAACTTACTATTACACACAAAAAGTGCCGCAAGGAGTTGACAGTCAATGGCTCTAATCACCCATGTTAATGTATGTAATACAGAGAATGAAATTTACTGCTGTCTTCGTAATAAAATTGTGAAGCTTGATGATCAACAGAAGGAGCAATTTTGCAATGGATGTAAAATGTTTGCCGGTGATGCCGATGAACATGGTCTTGGTGTATCCTGTGTATGGGAAGATGTACGTGTCGTTAGCAATCCGCATATCGCTGTGGACCCGCTTGAGGAGTTTATTCATAATCAAATCCGCCAAGTGCCGCCCGAGGGTCCGGTCATATTTCTATATACAACAGAATGGTAAAACACATCCTCTTTGATTTTGATGGGACACTGGTCGATTCTAGAGCATTGCTTGTTAAGCTTTATAATGAAATGGCCATGCAGTATCAATTTCGCAGGATTCGAGATCAAGACCTTGCGATTCTGAGATCACTTTCGATCTCTGAGCGGGTGGATCGTTTAGGTGTTCCGGTACTCCAAATTCCAAAGCTAGTAACGGCCGGAAGACAGCTCTATCAAGAGAATATTCGTACACTACACATTGTACCTGGGATGAAAGAGGTTATTGCCAGAGTTTCGTCACAAGGGATGAAAAGCTCCATTCTCTCTTCCAATTCCGAGGTAAATATTCGTCAGATTCTTAAAAATAATAAGCTGGATGGCGCGTTCAAGGAAATCATTTCGGCTAAACATATTTTTGGTAAGCATCATTCGATTCGCAAAGTAATGAAACAATGGGGGACTTCCCCCTCGCGGATGATCTATGTTGGAGATGAATTAAGGGATATCGAGGCTTGCAGGAAACTAGGCGTACCCATAGTTGCCGTTACATGGGGCTATGACTCGCAGCATTTATTGCTCAGCGGAAAGCCCGATTACTTAGTAAACTCTCCCAGAGAGCTGCTAAAAACACTTCTGTCCTTAACCTGAGTGGAAGGATAAAAGAGGGAGCAAATAGCTATCACAGACAGAGTCTGAGGTAGTTATTTGTGTTTGCTTGTTGGAAGAGCTATTGGCAACATTCGCAGTCGAGTGGTGTCATCATGTAAAATAGATCTTATGAGGTGATATTTGCGGAAGGAGGCGTCTAATGTTATTTTATCTCATCATATTTGTAGTGACAGCCGTGGATCAAATTACGAAGGTATGGATTCGGTCTATCCTAAAAGTAGGCGAATCTATGCCGTTTTATAAAGACATCATTTCGTTTTCGCATTATCAAAATAGTGGAGCAGCAGGCAGTACGCTGCAGGGCTCAGCTCGTTATTTAGGAATTCTTGCAGTTGTAATTATTGCTGTTATTTTGTATTACCGGAAAAAAGGAAGCTTTCAAGGATTCTTCAAAGAGTGTGGTGCCGCATTTTTCGTGGGCGGGGCGATTGGTAATGGAATCGAACGATTATTATTTGGCAAAGTGACCGACTTCATCGTGTTTCGCTCTGGCAATGGTGTGATGAATTTGGCTGACTTAGTCATTAATTTGGGTGTAGTGTTTTTTGTACTGGATATGTTGCTCTCTTACAGGCATAAATTGCTTCCAAAAGAGAAAAAATTTCAATAAACATAGGTATATTAAACTATATAGGTAGATCTAAAGTACCATTTGTGATATCCTTCAAATAGACGGTTTTTGATCGAGAAGACGTTAAACTGGGGGATGGTCACATGAGGCCGGATAAACAGATATTGATTGATGAATTTTTTGCAATGATTCGAAAATTGACGCGTACGGGTGCTGATATTATGTTAGTGAGGGATTTCTTCTGGAAAGCTTCCGAAATCCGTTCATTTATCCCTCCAACGGTAGAATTTATGACAGTTCTTAAAACGTACAACGCTGTCTTATTTCATGAATTCCGAAAATCACTTGTACCTAATACGAGTATGCATATGCTAGCGAATGTCCACATGGAAGCGGGTGAAGCGCTCATTAGTTTGGGGATTACGAGTTTGGAGCAGCTTCAACTAGCCGTAAGAGGAAAAGTAGCTGTGAGTAGTAAATAAAGTTAAACCAAGCGACGACACTGTCTCGCTTGGTTTTTTTTGTTTGGTTACTCGTCTTTCTTCTGCTGCAGCGCAGCCATCAATTTGTCAGCGAGCGAGTTGCCCAGCTGGGTTTGATCGGAAAACTTCTCGATCAGCTGACGGTTCGCTTTGGCAGAGGCGCGACGGCCACCGCCGGTTGATTCGTTATCTATTTTCTCCACGACGTTGCAAGGACGGCATTGGAAATACTTGCCGGATTTGCCGGTGTGGATCTCCATTTTCTTATGACACTGCGGGCAGCGGTGGTTGGTCAGTTGTCCGTCAGCTTCGCGTTTATAGGAGCATTCTCGGCTGGAACAAACGAGGTAACGACCTCGTTTCCCCTTCACTTCTTGAAGAAACTCACCGCAATCCGGGCATTTGCTGCCTGTTAAATTATGCGGCTTATAGGCTGCAGAGCTTTTCTTGACCTCATCGACCAGCTCGGCTGCTTTTTTGCGAATGCCGCTTAGGAATTGCTCCATGCTTCCTTTGCCTTTGGAAATGCGTTCAAGCTCCAGCTCCCAACGTGCTGTAAGCTCAGGAGAACGCAGCTCCTCCGAAGCAAGCTCAATAAGCTGAGTGCCTTTGCCAGTCGGAATGAGTAAGGAGCCTTGACGTTCGATGGTGTCGGAAGACACAAGCTTCTCAATAATATCAGCGCGTGTAGCGGGTGTGCCCAGGCCCCATTTTTCCATTTGAGAAAGCAAGGAGGCCTCGTTGTACCTAGCAGGCGGTTTTGTCTGGCGGCTTAATTGACGGGCGTTACGGACGGTTACTGCATCTTTTTCGGCAGCTTGGGGCAGCAACTGAGCAGAGTCTTCATCAGACTCGGATTCTTCCCGATCTGGATCGGTGAAATCAGTGGCTCCGTACACGTCTTTCCAACCGGCTTGTTTAACCACTTTACCCGATGCATACAGCTTCTCTCCGGCTATTTCCACAGTCAGCTTGGTTTCATCATAGCGGCAAGGACCGCAGAACAAGGCCAGGAATCTCCGCAAAATGAGATCATAGAGACGGCGTTCGTCAGCGCTTAAGGTGGCGAGTGAAATGGCTTCACCGGTTGGAATAATCGCATGGTGATCGCTGACCTTGGAATCGTCTACAATGCGTTTCGTAATCGTTAAGGGTTTACGAATAAAAGGAGCCGCTAGCGCTGCGTAGGGGCCAATAGCTGCGCCCTTAAGTCTGCCAAGCAGGGTCGGCACCATGTCCGAGGTCAAGTAACGTGAATCCGTGCGCGGATAGGTGACCAACTTGTACTGCTCATACAATCTTTGCAGCACATTCGACGTCTGCTTGGCAGAGAAACCAAATTTGCGGTTAGCATCGCGCTGCAATTCGGTTAGGTCATAAGCAAGCGGATGCGGAATCTGCTTTTCGGTTTTTTGGACGTGCAGGATTTTGCCGCTATGGCCTTGCAGCTTCGCTTTTAAGGCATCTGCGCGCTCGCGGTCAAAAATGCGCGTATCGCCTGTTTTGGGGTCTCGCCACACCACGCGGAAAGAGCCCAGATCGGCTTCGATCAACCAATAGTCGACGGACCGGAAATCCCGGATTTCCGCCTCGCGGTTGATCATCATGGCTAGCGTTGGCGTCTGCACACGCCCAGCAGACAAGGACGCGCCGAACTTGCTGGTCAGCGCGCGGGTGACATTCAGGCCGATCAGCCAATCGGCCTCGGAACGGCAGACGGCTGCTTGATACAGCCGGTTGTAGTCCGTGCCAGGCTTCAGCTGCGCGAAGCCTTCGCGAATCGCTTGATCCGTCTGCGACGAGATCCAAAGCCGTTTGAACGGCTTCTTCCAGCGGATCAGCTCCATAATCCAGCGCGCGACGAGCTCGCCCTCGCGCCCCGCATCCGTCGCAATGACCAGCTCTGCAAGGTCCCCCCGACGGCTAAGCTGTTCGATCGCACGGTACTGCTGCGATGTTTCCTTCATCACCTTAAGCTTCATGCGTTCAGGGATGATAGGGAGATCTTCCAGGTTCCATGTTTTGTACTTGGGATCGTAATCGTCGGGCTCGGCAAGGGTGACGAGATGGCCAAGTGCCCAAGTGACGACATATTTGGCACCTTCATAATGGTGTTTTTGCTTTTGGTTGCAGCCAAGGACACGGGCAATTTCTTTGGCGACGCTTGGTTTTTCGGTGAGTACAAGAATTTTCATAGGGAAAATGACCTCATTTCTGCTTACAAATTAGCATAAGCGAAAAAAGCACGCTTTTCAATGCGCTGCATCTCGAAACAGAAGCTCAAATCTATTCAAATGAGAGCTTTTTTAAGTTGAAAAAGGAGAAAATTGTCTGTTCTTGTCCTAATATAAGGGTATAATGAAGAAATAAGGGATGAGGAGGAGCAAAAAGCTTAATGAAACCGATGTATGCTTATTTTTCAAATCAAACGATAAAAATGAGGTTTCAATTATGGATTGTTGTTGTCATTGTGACACTAGCCTTTTCAATTATTGTCCCTTTTTATTTTATAGAGAAGAAAAATCGCTTAGATGAAGCTGGAAATCAATTAAAGCAAGTGATTGCCTTGCAAAGCTTATATATCGAAAGATGGAATCAGGAAAAACTGGATACGATTACACGATTCGCCTTATCCGACCATGCAAAATTTCATGAAATAGGCGAACTGAAAAGAGAATTTCAAGATTATTCAAGAGTGAATTCTGAATTCTTGTTGATTAGTTACGTAGAAAAAGATGGCTATATTCGTTCGGATGCGGATCCTAGGATCCAGATGTATGTCGGAGATACACTTTATTTTAAACGTGCGCTTGAGAAGAAAAGCTTTATCTCCGGCGTTATTCTATCTAAAGATTCAGGGAAACCCGTCATAACGTTCTCTGCTCCCGTGCTTGGCGACCATAATGATTTCAAAGGTGCTGTGCTAGGCGTAGTAACGCTGGAAATGCTGAATAGTTTAATGAAGCAGCTAAGCTTTGGTGAAACTGGGGAAGTCTATGTGTTGGATTCGGACGGGTATATTGTCACAGCCTCAAGTAATACAAGCAAAAGCGAAGAATTCGTCAATGTCCCGATGAAAACTGAAATTATTCAAAGAGCCAAGACAGGCAGCACTTCAAATGATTCCTACATCGGATTTCGCGGTGAAAAGGTATATGGTCAGTATAAATGGTCTACGGGAAAAAGCTGGGTAGTCGTAGGTGAGATCACGCAGAGAGAAGTGTTTCAGAAATTAAATCAATTAAGTATTGCGATTATTATCATTTCGCTTATTGCACTTATTTTCAGTATCGGTGCTGCTGTTACGATTGCTTCTAGAATTGAGAGACCGATTCGATACTTGCTACGCGGTACCAAAATTATTCAGAACGGGAACTACGACTATCAGATTGATGCGGAAAAAATTAAAATGGCTCCGATTGAATTGCGGCAGTTGGTCAATACATTCAACATAATGTCTGATAAGCTCAAGAAGAATATTTCTCTATTGGAGCATTCCGCATTGGTGGATCAACTGACTGAGATTCCTAATCGCCGTTATATGATGCAAGAAGGAAATAAACAGCTTCAAGCCTGCATTGCTGCTGGGCAAATGTGCTCCGTGATGATGTTCGATATTGACCATTTTAAGAAAATCAATGATACCTATGGGCATTTGGTGGGTGATCGTGTCCTTCATCGCGTTGCTTCTATACTACAGCGGCATTCGGGAACAGATACGATTGTTGCACGCTATGGAGGCGAAGAGTTTATCCTACTTGCCCTGCGTAAAAATGCACAAGAAAGTGTAAGCTTGGCAGAGGATTTGAGACGACATATCATGGAAGAACCATACTCGGATGAGCAGGTTACTGTACTACTAACAGCGAGCATAGGCATAGCAGAATATTCTCCTACACTGGAGTTCGGTACGATTGTGCTTGAAGATATGGTTTCTAGAGCAGACCATGCGCTCTATCGCGCGAAATCCAGTGGACGAAACAGAGTAGAACTAGATCGATGATGGGTATTGATCTAGTTTTTTTGTGTATAATTTGATGGTCAGAAATTGGAGGGTTTGGTGTATAATAGTCAGAGAGTATTTGAATTACCAACATTTAGGGGGTTTACCATGCAAAACGCATCGTTAAGGCCAATGGGAATTGGAAGAATATTAGATCGCAGTTTCCAGTTGTATCGTAAGCACTTTGTGACACTGACAATTATCATGCTGATCTTGTATGGTCCATTTTACTTGCTGCAGCATTTGCTTACGTATCAAGAGACGGCAAGTACGTCATCATCCCTTCTTGAACAGATTCGCAGTGGAGCATCCATGCAGGATTTGTTTGGATCTGGTTCTTTCATGCAAAATAATCCGACACCGCAAGACATAGGGAAGACACTCCTCTTGGTGTTGGTATTAATTCCAATCCTGATTTTTGGCCTTATGCCAGCTTCCGTGGCTTCTGTCTTACATCTGGTTAAAGCAAGCCTCTTCGGCGAAGAAACACCGGGAGTCGGGGAGCTATTGCGCAAATCGTTCCGTCGATTTTGGCCGTTAGCAGGAAGCACGTTCTTGGATGCTCTTATCATGTTTGGCATATACATAGGTCTCGCTATTATTATTGTCATATTTGCTGTCGTCTTTGCGATAGGTGGAAACTTATCCAGTTCGGTAGGAGGTTTTGGTGGAGGTGCGGTGGCACTATCCATTATCTTCTTCATCATCCTTGGTCTTGGAGCCATTTTCACCTTTTCCTATTTTTTCATTCGCTGGTGCTATTATTTGCCTTTTGTTGCAATGGGTGAAGAGTCTGTTGGACTAGGCCGCAGTTGGAAATTGACCCGCAAAAGCTTTTGGCGCTTATTTTTGATGTACTTCGTACTTACGCTCATTTTGTATCTTTTCCTGTTCGTCATTCAATTGATTATTGCTGCAATCTTTGGATTAGGACTAGGCGCTCAGTTATTACAAAGTTTAATTTCAATTCTAGTCATGTCTCTATGGTTTCTGCCTTATGCAGTAAGCTTCTTCGATCTCAAGGTTCGCAATGAGGGTCTGGGACTTGAATCGTTGATTGAAAGCACCATACAAACTTCTCCAACTGAACCAGCGGAAGAACTGGAGCCGTTTGATACTTTTGATGATCTTCGTCCGATAGACTTGGATAAAAAGAATGATTAATGCAGCTTTAGCGACTTCTTTGCAAGAGGATAAAGAGCAATTAAAACAAATCTTAAATCAAAGCGAATACACGGCTTATGAGGTCAAAGAAAACAGCTCGTTTTGGGCATGGTTGAAGCCGCTTTTTCGAAAAATACGGGGCTTGCTGCCAGATTTTCAAGTTTCTGATTCGGTAACGGACTGGCTGACCATTGGTGTTGTCGTTATACTTCTTGGTATTGCTGCATTCGCGATTTATTGGTTCTTGAAACAAATGATTTGGCAAAAGAGGATCCGCTCTGACGCTTACTTGCCTGTAGGAGAAATAAGCCGTTCTTATCGCTTCTATTGGCAGCAAGCAGCGGAACTGAGGGGAACTGGGTACTTGCGAGAGGGTGTACGCGCTGTCTTTCTGTCGCTTCTGTTCTTTATGGAAGCTAAACGTATGATTCGTGTGGAGACATGGAAGACGAACTGGGAGTATGCGGAGGAGCTGGAAAGTTCAGCTTCATCCCTAGTCCCTTTGTTCCATGATAGCTCGCTTTTATTTGAGCGTATATGGTATGGCAAGGAAGTTGTAACGAAGGAGCAGTTCACTTTCATGTATGAACAGGTTGCCCGTGTTATCAGCAGGGAGGAGGGCTTTGCACATGAGAGGGCTGAATAAGCTGCATGTGGGACTAGCACTCAGCATCCTGTTATTTTTCGCATTAGGCTACTGGCTAGTGAAGCCAAAGCTCCCAGACCAACCTCCATATCTGTCTTTTTCGGCGGATATAGACGGCACGAAAGCTTGGAAAGAGCTGCTGAGTACGAAGCAGAAGGCTGTAAAGGAATGGCGTCTTAACTGGAAAAACCTACCTAATGGTGAAGCGATGCTGTTGGTTGCCTTACAGCCGGTTGGTGTGACCAAGGCCGATCGTGAGGAGCTTCTGGGTTGGGTTCGGAAGGGTAATGATGTTGTTCTGTTTGATCGTAATCCCGAGGGGTGGGGGCCATGGGTGACTGAATTGGTGGCGGAAAGTACGAAAAAAAGTACGGATGAAAGTACGGAAGAAAATACGAAAGAAAGTACGGATGAAAGTACGGTTGAAAATACGGTTGAAAATACGAAAGAAAGGGCATCTGTCTCGACGATTAGGGTCTCGACGGATTATACGCCAGCAGAGGGGCTGCTTACGGGGCGGGTTGATACACCGTACCGGCTTAAGCCCGGTGAAAACGGGCGGGTGCTGTTCGAAGATGAACACGGCGTGCTCGCCAGCCGTATGGAAGACGGTTCGGGCAGCATCACCGTGGTGCTGACCCCGAATTGGATGCAGAATGGGACGATTGATCAGGAGTCCCATTTTGAACTGATCTGGCCGCTGTTCGCGAAGTCCTGGGATGTCGTGTGGGTCGATGAGACCCATCACGGCTTCGGGACGAAGCCCGGACTGCTTGCCGTCTACCCCGCGTGGCTCGTGCTCGCGAGCGTGCAGCTTGGTCTCGCGCTGCTGCTGTGGCTCTGGCTGCGCGGCAAGCGCTTTGGCCCCGTCCACACGCCGCGGGCGTGGACGGTTCGCCGCGGCGACGAGGGCGTGCACGCCGTCGCCGCTTGGTACGAGCGCCTCAGCTACCAGCACGAGGCGCTTGCTCACCAGCAGCTGTTCCTGCGGCAGCTGCTGCATCAGCGCTGGGGGCTTAGCCCCAGCGCAAGTGCTTTGCAGGCCGCGGAAGCTGCGCGCGGCCGTATGTCTGAGGCGCAGGCGGCGCAGCTCGCGCGCCTGCTGGAGGAGCCGCCTGCTAGCGGCGGCTCTGAAGGGCCCCGCGCTGCGAAGCAGCGGGGCGTGAGCACCCAAGCGTTCGTGCAGCGAACGCGGGAGATGGGCGAGATGATCGCCTACTTGGAGAAGGAGTGAGCGCAATGAATGAATTAATCCAATCGATGGAGCAGCGCTTGTTCGGGCAAAAGCTGAACATAAGGCTGCTCGTCACCGCCCTATTGGCTGGCGGCCATGTACTGCTTGAAGGTGTGCCGGGTCTAGGAAAGACCAAGATGGCGCGGACCCTTGCGGAATTATCAGGCGGCGACTACCGCCGTATTCAATTTACACCAGACCTGATGCCCGGTGATATTACGGGCAGCGTCATATATCATATGCAGGATCATTCATTTACTACGATTCAAGGTCCTATTTTCACGAATGTTCTGTTGGCTGATGAAATTAACCGTTCCGGACCGAAGACACAAGCGGCTCTGCTAGAAGCAATGGAAGAGCGCCAAGTAACGATTCAGGGGAACACGTACAAGCTGCCAAATCCTTTTTTTGTCGTAGCTACCCAAAATCCTGTCGAGTACGAAGGTACCTATCCACTTCCGGAAGCACAGCTCGATCGTTTCTTGTTCAAGCTTGTGCTTGATTATCCTGGTGAAGAAGCAGAAGTAGAAATTCTTCGCCGTCATGTATCGTTCGGGCAGCATCAAGAGGAGTCACTCGCGGCCATACTGACCCCAGAACGCATCATGGAGCTGCAGCGCAGGCTTTCCGATGTGGTTGTGGAGGAATCCTTATTCACTTATATTGCCACTATTATTCGCAAAACCCGCGAGTCCAAACGCGTACAGCTGGGAGCCAGTCCCCGGGCGGGAATTGCCGTGCTGATGGCTAGTAAGGCTTGGGCCTTACTGGATGGTCGAACGTATGTGACGCCAGATGACATCAAGCTTGTAGCGCGACCTGCGCTGCGGCACAGACTGCTGTTAACACCGCAAGCGGAATTGGAGGGCGGAACAAGTGACCACATCATCCAAGAGACGCTCGGCTCTATTCCGGTTCCTCGATAAAGTCCTGCTTCAGGATTTTATCCTACCAACGAACCGATTCATTGTACTCGTAATCGTAGGTGCTGTTGTGACCTTAATATCCTCAATATTTGATGCCGCCCTACCTGTATTCTGGAGCTGGAATGCGCTGCTCTGCGTGCTAAGTGGCGTTGATCTTATGCTGCTTCCTAAACGCAAGAGCTGGGGAATTCGTCGCAAACTTCCGGAGCTGATGGATGTCAGAAGCAGCTTCGAGGTGGGTCTTGAGCTTGAATCTGAGGAGCAGCAATCCGTTCACGTTGAATTAATGGATCATTTGCCCCAAACATTTCGTATGGTCCGCAACCATTTGAGCGGCGCGTTTCGAGGAACTGCTGCCTCCTTCTTTTATACAACGTTGGCTCTCGAAAGAGGGGAATACCTCTTCGAACACGTCTATATACGCTACTCTGGAGGCATGGGTCTTTGGAAGAAGCAAGTGCGATTGAAACAAGTAGATAAGATTGATATTTATCCTGATTTATCTCAGGTCCGAGGTGTACTAGGTGCTGTACAGGATGCCTTAATATTAGAAGGCCAGCGACTATTCAAAAAACAGCGCAGCGGCTCCGAATTCCACTATATCCGTAATTATGTGCAAGGAGACGACATTAGGCATATCAATTGGAAAGCGTCTGCTCGCACGACGAATCTGATGACGAATCTTTTTCAGCCGGAAAAAGGGAAGATCGTGACCCTCGTACTGGACTGTGGTCGGCAAATGGCTATTGAGCTTGAGGGACAAGTGAAGCTTGATCGGACACTGGAAGCTGCATTAACACTTGCTGCGGTAGCTCTTAAACAAGGGGATCAAGTAGCGTTAATTGCTTACGCGAGCCAAGTGAAAGTCTACGTACCAGCTGGAAAAGGGCTTCCCCATCTTCAGGAGTTAACGAGGGCAGTTTATGATCTGCGTACGGATTTCGTGGAGTCGAACACACAGATTGCCTTCTCCCATGTGCTGCGTTTTCTGAAAAAACGCTCGCTTGTCGTGCTATTTTCCGATATGGAAAGTTATCTGTATGATCAAGAGTTATTGCCTTATGTGCAGCGACTGCGCAGAAGTCACCATGTGCTGCTCTTGTCCTTGCAGGATCCGCTTCTTCATCAATGGGTACGTATTCGTGCTGAGGATAGCCGCCAAGCTTATCGGCAAAGTATTGCCCACCACTTTACGACAGACCATTACGCCTATGTAACCAAAATGGCCGGCCAAGGCATCCCGGTGATGGATGTCCCTGCCGACCAACTGACGCTTAGCGCCGTTAATGCGTATCTGGATTTGAAATCGCGAGATCGTTTATAGCGTTAATTGTTTCTGCTTAGATGATTTGCTAATGCCATATCCGTAATAGAGTGCGAGTAACAATAAAGTCACTCCGGCAATGAGATATTTAACCTCAAGCGACATCGTGGACGGTGTAATGTAACCTTCGATAATCCCTGCAATGATGAATAAAGGAATGGTGCCGATGAGGAGCTGGGCGGATTCCTTGGCTGATTCCAGAAAGCGCAGCTTGCGCGGATAGGGTCCTGGAACGAAGAAACGGTACCCCATATATAAGCCGGCGCCGCCTGCGATGAAAATAGCGGTAAGTTCAATAATGCCATGCGGTAATATGTAGGCCCAGAATACATAGCTTTTCCCGGACTGCATGAAAACAGCAGCTAACGCTCCTACAATAAGGCCGTTGCTTATCATTAAATAGATGGTCCCGATCCCAAGCGTTACACCGCTTATGAAGGCGAGAACGGCGACCCGAATGTTGTTCGTCATGATAGCTGTTGATACGAGTGGGGAGTGCAGGTCGCCGCGTGGATCGGCAGTTTTGGCAGGGTCAATACTATCGGCCATTGCCCCAGGAATGATCATGGATAGATTTAATGGATCGTTCCATACGGACAGGAAGCCGAGCAGCCCGCCAAGCAAAAATAAGAAAAGGGCAAAGCCCACAAATAGACTTCTCACGCGTATTAGCGATGGAAAGTAGTGGAGGAAAAACTCCTTCATCTGTTTACTGCTTTTGTTATTTTCTTTATACATCGCATTGTGAGCTTGAGATACGAGATGATTCAAATATAGGGTTGTTTCATGTGTAGGCATGTGAGTTTGTAAGGTAGCAAGATGAGCGGATGCGACTTTGTAAAGTTCAGTGAATCGATTCACATGGCTGGCCTGCAAACTGCTCTTCCGTTTACTAAGCTGAATCAGCAGCTGCTCAAGCTCTGTCCATTGCGATTTATGTTCTCGAATAAAGCGCGAGATATTCATGGGGGGACCTCCTTAGAGTTTTGCTTTAGCAAAACTTGCATCGTAAGCATAATCTCTGAGTTTTGCTTGTTCATTTTAGCATATCAATGACATTCGTTACCATAATTTTGAAATATAAGGAGATGCTATGAACGAGTCTCTGGATAAAGAACTAACCGTCGTTACACCTGAGCAGGTGCAATTGCAATTTCATACCGCAGGCATTGGCAGCAGGGCGATAGCGCATCTACTTGATTGTTTAATTTTGCTTGTGATGAATGGCCTATTATTCTTATTCGCTATTTTGATAAGCAGGTTATATTCGGGTGACTGGCTGCCGGCTCTTGCTGATTATTTGATCGCGATTGCCATCATTTTTTGGATTGTAGTGAACTTAGGCTATTTCGTTTGCACAGAAGCCTTCCTGGGAGGGCAAACACCCGGGAAAAGAATACTAGGACTACGCGTGCTTCAAAATAACGGGCAGTCGGCAACCTTATTATCGATCTTGATTCGTAACTTGTTTCGTCTGCTGGATATAATGCCAACTTTCTACTTCATTGGTGCAGTCAGTATCATCTTTAATTCAAAAGATAAGCGCATCGGTGATATGGTAGCCGGAACCATTGTTGTGATTGAAGCTCGTTTTGAGCGAATGAAACGTCGTCAACATATCGATAAGGCAATCTCCAAAAAGAATTTCCCCATACTCACCGTGGAGATAGAGGAAGCCAAAAGACAAGAGATCACTGCGATAGACTGGCAGCTTTTACAAGCCTGGGTCGAGCGAATACCGACGATGCATCATGTAAGATTACAGGAGTTAGCCGTACCCATTGCTCAACATTTTGTTAAGAAGCTAGAACATGACCAAGGGTTTACACGGAATTCTGCGGCATACTTAGCCCAGCTTTATGAGAAGCTGAGAAATGATTGGGAAGTTTAAATAGGACAGCTCATATGTCAGATAGGCGCATATTTGCTACTGTTAGCTCAGATTTCTGAGCTTACTTCAAAGTAGAGGCTCCATATCGACGTGTACACGCCTTCCTGTTATGATTAAAGGCGTTAATTATAAACACACTAAAACATGTTGGGGAAAGTAGGTTTTATATCATGATCGATCATATTGTACTTGTAAAATTCGGTGAAACAACGACGCAGGAGCAGCTCCAAGAAGTCGTTAATAGATTTAAAGCGTTAAAAAAACATCTAACAGGCATAGTAGATATTCAAGCGGGAATTAACTTTTCAGAAAAGAACAAAGGCTATCAAATTGTTTTATCTGTACGGTTTGAGGATAAGGCAGCTCTTGAAGCTTATGGTCCAAATCCGGAGCACCAAGCGGTTGCTGCATATATTAGAGAAGTAGGCAGAGTCGATAGTTTGATTGTTGATATTGAAATTTAATGAAGATAAAAACTGCTGATAGGGATTCGTCCTTAAAGAGTGTACTACTAATCCTATTTATAAATCCGGTTTTAAATGATACATCCCTCGGGCATACACTCGAATAAACAACTCAATACTAACCCACAGTTTATCTAAAGAACATTTTTTAAATACAGCCGGGATAAGGGTACAGGAGAATCCCATGCTACCGCATAGGATGATGATAGGTTTATGTATAATGAGGACAAAAGGACGGAAAACACGGGGTGCTGCAAAAATGAGCGAAGCGAATAAGGCGGCAGACGACGTCAACTTGCCCCCTTTCCTAGGGAGAACCGTTAAAGCCAGCGACATAAACGGGAACCAGGTGATTGGCCAGTTAAAGGCGATCAATAAAGATCATCTGACGTTGTACGACGCCGTTTCCGGGTGGATTTTTCTTCCAAGACACCAGTTGAAAAACATGACTGTCAGCGTAACGGACGACCCTAACAGCCTTTCATTAGAAAATTTGCAGGACAAGACTCTTCCTGAAATGCTGATGCTCCTAAAATATCGTCCCGTGCAAATTAGGCAAAACGATGCCGAAATCCTGCAAGGCTTGCTTGTCGAAGTGGGAGACCACCATCTGGTTTTGACCCGGCATAATGAAGTCGTATATGTGTCAACCGAACATATTTTAAGCATCCGCTACGGGACGAACGACAACGGGGTATCCTACCAGCCTATCGCTTTGCAATCTGAAGCTTTCGATTCACTGAGCACTCAAAGCGTCTCGAAAGATGAACCCATTCAGAGACTGGATGCTGGCACTGGCACAATAGAAGCAATGCCTGTATCAGCCGAAGGGGAAGCTGATGATGGAGCAAGCAACAACAACCAAGAAATCGACGGAAACTCTAACTATACCCCTAACTATACCCCTAACTATAGCCCCAGTTACCAGGCCACAACCGTATCCCAGGTTTCCGAATCGCAATCGTATCAAAACGTATACAGCCCGATAACCAATTCGAACAACGAGGGCTTAAATCAGTGTGAAACCCCTATCAACTCTTCCCAAACGAAACTCGTACACAAGGAAGATGGGAGCACTTCTTCAAATAGGAAAACGATGAAAAAAAAGAAGCCCGCTCTTTCGCGTCGCCGCAAGCGTGCATCCAAAGGAAGAAAATCGAAGACCCCGTATTCCAAGAAAAGAAACGTCATTTGCAAGCGAAACAGAAAGCAGCCTGTCAAACGGCGGCGGCTAAACGCAGCTCGCTCGGTTATTTCAAAAACCGATTCAAGGAAAGCTTAGTTGATCACACTGAGGGCGTAACCCTTTTTCTCCAGAGGAAAGAAAGACCTGAGCCGCTACCTGATAAGAAGACATGTGCTTGCAGAATAATTTAACTACCTCATAATCGAAATGTCTATCTCCGTTCCCCATGATATGGGACATGAACCCTTGCGTTCTCCGTATGATCTAGATAAATAAAGAAGCCTCCAGCCCCAGAAAAACTGAGGGGTTGGAGGCTTTCTTTTCCATAGAAGCGGATTCATAGAGAAGACCTATTAGGCTTTCTGTTCTTTACGATAAACCGAAGGTGCTAACCCACTCCATTTGCGAAATTGTTTGGAAAAATAGAGGGCATCGTTGAATCCGACAGAAGCCGCTACTTGGTCAATGGTCATGGATGTCTCTAACAACTGTTTGGCCCGTTCCATGCGAACTTTTAATAGATACTGCATAGGGGCTAAGCCCGTAGATTGTTTGAACATTTTACATAAATACGTACGGTGATAGCCTAGATTGTGTGCGAGTTCCTCGATAGATACCGGCTGTGTATATTGTAGTTCTAAATATCGGATGGCCTGTCCGACTTGACGCTCGATATCGGTTTCGGTTGTTGGGGTAAAAGCAATCTGGTGGCTGTTCACGCGCCCAAGTTCCCGGATTAAGAGGCGAAGCCAAGCAGCGGATTCCATATCCTCAAGCACTGGTGTGTCAGAATGCTGGAAACTTGAGCGAATATGGCGGTAATAATGACGAATGGAGCGGGGGTTACTCCCCGAAATGACGGCCTGATGGGGTGAAACGCCGATTTGCGAAAGCAAGGTTCCTGCTGCGCGGCCTGAAAAGGCAACCCACGTATAGTGCCAGGGATGATGGCTGTCTGCGATATAGCTGAACAACTCTCCGGGATAAATAACGAAGGTATCTCCGGCGGAGCATCGGTAACTGCGGTTATGCATCTCGAACGTGCCTTCTCCCGCATGCACGGTATGGATAAGGTAATAATCATGCACAGCCGGTCCCATTTTATGTAGAGGAATAGGCTTGCCTTCGCCACTGAAAAGTACAGATAATTCATTGGTACTATGGAGCGGATTGATATGAACGCTGAAATAGGAATGATCCTGATTCATAGAAGCCTCTTTTTGTTTTTGTTTCTAGGGTACATGAATAAACTACAAATGTCCATATAGGAGTTCATTCAATCCATATATTTGGGAGCTGTCCTGCGCTATAGTGAAGATAAGAAACAAGACCACACATTGGAGGAGATTCACACATGTCCAAGATTACTTTTCTAGGTGCCGGAAGTACGGTTTTTGCGAAAAATGTACTTGGTGATTGTTTGCTCACACCTGCGCTGCAAGGCTTTGAAATCGCTCTCTTTGATATTGATCACGAACGTCTGCAGGATTCAGCTAACATGCTGAATAACATCAAAAAAACTAGCGGAAGTACGTCAGTTATAAAAGCATATACCGACCGTAAAGAAGCTCTGAGCGGAGCTAAATATGTGGTGAACGCCATCCAAGTAGGTGGGTATGATCCATGTACAATAACTGATTTTGAAATCCCTAAAAAGTACGGCTTGCGCCAAACGATTGCTGACACGGTCGGTATCGGAGGTATTTTCCGAAATCTGCGTACGATCCCTGTGATGCTGGATTTCGCTGCGGATATTCGCGAGGTCTGTCCGGATGCCCTGTTCCTTAATTATACGAATCCGATGGCGGTATTAACCAATGTTATGAACACATATGGCGGTGTTCGTACAGTTGGCTTATGTCACAGTGTGCAAGCGTGTATTCCGGAGCTTTTCAAAAGTCTAGGTTTGGAAAAAGAAGGCGTTAAAGCCAAAATCGCCGGTATTAACCATATGGCATGGCTGCTGGAAGTAACTAAGGATGGTGTAGATCTCTATCCGGAGATTAAGAAGCGGGCTATCGAGAAGCAGAAGGAAAAGCATAATGACATGGTTCGCTTTGAAATGATGCTTAAATTCGGCCATTATATCACGGAGTCGTCCGAGCATAACGCTGAGTACCATCCGTATTTCATCAAACGTAATTATCCAGAGCTGGTTGACCGCTTTAATATTCCACTCGACGAGTATCCACGCCGCTGCATCGAGCAAATTAGCAGATGGAAACAAATGCGCGAGGATCTGGTGAATGATGCGAATTTGACCCATAAGCGTTCTCATGAGTATGCTTCCTACATTTTCGAAGCGATTGAGACTGATATTCCGTTCAAAATCGGCGGTAACGTGATGAATACTGGCTTGATCACGAATTTGCCGCGCGAAGCATGCGTTGAAGTGCCTTGTTTAGTGGACCGTAACGGTGTTACACCTACCTACGTTGGCGATCTTCCTCCGCAGCTAGCGGCGCTGAACCGTACGAATATCAATACGCAGTTGCTGACGATTGAAGCAGCTATCACACGTAAACGCGAGCATATTTATCACGCTGCCATGCTGGATCCACATACATCAGCAGAACTGTCGATGGACGATATCGTTGCGATGTGTGATGAGTTAATTGAAGCACATGGCAAATGGCTGCCTGAATATCACTAAATGTTCATATGAAAAAGAAGGTCGTGGCGTATGTCTAACATACCCATGGCCTTCTTTGCTTTAACCACCGAATGCGTCACGAAACGCATGGTTTAATACGTCAAGCTCCACATTCCAAAGCGGGGCAATTTCTGGTCCTACGTTTTCGTCGAACCAGTCGGAAAGCGCTTTGCGGTTGCTGCCGTTCTCCATGATGAATGGAAGATTCAACATCACCTTTTTCACATAGAGCTCCTCAGCAGCCCTAATCTGCTCGGGGGAAATCCATACTTTCAAGCGTTTAATCGTTCGGTATAATTCCTTGCTGCAAGCTCTCCGAATTCCACGTGCACTGGGGAACTGCTGCTTATGTTTTTCATTCGGCTTATTATTGATCATGACTGTATCCACACTCCTCTATGCTATTTGTATGCATGGAGAGGGCACAGAGCCACTGGGGACAGGAACCTAAGTCGCCCATTTGGGAGAGTGTTATCGATTTACTGCCTTATTTGAAATCATTGAACTTTGCAACAGTGTAAACGAAAAAAAACCTTACTGCTTCACCTGATATCTGAACGCCACGAGAGGAGTTAAGAGACCTGAGAGCAGATAAGGTTTTCGTCAGAAAAGCTGCTAATCCACCACGATGTAGCCGATCATCGGACCGCTATGGGCAATATCCGTGTGCGTCAAGCAAATGAGGCGGTAAGTCCCTTCCTGATCGGCTGTGAAATGTACAACGGTTTCCTTCCCTTTCTTGACTTCACCGCTAATATTTAGCCCTTCAATGAGAAAAGGGTGGCTCTGACCGTTCACACCATAGATGCTAAGCTTGATTCTCTCGCCCTTTTGGACAACGACGGTGCCTGGATCCCATCGATAGGCTTCGATTGTTTTACCGTCTGCCGTGGTTGATTTAAACTCTCCGGCAACCATGTGAATCGTTCTTTCTGCAGTCGGCTCGGCTGCTGTTGAGACAATGCTCCCACGGTTTAAATACAGCAAGCCGGAGAGGAGCAGCAGCAGAGCAGCGGCTGCCAGATAGAGATGCTTACGTTTAACAATCCATACTTGGGACATGGTTGGTCCGCCTCCTGTACAAGGTTCTTGTACATCTTATGCAGAGGCTTGTCAGCGCATGATAATGATCTGATGAACAGTTCTAGCCGCTGTTCGAGTGAGGGTTCTAATTACCACCATGCTGTGGGGTAATGGGTTCGGGTTGCCCGGTGATAAACGAGGGCAACCAGCACGAGCAGCGCGGCGCCGAGCAGCACCGGCGTGAGCAAGAAGCCCCAGCCCGCGCCCGTGAGCATCACGAGCAGCGGGTCAGCGCCGGCCGGCGGATGCAGCGTGCGCGTCAGCTGCATGAGCGTGATGGCGGCGCCAACGGCAAGGGCGAGGCTCCACGCGTGGACGCCGAAGGCGGAGAGTGCGCATAGCCCGACGAGCGTGCTCAGCAGGTGGCCGCCGATAAGGCTGCGGGGCTGCGCGAGCGGGCTCTGCGGGAGCGCAAAGGCGATGACGCAGGAAGCACCGAAGGGCGCCATAAGCAGCGAGAATCGGGTGAAATCGCCGAGTAAGCTGCAAACCAGAATGGCGAGAAACCCGCCGATTCCGGGGATGAGCAAAGTGAATACTTTTGGGAATGATGCAGGGCTATTCATTGCTGGTGTACACCTCTTTTCCTTTATTAATTCTCATGGTATCATGAGTTAAAATCATTTGAATAACGAATGATTTCGATGTCAGGTATTCGAAAATTAAATAGGTGGGGGTGGAGTACGATGCTTGAACATATGGACGGGCGCAGCATGAAAACCTTCATCACGGTGATGGAGGAGAAAAGCTTCAGCAAGGCAGCCCTCAAGCTCGGATACGTACAATCAACGGTTACAATGCATATACATCAGCTTGAGCAGACATTGGGTCAAGCTCTGTTTAAGCGATTGCCCCGAGGTGTAGAGTTAACAGCTGCGGGCAAAGAAGTTGCCCCCTATGCGTATCGTTACCTACAGCTTGGCGAATCCCTTCAAGATAAATTAACCGGCCTGCATGAACCCAAAGGAGTGGTGCGGCTCCGAGCGCTTGAATCCTTCTGCGTGCCGCATCTCCCGCAGCTGCTGCCTACTATATTTGAACAATATCCTCAGATTCAATTGCATCTGGAAACCGGGTTTCAACGTGATATTATCCAAGAAGTGTCAGCGTACCGCGTTGACCTTGGTATTGTTCCTCGCGACCCGAAAGCTAACAATCTTACTTTTATACCGCTTATCCAAGATGAATTGGTATGGGTAGGGGCTCCTGCATTGATAAGTCGAATGGAGAACGATGGTTGGGAAGCGATAGCGGATACCAAGGTAATCGGATTTGGAAGCCGCTGCATTTATCAAACGATGGCCTCTCAGGTCTTAGCAGACAAAGGATTATCCACTTTTACAGCAATGGAGTTCGACAGCACGGAAATGATTAAACAGACCATGATGTTTGGAATGGGACTGTCCTTAATGCCGTTAACATCCGTTCAGGAAGAACTACAATCGGGCAAGCTGATGAGACTGCAGCAGGAAAAAACAATTCTGCTAGAGCATGGGCTCATTCATCGCACAGGCAAAGACTTAAGTGCACCTGTACAGGCCTGCAAGGAGCACATTATATCCTATTTTTTAGCGCAAAAAGAGCGTGAAACTGGTTGATAGGAGCCCGTCTGTGATAGAATGTTTTATAGACTAGAGACGGATATTATAAGTGGAGAGAGGTTTCATGGATGAGTGAGATAATTCATAATGTTTTACTTTATTTGGAAGGGCTTGGGTATTGGGGTATTTTCCTCGGATTAATGATGGAAGTTATCCCTAACGAACTGCTGTTGGCTTATGCAGGCTATCTGGTATCTAAAGGTGAAATTAACTTTGTTGGCGCCATTATTTGCGCAGTAATTGGAGGTACCTTAGCACAAGTGGTACTCTATTGGATCGGACGCTACGGAGGCAGGCCTTTTCTTGAGAGGTACGGCAAATATTTGCTTATCAGCAAGCATCATATTGATGTAGCCGAGTCTTGGTTTAACCGCTATGGGACAGGCATGATCTTCACTGCTAGATTCATTCCCATTGTCCGTCATGCGATATCCCTTCCCGGCGGTATGGCCAAAATGCCACTAGGGAAGTTTACACTCTACACAGGTCTAGCTTTAATTCCATATTCCTTTCTCTATGTCTACTTGGGCATGAAGCTCAAAGATAACTGGGAAACGATTGACGAAATTGCAGGACCTTACATTAAGCCATTAATTATCGCAGCAGTTGTCTTAACAATCTTATATGTAGGTTATCAATTATATTTGAAAAGAAAAGCGAAGAAATAGGCCACAAAAATTTGGCGCTTTCGCTTGCATTTGCTACAATAAAAGAAACGAATGCGATTAGAGAGGATGATCAGCGATGAGTACGAATCTTGCAAGCAAACTGCGCACTGGCTTAAAGCCACAACAGTTCATTGACAGCATGGAGAAAAATCAAGAGCAATTTGTAGCTTATTACAATGGATTTGAATGGGGTAATGAAGAGGATAAGGAGTATTTTGATTCTCTTAACAACCGGGATGATCTGCGCTGTCTGATCGTTGCTGCGGATTGGTGCGGCGACGTTGTTCGCAACGTACCTGTCGTATTTAAAGCGCTAGAGAACAGCGGTATTCCTACGGAAGTACTTATCATTGAACAAAACTACGACGTCATTGATCAGTTCCTAACGGGTGGCGGTCGTGCTATTCCACTTGTTATATTTACAGATACAGGCGGTTTTGTTTTGGGACAATGGGGTCCGCGTCCGAAACACGTGCAAGCTGTCATGAATCAATTCAAAAAAGAAAATCCAGATCGTGAAGCGGCAGATTATAACGAAAAAATTCAAGTAGCCAGAGCCGAAATGGGCCGTCAATATGGTGAAGGTAACGGATATCATGCTGTTATTGTGAAAGAACTTCGTGAATTAATCGAGTCGTTCTAAAGGTGAATACATATGATTAAAATAGAATCATTTGTTCTAGGTCCGGTAAGTACGAACGCGTATTTATTATCTGATCCAGAAACGAAAAAGGGCATTATCATAGATCCTGGTATGAACCCTAAGTCGCTGATTAAAAAGATTGCTGATTTGGAAATCGAAGCGATTCTCCTCACGCATGCTCATTTTGACCATATCGGTGGTGTTGATGAGATTCGCAAGCTCAAACGCTGCCCCGTGTATATTCACGACCTAGAAGCCGATTGGCTGACAAATCCGAAGAAAAACGGCTCAGCTCGCTGGCCTGATCTAGGTGCTCCGATTGAAACGGACCCGGCTGAATATGCGCTAGATGAAGGGCAAACGCTCGAGTTTCTTGGCATTAAGCTTAAGGTGTTCCATACCCCCGGTCATTCACCGGGAAGTGTGAGCTTCTTATACGAGAAGCACCTGTTCAGCGGAGATGTTCTGTTCAAACTGTCGGTAGGTCGAACGGACCTTCTCGGTGGGGATAACAACGTGCTGCTGGATTCCATTCAAGATAAGCTGTTTTTACTCGAAGACGACGTCATTGTGTATCCTGGACATGGCGCCAAAACAACGATTGGTTTCGAACGAGAAAACAATCCTTATGTGTAATAAAGAAGGACTGTCCATGATGTAGTGGACAGTCCTTCTGTCGTTTCATTAGCAGCATGAATGCTCGTTCGCCCATGACATCTAACCATTTTATTTGGATCTGGGTGTTTACCGTGTTCAAGGTAGGTGCTCCCCCATAGACTGATGTTGTAAGCTATTCACCTAACCTAAACGAAAACAAAGTTTAAGACCATTTAATTTTATGATGAAAGTTTTCCTTAAGGAAAACTATGAGGAGGTGCTCTTTCATGGAATATGTAAAAGCTCCAACGTATCCGATAGCCCCGATGCCGATGCCAACCCCAATGCCGTTACCGGTACAACAGCAGCAAGCGCCAATGATGCAAAGCCCGGTTCACAATGATATCCATTTGCATGCATCCTACCAACAAACATCGTATGTTTTCCCAAAACCAGTTGCCGCGCAGCCTGTAGCCAAAGTTAGCTCTTATAACTCAGTAGGAAGTATTCTCGTTCTGTTCATTTTGCTTGTCATTATTACACGTGGGATTTGTAAATATTAATTCGTTGATCGTCAACAAAAAAGTAATCCACCTCGGGGATTCCGACCGGAGTGGATTACTTTTTTGTTATTATTCAATGTGAACTTAAGAGCCGTAAACCTCGAAATCGAATAATGAATATCCGTATGTTGTTCCTCTAGCTGTACAAAGCACTCTCACATATCTTCCGTTTTTCGCGGTAAACGCATTATCGTCAATACCGCCATTGCCGGTTGTTGTTACAAAGGCATCCGTCCAGGTCGTGTTATCAATTGAAGAGCGATGGTTGCACAAGCAGCAGGCTATAATTGTTTGCCAACATTCACCGTGGACGGAAAGAGCATTAACGTAGATAGTTCCTAGTTGAGATGATAGAATAGATAACAAGAATTGCGAGTTTGACGTCATGAATTGACTCTTGTTAGTATTCTACTCAATCAATAGAAACAGGTGATGCATTATGAACTTATTAGGTCTGCGTTACTTCTTGAAAGTGGCCAAAAGCTTAAATTTCAGCTTGGCTTCCCAAGAGCTGCATATCTCTCAGCCTGGACTTAGTCAGCAAATATCTACACTAGAAAAAGAAATTGGGTTGAAATTATTCAACCGCACCACGAAAAAAGTAACCTTAACTGAAGAAGGAGAGTATCTTTATAAGAAGCTTTCCCCTTCATTTGAAAATATCGAATTTATTGTGAATGAAATTTCCAATAGAAAAATTATTCCCCAAACGATAATCCGCATATCAACGGTCCCTTCCGCTGCGAGCACCTGGCTGCCCAAGCTATTTAAAACACTGCATTCAGAATTGCCGGAAGTTGAAATTTATGTTCAAGAGACATCTTCTACTAAAGCTATTGAAGATGTTAAGCAGCAAAGTAGTCACATTGCATTTATTCGTACACCAATCGACAAAAAAGCGATTACGGATCAAGGGCTAAATCTTATTGAGTTTACAAAATACCCCATGCAGGCCGTTGTTTCATTAAATCACCCTTCTGCACAAAATGAGTCGATAGATCTGTATGAGCTTAGAAATGACCCCTTTTTTCATTATGATAAAGAACAAGCACCATCCCTTCATTTTCTACTGGAAAAGGCTTGTCTCACTGCAGGCTTTCAGCCCAAAACTCTTTGTGTAGGATCAGAGATCCTAACGATTGAAAATCTCATTGCTGATGATCTTGGGGTCACCTTAATGCCAAGCGACATGGTCAATTTACTGAAATCTAATAGAGTTAAATCATTAAATTTGAAGGAAATATTACTGAACAGTTCGATTTCGGTCATTTGGAGAGACAGCAATTATGTGCCTCTTACCACACAGCATACCCTGAATATTATCAAGGCCAGCATGCTTAGCAAATAATCTCTGATAAAAACTGATAAATTCGATATAAACAAGAATCTAGCATACGGATAGATAACTTCTCTTAAGAGAGTCTTTTTTAAAGACTCTCTTTTCTCATTTCTTTGATATAATTTTACCTTAACAACAGGCGTTATTTATAATCGATTATTATAAATATATAAGAAATAGGTATTTCCGACTATTCTAATATTTTGATACGATTCACATGCAAAGACAACCAACAAGGAGGAGTATCGCAATGAAATTAAATATGGTGCAATTTGGACTTGGTCCAATAGGAATGGAAATTTTGAAAATGGGTTATCACTCTCCCGATGTTCTCGTGATCGGAGCTGTTGATGTTGATCCTGATAAAATCGGTAAGAACATCGGTGCATTAGCTGAAGCAGAAGGAAGTGATAGTTATGTCGTCTCTAATATAAATAGTCTTCCAAGCAACAAGGGCAAAAAGGTTGCTATTCATGCAACTGGATCAAATCTTGTTAAAGTATGGCCTCAGATTAGAGAGCTTTTGGACCACGGCTTTTCAGTAGTATCTACTTGTGAGGAATTATCTTATCCCTTTCACCGTTACCCGGAATTGGCCAAAGAAATAAACGAGTATTCCAAGCAAAAAGGGCAAATCGTGATCGGAACTGGTGTAAATCCTGGGTTTATCATGGATACGATGGTGCTTTGTTTAACGGCAGTAACCAAATCTATATCCAAAGTAACGGTGTCTAGGAAAGTGGATGTTTCCAAACGGAGGATTCCTCTTCAAAAAAAGGTTGGGATTGGCATGACCAAAGAGGAGTTTGAAGGGTTAGCGAGAGATAATAAAATCGGCCATGTTGGTTTGGAAGAATCCTTACGCCTGATTGCTTATGGCTTGAATTGGGAAGTAGGCGAGGTCAATAACCAAATCGAGCCAACGGTTTCCTCAGAAAATGTGGACTTAGCATTAACTTCTTTGAAGGTAGGCCAAGTGAGCGGACTGCACCAAGTTTCAACAGCAAAAACAAAGGATGGTAAGGAAATCATTCTTGATTTGGTTATGTCAGTTGGAGTCCAGCAAGCGGATGAAATCATTGTTGAAGGGGATGCCATACACCGACTGTTGATCCCAGACGGAATTTTTGGTGATACTGCAACGTCGGCCATAGCTATCAATTGTGCCAAGCTTGTTAACCAGTCCAATCAAGTAGGGCTATTGACGATGGCTGATCTTGGATTGCCAAGAAATATACATAATCTCTAATCCCGGATATTCAATCTATGAAGGGAGGTGGATCAATTAATGACGGTTCAATAACGCTCCGATCTTGCAAGAACGCTTCTTTCCAGAATTCCTGTCGTGAATAGAATGGGAGCGCAAGGCCAAGCTCGTCACATTTTCTGAATTTCTTACATCATGGTTCTTACATAAGAACGAGGAAGGAAATACAAGAAATTATATTTGTGAGAGGTAGGTTGATGTATGGTTAGAAAACATGTAAGGTCACTGATTTGTGCCACGTTAACAACCATCCTGGTGTTGTCGACTCCCACAGCTATATTCGCAGATCGTCTCCCTTGGTATCAACAAAGTCCGGTTGCTACGGGGACTGGGGGGGCTGCAGCTACAGAGCACCCTCTTGCCTCGCAGGCTGCCATGGATATTCTTAATTCGGGCGGTAATGCAGTAGAGGCTGCCATTGCTGCGGCAGCCGTTCATGGTGTGGTAAGACCATTTTCTGGAGGCATTGGCGGCGGCGGATACATGCACATCTACTTAAAAGATCAAAACAAATTCGTCGTCCTTGATCATCGTACTACGGCAGGAAGCAGTTTTGGCGCTCACTCATTTCTAGACACGAATGGCATAGAGTATGCGGAAGATATCCGTGATAGTAGCGGCCCGAGCGCCGGGGTTCCAGGTGTGGTTAAAGCTTGGGAAAAGGCACTGCAAGAGCATGGAACAGGAAAAACCTTGAGCGAACTTCTGCAGCCAGCTATCCAGGTGGCGGAAAATGGCTTCTACGCAGATGATAATTTCATCCGTGAGATAACCGAGAATGCGCCTCGCTTTCGCGCCTATCAATCGACAATTGATTTGTACTTAAATCCGGATGGGAGCGTGCCGCCAGTTGGAACACTCATGCAAAATCCGGATTTGGCTAACACTTACCGTCTCATAGCACAGCATGGAAGTAGTAAATTCTACAACGGAGAGATTGGGCAAGCTGTGGTGGATGCGGTGTATAATCCGCCAGTCGTAGCTAATCCCCCTTACCAAGTCATCCCAGGTGACCTGACCTTAAGCGATTTTCAAAATTACAATGTTCTTGAATATGCACCCGTCAAGGTGAATTATAGGGGTTATGATATTTATGCTCCTCCTCCTTCTTCATCCGGTGGGACTACCGTTGGGCAAACTCTCAATATTCTTGAAGGGTACAATATGGGGACAATTCCCCGTGATGCGGCTCTGCATTACTTTATAGAAGCATCGCGTTATGCCTTTGCCGACCGCAAAGCTTATTTAGGTGATCCTGCGACGTATACGGGGACTATGCCTGTTACAGGATTGTTGTCCAAAAACTATGCGGAAAGAGTCAGACAAAATATTGGAGATATCGGTACCCAACGCTTGGTGGAAGCAGGAGATCCTTGGCCGTACGATGCGAACCCTAACCTTCCGACTAATCCGATACCGGCTGCTGGTAAGCATACATTTTCCTACAATTTTGCCGGTATAGCGAATGGTTCTACCTGGGATTCCACGGGGAAGTTTATAACCGCAAAGGGTGGAAATGGAACCGTCGCGATTCATGTTCAAAACGAAACGGGTAACATGCAAATTTCAGGAAGCAAAAACGCTTATGTGCGAGCCCAATCGGTGATGGCACCCATTAGCGACAGTGAACTGCTTGTTAAGTTCAAGATGAATGAACTAACCGGAAACCGCAGCTTACGGTTTTGGTTGAGGGCTGATTCATGGAATAGCACTACCGTTCCGAATAACGGCTATGGTGTAGAATTAAATACAAATACGGACAGCGTAAAGCTCATAAGAGCAGCAGCAGGCGGCCAAATAACAACAATTGCAACATTTGCACATACTCGCATCACGGATTGGCAGTGGCTGCGTTTCCGTGTGGAAGACAATCAACTCCAAGTGCGTATTTGGAATAATGGCGTGAATGAACCTAGGGAAGACTGGAAATATTCCATGCAAGATAGTCAAGTTACTGGTACAGGTAAATTGCTGCTGAGCGCTATTGCATTATCAAACGGAAGTTTAGGTGGCAGCTTCAACGTAGACGATATTCATGTAACTGATCTGCATCCACTAGCATTCTCATCGAACTTTAACGGTGTAGCGAACGGCTCCTCATGGGATTCCACAGGATTATACACAACCCAATTGGGTACAGGAGCAAGTAACCCAGGGGTAGGGGCACAGATCGACGTGCAGAGTGAAACAGGAAGGATTTATCTGGATAAAACCCAATTTGCTTACGCAAGGGCCGAATCGTCGATGAATACTCTCTCAGACTCCGAATTGTTAGTTAAGTTCAAAATGAATGAGCTTACAAACGATCGTAATTTGCGGTTTTGGTTGAGAGCTGATGGATGGAACAGCACGAGTGCTCCTCATAACGGTTATGGTGTGGAGATAAAGACCAATTCTGACAAGGTGAGGATTCTTCGAACAAGACAAAGCAACGGAGCCTTTGCTCTCACTGAAATCAACCATCCTCGAACTACAGATTGGCAGTGGCTGCGTTTCAGTGTCGAAGGCAATGTAATTAGGCTTAAAATTTGGAAGGATGGGGAAGTAGAGCCCGTTGGTTGGCTGCATCAGCGCACGAATAGTGATGTTGTTGCACCTGGGAAATTCCTGCTCAGCGCAGTCGAGCTAACTGGAGGTACTGGGGTGACTGGGGGAAGCTTCCAAGTGGATGATATGCAGGTATTCGACCTAGATGTATTCAAGAATCAAGGATCTACTATTCACTTGAGCGTATCTGACAGTGATGGAAATATCGTTTCTTATACAAGCACCATTAACTCCATTGGCGGCAATGGAATAGTTGTACCAGGGTATGGGTTTCTTCTGAATAACGATTTGGCCACGCGTGTACCTTCCAATTCTCCAGTCGGAGCTCCTAATGGGCCACGTCCTGGAATGCGCGCCTTAAGCAGTATGTCACCCACTATTGTTATGAAAGATGGGATTCCGGTGATGGCTTTGGGTTCACCTGGAGGAGAGACAATTATAACCTCGGTCGTACAGGTATTATTGAATCGCCTTGATTTTGGGATGACTCTTCCCCAGGCGGTTGCGGCTCCTCGTTTATCCCAGCGCAACCATAGCTTTTTTGGAAATACGCTTATTGAGGCTGAATTTCAAAATGCGGTGGAATACCAGCAATTACTGGCTCGTGGGCAGCAATTATTTGTTACTTCGGGAGTAGAGGGTATTGGAGCAGTTAATGCAATAGAGTTCTTTCCAAACGGCGAAGTGCAGGCTGTTTCCGAACCTTCCCGAAGAGGTGGAGGAAGTGCAATGGTTCAAAATCCATAATAGAATTGAGTAGCAAAAATAGAGGCTTTCCTGAAAGTATTTTAATTGAAGGAGAGTCTCTTATTTGTTGCTTATCTGGATATATGTAAAATTAACTAATAAAAGTGCTTGTATATATAACTTCTGATTATAATTATATAAGAATCTTGTATTTACTGCCTTGAAATGCTTCATGGTAGAATAGTAAAATAGTAAAAATTTTCAAGCAATTCAATGAATGAGCAAAAGGAGTGTACGATTTGAAACCAATTATCGGTATTACCTCTAACATCAGAGAAGAGAAATTACTCACAACAGGCATAAGCAATATACACGCGATTGTGAAAGGAGGAGGTGTACCCATTGTATTACCGAATTTATCGGATGAATCTATGATCGATCGTTTGGCCGATTCAATTGATGGTTTATTGGTGACTGGCGGTAACGATGCTGATCCGACTCTTTATGATGAGGAACCTCATCCTAATCTCGGTGAGGTTTGTCCGGAAAGGGATTACTTCGAAATAAGGCTCATAACCAAGCTGTTGACAAGAAATAAGCCCATTCTAGGAATTTGCCGAGGGTGTCAGATGATCAACGTTGCTGCTGGCGGTAAATTGTATCAAGACATTCATGTACAATATGGCAAGCCCCTCTTGCAGCATACTCAAAAAGCACCTAGATCACATCCCACCCACTATGTAGATGTAAAGGAAAGCTCTTTAATTCATGACATTGTTCAGTCCACCCGCTTCAAAGTAAACAGTTTCCATCATCAAGCGGTTCGGAGCGTTCCAGAGGGATTTGATGTCACAGCATTATCCAGTGATGGTATCGTAGAGGCGTATGAAAGCAAACAACATCATTTTGTTCTAGGCGTACAGTGGCATCCCGAAAATTTGGCGCAAAAAAATGATGTATATTCGTTAAGACTATTTAACGCATTCATTGAAGCCTGTCGACGATAAGGTGACCAATTGTTAAGCTGATTTTCCGATTATTTTTTAAAATAAAAAGGGGGTAATACTATGCGTATTATGAAATCAGCAGTAATTTGTTTGCTTACAATTTCAATTCTAATAGCGGGTTGCAGTAAAAAGGAAGTTCCAACCGATGTAAAGGACGAACAGCGTACGCTTACCTTCGCGTTACCGACAGAAATCAAGACGATGGATTTATATGCACATAACGACCATGTCACATGGATGGCGATTAATAACCTATATAGCACTTTGTTTAAGCGTAATACGAAGGGAGAAATTGTTCAAGATTTAGTAGAGAAATACATAAGTTTAAACGAAACAACATGGGAGTTTATCCTGAAAAAAGGGGTGAAATTCCACAACGATCAAGAATTAACGGCCGAGGATGTTAAATTTTCATTAGAGAGAGCGGCTACTGATAAAACGCTGAACGAAAGTAGTGCTTACAAGTCGATTAAAGAAGTTAAAATAATAGATTCACATAGATTCCAAATTATCACGCCAAAGCCAGATCCTTTATTATTAGGAGTGCTTGCTCGAACCAGCGCTGCTATTTATCCAAAGAAATATATCGAAGAAAAGGGTATGGACTATTTTAACGAACATCCAATTGGTTCGGGACCCTATAAATTTGTCGAATGGAAACGAGGAAGTCACGTTACTATGCAGCCTTTTGAGTCCTATTTCGAAGGACCTGCTAAGGATTGGAGCAAGTTGGTGTTTCGTATCCTTCCTGAGAGTACGACAAGGGTTGGAGAGCTGCTAACAGGTGGTGTAGATATCATTCCTGGAGTTACTAGCAACGAATGGGAACGTATTAAAGGAAACAACAAAACGGAATTAGCTTCTGCGGTATCCAACCGTGTAGCAATGATAGTGCCGAAGGCTACCTCCGGCACTCCTACTGCGGACACTCGGGTAAGAGAAGCCATAGAATTAGCCATCGATAAGAAGCTGATCATTAATAAGTTACTGGGAGATGGAGCTACGCCAGTTCGAACTCGTATAACACCTGGAAACTTTGGAGCTAATGATAAACTATATAATGTTGCTTTGTATGATATTAATCGGGCTAAAGAGTTATTGAAAGAAGCCGGTTACGAAAAAGGCTTGGAGCTAACCATGCAATCTTCTAATGGTCGCTATGCAAGGGACAAAGAAGTTGCTGAAATGGTTGTTGGTATGTTGGCCAACGTAGGAATCAAAGTGAAATTGGAATTAATGGAATGGAACAGTTATTTGGAAATGAGAAATGCGAACAAGATCGGTGATTTGCATATGGTATGGTTTGCAAACTCATTCTTTGATGCACATATTATGATAGGCGAGCATCTCACATCGAGTAGAAAAATGGAAAATCTGGGGTACGTAAATCAGGAACTTCTTAACTTGCTTAAACAGGCAGAGAACAACATGAATACAGAAGATCGTACTAAGCAATATCTACGAGCTCAAGAGATCGAAGCCCAAGAGCGGATGCGTATTTACCTCTATTTAGAACACAACACTTATGGTGTTAACAAATTGGTAGACTTTAAACCGCGATTGGATGAAATGTTCAAAGCTTATGACATTACGAAACGCTGATTATCAATTTAATTAAGCCCTAAAGGGGAAGGAGCCGTGTATAGCTCCTTTCTTTTAATAATGGACAACTGCGTGCCCATTTTGCGTAACTTAAGGAAGTGAATCCATGAAGCACTATGCGATTAGACGTTTGATTCAGATGATACCTGTATTATTTATTATTATTTCTATTGTGTTTATCTTGATGTACATATCGGGTGATCCTATTGTACTTATGCTTCCTGAGGATGCAACTCAAGAAGATAGAGATGCGCTTAGGACAGCGTTAAACCTGGATGAACCCTTCTATGTTCAATTTGGCACCTATTTATGGAATATACTGCATGGTGATTTTGGAAATTCCTTCAGGTACAACCAAGCAGCTTTGCCGCTTGTGCTGGAAAGGCTGCCTGCAACTGCTCAGCTAGCTGCTGCCTCCATGATTATTGCCATAGCTATGGCTGTACCACTAGGTATTTGGTCGGCAACCCGTAAAAATTCGGCTATTGAATTAATAGTAACAACTGGAACGGTTTTGGGGAAAGCGATGCCCAACTTTTGGGTAGGAATTATGCTTGTATTATTGTTTGCCGTCAATTTGCAATGGTTTCCCGTTTCCGGAAGCGGTACACTTGCACATCTTGTCCTGCCAGCTATTACACTCGGCACATCCGTTGCCGCATATATTGCTCGTTTAACACGTTCCAGTATGCTGGAGTCCTTGAATCAGGATTATGTTAGGACAGCAAAAAGCAAGGGCTTGAAACACTCGATTGTGATCTATAAGCATGCTTTGAGAAACGCATTGATTCCTGTCGTTACGATTATTATGCTGCAGACGGGTGGTTTGGTCGGGGGGGCTCTTGTTACCGAATCGATTTTTGCTTGGCCGGGATTAGGTCAGCTTCTTGTTCAATCCATCAATGCAAGGGATATGTCTGTCGTACAAGCCGCAATATGTGTTATTGCCGTTATGGTTATAGTCATGAATCTGATAACGGATATTGTGGTAGGATGGCTCGATCCGCGTATTAAATATAGATAGGAGAGTAGATGGATGATGACGAGTACGCAAACGGTCCTAGTAAGTGAAGCCTTGCAAGAAAACCAAATAGATAACGAAAAGTCTCGAATCTCCAAGTGGGGGAAACTGCTGCTTAAAAGCAAAACAGGGACAATAGGGTGCATTGTTTTAACTATTGTTACACTGACAGCCATATTTGCTCCTTGGATAGCACCCTACGATCCGGGAGAACAGCACATTGCCGATATGCTGGCTCCGCCTTTTTGGATGGAAGGCGGTAGTGCGCAATACATACTAGGTACCGATAACTTGGGCAGAGATCTTTTAAGCAGAATTATCTACGGCTCTCAGGTTTCCGTCATTGTTGGTTTATTTTCAGTTGTTGTTGCAGGTGTGATTGGGATGACCATTGGTCTCCTTTCGGGTTATTACGGTGGATGGCTCGATAACTTTTTTATGCGTCTTGTCGATTCGTTTCTGGCTATTCCAAGTATTCTTTTTACGTTGGTCATCTTGAAGCTGACAGGTCCGGGGTTAATGACGTTAATTGTTGTGCTGGGGATAACGAATTGGGTAGTTTATGCACGGGTAATTCGAAGTGAAATTCTCAGTCTGAAGGAGAGAGAATTTGTAAGAGCAGCCAAATCGATTGGTGTCCGCGATTGGCGCATCATAGTCAAACATTTGTTGCCCAATGTATTTTCATCTTTTAGTGTAATCGCTACGTTGAGTATGGCTACGACCATAATTGCTGAGGCTTCCTTGAGTTTCTTGGGATTAGGTATTCAACCACCGGCAATCTCTTGGGGAGGGATGCTCAGCACTGGACGGGATTATTTGGCGACGAATTGGGGACTGGCGACGTTTCCTGGTTTGGCGATAACCATTACAACCCTGGGAATTATTTTTGTGGGGGATTGGTTGAGGGATATTCTCGACCCCCGTTCTGGAGATGTATAAGAATTGAGACTGTAATGAGGGGGAGAAAAATTGAACCAGCCGACTTTGCAAGTTACAGGATTACAAACACATTTCTTTACAGGGAATGGTGCTGTAAAGTCCGTTGACGGTGTTACCTTCAGCTTGCTGGAGGGAGAAACGCTTGGAATCGTGGGGGAGTCAGGATCAGGGAAAAGTGTTACCTCTTTATCGATTATAGGATTAATCGAATCCCCGGGCAGGATCGTGGGAGGTGAGGTCAGATTTCTGGGTCGGGATTTACTGCAGCTGAAGGAAAGCGAAATGAGGAAGATTAGAGGTAAGGAAATCAGTATGATTTTTCAAGAGCCGCTGACCGCATTGAATCCGGTCTTTCGAATCGGGCATCAAATTCAGGAAGTACTGATGAACCATAATCAATTGCATAAGGCAGATGCCAAACGGCAAACTCTGGAGCTGCTTAAAAAGGTCAAAATTTCAAGACCTGAAAGCGCATACGATTCATACCCTCACGAACTTAGCGGAGGAATGAGACAAAGGGCTATGATTGCCATGGCGATTGCTTGCAAACCTAAGATTTTAATCGCAGATGAGCCAACCACCGCCTTGGACGTTTCAATTCAAGCGCAAATTTTGAAGATTATGAAAGAAATTATCCGTGATGAAGGCAGTTCTATTCTTTTGATCACTCACGATTTGGGAGTTATTGCTGAAATGGCAGATAGGGTCGCGGTCATGTATGCAGGTCAAATTGTCGAACAATGTGACGTATATACCTTATTTAAAGCCCCCAAGCATCCCTATACCCAGGGACTGCTCAAGAGTACCCCCAAATTGCATAATAATGAAGAGACTTTGGATTCCATTGAAGGCTCTGTACCCCATCCCTTGAATATGCCAGTAGGCTGCCGCTTCCATCCGCGCTGCTCCTACGCTACGGATAAATGCAACCAAAACGAACCTCAATTGAGGGAATTAGAGTCAGGCCATCAGGTGCGGTGTTTACTTTATGAGAACGGATTCCAATAAGCTGAACAAGAGAAGAGGTGCTGCCATGAAAACAACGGAAGGACGAAAGGTGATCTTGCAAATTCAGCAATTAAGCAAGCAATTCGACATCAGTCACGGGATATTTAATAAGAAAAAACAAATTCTCAAAGCGGTGGACCAGGTTGATCTTACTGTGTTTGAGGGGGAAACCCTAGGTATAGTGGGAGAATCCGGATGTGGCAAATCTACCTTGGGCAACATGATGATGTATTTAACGGAGCCTTCTTACGGAACTGTTGAATTTGACGGTGTTGACTTTAGTAAGTTGTCACGTGAGACGCTGCGGCGAAAGCGTAAAGACATTCAAATGATTTTTCAGGATCCATTTTCGTCCCTCAATCCACGTATGAAGATTTTTGATATCATCGCAGAGCCCCTGCTCACTCATGGAATTGCCAGAGGTAAGGAACTGAAGGAACAAGTGCATAATATTTTGGAAGCTGTAGGCTTATCACCAGATTATGCCAATAGATTTCCTCATCAATTCAGCGGAGGTCAGCGGCAAAGGGTGGGGATAGGTCGTGCCATAGCGCTGAAGCCTAAGTTGATCGTATGTGACGAGCCCGTATCTGCACTAGATGTATCTATACAATCGCAAATTCTCAATCTTCTATCTGTTCTGCAAAAGCGCTATGGCTTAACCTATGTGTTTATTGCGCATGGATTACCGGCTGTCGCTTATATCAGTGATCGTATTGCTGTGATGTATCTTGGAAGAATAGTCGAAATTGGGAATAAGGAGGATTTGCTTCATGCGCCAGATCATCCCTACACCGAAGGCTTATTGGCATCCATACCGATCTCTGATCCGGAACATCGTGGAATCAAAAGAAAGGCCTTGGAAGGGGAAACCCCGAATCCAATCAATCTGCCCTCCGGGTGTGCGTTTCATACACGCTGTCCCTATGTGCAGGACCTTTGTAGAGCTGAAGCGCCGCCACTTGCTTCAAGTGGAGTGGATCGTTTGGTTGCTTGTCATTATCCACTGACGAGCAAGCAGGAGGTGCAAATTCATGGGTGAGCGTCAATACGGTGTTAGTGCGGCACATCCTTTAGCTGTGGAAGCAGGCTTATCCGTTTTGAAATCAGGTGGTAATGCGGTAGATGCAGCCATTGCGGTTTCTTATATGCTCGGAGTTGTCGAGCCCTATGCTTCCGGAATTGGCGGGGGCGGGGTTATGCTCATATTTCCTGAGTCCGGACAAGAACCAGTGGTATGTGATTATCGTGAAGTGGCTCCGATGTCAGGGATTGTCTCTATGGAGGAGGTTGGCGTCCCGGGATTCGTCAAAGGTATGCAAGGGGTGCATGAGCGATTCGGCAGCATAGATTTACGGACCTTGCTTGATCCGGCTATTAAAGCCGCGGAGGAAGGAATTCCTGTCGGAGAAGCGTTGCATCGCCAATTGATGAAGGTACAGCATGTCCAGCCGGAAAACTTTCCAGAGTTCTTCCCGGAAGGAACAGCCGCGGTTCAGCCAGGTGAACCATTAAAGCAGCCTCTGTTAGCCCAGACCCTGCGAGCTATTCAGGAGCATGGTTCAGATTGGTTCTACCAAGGAGAATTGGCGCGCGAGATTTCATCGATCGTTGACGGAATGAAGGAAAGCGACTTTCAGAATTATAAGATTTCTTTCAAGCAACCTCTTTATAGTGAATATGATAATTACGATTTGATCACATGTCCTCCTCCATTCGGCGGAGTTAGCTTGATTCAGGCGTTGAAGATGAGCGAAGCACTGGGTCTACATACTTTTCCGCAAGGATCAGTGCCTCATGTCCACTTGTGGGGAGAAATTATGAGTAAATGCTATGCACTGAGAAGTACGACATTGGGAGATCCAGATTTCTACGATTTTCCAAGCCGACGACTGATTAGTCGAGAATATATGAATCCACTAGTTGAAAGCATCAGATTGGATCAATCGTCTGAGGCAGCAGTAACAATGGGGGATGTAGGCAATACGACGCACTTTGCTATCGTCGATCGTGATGGCATGCTTGTATCCACAACCAATACAATCGGCGGCTTCTTTGGGCCTGGTATAGCTGCGGGCGGGTTTTTCTTAAATAACCAGCTGCGCAATTTTTCTAGTAATGTGGATTCACCCAATGCATGTGAACCTGGAAAAAGGCCGCAAAGCTTCGCTTGTCCAACAATTCTGCGAAACCACCAACAGAGCATAGTAATCGGTTCAGCTGGAGGTAAACGAATCCCAATGACGATGTCCATCATTCTGGAGAATATGGTGAAGCGGGATAAAGGTATAGAGGAAGCAGTCGCTGCCCCCCGTTTTTTTATAGACGAAAAGGTAGTTCAAACGGAATACAAGCTACAAGCAGAAGTTGAAGAAAAGCTGATCAGGCTTGATTATGAGGTTGTACATAATCCTGATGCCTTGTTTTATGGCGGGGTTCATGGACTGAAGACTACTCATGCTGCTGGTCAAGTATGGGGTGCTGCCGATCCAAGAAGAGGTGGATCATGGGGTGTTGGTAAATATTGATTAGGAGGATTAACAATGGGGAAATCATCTTTTTTTGAGGGGAATAATATTATTCTTCGTATTGAAATGGAGACACATATTAAGTTCGGCGAAGTAGCAACAGCTATTGCTAGAGCCGGAGGGGACATTGTAGCCATAGATATTGTCGATTCTAGCGTAACGAATACAGTTCGTGACGTTACGGTTAATGGTTCCGATGCAGGACTAACTAATCAAATTACGGAAGCGCTATCCCTGATTACAGGGATCAGACTTGTACATGTCTCCGATCGAACTTTCTTACTTCATCTCGGTGGAAAGATCACCACGGTTCCCAAAAGCCAGATCCAAAATCGCGATGACTTATCACGGGTGTATACGCCGGACGTGGCAAGAGTATGTATGGCCATTCATGAAGATCCCAATAAAGTATTTACATTAACTATTAAGAAAAATATGGTAGCGGTTATATCAGACGGAAGTGCTGTATTGGGATTGGGAAATATTGGCCCTCGCGCGGCTATGCCTGTCATGGAAGGAAAGGCTGTACTGTTCAAGCAATTTGCTGATGTAGACGCTTTTCCTATATGCTTGAGCACGATGGATACGGAAGAAATTATTCAAACCATCAAACACATTGCTACCTCCTTTGGAGGTATAAATTTAGAGGATATTTCATCCCCTCGTTGCTTTGAGATTGAGAAACGATTGCGCGAGGAATTGGACATTCCTGTTTTTCACGATGATCAGCATGGAACCGCAGTTGTTATGTATGCTGGTTTAATCAATGCCTTAAAACTAGTGGGAAAGTCGATCAGTGATATTAAGGTGGTCGTATGTGGAGTTGGAGCAGCAGGTATTGCCTGCACGAATATGATGTTGGCAGCAGGGGTAAGGGAAATTCTTGGTGTAGATCGAACGGGTATATTGACTTCAGATAAAGAACAGGATAATTCAATGAAGCAGTGGTTTGCTGAACATACGAATCCCAATCGGATTAAAGGAACTTTACAGGATGCTTTACGTGGCGCTGATGTGTTCATCGGCCTTTCCTCGGGCGGTTTATTAACTCGAGAAGACGTTATGACCATGGCAGAAGATCCCATTATTTTTGCGATGGCAAATCCTACTCCAGAGATTCTACCTGAGGATATCGAGGATATTGCCGCTGTTGTCGCAACGGGTCGATCGGATTACCCAAACCAAATCAACAACGTCCTTTGCTTTCCAGGAATATTCCGTGGGGCTTTGGACTGTCGAGCTACTACGATCAATGAAGAAATGAAGCTAGCGGCGGCTGAAGCTATTGCCTCTATCATCAGTGATGAGGAAAGAAACAAGAATCATATTATACCCAGTGTATTCAATCAAAGAGTTGTAACCGCCGTCAGGGACCAAGTTATCAAAGCTGCCCTACTTACGAAGGTAGCTCGAAAAGTCCCGAAAGAATTCAGATAAGGGCTTTGTTAAATATGAGATCATAGCGATGCACGAGAAATTGTTGTTTGGCTATCAGGAACTCTCCAAGGTACTTGGAGAGTTCCTAGCCTTTAAAGAAGCTGCAAACAAAGGGAACTCAAAAAGAAAAAAAGAAAAAATCACCCTTTGTTTCTGTTGAAGTCTAACGACATGAAAGTACCTACAACGAAACCTTGTTAAATCAAGGTTTTTTGACTTTGTAGGGAGGTTCTTGTCGTTGTATTTACGAAATGAATATCCCTACATAACACGCATAGCCCAGTAGAGGTGCTTCATATGTGCAAGTTGAACAGGGGATTGGTTGTCTGCAGCTTCACGGTTGTTGACAATGATTTGCAATTGCGGGTCAATCTCCTTTTCATCCTTGTACCTCATACAGCAGCCCGATGAAGCTTTGCTGCGTTTGCCTTCTCGGGCAGGTCAAAGCCGGAAATCTCATACTCCGTGGTGCTGAGCGTCATATTCTTATCTCCATAGGAAACCTTATCATAGTAAGCTGTGGTCACGCCGAACAAAATCCTGAGATGGGTTAAGCTTAGAAGGGGAGCCCCTTGTTTCGAATCCGAATCCGTAGCCGGCGCTTCCGTGAGCTTGACGACATTTGCCAGCTTACCGTTCCAGAATGTCTTGGCTGCCGGCTCGCCAGCTTTCAGTTGTACCGCCGCTGCAGCTGGGAATCCACGTTTCCCGAAAGGAAAAATGTGGTTGCTAGACGATTCGCCGGCGGTTAGTCTGCTTTTGGATACCCATGAATATGCCTATGAAATGAAGTGCGCACCACGAATTACACGGGATATGTGCTATGTCCATCACCAAAAAGAACGCTTCATTCGGTGGTACAACGAGGTGGATGCGCGATTTACACTGGAGGATATGTACGCCAAAATCGCGTTGTTCGATGCGTACAAGAAATAACTCTCGCTTTACTGGCTTCCAAGAGCACAGAACGGCTCGTGTTGCAAGGACAAGCTTTATTGAATCTAACGTCTAGCCCCTTCCTTCCTAATATCGGAAGGGTTTTTTCCTCTTATCTTTTTGAATTGTCTGCTGAAAAAAGACAAGTCTCTGTACCCCAAAGCTTCCGCCACTTCAGAGGCATTCATCCCGTTAAAGCGCAGTAGGTGTTCGGCTCGTTCAATGCGTGTCTGAATTAAAAATTGTTCAAGCGAAATCCCCATGATTTCCTTGAATTTTAAAGAGAAATAGCGAGGAGATAAGTTTGCGTTCTCCGCTAAAGATCCCAGAGAATAAGGAATGCCCGGCGTCTGGCGGATGCGGTAAGCAAGCATTCGAATCATCGCAGATAAATGATCGGCAGGATGTGCAGCCGGCTGCTCTTCCTCGCGTTTTAGCTGCATCAACATCAAAGTCAACAGCAATTTCCCCTCAAGTGCGGAATCCCTCGTATTCTCCATCATCGTTTCCACATAGCGATTGAGATACGTTTCGAACACAAATCGATCTTTTACAAAATGAAAACCGGAAGGAATTCGTTGCATAATTTGTTCAGAGGCAGGTAAAGAAAAGTGAATGTATGTGACCGTTAAAGGCTGCTGCGGATCATGACTTGCTGCGGTTCTGTCTCCCGGCCGGAATAAAAAACATGTTCCGCCTTCGACCGAATAAGTCTTCTTGTTTCGAAGCATCGTACCCGTACCGCTCCATGCATACCATAAATCGAAATCTTCTAATGGTTGATGCCGCGTATCCCATTTCCATGTCCGCTCGCAGGTGACTTTGCCGAAATTGCCATTCAAGTCTAAATGAGATGTCACTTCCATCTTCAGGTTTCTCCTTTATGTAGAAAAGTACAAAGATTAGGTGTTGCAGTGAATTCATTTTACACCGATTTATCAGTAATATGAAGCCATAGCTAGATGTCCATAATACAAATATTTGAGGGAGTGGTATCAAGATGCTCCATCCATTCATGGGGATTGAACATTGGGATCGTATTGGCTTGTCTGTTGAGGAATCAGCTAGGCGTCTTCAGCGCATTGCGTATGTAGACCGAAGTTCCATGAGACTGGAAGCGGGTCATATGACGGCACGGCCGGAGTATGAAGTGAAAGGAGCATTAGCCCGCTTTACTTGGCAGGATGCCGAATTCTATAACCAACTCCGGAACCGCTGCAAGCAGCTTCGGATGGGCACAAGAGCTTTTGAGAAATGCCCGGATAATCCTTTAGAGGCGCTGATGGCTAGCATTTTGGCATCGGCTAATACGTTGAATTTGCTTGTCGCACTTTTTGAAGTGTTGAAGCCGGCGCTCATCAATGCGATACATAAGTATCTTTCTGAAGCGCAGCCGCTCGTTGATGAACCGACGATACATCTTTTGCAGCATCAGCTCATTGACCGCAAAGGGCAAATGGTTTGGGGCAAGCAGGCGATTGCTCATTTTACGGAATCAGCGACTGAGGAGGAGAAAGCGAGCGCTGAGCGCTGGAAGCTATATATCCAAGCGCTGCTGCAAGCAGCCGGAGGCATTGACGGATGCGCCGATAAGGTATCGGTGGATGCGAGTTTGATAGTGACTACGGAACCTTTTCAGCTACCGTTCACGAGTACCCGAGACAATCGTTTTCAAACGTCCGTCGTCAAAATGAAGGGAATGACATTCGAAGACAATGATGAAGGGCGTTTTCTCCAAATGATGCTTTCCCGTTATTTCGAGATGTCGCCTGCTGAGGGCGTTGCCTATGTGCATTTCTCTACGGAAGGGAAGCCATGGTCCTTCTACTACGATACCGCGAGACATCTATGGGATGAAGTCAGACACTGCTGGTTCGGAGAAGCGGCGCTGCGGAGTAAGGGCTATGATGTCCATGCCATTCCGAACTGGACGGGTTGGTATGATATGACTAGTCAATTGTTTAATAACGATGAAGCCTATACGCATTTAACCATTGCCATTGAAAAAGCTGCAATGAAATACCCCCCGGGAAAAAGGGAAGAATGGGAATTCTGCCGGGACATTGTCCATGACCCGTTAATGACAACCTTCCAGGATTTCGATTGGGCCGACGAAGTGGTTCATGCCGGTTTCGGTCAGAAATGGATTATTGATGAGCTGTTTAGCGGGGACAACGTGAAAGCGTTGGAGGCTGCGGAGGCTACCGTGGCGAAGCGAGCTGTGTACATGGGCTCATTCGAAAAAGTAGAAAATGTACCGCCGCCAAGCCGCTTCGCGGGTAATTATTAACAAGAATACAGGCTGCCGTAACAATACGGCAGCCTGTGTTTGTCTCGTAGCCAAAAAAACCACATATTTTGTATAATTACTCATAATGAACCGACTACTTTTGTTTTGTAGTCTTTGTTTGGTTATTGGTTGTTCTTTCAAACATCCATTATTTCCAAACACAACCTACGCCATGGCTACCGCTGTTTCTTTTATTGGGGTCAAATCCAAGTGCTGTAAGCAATCTGTTCCTTGGAGGTTGAATGGTGAAGTAGTATATCCAATATTCAAGTTGTTTCCGTGATACACTTTTGATTTCTGCACATATTCGAGGGATTTTCTTTTCGCGCTTTAGTTTCTTGTCGTGAAATTCTGCGATTTTAATGTTTGTGGGGATCATCAGACTATTTGATCTCTAAGCGAGAATTCCCTATGAACGGCTGGAAGCTGGTTTCTCTTATTCCATACAGTTTTATGAATCGCCAAGATGATAAACAGAGGGAGACAAGCTTGCTAGCGAGTGTTCGAGAAGCAAATTCGGAATCGAGTCCATGAGTTAAAAAACATTAAAAGCAGCCGCTTGCGGCTGCTTTTGTCATTATTTCGGAAAGTATTAGGAAGGGCGCTATTTCCCTTATTTCCCAACTCACTCCTCCTTATGCTATAAAAAACATTTGGGAAAACCGTATCGATCCGTATGCCGCATAAATGATTAATAGATTTTCTTTCACTTCAGCATAAGGCGCTTCTTGGACACTCTCTGGAAAGGCTGTCCTATCTGCTTCGCCGTAGAAGGCCGATACTAACCAGTTTCTACCGGGTTGTATACCAGTTTTCACAGTAGGGATTACGGTACGCGAGGCTTTAATGTTCGTGTTCGAATTGGGATAAATCAAATCAGGTTTTCCGTTCCCATATAAAATTTTGGCACCGCATGCCCCATTTTCATTCTGCATGATGATTTCATTTTTCGTTGCTGAACTTTGTCCGCCATGATAATGATTATGTTCAAGACCTAAGGCAAAGCCTCCATCTGCTGTATCGAGATAACGTTCTGAGTCTATACAGTGTATACGGACATGCCACGGGGCGCCAGGAATCAACCAGGTCTGGATTGTAACATTCGACCATGGTTTCCACTTTGTAAAGATGGTATTCTCTTGGATCGAATATTCCTCGCATTTTCGTTTTACTCGGAAAATATTATCTCCTTCGCTAAGCGCAAGCATGGAGTCAAATGCTCCTTGGGCGAGTCCCCACTCGGCTCTGGGTACACTAAAACCGAATACATTGGAGTAAACAAATTTTTCGTATTTTGCAGAGGTGTGAGTATGTTCATTGGTTGATAGGTGACCGGAATTAAAGGCCAGTACATGATTATGATTTTCCTGTCTACAAATCACCAAGTGAGGGGGCGCTTGCGTCGAAATTTTATTTAACGGCGGTAAAGGCAGCTCCTCCGCAGTCCAGAACGGATGATCCCCGCCAAGCGCTAAAGGCAAGAATGATTTGAGCGCCCAATAAGGCGATCCCGGAGAATTGTAGTTCTCAGCCATGATTAAGTTCGGATAGGCATATCCGACGCTTAATGTGCCGTCCGGGTTAAATATCGGCTGCTTGAACCACCAACGCAGGTTTCGCAGAAGCAGCCCTTTCATCACGCCCAGAGGAAACGGTTCAATGCCTGCGTATACAGCGGCACTCCAGAACGAAGACTGGGCGAATCGGTAAGCAAGGCTTCTACCATAAGGCAGGGCGGAGCCATCTTGCGCAAACCAATAAATGAAATCTTGAGCGAAATCAACCGCTCGGCTTTTATAGAGACGGGAACGTTCAGGATCCTCGAATTCCATGATTTTAGCGTAGAGAAGCCCATAATAATGAATAGCGAACGGAACATAGTAATCGCTGTGGCCACCTTCACCATCCGAATACCATCCATCCGACAAATAGAATGAGTCTAGTGTATTCAAGCACTGGTCCATGCGTACTTGGTCATAAGGCATGCCTACGGATTTGAGCCCCAAGTTGACCAGCACGAGGAAAAATAACCAGTTGCAATTCCAGAGCTGATATTGGTTGATTTGACTGAGCCAAGCGGCCAAATGATGCTTCTCCCGATCGTTTAGAGGCTCCCAAATCGTATCAGGAGTGAGACACAGAGCAATACCCAAAGCAGCCATCTCTACCATACGCTGGTCGTAATTGTTCAGATCACCCCAATACTCTTCATGCTCAGGGTCCGTTCCATGCTTAATGCCTTCCAGCTGGATATCCCAAATATCATAAGATTCCCCTCCCGCAAGCAGGGGGACAAGCCCCCAGAGGAGACGGGAAAAGCCCTCAAAACCTGCTAACTCATCTGGATAGGCAGCACCGCTTCCCGCGAGATTCAACCGTGAGCGGCCTTTGCTGTAATAAGGTTTGACGGGGTCGCAGAGCTGCTTTATTGCGTCTATTAGATCATCCCTTGTTTGCAAAGGGTTAAGGCTGATCGGATGGACCACCTGGTGAGCCATTAGAAAAACCTCCGCTTCCAGTCCATTAGCTTGGCCATCGCTTCCAGATAATAATAATCTCCATAAATAATTGATACATTGATGTTTTTATTTTCAGGCTTATGTCCCGTAGCTCCTTTCAAAATCGCATAATGGTTGACTTGATCTAACGCTGAATAGGAATTAGTCAATGCGTCCAAAATACGGACAGCCGCTTTCTTAAATGAGGCTCCTACAATGGGTTCCGATACTTCAGCAAGCTCCAGAAGGCCGGAAGCTGCTATTGCCGCTGCTGAGGAGTCCCGCGGCTCTCCATCTGTGTTCGGAAGACGGAAATCCCAATAGGGAACAGAATCTTCAGGTAGTGAAGCTAGGAAATGGTAGGCGCTCCGCTCTGCTGCATCGAGGAATCGCTTTTCACCGTTGTGCTTGTAGATATTCGCCATTCCATAAAGCGCCCATGCTTGTCCTCGGCTCCAGGCAGAATCAGGACCATACCCTTGTCCGCCATCGGTACGAGCCACTTCTCCGGTATTCGGATCAAAGCAAACAATATGATAATTGGAGCCATCAGGGCGGAGGAAATGCGTAAGCGCCGTATCCGCATGAGCATTGGCAATATGGGCAAATCTAGGATCACCCGATTCCTTGGATGCCCAATAAAGCAGAGACAGGTTCATGCAGCAATCGATAATTGCCCACCCTGTCTGGTCATCTCCGTTCCATGCGCGAATGAACCGGCCTACAGGATTATAACGGCCTGCCAAGAAATTAGCAGCTGCAAGTCCCCTGCGTCTGCCATCACGGTCACCAGTAATTAGATATTTAGCCACCGCAGTTGGCAAAAACTGAAAACCGACATCGTGGTACAGATCATTTTCTTCTATAAAAAGCTTCTCAAGCTTCTCATCCCAGGGGGTAGCCGCATTAAGGTAGCGTTGTTCACCCGTCATATCATAAAGAATCCAGAGCATTCCCGGCCAAAAGCCTGATGTCCACCAGTCAAGGGGCATATGGTCATAGTGGCCGTCGACACGGGCTACATGAGGGCAGCGGTCTCCGATATCCTCTATCATTCCGTCCACTTTGCTCTGAATACGTTGCCAAACCTGTTGCAGTTCTTCTTGCTTCATTATTATCCAACCTTTCCGCCATTCAGGGCGATTTTAAGAATTTCTTTTAATCATATTATAGTAGAAATTGTGCCGTTCTAATAATGAAGTATATTGTAGGAATTGAAACAAATTTTACTCATATTAGAGTGAAGTGTTATTTGCATGAACAAATTTTTTTGAAAAATGCAAAAATCATGGCATGTCTTTCATGGCATTAATTCTTATACTAAGATTAACAATCGCAAGAGAGAAGGTGCTGAAATGAACGATACGGCTGGAATTAAAGTCCCGGTTATGAGGAAGAAACGGAATGTTGAACAACGGAGGGAAACGGCAATGGGCTTCTTTTTTGTCGGGCCTATGTTGATCGGCTTAACCATATTTACCTTGTTGCCCATTCTGGCAACTATGTACTTGAGTCTGACAGAATGGAACTTCATTGCAGGAATCGATAAAATCAAATTCGTAGGGCTGGACAATTTCATCAGGCTGTTTCATGATCCGATATTTCTCCAATCCATGAAAAACAATGCCGTCTTAATGATTACAATCCCTATTACCATGCTGATTTCATTGCTCTTAGCCATTATAATTAACAAACATGTTTATTTAAAAGGGTTTTTCAAGGTCATTTATTTTATGCCCTATATTTCAACTATTGTCGCCATTGCAGTCGTGTATCAAGTATTGTTCCACCCATCTTTCGGGCCTGTAAACCAGTTTTTAATGTCAATAGGCGTGGACAATCCGCCTAAATGGTTAGCGGATATCAAGTTTTCGCTGTATTCCGTGATGATGATTCAAGTGTGGAGCGGTATTGGCTTTAGTTTAATTATTTATATGGCCGGCCTTCAGAACATCCCTCAGGATTTATACGAAGCAGCGGATATTGATGGAGCATCCACTTGGCATAAATTGCATTCAATTACCTTGCCTATGCTTTCTCCTACATCTTTTTTCTTACTGGTTACCGGCATTATAGGTACGTTTAAAATTTACGATTTGATTGCGGTTCTTACTTCAGGCGGTCCGGCAGATTCGACAAATGTAATGGTGTATTATTTGGTTGAAACGGCCTTTGTTAATCTGAAGACAGGGTATGCCTCTTCCATGGGGATCATGCTTCTAATCATCACTCTCGCGATTACAATGATTCAATGGGTTGCTCAGAAAAAATGGGTGAACTACTAGAAGAAAGGAGCATAATATCTATGAAACCAACCCTACAACCGGGCAAATTGCTTGTTACTGCAATCATGCTGCTATTCGGCGTCATATTCCTTCTCCCATTCTTGTGGATGATCTCCACCTCCTTCAAAGTTGAAGCGGACGTGTTCATATTTCCAATTCAATGGATTCCTACTCAGTGGAACATAATACAGAACTATACGGAGGTTTGGAACGGAAAGTACCCGTTTGCACTCTATTATTTTAATTCCATTAAGATTTCCGTTATTACGACGGTGTTATCTGTATTGATTTCCAGTATGGCCGCGTACGGTTTTTCGAAAGTTAATTTTAAAGGAAAAGAGATCATCTTCATCATCGTTTTGGCTACTTATATGGTGCCACACCAAGCCTTTCTAGTTCCGCAATTTGTCTTATATCGCTGGCTCGGGCTATTTAATAGTCATCTTGGACTAATTCTGCTCGGTAGCGTTAGTGTTCTAGGAACTTTTATGCTTCGGCAATTTTATATGGGCATCCATAATGAATTCATTGAATCGGCAAAGATGGATGGAGCCAACCATATTCGAATTTTCTTCTCTATTGCATTTCCGCTTGTAAGGCCAGCGGTAGCCACATACGCCATTCTAAGGTTTATATGGACATGGAATGACTTCCTAAACCCGACTATTTTTATTAAATCGGATATCTTGTATACGATCCCAATCGCTCTCAAAAAATTCTCCGACGCCTATGGCGGCCAAACTTATTCGCTTATTATGGCTGGTGCCGTATCAGCGATCATTCCTTTGCTAATCATTTTCGTAGTGGCTCAAAAACAAGTAATAGAAGGTATTGCTGTTGGAGGGGTAAAGGGCTAGAAGAGAAAAAATATTTCTATAATAGAAAAATTTTTATCTGTTTTACTTAACCACCCAAGTGATATATTCAAGCTGTAAACGCTGACAAACGACAATTAACTAGAAAAAGGGAGGCAACTTGAATGAAGATTAAATTAACAGCAATTGCGCTTAGTGCCGTTATGATGACTGGCCTGCTGTCCGCATGTGGAGCATCAGGAGACAAAGATACCGCAAAGCCTGCAGATAAAGGACAAGCAACCGAGCAGCCTAAGCAAGTAACACTGAAATTTTATCATTGGTATGATGAAAAAATAGAGAAGTTTGACATGTTGTTCGCGGAATTTAATAAGAAATATCCGAATATCAAAATCGAATCCGTCGTAGGTGTCGTTAATGATGCGAATGAAACGATGAAAAAGATCGATCTTGCTGCAGCTTCTGGTGAAAGTATTGACATCGTTGATTTGAACTCGCCAAGCAACTTTGCGCAACGCGCCGCTATTGGGCTTCTGGAGCCTCTAAACGATTACTTGACGAAAGACGGAATTAAGTATGCGGACGAGTTCAAATCAGACTATTCAGTTAATGGGAAGTATTATGCGCTTCCAGGGAAAGTAAACCAATATTTCGTCATGCTGAATAAAACTCATTTGGACGAGGCTGGACTTCCGGTTCCGAAAGAATGGACTTGGGATGAATATCTCGATTATGCTAAGAAAATGACTAAAGGCGAGGGTGCCCAAAAGCGTTATGGTACTTATTTTCACACTTGGGTAGACTATGCGATGCTGCCTCTGATGGGTCAAATTGATAACAATAGCTTGATCAAGAGAGACGGTACACAGAATGTAGATAACGATCTGTTCAGTCAAGGCCTACAGCTTCGTGATCGCGCTATGAAGGACGGCTCTGCAATCCCTTATGCAGATACAATCAGCCAAAAGCTTCATTACCGAAATGTGTACATGAACGGACAGGCAAGCATGATCGAAATTGGTTCGTGGATGATTCCTGAAGCTGCAGGCGAAGGTCCGATTAAACAAACATTTAAGACCGTATTCGCTCCTTATCCAACGGCTAAAAAAGGTGATCCGATTGCAAGCAAGACAGACGGCGATTTCCTTGCTGTAGGTGCAAGCTCGAAGCATAAGCAAGAGGCTTATACTTTCGTGAAATGGATGGCAACGGAAGGGATTGTGCTTCAAGGTAAATACCTCTCCGGTTGGAAGAAGGCAGATATGAACAAGTTGATCGATTCGATGACAGTTGGCGCAAATGCTGATAAGCTAGTGGATAAAGAATCGCTCAAGTATGTTCTGGACGTAACGAAGTCTGCTCCTCCTTTCATCCCAGTACCGTACCAAGCAGAACTGGAAAAAGCGTTGACTACCGAGCAAGAGAAGATGCTGCTAGGCAATCAATCTGTGGATGATGCGATCAAAAATGCCAGGACGAAAATTAAAGATTTGATAAAAGCAAACAGCAAATAATGTTATGCTTAAACAAGGACCTGTTCACCAGGTCCTTGTTTTCCTAATTTATGGGGCATATTACAAATGAGAGGAATGTGACAGAGGATGAAAGGGTTTCGATTAACATCATCGCTACGGCAGCAGATCATACTATCCTCACTTGTATGCCTGATCATTCCATTTGCCATTATTCTTTATCTTAGTAATCTCTTCACCAAGGATCTCATTGAGAAGCAGGCTGTTACCAATGCGGAGGAATCATTGAAGCTGGTTAAAACTCAATTGTATTCCCAAATAGAGGGGATGTTCAGTGTTGCGAACAATATTCAAATTGATTCTCAGTTAACGCCATATCTGAAGATTCCTACGTATACCAGTTCAGAAAACTATGTAACAGATAAATTGCATAGCTTGACGCATGATAAGTCCGGCGTTTTCGTAACTGTTTTGACTACGGATAAAAGGTTCTTCTCCAATTATTTGTTATATAAAGACTTCAATCCCTTACAGTTTATGGAGGAGCCTTGGTTTAGCAAGTTATATCAGTTGGGGGCTTATGAGAATTATTGGCTGGGTTTTCATCGTAATTATTTGGACATCGAAAAAAATACAGATCCTTATGTGATTACATTTGTCAGAACGCTCCGGACATCACTTATCAAGCCATATGCTTATGTCATTATAAGCATAAGCGAAAATCGGATGCGATCTGTGTTCTCAAGCTACACCGAACAAAATATAATGCTGTTGGACCGCAATGGAACTATCATTTCCGGAAAAGAAAATTTGGGAGAATCTTTTCCTTATTATCAAGAACTGCTTAAACCGATTGATCGACCTATTATAGATATAAATGGAGTTCCTAATCTTTATGCCACAGCTAAACTGCCTTTCGATGACTGGACATTGGTGAGCTTAATGCCATATAACCAAGCTACCAAAAGTATTAATCAATTTTATCAAGCCAATTTTTTATGGCAAATCGGATTCGTAGCTGTTTTCGTTGGAATCTTAGTATGGATGCTGCGTCGTTTCACCCAGCCCGTCGTCCGTTTAGGACAAGTTGTTTCTAGCATTGAATCCGGAAACTTGTCCATTCGTTCGGAAGTAAGAGGTTCTAATGAGATCGGCAAGCTAGGTAGATCCTTAGACCAAATGTTAGACAGAATTGAACAGATGGTCATACAGATCCATGGGGAGCAGGAGCAAGCGAGGAAAGCGGAGCTTTCAATGCTGCAAGCGCAGATCAGTCCGCATTTCTTGTTCAATATATTAAATTCGATTCGGATGCGGATTATGTTGAATGGCGATAGGGAAAATGCTGATTTGATCAGTTCCTTATCTCAACTGCTCCGTATGACGATACAGAAACAAGATAAAATGGTAACTTTAAGCGAAGAGGTCGTCATCGCTAAACAATATATGGACCTGATGAAATCTACATTAAAAGAACCGTTCCATGATCAAATCTTGATCGCCGAGGAAACCGGAAATGTATGGGTTCCGAGGTTTTTATTACAGCCGATCATTGAGAACGCATTGCTGCATGGCTTGCAAAATCGTGCAGGAATCATCACGATCGAATCGGCAATACGCAATGAACGCTTAATAGTAAGAGTCCAGGATGATGGCAGCGGTATGACACAAGATGAGCTTGGCTTATTAATGAACAAGCTGGAGAAGAGCAAATCGGAATTAATTGCCGAGTCTTCAAGCGGTATGTCGGGTATAGGGTTGGCGAACGTCTACAACCGCTTGTTCATGCTATTTGGCAACCAGTGTACGATGCAGATTGAAAGTGAGTTGGATCAAGGTACGGTGGTATCTGTTTCCATTCCGCTAATTAGGGGGTTGCCATCATGATTAAAGTCATTCTTGCGGATGATCATTATCCAGTTATAGAATTTCTCTCTAAGTCAATCCCATGGGAAGAATTGGGGTTAGAGGTGATTGCCCTGTGCTCAGATGGCCGTGAGGCTTTGGAGCATAGTGAAATAGAAATGCCTGATGTACTCATAACGGACATTGGGATGCCGAGAATGAATGGCCTTGAATTGATCGAATTAGTCAAAGCTAACAACCCGGATCTCGAGGTTATCATATTGTCCTGCCATGATGAGTTTCAATATGCGCAGAAAGCACTTAAGGCTGGCGTAAAAGAATATATTTTGAAAGAATCATTACAGCCGGAAGAGCTTACCGGAATTTTACGGAAGCTTTCCGAAAGTATTCAAGCACGTACAGCGGTACGGCAAAAAAACGATCGTTTGGTCCGTGTGCTTGACCAAAATACTTCATCTATCAAAAATGAATTTATTCGAAATATCATCAGCAATCCCATTATCAATGAACATAAATTGCTTCTGGAGCTCCAACATTTCGGGATAGAAGATGTTACTCAGCCCTGCATGCCTGTTTTGCTCTACCTAAACGGATATTTAGAAGTAAAAGAACGGTTTCAAACAGAAGAACTGTTCACTTTTGCATTCGATAATATTGTCAATGAAATCATTGATGCGCCGCGGCTTGGCGTTAGTTTTCGTTACAGTTCCAAACAATCCTTCCTCTTGTTCCCATTTGTGAAAAACTTGAAGATCAATCCCTACGAGGTGATTCGTGGTTATTTGGCAACGCTTCTTCGTGCGTTTGAGCGAATCGGAATTACGGTCTCTGCTGTTACTTACGAGCCGGCTGCAAATCTCTTTGAATTGAAAAAGAACATGACAACTCTCGTTTCTGCCAACGATCAGCGGTTTTATGCATCAGTGGGCAGCATTTATAAGTGGATTCCATTTAAAACCTCCGAAGCGGATATTTTTCCCTATTACCAGAAAGCGATCGATGAGATCAGGCAATTGATAGCTTTAGAATCCCAGGATTACGGTATCGTCGTCAAAGAATGGATGCAATTTCTGAGGGATGAGCGTTTCACTGCAGATTCGGTCCGCTCTTGGACCTTGAAGTTGATGATGGATATTGATTTAAAGTACAATTCGCTGCAACATTTCCAAGACCAACATGCCATTGGACCATTGCATCAATATGTCGCACAGATGGATACGCTTCATGAGATTGAACAGTTTTTTATAACGTTTATTAGGGATAAGATTCATCTGGCAGGTGAAATCAAGCAGGGCTCGCAAAGGCTTGAAATCCATGAAGCAAAGAAGTACGTTACAGCACGGCTGCATGAGAAAATCAGTATGGAAGAAGCCGCGCTGACGTTGAATTTGAACCCTAGTTATTTCAGTCGAATTTTCAAGAGTGAAACCGGAGAAACCTTCATCGAATACGTGACAAGGGTCAAGATGGAGAAGGCCAAAGAGAAACTAGATCAGTCCAGCAATACCGTAGAACAGATCGCGGAATCCCTTGGTTACGACAATACCAGCTACTTCATTAAGCTCTTTAAGACCCACAGCGGATACTCACCGAAAGATTATCGATTGTTGAAATAAAGGGGAAATGATTGAGATGATGAAAGCTGAGCTGATTCGAGAGAGATTGGTTAATGACATAAAGTTTGCGCATCTACGGGAAGAGGTACTAAAAACAATAGAACGCTACATGTTGGAGGGGATGCCAAAGCTGACTTATTCATTGTTTCGTTTATTCGAAAACAGTGGCGAGCGTGAGCAGTATCAACGTGTGTATTTTGGCCGTAGGGGAATCCTCTCTGCACTCGCCTTGACTAGTTTGGCATCGGATAATCCGGTTCATTGCGAAGCGCTGCAAGATGTCATTTGGGACATTTGCAACGAATACACGTGGTGTTTGCCTGCGCATTTGCCGGCTGGCAGTTCAGTGAGCTCTCCGCTCACGGTGGACCTGTTCGCAGCGGAAACGGCTCATACGCTGGCGGAAATTGTGATTCTTTTGCAAGACAAATTGTCGAGCGATATTCAGCTGCGGGTCAGAATGGAAGTGGAGCGGCGGGTGTTTGAGCCGGTTTTCAGCAGTGATAAGCTACTCCATTGGGAGACAGCCGAGCATAACTGGGCAGCTGTATGTGGAGGAACAATTGGGATGGCAGCGCTGCTTCTTGTTAAGGATGATGATCGGCTGGCGAAAATGATCCAAAGGATGAAAGCGGCGATGAATTGCTTCTTGTCCGGTTACGGGGAGGACGGTGGCTGTGCAGAAGGAATCGGTTATTGGGAGTACGGCTTTGGTTATTTTGTTTACTTCGCAGACATGCTGAGTGAATATTCCAGGGGTCTAGATGATCTGTTGGATTTGGATAAAATAAGAGCAATCGCAGCATTTCCGGAAGCGGTTCATTTGTCAGGGGGGGTATTTGCCAATTACTCGGATTCCCCGGAGAGAATGGCCATCCAGACAGGATTGTTGGGATATCTGGGAAAGCGGTTTGGTGAATGCACTTCCGTCATGAGCCAAAGCGTACCCGGTTTGCATGATGATCCATGCTACAGGTGGGCCCATTTAATCCGTAACATTGCTTGGAGCGAGACTCGTATGCCAGCCGAAAGCGCTCCTTTTTCTACAGGGTTAACCCAATTAAATACATTAGGCTGGTATATTGACCGGAGAGGGGCCGACAGCTATACATCGGCTTTTTCCACAAAAGCTGGGCATAACGGAGAGCCCCATAACCATAATGATCTGGGCCATTTTATCATCCATGGGGGTGGTACTAATCTATTGTGTGATCTAGGAAGCGGATTCTATACCCGTGACTATTTCGGTGAAGGCCGATATTCGATTCTGAATAACTCCTCCGCCGGTCATTCCGTCCCTGTATTGAATGGTTTTTATCAGGCTGCCGGTAAACAGTTCTGCGCTAAGGTGATCGGCGTTCAGGAAACAGAGAGGGGTTCCACAATAGAGCTTGATTTGACACATGCATATCCCTTGGAAGCGGAGCTGGGGGGCTTTATCAGGAGGTTTATATGGGAATGTGGGGAAGGTCCGGACGCATTCGTATTAAATATAGAAGATAGAATCGATTTCGTGAATACGAATGCAACAGAGGTTGAAGAGAGGTTTATTAGTCGAATCTGCCCTGAGATCACACAGGGAACTATCATATGGGCGGACTCTCGTGTCCACTTATCGCTCCATTATGATCCGGTTCGCTTTCAGACGAAAATGGAAATAATTCAACAGCAAGACCATGCCGGTAAACGTGACATCGTATTCATGACAAAACTAAGCAGAAACAACAATGACAAAGAGAGCATCGAGCTGTTTCGATTTGATTTACAGTCAATGTAGTGCAGCTTGAATCCGTTCGGGAATTAGAGAAATCGTTAGTCCAATGGCTGCCATCTCTACTAGGAGTTGATCGTTATGAATCAACTCCCGTTCGTTTGGCTGAAAAGTTGTACTCATTTGTAAAGATAACATCAAAAAAGTCAAAATAATAGCATAAAAAACGAAAGATAATATGAAATAATAAAAATACTAACAATACTATATTTGAAACTTAAATAAAGAGAGGGGGAACATAAGAGAAGGTATTGTTTTAATGTGAAAGAAAAGGATAACTATTAAAGTAAAGAACAGTTCAAAAAATGAAAGCGCTTTCTAATCATTTCAATATAGTTGTATATTAAAAAACAAAAATCCATTAGATAGTAATCGCCATTGCACCATTTCCAAACACAGTTGTTGGAAAAGCAGTTTCATTTAGGATAATGGAAAGGAATGATTAATAAATGATAATTAAAGGAAAAAAAATTAAAAAGATCGTTGGTTATTTATGTGTTACTTCCATGCTGTTTGGGTCAGTTGTCTTTATGGATACAAATGAATCTAAAGCTGAAGGTATTACAAAAATAATTACAATTGATGGAAACAATGTAGATGAATATAACCGATTTAAAGGTTTTGGAACGGTAACAGCTAATAATACATCTCGTTTGCTGTTAGATTACAAAGAAGAGAATCCGAAAGCATATTGGGAAATAATGAATAAGCTGTTTAACAAAGAAACAGGGGCTGGACTAACGCACGTCAAAGTAGAGTTAGGTGCTGATGTTAATTCATCTTCAGGAACTGAGCCCGCAACCATGCGTTATGCAGATGAACCAGCAAACGTACTCAGAGGAGCAGGGTTTCAATTTGCCGCCGATGCAAAATCTATCAACCCAGATATCACGACCGAAATTTTACGATGGGGTGAACCGCGTTGGACATGGAATGGTGCTGCAAACCATGAATATGAGAATCGATACCAATGGTACAAACAGACAATCGATGCCGTTTATGATGAGTATGGATTTAAAATAGATTATGTTGGGATCTCTCAAAATGAAAGATCTCAAAATAATAATGGAAAAAATGAGGTTGAATGGCTGAAATACTTTACTTCAATAATCAAAGAAGAGCCAAATTATGATGCAGACTACAAAAATATTAAGCTTGTTGCCGCAGATGGCTATCGTGATACGGCAACAATCAGTCGTGCACTGCTGGGTAATCCGGATTTGATTGATGAAATTGATGTAATCAGTTCCCATTACGGATTGACTGGCTCAAATGAATTGACTCAATTGCAAAATAAACTGATTGCTGCAGGCAAAAAGCCAAAAGAAGTTTGGGTGTCCGAGGGAATTGCACCAATGATAAATGCTCGTTATCGTGAAAATATGGAACCAAATTATAAAGGGCTCGGAGGAAAAGCAGGGATTATTGATGTAACTTCGCGTATTATTTCCGTGTATTCGTGGACAGGAGCTGGCAGCAATCCGCTTAATGCGGTTTCATTTGATTTTCAACCTTCGGTTGCAGCCTTCTATGAAGGTTCTTCCTATAATCCGAAGCACCTGATTAGTGCGTATGATCCATGGTCCGGTTTTTATGAAGTGGATGGCGGGTTGCAAGGAGTTCGTCATGTTATGAACTTTGTCGGATATGACGATCACACCACACCCGAAAATGAGCGCTGGATGTATGTTAAAGATGCAACATTTAGTGATGGAGCTTTCTTCGATGGCGGTGTAGATGTCGATACGAGTACTCAGAATTATATGACATTAAAAGATCCGGAAACGGATGATTACACAACAATTTTTGCAAATAATACAAAGAATACACGTAAATATAAGATTAATCCTAAAAATCTAAATGGAAAAGAGAATGCACCGGTCTATGTTTGGGAAACACGCGGGGCAGATGAAGGTCAAAATTATGATGCTAACTGGTTTAAAAATGTCAGCAGAATCACACCAAAAGATGGTGTATATGAAGTTGAAGTGAAACCGTATTCCGTCGTGACCATTTCAACATTAGATAAAAAATCTGAGGTTGAAGGTTTTGAATATCAATCACAACCAGTTGATTCATCGAAAGACACTATACTACCTCTACCATATACGGATGATTTTGAATACGATAAATATTCTACCGATGAAAAAAGCAGAGATTATGTTGATCGTCGCGGAGGTACACCGCGTTATACCACTGACCAGACAGCCGCTTTTGAAGTTGTTAAAAAAGCAACTAAACCGCTATCTGGTGGAAGTGCAGCAATTACTGATCTGGAAATTCCGGATGCAAAGGCCCATGGAAATATGTTACAACAGAAAATCACTCCTGACATCATTGGAGCAGATTGGGCGGTCTGGGGCGGCAAAGACGGATCAGCATCTAACAGTAACCCAACCACCACTCTGGGTGATCATCGCTGGGTGAATTATAAAGTTTCTTATGACTTTTTATTAGATACGCATACACCTGAAGTACAAGGAAGAAGTAATTATGCCTTAATTGGGGTACGACAAGTGAAAGCCGGTGGTACAGATTCCCATGCTCCATACAATGCACGTGTATATTCGGATGGAAGATACGAGATTCTTAAACTTGGGAAAGTTGTAAACAGTGGAACTATTGAACATTTCGATAACAAGGTTTGGCATAATTTAGCATTTGAAGCTAAAGAAAATGTATTTACACTTTATCTGGATGGAGAAGAAATCGCTGCATATGCTGACGTTGATTCTACTGTAATGGCTGGAAGAGTTGCGTTAGGGTCCGGTTATTATACAACCCTAATCGATAATTTACGTGTAGATCCAATTAAAGGATACACTTATGAATCAGATAAATATGACAGTGCACAAGGAAAGAAATTCGTTACGGAAGAAGAAGCTTTGAACAATACGGACACATTGAACCCAATCGGGTATGTTGGAAAATGGGAGTATACACAAGCGGGATATGCGCATTTTAACCGCACGCAAATGACTGCAAAAACAGATGTTCCTGTTTGGAACGGAGTCACTGTAGGATTCAGGGACTCAACAAAGGTACCAGGGACTTTAAACAAAGTATTCTATTCCGGAAACTGGCCATCAAACAGTGTGAATACTTGGGGATCAACGGGGGCTTCTTTTGAAATTAAATTTAAGGGTACTGAAATCAGGCTATTTGGTATAACGAATCCGTCAAATGGAAAAGCAGATGTTTATTTAGATAGTGAATTAGTCGGTGAAGCAAATTATGTGAATAATAGCGAAATTCATCAAGTGGTCTGGTCTGCAGAGAATCTTGAAGATAAAGAACACACACTTAAAGTAATAGCAAAAGAAAAGTATATAAGCTTTACCAAAGCAGAAATCGAAACTACTGACCCTGTTATGGCAGTTAAAAAATTAGGTCCAAAGGATATAATATCAGATGAAACACAAATAGGGAGTGTAACAAATACAGTTTATGCATTTAGAAAGACTGGTACCTGGGGCTCGAATGATACGAATGCTTGGGCGCATTTTAATGATGATCCGTATTTGTTGATTAACTTCATGGGGACAGGCATTGATTACCTGGCTGGGACTGGCGTAAAGTCACAATATAATTTCGAACTTGATGGTATGGATGCGGGCAACTATAGCGTAAATCCCGACGGCGTGATGTATTCGGTAAGAGGCCTGGAAGAAAAACCGCATACATTAAAAGTTTCTCTGAAAAATAATGTAAGGAAAGAAGACTTTATGGATTACCGTGGAGTCAATATCTACAGTACGCCTAAAGCAGATGGTCCTAACAGTAGTATGATCTTCGACTTTGAAGGATCAGGGTTTAATTTATTCGGATCGACTCCGGATGCATTAATTGACGTGTATATCGATGATCAATTAATCGATGAGAATTTTAGAATTTATTCTAAAGGAGACAGACAAACATCTTATAATATTCGGGGACTAAAAGAAACCAATCACAGTGCTAAAATTGTTGTTAAAGGCGGTACATTTGTTTTGGATGGTATTGATGTAATTACGGGCACAAATAAAGTTGAAGTAAATAAAGTAAAACTGCAGCAATTGTATGATGCAAATCAAGATAAAGAACCAAAAAACTACACCAAGGAAAGTTGGAAAACCTTCCATTCAGCACTATTAGAAGCAAAAGCTTTGTTAAGAAATCCACAAACTACACTAGAGGAAGTTGCTGCAGCAAAATCATCTTTACAGGCAGCAGTAGAAGGATTAACTGAAATAACAAGCGATTAAGTAAGCGGTATTGTAAATTTGGAGATAGACTTAATTCTAGCCCTTTATCCTAACAGCTAAAAAGCACTTCCAAGGCAATGGTTTATCGAACCTGGGACTAAGTAGTTAAAATCTGCTTATCCTAGGTTTTTTTGTTATGATAATCAATGGACCTGATTTGCGACATAAGAGAGCATGCTTTGGATATCCTCGATGATCGTGAGAATTCGCTGACATGACGTACCATTTGCAAGTAGGACGGAAGCCCGAAAAAGAGCGCGTAATAAATCGAATTTCTTGTCGCTAATGAAGGTATTTTCTTGTCGTTAGTCAGTTGATCTTGTATTGACAGTTTATCAGCTCCATTCTATAATTTAAACAAACGTTTAATTTAAACGATCGTTTAACAAAGAGGAGTGGTTAAAATGAAACAAGCACTTGGTGCTTTTTTAAAACAAGCAACGACGAAGGTAGGGATCATCACAGCCATTACGTTTCAGTTGTTGTTTAGTTTGATTTGGATGACGGGTTATGCGGGAGTATCCGATAACACGAGCCAATTAAAGATCGCGATCGTCAATGAAGATCAAGGTTTGGGGAGCAAAATTGTTCAGAACCTGCAAGGAAACCTTCCGTTTCAAACAGAGATAGTGGCTTCTAAAGAACAAGCGCTAAATCTGTTAAATGATCGTCAGGTTCAGATGGTTATGCATATTTCAGCTGATTTCTCTAGACAGCTTCAAACACCAGGACAGACGGTACCCATTACATATACAATTAATGAGTCTAATCCTTCTATGACGAAGTCCGTGATGCAAGCGGTAGCCGGGAATGTCACGGCATCTGTGAACAAAGAGGCTGTAGCAGCTGGGGCATCAGCAGTTCTAACACAGATGAATCCGAAATTACCAGCCGAGCAAGCAGGGCAAATAGCTCAAGGACTCGCAACTAAGGTGACTTCGGACATTCAAAGTACCAATAAAGTAAAGGATATGCCGAATCAGATGCTTCCTATGATGCTCGTGCTTGCATCTATTGTGGGTACGATGATCATGGGAATGAACTTTAATGTATCTACGAATATACTGGGTGCATCTGTTAATAAAATGGGCAAAATGACTGCACGTATCGTTGTTACTGTTGTAGCCGTCGCTGTTGTGGGGTTGATTAGTACAACGATGGTCGTTGCTTTGGGCGGGCATGTGGAGAAAGGCTTTTTAACCCTCTGGGCTTTCGAAACCTTATTCTTACTCACCTTTGCGCTCGTCGCTCAAATGTTTTTGACATTGTTTGGGAACGCAGGTATGCTATTTAACATCGCAATGTTATCCTTGCAATTGGTGTCTTCGGGTGCCATTGTGCCAAGGGAGCTTTTGTCGCATTTTTATCATACAATCAGTAATGCTTTCCCAGCTACCTATGCAGTGAATGGGTTAATGAATATCTTGTTTGGTGGGCCAGGTGTTGCAAAAGAAGTCGGTTTCTTGTTTCTTATTGCCGCAGTTGCACTAGTCATTGATATCTTGGTTGTGTCTGTGAAAAAGGCAAAGGCAGTACCTGCTATGGAACAACGTCCACAAACCGCTTAGCTCAAGTACGAGGAGGGCGTTGATAGAATGGCTGAACAAGAATTAGATATGAAAATGAAAATTCTTTTGGCAGCGAAGAAGCTGTTTGCGAAGAATGGCTATGATGCGACTAGTGTTCGTCAAATATGTGAGGAGGCCGGGGCCAATGTGGCTCTGGTTTCCTATTATTTTGGTGGAAAAGAGAGCGTTTTCTATGAGATATTTAAGCAGGGTTTCCCAATTCATAAGCTAGATGATTTCTTTGCTATTGAGGACCCCGTCTTTGGTATCCGAACCATCATACAAGAAGTTATTCAGATTAGAACGGCTGACCCTCAGTTAATTACTCTTTTGCAGATGGAGATCATTACGATAACCCCACGTGTTGAGAAGATAAGAGAGCTGGTTTATCCCATATGGAAAAAGGTCAGAGAGTTTTTGGAAAAAGGCAGACAGGATGGGATTTATCATTATGAATCCTTGGATAGCACACTAATGTTTGTGCTGGGCTCGATATTTTTTTATAAGCAGAGGGAGTTTTTTGAGCTTTTGTTTACAGAGGAGCGGCCGGATATGCAGACGTTAATTTCGCAAACAACCACCTATGTGATGAACGCATTAGGATATCAAACGACAGGGGATTAATGGAATGGGTAAAACGTATATCGTATGTTTAGGTGAGCTTTTGATTGATTTCGTACCAGAGGTGAACGGGCAAGCGTTGGCTGACGTTACGAGCTTCCAGCGGGCGGCGGGCGGAGCGCCGGCCAATGTTGCTGCGGCGGTCGCCAAGTTGGGCGGCGACGCAAGGTTTATCGGGAAAATCGGCCGTGACCCATTCGGCGATTTTTTGGTGCGCACGCTAGACGAAGTCGGTGTGCATACGGCAGTAGTGCAGACCGATGAGGCGAAGACCGGTCTTGCGTTTGTTTCACTGCGCGCGGATGGGGAGCGCGACTTCTTGTTTTTCCGCGACCCGGCGGCGGACATGCTGCTGCGCGCAGACGAAGTCCAGGCACAGTGGCTGGAAGACGCCGCGGTTTATCATTTCGGCTCGGTATCACTGATCGCCGAGCCTTGCCGCACCGCGACGCTGGACGCAGCGCGCCGAGCGAGAGAATTTGGCGCATTGGTGTCGTACGACCCCAATGTGCGCCTGGCGCTGTGGCCGAGCGCTGACGCAGCTCGGGCAGAAATCCTTGCGCAGCTACCGCTTGCGGATGTGGTCAAAGTCAGCGAGGAGGAAGTCGAATTCCTCCTCGGCGTTGACGCGACCACAGGTGCGCAGCAGCTGCTGCAGCGCGGACCTAAAGTGATTATCATCACTTTAGGCCCTGGGGGCTGCCGTGTCGTGACCGCACGGCAGGATGTCGTCATCCCCGGCACGCCTGTGGCAGCCGTGGACACGACTGGCGCCGGCGATAGTTTTGTCGGCGGCATGCTTTATCAGCTGGTATCGCTTGGCGCTACGCCAGCTACCATCGTTGATGTACTAGCTGAAACAGGAGCCGTGGAACAGGTATTCGCCTTTGCCAACCGCGTAGGCGCGATTACAACGACGCGCAGGGGGGCGATTCCTGCGCTCCCTACGCTGGACGAAGTTCAATAGGTGAGGTGTGGTTCTGGATTCTGTGGTATCTACAAAGATCACTATCCCCTTTACTCAGGAAAATTGGTTATGGCGAATTCTTTCACCTCAGATGTTAGATGTTGTTAGCCGACTACTTCATATGTTTGATAGATGCCTTTTCTGTGGTATCTACAAAAGTAGAATGATGGAAAACGTGGCATAAGAAGAGACAAAACTTGGAGTTTCTGAGTCGTGGGGATAGTGTCTAAATTTGAATGAGCAAGATAGCACTTCCTCGGTTGGTGTTAGAGCCTCAAGACTGTATGGTCGACACCTATGACTTGGTTTATCAACTTAAGGGATAGTGGTATTTGAGGTTCATTTGGATTAATTTGTCAGGAGCTACAAGATAGAGATTGCCTTGGCTGTGGTAGGAATTGAAAGATCAAAGTTGATGGACTGATAGTTTCTGAGTCGCGGGGATAGTGTCTATAGATTGATGATCAAAGATAGAGACTGCCACAGTGTATGGAATTAATTGGGAATTCAAAGTTGGTGGGCGGATAGTTCCTGAGTCTAAGGGATAGTGCCCAGATATGGGCTTGTGAAATAGGTTTACTCCCCAAGATACCATAGCTTGTAAATATATGTTGAAAAATGGAAGTTTATGTGATACTTTTAGGTTGTAGCTTTTGAACTTTATATCAAGAATGTATTGATTTGCGAAGAACGCAGATTTCGGATTTGTATCCGGGGTTTGCGTTCTTTTTTGTTTTTGCAAGAAAAAAGGGGGGTGAGGTTTTGAATCGCAGGAGAAGCCTGCTTATTAGTTTGGTTGCTGCGGTTATGGCGGGATTGCTTGTATATGGGGTGTATGTCATGCAGGTGAATCAGGTCGAGCTGCAGCAGACTGTTCAGGTTGTGGTTCCGAAGGATTTTGTTCGGGCCGGTGTCCTGATTCGTGAGGATATGGTGGAATTTAGAGCTGTTCAGAAGGGCAGTTACACGGGAGGCATGATGACGAAGCTGGCGGAAGTGGTTGGGCTGGAGACGTTGATACCTCTTGGTAAGCAGGAGCCTATTTTGAAGTGGAAGGTGAATCGTTATCATTTGCTCCCCAATGAGCAGCAGGCTACTTTTCAAATTCCCAAGGAATATTTATTGTCGGTTTCAAATGGAATTCGTGCCGGGGATCGGGTGCGTATTTATGTGTCTGGCGCTGATGGCAGCTCGCGCAGGCTTTTTGATGAGAAGGAAATTACGGTAGCTTCCGTGAAGTCTTCTGCGAATGTGGAAGTGGATAATCCGAAGAGTTCTAATCTGCTCTCTAAGGTGGAAGGCGATAAGGAAAAGATGTACGCTTCCCGATTGGAAGCGAACGGTGCTATTGACCAGATCAACCTTAATCTAGCGGAGAGTGAGTGGCTTCAGATTGATCAATTATGCAGCTCGAAGAAAGCGAGGTTAGTCATCGCGTTCAGTTCTTCTTCTATTTTGGAAGGGGAATGAGGGGGAGTAAGGTGGAATGCAGGGGAAAGAAAATATGAGGTTGGAAAAACAATGAGAAGGGCAGCTGGTGAGAAAATAACGAAATGGGTATCAGGTTGGCAGGAGAAAGAAAGCGTGTATGAGGTCGGCGAGAAATGAAAGGAGGTATGAGATTTGCATATAGGACTGTTATCAACGGATCAACGATTAATTGATGAGATTACGAATGTGGTTTATTCTAAGCCATTAAACTGGATGATCTGCTCGGCTGCGGATGATTTACGTAGTAAATTAACGGAGATACCCTACTCGTATACGATCATTTCGGATCGGGAGATGGATTTTGGGGATTTAGAAGAGTTCCTTGAGGAGTTGCAACACCAGTACGCAGGTTTAAAGATTATTGTTCTGCTCTCGAACTATCACGACGCTTCCATAAATGAGAAATATTTGAAGATGTGCAAGCTGATGAAGCTTGATTATGTCCAGCCAGGGCGCAGTACCGCTGTTATTGCTGATGATATTCGGGCTTGGGCTGATGGTTCTGGGGAAGATCATGCGAATCAACAATCGTCAGGGAAGTTAATTACTTTCATCGGCTCAACGCCAAATATAGGCACGACGTTAGCATCATTTGGTGTAGCGCACGCGCTAGCCTTAGAGACCTCTATGAAAGTCGGATATTTGTGTCTCAATCTAAAAAGCTCCAAACTTCATCGTTATTTAGGTCGAGATGAGCATGTTTTTACGCTGGATGGTCTGAGAGCGGAGCTGAAGGCGCAAAGTCTCACACCGGAAAGGCTGCAGCAGGTATGTGATAAACCGAAAGAGGCACATGGGCTGCATATCCTATATGGGAATATGCTTCGAGAGCAGGCGGAGTTTTTTACACCATCGGAGATTATTCATTTGTTGCGTGTGGCACGAGGCGCTTTTGATGTATGTATCATAGAAGTGAGCGCTTATTGGGACAATGCGGCGACGGTTTGTGGACTGTTGGAAGCAGATAGCAAAATTGTGGTAACGACAGCGGATATCGCCCATTTTCAAGAGGATTTTTCGAGGTGGATTAGGCAGGTTGGCGCTGTTTTTGGTCTTCAGCCGGATGGCTTTGAGTTAATGGCTGTTCAAACGGATCGACATGCCAAGCATAGCGAGTTCACGATTAAAGATATTCGCAAGGAAACCCAGCTGCATCTGATTGGTCAAGTATCTCGGCATGCTGATGCGCTTTCTCGTTGTAATCAAGGCAAGCTGTTGGACATGTTCGTGCCGACCCACGCCATGCATGAGGAGGTTAGGGCGGTTTCTCGAAAATTTATTGACTACTATAAGATGCCAAGGAAGGTGAGTTTACGACAAGTAACATGGCTGCAGAAGATCATAACAGGCAGACGAGCTGCAACTTAAATCAAGCTGGGAAGAGGTGAGGGGAGTGAATGAGGAAAGGTTTTCAATCATTACATACATGCATGAACGCAAAAGCGAGGGCGCAGTGGTTGATTTGACTTCAAGTACTGAGCTGGAAAAGAAAAGAGGATCAGATTATAGCTCGGTGAGATCTGGTTTTGGGGCAGATCAGGGAGGTCGGACTCTGGGCTCTGAGGGAGAAGAGGAAGATGGCGAAGGAAGTCCAAGAGCAAGTTTGGGTATTGGGGCTATCGGTGTAGAAAGACCAGAACGACAGATGCAGGGGGATGCTCTTTTTAACCAATGGGTACAGGATATTCGAAGTGAACTTGTTTCGATGAAGGGCAGGACGGAGGCCGAAAAGCAGCTGTATAACGAGACGTTGAATCGTGCGATTCTTGGTTATGAGGAGGATAGAGGCAAGCTTCTTGCGATTATCCATGATCTGGTTTCGAAAAGAAGGCTTTCGGATGTGCCTCCGAGGACGAGTGGTTACACGACTTTACCTGAAGCCATTTTTGCAGAGATCATTGGGCTGAACGTTCTTGAACTTGTATTAAAGCATAAGGAGGGACTTGAAGAGATTCAGGTTGTGGGTAGACAGATTTTTGAAGTGCGCGGTGGGATGGCAATGCCGTCTGCCTATTCGTTGCCATCTGTGCGTGAATTAGAGAGGATTCAGCAGAATTTGGTTCTGTTTAACAATGACACTTTGAATCCCAGAAAGCGATGGGCTGAGGTTGTTCTACGGGACGGATCCCGCGTTACGATGACTGGGTTCGGGTTCACGGCTGAACCGACATTAACGATTCGTTTTTATACGATTAAAAGGTTTGATTTGGCGTCCCTTGCTGCTGCAGAATTAGCCACCATGGATAAAAGGATGGAAACGCTGATTCTAAGCTTGATCCGATCTTATTTCAATATGGTGGTTATTGGTCCTACGAACTCAGGGAAGACCAATTTAATCAAAGCGATTATTGCCGAAATGGACGATAATGAACGAATTATTACGATCGAATCAAGATTCGAGTTGAATTTAAAGCGCGATTTTCCGCATAAAAATATCGTCGAATACGAAATTGACGAGGAAGATCCGCTGCATTCTGGACTGCAAGCTTTTAAATTGGCATTGAGGCAATCGCCAAAGCGTATTTGTCATGCTGAAATTCGGGATGATGACGCCAATCTTTATGTGAGGGCTTGTACGCGGGGGCACGAGGGCAGTATTACATCGGTTCATGTGAGTGAACTTGAGGATGTGCCTGATGCGATTACAGATATGTGTATGCTGGATGGCAGGGGGATGAATCCACTTCGACTAACAAAACGGATTACAGAGTTTGTGACACAAATCGGTATGGAGATGGCTGTCGTTGATGGAAAAAGAAAAATTGTGCGAATCGTCGAATATCGTTATGAAAAAGAGGAGGTTTGTGTTACGGATCTCGCAGTTTATGACAAGTCGACAGATGAATGGACATTTCCCGGGAAATTGTCGCTTCATGCATCGCGGAAAATCGGTAAGTACGACAAAGAGGGGTTTGCTTTGCTGAGGGAACTCGGATTTATTGAGAAAGAAGGCGAGTATTAGCAATGATTTTCGCCAAATATGTCTTTCTCTTGTTGTTATTTGTTCTAGTTTTTGTACTTATTCAATCGCTTTTACACGTACTTATCCGACAACGCAAAGCCAGATATAGGCTGCATTATGTCAAAACCTCCACGTTCGTCGCTAGATTCAGCGAATATTTGGGAAATAGGAGTACTTTATTTAAGCATATAAAGGAAATGATGGAATCCGTCGAATCCAAAATGAGCATGCGAGGCATTATGACAGTCAGTTTCGTTTTGTTTTTAGTAGGGTTTTTGGCGGGGATGTTGTTTTTTCAGACGTTAAAAGGTGTCATTATCGTTACTTCGATCTGTGTTTCACTTCCTTATATGCTGCTTCGGTTGAAGCTGGTTAGTGTCAGACTGCAAACCCGATTGGGGTTTCTTCCCGCTGTTGAAGTGTTCTATCAGTACTATATGGTGGATCCAAATAAAAATATGAAAATGGCTCTTAAATATTGTTTAGAAGAGAATCGAATTCTTTATCCGATCAAGCCCGTATTTGAGCAATTATATCGTAATCTCATGACGCAAAGGGATACGGAAGAGAGCTTGCGCATTTTCTCACTCACTTTGGGCCATACATGGGCCGATTATTTTGTCGGTGTCATGCGTGTTGCTTTAACGGAAGGGAGCTTTGTCGGTGATAGCTTAAAGGATTTGATTGTCGATATGCGGAAAGCGCAGCGATTCGATCAGTTGGAAAGAAATCGACTTTTGGAGATACGTATTGCAAATTTTACGCCGATATTGTTTCTTGCCTTATTCCTATTTATTAATTTCAAGGTAAACACGGAGAACGCTTATTTGTATTATATGGTTGACCCTGGCGGCCGAAATATGATTCTGGATGCTCTTCTCCTCATTTTCGTCTCGTTTTTAATGGGCATGTACTTATCTATGCGAAGAATGTGAGGGGTTTGCTTCTGTGATTATTGAAAGCACGCAGCTAGCCATGCTGCAAATGGTTTCTAATTTGCTGCTCTTTCTTCTTTTTATGACCGTTTTTTATCACTTTTTTATGAATATGCCTGCACGTAAGAAGAGGTGGAGATCCCTACATGTCAAAAGAGCACTGCAAGAAACAAAACTTCCTTCATGGATGTTCTCATGCTTAGGTATGAGTACGAAAATCGTGGAGGAAAAGCGTCAACTGCTGCTGGGGTGCGGTATTTGGATGAATGCAAACCTTTATGAAGGTGTGAGAAGGATAGGGATGGGCGGCGCACTTTTGCTCGGTGCTGTTGGGTATTTAGCTCTGGAGTATCCGATGCTAACTTTGTATATGCAGCCGCTTTATGTCATGGTTGGGACTGTTTGCTTACTCATTTTTTTGTTTTTTGATAAAAAGGTGCTGGCTCAATTAAAGGAAAAACGAGCACATCGAATAGTACGAGAGATTTACGTGATTAGTCATCATCTTCTCTATTACAACGATTCTGGGCTGAATTTACATGCCAAGCTATCTTTATGTGTTTCACAAACGCGCTCCATCCGGTCGCACTTTCAGTTGATGTTGAATGAATGGTATCAAGGCTCGGAAGAGGCTATTAACCATTTTAAAATCAGACTAGGGACAGACGAAGCGCACAGCTTTGGGGAAACGCTGAATGCTTTAAGGCTGAATGAACATGGCAGCTATTACGAGTTGATGAAGCAAAGAATTCAGGACTACAAAGAAAAAATGGAACTGGTTCGAGACAGTAAAAAAGAAACCGTGTCTTATCTTTTGTTTGTATTAGCAGGACTGCCGATTTTGAACACATTTCGGGTATTCATGTACCCGTGGATTGCTGAAGGCCAGCGATTATTTAATGCGATTAACTAAGGGGAGAGGGACGTTATGAGGAATATATTGATCACAGTTATGATGCTAATTGTTGTGGCATTACTTTTTACATCGATTATTAATGATGGTTCGACAGGGATGAGGCGGAATATTTCGACGCATGGAACACAGGCAAATACGGATATTACAGCATTAAGGCCGTAGTTATGGAAGATTTGCTGTGAGATCGATCCTCGTTACGGTGATGTTGATTATGGTGGTGATTGTCATATACAACAGTGTGGTTGGTGGCAGCACAGGTACTCGGAAGCAAGTAAGCAACAGCGGAGCAAGGATCAATGGGACGATTGAGCGGATTAACCCATGAAGCAGATTTTAGTGTTTATCCTATTTGCGACGATGCTTTGTTGGTTTATGTTTGCTCCGGTGTATAAGCATGTCATTATTGTTCGGCAGGCTGTTTTGCAAAAAGAAGTCGATTATTTGCTCGAAATCGGTGCTAACGGCAGGCATGGTTATATTAATAGCACCATGATTCAGGATTCTAGGGATCGGATGGCGGAAAGAGGCTTCATTCCTGGAGATCTCGTTTACACGGTAAATACGACTTCAGGGGTCGGGGGAATGGATCCAGGAATGCCCGTTTGGCGTGGAACGGGACTGAGTTTGAAAATGACGTATCCGTATCATCGACTTTTTGTTATAGATCAGCTTGTGGGAATTACGGTCCCTTCCGGATCAGATCGTATGGGGGCAACAGGCATGAAGATGAGCGAGTATGTGCCTTGAGGGCCTGAGGTGATGTCTTGTATAAACTGCTTTTGATAGTCTTGATGAGCGTCGTTTATATGTCGCTATATGGGCTGCAAACGGACGAGGAATTGGCGATGCATACGCTTTTTCACGGGAAGCATGCATTGAATAACTCGGTGCATGCGGCTGCTCAGCAAAGTGATCAAGTAAAGCTGGCAAGCGGTATTCACAGCATTGATGAGACGAAGGCTAGAGCTGTGGCTATGCAATATTTGCAAGCGAATCTAAGATTAAATGCGGCGAACGATCCGCTGCCGAATACGTTCTTGCGCAGCAGGGTTATCGTGGAATTATTTAAGATTATTAATGACAATGAGGTATTTCCTTATACGTATGTGAATGCAGGAAATGGTTACTCTGTTACTCTGGATCGACCTGGTGTGATAATGTTCATCCGTTTGGAGTTTCCGCGGACTTATACGGTTTTGCAGCCGATTACGTGGACGATTAAGTCTTCTGCGGAAATGGTGTTTTGAATGTATAATAAGAGAGTGAGGTGTGAATTCAGGGTTACAAGGAGAGATACATATGACAATTTTCCTGCAAAGGCAGCAGGCGCTGCAGCGTGAGATGATTCAGCGGGGTTGGTCCGGCTTTTTGGTCACGAACAACGTCGATATATATTACTACTGCGGATCGATGCAGACGGGGTATTTGTTTATTCCGGCGGAGGGAGACGCGCTTTACCTCGTACGCCGAAGTTTGGTCCGAGCGGAGGAGGAAGCGTCAGCGGCCGTGGAAGCGCTGGGGTCTTTGAAGACGCTGGGTGAGCGTCTTCGCGCGCGCTGCGCGGATGGATCCGCGGCTGCAGGAGTGCTGCGGATCGCGACTGAGCTGGATGTGTTACCCGTCCAGCTGTACTTGCGGCTGCAGGCCGCGCTGCCCGGCGCGGCCTGGGAGGACGGCTCGCTGCTCGTGCGCGAGCAGCGGATGATCAAATCGCCGGACGAAGTCACGGCGACTCGAGAAGCTGCGCGCGTCGTCGACGCAGCGCTGGAAGCAGTCATCCCCCACATTCGTGAGGGGATGGCGGAGTTTGAGTTGATGGCGCTCATCGAGCATCAGCTCCGGCTGCGCGGGCACCAAGGGCTGATGCGCATGCGCGCATACAATTCCGAGTTGATAACCGGAATGGTAGCGGCAGGCGCGGCGGCAGCGGTGCCCACTTATTTTGACGGGCCGGCTGGGGGTACGGGGCTTCACCCGTCCAGCCCGCAAAGCTCGGGCCGCGCGCTGATTGGGCGCGGCGAACCGATCCTCGTCGATATCGGCTGCTCGATCGACGGCTATCTTATCGATCAGACGCGTACGCTCGTGATCGGCGATCTAGACCCTGAGCTGCAGCGGGCCTATGACGTGGCGGAGCAGGTGCTCCGCGCCACGGAAGCCAGGCTGCAGCCTGGCGTTATCGCCGAGCATCTGTATCTGCTCGCGCTGGATCAAGTGCAGGAAGCGGGGCTAAGCGCCCACTTCATGGGGTACGGCGCCGACCAAGTGAAATTCCTTGGTCATGGCATTGGGCTCGAAATCGACGAACTGCCCGTTCTCGCCAAAGGCTTCAAATACCCGCTGGCGCCTGGCATGGTCATCGCGGTCGAACCCAAATTCACCTTCCCCGGTCGCGGGGTAGTTGGTATTGAGGATACGTATTTGATTACTGAGAATGGGTATGAAAAGCTGACCATTTCGAGGGACGGTATTCTCCGAGTATAACGAATTTTCCATAAGAGAGACTGGCGGAAATTCATGCCAGTCTCTTTGTTTTTAATGAACAAGCAAGTATACTTGACCCATATGAACATCATAAGGGGACAATGGACAATGAAATTGAGACATTTCATACCACAAACGTTAAAGTACAAGCTGTTCTTAGCTTTTCTACTTGTTATTCTGCTGCCCATCATCATCTTAAATATGACCCACGTTCAAAAGTTCGAGACGTTAATGAGAGAACAAGTTAGCAGCCAAAATCTCGAACAAATGACAACAATTACATCCTCGCTTGGCAGTTTATTAAGTGTTTCAGAGAAGACCTTTACCCTGATTGAACAGGATTCTTTTGTAACTGCGATTTTGAGAAAACCCGAAGCGGGGGGATCTTATGCTTCTTTCCAGCAAAGACAGAAAATTGAAGAGAAGTTTAATGCTATTAATAATAGTGTGTTTATTGCTAACTCCTACGTCTACTATACGGTTCTCGATGCGGAAGATCATGTTTACACATCCTATGGACCTACTCATATATTAAGCCACGCTGCTCTTTCGGCAATGCCAGTGATACAGGATGCTTTCCTTGGAAAATCCCTTTCCAAGTGGCAGCTAGAAGAAGGTGGGCTAACCTCAGCCTTTGGTATTCAACCCTCTTTATTGACCTTGTATAAAGGATTACGAGACGAAAATAATCAGGTATATGCTGTTGTAAGAATCGGCGTTGACTATCAAAGCTGGCTTCGAAGCGCTATTCCTAGTCCGATTAATGATGAATTGTATGTATTGGCTTCCGCAGAAGGAGAAATCTATGGGCGCAGCAATACATCCAATGCTCTTGTTCTGCCAAACCCAATGAATACGTTAGGTTGGGAGCCGACTGGAAGCAAAGTCGAGAATGACCACATCATTAGTTATTCTAAAATTCCGAGCTTGAATTGGTATCTGATCAAAAGCATCCCGACCAAATATTTGTTTCATAAAGTAAATCAGCTTCAGCAATCCTACATTTTGACAACGTTGATTATTGCCGTTCTATTTATTGTTATGACCTTTCTGATCTCAACCACCATCACCAGACCCCTACAGCTTTTGCAGAGAAAAATGTCAGATGTCGTGAAGCGAAATCTGAAGATTCAATTGCCTGAGGAAAGCTATAAGGGTGAAATTCTAACCTTTATTCAGGCATTTAATAAGATGGTCAGAGATGTGGAGAGTCTTCTTAATCGGTTAAAGGAGGAAGAACGCCACAAAGAGGCTATGCGTTTCCAAATGCTTTTGTCACAGATGAACCCGCACTTTCTGTTAAACACGTTAAATACGGTGAAATGGCTTGCCATTGAAATCGGTAATCATCAAATTCCTGAAGTATGCGAGTCGCTCGGCAAGTTATTGGAAGCAGGAATGCGATTGGATGTGGATTTAATTCATCTAGAGCATGAGATTGAACTTGCCCAGAGATACATCCGTATTCAGCAACTTCGGTATGACCGTGAATTCGATGTGGATATCACATTTGACCCTGAGCTTCGCCATGCGCTTATTCCTAAATTGAGCTTGCAGCCGCTTATTGAGAATAGTATTTATCATGGGTTTGCTAAGATCGAGAGGGCAGGCAGCATCCAAATTAGAGTTCAAAAACAAGAAAATAAGCTCGTTATCGAAGTGGAGGATAATGGCGTTGGAGTAGGTAACGCAGGGTCAACCTCCGGTTCAGGAAATGGCATTGCCTTGAAAAATCTCGAAGAGAGACTCGTGCTCCTGTTTCGAAAAGAAGGAAATTTGGCGATAGAATCCATCCCAATTGGGACATTAGTTCGCATTCGCATTCCGTTCTTGTTGTCTCCACCCTATTCGAAAGGAGAAAGCTTACATGTGGACAGTTCTCTTGGTAGAAGATGAAGCCTTCGTGAGACGAAGTATCCGAAAGGGAATGCCCTGGAAGGAAAATGGCTTCAAGGTGATAGAGGAATGCGGAAATGGCCAAGAAGCCTTGGAATTCATCAGGAGAAAACAGCCAGATTTGGTTATTTGCGATATTATGATGCCTGTCATGAATGGTGTAGAGCTTCTTGCTCAGGTTCGCCAGGAGAATTTAGGAACAGCCTTCATCATGCTCACTGTCATGAATGATTTTGAGTTTATCCAGCAAGCGATGGAGCTAGGGGCATTGGGTTATGTGCTTAAGCTTTATTTGACTCCAGAGAAAATGACTGAGGCACTGGCAAAGGTAAAACGGGAGTTAGAAAGAAACTTGCGTCTTATTTCTCAAGAAATTGACGATTACTGTGAGACTTTATATAACGAACCTAATGATCAGGTACGGACGATTGAAAGCCCGGCTTTTATTCGGGATTCTTTTAACCCCAATCTACTTATCCTTGTTTTGCATGGACAAACCATTTTCGATAAGGAAGATTTGCTGCAACTGCCTTTATTCGATACGGAAATGAATGCAAGGATGCATCTTTTTACCAAGATGGGGATGACCACGGTCCTCTGCTCCACTCCAGAAGAAACAAAGATTAGAATAAGGGACTTAGAACAGCGTTGCGATTTCGTTGTATTAATCTCAGAGCGGTTGTCAGATGAGGATATTCACACGGTTTGGAAAACCATGGTTTCTCGAATGACTGAACTATGGTATGCAGGTAGAGCGGGCATTTTCTTCCACCAGCCCAAAACCTTGAAGGCTAATGCCTATTCCAACCTGCCTTGGTCGCTGGAGAAGAACTTAATCCAAGCTTTTGAGCAGATGAACCAAGGATTACTGGATCTTTCATGGCAGGAAATCTGGTCGTGGATGAGGGACATAGAGCTGTCTTTGCTTCGTGTAAAAGAAATAATGCTGCGTTTAGAACGCAAATTTACAGAGCTCGCATCCACGACAATTGACTTACCAAATGCTTTTGTTGAGGCTCTTTCTCATAGGGAAGCAGGGCCCCTTTTTAAACAGAGAATCGATATGTACATGGCACAATGGAAGGCAGCGAACTATGAGGTTACGGATCATGCTGAAATCAATAAAGTCATTGCTTATATGAATCAGCATTTTGAAGAAGAGATGCCGCTGTCGCTGCTTGCTGGTATTGCAACGATGGATGATAAATATTTGAGTGTTCTTTTTAAGAAAAAAACCGGTAAAACGATAACGGAATATATCATGGGGCTTCGTATTGAAAAGGCTTGTCACCTCCTGCTGCACACGGATCAGCCTGTTGCTCAAATCGGGGCAACCGTTGGGTTTGCCAATGAGAATTACTTCGCACGCATATTTCGGAGAGAAGTCGGCATGCCGCCGAGTATTTTCAGACAACAAAATGCGAAGATATGAAGAATCAAATCAAACTTTTGTGCTACAAGAACAATACATTGTTCCTTCGAACCCTAAAAAGCTGGTGATATAGTTGATTTGTAACCAGTAAGGATATGAAATACAGGAGGGTCAAATGATGAATATGAAGAAAACAACGCTAAGTCTTCTCTCAGCAGCTGTCGTGTTGGGAGTTGCAGCAGGCTGCGGTACATCGGGCGAAAACGCTGCTAAGAACAGTCCCGCTGCTTCTTCAGAAGCTAAGAAAGCGGTCACGCTTACGATGTGGGGTGGTGTACCAGCCGAAGCCGGTCCACAGTTGGTTGTTGATAATTGGAACGCAAAGAACCCCGATATTCAGGTGAAATATGAGCGTTTTGTCAATGATGACGCCGGTAATCTGAAGCTTGATACGGCTCTTACGACAAATCAAGGTATCGATTTATATGTCAACTATACGTTATCAGCTTTATCGAAACGTGTTGATGCTGGAACAGCACTCGACCTTAGTGAACTTAAAGACTACAGTATTGACGATAAAATGGGCGCTGATGCAAAGGACTGGAAAGTAAAAGATAAGTATTACGGTCTTCCAACCAAAAAGAATGTATCTTTTGTTTGGTTGAACAAAAATGCACTTGATGAAGCTGGACTAGCCGTTCCTTCGTTAGATTGGACGATGGCTGATCTGCAGCAATATGCGGCTAAGCTCAAAAAAGGCACACGTTGGGGCTTTACAGAACATATCTCCGGATACACCAACTTTATAGATGGAGCCAGTGCGGGAGCGGGATTCACGAAAACGGATGGGACATCCAACCTAGATGAACCGACTGTTCGTAAGGCATACGAAGCTATGTTTACCATGATGCATAATGATAAATCAATGCCTCTACTTGGCGAACAATTGACGAGTAAAATGCCAACTGATTCGATGTTTTTAAAAGGCGAAACAGCTATGCTGGGAGCTGGAGAGTTTATATTCCGCAGTTCAAACAACATGAAAGATTTCCCGCGCGACTTCAAGATTGCTTTTGCCACGGTTCCTAAAGTGACAAAAGAACAGTCTACTTTTAAATATCCGGGAGGACTTGGCGACGTTATTTCCATTAATCCAAACTCGAAGAATAAAGAGCAGGCTTGGAAGTTTTTGAAATGGTATGCGGATGGTGGAATGATGCCACTTGCTGCTGGCGGACGCATTCCTTCTTCTAAAGATGCGAATGTGGAAGAAGCTATTAAACTGCTCCTTGGAGATAACGAAAAAACATATGATGTAGATTCGCTCAAAAAGGTTGTATTCGGTAAATTCCCTACGTTTACAGCAACGCTACCGCAACAGGTTGTGGATGCGCGAAGAGAAGAATATGAAAAGTATTTCTTGAAGGCACAATCCTTAGATGACACCCTTAAGAATTCGGTCAAGCGACATAACGATTACTTATCAAAAAACAAGAAATAGCAAGGAAGATGGGGGGATGCATCAAGAAAGAGGCACCTCCCTTTTTGTTCAAAAAAGGAGTGATTTATGGAATGAACTGGGCAAAAAAACAACGTAGATTAGGGTACTTGTTCATTTTACCTAATATGCTAGGCGTCATATTATTCTTTGTCGTCCCTGCCATATTTTCGCTGGGGATTATGTTCACGAATTATAAATACACATCGCCAGATATCGAATGGATTGGCCTCGATAATTTCAATAGGTTATTTCATGACCCTGTATTCTATGTTTCATTGAAGAAAACAGCCTTATTTCTTTCCGCTGTCCCTGTTTCAATCGGATTGGCCTTTCTTGTAGCTCTTGTATTGAATCGCAGTGTGTATGTAAAGAGTCTGTTACGGGCTATGTTTTTCATGCCGTACATTACGAGCGGTGTAGCTGTTGCTTTTGTATGGATGCTTTTGTTTCAGCCCTCGCAGGGACCTATTAACAGCTTTCTTCGTTCCATTGGCATTGATAATCCGCCAGGATGGATGTCTACGACGACCTCTTCGATGTACGCCATAGACATTATTTGGATTTGGTTTCTTCTTGGCTATAATATGATCATTTATTTGGCTGCCTTTCAAGAAATACCGCAAGAACAACTGGAAGCCGCAAAAATCGATGGAGCAAGCTCATGGACGACGGTTTGGAAAATTATCTTCCCGCTAGTGAGTCCCTCCACGTTCTTATTAATGATTACGGGCTTAATTACGTCGATGAAGACGTTTGGCATGATTGAAGCTGTTACGCAAGGCGGACCTGGCGGCAGTACAACGATTTTATCCTTGTTTATTTACCACAATGCGTTTCGTTACTATGAAATGGGCTATGCTTCAGCTATCTCATGGGTCTTATTCGCTATCATCTTCTTGATCACGATGATTCAATGGGTCGGTCAGAAGCGATGGGTTCACTATTAAGTTAAAAACCGGAGTTGAGACAATATGGAGATAAAATCGACCAAATTACTATATACGATTGCCATGCTGGTACTGGGTCTTTTCATGATTTTGCCGTTTCTTTGGATGATAAGTACATCTTTTAAAACACCTAATGAAGTGTTCCAGTACCCGATTCAATGGATACCCCAGAAGGTGACGTTTGAACATCATCTTAAAGTATGGACAGGCAAGGAAAGCTTTCTTATTTATTATATGAATTCGTTGAAAATAGCTCTGATTTGCATGGTTGGAGCTACATTCTTATCCGCCTTAGCGGCTTATGGATTTTCGCGAATTGAGTTTAAGGGAAGGAACCTGCTCTTCATGTTTTACTTATCTATGATGATGGTTCCACCGCAAGTGTTATTTGTTCCCAAATTTATTTTGTTTGATAAAATAGGGATTTATAATACGCACTGGGCACTCATTCTTCCTGGCTTGTTTACTATTTTTGGGGTATTTCTAATGAGACAATTTTTCATGTCGATTCCTCAGGAGATCACTGAATCTGCCTTTGTTGACGGGGCTGGCCACTTCCGTATTTTCTTTCAGCTCATGCTGCCTCTGGCCAAACCGGCGTTGGCGACCTTAGCGATTATTGATTTTTCCTGGCACTGGAATGACTATGAGAATGCCCTCGTTTTCCTGCTTGACCGTAATCTGTATACAGTCCCGCTGGGCATGCAGAATTTCATACTTGAGTTCAATATTGACTATAACGGGATGATGGCGGCTACATCTGCTGGCATTGTTCCCATGCTGCTTGTATTTCTTATTGGACAAAAATATATCATACAAGGTATTACGGGTTCCGCGGTAAAAGGTTAAGGATGATTAGAGGACTACGTTCCCTTGAAGGGCTCATTTATTACTGAAAAAACCCTAGCCAGTGGCTAGGGTTTTTCAATCTTGATTTATAGGATAAACGATTAGATTTTCTCAATTACCTTATCAATCAAACCATACGTTTTCGCATCTTCAGCGGTTAGGAAATAATCACGGTCTGTGTCTATTTCAATCTTCTCGATCGGCTGCTTAGTTGTTTCGGCAAGTATACGATTAAGTGTTCGCCGTGTTTTGAGAATGTGCTGGGCACGAATATGAATATCGCTGGCTTGACCTTGGGCGCCTCCCCATGGTTGGTGAATCATGACCTCGGCATTAGGGAGAGCGAACCTTTTGCCAGGTGCACCTGCTGTTAAGAGGATGGCACCCATGGATGCGGCCATACCTACACAGATGGTAGAAACGTCAGGCTTAATGAAATGCATCGTATCGAGAATCGCGAGTCCTGCAGAAGTGGAACCACCGGGTGAGTTGATGTAGAGAGAAATATCTTTCTCCGGATCTTCCGCGGAAAGGAACAATAACTGGGCAACAATCGCATTTGCCACTTGATCGTTAACCTCCGTGCCAAGGAACACAATGCGATCTTTGAGCAGTCTGGAATAAATATCGTAAGAGCGCTCACCGCGCGAAGATTGTTCGACAACCATAGGTATGAAACTCATAGGAATCATCCTTTCATTTTTAAGTACTATATTTTAAGAAGCTTTGCTTTGGACGGTATGACTGTGGGCAGTACGTTTTTGACCAAAACCAGAGGATACCATGATTAAACGGATCGGTTCTTCGCCATGGGTGGTTTGAAATTCACGAACGGTGAAGGTAGCTTCCGATTCATTAAGCGAGGTACCTTGACGACGATAAGAGTCGATCGAGATCACGTTGCTTCCTGAGGTTTCAGGCTTACGTTGGGCGGCTTGCTCCCAAGCAATAACAGGTGTTGCAGGTACTGCGTCATTCTGTGGTTTACTTGTTTGTTGTTCATGATTCATGGCGTTTGCCTCCTCATTCTTTCGGTTTGGGATATACGGCTAACAAGACTTGATAGGCATCATTTCCGTCTTTGCAGCCCGAGTATCGATCCACCAATTGCTGCACCATGGCAGCGTACTCCTCAACGAATGTTTGTCTTTGCTGTTCATCAGACAGATGGACCTGCAGCTGAAGTGTTGCACTAGGAATCACTTCGCCCACATCGGATTGCTCCATAAGAAGCATAGCATCTCTTCGAATCCGCTCGGATGTGGTCACAAGGTGAGCCAAAGAGCTCTGGTCCTTCAATCTCTGCAAGGTTTCAGGCTTCATACTTAACGATTCGGCCAATACGAATGTTTTGGCTATCGCTCTGTACAATACTTCGACCAGATTGCGCACTTGTCGGGTGCCTACGCGTTGAACCAAGCCTGCTTTTTCCAAAGCTTTGAGGTGATAGTTAATGCGTTGGGCCGTTTCCCCGAGTGTTCGCGCCACTTCAGCAGCAGACCCAGGTTCCAGCAGCTGAGCAATGATCTCCCCGCGAATAGGGTTCAACAAGACGGTAGCTTGCTCTGGAGACTCGATGTAATAGCTGTCTTGAATATCTTTTAGCATGGAGTGGATAGCCTCCAATACAAAGTATGTGTTACGTAAAAATATTTTATTACGTGGAAGATGAAATGTCAATGGGCGGGGTGTAAGAAAGAAGAAGATGATTTTAATTTTTGTTGGGGATGACAAATTGGTTTTGAAATAGACAATAATGTTTTGAAATGACAAATAAAGTCTTGATGTAACAAACAAAGTTTTGAAGTATAAAGTTTTTAAGTAATTAGGCGTTCACTCTATGGTGAACGCTTATTATTTGTATAGTTGTTTGTTCATTGATTTCCAACACTTGCAATCTACGAACCTCTGGCAAATCAAGCAAAAGATTGGTATATTGGTTTTACCCGAGGGCAATGGAAGATAAACATTCAGAAGTTGTACGGTATCAAGGATTGTGCGGGAGGATACTCATGAAATTCTTGTCTTTTTATAGAGATACCTTTTTTAACCGCCTCATCTTATCGCATACGGCATTAGCTGTCGTGCTGCTCGGACTTGCGGGGGGCTATCTTTACACGCAGGCCAATCAGATGATGGTGAACGAAATCGCCAGGGATAGCCAAAGCCGTCTCGTTACGGCAAAGGATTATGTGGAACGGAGCTTGCTGCAAAAATACGAAGACAATCTAAAAAATAAGGTCATACCCACCATTTTCACTCGGAACAACTCTAATTTAAATTATTTGCTGGATAATGGATGGGTAGGAAACCTTGATCTAATTTTATCCTTGCAACAGGATCTTGACATTTTTAGGAAAACATCTGAAGGCGCTTCCAATATAACCGTGTATTTTCATAAAGGAAATTATGTTGTAAACAGCGATCTTTTCATTGAAAATCCTGAAAACTCCAAGGACTTCGGTTTTATAGGGCAACTTTCGCAAATTGCTCCGAACCGGTGGATGATCCGCACATTGCCGGACGGAAAACAAGTGATGACGTATGTCGTTAAGCTCCCATATGGGATTGGCAGCTCTTCGCCGAAAGGATACCTGTATGTTGACGTCGATCTGGAGTACCTGAAGCAGGCTGTAGCTAAAATCATTACCTCCTCATTCGAGAGGTTCTATATATTCGATGCGAACGGGAATGTACTCCTGCAAACAGCCGGGGAGAATCCGGAAGAAGTCGGGCTGCTTCAGCAAGCCATCGGATCCGGCAAGACCGTCTCAAAGATCAGCGACAGTGTGCGCGGTACCATCGTATTATCGCATCTCGCCGGCTCGAAGTCGGAACTTGGTTGGACCTATGCGATAGTTCGGCCGATGAATTCATTTGTGCTGGATTCAAAACGAATGAAAACCAAAATTTTCGTAGCCTGCTGTCTTGTGCTCGTGTTCGGGCTTGCGCTTTCCTACCTGATTTCCAAACGTTTCTATCTCCCGATGAAAAAGCTGATCCAACATGTTCGCAACCTGTATCAACCGGGTCTGAACCCCGGTCATGCGAATGAATATATGATTATCGGCAGTGCGTTGAACTTCATGGGACAAAAAATCGTGAGTTTGGAATCTCAGGCCAAAAAGAATGAGATGAAAAACCTGGTGTTGGGCGCCAGTCTCGGTCTAGTACATGTGGATGGCGCTGCAACAGGAATGCCGCTATCAGGTGGTACATGCCCAACTCATCGAAGGCGATAGCGAGAAGCTTAAGATGCGATACGAGCAATTCGATCGCACCGTGCCATACGAGGTTGTTTGCTTGAATTCACAGGAAGTGGCCATCATTTACTTCCTGGATTCACGTACCGAGATGGATGATGAGATGGTAGCAGCGGAATTGGACAAAATCAAGGACGAAGTACGGGGAGATCTTCGATTCGGAGCGGGTATCGGCACTTCGGTCGTATCGCCCGAAAAAATTCCTCTTTCCTATCGAGTTGCTCATCAAGCGTATCGATATCGCTTTCTGTACGGTCCTGAAGCAATCATTCTTCATTCGAAAATTTCCGCTTTTGATCCGAAGCCGCCACTGATTCCTCTGGCTACATTTCAGAATACGCTTAAGGCTGGTGATGTAGAGGGCGCTAATCTATTTATCGATGAATTCGCTGCGATTCTGATGGAACGGAATATGCAGCTTGAATCGGTGGAACTCGCGCTTCTTCAGCTCGTTTCCGCACTGTACGAAACGATCATTGAGCTGGGGCTGCAGCAAATCGTTCCTCCCTCCAATCTGTTTGACGAACTGAAGAAAGATACGCTGGCAGACACGATGGCATCGATTCGCAGACTTTCCGAACGGATTGGGGTCCATGTGCGGGATTCAGTCAAGCATAAGCAAGCGGAAGTCATTTTCAAGCTGAAAGCCTATATCGATGAGCATTTGCACGAAGAGCTTTCGCTCAACGTTCTTTCCGAAGTTGCTTCGCTCGCTCCTGCCTACATTTCCACCTTGTTCGGCGAAGTGATGAACGAATCGTTTACCGAATACGTGACCCGAATCAGACTCGAAAAAGCCGCCTGCTTGCTGCGGGAGGACGATAAGTTGTCCGTTACGGAAATCGCTGCACTTGTCGGATATCGTAACCTGCAATATTTTCATGTTAAATTCAAAGCGCGTTTTGGCATTACTCCGGTTCAGTACAGACAAACGAAACCAACGGCGAGTGCGACCAACTAGCGGAATTTTTCCTTAAACAGCCTTTTAACGGCTGTTTCTTCCATTTCTAAATAAAGAAATTAAAAGGGGAGGACAAAACAATGAACCAAATAAAGCAGATTTTGCTTGGTCTGATGAGCATCGTCTTGTCGATGTCTCTTGTCGCGGTCGGTTGCGGCAATGAAAGCGATAGCGGGACTACACCGAAGGCATTCGTAGAAACGGCGAAACTCGAGGCCGGCGACAAACCGATCGAGATTACGTGGGCGAACAACTTCAGTCCTCCTGAAGCTGACGGCAATTATGTGCAGAAGCAGCTGGAGCAAAAATTCAACGTTAAAATCAAAAACGTCAAACTCGACCGCCAGGGATGGAGGGATAAATTTAACGTGCTGCTTGCTTCCGGACAAATTCCCGACATTTTCCCGATCGATGCAGACGAAACCGATATGGCCGCATGGGCGGACCAGGGCATCATTGCCAGCATTTCCCCGGATGAAATCCGAAACAATATGCCGAAGTATACGAAAGCGCTGGAATCGATTGACGCCGGCGCATGGAATTTCGGTTTCTATAATGAAAAGAACTGGGGGATCCCGAAAGTATGGTCTACCGGCAATTCAGGCATTATCCCCGGTTACAATGAAGCATGGCTAAAGAAGATCGGCTACAATGAGCCTCCGAAGACGCTCGCGGAACTGGAGGATGTGCTCACCAAATTCGTCAACAACGATCCGGACGGAAACGGCAAGAAGGATACGTACGGCATGTCGGGCCGAGGCAAGCTCCCGATCCAAATGTTCACTTCCGTATTCTCGACTTATGGTGTATCGCCGTATCAGTTCAAGATAGGCGCCGACGGCAAAGTCGTATATGGCGGCATCACGGAAGAAACCCGCTTGGCGCTCAAGCTCCTGAACAAGTGGTTCGAGGCCGGACTTATCGATCCGGAGTTCATTACGGCGGATAACGGTCAGCTCAATGATAAATTCGCCAACCAAAAGATCGGCATGGTCGATAACATGGGTTGGCGCAACTTTGACGCTGAATCCGGATATATTACGAAATCCGCATTGGAAAAGGGCCAACACGTTATTGCAGGAAAGCCGGTTATCGGGCCGGCCGGCAAAGCGTATGCCTTCTCCGCCGGCGCGCGTCAAGCCCCTGTATTGTTAGGCGTGCAGCTTGAGAAGGATGCAGCGAAACGGGCCAGGATTGAGCAAATTCTCGAATACGTGGCAACAAATCCGGAAGGCTGGCTGCTTACGATTTACGGTGAGAAGGGCGTCAACTACGATATGAACGGAGACTTTGTCGTTGCAAGGCCGACACCGGAGGCCTCAAAAGCCGGCGCCGGCAGCTTCTACAATCCGCTTGCGTATGTTGATACTTCCATGGTGAAATATTACACGACCAAGGAATTGCTGGATCTGAAGGCGAAGCTGGACAGCGGTTATGAGCCGCTTAGAGACGTTATTGGCCCGGCTGTATTGACTGCAAAGGCGAAATATTGGGCGAGTCTGCAGACGCTGATGGATAATTATTTGATTAAAGCCGTCATCAGCAAAGCAGATACGGATAAAGGGTTCGACGATTTTAAAGTGAATTGGTTGAAATCCGGAGGCCAAGAATTGACTGACGAAGCCAACAAGGTATATGCACAGCGGCAAAAGAAGTAATCGAATAGGAAGCTCAGCGAGGCAGAATAGCGCATTTCAGCCCCCAATTATTCCCAAACAGCCGATTTCAGGCTGTTTTTTTTCATTTCTAAAGAAATTAACATCCGATTTTGAAAGAATTCAAAAAAATTCGAATGAAATTGACATGGAAAAAGCGCTTTCAATCGTTTACATTTGGGTAGCGCAAAGGACACAACAACTCAAACTTTGAAAGGAGATGCAAAACATATGAATCCGGCAAACGCCTCTGCAGTAAGCGCTGTCAAAGAGGCCGGAAGAAAAACGGAATCCAAGTGGGGCTACACCTGGAGACAATATAAAAAGAACAAAGCTTTGTTTCTGTTATTGGCTCCTGTGCTAATCTGGTACGCCGTTTTTCATTACGCACCGATGTACGGCATTCAACTGGCTTTTAAAGATTTTTATGTAATGAAAGGGATAGTGGATAGTCCATGGGTGGGGTTTAAACACTTTCATTATATGTTTGTGATGTCCCCCGACTTTTGGAAAATCATGAAGAATACGCTTTTGATCAGCTTCTATCAAATCGTATTCGGTTTCCCGGCTCCAATCATACTGGCGCTGCTGTTTAATGAAGTCCGGCTGACGATGTTTAAGAAGGTCGCCCAAACGATCTCGTACTTGCCGCACTTTTTATCGTGGATCGTTCTCGGGGGCATTATGATTTCCCTTTTGTCACCGGAAAGCGGGGTTGTAAACTATTTCATCAAGGGGCTCGGTTTTAAGTCGATCTATTTTCTGGCAGATGAAAGCTGGTTCCGGTTTACACTGGTGGTATCCGCTATATGGAAAGAAGTCGGATGGGGCATGATTATCTATTTGGCAGCTTTGGCCGGCATTGATCAGCAATTGTACGAAGCCGCCGTCATCGACGGAGCGAACCGATGGAAGCAAACGCTGCACATTACGATTCCGTCCATTCTTCCGGTGATCACCATCTTGTTGATCCTTAGGGTAGGCCACATTCTGGATGCCGGCTTCGACCAGATCTTCACGTTATATACGCCTGCCGTATATGATGTTGCCGATGTGCTGGACACTTACGTATATCGCGTAGGCTTGCAGAACGCACAGTACAGCTTGACGACGGCTGTCGGCATATTCAAAAATGTGGTCGCACTGATTCTGGTATTATCTGCCAACTATATTGTGAAAAAATTGGGTCAGGAAGGAATTACATAACTCCATGACCCGAAAGGGATGAACAAGCATGAGACTCAGTTCCGGTGAGAAAGTGTTTCAGGTTTTCCTGATCGGATTTATCTTTATGGTGTGTGCCGCTATGCTTTATCCGTTTGCGCATGTGCTCTCGATATCGCTGAGCACGACGGCGGAGGCAGTCCGGCCTGGCTTGCACTGGTACCCGCACGAGATATCGTTTTTCGCCTGGGAGCGGGTTGTGGAAGACATCAATGTTTGGCGTGCTTTAGGAAACACCGTTTTTCGTACCATAGTCGGGACCTTTCTGACGCTCCTTGCCTTGTCGATGGCGGCTTATCCACTTTCGAAGAAGCATCTGCCGCATCGCAGCTTTTACATGATGTTTATCGTCGTCACGATGTTTTTTAGCGGAGGTCTTATTCCATCTTATCTCTTGATCAAATCGCTCGGACTCATCGATTCCCGCTGGGTCTTGATCATCCCCGGCTTGATCAGCACGTTTTCACTTCTGATTCTCCGCAATTTCTTCATGACCATGCCGGAAGAGCTTGAGGATTCGGCGAAAATGGATGGTGCCAGCGACCTGCGGATATTGTTTACCATTGTCATTCCGCTGTCGAAGCCGGTGCTCGCAACTTTGGCGCTTTGGTCCGCTGTCGGGCATTGGAACGCATGGTTCGATGCCATGATCTATCTGCAGGATCAAAAGCTGTACGTGCTTCAGACCTTCTTGAGGCGGCTTGTCATCGCTGCCGAGAGCGATCCGCTCCTGCCCCCCAAGGATGAAAATATGGCTGCGGAGACCGTCAAGGCCGCCGTCATTATGTTTACCGCACTTCCCATCCTGATCGTGTACCCGTTCCTTCAGAAATATTTTGTCAAAGGCACCTTGGTCGGTTCGCTTAAGGGATAGTTGGTTTAACCGGTGCGCTTCAGAAGCGTTCCGTTTAAATAAAATAATGAGGTACGATGAAAAGGGAGGACAAAGCAATGAGTCAAAGAAAGAAGATTTTAATGGGCTTGACGGGCGTCGTATTGTCGATGTCGCTTGCAGTCACAACCGGTTGCAGCAGCAAAACCGGAACCGAAGGTACTGCTTCACCGCAAGCTAGCGGGGGCGCAGCGACAACGGCGGCCAATGCGAAACCGATCGAGATTGTTTGGTCGAACAACTTCAATTCCCCGGAATCCGAAGAAAATCTGGTGCAGAAGAAGATTGAAGAGAAATTCAATGTCAAGATCAAAACGGTTAAGTTCGAACGCCAAGGCTGGAAGGAAAAATTCAATGTTCTGCTTGCCTCCGGACAAGTGCCGGATATCTTCCCGATCGATGCGAATGAAACCGATATGGCCGCTTGGGCTGACCAAGGTGTTATTGCCAGTCTTTCTCGGGATGAGCTCAAAAAGAACATGCCGAATTATATGAAAGCGCTGGAATTAACGGATGCCGGCGCTTGGGATGTCGGCTTCTACAAAGGAAAGGACTGGGGGATTCCGAAGGTGTGGCCGAGCGGCAACTCCAGCTTCATCCCCGGTTACAATGAAGCTTGGCTGAAGAAGGTCGGCTACAATGAGCCGCCGAAGACGCTTGCGGAGCTGGAGGATGTACTCACCAAATTCGTCAATAACGATCCGGACGGCAACGGCAAGAAGGATACATACGGTATGTCGGCCCGAGGCAAGCTCCCCATCCAGATGTTCACTTCCATTTTCGCTGCTCACGGCGTTAATCCGTACGCGTTCAAGCTGGGCGCAGACGGCAAGGTTGTGTATGGAGGCATCACCGAAGAAACCCGCACGGCGCTCAAGCTTCTGGACAAGTGGTATAAGTCAGGGCTTATCGATCCCGAGTTTCTGACGACCGACAACGGCCAGCTCAATGAAAAATTCGCCAACCAAAAGGTCGGTATGGTCGAAAACATGGGATGGGGTAACTTTGTCAATACCTCCGGGTTTATTACGAAGCCCGCAGCGGACAAGGGACAGAACGTCATCGCAGGAAAGCCGGTTGTAGGCCCGGCCGGCAAACCGTACAGCTGGTCTTACGGCGCGCGTCAAGCCCCCGTACTCTTGGGAGCACAGCTTGAGAAAGATGCGGCGAAACGGGTTAAGATTGAGCAAATCCTGGACTTCCTTGCTACAAACGACGAATACTGGCTGTTGACTGTATACGGCGAAAAGGGCAAAAACTATGATCAGCCGAACGGCGACTTTGTCGTCGCCAAGACGGATCCTGAAGCCGCAACTGCTAAAGTCGGCGCCGGCAGCTTCTACAACCCGCTTAATGCCGTAGATACTGCCAAGCAGAAATTTAATACGAGTAATGAACTGCGGGAGCTGAAGGCGAAGCTGGATGTCGGTTATGAGCCGTTGAAAGACGTTATTGTACCTGCTGTATTGTCGGCCAAGGCGAAGTACTGGGCAAATCTTCAGACGCTGCAGGATAAGTACTTGATAAAGGCAATCACAGGCGCAGCAGATACGGACAAAGAATTCGACACTTTCAAGGCGGAATGGTTGAAGGCCGGCGGCCAGGAATTGACGGACGAAGCCAACAAGGTATATACAGAGCGTAAGGCTGCGAAGTAATCTGGACAAAGCATGATCTAATTTGACCGGAACACGTCTCACGTGTTCCGGTCAAACTGATACTATTCAAAGCAAGGTGGGATATCGATGACCGTTTCGTCGAAGCGAATGATCACATACCCGGCTCCCGAGGGGGCGGCAGGTAATTCCGACTATACCGTGCGTGTTCGACAAGATCAGGGCGAATGGCAGCCCTTGTTCTGTTACAACGTGAAGGTTGACATGCACGATGTGCGGAACGCCTCGATGGTCTATTTCGATTGCGCCGGTGCGGTTGAAGTCGAAGTGACCAAGAATTACGGGGACATTCGAAGCGTGGAGATCCGCCCTGTATCTGCGGGGATTCACGGCGTTGTGAACGAAAACCGGGTGACGTTCACATTGGACGGCCCCCGTAAATTGTCGTTCGAAGTGAATGGAGACCGGTTTCATAATTTGCACATTTTCGCCAATCCGATCGAGGAAGACGCGCCGAACCCTGCCGATCCCGGCGTTGTCGTTGTTCAGCCAGGCAGACATCAGACGGATGAGCTTCAACAGCTGGTTTCCCGTGAGGGTTCTGTTCTTTATTTCGAATCCGGCATGCATGTCCTGGAACAGCCGAAGCTTCATATCCCTTCCGGCATGACGGTATATATCGCCGGCGGAGCAGTCGTGGCCGGAGCGTTCGTCTGCGACCATGTACAGGATGTGACGATCCGGGGGCGCGGGGTCATCTACATGTCCGACTTCGAGAAGACAACCTATTACCGCACTGTGGAGATCCTATTCTCCAGGAACGTTCAGATTGAAGGAATCATCGCGATCGATCCGCCTCACTATACCGTTCTGGTCGGGAAATCCGAGCATATCAAGATCAACAACATCAAATCATTCAGCACCCGAGGGTGGTCGGACGGCATTGATATGATGGCAAGCAGCCATGTGGACGTTGACGATGTGTTCTTGCGAACATCCGACGATTGCATCGCGATCTATGGCAGCCGCTGGGATTATCAGGGGGACACACGGGATGTCAGAGTCCGAAATTCCGTTTTATGGGCGGATGTGGCTCATCCGATGAATGTCGGCGGGCACGGCAATCATGAGAAAGGGGACATCGTCGAGAACATCCTTTTCGAAAATATCGATGTACTCGAGCATCATGAGCCGCAGCCGTATTATTGGGGATGTATGTCAATAAATTGCGGCGACAACAATACGGTCAGGAATGTCACTTATCGAAATATCCGGGTCGAACCATTCGAGCTCGGACAATTGATCGATATTCGCGTGCTTTTCAATCCCAAATATAATCCGTGTCCCGGTTACCGGGTGGAAAATATTTTGTTCGACAATATCGTTTACAACGGACCCTGCGATAATCCGTCGGTCGTTGCCGGATTCGATGAGTCCAGAATCGTCAAGGGGGTGATGTTCCGGAATGTTCGAATCAACGGTCGGCACCTTCTCCATCCGGAGTCTGGAAATATTCGGGTAGGAGAACATGCATATGACGTTGAATTCACCTAATGCAAGTCGAATAAAATCATTGGAATGGGGGAGTTCAGATGAAGGTGCATCATACTAGTTTTCGTCTAAAATTGAAACAATACCTATCCATCCTCGTTATCGCGAGCATGACCGTCATGTTCCTGCCTCTGACGGCAGGAACTGCGGCGGCGGAAACAGCCTCGCCATCGCTCATGACGGATTATGTGCCAACCATTTATGAAACCATTGATGAAAGCGGATTCAAACATCCTGGTATCGGGCTGACCAAGGAAACACTTGAGAATTTGCAAACTCAAATACGGGCGAATAAGGAGCCTTGGAAAACCTATTTCAACCAGATGGCCAACTCGACTGACCCGTGGGGAGGCCCGCTTGCAACCAAGACGGTCTCGTCCAAATTTTCCGAAGGCTGTTGGTGCAGCCAGGGCTATAACGAAAAATTTATATGGGATGGCTTAACAGCGTATACGCAGGCTCTTATGTATGTGATAACGGGCGATGAGGTTTATAGGGCGAATACGATGAATATTATCCGGAAATGGGAGCAGAAGAACCCTGCGGAATATGCGTATTTTGTCGATTCGCACATTCACACGGGCGTTCCGCTCTACCGAATGGTTACCGCCGCGGAAATCATGAGGTATACCAGCACGCAGACGCCGGAACTGGCATGGACAGACCAGGATACGGCCAAGCTCACGAATAATGTGATCGTTCCGGTCACCGATACCTTCAATCATACGAATGGCCGCTTCATGAACCAGCATCTGTATCCGCTCATCGGATCCACCTCCGGATATATCTTCACCGGCAATGTGGAGCGCTATCGCGAGGCCGTAGAGTGGTTCACGGTGAATAAGACGGCTCTAGACCAGCACGTAAACGGTTCCATCCTGAGATTGTTCCGGTTGGTCGATACGAATGCGGAGACAGGCGAGAAGGTAGATAACCCGCAGGTGCAGATAACGGAGATGGGCAGGGATCAGGCTCACAGCACCGGCGACGTCATCAATGTTGCCATATTGTCGCGTCTGTTGCAGGCCCAAGGAACCAAGGTGGACCCGGCAGATGGTACGGTTTCCACTGCAGCGAATGCGGTTACCACGTACGATTTTCTTGGCAAACGTATTCTGGCGGGTACCGACTATTTTGCCCGGTATATGAACGGCTATGATACGCCTTGGATCCCGACAGAGGCGCGTATGCGCCAGGATGGCAGCCCGGTCATTTACCAGGTATTGAATACCTCATATCGGGGAAGAATCGGCGGCAATGCCTATGATCTGTACTATTATTATAAATATGAGCAAGGTCATGACATGGAGCAAGTTGCTCCGTACTACACGGAGATGTTCAACAAGAGGACGGATTACAGTTGGGCATCACGGGATTCCGGAGGGGAATATTGGCTGTACATCCCTAAGGAAGCCGAGGCCGAGGGAACGGCAAATCTCCCGAAGGTGAACCCGAACCCGAATTGGCGAGAGATTGAGGATCGGTTCACCAACTTGGACGGCAACTCGACCGCCATGCAAGAGGGCGATGTTTCCTTCGTCCGCATCCAGGCCACGGAATCCGGCAGCAAAATCGCTTTGGTTGAATCCGGCAGCGGTTCGAGCGTGCTCGGATACAAGATTCGGACCAACGGTGCGGCGAAGCTGGCAGCCTCGGGCCAAACGATCACGTTGCCGGATACCCAGGGGCAATGGAGATATGTATATTCTGAAGGCGGTGGGCTCTGGACCCTGAATTATTTCACGATTATAGGCAACGGAACGACGGTCGATATCGACCATATCAATGTCAACGCGGCCAATGAACTGACGCCGCCGGTGTTTAATGAAGGAAAAACCGCTTTGAACCTGTTTACCTATGTTGGGTCCGAGGCGGCGCTCCATTTAGATTTCTCGGCAACGGACGCAGGCACGTCCGATGTTGTGACCTATCGGATTGTCCATGCACCCGAAGGCGCCGTGTTCGACACAAGCACCGGCACATTTGACTGGAATCCTACGGTAGCCGGAACGTATGCCTTCGTTGTGGAAGCTTCCGACGGCACGACGATATCGACCAGAGATGTCACGGTGACCGTCGCCAATGATCGGCAGTCGGCGGTGGATGCCGTCATTGCGCCCTATGACGCCAACACGGATTATGTCTGGGCAACGCTCGATACGTATACAGAAGCATACGACGACACCATGAGCCTCATGAACACCGCAACGGACGCCGAATTCTATCAGAAGCTGGCGGTTCTGCATGGCGTCGTGCAAGGACTTCAGTTAACCACGCCGTTGCTGGGCGACGGCAGCATCAATTATCAGGGGATGTTCTTGTCTGCGGGCTTCAATACGGGAACTTACATGGATAATGACCCGAGCACGGCCGGTAGGGACGTTGATATGGACATGGGGCCCAATTTTCGGGTTTCGGCCAGTGCGTTCGGGATTCAGGCACGAGGAGGATTTCCTGAACGCGGCGGCGGCATTACCATATACGGATCCAATGACAAAGAAAACTGGACCCGGTTGACGCCGGGAGTGACCCCCGTTTCGGCAGCCATGCATATGTTGGCGGTGTCGCCAGAGCTCCAGAATGAGCAATTCCGTTTCCTGAAAATCCAAATGATTCAAAAACCGTACGACTCTCCCTTCATTGAATTGTCCGAGTTCCATATCTTTGGGAAGCGTCACGAGGTCATCAACAAGATCGCATCGGTCTCCATCGGTTCGGATCAGGTCTCCGGAGGGCGGATCGTCATGGGAGACACAGCGAAATTGTCCTTCCAATCGACGGAAGCCATTCAGAACGTGAATGTTACGATTCAGGGTGTACCCGCGACCGTTCATTCGGAGGATGGCCTGAACTGGACGGCCGAAGCGGTTATGGTACCTGGTACGGCGCCGGGCAATGTGACATTCAAGCTTCATTATCAGACGGCGGAAGGGACCGATGCCCCGGAAACGATGTTCGTAACCGACGGGTCTCGCTTGATTCTGGTGAATGAATCCGATGTCATCCAAAATGTGACGTCCATCGCTGTGGTTACCGATTCCAACGGCAGATCGCCGGCAGACGCTATTGCAACGGCGAACGTTTTGTTCGATAACAATCCTGCATCATCGACCGATTACCGCCTGAACGGCAGCGGAGCCGAATCGTGGGTCCAATTCGACTTCGGGCAAGGCGGCTATGCCCAATTGCAGTATGTGGAGCTGCTGGCAAGGCAGGACGGATACTATACCCGAATCAATGGCGCGGTCATTCAAGGCTCCAATGACAATACAACCTGGAAAACCATCTCATCTGGGGCAGTGTCCACGAAGGATTGGCAAATTTTATCAGTTAACGACAAGCAGCCTTACCGGTATATCCGTATCACCAATGGGAACACCTGGTTCGGGAATATGGCGGAAGTGAGATTCCATGGATCGGCCAAGGTACTGACGAAGATCAGCTCGGTGTCCATCAGCTCGGAGCAAGCCTTACTCGACCGGATTGAAACCGGCGATACGGTGAATCTGGCATTCACTTCGATGGAACCGATCAACACGGTGAACGTGAAGATTCAAGGCCAAGATGCGACGGTCATGTCGGATGACCAAATCAACTGGACAGCGAAAGCGGTGATGGGGTCCAATGCTGCTCCGGGACCGGTGAATTTCGGCATCCAATACAAAACATCCGAAGGGCTGGACGCGCCGGCAAAAACATCGACTACCGACGGATCTTCCTTGACCTTGGCTGATGAATCGGACTTGATCCGCAATGTGACATCCATTACGGATGTGACCGATTCTAACGGCAGATCCCCGGCAGACGCAATCGCAACGGCGAACGCTCTTTTCGATGGCAATCCCGGTTCGGTTACCGATTACCGCTTGAATGGTAGCGGAGCTGGGGCGTGGGTCAAATTTGACTTCCGAGGCGCTAAAGCGAAATTGAAGTATGTGGAGCTTCTGGCAAGGCAAGACGGATATTACACCAGGATCAAGGGTGCAATCATTCAGGGCTCCAACGACAATTCGAACTGGACGACGATCTCTCCGTTAGCGGCATCTACGAAGGATTGGCAGATCTTGCCGATTACCGACAATACCCCTTACCGGTATATCCGCATTATCAATGGGAACAGCTGGTTCGGGAGTATGGCGGAAGTGAGATTCCATGGCGGTCTGGATTATGATGCGGCTTACCTGGATTCCATCGCGCTGACAGCGGACGGCTATACCAAAGGCAGCTACTACCTGTATCAACAAAAAGTGAAAGAGATCAAGGCGAAATTGGCCAATCCGGAAGCGGGCAAACTGGCCATTCTGAATGAATTGCTGCAGGCGAGTTCGATACTGGAGCCGATCATCGCCATTACACCTTCTATGGTGACGGCAAATACGGTGTCGTGGGACGGCAAGTTGAGTACCGCAGCGAACGGTTGGCGCGCTTTTGACGGCGACCCGAACACGTCCCCTGACACCAAAACTGCAGCCGGTTGGGTAACTGTTGACTTGGGCGTAGGCAACGCCATAACGGTTAACGGCATCAAGTTTATTCCGCGTTCTGGTACTGCAGACCGAATGAATGGAGCGCTGATCCAAGGCTCCAATGACGGAGTTAATTTCAACACCTTGCATACAATCAGTGGCGTTTCCGTTCAGCAATGGTATACGCATGCGATTGACAACCAGACGGCATACCGTTATCTGCGATATTATACGCCGAAAGGTTTTGCCAACGTAGGTGAGTTGCAATTCCTCTCTGTGGATCGCTCGTTGCTTGCGATCTTGCTGAATCAAGCGGATCAGGTCGTTACCGACCATTATACGGCAGACAGCTACGCAGCGTTGCAAACGGCGATATCGAACGCGAAGTCGGTCGATGCCAATGCGAAAGCAACACAAAGTGATGTCGATTCGGCCGCCAACAGTCTGAAGACGGCTCTGGACAGCTTGATCTACACGTTTACGGCGTCCCTTGATCCTGCGAAGCCGAATGCGAACGGTTGGTACACGACGCCAGTTACCGTCACGTTGTTGACTTACGGCAGCGCGGAATACAGCCTGGATGGCGGGAAAACATGGCAGGACTATACAGAATCGCTGATGGTTAACCAGGACGGCAAGTATACGGTCAGCTACCAACCCCGGAACGACGCGGGAATTACCGGGGATGTTCAGACGGTCGGCGTCAATGTGGATATGACGACTCCGATCACGACAGCCGCCGTATCGCCTGCGGAACCGAACGGACAGAACGGTTGGTACGTGCAACCAGTTACGCTCACCTTGACAGCGAACGACAATCTCTCAGGAGTGGCCAAGACGGAATATAGTCTGGACAGCGGCAGCACCTGGCAAGCCTATACGGAACCGGTCATGATCACTCAGGACGGAAAGTATAACGTGAGCTACCGCTCCACGGACATCGCCGGCAACGTGGAGTCGGACAAATCGATCAGCTTCGATCAGGATACGACAGCGCCGACGATTACGGTAACCGGTCTGGTATACGGCACGTACGTCGATTCGATGGGTATCACACCGATCGTTGCGCTTGATGATCTTCTGTCCGGAGTTGACGGCAACAAGACAACGGTCACGTTGGATACGTATAGCGTAAAGGCAGGAGCTGGCATTCCGCTCTTCACCCTGCCGCTCGGTTCGCATACGTTGGTCGTAACTGCTAGTGATATGGCAGGTAATACGGGTATTCAAACGGTCGTCTTCCAGACTACCACCAGCATAGAGTCCATGCAGGCCCTGGTCACACGCTTTACGGATGCCAAATGGATCGATGGCGATTATATCTGGATCGATAACACGGGTATCGCTAAGAGCTTGCAGAGCAAATTGGCTGCGAATGAACTGTCAGCCTTTGTGAATCAAGTACAGGCGCTTAGGGGAAAGCATATTACCGAGAAAGCCGCTGATTACTTGCTTCGGGATGCTGAGTATTTGTTGAACAATCAAAAATAATAAGCAAAAGGTATTCATTCCGAGCCGGCACAGGCAGCAAGACGTCAGTGCCGGCATTGGATTTTGTGGCGGTAATTCCCATGTACAGCATAATCGGAATTAAAATGGAAGCGTTGCTATAGTGAATTTCAGCGGAACGCTCTATCGAACGTTTCTCGGGTATGGAGGAATGCTACTGAAACGCGTGTTCGAGACTGTTATTTTTGGAGGCAACAAGCTGTTTTGGGATTACAAGCTGAACAACACGAGCCATTATAAAGGATATTATCATTGGCACCAATGCTGTGAAATGTTGTACGTTCATGAAGGAACGGGGCTTGTCGTCATCGGCGGCGAAAAGTTCCCGATCCGCCGGGGCATGCTGTTTTTCTTTCGGCCGTATCAACTGCACCATGTCTATGCGAATGTGAGTCCAAGTCAGCCCTACACGCGCACCATACTTCACTTCGATCCTGAGCTTGCGGAAAAGTTCTTGCGGCCTTTTGTCAAGCGTTACGCCTTTTTTAACGCCTTATGGCGCGGTCATCACAAAATGCAGGCGTTTGATCTGCTCTCTTACGAAGAGGCGGTGGAGCAAAATTACGAAGATTATCATCTTGCGGGAATGGACGGGAAGGGCGAGGATATTGAAGAGATTGCCATTTTGATTCTCCGCCTGATAGATAGTATGATCCGCAGTTCCCCCGCAGAGAGGCGGCAGTCGTCCGCAATGGTTGAAAGGAAATCAGAAGAGTATGCGCAGAAAGCCATGCAGTGGATCGACGAACATTATCAGGAAGCGTTTCACATGGACGATCTCGCCAAAGCCTTGCATTTGTCGAAGTTTTATTTGTCGAAACTTTTCCATGATGTAACAGGCACCACGCTCAAGGACTACCTTACAGCCAAACGTATGAGACAAGCTTGCAGATTACTGGAGACGACGGCGAAATCGGTCGAACAGATCGGGGCCGAAGTAGGTATTCCCAATCCATCCTATTTCGTTCAAGTATTCAAGCAAGAAGTCGGAACTACACCGCTGAAGTATCGCACCGGATTCATCCAAACCAAAAAATAAACATTTTTTACACATTGTTTTGCCATTATTGCGTTCAAAGTAAAGGTATAATACGCGAAGAGAGACTGTCGGGGAGGCGGCAAGACACCTGTGCCCGTTTAAGGAGGAAGACGTTTTTCCAGCATAAGACGAATTTTCATCCATCGCTTTTCAATCCAACGATAGCCATATATTTGTAAATGATTTTAAAATGCGTTTGAAAGGGGGGATGCGATGGAGGAAGCGCTTGTAAACTGCGGAGACAAAACAGGCCACAATGAGCAGTTAAAAAAAGGAGGAAATGTCATGAATCTCTTCAAGACGAAAATCAACTCCCACAGGATTGTTTCCGGCATTCTTTGTCTGGCACTGATGATGTCGGTCTTCCTCAGTATCGGCAGCCAAACGGCAAAGGCGGCGATTTCGCCGCTGATTACTTCTTATAAGCCGCAGGTAGTAAGTACGTCTGCAAATTTGTCCTATACCGATTCCTCCGGGAACACGGTATCGGGAACCATCCACCATCCGGGCATCGCGATGAGACTGGCGGATTTGGACAACATGCGCGATCACGTAAGAGCGGGGGATGAGCCTTGGAATACGGCGTTTAATGCCTTTGCCGCCGACTCCCAATCCAGTAAAACGCCAAGAATCTATTATGAAAATAATTACATCTTTAAACACATTCAAGGACCTTGGGGGTTTACCGACCCCGAGACGGGTAAGTATTACAGTAATCCCAGCGAATATGTAGGAACGCGTGCCAATACCGATTCCGAAACCGCTTTCATGCAGGCGATCATGTGGTATATAACCGGCGATGAAACGTATCGCGCCAATGCCATGAAAATTATCAGGAGTTATTCTGCCGCAGTGGATTGCGTTACCCATACGAACTTCCGTCTTGCTACGATGAGTTATCTGCTCTCGGCAGCGGCGGAAATCCTGCGCTATTCCGATACGCCTACGGCGAGTGAGAAATGGACGGATGCGGATACAGCGAATCTTACCCATCTCATGGACATCGTTTCCGTCACTTATAACGCTCATGGATTCTTTATGAATCAGCATCAGTTTACGGTAATGGGAACGATGGGAAGAGCTATCTTCACCAATAATCTGCAGCTTTACGATGAGGCTGTAGAAGCTGCCACCGTAAATGCCGCAGGCGATCAAGGGGGAAGAAACGGTTCCATTAAGCATCAGATGCGGTGGATGACGCAAAATGAGCGAACAGGAGAAGCATTGGATCCGGCGGACTACCGTGTGCAGGCCATCGAAATGGGGCGCGATGTAGGGCATTCCTACGGCAATGTCGGCGGACTGTCCACATTGGTGCGGACCATCTATGCCCAAGACACGAAGGTTGACCCGGTCACCGGAGCGAGGTCTACGGCTTCCAATGCGGTGAATGTGTTCAACTTCATGAACGACCGGCTGCTGGCAGGAACAACTTATCTGCTCAAGTATCATCTGGGTTACGATGTGTTATGGACGCCTGCATGGGCAAACCAAAGCAGTACGATTCAATATTTTGATACGATCAACGCAGACGGCAGAGGGAGAATCGATGCGTTCTACAGTGTGTTATATAACTATTACAAATATATCGAAAATAGGGATATGACCCAAGAGAAGTACAAATATTTGGCCTATGCCTACGAAACGAGAATGCCTGAGGTTGCGGGAAAAGATTATCCGCTTTTCATGCTCCTGTACACGCCCGATGCGGCCAAGACGGTCGGCTTGAGCAACAAGATCACGTTAGGCTCTATAACGGGATTGACGGCAACGGCGGCCGGTGCGAATACGATCTACGTAAGCTGGGCGGGTGTGCCGAATGCGCTGGGTTATAACATCTACCGGTCTACAGATCCGAATGGCACTTTTACAAAGATTAGCAGCGCCCCCACTGCAGCGACATTATATCGAGATACAAACTTGACCCCGGATACGACCTACTATTATCAGGTAGAAGTAGCCGGAGGATCGAAATCCGCTGCCGTATCTGCAGCTACAGGAGGAACTTCGGGGACTGCTTCGGTTAGATTCAGTAACGCCGCCACCAGCTTGTATATCGATGGGATGGGCCGGACGACCAACGGCTCCGTAACCGGACAATGGAGCTCCAGCACCAGCAATAATCAGCGGTGGATTGAGGAAATCAGCGGGGGCTATGTGCGATTTAAGAATGTCGCAACCGGACTATACCTGGACGGCATGGGCCGCACTACCAACGGCTCCGCTGCCGGACAATGGAGCTACAGCACCAGCACCAATCAGCAATGGTCCGTCACGATAGATGGCAACAATGTACGGCTCCAAAACCGTGCAACGGGGTTATTTCTGGACGGGATGGGCCGCACGACCAACGGGGAGGACTTGGGCCAATATGGAGGAGGCAGCAGCGTTAACCAAAGGTGGCAGATTGTAAACTAAGTATACGGACTGCTTGAGATTATGCCGCTCATTTCCGTTCGGGGGTGAGCGGTTTTGTATGCTTCAACTGGAGATTCTAAAGAAATCAAAATAAAATTAAAGATTTTGAAATTGATGAAATGAGCATGATTTGCTAAGCTAAGCCTGCCACATTCCTTTGGTTAATCCGATCTACTCAAACACGGAATGAATATATATTTTGAGGTGAAAGTACGATGGTAGAAGCATCATATGGAGAGAATAGTATTTGCTTAAGTTTAGATAGTAGCGGAAAAATATGGTATACCGTTAAGCGTAACGGAGCTGAGGTTGTTCTGCCTTCAAGGCTTGGACTGCACTTTGCCAATTCCCGTCCATTATATGACAGGTTTACTATAACAAAAGTAACCAAAAGAAATGTGGTAGGTGCGTGGAAACCTATATACGGAGAGCGGGCTGAGATTGATGAGAGTTTCGAAGAGGCAACTGTTTGCGTGGAAGATGACCTGGGACGGAGAATGGAAATCCGTTTACGTGCCTATTTTGAAGGTACTGCATTGCAATACTTTATACCGGAGCAGGAAAAGTTAAATAATTTTACCATTATTCAAGAGGATACAAGCTTTGCCTTTCCGGAAGGAAGTCTTGCATGGGAAGAGCATGGAGTAGAAGGGGAATATGCTGTAAAACGAGTTGGTGATGTGAGCGGCTATTGTGAACGTCCATTCGCTGTGCAATTACCGGAAGGCGGATATGTTCTTATTCATGAAGCAGGGCTGACAGATTACGCAAGAATGTTGATTGTAAAGGATGAAGAAGCCGAAAACACATTAAGAGTGCATTTGTCAGGACATTTGTGTGGGCTTTTCAGTGAGAATGATTATGTAGGATATGGGTTTACTTTAAACAAAGACGAAACGGATAGTCTAGTTTCAAATGTAGAAGGAAAAGCGCCCTTTGCAACACCATGGCGTACTTTCATACTTGCAGATCATGCAGCGGAATTGCTTTGTCGGAGCAATATGATACTTAACCTAAGTGAGCCCTGCAATGCTGAAGATTTTACATATGTTAAACCTGGAAAAGCATTGCGGGATATGATGCTGTCTACAAAAAGCGCGTTTGACTGTATCGATTTTTGTGTAGACCATAATTTTCAATATGTTCTTTTTGATGGAGGCTGGTATGGATCGCTCGATTCGGAAAATAAAGCAATTGATCCAAGAAGGGAAGATCCCGACCGAGACATGGATCTAAGGAAAGTCATTTCGTATGGTAAGGAGAAAGGCATAGGGATATTCCTATATGTTGATAGAACCGCTGCAGAACCGTATTTGGATGCTGCACTTCCTGTATGGAAAGAATGGGGGATAGTTGGCATTAAATTGGGTTTTGTGAAAGTAGGGCCTCAAGAGTGGACACGTTGGCTTGTAGAGGCAGTAAAAAAGTGTCATGAATATGGTTTGATGGTAAATATACATGATGCTTACCGCCCGACAGGCCTTTCACGTACCTATCCTAATGTACTTACACAGGAGGGTATTCGGGGAAACGAGCATTTTCCCACGGCTACACATAACACAACATTACCTTTTGTACGTTTTCAGGCAGGTGCCGGTGATTATACGCTTTGCTATTTTGATAAACGGTTAAAAGTGACGCATGCACATATGCTGGCTATGGGCGTTATTGTGTATAGTCCTATGCAGATGATGTTCTGGTATGATAAGCCGTCGGATTGGAATGGTGAGGAGGAAATTGAATTCTGGGAGAAGATGCCGGTAACTTGGGATGAGTCAATCGGAATATCGGGAGAGATCGGAGAGTATGCAATTATTGCAAGACGCAAGGATAGCAAATGGTTTATTGGATGCATTAATAATGAGAAAGTCCGTACTGCGAAAATTCCTCTACATTTTCTGGATGCTGAGAATAAATATTCTGCACAGATTTATGAAGATGTATCGGAACTTGATACTCGCACAAAGGTGGGTATTAGGCATGTCGAGGTTACCAAAGATTCCATACTTGAGTTTCATTTGGAAAGCTCGGGAGGAACAGCTATTTATTTAAAACCTATGTAATGTACAAAGATAACCTAAAGCATTTTCTCTATTTGGAGGAATATTCAACAAAACCGGTATCTACAATGCTCCTGCTGGACCTGCACGTTATTGCTGGATCCCTTATGGGACCAATAACTTCTGCCAAAAAGCTTTTTGAAAGCTTCGGTTTCCGTGGCAACAGAGTAGTACAATCATGGAAAGAGAGATGCCACTACAATAAAAGCAGCAGGGTGGGCGGAACTGTTTCCTGAGTCTGAGGGGGAACTGAACCTCGCTCCTTACGGTGTGAAGGTTTTGTCGTTAGACTAAAGGTTACGGAAACGGTCGTCAGGCCGCTTCTTTCAACGACAGCAACAGCACCAACCAGCAGTGGAAGATCGTAACATTAAACTAAGATAATTGATTGAGCTTAAGCCGCTCATTTCCGATTGGGGATGAGTGGCTTCTCTGCTGGACCATATGCTGTCATATAAAAAAGGCCCCCAATAAGGGAACCTAAAAAATATAATAAGCGCCATCCGAGCCGACTTTCAACGTGAAAATCCAATAATCATGATTGCGGATCGCGTGGGCATTGTCGCCATACATCAAAATGAACTCAGTTGGAGGTACCAACATGTCAAAGGAAACAAAGCTAATTACGTATCCGGGCCCCTCGGGGTTAGCGGAAAATCACGATTTCACGGTCAGGGCAAGACCGGCGGGCGGCGAATGGGAGCAGCTCTTCGTCTATGATGTCAAAGTCGACATGCATCAGGTCCGGCATGCCTCCATGGCGATGTTCGATTGCTCGGGTACGACTGAGATTGAGGTTACGAAGAACGAGAGGACAGTAAACGACTGCGTGATTCGTCCGTTGTCGCGCGGTGTTTCTTACACGCTTAACGGCAACACGATCACTTTTACCATTGACGGCCCGCAAAAGCTGTCGGTGGAAGTGAACGGTGACAGGTTCCATAATTTGCATCTGTTTGCCAATCCGCTCGAGCAGGATGCGCCGTCCCCTGACGAGCCGGGCGTCGCTTTCGTCAAGCCGGGCATCCACCGGACCGAGGACCTTCTTGCGCTGCTGACGGCTGCGGGAACAGACGGCTGCGAGACGCATACGCTCTATTTCGGACCAGGCATGCATCATTTGGAGGAAGTGATTTTGCGCATCCCGTCGCGGAAGACGGTTTACATAGCCGGCGGAGCGGCGGTCGCGGGCTCTATGGTCTGCGACTCCGTCAGCGATGTCACTGTCCGCGGTAGAGGCGTTCTTTACTTGACTGAATTCGGGCGTTTTTCCGCTTTCCGCGGGGTGCGTATCATCTTCTCCAAGCGGATTCGCGTCGAGGGAATTGCACTTATCGATCCTCCGCATTACAGCATCTATATCGGCAAGTCCGAGCAGATCCGGATTGCGAACTTTAAAGCGTTCAGTACGAAAGGGTGGTCGGACGGGATCGATATGATGGCCAGCTCGGATATCGAGATCGAGGACGTATTTATGCGCAATTCCGACGATTGCATCGCGGTTTACGCCAGCCGTTGGGATTATCAGGGAGACACGCGGAATGTTGTCATCCGCAATTCCGTCTTATGGGCTGACGTGGCTCATCCGATGAACATCGGCGGGCACGGCAATCACCATAAGGGGGACGTCATTGAGAACATCATGTTCGAGAATATCGATGTGCTCGAGCATCATGAGCCGCAGCCCGACTATCGGGGCTGTATGTCGATTAATGCCGGCGATAACAATACGGTTAGAAATGTGACCTACCGGAACATCCGGGTTGAACCGTTCGAGCTCGGACAGCTGTTCGATATCCGCGTGCTCTTCAACCCGAAGTACAATCCAGTGCCGGGCAAACGGATCGAACATATCCACTACGAGAATATTTCCTGCGCCGGGGACTGCTCCAATCCGTCGCGGATCGGCGGATACGATGCGGACAGGACAGTCGAGCATATCGTATTCAAGAATGTCACAATCAACGGGAAGCCGGTGACGGACGCCGAATCGGGCAACATCCGGGTGCTTCCGTTTGCTGGCAACATCCGTTTTGAATAATTCAAATATCATACCAAACGATAAGGTGACGAAGTGAACCGTGGACAAAACCATTCCGGGAGAGAAATTTGATCTGGGTGTGTGCTACTACCCCAAGCATTGGCCGGAGCAGATGTGGGCCGATGATTACAAGCGGATGCGGGAAATCGGCTTTACCATTGTGCGTATGGGGGAGTTTGCATGGAATTCGCGGATGCTAATTTCAATATCACAGTGACGGGCAAAGTATAAGTATGCCGATGTTTGTGAGGGATGGATATAAATGAATTCAAGTAAGACTCCTTCAAACCCTAGAATAGGAGTTAATTAAGTTGTCCAACTAATACCCGCGCTCAGCGCGGTTTTATTATTTTAAGGGGATCTGTCAAATCTTTTGTGTAAACTCTTTTAAAAGACTTCTCCCCGAGGGGAGGAAAAATTTTCAACGTAGATGTTGACCGATACGAGTCAAAACTTAATTTGTAAATCACTTTTATAAGAAAAACCAGCAAACCCTTGAGTTTGCTGGTTTCTTGCACTTCAAAACTTATTTGTCACCCAACGGACATATCGTTCGATTTGGATTTCTCTCTCCTGTGCGCTGACCCCTATTCTTTGTTTTACTTCATTCATATCATTAAGATTAACGGCTTTCCGATCATGGGGAGCCGTTTTTGCGTATCTTGTACTCGGGCCATTGTCTCCATGTATCAAGTTTGGACCAAAAACCGACTTTTCCACTTTTACAGAAGTCGTTTTTTGTCAAAATTTTTAATAATACCTCACATGAAGCGCTTTCATTTCAGTTTGGCTGCAGGTGATATAGGTAAAATGAAGAGTAGTCATACACATGTGAAAGACAAGCGAAGAAGAACTTGGACGAATCGAATATAAGGCACATCGTTAGATAGTAGGAGCATGAGCTTTATGGCATGTAATTCGTATCGGACTCCAAAAGAGCTGCAGGAATATTTCTCTTGTTAAGGAGAGGTACAATCAGGGGGGGACAATAATGAACTTGTATTGGAAAAAAGCAAGGATAATGATGTTGGCGTTCATTGCCGTTTTCGTGATGGGCGGTATTACGGGATTGTTTGTTTTTGGAGGAAGCCAAGCCTACGCAGCTGCTACAAGCAAGTGGGAACCAGTAGGCGGCGCCGGATTTTCGGCAGGTGAAACCTGGGATCCTTCGTTATTTGTGTATAACGGCACTCCCTATGTTGCTTATATTGAGGGAAATAATAACACGGTGACAGTGAAAAAGTATAGTGGGAGCAGTTGGGAGCCGATAGGGAGTCCCATAAGTACGTCATGGGCTACCGCCGGATCCACTTCACTGTATGTAGATAACGGAATCCCTTATGTTGCTTATAGAGATGGATTAAATTCCGATAAGATTACGGTGCAAACATACAATGGAAGCAATTGGGCACCGGTAGGAAGCGCCGGAATTTCGGCAAACGTTGCTGATTTCACATCGCTATATGTGGATAACGGCACCCCTTATGTCGCGTTTAAGGATTATGGAAATGCAAGAAAGGCCACAGTGATTACATATAATGGAAGTAGCTGGGAACCTGTTGGCATTGCCGGATTTTCGGCAGGCGAAATCTTTAGCACATCGTTAAAGGTGGATAACGGCACCCCTTATGTCGCTTTTACGGATGCCGCAAACTCATCGAAGGCCACGGTGATGACATATAATGGAAGCGGTTGGGAACCGGTAGGAAATGCGGGATTTTCGCCGGGCGGGGCCGAATATGTATCGCTGGATATCCATGAGGGCATCCCATACGTCGCTTATACGGATTATTCGAATGGCAGGAAGCTTTCAGCACAAAAGTATAATGGAAGTAACTGGGAATATGTGGGTAGCGCCGGTTTTTCAGGATACTTAGCCGGGTATGTAACGCTAAAAATCGATAACGGCACCCCTTATGTCGCATTTATGGATGCTCAATATTCTGATAAAGCCACGGTAAAGAAGTACAACGGGAGCAGTTGGGAGACGGTTCTTAACCCCGGATTTTCGACAGGTTCGGCGGTAGACTTATCGATGGATATTCACGATAGCATCCCTTATGTGCTTTATTCCGATTATGAAAATTCCTCTAAAGCTACTCTGATGAAACTGAAATTCAACGTTGTTTACGACGGCAACGGCAGTACGGGGGGGGCTGTACCGACAGACGGCAGCAGCTATGACAAAAACGCCAATGCCACGATGCTGGGGAATACCGGAAATCTGGTAAAGACGGGCCAAACGTTCGCGGGATGGGATACGGCGCCGGACGGAAGCGGGACGCCTTATGCCGCGGGAGACACGTTAAACGTCGGTACGACCGGCGTGACGCTGTATGCGAGGTGGACGGTCAACAGCTACACGGTCGCATACGACGGCAACGGCGCTGCGTCCGGCACCGCACCCGCTTCCAGCAGTCATAACTACAACACCGACGTTACGGTGCCGGGCAACACGGGAAATCTGGCTAGGACGGGATATACATTTGCAGGCTGGAATACGGCGGCGAACGGAAGCGGAACGAACTATGGGGCAGGAGGCTCATTTACGATGGGGGCGGCGGATGTGACGCTGTACGCGAGGTGGACGGTCAACAGCTATACGGTCGCCTATGACAGCAATGGCGCTACGTCCGGCAGCGTGCCCGCCTCCGGCAGTCATAACTATAACACCAGCGTTGCCGTACAAGGCAACACCGGAGGTCTGGTGAAGACGGGCCATACGTTTGCCGGGTGGACGACGGCGTTAGACGGAAGCGGAACTGATTACGTTGCTTCCGACATATTTACGATCGGCACGGCCAATGTGACATTGTATGCGAAATGGACGGTTAACAGCTATTCGGTCTCTTACGACAGTAACGGCGCTGAGTCCGGCATCGCGCCTGGCTCCAGCAGTCATAACTACAATACGGGCTTCACGTTGCCGGGCAACACCGGAAGCTTGGAGAAGACGGGCCATACGTTCGCGGGGTGGAATACGGCGGCAGACGGAAGCGGAACGAACAATACCGCCGGAGCAGCTTATACGATGGGTGCAGCGAACGTGACACTGTACGCGAAGTGGACAATTAACAGCTACACGGTCGCCTATGACGGCAACGGCAGTACGGGAGGAAGTGGGCCCGCCACCGGCAGCCATAACTACAACACTAGCGTCACGGTATTAGGCAATATAGGAAGTCTGGAGAAAACGGGCCATACGTTCGCGGGGTGGAACACGGCGGCGGATGGAAACGGAACGGATAACGCAGCCGAAGATACGTTTACGATGGGTGCGGCGGGCGTTACGTTGTACGCGAAATGGACGATTAACAGCTACACGGTCGCCTACGACGGCAACAGCGCTACGTCCGGCAGTGTGCCAATTGGCAGCAGCCACGTTTACAACAGCGGCATCACGTTACCGGACAACTCCGGCAGTCTAGAAAAGACGGGCCATATGTTCGCGGGCTGGAACACGGCGGCGGACGGAAGCGGAACGGACTACGCCGTTGGAGGAGCCTATACGATAGGCGCGGCGAACGTGACACTTTACGCGAAGTGGACGGTCAACAGTTATTCGGTAACCTACGACGGCAACGACACTACGTCCGGCAGCGCGCCGACCGTTAGCAACCATGTTTATAACACCGTTGTCACGGTGCCGGGCAACATAGGAAATCTGGAGAAAACAGGTTATACGTTCGCGGGCTGGAATACGGCGGGTGATGGAAAAGGAACGAACTACACAACGTCAGACGCTTTTACCATCGGTGCGGCCAATGTGATGCTTTACGCGAAGTGGACGATCAACAGCTATACCGTTACCTATGACGGCAATGGTGCTACGTCCGGCAGTACGCCCGTCGCCAGCAACCATGATTACAACACGGTCGTTACCGTGGTGACCGACACTGGAAGTTTGGAGAAGACGGGCCATACGTTCGTGGGTTGGAACACGGAGGTGGACGGAAGCGGAACGACCTACGCTGGATCCGACACATTTACGATCGGTGCGGATCATGTGACGTTATACGCAAAGTGGACGGTTAACAGCTACACAGTCGCTTACGACGGGAATGGTGCTACGTCCGGCAACGTGCCCGCCATCAGCAGCCACGACTTCAACACGGGTGTCGCGGTGCTTGGAAATACGGGAAGTCTCGAGAAAACAGGTCATACGTTCGCGGGGTGGACTACGACTGCAGATGGTAGCGGAACGACCTACGTTGAATCCGACACGTTTACAATCGGTGCGGCTAATGTGACGCTTTACGCGAAGTGGACAGCCAACAGCTACACGGTAAGCTATAACGGCAACGGCTCTACGTCTGGCATCACACCTGCCGATAACAGCCATGACTACAACACCGGTATCACGGTGCCGGGAAATATCGGGAGTTTGGAGAAGACGGGCCATACGTTCGCAGGATGGAATACGGAGGCGGACGGAAGCGGAACGAATTACACTGCGGCCGACACGTTTTCGATCGGCGCAGCAGACGTGACGTTATACGCAAAGTGGATAGTCAACAGCTGCACGGTGAGCTTCGTAAGCAACGGCGGTTCGCCGGTGAGCGTTCAAACGGCAACTTACGGAAGCACGACAACTAAGCCCAGCGATTCGACCAAGACAGGGTATACGTTTGCCGGATGGTTCACAGACATCGATTTATCAGTGGAATTTTCGTTCACAACGGCGATCACAGGCGATACAACGCTGTACGCGAAGTGGACGATTAACAGCTACACCGTAAGCTATGACAGCAACGGCAGCACAGGCGGCGGCACTCCGACTGGCGGAAGTCACGACTATAACACAAGTGTCACCGTATTAGGTAACACAGGAAGCTTGGTCAAAACGGGTCACACGTTCGAGGGGTGGAATGCAACGGCGGACGGAAGTGGAACGAATTACACCGCATTAGATACGTTTACGATCGATGCAGCAAATGTGACGCTGTACGCGAAGTGGGTCGTCAACCGCTATACGGTTACCTATAATGGCAACGGTGCTATGTCCGGCAACGTACCAACCGACGGCAGTTACGACTACAACACAAGTGTTGCTGTACCTGGCAACACCGGAAGTCTGGTAAAGTCGGGTTACACGTTTGCGGGTTGGAATACGGAGGCAGACGGAAGCGGAACGGGTTACGGCGCTGGAGCTATGTTCGTTATGGGAACGTCCAATATCGCATTATATGCCCAATGGCTTAACAGCAATGCGCTGTTAGCCGGTTTATTTGTAGACCAAGGTATATTATCGCCTTCGTTTTCATTATCGAATTTGTATTACATCGTGGATATGGATAATGCGGTATCCAATCTAAATCTATCTTTATTAAAGGAAAACCCGACTCAAACCGTATCGGTAACAGGAGCCGTATACCAGTCGGTAACTAATGCGGTGTATTCCTATCAGGTGTCTAACCTTATTGTGGGTTCGAACCTGATTCAGATTAGGGTAAATGCCCAGGACGGCACGACGAATATGTATACGGTAACCGTGAACCGTGCCGCAGAACTAAGTGGCAATGCGGATTTGAGCAACTTGGCGCTATCGAACGGCGCGTTAAGTCCGAATTTTGCACCAGGGACAACGGCCTACACGTCCAGCGTGGCGAACGGTGTATCCAGCATTAACGTGACAGCAAGCACACAGAATAGTAAAGCTAAAATAACTGTAAACGGAAATACGGTTGCAAGTGGCAAGGCAAGTGACGCCATCAACCTGAATGTAGGCAATAATCCGGTCACTGTCGTCGTGACAGCAGAAAACGGTACGACCAAAACCTATACCATTGCCGTGAACCGCACTTCCAGTAATAATAGCGGAGAGAGCAGTTCAACACCACCAACATCCACGAGTGGCGGCATAGTGAACTTAAAAGAAGGTAAATTAACGCTTCCCGCAGGTAAACCGGGCAACGTTAATTTGAAGGATATCGTCATGGTCTCCATTCCGGCAGGTGCCACGGACCAAGAACTGATATTGACCCTAGAACAGGTACTCGTAATACAAAATCTGCTAACGGAAAAAGACGTTCCGGTCAGCCCGATTTATGAGATTCTGAAAAGCTTCACGGAGAACTTCCTTAAACCGGTTACGCTGACTATCGCTTTTGATCCGGCAAGTTTAAAGAGCAATCAAACGCCCGCCATATTTTATTTTGACGAAATGAATAAGGAATGGGTAGAAGTTGCCGGTGGCAAGATAAACGGCGCATACATCACTGTAAAGGTGGATCACTTTACGAAATTTGCGGTATTCGCTGTGGAGCAAGCTTCTGATGAGTCCGCGAAGGGGCAACCGGGAGATATACAATTTAGCGATATCTCCGGACATTGGGCAGGGGCAAACATCAAGCAAGCTGTAAACGGAGGAATCGTCACCGGATATCCGGAGGGCACATTTAAGCCGGATGCAACGGTAACGCGTGCGGAATTTGCCGTAATGCTGATGAATACGCTGAAGCCGCAGGGGGAAGGAGCGGCACTTGCTTTCACGGATACAGCGGCGATCGGGTCTTGGGCACGGAAAGCGGTCGCGCAAGCTAAGCAAGCAGGAATCATTAACGGCTATGAGGACGGTAGTTTCCGTCCGGACGCACAAATGACACGTGCAGAGATGGCAGTGATGATGGCAAATGCGTTGAATCAGTCTAATGAAGGAAGTATCTCGACCGGCTTCGCCGATGACCAAGGTATTCCAGAGTGGGCGAAAAACGCGGTAGCAGCGATTAAGAAGCTCGGCATAGTAGAGGGCAAAGGGACAAACACCTTCGATCCTAATGCGAACACAACTAGAGCAGAGACTGTAACGGTTCTTTTAAAAATTGGTGTTCAGCGATCAGGTTGATAGAGTGGTAATAACGAAACGAAAAGAACTAAATAATATAGTAATGCCTAAATCAGTTTTGTTGACTGACTTCATTTGTGTTTATCGTTATCAGTATGCCGTAGGCAATTCTATCGACCGAAATAGAATATGTGGAGGGGTATAAGGAATTGGTAGGTATGGATAATATCTATCATGAATGAGCACTTTCACATTAAAAACAATAACGAAGAACTCAGCTAAACGGAGAACGATATCTGAATTACGGTTGATCTTCAACAAGCATTCCAGTTGGTGAAAGTCCAACCGAAGGAGGATGAGATGATGATGGATGATTCCTTGTAGGAAAGGAGTCATCTTTTTTATTTGCGCAAACCGGGGGAATCGGATCAAAATCTTGTCATCCGACAATTTATGGACACGACGATGTCCGGCGACATATCTTATTGCTCCGCTAACGGGCAGTAGAGCGTGGTGGCAATCTGGATAACGATATAGATAGGCATTCCAACTAATGGTAATTTGGAAATTAATTCATAAAGCAAAGATTCCATTTGCTTCGGTTTTTAGGACTCTTATAAAAAATTAAAGGATGGTAGACGATGGATATAACTTGAATATTAAAAGAACAGAGCCCGCAACCCCTATAACACTAGATGAATGGAAACATTGTATTAGTACAGACTTAGAACTTGAATATGCCGATTTTATTGAAGCTATAAATCCGATGACAAATAATACAATAAGAATTGATTCGGCGGGTATGGGAATATGGAGTACAAAATTTAATAATGAATAGTTCAAAATTACTTTTTCTTTTCGAGATGGTAAATGGGGAAGTGAAATAACGGCGAAATATGTAGATGACTTTCAAATACCTAAAATGAAAGAAATAGCAAGTAAATTAAATGCTAAAGTAATTGGCGATGAAGGTGAAGAATATTAACAAATCTACAATGTAGATTTAACTGACTGTACCACAAAAGTTCAGGTCATTTCGCTAACGCAGAACGTTAGTTACATACACAACCTAATTGAGGCTGCCGGCATGATCAGAAGCAGCTGTGCGATCAAGCAGCAGCCATTCCTCTTCACAATGCGGTGGCTGAGTGGGCATCATGTGGGAAGGCACCTTAACGTGCACTACGTCGGCTGCGGCCGTTAGTAGCCGCTTTTGGTTTTCTCCAGTACCAAAGGGTGCTAAAGATGAGATAGAGTCCCATGACTGCCGCAAGCAGTATAAGGGTGAAGTCCGACATGTTCTCCATGGAATCAAGCCAACCGATTCTTTTCATGCCGAACAGACTGATGTTAAACACGATCCCAATCAGCATAATGGACCATATGGATGAAAGGCGTACATAGATGGATCCATAAATGAATCCTAACGCTACACCCAGAAGCTGCATCGCAATTCCTCCCGGTTGCAACGCTGCAATAATCAAAGCGATGACTAGAATTGGCCAGAATACGGGAACATGTTTCCGTGCTTCGTTAAACATGATACCAAAGAACAGGATCAGCTCAAGTGCAGTGGTGAGCACGGAGGAAAGTATAATGTAAACGAAAGGAACAGAGGCGAAATATTCTTCTGTAAAATCATTGAACGTTGTTATGTTGTAGTAAAAGAGTAGTTTCATGGAGGCAGCGTTTAATAAAGTGAACGCCAGCCCGATTGTTATCATGTGAACCGAAAAGCTCGGACTGATCGGCGAGAAGCTACTAAGTCTCCAGAAGCTTACCGGTGTCTGTTTCAAAAGCCGATATTTAATGGCATAAACTATTGCGGAAAGAGCGATTGTAATTACAAGTACCATGAATACCTGAATTGGGATGTTCTTTCCTTTTCCGAACTGCCCCCATCCTAATACAGGATCAATGACGATATTATAGAGGAAGATCACTAAAATGATGACCGTCAAATAGAGTAAGTAATTTCCCAGCATCGATAAATATTTCTTCATGAGAATCGCCGCCTTTCATTTTCGAAAAATAAACTAACTCACCCCTTTTCAGAGTATTCCTTACCCGTGAATAATATAATAACTCGTATTTTATTTAGCGAAACATAGTGCATTCCTGCAGGATGGTTTGAATATTTCGATGAAATAAAGAGTGGAAACAAATCTTTATGACTCAAGGCGCAGAAGGACTTCTTGAAGATAGGCGAGGTAAGGGTGTACCAGAGGAGTGTCTTAAGATCCCCTTAAAATGGGGATTTTTTAGTTTAAATCGCCAATGTTTGTGTCGCAGCACCACGACACAAACATTGGCGCATAATTTTGATCGTTTAAGATGTAGGGATGTGGTACTTCATTGTGATAATGGGCAGCGTGGTGACAACTGGCTACTTTTTCAAGTCCCTTAAGCGATACGACAACATGTAAATTCCAACATATGGTATAATGGGGTGATAATTTCAATCCAGCCTCTTCGACAAGTTCGATGTTTGGTTAGAGTACGAAGTATTGACCTGGCGATGGTGGCTTGAATTTGGATTGACAATTGTACCTTGGATTTTCTTCTGGTATGTCTTTAGAAATAAACCGTACCTCGACCGATTGCTTTATGTTTGCTTTTTCGTAACTATTATTTCAGTAGTGCTCGATATGTTGGGGGATCAATATGGGCTATGGCATTATCGTTACAATGTAGTCGCTGCTGTGCCCACTTATTTCCCATGGGATTTCACACTAATGCCTCTCTTGTAGTAATGCTCTTAAGAATTAAGCCAAAAGCGAGACCCTGGGTAAAAGCAATCATTTTTGCATTGCTAACTTCATTAGTTGGAGAACCAATCTTTCGTTGGCTTGATGTTTACTCCTTAGATAATTGGAAGTACATCTACTCGATACCAATTCAATTCATGATTTATTTAATTACTCACTGGTTATTTACTACTCGAAATAAATTCTCTTCCCCCGATAATCAATGACCAGGTCCGAAAAATTGTTAAAAATTCAACCTAGAAGATTAAGCTAACGCAGAACAGATCAATAAATAGCAGTGGAGGCAGCAGACTTTATTTTTCCAAGTCCTAGTCCGCCGCTGTTTCTTTTACTATATGCCTTGACGTATGTAAATTAATATGTATAAGAATTCCTTACACTCCACATTATAATATAACACCTAGAGAAGGAGTTGGCATAAATGGCTAGAAACAACACATTAGTAGTTCCACAAGCAAGAGCTGCTTTAAATCAGTTGAAGGTTGAAATTGCTCAAGAACTTTCAATTCCATTTCAACCAAATGCATATAACGGAAACCTCACTACACGCGATGCAGGTGCCATTGGTGGCAACATCACAAAGAGATTAGTACAAATAGCTGAACAGCAATTGCAAGGCTTCAATCGCTAATCCTTTGATGTAGAAGCAAGCATAAAAAAAGACTACAAACACCTTTTCCTTCGTAAGGTGAATGTAGTCTTTTTTTGTTTATTGAAATCTAAATCTTTATTCTTGAGCTGGGTATTCACTTTTGATTAGTTCAATTGAAGCATATTTAGCAGTTTCAAAAAGTAATTTAGCTACAGATTTGTCCGTCTTGTTCTTAACTATGTGCCCATAAAATTTTCCATTCTTCTCGAAAATGAACATTGTCTTATCTGGTTCTTTGAGTAATGGATATTTTTCAATCAGTAACAACACCTCCAAAGGAGTATAGGTCGCAAGATCTGAACCACAGATGATGAAAATGGATAATGACTTTTTAGTTCGACATCAAGATATTACACCATTTTTAATATAGTTTTATTACACTAATCATGTTGTTATAAATTGAGAATGAGGTGGAATTAAATGTTTAAGAAATTACCCATTAGTACTCGTGTCATCTTTGCATCTGTTATGTTATTTGTGGCTTTCTCTTCATCAGCGTTTGCCCATCAATGTTATATTGCTAACAAGCCTGATGGGGCAGGTGCTATCACAAGTGAGGAACAAATGTGGGTTAACAAGGGAGGGAAAGATGTGATGCAAGGTGCATTTGTAAACCCTTCAGTTTGGGGTTTAGAAGGATATCAAGACATTTTTATCCGTGGTTATTTGGATACAGCAGCCCAAAATGGAAGTACAACAAACGGCGTTCAGGAATACGTAATTCCCGAATAAATTCTATTATTTTATCGAGCTTGTAGATATTTAGCGCAGAAGGCTGCCGATCCATTCCTGTCGGCAGCATTCTCTTGATATTAATGGCCATAATCCAGTGATGTTGATTAAATATGCTCAATTCTTCCTGTCACTTTGGATTTTAGTTTTATTGCTGTACATATGTTTCATGCAGCCTAACTATGCGCGGCTTACCTTGCGACATTGCAGAAAGCAAACTATCAAACTCTCCCAAGCATTCACCATTACGATCAAAGCTCCTGAAAAACGTAACCATATCCACATGATTGTTAATTTTAGTAACTGAAAATCCTGTATGTAGAATATCCGGGACGTATGATGGTCGCCATAGCAAGATGACAAATGAAGGATTCCGAATTATAATCAAGGTGTTATTGATTATATCAAGACTAAGGACAAAGATCAGGTAGTATACTGAAAAAGGCAGCTTCAGCCAGGGGATTGAATGGTTCCCGGACTGTTAGCTGCCTTTTAGTTTTTGTAGATTAAAGAGTAAAAAACACGCTGAATAGGAGAGTGGCTTTTGTTGGCTTCGTTGTCGTACTCCTACCTTGATAAATTAAGTGTCTTGAAGCCAAAAGCCATAATTATGACCACATCGGAGCCACTGATCACCCCAGTCGCGGTGGTCCTTAAAGCCCAAATTGAAATACCAAAGTCCCCACCAAATCGTATTAGTTGTATTTTTTTCGAGGACTTCGACCCCCAATGTACCAGTGTGTTTTCCTGGATTGTCACAAAGGAGAAACTTTTTCTCCTGAGATAGCAGTTTAATAAGCTTACTTTCTGGACGACAGCTGTTATACATGGCGATGAAATCCTGCGAATGAGCGAGTAAATGAGAGATAAACCCTTAAAACCGAGGGACGGGCAGTTATCTAGAACCGAATGAGATTAATCAAGCAGTCCTGACGCCCTCCAAAACTGAGTCATGATCAAGAAACTTCGGCATTATCGCGCCGAGGCTTTTTAACATGCAGTCAAAGAGCCAAGTGGCACAAAATGTTGACACACATAGCTGATAGACAGTTTTCATGAGGAGTATAAAAATGTTGTTGACACGACACCAAATGGTGACATATAATCAAAGTGTCACCAAATGGTGTCCAATTAATAATTAGTCATTTGGAAAGTTTGAAACCTGAATAAGTTTCACTTGAAACAATTATGAGGAGGAAACAAATGAGTAAGATTATCGGTGCGGAAACAACCACGAAAGTAGAAGCCCAGTCACGGGGGAAAATGATTGCTTATTGGACAGTCACATTGCTGCTCGCTGCAGCTGTTATGTTAAGTGGTATCGGGCAACTGATGCAAATTGGGGGAAACACCGAGTTAGTGACGAATCTTGGTTACCCATTATACGTATTGACTATTCTTGGGATTTGGAAAGTGCTTGGAGCCATCGCTGTCGTCGTGCCGGGTTTTCCTCGGCTTAAAGAATGGGTTCACTCTGGTATCTTCTTTTTAATGACGGGTGCAGCTTTATCACATGTGTTTGCTAACGATTATGGCGATTACGGGTTTTATATTATCCTCCCGCTTTCATACGCTGCACTAAATTTCGCCTCGTGGGCGCTGCGCCCGAAGAGCCGCATGCTTTAAGGAGGTGGTAAAATTAACGGCCGTCCATTCGTACCGCAATAGATTTCTACTACCGAAAATAATATTTGGGAGAGGGTGCTGTGAGTGAGAACAACCGGTTGCGGGATGTGTTTGACGCGATTGCAGATCCAACTAGGCGCCGACTGATTCGTCTGTTAGCAGAGGCAGAGGAGTTACCGCTTCATGAATTAACGGCACAGTTTCAAATGGGCCGCACAGCGGTATCCAAGCATCTGACAATCCTTAAAGAGGCCGGACTGGTACTTGACCGAAAAGTTGGCAGAGAAACGCGATTTAGGCTAAACGCCTCCCCACTCAAAGAAATTCAAGATTGGGTGGCTTTCTACAGCAAGTTCTGGAGTGCGAATATGTTGCGCTTAAAACAACTATTAGAGGAGGAAGAAGAATGAGTTTAACATTAAATATGGATTTTCAGTTTACGACTTCGATCGAGAAGCTTTGGTCGGCCTTAACCGATTCAAGCAAGCTTGCCAAGTGGGTGGCCAACATCCACACCGGTCAAGCGATGGAGAATGATTTTAAGCCCGTCGTAGGACACCGTTTTCAGTTTCGAACTCAGCCGACCGAATATTGGAATGGGATTATTGAAGGCGAAGTGCTTATCGTGGAGGAACCAAATCGGTTGTCCTATACTTGGGCCAGCGGAGAGAAGCACACGGTCACCTGGACGCTGCAGGATTTAGGGGATGAAAAGGTTAACCTTCATCTCGAACAAACTGGAATCTCAAATGAACCAGCACTAGGTGGAGCGAAGTATGGCTGGAGTAAATGGTGTGGCGGTCTTGAGAAGGTGTTGGAACAGTAACCGCATTCGGTACAAAAACAAGAGATAAGAGGAGAGATGGAATGTCCTATATCGTCGATTTCAAGAATGTGTCTACGGTTGGTTTAGAGTCTTCACCTGTAGCAGAAGCGCTTGCTGGTTTACGTGCTAATGAAGCCCGGTACTTTATGAACAAATACAAACATGAATTTACGGTTGTACCAGCTAGCGAAAGTCAGGAGAACCTTGATTATGTGAACCGCATTTTGAAAGAACGTGATATTGCGTTTGCGGCCAAACCTTTAGAAACGTCGCGTTTTCAAGTGGAAAATATCCAATTTACCTACGTCTTTTATGAGGATGGTCTTGGGATCAATGTCATGTATACGGTTGATGACCCTAAGAAGCGGGCCGTTGGGTTTAAGCTTTCTGAGGGGATGGAGGTACCAAAGGAGTTAGAAGGGAAGTTTAAGTTTGCTAGGCAGAAGTCTAAACTAGCTGGAACAATTCGGGGCTCGTTTTTTGTAATTAAAGGAGAATATTAAACTAAAAAAGAGCACCTGATTTAACATGAAAAAAACGGGTTTTGTATGGAGGGGATTAGAGTGCTGTTAATGAATTGTCAATCTATTTAGTTAAAGAATTTTCTACAACTGAAGCTATGAGTAAAAAGCTTGATGATCTTCCTTTAGAAACTATACCTGTGCTTACCGACAAGGAAATTAGAACATATGATTTGACAGAACATGAATTCACAATGAAGGAAGGTATTAGTTTAGAGGAAAGGTTAGATGGGAAAGTATCTTTAAGTGGCAAACCTTTTGTTGTAGTTGTTGGTAATGAAAGAATATATCTAGGGAGTTTTTGGTCCTATTTATCTTCTCAATTTAATCCTAATATTCCAAAGATCTCTTCTGGGTGGAATAAAGGAAGCGATAACGATATGTACAAAATACAATATGGTAAAAATCAGGATCCTAGAGACGATACTAAAATATTTGAGGCATTAAAAGGATTAGGGAAAGTTATTAATTTTTAATTCTTCTAGGGAGTGCTGAGTATTAGCTGCATCAGCATATTTTCAGGGATTATACTTCACTATCGGGTACTTTAGCATAATAAAACATCAGAACGAGGCTGCCAGTTTTAAACGGTAGCCTCGTTGATCTAACGGGCAGTTTAGTATGCTATTAAATTAGGTACTAGAGAAAGATAGAACTATTTAAGCAGACTAAGTCGTAATATAGTTTGATTATAGTTTCCTTAGGAAGGAGTAATTACGATTGCTTAAGCTTATCTTGCCTGTTGTGATTTCTTTAGTATTGTCACTGATTTATATTATCAAGTTTAATAAAAATCATAAAAGTGTCACTATAATTTCAGTCGGAGCAGTTATTAATATGGTTTGTCTGCTATTGGGTATTGTTTATTTTGTGCTAACTTCGCAAGATGGTTTAGCCGTGGTTGGACAAATGGGTATTTATGCTGTATGTTTTGTCGTTATATTATTAATAAATGTTAATACAGTCATTGCCTTGAAAAAACGTAAAATCTAGAAATAATATGTTCCTTCAGTTGAGTTGAACTAACGCAGAACGAAAGTGGAGGAGTTTGCTATGTGGCAGCTCCTCTTTTCTATTGAAGTAACTGGCAGATTAGCGGAACAAGTGTAAAAAATATTAACTAGGGTTAATTACGCAAAAAAGTGAATTGGCCTTTTTCAATTGTCTATTAAAAAATAGTTATTTTTGTATTGAAATAACTTTAAACTCATTGTGAATTAAGCGTTGGGATGCCAATATATTGCCTTTAAAGTTTTTAGGGAACATAGAAATTATAACATTTTTTGCTTTTGCTAGATTTGTAGCTTCAACTATTACATGTACTTCATAACGGAAAAAATTTGCACATGGAAGTGTGTCTACACTCAGCTGTTTTCCATCCAGTATTCCAGCCCCAAAAGCACCGCGTTTTCGCTTGAAATTATTAAGCGAGAATATACTGACTCTCACTGTCACTGGTTCACGATTATTATTAAACACATTTAGAAATACAGTTCTAGCAATGGGTTGAAGTCTTGGTGGTCTTACTTGGAACGGGTTGAAGCCCTTATCATTTTCAATTACACAAGATGAATAAACTATACGAGCCATACATTGCACCACCTTAAATAGTAAGTAGTTCATTCTTTATTGGATGAAATTATTACTCTTTGTGCAATGTACATTTACCCTATTTTTCAACTAAACTAATACAGAACGATAGCTTCAAACAAGATCTGGCAGGCTGCCGGTGATAAATTCGGTGGCCTATTCCGCTAACGAGCAGATTACTTCAAACGTTACTATCATAAAGAGCAATTTAAAGTAGGAATTTGATTTCACATAGATGGATTGTTTTTTTGTTAGTACACCAAGGGATCGTCTTACTACAAAAAATAAAAGTAGAAAAGAATACCGCCGCGTTTTTGAAGGCCGTACAGTCGAAAGATTTTGGTAAGGCTGCAGAGTTGTATGGAAGCCCTATCGATCTCGAAAAAATGCGAAAACTCCATGAGGAAGAAGGTTTCCGGTTGCTGAATTACGACAACATTAGAGCTGATTATGATGATGGATGCGTCTGTTCCGTACACGCAGACCTAACTTTTAAAGTCAACGGTGAGCGCTTGAATGTATCGGCAGTTGTTTCCGTTAGTACGGGGAATAAGCTGGGTCAAATTTGCGCTATTACACCTTCAGGCACTGAGCGGGGCTCCGTTCCTGTTTTATCAGAATGGAATTTGATTGCCTGTGGGAGCGGCTCATTTTAAGATGGCATATGACAATATGATTAAGCGAGGAACGATAGCTCAATAAAACTCACGAGAAGGTTGCAGACAGCAATGGAACGGTAGCCTTCTCAGCTAACTGGGCAGATTAGTGTAATGGGTTAAAGCAAAAATACGGTAATCTGTATTTAGACATTCAATCATGAGGAGTTAAAATCATGGGAAAAGTTAGTGCTGTAATACAAGATCCATATTTTGAGCAGCCCTCTTGGTTATCAAAAGTTGAATACAGGGAAACCACTTCTCTTTCCAGATTTTCTACGTCGGAAGATGCCGCCCTGTTTTTGACGTTGGCTTGCGGGTATAACAACATAGATGTGGATAGAGAGCCTGCTGAGGTATTAAATGAACTCATAACCATCGATGAAATTGCAATAAGTGGTGGCATAGCCTTTGAGGATAAAAATAAAGTAATACTTCCGAGTTGTTGTTGTGGGTTGAGTTTTGGAGAGACGTGCTTGAAGCGGTCCTAAGCAAAAAGGATGTATGGCTTGGTCATGATCCATTCCCTACTTTGGAATACGTAAATGATTCGGTAAGAGTTTGGTCTGACGATTATTCTGGCACATTTAGAAAAGATTTGTCGGAGCAAGAATTACAGAAAATGTAACGATAGTACAGGAGCTTGCCTCGTGGTAACTCTTCTTTGTTCATTCAAGTAACGGTCAGTAGTATTAGATGTTTTTTGATTTTTCAGAAAACATGTTTACAGAAGTGTGAATACTTGTTAACATAATTCCAATATTTGAAAAGCGATGAAGAGGGAAGTAAATAATTGAATTCTTTCACAGAGAGCTCCGATAGCTGAAATGGAGCAAGAGTTCTTTATCGAAGAAAGCCTCTGAGCAGCACATCGGAACCAAACTTAGGGGATGGTGTGACAGGAGCTCCTGTTACAGAGCTAGAGTATAAGCATTCTTATGTATTGCCGTACTTGAAGAGGCTTATAGGGTAATCTATTTGCGAACCTGGGTGGTACCACGAGGAATACACAATCTCGTCCCTGAGACAAATGTCTTGGGGGTGGGATTTTTTTATTGTATTAAGAAAGTCAACGATCAAATAATTGCTTTATTTTTAGGAGGGTGTATATGGACACTTTGGAGAATGTAAGAAAATTTTATGATGAAACCGTAAACTATGAGTGGCGGAGACTTGATCGGCATAAAGTGGAATTTGAGCTTACCAAACGCTACATAAACCGTTACATTAAGCCGTATGACCGTGTATTAGACATTGGTGGTGGACCTGGAAAGTATTCATTATACCTATCGCAGCGCGGCTGTCATGTTACATTAGCGGATCTTTCCCAGAATAACGTAGATTTTGCACTGAAAAAGGCAAATGAGCTTAACCTTCCGCTGAGCGGTCTGCGCGTTGATTGTCGTGATTTATCGGAGATCCAAGATGGACAGTTTGATCATGTCCTTTGCATGGGACCGATGTATCATCTGAAAGAAGAACACGACAGGGTCATTACGATTAATGAATGCTTAAAAAAATTAAAACCTAACGGAATGATTTTCGTAGCCTTTGTTTCTTCTTATTCTTTCGTGTGGGATTATCTGATCGGTAATCCAGGTATGATCTTAAATGAAGAGAGGAGATTACAGCTAAATACCATAGTAAACGATGAGAATTTTTCAGGTCACGGGTTCTCAGATAATTTCTTTATACGTCCTAGCGATGTGCTTCCCTTTTTCCAACAGTTTGAATTGGATAAACTCCATTTACTTAATTGTGAAAGCTTTTTATATTTGCGTGAGCCAGAACTGCTTAGTCAATCACCTGAAGTGGTAGAAGCTTGGCTGGACTTAGCAGAGCAAGTATGTGAGCGAGAGAACTTGCTGAGTTTAGCTGAACATCTGATGTACATTGGAAAGAAACACGGATGGAAACAGGTTCACCCATTGAGCTCCCTCGGAGAACATTAGTTAAACTGTGAAGGGCTACCGCGTGGTACCGCGTGGTAGCCCTTCACTCTGCTAACGGGCAGATTTCGCTAACTGGAGTTGAATGTTCTAATTCCACTCTCAATATTATATAATGAGTAAAAATTCATTCATTAAAAGGAGCGAATTGTTTGCCGCGTAGCAAGGAACAGTATGAAGAAATGCGGAATGCCACTAGGGAAAAAATCCATTCAACTGCGATGCAGTTATTTGTTCATCAAGGTTTCGGCTCGACGAATGTTCAAGATATCGCAGATACAGCTGGCATCAGTATTGGGCTGCTGTATCGTCATTACAAAACGAAGGATCAGTTATTTAACGAATTGGTTTCCTACGCGGTTGAAGGGTTGAAACGTAATATTACTTTCTTTGAATCCGATCAATCCCCTAAAGAGTTAATGGCACAGTTTGTCGATGAAGTCTACATTGACATGATCAATGGGGAGGAACTAGCCCATCTACTGATCCTAATTAATCAATCGCTATTAGCTGGAGCTGCAACAGCCTCAAAACATTATGAAGAGATCCTCCAGGTAAATGCCAGGCTGCTTGATTCTACCGCACAGCTCATTCGCAAGGGTCAGCAGCTTGGGGAATTTTACTCGGGTGATGCGCAGGAAATGACTGCCCTTTTCTATGCATCGATTCAGGGTTTGGCTCAGATGAAAGTATTACTAAAGAGCAACTTTACCATGCCCTCACCATCTATCCTCACCGCATTTCTATTGAAGGAAAGGAAGTGACCATGTCTTGATTAACGTGGTTAGAGCCGATCAAGTTGAATTTGATGTAAGGCGAGGAATATCTGAAATATTCGCAGAGGGATTCACACAGTGGCTTGGGTTTTTCTCTAAGGATCCGAAAAGGATTGCTGCAGCGTTCGCCCATATATTCGTTTTGGACCAATTTTATGTGGCTTTATACAAGGGGCAAGTGGTCGGAATGGCTGCTTGTACAGATGGAACTTCACTTTCGGTTAAACTGGATAAAAAGGAACTTCGCAAACATTTAGGCTTTTATAGAGGCACAATGGCCGGTATTTTCTTGAAAAAAGAATTTGAAACTACCACCGTTCATCCTTCATCTAGTGTAGGCTCCATTGAATTTGTAGGGACGGCCGCCGAATTCAGGGGGCAAGGCGTTGCTTCGCAAATGATTCGTCATATCCTTGAGCATACACCATATGAGGTTCATTTGATTGAGGAAGTCGCCGATACCAATATTCCAGCCATGAAACTCTATTATAAATTAGGTTTTGAAGAATACAAACGCAGGCAAATACCAGTTAATCGGGCAAAGAAAATCGGGATCAATTACCTTGTATCATTGAGATATTCGAAATAATGCGGATTAGAAAAGTGATTAAGTTGACCAACGAATTCATTCTTACTTTACTCCTCTTTGCTACTGCATGTAAGGATATAGGCGCTGTAACTGGAGACAAAATCTATATTGAAGAAGGTTATCAACAGCAACTTGTAAGATTGAACCTGACAGAGGTTGCTGCGCTTCCTTATTTCACAAAACCGTTTATTTGTTTGGCTAAAGATGAGAAAGGGGCGCAATATGCTGTTGTATTTCGTTCTGCTGAAAAAGTGGATACCACGAAGTTGCCAGTTTCCTACGAAAGTATTCTTACCCGAGTGAAAGAGGAAAGACACGGGGATATAATGAAAGAAAATTTACATTTATTCGAAATAAATAATCAGTTAGTTTGGTCGTTTACCGATGGAAAAGGGACTATGTATATGGATCTTAAAGGGGATGTATTAACCGATCCTTTTAAACAATCCTTATAAACATAAATTGCACCGAGGCGTTAATAGAAGATCAACTGGCTTACAAATCCTTATTTCCAAGAGCGTCTAAAGCGCTTAAATTGATTAAACTAACGCAGAACGTTAGCTGAATAAATGATGAAACAGCTGCTGGCTCGCACCAGCAGCTGTTCGACTTAGTATGTTCTCGTCGTGTCGAATGACAAGAAGATTTATCGTTTGCCGAATCAGGACAAGAACATGTATTGTTTTCCGTAGTTGGGAAGTATTTTGACCGAATTACTCTACAGAAGGGAATGGGCGCGAGAAGGTGCTTGACTAAGCGTTCGCTCAGACGGCCGAGCCGGCTACAATCAATCAACATCTTGCTCTTCGCATTAGACGCCAATGCTTCATTCGCTGCACCATCAGATGATTACGCTAATGGGGGTTTTCGCTAACAATTAAACACCCTAACGATCTGATATTTGTAAAAACAGCTACAATTCCTGCGAGCAGCTTTATTTGAGACCTATCTCGGACTTATTCCCAGTATCCCTTACATAAACTAAATTAGGCGTAGGCTTCAGATGTAAAGGAGTGAATAAGGAGTCATGGTATTGAAAATATGGGTTGCTCGTAACAACGATACGCTTCGAATCATCGCAGATCAAAAGCGTGTATCGATTGATGAACTCCTATCACTTAATCCATCCATCGAAAACCCTGATCAGAACATCGCAGGTAAATTGGTAAATCTTCCTGTCTTCTCCGAATCGGACATAAGTCCGGTCACGATTCCTCCGACTTGTCACATACCACCGGAATATATCGAAAATTGGATTCCTTTGACTTCATTGGAAACCATGGCGGATAACGAATATGATGTTCTGATTGTAGGTACAGGTGCCGGAGGAGGAACCATGCTCTGGAGATTGTGCGAACAATGGCGGAATAATGGTAAGCGGATTGGCATTATTGAAAGAGGAAATATTGTCATGCCAACGCATGGCCGCAACATTCCGATGATGAATCGGAAACGTCTTGAACAATATTACCGATACATCTCAAAACCATTGCAGGGCTCCTATCCGGAGTTTATAGGGGCAAGAGAGGTTATTTGCCTTGGGGGAAGGACGGTATTCTGGGATGTAGTTGCTTCTCGTTTGAATTTGCCTCTGCTTCCGGATTGGCCGATCCCGATCCATGAAATGGATACCTATTATAACATTGCCGAGCGGGTCATGAATGTCACCGACGAATATGCCAGAGGGTCTACGTTAACGGAGATATTACTGAATCGTCTGCAGCAAGGCGGTTTTCCAGAATCGAAATATCTGCCGATAGCCGCCGATATTCATCCAACCAAGTTCGGGGAAGTTCATGCGGATGTTTTTTTCAGTTCTTTTTCTCTTCTTGCTAAAGCTTTATTTCTTAGACCTTTCGATTTAGCTATAAACGCCCGTGCCGTTCAAGTGCTGGTCGATCAGGGGAAAGCAGCCGGCGTTAAGGTCATGTCTCCGGATATGAGTTCTTATATTCTTAAAGCAAAAACGATCGTATTGTCGGCGAGTACGTATGAAACTCCGCGTTTGCTGCTTCATTCGGGCATCCAGGGAGGAGCGGTCGGCCATTATTTGACAAATCAAGTTTTTATGCTGGCACCAGGAAAAGTGAGTCGTAGTGATTTCACAGATATTCCGGGAACTCTCGGAATTTTAATTTTTGGAACACCGGATAGGCCCTATCAAATCCGTTTGACGGGACCTAACGGTTATGATTGGTATCCATCATCTCAAGAAAAACCGTTCTTGGAGGAGCTAGACATTCTTCTCCAATGTTTTGGTAGGATTTATCCTCGGTATGAAAACAGGGTCGTACTAAACCTTGACAGAAAAGATGAATACGGAGTACCGGAAATAGAAGTACACTTTTCTTTTAATGAAGCAGAACTAGCCGAAATTCAAAAGATGGTAGCATCTGTAAAGCGGATTTCTTCCGTTGCCGAGATCACCTTGGGTGAAATCTGCCTTGTACCTACCGGAGATTTGCATCACACTTCGGGTACATGCCGTATGGGAGAGGATCCTTCGACCTCAGTCACGGATCTGTACGGTCAAGTTCACGGTATTTCAGGACTCTATGTGGCCGACAACAGTGTTTTACCATTCATCGGGTCTGGAAATCCAACGTTGACCACAGTTGCGCTGGCCATTCGAACGGCAGATCATATCGCCACCCAAGGCAAAGGATATAAGTGAGTTCTTGTCTTTTGAGGATATATGTTCTTGTCCTCCGACAAGAAGAACTATGGGTGGCAAGAACATTATCTCATTAAGTGCCGCGTAAATCGCGGCTTTCTTGTTTTATGGGATAAAGTTCTTGTCATGGACAATTGACAAGAACTTTATCACTTTCCCGACGGATCGCTGCGAGTGGATGTGGAGGATAAACGTAATCGGCGCCGCGGCCTGCTGATTGAGCTAACGGGCAGCTTAGTATGGAAAAGGGCGCAGGAATTTTTGTTGTAAATACAACAAAAATGATGTACTATTTTTTTACGACATTTGAAAAATACAATAGTAGTGGAGTTGCAATTATGAAGGAAATTCTACGTGAGGTTGGAATGATTGCTAGGGCATTGGATTCTATAAGTAATATAGAATTTAAAAAATATGACCTTACAAAAGGACAGTACTTGTACCTCGTGCGAATATGTGAAAATCCAGGAATTATTCAAGAAAAGTTAGCTGAAATGATAAAGATAGACCGAACAACAGCAGCTCGTGCTATAAAGAAACTGGAGATTAATGGATTTATTGAAAAGAATGAAGATCCATATAACCAAAAAATTAAAAAACTATTTCCTACAGAGAAAGGGAAGATTGTTTACCCTTTTATAAAAAGGGAAAACGATTATTCCAATATGGTCGCACTATCTGGATTCTCCGAAAGTGAAGTAGAAACGATTTTTAACCTGCTGCAAAGAGTCAGAAAAAATGTAGAAAAAGACTGGGAGTTTGTAAAAAAGGGAAACAAGAGAAATTATTGATTTAGTAAAAGGAGGACAAATAAAATGACTATAAATATAAAAAAGTGCACATTTGAAGATCTAGAATTACTTCAAGAAATTAGTGTTGAGACATTTAATGAGACATTTAAGAATCAAAATTCAGCTGAAAATATGAAAGCCTACTTGGAAAAAGCATTTAACTTAAAACAATTAGAAAAAGAATTATCAAATATCTCTTCGGAATTCTATTTTATTTATTCTAATGAGGAAATTGCCGGGTATTTAAAGCTAAACACCACTGATGGTCAAACTGAAATAATGGGCAAAGATTCGCTTGAAGTCGAGAGGATTTATATAAGGAAAAAACTTCATAAACAGGGGCTTGGTAAATATCTAATAAATAAAGCTATAGAAATAGCGATAGAACGGAATAAAGAGAAGATCTGGCTAGGGGTTTGGGAAAAAAATGAGAGCGCAATCACCTTTTATAAAAAATTGGACTTTGTTCAAACAGGAGCCCACTCTTTCTATATGGGTGATGAAGAACAAATAGATTTTATAATGACCAAAACGCTCATATAACATTTTCTCTAAAATGATATTCAGATAACGGCGAACGTTAGTTCAGGGATCCAAGAAGCAGATTGCCGCCACAGCAGTTGAATTTTTACAATGGTATGATTGTGACGGTTCCTTTGGTTACTCGTCTGCTTAAAAATCAACCTAGCCTTCAGGAAATTCATGCTGCCCTCACAAATTATTATCAAGGAGAAACGTACGTAAGAGTCATCCCGCTTGATGGTACTAAGGGAATTTCCCAATATGCTCTTGATCCTACACTATGCAACGGAACCAATTATTCTGAGATTTTTGTCCTAGGAATGACGATCAAGTTCTTGTCGCATGCAGACTGGACAACCTCGGGAAGGGTTCATCGGGAGCAGCAATTCAATGTATGAACATAATGTTGGGACTTGATGAGGGATTGGGGCTTATCTCGTAAAACTTGCCGTTACAGACAGCACGAAGAACCGTAGCACTGAGGAAACTACGTCATTACGCTAACGCAGAACGATAGTAAAACGCTAGCGGACAGGAAAGTTCACTTATTTCGCGAATACAACAATGTGATCTGGAAACTAATGTTATATCTAAAAGAATAGGTGAATGAAATGAAATTCGATGTAAAGGATACAAAAGGGAATCTTCCCTGTTCTGTCGAATTCATTGAATCAAGACTCAGTTGAGTCTAGAATGCAGGGGGCGAAGACTTGAATCCGAAATTTAATCATCAAAAATTCGTGGTTAGAAAACAGATCCTTTCTCTAGTTGGCGCTAAAATCGATATTTTCGACATTGATGAAAAGGCAATTCTGTTCTCAAAGATGAAAGCCTTCAAGCTGAAGGAAGACATCCGACTATACGGGGATGAAACAATGCAAGATGAGTTAATAAGCATTCAAGCGCGAAACATCATTGATTTTTCCGCAATCTTCGATGTAGTTGATGTCGAAACCGGGCACAAGATAGGCTCTTTGCGACGCAAAGGGATGAAGTCGATCTTCAAGGATGAATGGGCGCTTTTGAGCCCAAGTGATTCGGAGATCGGATTGATTAAGGAAGATAACGCGCTGCTTGCTCTTTTGCGAAGATTCCTGACGAATTTGATTCCTCAGCATTACATTGTAGAGATGAACGGGACCAAGGTCGCAGAGTTCAAACAAAATTTCAACCCGTTCGTCCAAAAATTAAACCTCGATTTCTCCGCGGACCACAACGACAAGCTTGATCGCCGCTTGGGCCTTGCCGCCGCGGTGCTACTGATTGCCGTCGAGGGCAATCAGGGATAGAAGCGTAAATAAAATCAGTTCATACGTTAGATGGATGTCCTTCTATTACTAATTGAACCAACGAAAAACAATAGCTCAATAGCAGCCTCATCATCATCTGTAAGAGGACATGAACATATAACATAAAGGAATGAAGCAAAATTGGTGCTATCGAGAAACAAGAGCAGTGGTACGAGATGAATATTGCAAAATGCTGACTGAGTGAACAGTCAGCATTTTTTCTTGGCTATTCTGCCTAAAGGAGGTTAGCGCAATAAAATGGTATATTCTTAACAAGATTCACAGCTAATGAAACGAGGGAAAACCATGAGGAAAAATTTGAGGGAAAAATTGGGTTTACTTTGGGCATATAAATACAATGTTTTACAAAACACCGTACACTTAAGTCGTAAAAACATCAAAATGCAAGAGAAATCTTGAAGTCGTAACCGATAGTAGAGTCCCAGCCGGTAAGTAAATATTAGGATATGATAAACTGTCCCTAGTCTATTCGACTTTGGGTAGTTTTTAGTTATTTATCTTTGTGCTCGGTTAAGATTTGCGCTTGTTTTTGTTAAGCCTTATAAAGGTTATAATGACTGCAATCAACATTACTGCAAAGCCGATATTACTTGCAGCTTCTTTAGTTGCCCCCAACATTAGGCATACATTAGCTACGATGTTGTTAACTAAATAGGCAACAGCAATAATCAATAAGGGTCGAATAAAATTATATCTGCGCAATGAAAAAACCTCCGTGTTCTTTTTACAAATTGTAACGCAATTAAGATAAATGTACTAGATATTAATTAATAGATGAGTACCGCTGCTAAAGATTACCTTGTATGTGGAGCGGCGGCCTCATTGAGGGACGGGCAGGAGAACGCAACGGTTCGTCTCATCAGTAATGTTCTTCATATTTGGTGTATTCGGCATAGATACACTTCGATGTAAAGTTCTGAAGTCAAATATATTAATTTAATAAAGGCAATTTGTAATCAGGACATGGATATAAAACCAAAAATTTATCACGATATATTTACGAAGGGGCTGCCGATTGGCAGTCCTTCCTTACGCTAACTGGTAGATAGTTGAAATGATCTCGCGAAATATTTGTGTAAATAAACGAAGTAGAATTTGTAAAATAGTGGGGATGGATATTATGTTGAATCAATCCATTTTGAGGGACGGGTTAGCGATCATCTCTTCATGCAAAAGAAACAGGTGACATTTGGCAGGCTCAACTTGGTGCTGCCGCTATCAGCAGTTATTTTTTCTTTACATCTAATAATCTGATTCTCCGAAATGAGTGTTATCTTCTTTGTACCATTTCGAACAAAGCCGAAACGGTTGTCTTGGGGAATCAGGTTTCGGATACGCCGTGTATTGAGGAGCCGCCGGTTTTGGCGGCTTTTTGGCGTGCACGGAACCGCCGGACCTTCATTAGGTTGCCGCAAACTTTATCGTCGCAGAACCGTTTGGAACGGTTCCGGGTTTCGTCGTAGTAAACCACCAGGCAATCCGGATTTCCGCAAATGCGCAAGCGGGAGGGCTCGCCCTCCGCGAGTATGCGGCCGAAGGAAGCGGCCACCTCCGCTCCGATGCGGAACCAGCCTGCTCGTAAAGGGGTGGATTCCATGCGATAACCCGAATCCGATTCCGCGATGCGCAGAATTATCGGTCCGCCCGACAGCGCCCGGTTCAGCCCCTCGAGATCGGCGGGGTCCGCGGACTCGCTCGCCGTCAACTTTTGAACGATACGAAGCATGTGCCCCCTCAACCGTTTCAGATCATCCAATTCTTCCGCGGACGGAGCGCCCGAATAGGGAAGGTTGTGGATAGCCAGCAATTGTTCCAACCATCCTGGCTTGTCCAGTCGGTCTTCGGAATGACCGCTGCCTCTCCAGTCGTGATAGTCGCTTTTCAGAAAATCGTCCCATAACATCGCTCCTCAACTCCCTTGTTTTAATGTGGAATGTCTCTATTGTAACACCCAAATTATTACTTAGCTAGTGACTTGACGGCCATAGCGGTTCATGATAAAGTGTGATTTGTAACTATTATATTAAATATAGATTGTTACTATTATGGAAGAGGAGTTCTTATGAACTGAGTGAAACCGAAGGGCTACCACGTGGTAGCCCTTCGGTGACTGTCCTATGACTTTAATATAGGTTTCATCAGTCCGGAAGAAATCGTTTGTCTGCTTTAAATAGGGACGAATTCGCTTGTCTAATTCCGGCCCTAACTCATGAACCCATCTGCCGGCGATTCACTTGGCAGTCTAACCGTTAGGTTCAATTCAGAAGGGATAATTATTCAGTGGTAATGAGCAAGGCAATGAATTAACATGGAAAAAGAACATTACGCTATAAGCCAGCAGCGAAAAAGCAGCCGATCGTGGCTGCTTTTTCTTTTTCAAGTAAATTTACCATGGAATCGAAAATCGGTGGCGCGTACTTTTCCAATTCAACGTACCCGTCAATACGAGTGCGGCGAAATAGAGTAACAAGGAACAGACGATTGAAGTGATTACGCACCATAACTGCGGCATACCATGGCTGGCAACATAGTTATAGGTCCAGTGTCCGCATATCGCCATCAGCATCATGCAGATTCCAACCTTGACATAAGGACGAATACTCCAATAAAATCCGATCGAGCTTGAGATGGAAAAGAAGTTCAGCAGTGTTTGTATCACAATGCCGATACCGATGCCGTACGCAACGCCAATAATACCAAATTGACTGCCGAACACGAAGATCGAGATAACCTTGAATACGGTGGCTATTACGTAATTCCACAGCGTAGCTTTAGCGCGACCGAGCCCGAGTAGAATCGCATGAAGCGGAGCGTCGAAATAATGCAGGAAAAACATCGGCGCCAATATTTTCAAAAGCAATCCTGCTTCCGGGGCATTATAGACAAGTGTCGTTAATGGAGTTGCCCACTCGTACAGGATAACGGTCGCCGGCGCGCCGATTAGGAGTCCCAAGTTCATAGCCTGATTCATCCGCTCATGTATGAGCAGACTGTTCTTGTTCGCTGCTGCTTCGCCAATCGCAGGAATGAGAGCGGTGGACAAGGACTGCGTGATAAAACTTGGCATGAACAGCATCGGAAACGCATAGCCGGCCAGCAGGCCGAATTGCTTCGTGGCTAACGCCGGGCCGATGCCGGCCAGCGCCAGGCTGGTTGTAATAAGAAGCGGTTGGAAGGTGCTGTATAACGAATGAATGACACCGTGCCCGGTCGTCGGCAGTCCGATCTGCAGCAGCTCGCCGAGTGTGCTTCTTCCTTGTTTCAGGTGACTTGCCCAAGTCTCGCCCGGCATCCTCGATTCACCGTATAGCTTGTAGCATGTCACCAGGAATAGGAGGCTGATCACTTCGCTGACAACAGAGGCGGCCATTGCTCCGGCAGCCGCATAAGCGACGCCGTAAGGCAGCAATAGGTGGACCAGCGCAAGTACACAGGCGATTTGCACCGTATGCTCCAGCACATCGGAAGCGGCAATGGTCTTCATCTGCTGCATGCCGCGGAAATATCCCTTTAATACAGCGGAGACAGCAACGATCGGCGCGATCGGCGTAATCGCCAGCATCGCGTAATAAGCGCGTTGGTCGCTTAGCAGAATGGATGCAATCCACTCAGATCCAAGTAACGATATGGTCGTAAGAGCTACGCTCAAGACGCCCGTGACAGCGAGCGAGACATGCAGGATGCGCCTCACTTTCATCCGTTCGCCGCGAGCGTGGGCCTCTGCGACCAACTTTGAAATTGCCACCGGCAATCCAAGCTCCGTAATCGTAATGACGAGCGGGACGAGCGGATGCGCCATCATCAAGATGCCGATCCCCTCTGCGCCCAGTACGCGAGCGATATACATGCCGCTGATAAAACCGAGAATACGGTTGATGAAAGCAGCGACAGACAAGACCAGCGTACCTCTCATGAACGATTGCCCGTGTTGTGACATGACTAGTGTCCTCCTGTTTATCGAATACTTAAATGTATTCAAAAATTGGAAAAGCATGCGAACAAGCTGGTGTTGATGTCATTTTTAGACATGTGATGGCGCATAGCGGCTTGGTGGCTATTTATTTAATCTCGGCGATAGTATTCTATTGTTTGTTCTTGGCTTGATTCCTTTTTCTTTTTCAGTGTTCGTCGGGCAACCTTATGAAGCAAAGAAAAGTCGTGACGTGGTTATCGATTCATTCCATACAGCTTTGGACAGGGGAATTAATTGCATCGATACGGCACTGACGAACCAATACCTTTATCGTTTTATGAAGCGCGTAGAGCCGGAGTCACTTGAGACGAGCAATCCCCATCAGATAGCCTTGGATTTTGTTCTCTCTAATCCCGACGTTCCGTTGCCATATGTGATATGCGGACCATTAGAGAAGTATTGGATAATGTTAGTGCTGCTGTGGATGAAAAAAAATGGCGCTGGGATTTTATGCTTGACCGCGTTCAAGAAAGGGCTATTCGTATTAGGCTATCCTAGACTGCCGCTGCTTTTATTGAACTGAACACTCAACACGCGTTAAGTACGTGGCAGTATTATTTCATGTCACTATAGTTGACATAAGAACTGACTGGACGTATAATTCAATTAACCGCACAACAATGTGCAGCTAATACTTAAGGCAATGGCGCCTATCCTACACGGATAGGCGTTTTCTGTCTTTTTGGAAGGGTGAATACGATGATGAAACGCTTGAAGAGCATTGTTTTGTTTATCCAATGTCTGCCTGTCGCCTTGAGATGGTATTAAGATTTAGATGTTAGGTTTTGGCGCGTTCTTTTCCTTTGCATAAATATAACAAAAGTCCTATGTCGATATCAGAAGAACTATTGGATTATCTAGGGGAACTTGTTGTATTTATTTCATTACGGAGGACTGAACATACCTATGGTTAAAACAACGTTTAGAAAACATCTTTACTTAATCATGTCTCTAGCTATTGCTACAGGGTGTCTGTTCGGGAATTCCTACATTCCTAGAGCATTCGCAGAGGAAACGATTTTCCCAACAAGATACTCAGGGGAAACCACAATCTCAGGACAAAATATGGTTTGGCTGGACAATAACCAAATCACAGTACAGCACATTGTTACTGGTGAAAAGCAGCAAATCACAACCATACCAGAGCATAAGAGAAGTGCTTCCATCGGCGGTACACTTGTAGTGTGGCTGGAAAAAGCCGATTCCCAATTCGATTTCAATGTTTATGCCTATGATCTGAGTACAGGAGACGAGAAAAAGCTTACAGACACACCTGGACCACTCTCAGCTCCAAGCACTGTTGGCGAGTTTATCGTTTGGGAAACGGGAGGCAGCCTATTCGCCTATGAATGGGCTACGGGTACCATATCGACTATTGGGTCAGGTAAAGAACCAATTGTTGACAACGGCAATGTGCTTTTTAAATCTGGAGGAAAATTAAATCTGTATGATCTTAAGTCGGGCGTTATAAAGCTAGAGACCGCTCCTCCAGGGGGCTATACTTTCAATAGTTTTGTTGAGTTTAAAGGGAATACAGCTCTATATTATGTATCAAAAACGGATAAAGGAAGACAATTAGCGTTATTGCAGCTAGGTGGGACTTCGCCCAAAATTCAGTACTTAACACCGTTTAACAACAGTACGTGCGTTTATGCCCAATCAGCGGTAGGCGATAATTATGTTGCGTGGGTGAATGAAGACAAGAATGGCATTCATCAACTTATGGGAGCTCGAATAGACGACGGTACGACCATGCAATTGACACAGTCCGGGGAGCAATTGATACCCGCGTTGCCAATTGCATTTATTGGCGACACGCTCATTTGGCTTGATGGGGTAACCATGAAGGCGATGCCGCTACAGATTAAAAAATCTGTGGACGGACCAACGAACTTCAAACCAGATCCCCCTCCTTCACCTGTGCCAGTTGCTATAAATAGACCTGAATTCCCAGAATTGGATAAATCATTGGCACCTTTAGCCCCACTCGGATAGACAAATCTATGAAGGAATGATGATAAACGGTGTGCCGGAAGGAACCGGCAAGCTGATGGATTACTATGGGAAGATTACGTTTGAAGGGCAATTTAAAGACGGTAAGCCTATAGGAAACTAACCATTTTTACAACTATTAAAGTATTTGATCTCTTGGGGGTCAAATACTTTTTTTATCATCACCAGAAATGGAGAATGTTTCTCCATTTCTGGTGAATTAACGAAAGATTTCTCGAAAAACTGGAGGGAACCAACCGAGTCACCTCGTCCGTTTCTGATATCCTACTACCAGTTCTGCCGCTCACGAAGTTTCGTGATTTGCGCGATATGGTGAAGATTGTGCCACGAAAAAAACGAAAGGGCGCGTCCAGCGTCTAAATGCCGTTTTCTGGGTGCCGGTAGGTGCGGGAGAAATCGGCCTCAGGGGGTAGAGCGAAGCAGGTACACTAAACGGCGGTTCAACTGCTCGATTAGCGCAATCGATACATCGACCGGGAATAGACTGTACGCTTGCGGTACTGACTCGGATTAAATGCTTGCCTTTTAGATACATTGGAGTTAATATGGATTCGTAAAGTCGTTAATGGAGGTGCTGAATGAAATGAAATATTCTCAGGCGACCGACTATGCGCTTCATGTGATGCTCTATCTGGTAACAGCGGCGCCCGATAAGCCTGTTGGCATTCAATTACTTGCTGAGAAGCTGGGCGTTTCGCAGACCTATCTGTCCAAGATGATGACCAAGCTTGTTAAGGCCGGTTTGATTCAGTCCGCACCCGGCGCAAACGGTGGGTACCGCCTCAGACGGAAGCAGGAAGATATCTCCTTTCTGGATATCATCCATGCGATCGAAGGGACCGCATCCTTGTTCGAATGCAGCCTGGATCACGGAAACGAATGTCTGATCCAGCAGGTTGTGATCGACGCCGAGCGACAGATGGAGCAGTATCTGGAGAACAAGAAAATAGCGGATTTGGCGAAATTAATTAAGACGGAGTGATGATCCGTTCTTTTTTTGAAGTCATTAACGATATAATAAATCTATTATATCTCTAATATAATATTGAAAAGCGTAAGGGGAAATCAGGGTGACTTTATTTACATTCAATTCCGAAATGGCTCTTGCATACGAGAAAAATACTCGAATCTCGATTCCCACATATGATACGTTATTCGCGATGGTTCAATCTTACTATCGAGCACAATTAGGCGGAAATGAACTTTCCGCATGGGGACCGTCTAACCCGAAATGGACGTTCACGGGAGTCGACACTTCTGAAGAGATGCTTAAGATTGCTAAAAATAAAACAGTTCAACTAGGCTTGGAAAGCCGCGTCAAACTCATCCAGGGAACGATTGACGACCTGCCGTTTCCAGACTCGAGGTTCGATGCTGCAAGTTGTATCTTGGTTCTTCACTTCATTGACGATGACCAAGAGAAGTTGAAGCTGCTCGGAACCATCAAGGATAATATGAAACCGGGAGCTCCATTCGTACTCGTTAGCGCGTACGGAGACCCCGATGATGCCGAGCTTCAAGCCAGATTAAACGTATGGAAAAGTTTTTGGTTGGATGCCGGCCGCGAATTATCCAAAGTGGACGAGTTGGTAAACAGAGGCATTATGAAAATTTCTTTCATTCCTGAAAATCAAATCGAGCGGCTATTGGCAGAATCCGGATTTACGAATATAACCCGGTTTTATTCTACTGGACTTTTTGCGGGATGGATTTGCCATGCGGAATGATTTATCGCAGATAACAATCGGTGAGTTAACCCTGATTCATTGCACTAACGAGGAACGATAGTTGAATGAGACCTATAAATACATTGGAAAGTGGATGGTTCGTTTTTTTTCGTCGGTCTGAGATCTGCTGCGAAGTCTTTTCCCCGTACCGAAACAAAACAATCAGCGGTTGCTCCGTGTCATATATACAAGCAAGCGATATGTACTGAACGTATAAATATACCGTAGGGAAAAATGACTGAAGGGAATGAGTCAACATGAGCGAAGTAGGTTATGGACGTTCAAGCGCATTTGTCCTGGTTCTTTTTATTCTTTTAGTAATCATCACATCAGCTTTTGCAATTTAATACTTCTTAATCCAACGATAAAAGACGGGAGCCAATAATGGCCGCCGTCTTTATTGTTTGCTTAGAATTTACTTACTTAATTAATAGAAAAACGGGAACCCGAAAAACGGTAAGGCAAACAAAAACGCAAGTGCTGCGAATGGAAAGAAGAATCTTTCAAAACCGTAACCAGGTAAAAAAGCTGAAGTTTTTACTTGCTTGGCTTTTTTGGTGGACTGTTTTTTGACGGACTTATTATTATTCAAAGCGTATGTCCCAACTTCACCCCGTTGTCCAAGATAGCCGTTAATAATCAATCGATCGCCATCAATTCCCTCAATAGTCCCATAATAATGCGTTCCATCATGTAAGACTGCGCAAATTGGTCTTCCTACGAAAGGCATTACAGTTGCCTCGCAAATCGGATATATTCTCTCCACCTGCTCTTTTACCTCCTTCAAGATAAAATCTAGTTTTATCATATGTCAGTGGTTATTAGGTGATTGGATATATGACCTTTTCAATACAGCCCAATTTCATACTCATTTCAACTTCAAGTTATACCGGAACTGAATGACCCCACAATGCATACCCTAGCATCAGACTGTAATATAAGTTGGGTGAATGCTAATGGTAAACATTGAAAATGAAATGAATTTTGGGCGACCTGAGGCAATTGGGAATATTGGAACGGTATGGCCACCTGGAATAACTGGTCTCAAAATAAACAATCAAAGTCCACATCCAGGAATGCAATTATTTGGCCCTATTCTCGGATTTTCTTATGCACCCTACCCTATGGTTACACCAATGTATCTTGGCTTTCCGTACAGTTATGTCTTTGGATATCCCATAATTCCGTACAGAACAGGTTTTGTTATGTTTTAAGAATCATGTGATTCATCTTACAATAAGTTTGCGCTTTGGCTCGGCGGTTGACTCCCAGAGGCATACGTCCAAGCAAGCACTATGTACCGAACGTATAAATATATATTTCATTTAAAAGGATGAGTGAGCAGGGAATGAAAATTTTACAGCAGCGTAAAAAAAAACACGGACGCGTGAAAGTAGGACAAAAGGCCATTCCTGCATCATCAACCTCTATCTCTTCGCAAGTAAAAGACATCTTAGGAACACCGGTAGGTGTAGTGCTCAAGAATGGTTCTCTATATTACGGAGTTCTAAACGAAATACAAGGCGACCAAGTCATTCTTCAAGGCTTCAAAGGAAATCGGAAGCTCCCCCGAAGTAAAGCCAAAGCCAAAGCACAAATATCCAATTTAGGAGGTTTAGGAGGCTTGCTTGGCGGAGGCGGATTAGCAAGCATGCTTGGCCTTCTTGGCGGTGGGGGTTCTGGGGGATTTTTTGGAGGAGGCTCTGGCGGATTACTGGGTGGCCTTGGTAAAGGTGGTGCTGCAACAGGTACTGCTGGAGCTGGAGGTTTCTTGGGCAACATGGGCAGCTTTTTTAAGCTAGGGATGGGAGTAATCTCTTTTATCATGCCATTGATGAAAAATTTTTCGTTTTGAGGGAGTAGACTTCAGTACGCAATATGACCCAGAGGCAGTAACGGTTTTGCTGAAAGTTGGGGCACAAAAGAGCAAGTAAAGTAAGGGAAAGTCATGTTTCCTGTATAACCAGTAAGAAACCTCAATAGGCAAAAAAGACACCTGAGAAGGTGTCTTTTTTTATGCGGGAACGGGGTGAACCCCTACTGCTTCCCCTTTCCCTGCAATTCGTTTAAATATTCGTCCAATCGATCGAAGCGTTCCTCCCACATGCGGCGGTAAGATTCCAACCAGGTGTTCATTTCAATGAAGGGCTGGGCTCGAAGCTTATAGATACGCCGATTGGCGCTAGGCTGTACTTCAACAAACCCCGCGTCGCTTAGGACGCGGAGATGTTTGGAAACTTGTGGCTGCTGGAGGCTGAGGCGTTCGGCGATTTCCCCTACGGTGAGGGGACCGCCCCGCAGGAGTTCGACGATGTGCAATCGGTTGGGCTCTGCTAGTGCGCTCCAGGTTGTTGTGATCAAGCCCATGTTCATGCGCTCCTTCCTTCAACATATACCGGGCAAGGGAGTGGAGTTCTTTTATGCCGCTAAGCCGGGTGGCTGACTTAATGATGCAGCTCTTTGTTTCCTATGATAACACACATAAGACCCGCCGATGACAATAAATCCGATGATGAAAACCGCCAATCCGCCGACAGGATCGCCCACCGCGATACCTGAATACATCGCACCCACAAGGTCAAATGTAAACCCGGCGTAAGCCCATTCCTTAATTCTCGGAAAGCCAGGAATCAGTATCGCTAGAATACCTAGTAATTTGGCCACACCCAGAAAGGGCAGGAGGTAAGAGGGATAGCCTAAATGAGCAAATAAGGCAACCGCTTCCGGTGCATAGAGGATATCCGGGATAGCACCAACGCCCATCAAGACTACCAACAAAGCTGTGAAAATCCAATACATAACTTTCGTTTTTTTCATAAATTTATTACTCCCTTCAATTTATAAGTTGATTTTAGTCTTTACATAGTGGCCAGTTGTTCCTCGAGACGATTAAGTGTCGATTTAGCGCCTTCGATAGCCCCGTATTCCTTGACCACTTTTTCAAGCTCAGCGGCTGATTTGAATCGCATCGTCATGGTGAGCTCTGTCGTCGTATTAGCTTGCTCGGCAAACGTGACCGTCACTTGAAATTGATCGTCCTCATCACCGTCGCCATGGGAGTATACAAGCTGCTCTGGGCTTACTATCTTGTGGTAGGTGATTTTATTATCATAATCGACGCCATCCGGACCGTGCATAACGTAACGCCATACACCGCCTGGTCTAATATCGATTTCTTGAACGGTATTCGTAAAGCCCTTGGGTCCCCACCATTTCGGCAAATGCTCCGGATCTGTCCAAGCCTTGAAAACCAGTTCCCGCGGCGCATGAAAGATACGGGTGATACGGAGCTCTTGACCTGCAATGGACGTGAGCGTGTTGTTCGTTTCCTGAGCGTTATTCATATTATCATCCTCCAAATTGTATTGTTCTTGTTTTCTTGTTTTGAATATACCACAACAGGAATATTCCTGTAAAGGAATACTTATAAATTATTTTCGTTATCTTGCTGTTACATTCGAGAATGCGTACAAAAGCTTATTTTCGGGGTTATACTGTTCGCAGAGGGATAAACATCGACAAATTACCATTCGGGGCATTAACCGGCTATCGCGGAAGCATGGAAATGAAAAAGAAGCTATTGGAACTTGAAGGTGACGATGCGCGCAAAGAGGGAGGCTTACAGCATGCTTGAGAATCTGTCGCAAAGATTAGCTGATCTAGATTGGAATTTCATCCAGCAATCGCTGGACGAGCACGGTTATGCCAAACTACCTGATTTGTTATGCAATACGGAATGTAAGGAAATCATAAGCACTTACGAGGAAGAAGGACACTTTCGAACGACCATTGACATGGCTCGGTACCGCTTTGGAATCGGGGAGTACAAATATTACAACAATCCCCTTCCATTTTTGCTTCAACAGCTGCGCGAAGAATTGTATCCGGAACTTGCCATAACAGCAAATCGCTGGCTAGAACAATTGGGCCGCAATGCTTCTTATCCGGTAACATTAGCGGAGTTCCTCGATCAATGCCATCAAGAGGGGCAGAACCGGCCAACCCCATTGATCCTGAAATATGAAGCGGGGGGATACAATTGTCTGCATCAGGATTTGTATGGGAAAGTATTCTTTCCCTTTCAGGTCGTATTCGCTCTTAATCAAAGAGAAGAAGATTTCACAGGCGGGGAGTTACTATTGGTGGAGCAACGTCCGAGGGCGCAAAGTAGAGGCCATGTCATCACATTGAAACAAGGAGAAGGTCTGATTTTTCCAGCCAATCATCGCCCGGTTTTGGGAACGCGAGGCTATTATAAAACGACTCTTCGACACGGTGTAAACACAGTTACAGCAGGCACAAGATACAGTTTGGGTATTATATTTCACGATGCGAAATAATAGCATCTTTTATTTTGGATAGGAGAGGCAAAGAAGGTCATAACATATGGTTATTCCGTGTATGGATCGTCGAAAGACTGCGATGTCTCCCTATTTCGACCATAAAGGGTTCGGCATTTGCCGAACCCTTTGTATTTCAGGATTTTGTATGAAGTAATCGGATACCGACTTTGCATAAAAAGTGACGTCATTAAAACCGAGAGGAGGGTTGTTAGTCTCGGTCTGATTTTTTCCATGAATGATTTAAATACTTCAATCCATGTCCAACACTTTCGTAAGTTTAGGCCTCGCATTCACCCATTCAACCATGCCCGCGAACGTATTTTTATCCGTCAACGTCAAGTTTTCTTTCTTCATCCGTTGAATAACATTGGAAGAAGTTCCGGTAATAAGCTTTGCTACAGCACGATTTTCGATGGAACGTTGAAGCTGAGCTACAGCTGCTGACGTCAAGGCACCAAAAGTTGGGACTTTAGCAGTTTCCGAATAATACTGACGGTTGTGTAATGGCAGCAGTTGAACAGCGGGTGAGCGGACGTAACTGGGAACGGAGAAGTTAATACATTACTGCATTGCAATAATTACGACTAAAGTCTAGGCAAATTCTGGACTTGAGCAAGATCTCGCTCCATCTCCTTAGTTGTACAATAAATACATCAAAGTCGAACGATACCAAAAGGAGGAGACATGATGGTTATTGAAGGAATGAAGCGCACGGGTGAAACAAACAAGTCGTCCGTAAAGTTTTTTGAGGGAGAGAAATGGTTAGTACTGACCGGGTTACTCGGCTTTCTACTTGCTGGGATATGTGCAGTGTGGGTATTGTTGTATGGGGGACCTGTATCGCCTGATGGGAATATCTCCAACGCAGTCTCTTTTAATGCGGCACTGGGAATATTTCTGCTGTCAACGGCGGCGCTCGCTCCATTTTCTGCAATGGGTGTGAAAGGCAGAGCCTTCTTCCGATGGTCTTATATCCTACTGGCTCTTTATTCCTACTTTGCGGAAACCGTGCAAAATTTTCGCGGCGTCAACCCAAGGTTTGTGAAGAGTGGTATGCCCTTTGACGAGATGGTCGGTGATATTTTCGCTTTCGTAGCTTTGTTTTTGATTCTGTGCTACCTGTTCTTAGCCATTCAATATTTCCGCAAAAAAGCGTACATGCGCCACCCAGCGCTGGTTGTAGGTATCCGATATGCAATGATCGCAGTCATGCTCTCGTTTATGGCTGGTATTTGGATTTCAGTCAACAACGGCCGAATCGTAGGCGTTCACGGGAATATTATTGTTCTACATGGCCTTGGCTTCCACGCGCTGCAAGCTTTACCGGTTGTCGCTTGGCTGTCTGACCGCACTTCATTTACGGCAAATGCTCGCAGCAAATGGACTCATTTAACAGGTATCACCTATTTACTCGGTTTAATCGCAATTGGTTGGCAGACATATCTTGGCCGCAGCATCTTCGAATGGTCTGTACTCTCGCTTCTCATCTGCAGCTGTTTCCTGATCTCATTAGCGACAGGGGTGCAAGTGCTGCGTAAAACGTCATTGCCATCTATCGGCGGTAAGTTCATGTAAGCATATAGTTTAATCGATTGGTTTCTATAATGGAGGAGCTTGCATCGCGGTAGCTCCTCTTTTTATTCATTCAACTAAGGGCAGTTATGCGTGGTTTGGCATCACAAAGAAGGTACATTTTCGTATGAGATTAAAAAAATAATAAATATTTACTTCCTTTGTCGATTTCAGCATTATTCACTCGTCGTATTCATGAAGGACAAATTCAATTAGCAAGGTTGTTGAACTTTATTCAACAGGTGTGATAAAAGAAATAAGTAAGCATCATTTGTGTTTCTATAGTTTTTGTAATCAATTTGGAGTCAGTTAAAAGGAGAGATGGACGATGACAAGAACAATTTCTAAAGGCCGACTATGGACGGCAAGAGTGATGAGCGGAATAGCCATTTTGTTTATGCTGCTTGACAGTATCATGAAATTATTTAAACCTGCGTTTGTTGTTGATGCTACCGTATCACTTGGTTACCAGGAACATCATATTTTTTTGATGGGCATACTTGGACTTCTTTCTACTATTCTTTATGCCTTACCTCGTACAACGATCTTAGGTGCAGTGGTGTTAACCGGTTATTTTGGCGGCGTGATTGCGACACAGGTTCGTCTAGATGCCCCACTTTTTTCTACGATCCTGTTTCCCGTTTATCTTGCAGTGTTGGTTTGGGGAGGTCTTTGGTTGAGGGATGAGCAAGTCCGCAAATTCTTTTCTTTGCAAAAATAGATAAGAGACTTTTAGTGAAATTAAGATTTGAAGTAATTAGTAGGCGTTCACTCTATTGGGTGAACGTTTATTATTTTTGTGGGAGTGGTGGAGGAGGATGCTAGGTTAGATGAACAACTGAAAGAAATTTTTGGAACATAGCATGCTCAAAGAACTTATTGACGATAAAAGATATCATGACTTCGTTTGAAAATCAGGGACTTATGCTAGAGAAAAATACAGAGGATATTCATCCTAATAATGTATTTATCATGGAATTAAATGGAGTTAAACCTCATATTTTTGAACTAAATGATAAGTTGGTGTCCATATATATTTACGAATCGGAAAAAAACCTATTTTAGCTCAACCTCATAATCAGTGCTTGCGTAATCAGCTCATAAGTCGAAAGGCGCAGGAGCGAAGAGTAGCCCAGCAGTTCATTCAGCTTTTTCTTGCTTTCTGCTGATAGAGATTCCGTTTGAGGGTTCAGCAATCGGTGATTCGCTTTGAGTAATGCTCTTGCTCGTGGAGAAAGCGTGCTTTGTACAGATTTACGAACCTCCTGCAAGGCTTCAATGATAAGGTCCGAAAATCCTCCAACTTCCTTCAGCACAAAAGATCCAGCATCGTCTCCCCTTTTGAGGTCATGAATGCCTGTATTGTAGGTATGCCCTTTCTTGATAGCAAAGTCATCGACCCCCAAGACCAGGCCGCTGCTTTCCTTCGCTTGTGTCCACGCTTGCTTGGAAAGTCGCTCGTTCTCCACAGGGACCGCTTCGTTGTGCATCCGTTGCACGGTGCAGGCCGGTGCTTGCTGCATAAGGGCTATGCGCAGCGGTGGAACCAAAAGCTTGCTCAGCCGCCCGTTGTCGAAGTAGTTGGATGTACCGTTGTTTAGACCCGACAAACGCATACATCCAGACAAAACCGACATCACATAACGAAACAATACAACCGAATAATAGGTAACACGAGATACACCTTTTTTCTGAACGCCGGAAGATGTCTAACCGTACGCGAATCATTGGTTCCTTTCGTATGACAAATTCATCGGATTGACAAAGCGGACAGCCTTGCTTGTGGGCTACTGGTGTTACCTCTATATGAATTTCATCTGCATTCATCGGCAAAATATGGTGGATCTGTAGCTCTGGTATGTCGAGCATTTCCTTGATACACTGATTCTGCATCTGTTTCTTCCTTTTTGTTGTTGGGTAGGACTTTCAACAATATAGGATTAGCAGATGTTTTTCCATTTTCAACCTCAGATCAATTCGTCAATTACTGGTTTTGGTTTTGAGCCCTTTTTCGAATTGTTTTTTTCAAGTTTTGACGACTTTTTTCACCGAAACCTGACATGAAGCGCTTTCTTTTCAGTCAAATGCAGAGATGAAACCGCTATGCTAGGGAAAGATTCGACACGGGTGAAATCGGGAGGAACAGGTCGCGTGGGCACGGAAAGAGGTTGCGCAAGCTGTACAAGCCGGAATTATCAAGGGTTTTGAGGAGGGCAGTTTCCGTGCGAGCGCAGAAATAACCCGCTTTGAAATGGCGGCAATGATCGCAAACGCTTTAGGTTTGTCTATCGATTCGAATGCCTCAACCCAATTTGCAGACATTGGGCAGAAGGTGCATTCAGAAACTTGGCCTAGTGGAAGGCAAAGGTTCAAATGAATTCAATCCTTTAAACATGTTGGCACAAAATAAAAATAACGAGTAACCTGCCTAAGATCCGATACCCCAACTGCGTGAACGATAAAGTTCACGCAGTTAATTTTATGAGAGAAATTTTCGATTCGATATGATAGAATCACAGACGACAAAGCAAGAAACATGATTGAAAAGAGGAAGTTGGATGAGTCAGAGAAAAACACTGAGGTTATTGATTAGCATGCAAGTCGTATACGTTTTATTTATCGTTGTGTGGTTGTTTGTTTCTGCCATTGCAATGATGGGTGTTTATGAAAATATGTTCGAAGAGTTGAAAACCTGGCTTTTTCTTGCCTACTTGCTCTCTTATCCGAGCAGCGTGCTGGCAGCTTTGATAGCAGGTTGGGTACTCTACAAACGCAAGAAATACGGAGCTGCGCTCCTATGGAATGTATACCCGTTGCTGTGGATCTTGAGCTTGATCGGCATATTCACGTTCGTTGAGTTTTTTGGAGGGTAAGAGTCGAAATGTGCTCGCCGAAAGAGGTGATTATTGAATGAAGTCACATAGTTGGCGCAAGAGACTCGTTATATTGGTCGGCTTGATGATTGCTGCAGCAGCATTGTATGTGCCGATTTCAGAGACTATTTCTGCTAAGAGCGGTCCTCAGGCAGTAGAAGGTATCCTTGATCTGCGACAATGGAGTTTGTATGAAGACGGACCTGTCCGACTTAACGGTCGCTGGTCCATGTATTGGAATCAGCTGCTGACAGAAACCAAAGTCACTTCAGAGAAGGGCGTGAAGCCGATTTTCGCACAGGTTCCCGGCGAATGGAAGAGCTATGGTCTGTCGGGGCGAGGCTACGCCACGTATCGGCTAACCATACTCACGCAAGGGGACTCCGGCACATTAGCGCTGCAAATTCCTGCAATAGCTCCAGCCTATCGCATACTGGTTGATGGTCGAGTTATTGCTGAGACAGGCGTCGTCTCATCTGAACGGACAGCCGTGCAAGCCGCCTATTTGCCCCAAACCGTTTCATTCGATCCTCCTGGAAAGGCGTTTGATCTTATCCTCCAAGTGGCCAATGAGATTTATCCGCATGGCGGAATCTGGTACAGCTTGTCGCTTGGCACTGAGCAAACGATGCTTGCCTTGAAGGAACGTACAGGTATCGTGGATATGGCGGTATTCGGTGGCTGTGCGTTATTGGGCTTATATCAACTCGCGCTGTTCGCGAATCGACGGTCGGAGCGTTCAGCCTTATATTTCGGCATTTGCTGTCTCTTAGGCGCCATCCGAATAGGAGCGGTAGGCGGGATGTATATCGTCCAACTCTATCCAAATACCGATATTCGGCTGCTAATTTTGCTAGAATATGTAACTTACTATGGAGGTGTAACCTTTGCACTTCTGTTTGTGAGAGAGTTGTATCCCAAGGAGTTTCACCCGGTCGTCATTAAATTGCTGGCTGGTGTTGGCTGTGCATTCATTGGAACTGTTATTCTGCTCCCTGCCGAATGGTATACACGATTTAATGATTTGTACAAATACGTCTCCCTCGTGAGTCTGGCATATATTTTATTTGGATTTGCATGGGCAGCCTGGCGGAAACGGGAAGGTGCATGGCTCCAACTTTTGGGATGGCTCCTCTTTGGTGTTGCGGCTCTCCATGATATTTTGTACAGCAACGGCTGGATCATCTGGGACGATCTTCAGCTCGTGCCGTACGGCTTTATCCTGCTCGTGTTTATTCAAGCGATGGAGCTTGCCCGCAGATTTACGAACGCATATCGCATTATCAGCCGAATGTCGGAACAATTGATAGCTACCAACCGGATGAAGGACGAATTTCTAGCCAACACTTCGCATGAGCTGAAAACGCCACTGCACGGTATTATGAACCTTTCTCTGGCACTGATGGAAGAGAAGGCGGGTTCGTTGAACAGGCACCAGCAGGAGCAGCTGGAGGTTGTGGTCTCCGTAGCTCGCCGCATGTCGAATCTCATTAACGACATTCTTGATCTGTCCCTTCTGAAGAACAGCGGTATTCAACTGCAGTGCAGAGCCGTCGACGTTCGCACAGTTGTATCGGCACAGCAAGAGGTGTTTCGCCATTATATCGGGGACAAGCCGGTAACGCTTAACCTCAATTGGCAGGAGACGCTGCCTTATGCGCATGCGGACGAGAGCCGTCTATTGCAGATTGTCTATAACCTCATTGGAAATGCGATTAAATTTACGCCGGAAGGCGAGGTTACTGTATCGGCGTGGGCGGAAGGAGGTAATCTGCATCTGGCGGTCGCCGATACCGGTATGGGTATCGAAGCGGATATGTTAGAAACGATCTTCTTATCGTTTGAAAAAGTAGGGACGTCCGTTGCCAGAGAATTCGGTGGTACCGGACTTGGGCTTGGTATCGCAAGGAGGCTGGTTGAGCTCCATGGGGGACAGATTTCTGTGAAATCGGAGGTGGGGAAGGGCTCCGTCTTTACCTTCACGCTTCCCGTCAGTGATGGTAGTCTCATGGAAGAAGTTCGGCTACCAAGCTCTTTAAACCTTGAGGCTGCAGACATGACGGCCGCCTGGCTGGAGACTGGGGCTACCGCGGCCTTTATCCCGGGTAGTGGTTCAAAACGGGATCACATGATTCTGGCGGTCGATGACGACCCGATTAATCTTCGGGTGCTTCAGGCGGTGCTGGCAGACGAGCCCTATGAAATTATTACGGCTGCGAACGGGAAGGAGGCCATGGAGATACTAAACCGTTTAGGCAGCAGGATCGGGCTAGTCATTCTGGACGTGATGATGCCGGGACAGACGGGGTATGAAACTTGTCTTCAAATTCGACAGACGTATGCGCTCTTCGAGTTACCCGTTCTGCTTACGACGGTACGCAACGAGCAGTCGGATGTGGTGTACGGCTTCGAGGTAGGTGCGAACGATTATTTAAGCAAGCCGTTCCAAGCCTATGAACTGCGGGCAAGGACGCGTACACTGCTGGAGATGAGGCGTTCCGCAGAGGATGCAGTCCGCTCGGAGCTGGCGTTTCTGCAGGCGCAAATTAAGCCCCATTTTCTATATAATGCTCTGAATACAATTATAAGCCTTTCACTGGAGGAACCTCAGACTGCGCATGATCTGCTCTTGAACCTCAGCCGTTATTTGCGCGGCAGCTTCGACTTCAAGAACAAAGAAAGGCTTGTTCCTCTGCGCAAAGAGCTGGAATTGGTCGAGTCCTACCTCCAAATTGAACAAGCCCGTTTCGGTGAACGGCTCCGTATCCGTTACGAGGTGGATGAATTCGCTTCTTGTCTGCTGCCGCCTCTGACGCTGCAGCCGCTCGTCGAGAATGCCGTGCGGCACGGAATAACCAAACAAGAAGAAGGCGGCACCGTGACGATATCCGTACACTCGGCACCTGGCTATATCATTCTCTCTGTCGAAGACGATGGCGCAGGTATGCCTGAGTGGGCGCAATCGATACTCTTGAAGAATTATGAAGGTAAAGGCGGCGTAGGACTTCGCAACATTCATCAGCGAATGCTGAGGATTTTTGGTACGGGTCTTGAGATCCAGGCAGGAGTCGCCGGCGGCACTAAAGTGACCATTCGCCTGCCCGAAGCTGCACGGAACAGCAAGGAGGAGTAAACATGATTCGAATCGTTGCGGTAGACGACGAGCTGCCCGCACTTCGAAGGGTAGGGAAGCTGTTGGAATCGTTCGAAGAAGTCCAGGTATGCGGTTTGTTCGATAAATCCACTGTTTTCCTAGAGTATATATTAACTGAGCCAGAGCCGATTGATCTGGTCCTGCTCGATATGGACATGCCTACGCTGCACGGCCTGGAACTGGCGCGTCGGCTTCGTGAGTGCCGGCCGGAGATCCATATCGCGTTCCTAACGGCTTATGAGGAGTTTGCCAGGGAAGCTTTTGATGTGGAGGCGCTTGATTATCTATTGAAGCCGGTGTTGAAGGAAGATTTGTCCCGCATGATCAGTCGGTTTTTGAAACGGAGCAGGCGCGACGGGGAAGGGGAAAATCGACCTGAAACGGGAATAGTGGTGAATAGCTTCGGTCCATTCACCATTACGATGGATAATGGCGTTCAGATCAAATTCCGCAACTCGAAAGGGAAGGAGCTTCTGGCGTATCTGCACCACCATCGCGGCAAACCGGTCAGCAAGGCGCAAATCATGGAGGAAATCTGGTATGGCCGTGATGTGGAACGGACTCAAGTCAATCTGCATTCGACGATCTACCAGTTGCGCAAAGATTTGGAAACCTGTGGTCTATCTGGTCTCATCGAGCAGACGAAGATAGCAGGGGGCAGCTACAGTCTGAATTGGTCTACATTCATATATGATGATGTCGTTGCTTACGAAAACGAGGTTAACCTGTTTAAGCGTACCTTATCATTGACACATGCGCTTCGAGCTGTGCAACACTATGGGGGTGGCTATTTGAGTGGAGGTGGATATGGTTGGGCTGCACCACGGCAGGCAGAGCTGGAGCTAAGCTATGCGGAACTATTGGAAGCTATTGTGGATACGTATGTACGGCAGCAGCGCTACGATATTGCGTTGAACCCGATGCGGAAATGGGCTGAACTGTTTCCCTTAAGCGGAAGGCTTCATGCCAAGATGATCGCGCTTCTGCTGCTAATGAACAGGGATGCGGATGCCAGAGCTTATCATGAGCTTGTACGGGAGCTGCTCGATCGGACAGAGGATTTGTCGGAGATTGATTTTGTCAGCTTGTCTGCCAACCCGTCGGCTTTGTTTTGAAAGCCCATTTGGCAACAACGCGCTTTAGAAAATAGACCTCCGACTCCACTTTCATGGTGGTTCGGAAGTCTATTTTAAGAGGTCTTATTAGTCTTACCTATTAATCTCCTTGATTTGCCGAATTCCTTTTACAATATCGACCTTGACGCTCTCTTGCAACGAATATAATAGCGGTGCAGAAGGTATGTCAAACTTCATATGAGAATGGGGGATTTCTGTTAGTAACGTTCCAATCGGTTGATCTTGCTTATTTCGGATAACGTTCCAGAATATTCTCGACCTATTCTCTTCTGATCCCCATTTTTCAAGGGAGTTTCGAAAAATCAAACATTTTCCGATGACAAAGTCGTTCTCCTCAAGGGTCTCCTTAGCTGTGAATCCAGCGTCTTCCAGCCGATCAAATATCGTAGGCATAAGCTGATCCAAGTAAAGCCCGTAGGCTGCATCTTCGATTTCAAGAAAAGCAGCCGATAATTGCTCATGCATAGACTCGTACAAGGACCCCCATTCAGAATCGATATAACGGTTGCCTACTTCGCCAATTTGTTCGATAGTCATGTCATGATGGAAGGTTGGGAATTTTTTTTCCACAAAATACGCCTCCTTTTTTTACTTGCCCTTTCATTGTATAACATTGAAGCAAATTGGAAGGTTAAGGGAAAAAAACAACTAAAAGTAGAGTGTTATTTGAACAAACATTATAAATGTTGTTAATGTTTATATGCCATTGATATAATTGCGGTATACTCGGCCACTTCTCTTGGCATTGTGCTGTTTCTGGATGTACTTGACGCTTTGATCGCCAATCGGATGCTTTTGCTCACGAAAACCCATCAGCCAAAGGCGGATTCGACTCCATCCGCTCCTTCCTTCTTTAGCGAGTTTAAGCTTGGCTGGAAAGCCTTTATTCAGGAAAAACCGATTGTACTACTTACTGTCGGCACCGCGATTTTCGGTATTGCGTTCATGCCGCTTCCGACCTTGTTTCCCTTTATGACCTGTCGCATTTCGGCCGCGGCGGCTACAGCGCGAGCGTGGTCGAATCCATATTCGGTATCAAGGCGCGATCCTGCTGTCTACGCTCGGTTCCCGCTTGAAAGACATTTCGTATATTTGCTTAAGTTTGGTTGGAATCGGCCTCACCTGCGTAGTTATCGGGGTCATTAGCCAAGAGTCGTTCATCCTGTTCGTCATCCTTTCATCCATCATGGGAATGGCGGCCCCGTTCTTCAATGGTCCTTATATGGCGATGCTTCCCGGGCTGTATTCCAATGTATTTTATTATTACGATGAGTTTTAATTATAAAAAATTCGTTTACATTGAATGCTATAACATTGACAAATCGTACTGAGAAAAGCTATGATATCTCTTGTTGATTTGAAAGTAACAGGAGGTGTTTTGAATATGGCTGTTCCTCAAAGAAGAACGTCCAAAACACGTCGCGATAAGCGCCGTACTCACTTTAAACTGGCTGTGCCAGGAATGGTGAAGTGTGAACAATGTGCAGAATTAAAAATGGCACATCATGTTTGCAAAAACTGCGGTTCATATAAAGGTAGAGAGATCGTAAAAGCTCAATAATAATATGAATTGCATCTTAAATGACACTCTAATCAATTAGAGTGTCATTTTTGTATGATAAAGACAATATAAAAAGACTGTATTCACTAAGGGGGAAGTAAAAATGACACCAAAACTAGATGTTAACCAAATCATTAAAGACCTTAGTAAAACAGGTGTAATAGAAACAACCGCGATAGCTGCTAATAAGATGAACGGGACCACGGAAGGACTTGTGTATACTCTTACAGTAAACGATGAACCCAAATACGTGCTGAAGATGGATAGCCCTCAAAATATTTTCTTAGTGGAACAATTACATCTGACTTATATAGAAAGCACTTTGTTGCCGAAACTTCTTTATACTGAACCTAATAAAGCATTCATTGTATATTCATATATTACTGGTACAACCCATTATAATCGTGGTTCAAAAATAGACTGGCTAACAACTCTAGTCAAAGAACTCTTGAATCATTATGCAATTTATCAAAAAACAGACAAGTGGGGCTTCTGGTTGGAAGATCCTTGTCAAACTTGGCATGAATATATTGATCAGGGTGTGGAATATGCTCGAATTAATATTGGAAGTCTTTTACCCACTGAGGATTATTATAAAGTGAAATCATTTGTTGAAAACATATCGAAGGGAGAGAGACAAGAACGGTTTTTGCTTCACGGCGATTGTGGTGTCCATAATTTCGTGTTTGATAAAAATGCATTAATAGGAGTAATTGATCCCTCACCGATTGTCGGGCCTTTGCTATATGATTTTATTTATGCTTTTTGCTCCTCACCTGACGATTTGAACTTGGAAATTTTATTTCAAGCATTCACTTTACTAACTCATGAACCAATAGAAAGATCAAGGCTTATTGAAGAAGTGATCATTCAACTTTATTGTCGCATCGGGATTTGCTTAAAACATCATCCACATGATTTATCGGATTACTTAAAAGCATGGGACTATTGGAAAGTCTTATCGTAATGAAAAAAAACAAACGTCTTTATTCCGATGAAATGAACCGGAGCAGAGAGGCTTGTTTTAAATGAATTTTTTGATAATTGCTGTTTTCCCTAAACAACACCTTGAGCAATCATGGCGTCGGCCACTTTTGTAAAGCCTGCAATATTGGCGCCTACTACAAGATTGCCCGGATGCCCGTATTCCTCTGCCGCTTGGACGGCACTTTTGTAAATATTTTTCATAATCGCATGGAGCTTATCGTCCACCTCATGGAATTGCCATGAGTATCTCATACTGTTTTGAGACATTTCTAGCGCTGATACGGCAACACCGCCTGCATTCGCTGCCTTGGCCGGTCCAAAAAGCACACCTGCCTGTAGGAATACATCAATCGCTTCCAAGGTAGATGGCATATTCGCGCCTTCCCCCACCGCAATTACTCCGTTGCTTACAAGGATCCTCGCAGCATCCTCATTAATCTCGTTCTGTGTTGCGCTAGGAAGCGCAATGTCACATGGAACGGACCATATGCCGTGACAACCCTCATGATAGGTTGAGGTCGGATGATCCTTTACATACTCGCTGATTCTCTTTCTATCCACTTCCTTCAACCGTCGAATCGTGTCTAAGCAGATCCCTTTTTTATCATAGATATAGCCATTGGAGTCGCTGCAAGCAACGACCTTGGCGCCTAGCTGTATCGCCTTTTGCATGGCATAGATGGCCACGTTGCCGGAACCGGAAACTACTACGGTGCTGCCCTCGAAGCTAAGGCCCTTGGATTGCAGCATTTCATTCACAAAGTAAACACATCCATACCCAGTTGCTTCAGTGCGTCCTAAGCTGCCGCCATAGATGATACCTTTACCTGTCAGTACACCAGCCTCGTGAGCACCGCGAATTCTCTTGTATTGACCGAACATGTAACCAATTTCGCGTGCGCCTACGCCAATGTCTCCTGCCGGAACGTCGGTGTCCTGACCCATATATTTATAGAGCTCTGTCATGAAACTTTGAGTAAAGCGCATGATTTCATTATCGGACTTTCCTTTAGGATCGAAATCGGAGCCGCCTTTTCCGCCGCCGATCGGCTGGCCTGTTAGGGAGTTTTTGAAAGTTTGTTCAAATCCAAGAAATTTAATAATGCTCGCATTAACGGAGGGATGAAAACGCAACCCACCCTTGTACGGCCCAATCGCACTGTTAAATTGAACACGAAAACCACGATTAACTTGCGTTATCCCTTGGTCATCTACCCAGGGCACGCGGAAAGTGATTAAGCGCTCTGGTTCCACGATCCGCTCAAGAATACCGTATTTCATATACTTCGGATGCTTAGAGAGAACCGGGATCAGCGACTCTAAAATCTCCTTCACAGCTTGATGGAACTCATATTCATAAGGATTACGTTTGACTACGGTTTCGTATACGACGTGTACATATTCCCTTGCAACTGCCTCATTATCCACTTGAACAATCACAACCTCATCCACCTTCATAATCAGTTATAGTAAAATGTCTAATAGTATAGTTTTACCTTATCCTTGGCAATTGGGCAATTAAAATTTACATGTCATGTAAGCTTACTTTTTTGTGTTAATTAAGTGCTCATTTGGTATAAAATAACATGACATACATGCTGCACTACTAGGGGGTGAAGTTGGTGTGATTGAGGTGGGTAACAGGGCGCTTTCTGTCAGTTTGGCCTTATGGTCGCACTAGATTAGATGAGGACAAATTTTTGTAACATGACGGAAAATAATAGTTCAACATTAAAAGGGCTGCAGGGGCAGCCCTCGGTATTCGCTTACTTCTGGAGGCCAAGCGGTATTGCAAAAAATCGGAGGTATAGGATCAACCTAAGTTATTTGGAGAGTAGCTTCAAAAACTCACGCATGAAGCCTGGTAAATCCGGCCAAGCGTGACCAGTGACTAATTTACCATCCACATGAAGTAAATCTGTTGTATACAAAGCTCCGAGCTGCTCGACATCTAAACGACAAGCGTTATAGGCAGTCATGGTGCGGCCTTCAAAAAAGCGATTGTCTTTTAAAGCGGAGAATACCTGTGCAGCATGGCAAATAGCGCCGATTGGTTTATCAGCTTCAAGGAAGTGACGAATAATACGTGGAACATGTTCGTTCGAACGGATGTACTCTGGGGCTCTGCCTCCAGGAATGATTAAACCATCATATTGACTAGGATCTACATCAACGAAAGCGATGTGTGACGGCAGCAGATGCCCCGGTTTCTCTGTATAGGTCTCCCAATCGTCGATAAAATCGTGAACGACTGTACGAAGTACTTTCTTCGTCGGTGAAGCAATTATGGCCTCGTACCCTTCCTCTAATACACGAAAATAGGGGTAATAAACTTCTAGAACTTCTGCAGCATCACCAGTTAGAATTAAGATTCTCTTTGACATGGAATCACTCCTTGGAAATAGATGGTAACCCACCTATAATTATGAATAAACCTCGTTTCGTTGTAAACGGGTGGAATTTGATACGATTTGTCGAATCGAACGAATGAAGTATATCCCAAAGACTCTTTACCACTCATCCTACTAAAAGTATAATAAGATTAGAACGAATGTTCTGGGATTGGAGTTGAGTCATAATGAGTATTAGTAATCGTGAGAATAAAAAGATAGCCAACGTAATGGCTAATGCCTTACTTAGCCAGCAATTTATTATTGTAAAGATTTATAATGAGGCTGGGGATGGGCAAATTACAGGTCTAATAACCAAAATTGATCAAGAGATAAGAAGAGTAAAGTTATCCCACGAAAATGGTACGGATTGGGTAGCATTTGACGATATCTTGAATGTAGAATTGGTGGAATAATACTTAAGTTATACTTTGCTTTTTATTTGGCAATACTAGTGGTTATTGCGTTAAAAACGGAAAAGAAAGAAAACCTGTTTACCGGATAATGTTCGAATTAAAAATGTATCCATATTGGAATTGAAAATTGAATAAAGTATTGCCTGCAATATGGTTAATTTCTCTTTTCAGGTAAGACGCAAGAATGAAGAAGCTGAGATCAATGATCCAGCTTCTTTTTATTTTCTTCGGTGAAAATAAAGTCAGTAGCTTCATAAAAACCAGCGTATTCATCCCCTAAAATTGAAAGCAAAAGTGAATTTCGTAAAAGGTATACTGAAACGTGAGGGAGAAAAAAAGGTCTTCCTTGTACAAAAACAAACATTTAGTGATTGACCAATCAATAACAAGATGATATGATGATTTCAAGTTAGTGATTGATCAATAACAAATAACGAAATGAGGCCGATGAAAATGGAAAAAGCAATTGTAATTGGAGCAACGGGCGGGACGGGAGCAGCCATCACGGAAGAACTGGTCAAACGGGGGATACGTACTATTGCATTTGGGCGTTCGCGTCAGAAATTGGATCAGTTTGCTGGAAAGCTTGGAAATCCCGCGCACTTGACACTGGCCGTTGGAGACGCAATGCGCCCTGATGATATTGTAGCTCAAGCAGGCGGTGCTGACGTTTTGTTCCATTGCGCGAACGTACCCTATCACGAGATGGAGAAGAAGCTGATACCTCTAGGCCAATCGGTCATGGAGGCGGCAGAACGGCTAGCGATTAGAGTTGTAGCGATTGACGGGATCTATCCTTATGGGAGAAGACAAACAGCTCTTGTGACAGAAGAGCATCCCAAACAGCCTCATACGAAAAAAGGAAAAGTCCGCCTGGACTATGAGCGGATGTTGTTTAGCAAGCGGTGGAGCAAGGCCAAAGTCATGATTGTACGCTTGCCCGACTATTATGGACCAACGGCTAATGAAGCCTCGTATTTAGGTTCAACCTTAGAAGCGATCGCTGCTGGGAAAATGGCTTTTTTCGTTGGCAACATGCATGTTCCTCGCGAATTCGTTTACTTGCCGGATGCGGCTGCCATGATTACCGAGCTGGCAAGCAAAGACTTCAGTTACGGACAGAACTGGCATATACCCGGGGTTGGGCTCATATCAGGACGAGAGATCGTACAGATTGCACAAGCGGCAAGTGGCCATGTTAAACCGGTCATTCCAATGAAAAAATTAGGTTTATCAATACTAGGTATGTTCGTGCCTGTCATGAAAGAAGTCATCGAGATGCTTTACTTAACCGAAGAGCCTTTGACACTAAGCGGTGACAAATACAATCGGTTAATCGGACCAATCGCCGCGACGCCGTTCCAGGAGGGTATTACCGCAACTATTATGGCATTGCAGCAGGGGAGATCAACTATTGCGTGATAGTTATTGAATGATTAATTACAATGAAATCTCTGTCTACCAATAGAATGTGACTATAGTTCGACAAAATAAGTGCTGAACTTATCTATAATGTGACAAACATTTATCCAATGTAAACTTATAATGTATATATCACAGAATCAGAAGTCCTGCTTCTCATTTACAGATACTTGGGAGGGATGGTCAACATGGACATGCAGTTCATAAAAAGGTTACACACGCTCAATCGTCGCGACGAATTGAGATCAAGACTACTTATTGAAGGCGTTAAACTCACTCTCAAACGAAAAAAGAAATTGAGTTTATTCGGCAGGTTTTTTAATAACAGAAAGAAACCGGTTATCGCTAAAGGATGGAACTGAAATTTTTTTGTAATCATCACGGATAGTTGTATCACTATATTGGTGGCACCAAATAACTATGGCGGGAGCTGGTTTATCCGGATCTCGTCTTTTTTACGTTTCAGCACGAAAAATGGTCCCATCATCACGGAAGTAATATGCGATTTCATCCGTTCTCGTGCTCAGTCTTACGGATTTATTAGTAAATTTTTCGATGATTCCGCGATCTACTTCGCAGTACACACCGTCAGCGTCCGTCTGCCACACGGAAACCGAAGTTTGTGATAATGCTGCAGCAAATAGATCCGTATCAGATTCCAGCATCTTAGGCATTAGCGTCGACCTCACCTTCGGATAGGTCAATTGCGACCAGCTTATACAAAATATTACTTGAGTATATGTAATAGCTTATCATGTAATAACGTAGTTATGTTAAAATAACAACATGCACTAGGTTCATGAAAGTTTTGTTTGGAGTTGAAATTAATGTACTTGCGAAGTCTTGAGATTCTGAGGAATGATCGTACGGATCCGAAAACCTATCCTTTTTCCATACCTGCTGTGAAGTCTTTAAATTCACTTTCATTTCGAACGAATGTCACCTTTCTTGTTGGGGAGAATGGTTCGGGTAAATCAACGCTCCTTGAAGCAATTGCTTATCAAAGTGGGTTTAATACGGCTGGCGGAGGGAAGAACAACTATTATGATGTGGATGCTTCGCATTCCATTCTTGGGGATCATATTCGTCTTTCATGGATGCCTAAAATCACGAATGGCTTTTTCCTAAGAGCAGAGACTTTTTATCACTTTGCATCCCATTTGGATACTTTGCCCGAAAGTCTGCAATATTACGGTGGTCGTTCTTTACATGAGCAATCGCATGGGGAAGCGTTTCTTTCTCTTTTTAAACATCGTTTTGGGAAAAAGGCGATTTACCTTCTTGACGAACCTGAGGCGGCTCTATCCCCTGCAAGGCAATTGGCATTAATGCGGGTTATCAAGGATTTAGAGAAAGAAGCTCAGTTTATCATTGCAACGCATTCTCCGATACTTCTCGGATTTCCAGATGCACAGATTATTAACTTTGATGTTCATCCCGTAGAGGAAATTAGATATGAGGACACGCTCCATTACATCATCACAAGACGGTTTCTTGAAAACAGAAAGACGGTCCTGCAGGAGCTATTTTCCGATTCCGATGATGAAAATTAGCGAAAAACTTTAGTTTAACAGGAGCTGCTATGAAGCGGCTTCTTTTTTTTATTTCATTAGGGAATTTAAATGGAGTTAATGGATAAAAATAATCATTAATCATTAAAACAAGGGAGTATAACCAATGAATTCAAACCATGTACCATTGACGTCATCAGAAATAGGAAACTTGTGGATGACTTATCAAGAAAAAACAATGTTATTGCAGTTTTTAGAGTATTTCCTTGAGCATGTAGAAAATGATGACATTCAACAAATCTTAAAGTCGACTTACGATTCATCGGAACAAATTGTAGAATCCATTAAACATATTTTCCAACAAGAAGGAGCAGTTATTCCACTTGGCTTTACGGCAAACGACGTTAATAAAGGAGTTCCTAAGTTATTTGATTTTCTGTATGAGCCCATGTTTTTACATATGATAAGCAAGATTGAGGCTAGTCTTTTTGCATTGTACTCAACGATGTCCTATCGTAAAGATATAAGACAACTATTTAAGCAATTAACAGCAAACGCACAAGAGATGTTTGACCAATGTACACAGTTTCTTTTAGATAAAGGGGTTCTTGTCCGCCCTCCTTTTATGACAATGCCCAAAGAAATTGCCTTTATTAAGGATGAAAATTATTTATCAGGATTTAATTTGCTAAGGGAAACAAGATCATTAAATGCCATTGAAATTTCCCTTTTACATCATGCCATTGAGACTAACCTTACCGGCATGCAACTAATGATTGGGTTCGCCCAAGTAGCTAATGATAAGAAAGTTAAAGAATATTTTGTTGAAGGAATGAAATTGTCCAAAGAAGTTGAAACAACACTAGGTGAATATTTACGTCAAGATTACATAGAGCCGCCTGCCACTCATGCAGGGAAAGCGACGAATTCTACGGTTGCTCCTTTTTCGGATAAGTTAATGATGTATATCACTAACTTATTAGGATCATTTGGTATTGGTAGCAATGCACTGGGTGGAGCTTTTAGTTTGCGAAGTGATTTGCTGGTGACGATGGCTCGACTTACTCAGAAAATTATACCCTTTGTCAAAGACGGTGGAGAATTAATGATCAAAAACGGCTGGATGGAGGAACCACCACAAGTTGAAGATAGAAAACAACTAACGAAAACATGATGTTAACGAACACATGTAAGCTGCCGCAATTTAATTGGGCAGCTTGTTTATGTTAACGGACAAATTAAGCACAATAAACATTTATTTGGGATTATTGTTAATTCGAGAATTAAAGGAGGCAGAGTGTCTTGAATTTTGTCGATGTAGTAGAAAAAGGGGAAAGATATTGCCAAAGCATTGGCATTAGGTTCATCAATCGGTTATGTTTCTCATATAATATTCAATTATATCTTTCCGGCGAATAATTCCTATGAAAATATTTTCGTCATCTACAACCGGAACAAAATTTTGATCAGCTGCTAGCGCCAGCATATCTTCCATGTAGGCATTAATTGAAACGGACTCATTATGAATATGCTTCTCAATTTCGCTCACGGGCACTTGATCCAAATTATCAAAATGAAGCCCAGGTGTATTCTTTAAGGTCCATAACAGGTCACCTTCCGACAGTGTACCTACATATTTCCCGTCACTAGCAACAATGGGAAGTGCTGTGTAATAATGATTTTCTAATTGTTCTAGCGCTTCCCGCATGGAAGCCGACGATGTAATAAAGGCAACCTTGTCTTTGGGTAATAGAAAAGAGGCTATTGTCATAGTGATTAACTCCTTTTCTCAGAAATTTCAATCAATTATATGTTCATTAAAACATAAATGTCTTACAAAGGCATTGGAAAATGTTTCCATTTAAGCGAGTGACACCAGTATCTTAATAAATGATTTCATCCAAAACTTGCGTTAGCCTAACCAGATCCTCCCTAATATCCCGGCAAGACCTACTGATCATACTCAACTCTCTCCAGCCTTCCTCTATTTCAGCAATCATCAGGTCAATATCTCCATTAGTGATCTTTCTTTCCTCCATATTGGTCAGCATTCGAAGCTCCTTTAATCATGTTAATTGTTTCATTAGTATAAGTTTCGTTATGTTGTTCACGAATGAGGGTGTAGAGGACAGTCGAATTATGAATGACAGCTGTTTTGTGGTTCACATATTAAGCAAGAAAGCAGATAAAACCATACAAATTTGGAATAAATATCTATTGATTAATAACCTGAAGCTAATTAAAATAGTAAAGTTATTAAAACTAAATATGAACCCTCATCAACCTAGATGAGGTAGAGGTCGCGATGTTGAAGAGTACATCGGAGGAAGTCCAGTAAAGACTGTTGATTCCGATGAAAAGGCAACATTGCCGAAGCCGCACGGTATACTGACCGCGCTCGGCTGGGGCCGTTTCCGAAAGGAACGGAACTGTCATACTGTTGAATCCAAAACAGTGTGTTGTGCTATCTTGAAACAGGATAAATGAGGGAGTAGAAGCTGCCTAACTTATTTAAGAAGAGAGGCGGCTTTTTTGCGTTTGTAGCCTTCTATTTAAAGAAAGTTAACGGAAAACAAGATAAAGGGAGCGTATAGAAATTGAAAGAGAACAAGTTACGTAGAGGCTTGAAGTCGCGCCACATGACGATGATTTCACTCGGCGGATCGATTGGAACAGGGTTGTTCCTAGCTAGCGGCGGGGCGATTCATACGGCTGGACCAGGCGGCGCGCTGTTAGCATACTTCATCATTGGAATTATGGTTTACTTTTTGGTAACAAGCTTAGGAGAAATGGCGACATTTATGCCGGTATCTGGAACATTCAGTACCTATGCAACGAAATTCGTAGATCCATCCTTTGGCTTCGCACTAGGGTGGAATTATTGGTATAATTGGGCAATTACAATCGCGGCAGAGTTGTCCGCGGCGACGTTAATTATTAAGTTCTGGCTGCCTGACAGCCCCTCGTTCCTATGGAGTGCATTATTTCTTGCATTGATGGTTGGTCTTAATTTATTGTCTGTTAAAAGCTTTGGTGAGTCGGAATATTGGTTCGCTATGATAAAGATTGTAACAATTGTTGTGTTTATCGGTATCGGATTGCTAATGATCGTCGGCATCTGGGGCGGAGAAGCGATTGGATTCAGTAATTTTACAGCAGGTGACGCGCCGATTTCGGGCGGTTTGCTTGCAGTTCTTGGTGTTTGTATGGCTGCTGGTTTCTCCTTCCAAGGAACAGAACTCGTCGGTATTGCAGCAGGGGAGTCTGAGAATCCTCGGAAGAGCGTTCCTCGCGCGATCCGCAGCGTGTTCTGGAGAATTCTATTGTTTTATATCTTAGCTATTTTCGTTGTTGGCATGCTGATTCCGTATTCCACAGATACATTGGCTAGCGACAGCGTAGCGGCGAGTCCGTTTACGATTATTTTCGAAAAAGCAGGCTTAAGCATAGCAGCTTCTGTAATGAATGCCGTAATCCTTAGCTCGGTTTTATCCGCAGGGAACTCAGGGATGTACGCTTCTACACGCATGCTGTGGGTATTGGCGAAAGAAGGTAAAGCACCTAAATTATTCACTAAATTAAATAAAAGCGGGATTCCAGTTTACGCCCTGCTCGCGACAGCTGCAATCGGAATGCTTGCTTTCCTTGCCTCCTTCTTTGGTGATGGTCAAGTGTACATTTGGCTATTGAACGCATCAGGTATGTCTGGATTCATTGCATGGCTTGGTATTGCAATTAGCCATTACCGTTTCCGTAAAGCTTACGTTGCACAAGGGCACAAAGTAGCTGATCTTCCATACCGCTCCATGTGGTTCCCGTTTGGGCCGATCTTGGCAGGGGTAATGTGTATGATTGTCATCATTGGCCAAAGCATTAGCGCATTTTCGGAAGGTCAGGTGGACTGGAAATTCGTATTCGCTTCCTATGTTGGAATTCCATTTTTCTTGGTGTTGTGGCTGGGCTACAAGTGGAAATACAAAACAAAAGTGTTAAAACTGGAAGAATGCAATTTGGATTCAACAGAAGATTAATTGAACAAAAGAGCAAAGGCGTAAGCGCCTTTGCTCTTTTTGCATAGGGACTGTCCCAAATTGTCGCACAGTATATCTCTCGGACATCTTCGACTACTTTTTGGACAGCCTCTATCCCATAAATGTAAAGAATACTTGACATAATGTATAATGGATAATATACTGTGTATATAATACTTTACTTTTTCTATAAATATTAACAGAAAAGGAGTGGTGAATATGTCCTTTCAAGAAAAGAGAAACGTCGTATCTTTAATTTCTACCTTACTAATTTTTTCTATCTATAGTATGTATGTGTTTCAAAAGTACCAAGAAGGGAGCTTTCATACATCAAATGCATTCAGCTTCTGGGGAGCCTTCATCTTAATTCTAATCCCAGTGTCGATTTTAGCAAAAATCATCATTCATATCGTATTCAGTATTGTCAATACCATAGCAACGAATGAGAAAGAACCTCGAATTACGGATGAGCTGGACCAATTAATTGAATTGAAATCCACAAGAAATTCTCATTATGTCTTTATCATTGGTTTTCTTCTAGCGATGATACCGTCGGTCATGGATCAACCACCCTATGTTATGTTCATCATACTTATTAGTTCAGGGTTATTATCAGAGGTGATTGGAGTCATCACACAGCTGTATCTTTATCGGAGAGGAGTCTAAGATGGGCAAAGGTCATATTAGCAACAATATTCGGATCTTACGCTTTAACCATGATGAAATGACCCAACAACAGTTAGCAGATAAAGCGGGGGTGACACGACAGACCATCGTTGCCATCGAGAAAGGAAATTACTCCCCTTCTCTGGAATTGGCTTTTCGTATTGCTCGCGTGTTCGGCTTAACGTTGGAAGAAGTGTTCTCTTTTGTGGAAAATTAGGAGGGGTTAGCAATGATAAACCGTAATACAGAAGCTTCACCGCTTTATTATGCTAGAGTCGCAGGGTTAGGGCTTCTACTTATGGCCGTACTTGCTATGTTTTCTAATTTTTCTGTTCTTGAGGGTCTTATTGTACCGGGTGATGCAGCAGCAACCGCTAGTAACATCATAGCCAATGAAATGTTATTTCGGAGTGGATTTATCAGCTTTGTCATCGTGCTTATACTTGATGTGCTGGTTGCTTGGGCACTGTATGTTCTCCTCAAACCCGTTAATAAGAATCTTGCCATGCTCGCGGCGTGTTTTAGATTGGTATACACCGCTATTTTTGGAATCGCCTTGTCTAATTTTTTGAATGTTCTACCACTTCTAAATGGTGCTGAATACTTAACGGTATTCACAAAAGAACAGTTACACGCTCAGGTGTTGTTACTGATTGATGCCTTTAACAATGGATGGCTTATTGGATTGGTATTTTTCGGATTTCATTTGTTGGTGGTTGGTTATTTAATAGTCAAATCAGGAGGCTACCTACCAAGAATAATTGGGATCTTCTTGATCATTGCATCTGTTGGATATGTAATAGATAGTACTGCACATTTTCTTCTACCTAACTACACCGACTACAAAACAATATTCGTACTCATTGTAGCCGTGCCTGGTGTGATTGGAGAGTTATCATTAGCTTTCTGGCTTCTGATTAAGGGTATAAAGGTTCAACAGAGGTAATAGTTATCCAAAATAAGAGGGATAACTATTAGATTATGGTCATATTTCTTAAAGCGATACTCACAAAATCAACCTCCCACGATGGGAGGTTTTTTATTTTCGAACAATATGACTATTCACGCCGAACAAAATTCTCCCTTACCCCCTCGCAACCCAAAACACGCAACAAATTACCTACCCATCACAAACAACTGTCGGTTCTTACCCAGATCTCCATTCGGTACAATGAAAGCGCATACTGCTTTCGTAAAGGAGAATGAATCATGAACTTTGACCTAAACGTTGTACCTTTCAGCCGGAGAGAATCCTTCCTAGCGATTTCGATTCTGCCTGAAGCCCAAGATAGACAACAAGGCCTGTATCTGCGCACCGTTCGTGGCGGCGACGATAAATTTGGCGAGGCGTTCCATATGGATATGCTGGATGAAAGCGGTCAATCCGTGTCATTCCAGGCAATAGCTTGTCCGGAGTTGATTAGGCTTGAATCGACAGGAGGCTTAAAGGCTGAGATTTGTATTTCCGATCACCGAACATTTCGGATTCGCACGAAAGGCTGTGGCATTCGCTTAACCTTCCGTACGGCGGCTTACGATTACGCGTATCAAGCAGCCTCCAGCAGCTGGGAAGTGAATAGCTTCACCCATGAATGCAGGTTCATGCTGACAGCGCTAGGTGGCGACTTGAGGATGGAAGTGCCATGGGACAAAATTAAAAGCTCCTACGTAATCGCAGACTTCTTGCCTGACCGCAAATCGGGTATATCCGAGTTTGCTGTAGAGGAATTCCACACCGTGTGGGAGCCGCGCGCTGCTTGGGAATCCTTCGATGACGCTGTGAAGCAAGTGAAGGAAGAGTTTAATCAGTGGCTGAATCGCATGCTGCCTCTGCCAGAACGCTGGCATGAAAGTCGGGAACTTGCGGCTTATATCACATGGTCCTGCCTCGTTCCGGCAGAGGGGTGCCTAACTCGATCGGCGATGTATAAGTCGAAGAACTGGATGACGAATATTTGGAGTTGGGATCACTGTTTCAATGCGATGGCGCTCGTTCGCCACGATCCGAAGCTGGCGTGGGATCAATTCATGATATTCTTTGACCGCCAGGATGAGAGCGGCTTGATTCCGGATTTCATCAATAATAAGTATGAACTCTGGAACTGCAACAAGCCGCCGATACACGGTTGGACACTTTCCTGGATGATGTGCGCTGGAGCATATCTCGAAAGAAGCGTACACACAGCCGGAAATTGTGCGTTCGGCCCCGCATAACAATACCGTTCACCGGAACGATGAATCGTCCCTAGATGATCCGAAACAGTGGTGACTTACTTGGCGGGCATATTTGAAAAGACGCAACCGGTATAAACCGATCTATCCTATTATCTTGCTATCATCTATAACAGAGAGGCTCCGTGAGGGGCCTTTCTTTTTTGTCAGGGATCGGCCTTGGGGTTGTTTGTTTAGTCGCTATTATTACCGGAGGAGTTTTGCTTCATAATGAGCTATTTGAATCTTCACAACTGGGGTTATTGTTAAAGGATTGGAAATTTACTTGGGAATATACACGGTACTTCTTGTTTTGGTACTTACTTTGGTGAATCCTGTTTGGAGGAACCCTCTAATCTTCTTTTTACTGGTTTTTCTCGCAGGAATGTTATGGGGGAGTATGGTCATCAAGTATCGTACATTGCGGGGTTCAATCATTAGCCATTCATTGGCAGATATTGGTCATTCATTTTCCGTAATCCACTTCATGATACGATATTGGAAATGTGCAGATGCGTGATATATGATGTGGGTAGAAGGGATCGTGACCGAGAATGTCAGAAGAACGATTAGCTGTACTAGAAGTACATATCGATCAGGCTGGTTATGATGAGGTTCCAGATATAATAAAACAGATTCATTTTGATGTAGGGCAAGGTGAACTGGTGGGTCTGCTAGGTCCAAATGGAGCTGGCAAGAGCACAACGATTAAGAGTATCCTTGGTTTATTGAAGGATTTCAAGGGTGAAATCTCTTTTAAAGGTGAACGAAAAAGCTACGCTTACATTCCGGAACATCCGATTCTGTATGATGAGTTGACCTTGTGGGAGCATTTGGAATTTGCTGCATCCGTCTACGATCTGGATCGAACGGTTTTCCTAGAGCGTGCTGATGATCTCTTACATCGGTTCCGACTTTTGGATGAAAAGCATCAACTGCCCGGGAAATTTTCCAAAGGGATGCAGCAGAAAATTATGCTAATCCTCGGCTTTTTGAATAAACCAGATGTGTATATTGTAGACGAGCCTTTCATTGGATTGGATCCGAAAGCGATTAAAGATTTCTTAGGGATGTTGGATGAGGAACGCAAGCGCGGTGCAGGCATTCTGATGAGTACCCATGTGTTAGATACAGCAGAACGGATTTGCAGTTCGTTTGTGCTTCTTTCAGGTGGCAGATTGGTAGCAAATGGAACATTGCAGGATATTCAAAAGCAATGCGGCATGCCTGATGCGCCATTGTTCGACTGCTTCCATTCCTTATTATGAAGGGGGCTAATGGGTTGAAGAGCAGCTTTCAGGTTTTCACACGAAGAGTGCTTTCGGATTGGCATTTCCAGTATCGGGCTTTGCGAATGGCTGTGGATTGGATCATTGCGATTTATTTTGTCATTCCGCTGATGATTGTGGCTGGTTACCATTATTACTCATGGTGGGCGACTCAGCCTTCTTGGTTTAGTTGGATATCGATGTCTATAATTGCCACGGCCTTCTATGTATTCTCTTGGCTCGGAACCATTCGATACTTTGTTGAGGAGGGGGACCAGCTTTTCCTCCGACAGAAGCAAAATTGGTTTCGGCATCTCATGTTACTCGGCTATAGATACTCTCTTGTACTGCAGGGAATCACTACGTTAATATTGATGTTCGTATTTCTTCCTCTATTAGTTCAAACGTATTCCTTTAGCATGTTACAAGTTATTTGCTTATGGCTGCTTACCTATTTGCTGAAAATTAACTTAGGCTTGCTTCGCCAATTGCTTACACTTCGTTTAAATGGATTTGTGCTTTGGTTGCTGCGGATTGTGGTTTTTGTAGGTCTATTCTTCTTGTATCAAGTGTTAGTTACGGGAGTCAGTCATAACACTTACTATAGTTGGGCGGCTATTCTTCTTTTACTAGTGCTGGTTGTTTTCTTAAGCAGAATACGGCTGCAAGAAAAAGGGGCCTTCTTCGCTGATATCGCCAGAGAAAGAGATGCACGGATGCGAATTGTCTCTCTGATGTTAATTCGTGTTCTCGAGCGGAAAAGAAAACCGACACGGAAGTACCCCCTTTTATTCGGGAAATCGCAGCGCTTGTTCAAGGGGAAAGGTGCTAACAACGGAATCGCTGATTTATTAACGAAATCCTTTTTTAGAAATGGTACACAGTGGAAGCAAACGATACAGTTCGTCGTTGTGATCAGTGGAGCTATGTTTATTTTGCCGGGAGTCCTTAAAATTACGATCTGGGTCCTTGCTGCATGCCTACTGGTATTTTGGAGAAAATCATTCTGTAAAGATGAATTGAAAGATCCGTTCCTGACTCTTTTTCCTATTCAGGATACAACGAAACATCAAGCTCTCCAATCTGCAATTCCAATTCTTGTACTGCCGGCGCTGATCTTAATCAGCCTATGTATGGGGATCTCTTTCTTCACCTGGTGGGGACCAGTACTGATGATCGGAGCCGCAATTCCGTTAGCTTATGGGACCTCTTCTGTATTTACAAGTTGGTATTGAGTAGGGGAATTACTTTACTTTAAGGTAGGTATGAGATCAAAAAGCCCAGTGCCAAAAACGGCACTGGGCTCTTGATCATGAACTTATCTGACTAGAGCATTGTATACATTCGCTTCACCTGCGCCGTAAAAAGCATCATTGCCGGTTGGGCCGTAATCGTTTGCTGTTTTTTCAATTAATGCTGCTACTTGGGCAGGGTTCAACTCCGGATGAGCCGCTTTAATTACGCCTGCAATACCAGCCACTTTCGGAGCTGCCATGGATGTACCGTGGAGCAGCGCGTAGCTATGGAGGTTAGAAGTGAAGTACGAAGGCAAATAGGTCGGCCATGTGCTTAGTGCGCGATAGTGGAAATCCCGTTGGTTCAAATCCAGAGTTTCAGCATATACGGGCCCATTATCGCCGCCTGGTGCAGCTACATCGATTTGATTTAACCCATAATTAGAATAAAATGCGACATTGTTCGTCGACCACTTGTTCGAGGATGAAACATTGATGACACCATTAATTTGACCAGGTATTTCTGTTGTTTTCCCTTTAAATACAACGTCAGGGGAACCGTAAGTAGCGTTTAGATAGTCGATCATCGCTTTGTTATCGCGTAGGTTAAGACCTTCATTACCAGCTGCCGTTACCACCGTTACGTTATGGTTGACAGCATATTGAATGGCACGTTTCCAAAGCAGGATGTCAGCAACATCCGAATATTTGGTTCCATCTACATAATACTTTTGGGAGTCAAATCCGCCGATCGACATGTTAATGACGTCAACCTTATCGTTAGCCGCTTGAATGATAGCAGCTACAATCCAGGCCGTAGGCGCACCTTGTCCGCCAGGAAATACGCGGTAGGAGCGGATGCCAAGATTCGGGCCGACCCCTTTGACTTTGCCGTTCCCGGCAATTGATCCTGCCACATGCGTTCCATGTCCATCGCGGTCCAGTAGATCGTTAGGATCACCGGTTTCACTGGTATCTGTTCCTGCGGGTACAAAGTTCATGCCACCGAGGAAGTTAGCTTTTAAGTCGGGATGATTAGCATCAATACCGCTGTCAATAACGCCTACAACGGCCTTATGCGTGCCGCCTGTGCCGCCGGTTTCAATCGCAAACGAAGCTCCGTTATTCGTCACTTTCTTAATGTCCCACTGATAATCCCAGTAGCTGCTCGTTTCTTCCGGCTGGGGAATATCTGTCACTGGCTGACCGTCAGCTGCAGAGGGATCTACTGTACCATCGCTTAGCTTATGTACCATCTGAACGTTGGCAGCAGCAATATCCTTGAATGATTGCAGCTTTGTCATAAATTCGGTGCTGGACGAACGCACCTCCAATCCTCCAATCTCAGGAATGGCCCGAACAACTTGCCCGCCTGCCGCTTGAATCATTGCTGCATAACCAGTCGGAAGCTGGTTCGAGAATGCAATTACATATGTTTTGGATGTTGTTCCACCTGTGCTGTTCTTCGATGCTGCCATTGCAGATATGCCGCCACCCATTACTGTAGAGACAGCCAAAATACTAGTTACCACCAGGGTTGTCCACTTACGCTTCATAATTGCCCTCCTTCAATTTAAGAAAAATTGCAGTTCTAATAAATTGTAAGTGACAGAATACATAAATGACATGGGTTGGTCGAACCAATTGTAATGTCGATTCCGTTCTTTTTTTGACGAATGGTCAATTAATGGCATTTTGCAGATGGAGCTTATTCACGCTTTGTTTGAAACTTAATCGAAATGACGTTTCATTCGGACTGGAATCAAACGTGACGTCTCCATTATTTTTGGTCATAATTTGCTTGCATATGGCTAGTCCAAGACCGGTACCCTCTTTTTTGTTGGTCACAAAAGGAATGAATAGTGAGTCTTTTATCTCAGGGGGGATTTCAGGTCCGTTGTTGGAAATGATAATTACAAATTCATCTTCCTCCAGCCTGGATGCGATCATTAAACCTTTCTCGCCTTCCTTTTCTGACAAAGCGTCCAAGCTATTGTTTAGAATATTTGAAAGAACCTGTTGAATGGCTATTTTTTGAACCTTGAGCTTTATGTCTTCTGATTCCTGGAAAATTAATTCAATATTATCGTTCACCAATCTAGGAGAAATCAATGCCAGGACGTTGTCGATGATAGATGTAGAAGATACCTCATCAAAACCTTCCTCGATGGTATCCTTTTTTGAAAAACTGAGGAATCCTGAGATCTGCATTTGAATGCTTAGAAGTTCACTTTCAATCGTATCCAGATAGGAGTTGATTCTTTGGTAATTTTGATTCGATATTTGGTTGCGCAAGATTTTTAAAAAACCAAGTATGGCTGTCAGTGGATTTCTGATTTCATGCGCCATGCTTGCCGCCATCTTTCCGATAATCGTCAGGCGGGCTTCATGCAGCTCGGTGATCGTCTGTGCTTGACCCGACAGTAGCTCTTTCGTAATGGTACTGTATTGATGGAGAAAATGTCTTTCATATAAGCTGACCCGAGCAATGATTTTCCTAGTCAGACTCATGGGAATCGTTATTCCTCTAGGGTTTTCTTGAATAAACCATAAAATAGCGTCAATCCAAATTTGACTGCTATGCACAACATGACTAATAGAAACATTTCTCATCAAAAACACTTTTTGGGACTCAGGGATCGCTTGGAAGAGAGAATGCTCTGCCGCGGGAATATGAAGGTCTGACATGAATTTATAGAAGACATCCGCGTCTTTCTTCAGAACATTTTTGTCATATTCAGGATAAATATGAATGAACTCGCGAATCCACTTTGCAATAATCTGATTTTTGTATTTTTTTAGTATGATCAGGTGCTTCTCATCATTCATCTCATTTGCTCCCTATAGAGGATATTCTCTATTAGGGGTTCGACGAAATTGACAATAGTTCCTGTTCTTTTGTTTTTATTTTAGTATTCAAGGCAAGAGCCTCCGCCGTATTACTTTAGGCAGAGGCTTTCATATTTTGAAGTCGAAAGCTTCGTTTCCGAGTTGTATATAGGAAGAAATAACCGAGTGTCACGAGCATGCAGATGAAGACATCAACACCGATGAGTACCTGATAATTGCTAAAGTAATCGAAAGAAACTCCTCCGATCAATGCACCAAGAATGCCTCCCCCTTGATGAAAAAGAAGTAGGAAGCCAGTTTGTTTGCCTTTTCCATTTGCAAATTCATTGACGATGAGCAATCCCCCAGGAATCGCGCTCAGATATGTAATACCGAAGGCTATGGCAAAAAGGACAGGCGACCATCCCACATGCATAAAGAGGAAAGCAAACCCCATAATGCGTATGCCATACAAGATGGTCATCATAACCAACTTATTGACCCGGTCCAAAAAATAGCCGAACATAAGTGACCCTATAATTTCCAGAATGCCAAGTACACTCATGGATAATGCGATCATGCTCGGCGACACACTAGCCAGCTGATGGATGGCGACCAAATTCATTTCCACAGTCCCCATATTGAAGCCGCAGGTGAACAATGCGCAGGCGACCACAATGAAGATAGGCAGATGTGCGGATATTCCTTTGCTGATAGCTTTCGTACTTTCCTGATCTTCCACTTTCTTTGCTTTGTTACCCTTCGGGCCAGTCCCTTTAATACCAAACCAAATGACTGGCAAAGTCACGATAATACCTAGGACAAATGAGGCTAGGAAGGCGTCCTTCCATGTCAACCAGCTCGATGAAACGAAAATCGGCGTACTAACCGCTAACCCTACAGAGGAAGCACTGGCTAACAGCGCTGTAGCTTTGGCCCGATGATGCTGAAACCATTCAAACACCAACATATAGGTTGTGCTCGTTCCAAGACCGACGAAGCCAGAGATAACCCCGTATCCGATAAAGAAGACGATGGCGTGATGACCTAGTACAACGGTGCCAGTTCCTAAAATACCTATGACTGCGCTGACCAGCATAATCTTCCTCGGGCCATAACGATCCACAAGCCATCCTCCCAGGGGGGCACATAAGGCTGCAATCAATAAGTTCGTAGACCATGCCATAGAAATGAATCCCCGGCTGATCCCTAAATCTTCCGATATTTGAACTTGAAAATAAGCCATGATGAACCGCGTCAATGCGCCAATAAAACCGATTATCCAAAGCGAGCCCAATCCTATCCACGCATACTTGGATTCCTTGAACCATGTCGTACCCACTGAATACTCCTCCCTACACAATGAAGATACCGATCGGTATCTTTATTGTAACATAAGGGCTTTCCTTTTCAATAGATCAATGCCATTTGGTATAATGAAATTATTATTTCACGCGCGTAGGGGGGAATTAACATGAAAAAAGGAGAAAACACCCGTAAGCATATTATCGCTAAGTCCGCTGAGCTTTTTAACCAGAAAGGGTATGCAAGTTCATCCATGTCGGATATTACAGAGCTAACCGGCATTAAGAAAGGCGGCATCTACCGTCATTTTGCCAGTAAGGATGAAATTGCTCTTGAAGCTTATAGCTATGCAGGCAGCGTAGTTGGAGGGAAAATTAAAGATGCCGTCAATCAGCAAGAAACAGCTTTTGGCAAGCTGTTAGCCTATTTACATGTATACGAAAACGTGGTTGAAGCACCGCCTTTTATCGGAGGATGCCCCCTCCTTAACATAGCTACCGAAAGTGACGATGGTCATCCAATCTTACGCCAAAAAGCCCAGCAGGGACTGGAGGGCACGCTGCATAACATGAAAGCGATTATTTCCCAAGGTGTTGAAAGCGGTGAATTCAAAGCTAACCTCGATATCGATGCTTTAGCTACCTTCGCTCTTTCCGTTATGGAAGGCGGAGTTATGATGAGCAAGCTGGAAGGTGACAATCGGCATATTCGGATGAATATCGAGAGCTTCTCTTCTTATTTAAAAGGAGTATGTTTACGCTGAAGGACTTTTATATAAAATAAGGTTGTGCATAGGAGATTAGAATTGATGGATAAGAAAAGCAGCAATTTATCAGAAGCATGCCCTAATGATCAAAACTCCTGGGTTTCCTCAGACATCATTCATAGTGACCTACTTGCCACCAAAAATATCGTCTATAACGTGTGCGGGTTTGATTGCTCTCAACCACTTGTAGAAGCTCAAAATGCTGAATATGGGGCCTATTTATTTCATTTAAATTCTCTCTTCATTAGATTTCGTGTCGCTAAAATCACTCCTACAAAGGTAGGGCAGTTTGTAACTCTATGGCATAGAATTGGGGATGGGTCGATCCAATCTTATGACGTATCAGATCCAGTCGATATTTTCGTAATTAGTACCCACAATGGGAATAACTTTGGCCAATTCGTATTTCCAAAGCATGTTCTATTCAATCAAGATATAGTATCAAATCAAGGTGAAGGCGGTAAACGGGCTATACGAGTTTACCCACCGTGGGACAAGACTACAAGCCGTCAGGCTCAAAAAACTCAGAAATGGCAGTTGGACTATTTCCTAGATATACCTATAAATGAACCAATAGACTGTGACCGTGCTCGAATGCTTTACGGTTTCAAATCATAACGAAGAACAATACTTCAAAAGAATAAATCACGAGGTTGCCGCTGAGATGTTGGCAACCCTATTGCGTTAACGGTAGTCGTTTTTTCTTCCTAATTTCTTACTCCATTCCTGATATCCTCTATCGAGTCATACGGTTTAGGGTTGATCCAGCTTCAACTGGTCTCAAGTCCCCATCCACACCAACCCCATCGCTCGCAGCCACAAATGATCCTCCATCAAATCTGACTCCTGCATATGTATATTCGCAATCTTCTAAATACGTAATGTGCATTCTACCAACATTCTATATATAGACATGATTATAGCTACTCATCCATACCATTTCGTTTCTATCACATAGAATATAGTAATTTTTAATAGAATAGGGGTGAGAGAATGAAGAAAGGTTCAGATCCTCCTAAGCAAAGGACATTACTGGAGATGGTTCAAGAACAAACAGGTCGCGCAAGCTACTCAACAGTTATCTATTCCTATTTTTATTGGGATCATGCCATTAACCAGCTATCGGAATGCTGAATTTCTTCATCATCAAGTCCCGGGCATACGGCTCTCAGATGACGTACTTGCTAAGATGGCTCGCTACCAGGGCGAAGAATGCAAGAAAACAAGGACTGGAAATTGCGATGGAGCTCGTGGATACCGTTCACCAATATTTTAAAGGCATTTATTTAATTACTCCGTTTATGCGGTATGAAATGACGGCGGAATTGACGAGGTATGTGAAGAGTAAGGACCAAGAAGGAGGGATTGCTGGATGTCAACCGTCGTAGTTGTAGGTACGCAGTGGGGGGATGAAGGTAAAGGGAAGATTACCGATTATTTAGCGGAAAAAGCGGACGTTGTAGCCCGCTATCAAGGCGGCAATAATGCGGGTCATACCATCGTGTTTGCCGGAAACAAATATAAACTGCATTTGATTCCTTCCGGAATTTTTTATAAGGATAAAATTTGCGTAATTGGAAATGGAACCATGCTCGCCGAGTGAGTGGAGTAACAGGACTTTCTCTTCATTCGATCGATGTTTTGAGCGGAATTAATAGCTTAAAGATTTGTACGGCCTATAAATATAATGACGAAGTCATGGAATCTTTCCCAGCTAGTCTTAACATCTTAGCAAAGTGTGAGCCAATCTATGAGGAACTCCCTGGCTGGTCGGAGGACATTACTAAAGTCAAGTCATTGGAGGAACTGCCTGAAAATGCGCGTCAAATCATTGAAAGAATCATTTTATTAACAGGTATTCCAGTTTCTATTTTTTCTGTTGGACCAGAGCGTGATCAAACGATTGTAGTGAATAAAGTATTTCAACCATAAGGGGAGGATATTCGTGATTTATAAAAAAGCGCAGATAAGATCGAATAGTAAAATCAATATGTCACTTATCAAAGCAAGAGTTGCGTCTCTTCGGGATTATGTATCAGAGGATGATGAGCCAGATGGGAAGTATCGTATTTTGCGCCGAATTAAGACGCGCTATCAGCGAATCGCGGTGGTCAAGCTAGCCAATGGCAAAGTGCTGATCTATGGAGACGGCTATGTGATGTTCGGCACCACTGAGGATGACAACATGTGGGCCGAATCATTGGTCCATATACCCATGGCCGTTGCCAAGCAAAAGCAGAACATCCTGATGGTCGGCGGCGGCGGCGGAATTACAACGCGAGAAGTACTCCGATATCGAGATGTAAAGGCGATCACCGTTGTTGACATCGACTCCGTCATGATGAAATTAGGCAGGAATTTGAAGCCGTTGGTGAAGTTCAATAAAGGGTCTTTGAGAAATCCTAAGGTGCGAACAGTCATTCAGGACGGCAGGTCGTTCGTGGAGAAGAACCAGAGGAAGTGGGATGTCATCATCATCGACCTCCCAGAACCAAGCTATACGGCACCCGCACTTGGCCGTCTCTTCAGCCGAGAGTTTTTTAGTCTCTTGAAAAAGCGGTTGGCACCAGGAGGAGTCATTTCCATAGCATGCTCCGTACTTTCAGACATGCCAGAATACGGCTTCAGTGTAATGGCAACGCTTAAGGCATCCGGTTTTTATGTAGTGCCCTATCATTTTGATGTCATGAAGAGATATGGGGAGGATTGGTGTTTCTGTTTAGCGGCAACTAGACCTATATCGCCTTCAAACGTAAAGATTTTGCTCCCAACCAGCTATCTAACCTCAGCAAGACTGAAGGATATGCTCCATATCCCTCGCAAGTATTTGCGAAAATGGCGGCTGAGAAAGATCCAGACAGATAGTAACAGAGCTTTAGCTGACATCCATGAACGACACTGATAGCTATTCCATCGCTGGAAAATCGAGTCCCCGTTGTAATTTGCTAATCTTTTTGCAAATTAAAGCGGGGATGTGCTTTACATATCCTCGAGAGAAATGAATGTCGCTGCTGCGAAACTGGCCATTCAAGCGGCAGAGAAATATTCGACACCGGAATGGCCGCGTTACGTGGCAGGGGCTCTGGGGCCTACGACCAAAACGCTCTCTGTCACAGGAGGCGTGACCTTCGAACAGTTGGAAGAAAGCTATTATGATCAGACGGCAGCCTTGATCGAGTGCGGCGTTGATGCGCTTTTAATCGAGACTTCACAGGATACGCTCAATGTTAAAGCCTTGCAAGGATGCTAAACGCAAAGGAAACTATTCGAACGTCTCTTTTGAATATTTAGGTGTCACTTTTAAAACCCGTAGAATGAAATCCCCAACTGGAAAATATATCGTTCGTTTTATTCCTAAGTTATGAAATGAGACTCTGAATGTTCCGAGTACACGGAAGTGAGCTATTCGGCTGCTGACGGTAAGCTTAGTAGGTCATCGATTGAAAGATTAGCGCGTTGTAAGTCCTACGTCATTAGCAGAACGACTAATGTGAATACTGCTTGCGAAAACGCAGAGGTGAGATGCCGGCATACTGTTTGAAGCAGTTAGAGAAGTATGGAGCGTATTGAAAACCGACACGTTCAGCGATTTGCCCGACCGGCCAATCTGTTTTGATCAGCAGCAGCTTTGCTTGTTCCAATCGATACTCGTGCAGATATTCCATCGGAGTACAGTGGTAGATCTCTTTCATGCACCTAACAACATAGTTCGGGTGATAATGAAGAGCCTCCGCAAGTGATTCATTCGTCACGTCAGCCTGATAGTGCTGCCGAAGGTAAGCTTCTGCTTTCTCCGCGAGCTTTAAGGCAGGGGAAGAGTCGCTTCCATTGTACCCTTCCTCTAATAAACGAAGCAGCTCCATGAACAGCTGCTGCTCGTTCCAAAAGGTCGCCGAGCGATGTTGGTCTGACGATGCGAGCATTTTGCGAAGGTGGCACTCGGCAAGGGTAAACTCCGGCGGTGAGGCGTATTGCCGAATCCGAATGGTATAGGGGTTTGCCCATATATGCTGGACCGGGTAGGCTGGGTTTGCGGCATTGTCCGCCGCCTGGAGCCAATTCCCTTTAAAATCGAAGTGATTCCAATAGAAAACAGTCTCCGTCTCGCAGGGCTTCACCGCATAGTGATAACGGTCGGGCAATAGCAGTAGTGTCTGTCCTTCCGTTACCTCCCACTGCCTATCCTCTTCTCCGATGTATAACGTCCCTTTGACAACCCAAAGCAGATCGAAGATGCCGATATTCCGCCGGCTCGGATGTTGCTCTCCTGGACTCAAGGTCGATAACCCGGTCGTAATGTAATAGGGTACCGGCGGCAGCTCCATCCAAATGATTCCCGATTCGTTCATTCCCGATCCCCTCCGAGTGTAGTGTGAAATTTTATAAAAAATAGGTTTGTTTTATTCGTAGTTCATCTATAAATTCAAGGATAAACTGGATGAGAGCAATAATCAAATGTCATATAAATCATGTACAGTTCTAGGAGGATATGCATATGGGGATATCAATGAGCGAGCGGCAGAGTAGTAGGCGTGTAAGCATACAGGACGGATTTTGGAATCAGTTTACAGAGCTGGTGCGGGGGACGGTCATTCCCTATCAATGGGAGGCACTTAACGACCGGATTCCAGATGCTGAGCCTAGCTATGCGATTCGTAATTTCCGGATTGCAGCCGGGATCGAAGAAGGCGAATTCGGAGGGATGGTTTTTCAGGACAGCGATGTGGCGAAGTGGATTGAAGCGGTCGGATACTCGCTTGCAAGCCAACCGGACCCCGAGCTGGAGCAAACTGTGGACGAGTTGATCGAGCTAATTGCCAAGGCCCAACACAGCAATGGTTATCTGAACACGTATTACTCGATCAAAGAACCGGGCAATGAGTGGACGAATCTTCATGAAGCACACGAGCTCTACTGCGCAGGCCATATGATGGAGGCTGCGGTTGCGTATTACGATGCCACGGGAAAACGGAGACTGCTTGATGTCGTGTGCAAATTTGCCGACTATATCGACACCGTATTTGGTCGCGATCCAGGCAAATTGAGAGGCTATGACGGCCACCAGGAGATAGAGCTGGCGCTAGTGAAGCTGTATCAAGCGACGGATGAGGAGCGTTATTTGAAGTTGGCGCAATTTTTCATCGATGAGCGCGGGCAGTCGCCGAACTTTCTGATTGAGGAATGCAAGCAAAGAGATGGGTACAGTCATTGGATGAAGAAGGAGATGCCGATTCCGACCAGCGGGCAGATTGCTTATAATCAGGCGCATTTGCCAGTTCGTGAACAGGACGTTGCTGTAGGCCATTCCGTACGGGCGGTCTATATGTATACGGCGATGGCCGACCTTGCAAGCCTGACAAATGACCGGGAGCTGATCGAAGCATGCCGCCGATTGTGGGATAACACGACGAAGCGGCAGATGTACATTACAGGCGGCATAGGCTCGACGCATCACGGTGAGGCGTTTACCTTCGACCACGACTTGCCGAACGATACCGTATATGCTGAGACGTGCGCTTCGATCGGTCTAATCTTCTTCGCCCGCCGCATGATGCTTCTGGAGGCGAAGAGCGAGTACGCTGACGTCCTAGAGCGGGCGCTGTACAACAATGTTTTAGGCAGTATGTCGCAGGATGGTAAGCATTATTTTTACGTCAATCCACTGGAAGTATGGCCGAAGGCTTCCTTAAATAACCCGGACCGCAAGCACGTGAAGTCGGTACGGCAGAAGTGGTTCGGCTGCTCCTGCTGCCCACCTAACGTGGCGCGGCTTCTCACTTCCTTGAACGATTATATTTATACAACTTCCGCAGAGGAAAACAAAATTTATACGCATCTGTTCATCGGCAGCGAAGCACGATTCGAGCTAGCTGTCGGTCAAGTGGCGCTGAAGCAGCAATCGCGTCTTCCTTGGGAAGGTTATGTACGATTTGAATTAACTGCTGTTCCGGATGCAGGATTCACGCTTGCACTGCGCATTCCGTCTTGGTGCTATGGGCAAGCTGTGATGAAAATTAACGGCATGATTTCGGAATACGATGTTGAGAATGGATATGCGACCGTAAATAGGCAATGGGCTCAGGGAGACATCGTGGAGTGGGAGCCAGTGCTTGAGGCGCAGTTGATTACCTCGCATCCGGAGATCAGGGCCAATGCGGGCAAAGCTGCTTTTGAACGCGGTCCGCTAGTTTATTGTCTGGAGGAAACGGACAACGGCAGCTTGCTTTCGAATTTGTCTATCGATCGTGAAGCGGAGCTGCAATCGTATTACGACGCCGAGCTGCTCGGTGGAGCGGTCGTCATTGAAGCGAAAGGTCGCGTCGATGAACGAGCTTCCTGGCAAGAGAATACGGCGTACCGTCCGCTTGCGCAGCAGCAAGTGTCTGAGCCGGTAAAGCTTAAAGCTGTACCGTATTACTTGTGGGGCAACAGACAGCCGGGCGAAATGTCGGTGTGGATTCGTGTTTGAACTTTTTTATCGGCGATCACTCTTTAGAGTGGTCGCCTATTATTTTTACGAAATCAATATTTTCTAATCGTGTAATCAATAAATTAGAATGACATCTGCATTCAGCAGCTCTAAAATTAATTGTTGAAAGCGCTTTAAATATGGACTTTCGATCCGTATTCAAAACGAGCTGAAATTCACTCTTCCATTGGATTTTTCCAATGGAATCTGCTCTCAGGCTTCGAAGTTCGTGCTTCTATTGGAATAATCCAATGGAATTGACTTTTAAGCCGCCAAAAATAGGAATGCTATTCCTTAAAAGATAAAGTAACATGAAGATAGCGCTATCTTCGTTCAGAAAGGAATTCTACTACGATGCGAACAAGCCTACGTCTTCGATTGATGGTACTAATGATTTGCTTAACCACGCTGCCGGTTGTAACCGTCACATGGATTGCCACGAATAATACACGGAGTTCCGTAGAGAAGGAAATCATTAATGCGAACAATTCGAGGATGTTATGGGCCGATCAATATTTGGAGGAGCTCCATCAGCAAATCGATATTTTGTTTTATTCCTTACAAATTAACCAAACGCTTATGGCTGGTCTTAATGATATGAACAACCCTGATATCGGGGTACAATTTAACACACAAAATTATATCAAAAACACACTAACGTCTGCCTTCTATGCAAATTCCAGAAAGGTAGACGAGTTGAATTTATATATTCATCCAATCCAAAAGGCATTTTCAGTCAGTTATGCAAACAGCGGAACCATTTATTCCTTAAACATTCGGGAAGGCAACTGGGGACGTATGCTTCAAACACCAATCAATATGTATTTTAAACAATCCGGCAGTGCCATCTATGCTTATCACAGTATGAACCGATTTGAGGATCGTATGCTGTTAGGCGGTATTTCCGTCCGTATAAACAAGCAAGTGTGGAGGGAAGTCAGTGATATTTTAAAATCAGAATCAGAAAGCTCGGTTTACTTGATTAACGATCAAGGGGAGCTTTTGTCGGGTTCAACGGAGACAATGGATGCCGCAGAGCTTCAGTCCCAACTTCAAAGCCTCAACCAGAATGATTTTGAATTGGCATTTCGTAGAACCAAGACGGATTTCTATTTCTTAAAACGAGTCGGAGACGGTCAACTGACGGTGGTGAAAGTCATTCCACTTCGTACAGTCAACCAAAGCGCACAACCGACGATCCAAGCAGGGATTTTAACAGGAACCCTATTTGCTATAGCCTCTATTTTGCTTTCCATTTTCGTATCGCTTCGAATTAGCAGGCCGATTGTCAAGCTTGCCAAAACAATGAAGATGACACATATTCATAATTTTAAAATGTCTCCGGTCCAAAGCAGGGACGAAATCGGATTGCTGGAAAACGGCTATAATTCCATGATGAAGCGTATTAAGGAATTGATCGAGGTTGAATATCAACAGGAAATCGATTTGAAGAATGCGCAATTAATGGCTCTGCAGGCGCAAATCAACCCGCATTTTCTCAATAATACCCTGAATTTGATGGGGGGAATGGCATTGGTGAAGGGTGCGCCTGAAATTTATGAAATTACCCGGGTAATGGGGGAGCTATTACGTTATTCCATTAGCGCAGATGGTGATTTGGTACCTCTCGAAGACGAAATCAAGCATATGCGGAATTACCTCTATATTCAGGAACAACGCTTCGCAGATCGTTGCTGTATGCATGTATCTACAGATGAGAGGGCACTTACCGCAAGGCTTCCTAAATTCACACTCCAACCGATTCTCGAGAATGCGTTTGAACACGGACTGCAGCGTAAGGAAGGCAAGTGGAATATCGAGATTCGGATAAGGCTGATAGATAAACGAGTCTTTATCTTCATTAAGGATGACGGGGTAGGCGTTGACGAGCAGCGTCTAAGCGATTTGCGATCGGATTTGAGAGATGGACGACTGGCGCCTCGAGCAAGGAACAACGATGTAAGAAAGAAAAGGGGAATCGGAATAAGGAATGTGCATGCACGACTCAAGCTGCAATTCGGCAAGGGCTGCGGTGTTCGAATATTTAGCAAGACAGGGGTAGGGACCTTGGTTGTATTAGTAATGGCTGCTGTGACGCAGGAGGAAGGGGGAGAAACGGATGCTGAACGTATTGATCATCGATGACGAGCTTTGGGCCAGACAAGTCGTTAGATCATTGGGAGCTTGGAACAAACTTGGACTGAATATCATTGGGGAAGCAGATGGTGGGCGGGAAGGAATCGTTCTGATTGAGACGCTGCATCCGAGCATCGTGATCACCGATATGCGAATGCCGGGACTGGACGGTGTGGAGCTCCTGAAGGTATTAAACGAGCGATACCCCGAAGTTAAAATAATCGTGATGAGTGGCTTTGACGATTTCGTTTATTTGAAGCAGGCGATACGTTCCCGTGCCATCGAATACCTTTTGAAGCCGATTAATCCAGTCGAATTGAACGATGCCCTTTCTCGGTGCGTGGAAGAGCTGCAGGCTTCACTACAAATACCAACTTCATGGGATACGCACGTCTTTACGGATAAAAAGATGCTGGACACCTATTTGAATTACCGGCAGCAGGTTTATGAGTATCTCTTGGAACTTAATCGCCCCGCTGTGCTCCATACAATGGAAAAGATAGAGGACCTCTTATCCGAAGGTTATACAGTGACGCAAGATGGGAGATTACCGGCTAGAATTGCGCATGATTTTCTGCACTTGCTGGAAGAGTTTACAGCTGGTACGGATTATGGTTTGGATGCAGCTTGGATCGAAGAGCGACGTAAACGTGCTGCGTTGTTAAGTGGGTACTCTTTAGGAGAGATTCATACCATCCTGCGTGATTGGTTAATTGATGCAATAGATGCCATAGAGGCGTACCGCAAAAATAAAAATCGATTAGCCCCCGAGGACGTACAGGCTTACATTGACCGCCACTACCAAGAAACTATTTCTCTTGAGACGGTCGCTCATCATTTTTTTGTGAGCAAGGAGCATCTAAGTCGAACATTTAAGGCTTCCATCGGGGAAAATTTATCCGATTATATCGTTCGTAAGAGGATGGAGAAAGCTAAGGAATTAATCATGGATCAACGACTTGCCATCAAACGAGTAGCAGAGCTAACTGGCTATATGGATATTGCTTACTTTTATCGCGTGTTTAAGAAACATTTCGGACTCACACCAGGGGAAATGCGTAAGGAGTAGCTCGGAATCAATAAAGTGCAATAACGAATGCTAATAACATCAAATGATTCATAAAACCCTTCTCCTCTATACTGAAATTGTAGTTACTAATCTTCTTTAGGGGGAAATGAAGAATGAAGAAAGCGCTTCACTTAATGCTAAGTGTTACCTTATTGGGAGCGATGGTCGGTTGCGGCACAAATTCCAACTCAAGTAACGGTGCGGTAGAGGCTACGCCGGCTCCGGCAGACTCGAAACCGGCAGCATCTACACCAGCGAAGAAAGTTGAATTGAAAGTATTTATGGGCTTTCCACGGTTTAAGGATCAATTTAACAAGTATTTTGAACAATTTAAGGCAAAGGAAAAAGCTGAAAAAAATATTGATGTCACCATCAATCTTGAAATGCCGAATCCTGACCAAGCCAAGCAAATCTTGCAGACTCGCCTTTCTTCCAATGATGCGCCGGATTTGTTCACCCTACACGCTGTAGCAGACGTACCTAGTTATTACAAAGCCGGTTACTTGAGTGATTTATCCAATCAGCCGTTTGCGGCAGGCCTGTTCGATAACGTTAAAAAGACGGTAACCTTTGACGGAAAAATAGTAGCATTACCGCTTGAAAGCTTGGAATGGGGATACTTGTACAACAAAAAAGTGTTCAATGATTTAAGCTTGAAAGCTCCTCAAACATTAGATGAAATGAAAGCGGTTATTGAGAAGCTGAAGGCGAATAAAGTGACACCATTCGAGTTGTCTTTTCAAGAGGCATGGATTCCGCAGCTGATCATGGCGCTGTCGCTCGGTGGGATTGTGAATTCGGAGCATCCGGATTGGATTCAAAAGATGAATAAGGGTGAAGCCTCCTACAAAGACGTCCAGGACGTATTCAATATTATTGATATTGTTATGCAAAATGGGACAGATAAGCCATTTGAAGTAGGCAGCGCCCAGGGCTCAACCGATTTCGCTAACGGAAAAGCGGCAATGTGGGTTCAAGGTCCGTGGCAAGCAGAAGCGATTCAGAAGGTTAACCCGAAAATCGAATTCGGTGTAGCACCGCTTCCAGTGAGCAATAACCCGAAAGGTACGATGATTAACCTATCAACGTCCACGTCTCTAGCGGTATCTCCAACAAGCAAGAATAAAGAGGTTGCCATGGATCTTCTAAATTACATCCTTGATGCGAAGGATTCGTCAGCCTTGTTCCAAGAATTGAAGTTCAATCCCGTATCTAAGGTTCACACGTATAAATCATTCCCTTGGATCGATGAAGCGATGACCTACGTTTCTCAAGGGAAGGCTTATCAGGACTTGTCTCTCCCTAATGGCATCACGGATGAACAAGCGAAGCTGCTGCAAAGCTACTACGCGAAGCAAGTAACGAAAGACGAGATTATCAAAGCGCTGGATAAAAAATGGGCAGACGCGATTAAGGGTCAGCAATAGCATGGCTATATATGGTGACCGGGAGTGAGAATAGGCTAATGACAACGAAACGAAAAAAGACGGTCATCCTATTAGCCTTCGTGTTTCCCGCTCTATTATTCTACGCTGTATTCGTACTCGCCCCCGCATTCGGGGGCGCATGGTACAGCCTTACGAATTGGAACGGACTGAATCGCACGTATCGGATGGTGGGATTGGCTAATTACATCGAGGCATTGACTGCGGACCCGTTCTTCCTAAAGTCGGTAGGCTTCACCCTTAAATATGTCGTGTTCATGGTTGTGCTTCAGAATGCGATCGCTCTGCTTCTGGCGGTTCTCGTGGAATCCAGACGCCGCAGCAAGGTATGGTTCCGTACGATTTTTTTCATGCCCAATATGATCAGCTTGATCATAGGCGGCTTTATGTGGTTATTTATTTTCACTAAAGTACTTCCGTATATAGCCGAACATACGGTATTCTCCTTTTTGGATAAATCCTGGATCGGTGATCCGGCTTATTCGTTCTTCGCCATCGTCATCGTGTCCCTGTGGGGAGGTGTCGGTTACCTGATGGTGATCTATATCGCCTCCTTGCAGGGTGTGCCCCAGCATCTGAAAGAAGCGGCTGCGATGGATGGAGCGAATGCTTTTAAAACGTTTCGTTATGTGACGCTTCCGATGATTTATCCGGCCCTGACGATCGGTATCTTTCTTACTCTTAACGGCTCGTTTAAAGCATTCGATGCTGTCTACTCGTTAACCGGCGGTGGTCCAGGCAGATCGACGCAGGTCATCGCACTGAACATTTTCGAAGAAGCATTTAAATCAAGTAATCGATATGGGTACGCAAATGCTAAGGCGATGATATTATTTCTAGTCGTGTTCTTGATCACCTTGATTCAGCTGTGGCTGATGAAGAGAAGAGAGGTGGAATCATGAAGCGAATCGGTTCCTTTATGATTCTGATGATCCTTATTGCGGCTGCCATATTTACGTTGTTTCCGATCTACATGGGACTGCTGAACTCTTTTAAGACGGAAGGCGCCATGATGAATAATATTTTGTCGCTGCCTACCCATTTGGAAGTAGGAAATTATATTGGCGCATTCCATAAGACTAATTTTGTTAGAAGCTTAGGAAATACGGTATATATCGCATCGGTTGGCTTGTTAGGCATTATTATATGCGCGTCGATGGCTGGCTATAAACTATCTAGGACACCTGGGAAGTTAAGTGCATTTATATTTCTGCTGTTTGTCATGTCCACGTTGATACCATTTCATTCTATTATGATAACGCTGACTAAAATTTCCAAAGCGCTATCCGTGCAAGGCTCAACGACAGGTCTAGGATTGATATATATAGGCACGGGTGTCGCCTTTGCGATCTTTTTGTACCATGGTTTTGTGAAGTCTATCCCCCGCGATCTGGATGAAGCAGCTGTCATTGATGGCTGCGGTGAGTTCCGATTATATGTTGTCATCATATTTCCGTTATTACTGCCTATTACGGCTACGATAGCGATTTTAAACCTGTTATGGATATGGAACGACTTTCTTCTGCCGTTACTAATGTTGACAAACTATAAGACGTATACCTTGCTATTATCCACCAACATGCTGTTCGGTCAATACGGGAATAATGACTGGTCTGCCATTTTGTCTGCATTGATTCTGGCCATGCTGCCGGTCGTTCTCTTCTATTTATTACTGCAAAAATACATTATGAAGGGTATTGCAGACGGTGCAATAAAGGGATAGGAGTGAAAACTAATGAGCTCAATTCGTGAGAACGAAGTTGTTGGCTTTCTTAGAGCTGACGGGAAGAGACTAGTCAACGGAGAAGGTCGCGAGGTGCTGCTAAGAGGCGTCGGCTTCGGGAGTTGGCTGCTCCCTGAGGGCTATATGTGGATGTTTCCGGAGAAAGGAGATCGTCCGCGGCGTATTGAAAAGATGATTCATGAGCTGATCGGGGAACGGGAGGCCGAAAGATTTTGGGACATTTACTATGATGTTCACACATCGGAAGCAGATATTCAACAGATTGCCGCTGAAGGATTCAATTCGGTTAGGGTGCCAATAAACGCAAGATTTTTAATTGAAGACGGTGAGCCTCTTCGGGTGAAAGAGCATCGAATGAAACTCATTGATCGTCTTATCGGATGGTGTCGTAAGCACAGCCTTTATGTGATTTTAGATCTACACGGGGCACCTGGGGGCCAGACGGGTACGAATATAGACGACTCTGAACGGGACTTGCCGGAGCTATTTACAGAAGAACAGAATAGGCGTCTTACTGTTCAGCTATGGCGTTTTCTCGCAGAGCACTACAAGAATGAGTGGATTGTTGCGGGCTATGATCTGCTCAATGAGCCGCTGCCCAACTGGTTCTCTACGTATAACGGTGAGGTCATGCCTCTTTACCGGGATATCGTCAAGGCAATCAGAGAAGTAGACGATCGCCACCTGATTATTCTAGAAGGTGCCCATTGGGCAACGGATTGGTCGATTTTTACGGAGAAAATCGATCATAATCTGATGCTGCAGTTCCATAAATATTGGAATAATCCAGATACGGAGAGCATTAGAGTCTACTTAGATAAGCGTGAAGAGTGGAACGTGCCCATTTATATGGGTGAAGGTGGCGAGAATAACAAAGCATGGTACGCGGGTGCTTTCCGCCTTTTTGAAGATAACAATATCTCTTGGAATTTCTGGACTTGGAAGAAGATGGGCAAAGATAATTCACCTTGCAGCGTTAAGGTTCCCCGTGATTGGCAGATGCTGGTTGATTACTTAGAGGGTGGTTCGAAGCCGGATGAGATAACAGCACAACAAATCTTATGGGAATATCTAACTAATTTAGCTTTCGACCAATGTGTGTATTACCGCGATGTTGTTGACGCCTTGTTAAGCAGACCTCCCGTTCGTATACCTGCTATTTTCTACGGGTATCGGGGAGAAGGTGTCAGTTATGGCATCCAGCAGCCATCGAATCAGAATGTTGGCTTTCGCATCCATGACTGCACGGACATTCGGTTTGTCGCAAGTGCAAGGGAGACAGCAAACTTCGAGCATGGTAAAGGAGAGGCATGGCAGGAGGATGAGCGCCTAGAAGTACACTTAGCTGAAGGCGATTGGCTGGCCTACGAAATTTATGTTCCTAAGTTTACGGATTTCACGGTTTATGAGATCAACATTCACCTTAATGAGCTTGATGAAAACGGAAGTCTGGCAATCTCGGTAGATGGCGAGAACACAAATATCAGAGAACCGTTCACGCTTGAACCAGGGGCACATCGTATTGTAGTTCAAGCTAAAGGTGCTCTCGTTCGGCTTGAATGGTTAGAAATCATTCCGACTAGCATAGAGGCTTAGTTCAGGCAAAGTATGAACTAGAGAGTGTGGGTTTGGGTTTTATAAGTAGGCGTTCACTCTATTGGGTGAATGCTTATTTTATTTGTGAGTGTTTAAGTAGAAAACTGGAGCACTTTATTCCATTCCTGTTGTTTCTTATGGCTTTTTGGGATTTAGGTCTTGATAACAACTGCAGCTCTTTTTTAACAGTATTTATATGTTTTTTTTGGGGGGTAACCTAAAGGTTACCCTTTATTTATGATTAAATACGGATAATTTCTGTTTTCCAAGACATTCTATAAATAGCATAAATGTCAATGGAAGGATTTTTACAGTGACGATATGGTTACGAAAATGGTTAGTCGGCAGTCCACCCATTATAGATGAAAGAGATGATACTATTCTGGATAAGGAAGATGTAACGTCTATTATCGAACAAAACGAAGCCTTTGTGAAACAAATGTTTCAAAAATGCTCGGATTTGGTTTGCCACAAAATTCATGCGGTTGACGGGAAAGCCAAGCGATTAATTGTCTATCTTGAAACTATAACTGACGAAAAAAAAGTGAGCGATCTAGTCTTAAAACCATATGAACGGATTGCTGAAGAAACGGAAACATTGGATAGCGAATCAATACCGGTCGGCAAATCGGTAACATCGTCGAATTGGGCGGAAATCGTCAAACTTTTGCTGCGTGGGTATGCCATCGTTTTTACTGCCGGTGAAACGAGTGCCGTTTGTCTTACAGTAAATAGCTTGGTTCATCGGAGCATCGAAGAGCCTTCTTCGGAACCGGTTATCCGGGGGCCAAAAGAGGGATTCATCGAAAGGCAGTCAGTGAATGTAGGGCTGTTGCGCAACTATATTCGTACCCCTCGTCTAAAAATGGAGGCCTTTACCTTAGGCGAGATTACGGAAACGAATGTATTAGTGACTTATATCGAAGGACTTGCCGATGAATCGGTCGTTGACCAGGTACGAGATAAAATCGCTTCTATCCGGGTTGACGGTGTATTGGAGAGTGGTTACATCGAGGAACTGATTCAGGACAATCCAATTCCCCTTTTTCCAACCGTTCAAGTCACGGAACGGCCCGATGTCGTAGCAGGGGGACTATTGGAAGGAAGGGTTGCCATTCTGGTCGATAATACCCCTTTCGTTCTCGTTGTTCCAGTTACTTTTTGGAACGGTATGCAGGCAAGCGAAGATTACTATCTAAGTTACCCTGTAGCTACTTTCGTACGGTGGATCCGATTTATTTTTTTATTTATCGCTATTTTTGCCCCTTCTTTATTTGTAGCGGTGACCACATGCCATCAGGAAATGATACCTACCAGTTTATTGCTGAGCATCGCCTCCGCTCGGGAGCTGGTGCCATTGCCGGTCATGATAGAAACCTTGCTGATGGAAATCATGTTTGAAGCTTTACGCGAAGCTGGGCTTCGCTTACCAAGAACGATAGGACAGACGGTAAGCATCGTCGGCGCGCTTGTCATCGGGCAGGCGGCCGTACAGGCGGGCATTATTTCGGCTCCCACAGTTATCGTCGTATCTATGACAGGTATAGCCGCCTTTGTCATACCGCGATTTAATTTTGCCAATGGGATCCGTTTGCTTCGGTTTCCGATCATCTTCTTGGCGGGATCTCTGGGATTATACGGTATAGCGCTCAGTTTTTTGGGAATTTTGCTCCACGTCGTGCATTTGAAATCTTTCGGCGTTCCCTATTTTACACCTGTGGCTCCCTTTTCTCTAAGGGCAATTAAAGATGTGTGGTTCCGGGTTCCCCGGAAAAATGGCGTCGGCATATCCATTCCCTCTTACGATAGGGCTACTAAAGCGCCGCAGCGGGAAGGAAGAGAATAGTTGAAACGATGGTTACGAATCGGGATTTTGTTGATTCCACTGGTCATTACGGGCTGTTGGGATCGCATGGAAATCAATGATATCGGTTTGGTTATGGGAACAGGACTGGACTTGATGGAAGACGGAAACATACGGGCGACACTTCAGATTTCCGTGCCTTCCCCATCCTCACAAACTACGGGGGTTAAAGAAGGGGACAGGTTCTTTCTGATTTCGGAGGTTGGAAAAAATGCGTTTGATCTTGACCAAAAGCTTCAGCAAAAAATGTCCAGAACGCTTTTTTTTTCGCATCGCAGCGTTATACTAATCGGGGAATCTTTGGCCAGGCATGGAATTAACGATATTCTGGACTCTTTCAGCCGCCATCCGCGGAACCGGTTAAAAACGTATGTATTTGTCGTCAAAGGAATGAAAGCTGGGGATCTGCTGCAAGTTCATTACCCCTATGAACTGGTTCCCGCCGAAGCCTTGAAAGAAATGCAAATCATGCGGGGAGAAGGAATATCCACCACGTTGCGGGATTTTTTGATAGCATCGGCGAGCGAGGGAATAAATCCGGCGGTCGGGGTTTTGGAGCCGACTCATTTTTTTAGTTCGTCGCAAAAAGTCAAGGACGAACTATTTCGTATGAAAGGTACGGCAATTTTCAAATCGTCTGCATTGGTCGGCTTTTTGGATAATGCGGAAACCCACGCTTTTCTCTGGTTCAAGAAAAACAAGAAGACGGATAAAATCGTTGCCGATCTGCCTGAAGGAAATGGAAATGTGGGTTATTTTTTAACGAGCAGCGAAGTCATAATCGAACCGGATATGTTAGGAAATCATCTTAAATTTCATGTCGATATAAAAGGAAAGGGAAATCTGTTTGAAAACAATTCTCGGCTCGACGTAGGCCAACCGAACAATCAAAAGCTTATCAAAAAGGCGTTGGAAAATCGGGTTGAACATGATATGAAGGTGTTCTTGCGTAAAATACAAACCCAATACAAAACGGATATCGTAGGCTTCGGCCAGCAATTTCAAAGAAAAGATCCCCAAAAGTGGCGTATCGTAGAGGAACAATGGGATCGGCATTTTGCAGCGGCTGAAATTTCCGTATCCGTGAACCTCACCATCAACAATACGGGAGCTATCGGCCCTTCATTGCATTTGAAAGAAAAGGAGATTATGAAGTGAAACTTGTCATGTCTGCAGGATATGTATTGTGTCTTTGCATGTACACCTTATTACAAATTCGTCGTTTATGGGGGAGTAATGAGAAGCGGGAGGCTTGGATTTATGCACTATTTATGACCGTAACCGCTGTCATTGGCGCTCTTCTGATAGCGGGAGTGGAAGTACCTAGCCTTGTCGTTCCTTACAAATTCCTATTCGAACCCCTCGGAAAAATGATTTTATCCCCATAACTTTGCGGTTTTTATTTTGAGAGTATCAATGGTAAGCAGTATCAATGGGAGCAGGCTTTGCGTAAAGAGTGCCAATATCGGATAGGTGAAAGTAATCCAGGCTTGAAATTCAGCGTCATTTTTGAAAATCCAGACGGAGCCGACAGCGGATAACAGAGTTACCGGAACAACGGATTTTCGATAATTTGACGTTCCGAACAACTGGCTTGCACTTAAAGAAAACATATAGAGCAGCATCGAAATCTTGGTGAAAATCCCAAAAATCCATATGGCAACAGCAATGGCCTCCAGCCTTTCCAAGGGTCCGAGGATACCGATATATTGGATGACTTTCAAAAAAGCGAACTTCAAACGGGGCGTTATCGGACCGAACATCATAATGGTAACTAAGTCGATTGCCATGATCAACAGAACAACTCCTCCCATTGCCGATAACAAATTCATTCGGACATTTTGCGGCTTTTCGTTTAAGTACGGGAGGAACCATCCCAGAAAAAAGAACTGGCTCATCCAGGCGGACGGAACCACTGCACCCTTAAGTACCGGAAATAGTCCCTCCGCTAAAAACGGGGTCAAGCGAGTCAGTTCAATATCCCGGATAGAAAAAATGAAGATAGTGATCAGCAGGACGATGATAATGAGAACAATCACTTCATTGCACCTGGCGATAGCTTCGACTCCTGCCAGTACGGCCAGGCAGCACAAAAACAACATGGAGACCATCAGGGCCAGAGAGGGAGTATTCATCAGGAGGTTGGTGTTAATAAACCCGACATGTTCGTTTACAGTGCTGGAAATAAAGAAAAACAAATAATAAGTCAAATAAAATCCTACAATTTTGCCCGCCCAGTTCCCACAAATCTTGACAGTGTACTGCATGATCGATTGACCGGGATAACGTTTGGACAGAGCGGTCAGTACCCAGATGTTCACGACTCCCGTAAGCGAAGCTGGAAAAACAGACAACCAGGCATTCTGCTTGGCGAAAGATACCATAATTCCGGGTACGGATAAAATGAGCGTAGAAACAATAAAGGTGAAAAAAAGTAAGCTTAACTGATTTCCGGATATTTTTCCGCTGGATTGCACTCTTTTTTCACAACCTTTATGCGTAGTTGATATTTTCCTATTTTATCCTTAGTTAAATTGTTTAAAACATTTATATACATTGATGGAGTAGTCGAGGCAGGTGTGGCCATCGGTGTTGGTTACGAAGAATAATAGTTCAATGACCATGCATTGCAAGGGAGCCGAATACCTTAATGACCAATGTTCAGCCTTTAATTACATAGACAGCATGACGATAATGTTGGTTAAAATTATTAAACCCGCCCTAACCAAGGACGGGTTTCTCTGCTTTTGTGACTGTATTATTAAACGACTTTATTATCAAGTAACATCCATTAGCTGGTTTCTTTTTATCCTTCGGTTTTTAGGTTTAAAATAAGAAATAGTGGCGAATACATTATAAATCTAGCTAGGTGTTTTTTATTTGCAGTCGAAGAACGTTCCATGAAGCTTTGCTGAGATCAGCCTTAACATATCCGTCGTCAGTTTTGGCGTTACCGCCTTTGTGAGGGACGACATGGTCGGGCTTCGTTTTTGTATTGGTGGCTTTTAAATCTTCATTCTCCAACACTAAGTGCTCGAGAATGCTAACTTCACCGAAGCTGCGGACGTCAACGTTAAGCTCAAGTCTCTCTGATAAATGACGATTTACAGCGAAGATCGTAACTTCACCTTGCTCTTCATTGAAAACACTGATGGCCTCTAGATACGGAACATCGGTGAAATCCTTTGAATCATATTTAGGTGAAGAAATAATGGGGTGAAGCACCGTTCCTCTACCGTACAAAGAAGCATGAAGGTACGGATAATAAGTGGTTTGCAGCCAAAGAGGGCCTCCATTTTCAGTCATAATCGGTGCAATCACATTAATCAATTGGGCTATGCACGCCATTTTAACACGATCCGCATGTTTAAGCAGTGTAATCAGGAAGCAGCCTACTGCAAGAGCGTCTTCCATCGTATAAACATCTTCGAATTCCGGCGGTGCCACCTGCCAGCGTTCAGCAGCACGGCTTGATCCGATGGTATTCCAAACGTTCCATTCATCCATTGAAAGCATGAGTTTTTTCTTGCTCCGTTTCTTCGCTTTCATGTAATCGCAAATCGCTGTTACACTGTAAATGAATTGATCCATATCCAGCGATTTCGCCAAGAAATTTGAGGAATCGTTCGCATTATTATTGTAATAGGAGTGCAAGGATAAATAATCCACTTGATCGTAGGTAAGATCGAGCACGGTAGCCTCCCAATCAGCGAACGTACTCATTCCACTTGTTGAGCTGCCGCACGCCACAAGCTCTATGGATGGGTCAACCCAGCGCATAACTTTGGCCGTTTCATTCGCTAATCTGCCATATTCGACTGCCGTTTTTGCTCCGATTTGCCAAGGGCCATCCATTTCATTCCCAAGGCACCACGTTTTGAAATTATGCGGATCTTTATAACCATGTGATATTCGCAGATCGCTCCAGTAAGAACCAGAAGGATGGTTACAATATTCGACGAGATTTCTAGCCGCGTCAACGCCGCGGGTACCCAGATTAACGGCCATCATGACTTCTGAACCGACTAATTTCGCCCAATCCGCGAATTCATTTGTTCCCATCTCATTTGTTTCTGTTGTCCACCACGCTAGATCCAATAGACGCTTCCGCTCGGCCTTTGGACCAACACCGTCCTCCCAGTTATAGCCGGATACAAAATTTCCCCCAGGATAGCGAATGATAGGAACATTTAGTGAACGAATAGCATCCAGAGCATCGCGTCGGAAGCCGTTCTCATCTGCGGTTGGATGGTTTGGCTCATAAATTCCGCCATATACGGCACGTCCTAGGTGTTCGATAAATGACCCATAGAGCCTTGGATCTACTTCTGAAATGGTGAAATTCTTATCAATAAGCATAGTTGATTTCATGGACATAATAGATATTCCTCCTAGTTGAATTAATGAAAAGGTTAAATCATAATTGTTGATATTCTATATAATATTTATCATAATAGATAAATACTTTCAATACGTTGGATGTGAAAATGTGTAGGATTAACTAAATTACTATTTCAAGAATGGATGTGTAGTCATGTATTTATCGACGGATTCTGAATCACTTCGGGTCTACGAAGCATTGGCGAGCGAGGTGCGGCTGCAGATTATTGATTTATTATATACAAAAGAGATGCATATTAAAGAATTGGCTTCTGTGCTTTACCTAAGCAGTGCAATTGTCAGTACGCACGTTACCAAACTGCAGAGAGCAGGGCTTGTAAGCTATAAAATGAAAAGGGTTAATGGCGGGACCTATAAGTATTGCTCGTTGTCAACGGAGTACCTGCAAATAAAATTATCCCGTTCTTCTATGTTGAAAAGAAAATTCGTTGAGGTTGCTATGCCTGTCGGCCAATATACGGATTTCGCGGCTTCCCCTACGTGTGGAATTGCAACAACAGAAAAGATGATCGGTTATTACGATAATCCGACCTATTTTTTGGATCCTGAACGCGTTCATGCAGGCATTTTGTGGTTTGCTAGAGGGTTTGTTGAATATAAATTACCCAACTATCTCTTCAAAGATCAAATTGTACAAGAAATTGAAATCTCAATGGAAATCGGTTCGGAAGCTCCCAACATTAATGAAAACTGGCCTTCTGACATCCGATTTACAATCAATGATAAATTACTGGGTATGTGGACGAGTCCCGGAGATTTCGGTCGAATGAGAGGTAGATTCTCACCAGATTGGTGGCATTCTGACGTCAATCAATACGGATTAATGAAAGTACTTCGAATAAATGCAAACGGTACATTCATAGATGGTCAGCAAATTTCTGATGTCACGATCAAGGATGTACAATGGGATAGCACGCAATGGACATTGCGAATAAGTGCTGAAGATAGCGCTCGAGGTCGAGGTGGCTTAACCTTATTCGGCAGGGGATTCGGCAACTACGATCAAGACATCGTGATACGAAGTTATTACGAATGATTTTGTTGAAGGTAAATAGAAATTCATTGCGGAGGTAAAGGGATGGCTCGTTCTTGTCGTGTACTTATTGTAGATGATGAAATTTTAGTCAGACAGGGTATCAAGCACTTGTTGCACTGGGAACAAGAGGGGTTTCAGATCGTAGGAGAGGCTTCCAACGGAAAAGATGCTCTTGAACAAATAGAGCGTTTGCAGCCGCATATCGTTATTACAGATATCGTGATGCCTGTTATGGGAGGAGCGGAGCTTACTCGTGTGATAAAGTCGAAATTCCCGGAAATTGAAGTGATCATTTTAAGCAGTTTTGGTGAGTTTGAATATGTGAGGTCCACCTTTCAAAGCGGGGTTGCTGATTATATATTAAAGCCAAAGCTAGAAGCTGAGCAGCTGCTCGACATATTGAAGCGCACCGCGCGTAAGATTCCCTCTTTAAAGCTGGAAGAGTCAAATGACGATGGCAGCTTGTCCATTAAGCTTGTCATCGATAAGCTTATTTCCGGTTATGAGGTCGATGACGATTTTAAAGATATCACCACTGCTTTTCCATATCCTAGTTACATCCTGCTGGGGGCTGATCTCAAGCAATTGCCGAGCAAGAGCAAGAATCAACATACCGCTTCACAATGGATGGCGAAAATTGCTGCTGAGTTTGATAGTGGCTTCGATCATGCGGTTTATTATCCCGTTCCCACTGATCCTAACATGGTTGTTGTGCTGGTAAACATGGACAAGAGCGAGTGGGATCGTTTCACATTTATCGTTCGGAAGCTTGCCGCTTGGACAAGGAATCAGCAGCCGGAGATTGGCTGGACGGTCGGTGACGCATTTAGCGATTGGAGACAGCTCGGCATGAACTTTAGGGATGGGTTCCTGAAAATAAATGCTTATCGCTTTTTTTTACCTACCTCCAACAATTTAATTGTATATGGGGAACTGCCGAAACATTCGGAAGAGGTTGCGAAATTTAATATGACTCGCTTTACCGAACAAATGAATCGACAACAGTTCGAAGAGGCCTTCCAAGAGTTGCTCAGGTACGTGCAGGCCGCGTCAAACCATTATCAAACGGATGTGTTTGAGTTCAAGTCCTTTTTGGGAAACATCATTTTTAATATAACAATTATGCTTGGCCGTTTGGAATTGGATATGAAGAATTTGGAAGAAGCGAAATATGCTTATTTCAAATCGATAGGCGAAGCGTCGCATGTCAGCGAAGCGATCAAGCTTCTTGAGACATTTATACAGGAAACAAATGATGTTATAAAAACGAAGCGGTCTACGGGCGGAAATCCAAATATGACAATGCTTCTTGATTATATCCACCAGCATTACGCTGAGCCACTAAGCCTAACAGAAATAGCTAAGCATTTTCATTTTAATCCTTCTTATTTGTCGAGTTATTTCACATCGCATAATAAAGAAGGCTTCAGCGAATATTTGAACAAGATCAGAGTCGAGAAAGCAGCGGATCTTCTGAAGCAGGATTTCGCATCCATATCCGAAATTAGCGGAAAAGTAGGTTATTCGGACCATAGTTATTTTACAAAAGTATTCAAGAAATTAACGGGCATATCACCGAGCCAATACAAAAAAATTCATCTCAACAAGAAAAGGAACTAGGTTATGAGGAGACTCCTGGACAAATTTAAATATCACGGTCTTTTTATTAAAATGTTTATCGTCACGGTGGTTAGTATTATTTCCGTGTCGCTCTTCACTTCGCTTGTCACGATTCAAATGTCGGAGCGACTCTTCATGAATACGTTCAGTATTACGAATTCAAAAATCATTAGCCAGATTCAAGCGAATTTCGAATCGTTCAATTATTCTATCGTTACGGCATCGAATAATGTGCTGCAGAACGGCACGATTAAAGAGTTTCTGACGAATGCTGATATGGACACACTTTCAACGGTGCGAAGTCATTATGAGGCTAGCCAACAGATGAAACGGATTCAGTCTAATGTAGCAGCTTACCCAGTTACAATTACGATCAGTGGAATGAATAGGAAAAGCCACTCGACGGATAGCTATTATTGGCCGAGCTCATTGGAAAAGCTGAGAAACAGCAGGTTAACCGCCAATACCCTTGTCGCGCCAAAACGGCTTATCTATCAATTGGATAAAGAAAGCATGACCAATTTGTCTGAAGCTGACCCGGTGATTGTCGCTTCTAGGGCACTTATGGAGAGAACGAGCGGCAATCCATATGGTGTTCTTTATTTTGCCATACGAGAAAGTGACTTTAAGCGATTCTTCACGAACTTCACAAGCGATGGCAACGACGTTATCATATTGGATCGTTCGGGCAGCGTCGTATCAAGTAACCGCCATGAGTTAATTGGCGAAGTGGCGCATGATTTACTTGGCTATGCAAAAGAAATTGAACAAAAAAAAATAAATGTCAAAGATATAAGTGTAATGGGGAAAAACAGTCTAGTGCTTTCGGAGTACCTTCCTACGTACGATTTTTATCTAGTCAATCTCATTGATAAACAAATGGTGCTTAGTCAGATGGTCGATGTCAAAAGGGTTGCGCTTATCTGTATGGCTATCGTGTTCGCAGCTTTGCTTATTGTATTTCTTATTTCAAGAAATTTGACAAAGTCATTGACCCTGCTAGCCAGACAAATGTCGGGCATTACGGCAAATAATTTCGATAATTATATAACGGTTACTGGCAGCTACGAAATCAAGGAGCTCGGACATGCCTACAATTACATGCTGGATGAGCTTAACGATTATATTAAGAAGCTAATTCAGACACAGAAGGACCAGCGCAACGCAGAGCTATACGCTCTGCAAATGCAGATTAACCCGCATTTTCTATATAATACGCTGGCATCCGTGAAAATTTTGGTACAGCAGGGGAATAAGGAGAAAGCCGCCGCTACCATCAACTCCCTTATTTCCCTTCTCCAGAATACCGTCAGCAACATTAGTGAAACGATATCCGTGGAGCAAGAACTAGTTAATTTGAAAAATTATGTATTTATTAATCACGTGCGGTACGGTGAGCAGATCAAAGTCGATTATTTTGCAGCCGAAGATTGCTTGTCCTATCATGTTCCCAAGCTCATCATCCAGCCTTTTATCGAAAATGCATTTTTTCATGCCTTTCATGAAAGGAACGAAGGGTACATTTATGTACTGGTGTCGCGCGAGGCAAATGCGCTGGTCTGCGAGGTCATCGACAACGGTATTGGAATGAAAGGCTTTGATAATGGGAATAATTCGCAGAGCTCCGTTAGCAGCAGTCGCTTTTTCTCCGGTATTGGAATTCGAAATGTACATGACCGTGTAGCACTGCTTTACGGAGAGGACTACGGCGTTACCATTGTGAGTAACATCGATGAGGGAACGAGAGTGAAAATAAAGCTTCCACTCCTTCATACCTAAAAAAAATACCAATAAACAAATTAATTACTATTTACATAAAAATCCAATAGAAAGCTAACAATAGAATGACAAATCCACACAAATATATTACTAACGGGTCATTTTAACGAATTGTTATAATGACTATTGTTAGCGGGGCAAACGCTTTCAAAACTAATTTACAGTAATTTAAAAGGGGCTGAATTTTTGTGAAAAAGGTACTCGCCATCCTATTGGCCAGCTTAGTACTATTGACGGCATGCGCGAGCAAAGGGAATAACGTGCCGAATACGGGAGGAAACACCGCTGAAGCTACGCCTGCGGCTGCGAAGGAAATTACAGTATGGGCGTGGGATAAAGTATTTAATATTGGTGCTATGGAACGTGCAAAAGCAGCTTACGCGGCGAAAAATCCCGATTCCGGTTTGAAGATCAACATTGTGGAAAACGCGCAAGCCGATATCATTCAGAAATTGAACGCAGGATTGAATGCAGGCACGACAAAAAGCTTGCCGACAATCGTATTGATCGAAGATTATCGGGCACAAAGCTTCCTGCAAGCTTATCCTGATTCGTTCTTTGAATTAACAAATGTGATTAAACCGACTGATTTCGCCGATTACAAAATCGGACCTACAAGTGTAAATGGCAAACAATATGGGGTTCCATTCGATTCCGGCGTTGCTGGATTGTATGTAAGAAAAGATTACTTAGAGCAAGCGGGTTACAAGGTTGAGGATCTGCAGGATATCGACTGGAAGAAGCTGATTGAGATCGGTAAAGCAGTGAAAGCCAAAACAGGCAAGCAACTGCTGACGCAAGATCCGAACGATCTTGGGCTTATTCGCATGATGATTCAGTCCGCGGGCTCGTGGTATTTAAAAGAAGATGGAACGACGCCTAACTTGGCAGGCAACGCGACCTTGAAGGAAGCGGCTGAAACCTATAAAGAAATAATGAAAGCGGACATTGTGAAGGCCACATCGGATTGGAGCCAATTCGTTGGCGCATTCAACAGTGGCGAAGTGGCTACTATTCCAACCGGTAACTGGATTACGGCTTCGGTTAAAAAAGAAGCATCGCAGTCCGGCAAATGGGCTGTCGTACCGTTTCCTAAACTCACAAACGACCCAAAATCTGTTCATGCATCGAACCTTGGCGGCAGCTCGTGGTACGTCATGAACGTCGATGGAAAAGAAGCTGCGGCTGAATTCCTGAAACAGACATTTGGATCTGACGTTGAATTGTATCAAAAGCTTGTTACGGAGATTGGTGCAATCGGTACGTTAAAAGCCGCGGCATCCGGACCGGCGTACACGCAAGCTGACGAATTCTTCGGTGGTCAAAAAGTAATTGCCGATTTCGCCAAATGGACAGAGCAAATTCCAAAGGTGAACTATGGTATGCATACGTATGCGATTGAAGATATCCTTGTCGTCCAAATGCAAAATTATTTAAAGGGTACGGATATCGACAAAGTATTAAGCGACGCTCAAGCTCAAGCAGAAACACAAGTTAAATAATTAGATCATACGGCAATTAATAAAACCTGGGGCTTCGCCTTCTCCTGATTCCTAAGTTAACGTTTCGGCTGCAGGAGTTGGAGGAAGTTCCAAGGTTTTATTTCCGTAAAGAAAGGGGTTAGGCTAACGTGAAAGCAGCGAGGCCTGGCGTAAATATTCGCACAAGAGCTAACTTGACTGGTTGGATGTTTATTATCCTGGCGGTAATCATGATTGCAGTGTTCTATTTCTATCCCATGATTCAAGCGCTTATTTTATCATTTAAATCGGGTAAGGGAATGAATTTATCCTTCGTCGGCTTCGATAACTACGCTCGTCTGTTTAGCGATAAAACGTTTATAACCGCGGTTAAGAACACGTTTATTTATTTGATTATCCAAGTTCCAGTGATGATTGTTCTAGCTATGTTTATCTCTGTGTTACTGAACGATAGTAAGTTAAAATTTAAAGGCTTTTTCCGTACGGCGATTTTCTTGCCGGCTGTTACCTCACTTGTAGCGTATTCCGTTATTTTTAAATATTTGTTTGCTACGGATGGCTTGGTTAATCAACTTCTGATCAAGATTCATCTTATTGCAGGTCCGATTCAATGGATCACGGATCCGTTCTGGGCGAAAGTGACGGTTATTCTTGCAATCACATGGCGGTGGACAGGCTATAATATGATCTTCTACTTGTCCGCGCTTCAAAATATCGATCAATCGATTTACGAGGCTGCAAAAATTGATGGAGCTTCATCAACGAGACAGTTTTTCGGAATAACGATGCCACTGCTCAAGCCCATTATTTTATTTACTTCCATTACATCGACAATTGGTACGCTGCAGTTGTTTGATGAAGTTGTTAACATTACGAAGGGCGGACCAGGGAACGCGTCGATGTCCATTTCCCAGTATATTTACAATTTATCTTTTAAATATTCAGCGGATTTCGGATATGCGGCAACGGTATCGTATTCCATCGTGATTATGATCATTATATTGGCGTTTGTTCAGTTTAAAGCAGCAGGTGATAAAAATGGATAAATGGAAACGTATCTTTATTTATATATTTCTGAGTGTCGCTGCGTTTATTTCCATATTTCCGTTTCTATGGATGATTATCAGTGCCACGAATAAGTCGGCCGATGTGACCAAAGGAAGATTGCTGCCGGGAAGCTACCTTGTGGAAAATATAACAAACTTGTTTAGTTCCGTAGATTTTGTACCAGCCTTGCTGAGCTCCGCAAAAATTTCGATTACAACGACCGTATTAGCCATGTTAATCGGCTCCTTAGCCGGGTACGGCTTTGAAATTTATAGAAGTAAGGCGAAGGACGTCGTATTTAACATTCTATTACTGTCGATGATGATTCCGTTCGCGGCTATCATGGTACCGTTGTTTCAAATGTTCGGCGGTATCTCACGCGTTATTCCATTTATCGGGCTGGATACGGTGTCCGGCGTTGTGCTGCCGACATTCACTACGGCATTCCTGATTTTCTTCTTCCGTCAAAATACGAAGATGTTTCCGAGGGAACTCTTGGAGGCTGGTCGAATTGACGGGCTGAACGAATTAAATCTATTCTTCCGTGTTTTCATGCCAACGATGAAGACGACATACGCCGCAGCGGGCATCATTACGTTCATGTCAAGCTGGAACAGCTATTTATGGCCGCTCATCGTTCTGCAATCACCGGAGAAAAAAACAATACCCATGCTGATATCGAATTTGGGATCAAGCTATTCACCTGATTATGGTATTATTATGATGGCTATCGTGATTTCGACGATTCCGACTGCGCTCGTCTTCTTCCTCATGCAGAAGCATTTTGTCGCAGGTATGACAGGCTCAGTGAAATAGAAAAAAGAAAGTCAGGTGATTACGCACACAGCGCACATCACCTGGCTTTTAAATAACTTTACGGGGGAAAATGTTATGAAATTGACGAATCCAAACCTAAGCTGGCTCACCGATGTAAGCGTATTTGCTGTGAACCGGTTGCCGGCGCACTCAGATCACCGTTATTACGAAACATTTGAAGAAGCAGAAGCGACAGCGCCAATGGAGCTGCGGCACGACCTGAACGGTAGTTGGAAATTCAACTATTCCGTGAAGCCTGCTGACCGTCCCGAGTTGTTCCACCAGCTCGATTATGAGTGCGACAGTTGGAGTCAAATTCAAGTGCCTGGACACATTCAATTGCAGGGTTACGGAAAGCCGCAGTATGTAAATACGATGTATCCATGGGATGGACATCACGATATTCGTCCGCCAGCTATTCCGGAAAATGATAATCCGGTCGGTAGTTATGTGAAGTACTTCACACTGCCTGATCATATGAAGGGCAGGCCCGTCTACATATCGTTTCAAGGTGTGGAGTCGGCCTTTTACTTGTGGTTAAACGGTGAATTTGTCGGCTATAGCGAAGACAGCTTCACTCCGGCGGAATTCGACCTGACGCCGTTCCTGCATGAAGGTGAGAATAAGCTTGCTGTAGAGGTGTATCAAAGAAGCACAGGCAGCTGGCTGGAAGATCAAGATTTCTGGCGTTTCTCAGGCATTTTCCGCGATGTTTATTTATATACCATACCAAGCATTCACGTTCGCGATCTTTTTGTCCATACCGATCTTGATGCCGCTTATGCGAATGGCAGCCTACGTGCGGATTTGAAGCTGACAAGCGTGCAGTCAGCAAGCTTCTTGCTCGAATTGAAGGATGCAGCGGGGCATATAGTGGCGACAGCTCGCTCAGAAGTGTCAACCATCGATACTATATCGTTGTCTATTGATGCGGGACAAGTTACTACTTGGAGTGCAGAGAAGCCGTATTTGTACGTTCTGTACGTCAGCATATATGATCAAGAAGGCAAGCTCGTTGAAGTTATTCCGCAGAGGATCGGCTTCCGTAAGTTTGAAATGATAAATAAAATTATGCACCTTAACGGCAAACGAATCGTCTTCAAGGGTGTCAACCGTCATGAATTCAACAGTCGTAGGGGACGAGCCATTACGAAGGAAGATATGCTGTGGGATATCGCTACGCTAAAACGCAACAACTTAAATGCCGTCCGGACCTCACATTATCCGAATCAGTCGCTATGGTACGAATTGTGTGACATTTACGGAGTCTACGTCATTGATGAGATGAATTTAGAAACACATGGTTCATGGCAGAAGATGGGCGCAGTTGAACCGTCTTGGAACATTCCGGCGAATAAGCCGGAATGGCAGGATATCGTGATGGACCGCGCAATTTCGATGGTCGAGCGCGACAAGAACCATCCTTCAATTCTTATCTGGTCAGTTGGTAATGAAGCTTATGCGGGCGAAGTCCTGCTAAACGTGTCGAACTATTTCCGGGAGAAGGATCCTAGTCGACTTGTTCACTATGAAGGGGTTTTTCATAACCGCAAGTATAACGATACGAGCGATATGGAGAGCCGCATGTATGCGAAGCCGGCAGACATTGAGGCCTATTTAAACGATAACCCGCAGAAGCCTTATATAAGCTGCGAGTATATGCACGCGATGGGCAATTCGGTAGGCGGCATGCATAAATATACAGCGCTTGAACAGAAATATGCCATGTATCAAGGTGGCTTTATCTGGGATTATATCGATCAAGTGATCGTCAAGAAAGATCGTTACGGCAAAGAGTTTCTCGCATTCGGCGGCGATTTTGGCGACCGCGCCACTGACTATAATTTCTGTACGAACGGTATCGTTTACGCGGACCGCAAGGTGTCGCCAAAGATGCAGGAAGTGAAATTCCTCTACCAAAACATCAAACTCGTACCGGATCGTAAAGGTGTAAAGGTGACGAACGAAAACCTGTTCGAAGGTACGGATGCCTATGATCTAGTCGTTGTCCTTCATCTTGAAGGCAAGGAGATATTCCGAGGCAGGAGGGATATCGACGTTCCTGCGCAAAGTGAAGCTTATGTGCCGTTTGAACTGCCAAATGTTGATAAACCGGGCGAGTACGTGGTACATGCTTCCCTTTATTTGAAGGAAAGCACACTGTGGGCAGAAGCCGGTTATGAGGTTTCGTTCGGACAGTACGTATTTCTGGTTGATGATCTGGCTTCGTCTGCACAACCTGAAGGATCATTCAGAGTCGTGGATGGTGATGTAAACATAGGGGTTCATGGACGAGATTTTAGTATCATGTTCTCGAAGCAGGCAGGAAGCCTGATTTCACTGAACTATGCCGGCCGAGAGATGATTGCCATTCCGCCTGCACCGTTATTCTGGCGTGCGACTACGGATAACGATAAAGGATTTTCGCTTGGCTTTGACTCAGGTGCTTGGTACGCGGCCAGCTTAACGCGCAAATGTATCGGTGTCAATCTGACACAGCAAGCGGGAAGCGTAACAGTAACTTTTCAATACAAGCTTAATATCAGCGAGGATGTTCGGGTAACTGTTGTATATACCGTTTATGTTGACGGTAGCGTGAATGTCAAGTCAAGCTATGAGGGGACAACAGGCCTTCCGAAACTGCCGATCTTTGCGTTGTCGTTCAAGGTTCCAGCTGATTATTTCCATTTGGATTGGTACGCGATGGGACCTGAGGAGAACTATATCGATCGTGCCTTCGGAGCTAGGCTCGGGGTGTTCAAGAATGACACTGCTGATAATGTGTCTGGATATGTCGTGCCGCAAGAGTCGGGGAACCGCACAGGCGTCCGCCGTGTGAACATTACGAACGACGATGGCCACGGTATTCGGATAACCGCACCAGCTGCTCAGCCGGTGGAATGTAACATTTCACCGTTTACGGCATTCGAGTTGGAAAATGCCTACCATCATTACGAACTGCCGAACGTTCATTACACGGTCGTCACGGTAGCGGGCAGACAGATGGGCGTTGGTGGTGACGATAGCTGGGGTGCGCCAGTACATGATGAGTATCTGATCAAAGCCGATCAAGACCTAGCGTTTGAATTCAATATTCACCGGCTATGATGGCTCCATACGACGTACTTTGATCGGTGCAAACAAAGAAAATGGGTTGAGTGGGGACTAATATCCCTCTCAACCCATTTTTCATTCCTATCTAATTATAGAATAGCCAAAAGGTATAAATTTTAGCGGGCGGGATTTAAGATACGGCGAACTCATTCGCTGCACCTTTAAACGTTGTACATTTACTAGCAGCTCAATGGAGGAAATCACGATAAACCAATGCCGATTCATAGAATGCAATTTTCGGGGAGCTTTGTTGAATGGTTCGATTCACACAGAATCAGCTTTTGAAAACTGCAATTTTACTGTAGCTAATCTCTTCGTTTCAGAATTTAACTATTGCAAAATGACAGGCTCAGACTTTGCAGGCGTACAAATGGATGGTGTTACATTGGTTCAAGGGGATTGGTCCTATACAAATTTGAGACAAGCCAGATTAGCAAAACAGGTTATGCGAGGAGTTCGTTTTTTTGGAGCAGATCTTTCTAATGCTAATCTGGAGAAGGCTGATCTAAGAGATTGCGACCTGACAAGTGCGATTTTTGGAAAAGCAAATTTGCAGGGTGCGGACTTGCGTGGCGCCAATATGGATGGAATCGATTTTAAAACGCTTGTTGTCAAAGGCGCGCGGATGGACAGAGAGCAAGCTGTTATTTTTTGCGTTCATACGGTGCAAAGATAGATTGAGACTGAGAAATCCGACTTTTCCTTTCAAAAGGCAAGTCGGATTTTTTTCGTGTCAATTGTCCAATTCTTGCCCCAGCTTCTTTATACATCTTGAGGCTTGAAGGGAATCGCTGCTTTGTATTCTGATGGACTGCATCCGACATATTCCTTGAATACTTTCGAAAAGTAATGCTGGTCGTGAAAGCAGAGCGCATCCGATAATTCTTTGATTTTTATTTCGGGATTTGTTTCCATAAGTCTTCTTGCTTCACGAATTTTCAAATCCAGATAGTGATGTACGAACGTGTTTTGAGAATATTTTTTTACAATCCGGCTTATATAGGAAGAACTTACATGGAATTTCGTAGAAAGATCGCTCATGGACACCTGTGCATACAGGTTCGTTCTGAGATGCTCATCGATTTTCATAAACAACTCATTGCCGCTTTTTTTGTTATAGGTCAGCAAAAAATCGAAGCATTCGCCCGAAAATGTAAGAAGTTCAGAGCAAAAATCGGCATAGCTTGATTGTTCAAATAGTTTCCTGGCTTGTTCATGCACCACCCAGTTTTTCCATTCGGTATGCTGGTTTGCGGAGGATTCGAATGCTCCTACAAGCCTGGATACAAAGCGTTCCAACTGGGCGACGGGGAGGTCAGCCTGCTGCCATTTACTCAACTGCTCGGAGAGCTGCAGGAGAAAGCGGTCCTTCTGAAGTCTCTGTATCATGCCTGTATAGTTGTCGCCTAATCGGTTTATTTCCTCTTGGGAAGCTTGCTGTATGTGCAGAGGAAGGCTGACATCCAGCAGGACCGGCTTGGACACGTTTAATTGCTCCTTGAGTGTCTGTGAAATTTCCCTGTAAGACTCGGGGATTTTCTGGGGCACTACCGATCTGGAACTGCAAGCTATAGAGACATCGAGGCCCAGTGTAACAAAGAAATTGTGTGTTTTTTCCATTATATTCAAATTGTAATTGTGGCCCTCAATGAAAGAAGCATTCGTCAGAATAAGAAGCTGCAGGGGATCTTGGGTTGGAAAAAGCCAGAAGGGATGCCCCTCAAAAGCCTCCGTCAGTCTCATCTTAATAATCTCCGAATTCCAGTGATCCGAAAGGGGCGTAAAGATGTGCTTGCGAACCACCCATAACAGCTTGGATTGCTCAAAGAAAACCGGTTCCAGTTTCATAAGACGGCTGGAAGACGGATCCAGGATTCCATCGAATACTGAGCTTTCTGTATGGTGTTCCTCTTTGAGTTGGGCGACGACCCGTTCCATAACCTCCATCATCTGATTGCGTTCTACAGGCTTTAACAAGTAGTCGCATACCTGCAAATTAATGGCTTTTCGCGTGTATTCGAAATCGTTATAACCGCTGATGAGAACGACCTTCAGTTTGGCGTTTATTCTTTTGGCTTGATCAATCAGCGTAAGACCGTCCATCTTGGGCATTCTGATATCCGTAATGAGAATGTCGATTGTGTTATGCTGACAAATCTCCAGCGCTTCCTCGCCGTTCGTTGCGACGGCTGCGACTTGAATAGGAAGACCGGAAGTGTGAATGAGCGCTTTAAGGTTCCGCAGAATCGGTTTGCTGTCCTCTGCAATGAGAGCTTGAAACATCGTTGTCCCTCCTACATGAATCTAGTAAAAGTCTCTGGTTAACGAAGCAATAATTTGGATGGTAGCGCCCTGGCTGCCGGAATTGTTGTACAAATTAAAAAATAACCGGTTCCTGTACATAAGCTTGAGGCGGTTTACGGTGTTCACAATCCCCATATTGCCAATTCCCGCTGCAAGACTCTCCTGCTCCTGGGAGTCGGGGTTCATGTCGTCGATATGGCTTAGAATTTCTTTGATCTTGGATTCCTCAAACCCCCCGCCGTTATCCGTGATTTCAATAGCCCACAGCCCGTTGTACAGCTTGGCTTTAATCTGGATTTTCCAAGGAGGATCGGATCGATCGAAGGCGTGTTCAATGCAGTTCTCCACAAATGGTTGAATGACTAGGCGTGGCAGCAGTATAGATTCAGATGAATGATCGATGTCTATTTCCCACATGAGATCATCCTCATATTGCTGCCCAATCAACGATAAGTAATGCTTGGTATGCTCAATTTCATCCAATAAAGTGACATGCTCATACGGCGAAGAAACGACATATCTCAGATTTTCGGATAAATGCTTGCACATTTCACTAACGACTTGTTTCTTGTTCTCTTGAGCAGCAATGCTGATCAAATAAAGCACATTGTGAATAAAATGCGGAGCGATCTGCGCTTGCAGCGCCGAATTCCGAGCCATTGCCTCTTTGTGCACCGCCATCTTCTCTCTTTCGATCGATTCTTGCAGCCGGTCAAAAAGCTCGCGAAACGCTTCGTTCAGCAGCAGCAGTTCATTGTTGTACAGTCGGCTGTCCATGTTCAGGCTCAAGTTGCTATAGTTGATGCGAAGAATTTGACTGCGAAGCTTCCTGATCGGCAGCACTAGACTTTTGGACGTGAAATAGATGTACAAAAACGAGAATAACGTTAGTGAGACAATGATGATTATCGCAATATTTTTAACAGAATTGACAGAACCAAGAACGGATTTGCTCGGTGTGATCACATATACCGTCCATCCTGTAAACGAAGATTTCTGGAAGGCGACATAATTCTCAGACGTATCTTTATAAATGCCTTTCGTGTTTGAAAGGTTGTCATTGCTCCCGTCAGGTGTCTTGTATTCCGTATCTGAGGACTTAATAACCGCTTCACCGTTGCCGTCTGTTACAAATACGTTTCCGATGTTGCCGGCGTCAGCCAAGGATTGTAAATCACGATTATCCATCTGAATGGACAGATAACCGAAGACGGTGCCGTTCACATCCACGATGGATCGAATAAAAGCGATAGGCTGATCTTTGGGCGCGTAGAGAATGTAGCTGCTGCTTTCCAATTTCCTTCTTACCGTCTCGTCGCTTAATACGGGCTCAAGCGAAGGCAGGTCCGTATATCCGATATAGGAAGCCAACTCATCGCCTTGAAGACTGTAAATGATCATATCATGGATATTTAGGCTTGGACCGACAGCCCGAAACATAATATCGCTTAGCACACGTTTTTGATTCAAATCATCAATCGTGTAAGTTGACTTTTTGCTCAAGGACTCATATAAAAAAGAGAAAATATCTCGATTAGATAATACGCGCTGCGAAAGCTGGTTTTGCATAGCAATGTAGCTGTCCAGTTGACTCGCAACTTTGGTGGCCGTCAAGAGGGTGCCTGGATGGTCCTTTCTTTGAGCGGCTTGACGACCAGCACATTCACATAAATCAGAAAGCAGCCGAGAATGAAGATAAGCAGAATGAAAAAAGTTGCAAACAGCTTGGTCTGGAGGTTGATCTGCAGCGGCTTTTTGCCGGTCAAGTTATTCACCTCTGCGCACCTTCCTTCCTGTAGTGTCATGAATATCCCTACTATAACACCGGAATGAAATCGTTAATACCCCCCAAATTGGTTCATAATATTACACAGGAAGAGTCAACCACGAACATGTACTTTGCAGGATTAGCGACCTATAATCGTATTTGTAACCAGTTGCAACGGGTTTCATCAAACAAACATGATGGAGGGGTTCAGTTTGAAACAAATAAATAAAAGAATATTATTTAGTTCTCTTGCGCTTATGATAGCGCTCTCCCTGACAGGCTGTGGATCCAAAAGCAATCCAGATTCGGGCGGAAGCAGCACGCCAAGCAGCACGGATAAAGCGGCTCCCTCGCAGTCGGCAAAAGTAACGATTGAATTTGCATTGGGGAAAAGCTCTGAGAACGCAGCTTATGCGAATAAAGAAATGCTGGCGGAGTTTGAAAAGCAGACGAATATTCACGTCAACATCCAGATGCTTCCTTCCGAGCAAATCTCCACGATTATGCAGACGAAGCTGGCTGTGGGAGAAGTGCCTGACCTGATTCTATATAACCTCGTCAGTGCGGAAAGAGAACTAAATTTGGATAAAAATTTTGAACAGCTAGATAATGAGCCGTGGGCTTCCAGATTGCTTAACAAGGATGTACTTTCTTCTAACGGGCATATTTACGCGTTTCACCTGAATCAGGACGCAGGCCAGCAGGGAATGGTTTACAACCAGGATATATTCAAGGAACTGGGACTGTCTGTTCCAAAAAATTATACTGAACTGCTGGCGGTTAGTGAAAAAATTAAAGCAAGCGGTATCACTCCGATCTTCATGCCTTTTAAAGATTCCTGGGCTACTAATATTTGGACCGCAGCCGCATTGGCCGATTATGCGAAGAAAAACGATCCTAAATTGTGGGAAGATTTGAACGCGAATAAGCGTAAGTGGACCGAAGTTCCCGCTTTTGAAACCGTTACGCAGCAGCAGCTGGACTTGTTTAAGAAAGGATATACGAACAAGGACGTATTAAGCGATAGCTATGACATGGCGGTCAATAAATTCCTGAAGAAGGAAGTCGCTATGATGGCTATGGGGGATTGGCTCATTAATGACGCCTATCAAAAAGATCCAAACATTCATCTTGGACTCTTTGCTATCCCGTATGCAGACGGAGCGGATTTGGGAATAAGCCCGCTAGGCGGCCAATTGTTCGTACCTAAAAAAGCCAAGCATCTGGCGGAAACCAAAAAATTCCTTGATTACCTTGCCTCCCAAAGCGTAGGGCAAAAAATTGTAACAGCGAACAAATATATTTCCAATTTCAAAGATATCCAAACGCCGGAACTGCCTCCATATAAGCAGGCGATCGTCGATACCTATATGAAAACGAATAAAACGACAATGACGATGGACGCGTACCTATCTGTCGACATCTCAGAGCTATGGAAAGGCTACCAAGACATGTATGCGGGTGGTAAGACTCCGAAAGACGTTTATGTTTCCTGGGATAAAAAATTCGCTCAGCTAATGAAAGACAAGAAAATGCCGGGCTTCTAAGTATAAGGTTTCGCCAAAGGCAGAATGAAGCTTAAAGGCTTTATTCTGCCAAAGTTTTTTATGGAGCGTGATAACATGGGAATTACCAAACGTCTGTATTCTTATTATTTAATTTTGCCGGCTCTTCTTCTCTATTTGGTTTTTTATGTGCTGCCAACGGTTATAGGTTTGTTTTATTCCTTTACGGATTGGCGGTTGGACACGGAAGAGATCCATTTCAACGGGCTGTATAACTATGAACGTATTTTCACGGACGAGACGCTGCTTCTGGCCATCAAGAATACGATTATTTTCGCTATTGTAACCGTCATTGGCAAAAATGTGCTGGCAATCCTTCTTGCAGTTGCGCTGAATATGAATTTGAAAACGAAGAATTGGCTAAGAGCTATATTTTACACACCTTCCATTATAAGCGTATTGGTCATTAGTCTCTTGTTCATCCCCATGCTTCGTTCGGAAGGCTTAATTAATCAAATTCTTGATGACGTAGGCTTGGGTGTTCTGAAGCAAGCTTGGCTGACGGATCCCTCCGTTATTATGCTGACGATTAGCGGACTTGCGATCTGGCAATTTACGGGATTTCAAATGGCTATTTATTTGGCAGGGCTGCAATCCATCTCGAAAGATTATTACGAAGCGGCCAGAATTGATGGAGCAGGAGACTGGAAGAGCTTCCTTCATATTACGCTTCCGTTGCTATGGCCTGCTATTAATATCAATGTCATGCTGACCTTGATCGGTGGCTTGAAGGTGTTCTCAGAGGTGTTCGTTCTTACAGGCGGAGGTCCCGGGAATTCTTCTCAGGTCATTGGGACCATGATTTTAAAAGCATTCGGCGAAGGGAACTGGGGGCTTGGAACGGCCGTGAATACCGTACTGTTTATAGCCGTAACGCTCATTTCCATTCCGCTGCTCATGTATATGCGCCGCAAGGAGGTACAGGAATAATGATTTCATTGCGTAAAACCGACTGGAAGGCGCTCGTTGTAGAAGTCCTCATGCTGATACTTGCGCTCGCCATTATAGCTCCATTGCTCATTATGCTGTTAGGTTCCTTTAAAACAAGCTCAGAGGTTCTAGATTTCTCGTTAAAACTTCCCCGCAAATGGATGTTTTCCAATTACAAGGAAGTGATTGAACAGGGAGGGCTGCTTCGTGCTTTCTGGAACGGAATTCTCATTGCCGGAGTTTCGTCGCTGCTGAACATTATTACAACTTCTGCGGCTGCGTTCATTATTGTGCGCCGGGATACGCGACTTTCTAATTTAATCTACCTGTTTTTCTTTATGGGGTTGATAGCTCCTGTTTCAATTATTACGACGATCCGTGTTGTCCAATGGTTGGGCCTTTACGGTACGATCACGAGCGCTATTTTTATCTATGCGGCCATGAACAGTGCGTTTAGCGTATTTCTGTACGTAGGTTTCATGAAGTCGATACCGAGAGCGCTGGATGAAGTAGCTTTTCTGGAAGGCGCCAATATGTTCGACGTATTTTTAAAAGTTATTTTCCCGTTAATTATTCCGGTAAATGCAACCGTGGCGATTATGGTGTTTATGTCCGTCTGGAACGACATTACGATTCCGATTTATTTCTTGACGGATAGCTCCAATTGGACGATGCCTTTATCTGTATATAACTTTTACGGTAAATTCAGCAGGGATTGGAATCTCGTATTCGCCGACCTGACTTTGACCTCATTGCCAGTACTTATCTTGTATCTGATGGCTCAGAAATATATCGTCAGCGGCTTAACAGCCGGAGCCGTCAAAGGTTAAGGAAAGGATGTCATTTCAGAGATGAGGGCTTCCTATATGTCAGCCACCGTTCTTTCAACGGCTAAAAATTTTATTATGACAAGCGATTCAACCTTTACGCATTCTTACAGAACTTACATCAAGCCGAGGGAATACGGGAAGCTGAAGATGAAATTCTGGTGCAGCAATAACGTAGACTCCACATGGGCGGACGGGTCAGTTTCCAGAGCAAATCTGCAAGGGGGTTCATGGAAAATTGAGGCGGCTTACATTGCTGACGGCGGAAAGCATCCTGACGGAAGTGTCGTTTGGGGCACTCAAGTTCCGTTAACTTACGATTCCTCGTTCTCCAAACTTGTCATACCAGGCGAAATGTTCTGGAGTGATGCCTTAACTTTTACAGTCCCGGAAGGAAATTATTTGGCGTTTACATGGACGATTACGTCTATGGCTGCGGGCCACAGTTTTCCCTTCAATACGGAAGGCTTGCTGGTATCTGCCTATGATGCGCCGGGACATGCTGCTGTTCAAGCGTCATCCGATTTATACCACAAATCTGTCAACTGCTTGGTGCTGCCGGATTTCATAGGCTACGAGCGTGCATGTGCGAAACGCATTGCTTTTCTGGGGGATTCAATTACCCAAGGCGTGCGGACCCGTTTAGATGCTTATGAATACTGGGCTGCACGCATTGCGGAGGGACTCGCGCATTCGTGCAGTGTCTGGAATATCGGTTCAGGATGGGCGAGAGCCTATGATGCAGCAAGCGATGGAGCCTGGCTGTACAAGGCCAAGCAAAGCGATGAAGTCGTCATTGCATTGGGGGTTAACGATATCGGTACTGCGGGCCGAAGTGCGGTTCAAGTGCTGGATGACCTGCAGACCATCGTCGCCAAACTTAAACAGGATAATGCTGCAATGACGATTATCCTGTGTACAGTTCCTACATTTAATTTCACGGATTCACAGGAATTGGCCTGGAGACAGGTCAATGATTCAATACGTCAACATGCCATCCTTGGCATCGATCGCGTGTTTGATATGGCAGAGGTGCTTTCTCAATCAGTATCAAACGACAATCTACTTAAGCCTGCCTACATGGCCTCAGGTTCGGACCCGCATCCTAATGGGGAGGCGGGCTTAGCTATAGCGGATGCATTCCTGTCATGGTATGGGAACAATTGCTGATCTAAAGGAGTATTGAAATGAATAAATTTGGGGTTTCATCCATATTGTTTCAAGGTGACTCGATTACCGACGGAAATCGCGGAAGAAACGATGACTTGAATCATATCTTGGGTCACGGGTATGTGTTTCTGCTTGCCGCGGAGCTAGGCTTGCAGGCAGCCGGACAAGCGCCGCATATTGTTAATCGCGGCTGCAGCGGGAACCGCGTCGCCGATTTGTATGGACGCTGGGAGGAGGATGCGCTTTCGCTGCATCCTGATCTCATCAGTCTTTTAATCGGGGTCAACGATGTTTACGCATGCGTGAACGGGAAGCAGGATTTGGTTCAGGACAGGTTTGTGCGAACATATCGTAGATTGATTGAGGATACGCAGGAACTTCTGCCCTCAACAGCGATTGTGATCTGCGAGCCGTTTCTGCTTCCAGCAGGTCATGTGGGGCAAGATTGGCAAGCATGGCATTCCGAAATGAGCCGGAAACAGGAACAGATTCGTAAAATTACGGATGAATACGGCCTAGACTATATCGATTTGCAGCAAAACTTTACTGATGCCTGCGAGCTGGCGCCCGCGGCTTATTGGCTTTGGGACGGGATTCACCCGACACCGGCTGGCCATGCCTTATTAAAAAATCGTTGGATGGACTTTTATAGCAAACGATTCATGTCTGATAGTGGGATATCAGGAGGAGGGCAAGCGTGTGAGTGAAAAAGAATTGAAGCTCTGGTACGAGCAACCGGCGGTACAGTGGGAAGAGGCGCTTCCGATCGGTAACGGGCGATTAGGCGGCATGGTGTTCGGTGGACAGGTTGAGGAGCGGATTGAATTAAACGAAGATACGCTGTGGTCAGGGACTCCGCATGACGCTCAGCGGCCGCGGCCATTTCCGAGCCTGTCCAAAGTCAGAAGTCTCATTGATCTAGGCAGTTATGAAGAAGCAGAGCAGTTGATCCACCAAGAAGCGTTGAGCTCCTATGCGCAGTCGTACTTGCCTCTGGGAAAACTGATCATTAATCGCAAATACCCGGGAGAGATTTCGGCGTATAAGCGTGAGTTGTTGCTGGACAACGCCGTTACGCAAATGCACATGTCCAGCGGTGAGCGGAGCTTGTTGCAGACGGCATTTTGCAGTAGCCCAGATCAGGTGATGGTTGTACGGCTCAAAGCGGAGCAGCATGAGCTGATCTTTACAGCTTCGCTGCAGGGCATGCTGCAGGGAGAAGTGATCAGGCTGACGGATAAACATCTGGTGTACAAGGGACGATGCCCCAGTCACGTGGAGCCGAACTACAGGAGTATGGGAGTGGAGCCTCCTATTCTTTACGACGAACGGCCAAGCATTGAGTTCGAGCTGCATCTGGCAGTGCTTGCCGATGAAGGTGAGGTTTCGGTTACCAATCAAGGGGAGCTTACGGTGCAGGGGGCGCAGAACGCAGTTCTGCTGATCACTGCTGCGACGACGTATCCGTCAGTTGAGGACCCGAACCGGCAGCAGAAGCTAAGAGATACCTGCCTCAGCAGAATAGAAGCGGCAAGCTCCAGAGGATATGCCCAGCTGCTTGAGCGGCATATAGAAGATTACCAACGCTTATTTCATAGAGTGGAATTAAAGCTTGGAGACGACCCAAAGCAGTCTGAATTACCGACAGACAAGCGATTGGAAAGATTTCGCACAGGCGCGGAAGATCGTGGTTTGGTGGAGTTGTTCTTTCAATTCGGCAGATATTTATTGATCTCTTCCTCAAGACCGGGCTCCCAGCCGGCCAATCTGCAAGGCATCTGGAATCGGGAGCTCCGACCGCCATGGTCCTCTAATTTTACGACCAATATTAACGTTCAAATGAATTACTGGCTTGCTGAAATTTGTAATTTGAGCGAGTGCCATGAACCTCTGCTGAAGATGATCGGAGAATTGGCCCTTACAGGAGCGGCTACTGCATCGGAAACATTTGGCTGCCGCGGTTGGGCTGCTAATCATAATACGGATATTTGGAAGCTGTCTAATCCGGTTGGCGAGAAGGACGGAGGCATCCATTGGGCTTTTTGGCCGATGTCGGGAGCTTGGCTTTGCAGGCATCTATGGGAGCATTATGTATTTAGTAAGGATACCTCCTATTTGCGCCATGAGGCCTATCCGCTGATGAAGGGAGCCGCTATGTTTGCGCTTGACTGGCTAGTGGAGGACGCTTCAGGATTTCTGGTTACGAATCCGTCCACCTCGCCCGAAAATCAATTGATTTCGTCCAATGGTTATATCTCGGCTGTCAGCAAAGCGGCAACGATGGATCTCATGCTCATCTGGGATTTATTCAGTAATTGTATGCAGGCCTGCGAAGTTTTGGAGGTTGATCAGGACTTCCAATCTGCGCTGAGCCAGGCAAGGGAACGACTTTATCCGCTACAGATTGGGCGTTACGGACAACTCCAAGAGTGGATAGAAGATTTCATGGAAAAGGAACCAGGGCATCGGCATATGTCCCATTTGTACGGATTTTACCCGGGGAATCAAATATTGCTTCATGAGCATCCTCAGTTGGCGGAAGCTGTGCGGACTTCACTTCGGAGAAGACTGGAGCAGGGTGGGGGGCACACGGGCTGGAGCTGTGCCTGGATCATTAATTTGTTCGCAAGGTTGGAAGATGGCGAATCATCTTATCGCTATGTACGACAGCTGCTGGAGACATCCGTTTACCCGAATCTATTCGACGCACATCCTCCTTTTCAAATTGACGGCAACTTTGGCGGCACAGCAGGAATCGCCGAGATGCTGCTTCAAAGTCATGCCGATGAACTTAGCCTACTTCCTGCATTACCCACACCGTGGGCTGACGGGTTCGTGAAAGGCTTGCTGGCCAGAGGTGGATTCGAGGTTGAGATCCGGTGGGAGCAGGGGGGATGGATAGAAGTGAGCGTGCGGTCCCTACACGGAGGTTTATGCAGAGTAAGAAGCAAGCAGCCCGTTGATACCGTTGTGTCGGAGGGGGTTATCATCGATTGTCGTAGGATTGATGCTGATCGGATTGAATTCTTTACACAAGAGGGGTGTATCTACGTTTTGCGGTCGTTTGGGACTTAGTAAATAGGCGTTCACTCTATTGAGTGAACGCTTATTATTGTTGTTAGAAGTTTTCCAACACAATCTTTCCTATCGATCTACCTGCTTCCATTTTTTCATGTACAGCACGTAGGTTTTTTGCATTAATTGGTTCTAGGCGTTCAGTTAAAGTGGTTGTTAACTTACCCTTATCGATTAAGTCAGCCAGTTCATTCAGCAGCTCGTGTTGTTTGATGATATCTTTGGTATGGAACATGGATCGGGTAAACATGAGCTCCCATACAAACGTGACACTTTTAGAAAAAAGCAGATCCATATCTAAGCTTCCCGTCCAAGAAGCTTTATCTGCAGGAACGATTGAACAAATCTTACCTTGGGGTGCTATGACCTCTGCCATATTCGAAAAATGTTGCACCGTGTCATTTAAGCAAAATATATAATCGACAGTCTCAAATCCAATATTCTTGAGTTGTGATGCAAAATGGTTATTGTGGTTGATTGTAAAATCTGCCCCTTGATTTATGGTCCACTGGATTGACTCTGGGCGTGAAGCAGTACCTATTACAGTTAGACCTGCTAATTTGGCAAGTTGAGTAGCTATTGACCCTACACCTCCTGCTGCACCGATAATGAGTATGCTTTTATTTTTGTTTTCTTTATCGCTATGTTGGATTCCTAAACGGTCAAATAAACCCTCCCAAGCAGTAATTGAGGTAAGCGGTAAAGCGGCTGCTTGTGCAAAATCTAAACTCTTCGGTTTGTTTCCCACAATTTGTTCATCTACCAAGTGAAATTCACTATTACCCCCTGGGCGAGCCACACTCCCCGCATAATAGATCTCATCTCCAGGTTTAAACAACTGACATTCAGGTCCAACCTGTTCCACGATACCAGCTACATCCCAACCTAGAATTTTGGGTGATTCTTCTTCATAGTTGTTTTTCTCTCGCACACCCAAGTCGGCAGGGTTGACAGAGATGGCTTTTACTTCAACCAGTAGATTGCGTCCTGTAGGAACCGGTTTTTCAATAGACAGATCAACAAGGCTCTCCGGATCGGATATAGGGAGATATCGGTAAGCGCCGACTGCTTTCATTTTTTTGGTGATTAGTCATATTTTTCTACTTCCTTTCAAGTTGGTATATCGTACGTTTGAATTATATGGTGTATACTTACTTTTAGGAAGTAGGCATAATTTTATTATATAGTACTAAAAATCATACCATTGGAGGGAGATGGCGTAATGGGAGATCGAAGAAACAAATACGGTGCGAGTCCAAACATGGCAGGATGTCCTGTGGAGACAACTCTGGATGTCATCGGGGGGAAATGGAAAGGGATCATACTCTATCATCTCATTGACGGAACGAAAAGATTTAATGAATTTCGACGTCTCAATCCGGGTATTACGCAGTTTATGCTTACACTGCAGTTACGGGAGCTTGAACGGGATGGGATTATTCATAGAGAAGTGTATAAAGAAGTACCGCCAAGAGTGGAATACTCATTAACTGATTTTGGAAAGACGTTAGTACCGATCATAGTATCTATGAAAGAGTGGGGGGAGATTTATAAAATCAGACTTAACGAAATTAGAACGCCGCAAGGGGAAGATGCTTGAATGTTCATAAGGGGAAAGGTTGACCTAGATAAGTCATTGCCATAACGAGGGGAAAGTGCATGAACGAGAAGGATTGTTTGATGCTTCAAATTATTTAAAAAAATTTATTAATGCCTACCCATAGAAGCAGGAGGAAGCGTAAATGTACTCATATAGCGTAACGCAATGGATCTACGGAAATGAAGAATTGGAAACAAGTCTAGTTCGACTGAAAAAGTACGGTTATGACGGTGTGGAGCTTGCCGGGGAACCGGATAAGATGGACCTGGGTGCCGTTCAATCGCTGTTAAGCAAGTACGGTCTGACATGCACCTCCATATGCGGAATCTATACATTGGATCGCGATCTCTCTAGTCCTAATGCGGAAATACGGAGTCATGCCGTTCAATATGTGAAGGCATGCGTCGACATGGCTGCGCAATTGGGGGCTTCTATCGTCATCGTCGTTCCGTCGCCAGTCGGGAAAAGTGGCCCGGATTCGACCTATCAGGAAGAATGGAAGCTGGCAGTCTCCAGCCTTCAAGATGCAGGAGCCTATGCAGAGTCGAAGAACATTGTTCTGGCGATCGAGGCGTTAAATCGATTTGAAACCTATTTGGTCAATACGTTAAGCGCAGCTAAACAGCTAGCCCAAGAGGTGGATCAAAGCAGCGTACGAATCATGGCTGATTTGTTTCATATGAATATGGAGGAAAGAAACCATAGATCCGCGCTTCAGAACATAGCTCCCTATCTAGCTCATGTCCATATCGCTGACAACACAAGAGAAGCGGCCGGTTTAGGTCAAACCAACTTTGAGGAAGTATTTAGAACTTTGCAGGAGCTCGGATACCAGGGATGCATTACAATGGAATTTATGCCGCCGGTATCTAATCCGTATATGACGGCTCAACAAAGCGAATCCAGCGCACTTAATGATCAATATACACAACAATCAATCTATCATATCAAGGGCATCGTCAGAGCTTTGATGAAATAATGGTCTGGATAACTGAAGTTTGCGGACGAATGCGTGAGAATGGGGCTTACAAATCGTGTAAAAAAGGGCAGCTTCTCAAGTCGAATGCCGACTTAGGGAGCTGCCCTTGGCTATAAAACAGTTTGATCCAATAAAGGTATGAAATGTTTGGCTGCAGGTGAGAAATGTTTATTGCGATGATAAACATAACTGATTCCTCTAAGAAATTTGATTCCTTGGATAGGGACCTTAACTAGCAAACCATGATTAATTTCCTGTTGAATAGCAAAGTTAGAAACAATAGAGACTCCGAGGTTATGGATGACGCCTTGTTTGATGCCTTCCAAATTACTAATTTCCATATATTTAGGAGGGGTGAACCCGTGCTCTTTAAATTGATCTTCTAAGTAAATTCGTGTAGCAGATTTATCTGGTTTTAAAATTAATGTTTCGTTAACCAGATCCTCTAGCGAACAATCCTGCTTCTGTGCCAGTTTGTGTGATGGATTAATGATAAGAACTAGCTCATCCTGATAGAATGTTGTCCGTTGATAACAAGTTTCATCAATCCGTACACGATCAGAAAGAATCAAGAAATCAACTTTATTGGAATCCAACATGTGAATCAGATGGTTGGAAGATGTAATATTCATGTTTCGTAATACCGAACTGTAATTCTATACTTGGAGCAAATGGAAAGTTCGCTTGATAAGTGCGTGTAGTAAGTAGTTTCATTCGGATTAAGTGTAAACACTTCATGAATATTAGCCGTTTTAGGAATACCTGTGATCAGATACCCCCAAAAAATTTCCATTAAAGCGATGTTAGTTGGATCATTATTTAGCAAGGTTACTTGCATAGTTTCAGTAGTAGATCCCTCAATTGATAATATTTTCTTGTGTTCCTAAGGGACCAGTAAAATTAATCGATGCCGAATTGTGCTGTCCAGCAATTGTTTTCAATAAAAATGTTAGATCCCCCTAGATCCGAATAGACAGCATTTTCGAATATATTATTATTGAATAAATAATTTTGTTTAACTTGGGTAGTTGTCAGGCCATTAGAGTTTACATATATGCCATAAGAATTATTTCGCACAATATTGTTTTGAATCCAGAACCCAGAAAAACTCTGGAAAGAGAAAGTTCCTGGTCCAACTGTTTCAAATAGGAGTCTATTTACTTGAAATGTGCACCTGCTCTTCTTTTAAGGCATTCAAAAATAAATGAACTCACCATCTTGGGGGATAAACACCGAATCCAATGCACGATGTTTCTCTAAATACGAAAAAAGATCTTTTCTTGTTAACGTGCAGTGACGAATTGCATCCATATGCACGGCTACAATTTTAGACGAGGGAGATACTTGTAAAACTTTAATGATATCTTGAGGGGTCATAGTGATAATAGAACCCAACAGCAGCTGAGCTCTTGGCGTATTTAAGATACAAACCCGAGGTTGATACTGCTCAAAAACTTGGTTGATTTGATCGGTGAAAATGCAATCTCCTACAATGTATAAGGAGCCCTCATCTGAAGTACTCAGAATATATCCGGATACTGGACCAAGCAGTTTAGATACGATTCCCTTTGCGTGCTGGCCACTAATTCTCCTGAAATCAATTCCGCACCATTGATGGGTATCATCTATTGGATAAATGCTATAGAAACCACAGGATTTAATATATTTTTGATCAGCAGGTTGGCAAAAGACGGGGACCTTCTTGTTTAGAACGGTCTTTGCTGTTTTATCGAAGTGGTCAAAGTGTAAATGAGTTAATAGTATAGCATCGATATTATCAAAAGTATCCAACGTTACGGGGAGAGGTACGGATGGGTTTCTGCGTAAAGTCCTTGTAAAAGGAACTGGAGGGAGCTGTCCCACATCACTTAACATAGGATCGACAAGAATTCTTTTGCCGTTCATTGTAACAAGTGAGGTTGCATTACGGATATGTTGAATAGAAAAAGACATGGCTATCATCTCCTAATTATTGAAATATTGTACCCTAAATAATACCGACCGGTCTGTTTTATAAATTAACACAGCGATCGATATTCTGCAAGAAATTTTTTCCACCTAGTTGAGAGAATCTTATGTAATTTTGATTGTTTTTCAAAAAGTAGTATGCTATTTTAAGACCAAACGGTACTTTTTTGATTGGAGGTTGTACCATGCGTAAGGGTCAACTAACGAAAGAACATATCATTCGTGAATCTGCTGGTCTTTTTAATACAAAGGGATATACAGGTGCTTCCCTATCTGAAATAATAGATCGTTGCGGTATACGCAAAGGCGGGATTTATAATCATTTTGAAAATAAAGATGAAATTGCTCTTGCTGTCTTTGATTATTCATTCTCGCAAATTCTAGGGTTTCTCACCAAGGCACTAGAGAATGCATCCAACTCCAAAGAGAGACTGTTGGCCATATGCAAGGTGTATATCGATATCATTGAAACTAATTCCTTGGAAGGAGGATGTCCCATATTAAATACAGCGATTGAAAGCGACGATGGACACCCTCATCTCAAAGAACGGGCTCAACATGCGATGAAAATTTTTATTGAGAAGCTAACCTTGATCATTGACAATGGCATTGAGCATCAAGAATTTAGAAAAGATATAGATACTGAAGAGGTTTGCAGCTATATTATTGCTGTGGTAGAAGGCGGCGTTATGCTGAGTAAATTATTTGATGATAGCAAGTACATTCGACATTGCGCGAGTAATGTTAGGCAATATATCGATGATCGAATGCTGATCAAGTAAAGTGTGTAAACAGCTTCAAACACTGCGGTTGAATAATCATCTAAACAAAAACAGGGGCCTGCTGCAGCAGGTCCCTATTTTGTTCATCTATTAGAGCAGACTTTTGTTAGAGGTACGAAAGTCATTTACACAGTTTCTGTATCATATATCTTTTAGAATGAGTATTAAAGAACGCCATCCATGAGAGGAGTCAATGAAATGGAAATTCCGAGACGGCATCAAGGTTCGTACGGAAATGTGCCTCAGCCCATCCGAAATGACGGTGCCGGAGGGATGGATACCGGTCCCCGAGATGTTATGAGGGATATTGAAAACCCTGATATGCTGGTTCCGCCTGTAACGGATTCTGGCTTGCTCCCTAACATGAAATTTTCATTCTCTGACACTTCTATGACGTTAAATCACGGAGGGTGGTCACGGGAAATTACTGTTAGGGAACTACCCATTGCGACCACACTTGCAGGTGTAAATATGAGCTTGACGCCCGGTGGTGTCCGGGAATTGCATTGGCATCAACAAGCAGAATGGGCATATATGATTTTGGGACGGGCGCGAATTACGTCAATCGACTTAGAAGGGCGAAATTTCATTGCCGACGTTGGCCTGGGCGATCTATGGTACTTTCCTCCGGGACTGCCACATTCCATTCAGGGGTTGGAACACTGCGAATTCCTGCTCGTCTTCGATGATGGTAACTTTTCTGACCTAAACACTTTATCGATTTCCGATTGGTTTGCACACACGCCGAATGAATCCATCTTCTCGGTTGAATGATGTTGTAGAAAGTGCAACAATTCTGCCAAGATCTCGCCTATTTCCCCTCGATGTTGCAACAATTTAGCCCCATACAGGCCATTTCGCGACCAATGGGTTCAAAATGTTGTACGAACTGCAACTTTAACTTGCAAAATAGTCTTTTGACGTGTGTATTGTTGTAGAAAATACAACATTTGTAACCACGATACCGATCTACCTTCTCAAAGCTGCTGAACGACTCTAAAATCGAATTTTGGAGTTATGTATCGAATTAGCGATCGTATCAATGGACATTAAAAAAGATGACTCCCGGCGAATACCGAATACAGGAGCCATCTTTTAACAATGGATACCTGAGAACGGCTTTATTCACAAGCTTAATAAAAAAGGTATCGCCATATCCGCAATGCGTCGATGCCCTATCTCATTCGGATGCAAGCCATCTGAAGTAAAGAGGGGCAGCGTCAGCTTATTAATCCCGCTTTGTTCATACAGATTAAGGACAGGGAGCGCATACAGACGACCAATATGCTTAATGGATTCGACATAATCGGATAAACCGTGCCCGGCTGCGTTGATATAGAAGATGTCATAACCATCTTTATCCCGCAGCAGCGGCGTCCACAAGCTTAGGCGGCAGCGTGGATTTTTCACCAAAATATCTTCGATAAGGGTCGTATAGGCTCCGTAAAATGTATAAATATCGGTCGTACCGATGTCGCCAATTGGTTTATCCAAACGAAAATCATTCACTCCTGCGAAGATGGTGACGCAATCCAAGGAAGCATCTATCGTTTTGCCGACATGCGTCGTGGCTCCGTAATCGCGGTCGCCTCCGGCAGTCATCGGACAGCCGCTTTTCCCATAATTGATGACGCTCGAAAAGCCTAGAGCAGACTGAATGAGAGGCTGATATCCCCCTGCCTCCGTAATGCTGTCACCGAGTGTTCCCCAAGTTTTTCCTACCCACTTACTTTGCACTTTGAACACTCCCTATACTAACATTCTTCATCAAATATAACGGCACCTACGGCAACAGTTTGATCCACATCGGGTTTACCCGGCCGTTCCCCAAGCCATGCACCCTGCGCGACCAGCTTGTTCTGCAGTTCTAAGATCGGAATCTCGCGGAAACCAATGCCAGCGAAGCTTGCCATAGCTGCCGCGATACCTGCGGCCTCTCCCATGGCAAAGCAGTTAGGCATAACGCGAAGCGAGCCTTGCACAGGGCGGTCGGACGAGACGGATCGTCCGGCTACGATTAGATTCGATTTGCCTTGTGGGAGCATGCAGCGATAAGGTACGCCATGAGATTTGCCTTTAGGCAGATGCTTGATCGTCATCGTGCTGTTGGCGTTTGCCAGATGGATATCGATAAAGTACGAATTACGTGCGATATCGTCTTCGAATGTCCGCATCGATAAGAAGTCCTCGACAACGAGGGTATAGTCCCCCTGGATTCGGCGTGTTTCGCGGATGCCGATCTGGTCGCCCGAATGAACGAGGAAGATATGCTCAAAACCAGGCACATATTTGCGTAAAAACCGGATCTGCGTGTCGATTAGCTTCCGGCCCTCGATCGCGGCCCGGGTCAAATCCTCCGCTTTCGTACCGTCAATGTCGAAGATATGACCGAAATTAAAACCAACAACGGAATCAGAAATCCAAGCCATGCCCGATATCCGCTTACGTCCCTCTGGGAGGTCGCCGTTTAGCTGCGCTTCAATAACGATGTTTTCCAGCTGCTTATGCGATCCTGTTTCCTGAAGGAATTGCTCAAAGCGTGTTTTGTCAGCACCGGTAACCACATAGCACATGGTACCAGGCTGCAGCTCCCCTTGCTCTCCTCCAACTTGAAAAGGAACACCTGCCAGCGCAGCGAGATCCGCATCGCCCGAAGCATCGATGTACAATTTGGCTTGGACGACGGATCGTCCGGATTTATTACTTATGACTAGCCCGGATATCCGATCGCCATCCAGCAGTACCTGATCCGCTACCGTATGGAACAATACCTTTGCTCCGCTAGACTGTACTTCTGCGTCATATACGCGTTTAAGCGTTTCCACATCGATGGGAACCCAGTCCAACTGTTCCTTGTAACGTCGCATAAAGTCATCACCGGCAGCGTGTTTCATCTTCTCGAGCAGATCAAGTCCGATGCCGCGAATGACAGGCTTCTCCCCATCGGTATAAGGGCAGAAGGCAGGAACTAGCGCAGCGGTCCCCATCCCGCCCAAGTAGCCTCTTTGCTCAATTAATAGCGTATTAGCGCCATTGCGGGCTGCGGCAATAGCTGCTGCAATGCCTGATGCGCCGCCTCCAACGACAACCACATCGGGGGTGTAACTAACTGGAAGGCTCTGCGATGGTATCGTAACGGTCTGAATGTTTTTCTTCGTCATGCTGATATATTCCTCCTAAGTGTTGAGTGTCATTGCTTTCATTATAGATTCCTAGCATGGAGGAACTAGTTTAATTTTAGTTTAATCTAAAAAGAGGACATGATATGATAACTGAACGAATAACAAATCCTGACTACTATATATCGAGGTGCAGCCCTATATGCCTACCCGCAAGCAAGTTACGTTAAAAACGATTGCCAAGGAGCTTGGGTTGACTGTACAGACCGTGTCTAAAGCGCTAAAAGGTAAACCTGGGATGTCGGAAGCTACCAGACAGCTTATCGTCCACACGGCCGAGAAGCGGGGTTATTATACAATGGATCAGATTCGCAGCCTGAGGCTCGATCGCATCGCTCCTTATCCGAATGAACGAAAGCGCTTCCTTTTGGTGCAAACAGCTGAATCCGTGGCCTACAATCGGCTATTGCTTCAAGGACTCCAAGATCGATTCTTTTCCTTCGGCCATCGAATCGAGCTGCTCATGCTGCCGCAAAAGATCAAGAAGGAACATATGGACAATTGGATCGAAGAAAGCGGAATGGCCTATGCGGACGGCATTTTCATCGCTCCAAGCATTGTGCCTAAAGCGTGGGAGCCTGCTCTGTTTGGGCTGCAGCTGCCACGAATATTGCTCAGCTTTCCTCCTCCAGGAGTGAAGATTGACAGTGTGATTTGGGATATTTACGAAGCTACTTTTCAAGCGGTAACCTATCTGCGAAGCCTTGGGCATGAGCGAATTATGTACGTGGGAGATATCCATTTGCAGCGTGGATTTATTTTGCGCTGGCAAGCCTTCTGTCACGCGATGAATATGCTCGGTGTCGAGATCGACCCTTCTAAGCATTCCATCGGTGAACGGACCAACCAAGCGCAGTGGCGTGAAGAGCTGCTGCAACGAATGGAACATTTTACACCAAGCGCCATCATCTGCGGAATTGATCATGAAGTTGCGGTTGTATATGAGTTGTGTAACGAGCTGCAGTGGCGAGTGCCTGAGGATGTTTCCTTGGTTGGATTTCTGAATGAACAATCCGATTCATTGCCATTGTTAACCCGACCGCTGCTTTCGATCCGAGAGACCGGTTATCGCGCTGCAGACCGGATGCTGTGGCGTATTGCCAATCCGACGCTGCCATTTGAACACATTCGTATTCAAGGTGATTTTTTTGTTGGGAGTACAACGTCAGTGCCTGCAAACGGCCGTGTTTTTTCTGAAATCAAGTAAATATAGAACCAGAAATCATAAGATTCTCATATGTCCTTGGCTTTTTTGCAAGATATAATAAGTAGATCTGCAGTTAAAGGGAGGCCACACGAGATGTATAAATTAGTCATTGTGGATGACGAGCCGACAGTTCGTTTTGGACTAAGTACCTATTTTGACTGGAATGCTTATGGGATTGAAGTGGTGGGTGATGCGGATGACGGCGACGTTGCGTTAGAGGTTATTGAGCGAGTGAAGCCGGATTTAGTGTTAACGGATGTGCGTATGCCCAATATGGATGGCATTCAGATGTCGAATAGACTTAGTGAGCGATTTCCTCATATCAAAATTGTTTTTGTGAGCGGCCATGATGATGCCGAATATTTGAAATCCGCGCTTCAAGTCAAAGCGGTCGATTATATGTTTAAGCCCGTCAATTTGGGGGAGCTGAGTGTGGTGGTTGAACGCTTGGTTCGTACCTTGCAGACAGAAAAGCAGGAACGAAAACTGATTGAGGACATGCAGGTCAAGCTCATTCAGAGCATGCCCTTGCTGCGGGAGAAATTCCTCATGTCATTAATTAAGGAAGGGATCACTTTTCCTGCACGTATACAGGATCGCATAGAATTCCTCGGGCTCGAGCTTCCGCTTGAAGCGACATACTGGGTGATTGCGATTCGCATAGATAATGCGTCTGAGGTTGCACAGAACCGTTCCGAGAGGGATCAGCAGTTATTATCCTACTCTGTCCTTAATATCGTGCAAGAGCTTATTGAGAAAGAGATTGGTGGATACGTCTTTGAAAATCAAATAGGCGAGTTCGTAGGCATTCTTCGGTTGGTGGAGCAGGAAGATCAGGAAAGTCTTTTGTTTACATTAGCCGAGGAAGTCCGCGAAAGTCTCTACAACTATTTGAAAATTAGTGTGACCATCGGAGTGGGCGAACGAATATCGAGGCTAGCGGGCTTACCGCAGTCGTATTCACAAGCAAGAGAAGCTGCTGATCAAAGATGGTATCTCGGTAAGAATCAGGTTATCTCCATAGATAATTTGGAACAGGGTAAGGACAGTATGTACCGCTTTGATCCAGCGCAGAATGAGAGATTGATCTTTTCTCTGAAAGCTGCGGAAGCTGGCAAGGTGCAGGAGGAGCTTCACATTATTTATAGCGCTCTTTCCCGCAATCGTGCAGAAGGTATGCAGTATGGGCGCAACTTAAGCTTGCAGCTGCTGCTGCTTGCAAGCCGAATCTTGCTGGAGCTAAATGTTCAGAAGCAGGGGCTGGAAGAAAAAGAGAATGAGCTTCTGGCTGAGGTTTTTCACCAAGAAACGTTAGGCGATTTAAGGAAGCTTGTGGAATCCCATCTTATCGAGGTATGTGAGCGAATCGGTGAAAAGCGCAGCGGAAAAGCCAAAAATGTCATTGAACGTATTCGCTCCCTAATCGATAAACGATTCGCGGAAAACCTGCAGGTGGGGGACATTGCGAAGGAAGTGTTCTTATCTACAACCTATCTTTGCCTGCTCTTCAAACAGGAAACAGGTGAAACCATCAACGAATATATGACGAAAGTTCGGGTAGACAAAGCGAAAGAGCTCTTGAAAGATCCAAGCAACAAGTTTTATGAGGTTTGCTATGCCGTTGGTTACTCGGATCCTAGTTATTTCAGCAAAATCTTTAAGAAGTACACCGGACATACGCCGAGCTCATTTCGTGATCATTTCATGTAAAGATAGAGGGGAATGAAGCATCACATGAGTAGAGGTTGGAACTTCATATCGATGATCTTCAAGGGCATTGTTGCTGCAAGGGTATGGCTGGTCGCCTACATGGTATTGATCCTAATTCCGGCTTCTGTATTGCTGTATGCTTACTCGCAGAGATACTCCCGCATTTTGGAAGAAGAGGTAACGCGAACGATGCTTCAGACGCTGAAGCAGGCTGAAATCAATTTGAATCACCAATTGGATTCCGCACGTGATATTTCGAATGCGATCCTCATGAATCGTAAGCTGCATGATTACTTAAGCAATTCAATATCTTACGGTGATCAACTTGATGCCATGAAGGAATTACGTTATTTAATTGATAATGCAGAGACGAACCCGATTGTATTCCGCGTTCGATTGTATGTCGACGACTCCAAGCTTTTTTCACATGAGAGGGTCAATTTTTTTCCGTGGGAAAGTATTATTAATCGTCCTTGGTACTCAAGTGTAGTAAACGCTAATGGCAATCTTATATGGTCGGGAGCTTACTTGGAAAACTTTATTGATAGAGAGAGCGCTTATATTCTATCGGGCATTAGAGTGCTGCGGGATCCTGATCATTATGATCGTATGTCAGGTTTCTTGTCCATTGATGTTGCAGCTAAGACATTTGAAAATATCTTATCCAATATTGAGTTGAACAAAGAGCAAAATGTATTCATGGTCGCACCGGATGGCAACATCGTCTTGCATAAAGATAAATCTTTGCTCGGGACGAAGCTTATGTCTAGTTCCGTGCTGAGTGCTATCGAGCAGCACAATGAGGGCGTATCTGCAATCACTGAGGACAACACCCAGCAATATGTCGTCTATACGACGATTGGCTCCACAGGCTGGAAGCTGGTTGCGGAAGTGCCTAAGAATGTCATTAGCTCGCGTGCGGCTACATTGAATCAATTTTCCAGTGTGGCAACCTTGTCAGGAATTACAATTCTGTTCCTCATCCTTGTTTTTATACTGATTGCTTTTATCGTGCGCGGAATGAATCGTCGCGTACAGACGGTGATAAGAGCCATTAAACGAGAAGGCATGGAGGGGCTGGATGAACATAGCGGAACGTCGGATGGCGACTTTAACTTTCTAGAAAAGAGTGTCGATCATCTGATCCATAGGGTCCGAGATTTAATGGAAGAGACGTATAAATCGAAGGTGCAGGAGCGTGAAGCACAGCTTCGGGCTTTGCAAGCACAGGTTAATCCTCATTTCTTATACAATACCTTGGATACGATCAATTGGATTGCTATTGGACACAACGCCCACGATATTAGCCAAATGATCGATGGATTGGCCAAATATTTCAGGCTAAGCTTAAACAAGGGCAGAGATTTGGTGAGTGTGACCGATGAGCTTAATTTAGCCAAGGTTTACTTGGAGATTCAGCAAACCCGATTTCCAAAGAGCTTTGAGGTTCATTTTGACATCGAAGATGGTATGGATGATGTTGAAATGCCTAAGCTGACACTCCAGCCAATTGTGGAAAATGCCCTTTTGCACGGGATAAGAAAATCAAAGGGCAAGACAGGGGCTATTTTGATCAAGGCGAGACAAGAAGAGGGGGTTCTGATCATATCCGTCACGGATGACGGCATTGGCATGGAGCCAGAGCTTATGCAAAGTCTTCTGACGAAGCCGCGTCCTACCATGAAATCAGACGGTTCCGGAAGCTCGTATGGGTTGTACAATGTGAATGAAAGGATCAAGCTGTTCGCAGGAGACGCCTATGGGCTGGAACTTCACTCCACGCTCGGACAGGGGACAACCGTCACGGTTCGAATGACAACGAAATATTCATCTGATAAGCCGCCTCTATAGGAAAGAGGTTGGCTTTTTTGTTTGCTTAAATACCATAAGATTGCACCAGAAACAGAAATATTACCATCTACAAGTCATTTCATGGCGCCTTTATAATTAACTTATAAGAACACGGAGGTGAGCCATTCATGAGTGTTACGCTAACAGAGCTTGAACGAAAAAAAGCTCACGCCAAGCCCAAAACAAGAGGTAGTGGCCGTTGGAAGCTAATTCTAACCAATTATGATTTATACCTGTTATTAGTGCCGGGATTGTTAGTTCTGTTTTTATTCAAATATGCGCCTATGTATGGGATTATTATCGCTTTTCAAGATTTTAACATTTTTGATGGTTTTGCCGGAAGTAAATGGGTGGGGCTGGATCAATTCGAGAAGCTCGTACATTCCGAAGAGTTTTATCAGGTTTTCGTGAATACCTTACTGATCAGCGTTTACAAGATTGTGCTTCTTTTTCCGATACCGATCATCATCGCGCTTTTCTTGAATGAGGTTCGAAAGGCCTTTTTCAAGAAGACGATTCAAACGATTATTTTTCTACCGCATTTCTTATCGTGGGTGATTATTTCAGGGTTGTTTATTAATATCTTGTCCCCATCAGGCGGTCTAGTGAACAATATGATTCAGTGGTTCGGTGGGACGCCAATTTCCTTCTTTCTGGACAACCAGTTCTTCCGAAGTGTAGTGGTATTTACAGCAGGTTGGAAGGAATCAGGCTGGAATGCGATTATCTTTATCGCAGCTATTGCAGGTATTGAGCAAGAGCAATATGAAGCCGCTTCTATTGACGGAGCAGGACGTATTAGACAAATGCTCCACATTACCTTGCCAGGTATTTTGCCAACGATCATTCTCATCTTAATTTTACGCATGGGGTACTTGCTTGAAGCGGGTACGGAGCAAATTTTGACCATGTACAATTCTGTCGTGTATCAGTCCGGCGACGTCATCGGTACATTCGTTTATCGTCAAGGTCTTGGTCAACAGGATTATAGCTTTAGTACAGCGGTCGGGTTGTTCAACTCCCTCGTTGGGTTCATCCTGATCGTAGCAGGTAATGAACTTAGCAAAAAACTAATCAAGCGAAGTATATGGTAGGGGTGGAAACATGCATAAAAAAACGCTTAGTGATTGGTCATTAGACTTCTGCATTTATCTTGTACTGCTACTTTGCGGCTTAGCCACACTGCTGCCACTAGCCAATATTCTTTCCAAAGCCGTTAGTGATGAATCGTCTGTGGTTTCTGGTAAGGTAGGGATTTTTCCAGTAGGCTTCCAGCTAGAAACGATGAAATATGTGGTGTCCTCCAGCCAATTTCTTCACTCGATAGGAATTTCGCTGCTCATTACAGTTGTAGGTACAGTGCTTGCAATTCTGGTAACTGCAATAACGGCTTATCCATTGTCCAAAAGGCATCTTCCAGGTATTTCATTTATTATGCTGCTGTTTATTTTCACGATGATGTTTAACGGCGGTATTATTCCAAATTACTTGCTAATGAAACAGCTGCATTTAATTAATAGCTTATGGTCGTTAATGCTTCCTGCCCTCATTAGTGTATTCAATATGCTTGTGATCAAAAGCTACTATGAATCCTTGCCTGAGGCTCTTGAAGAATCTGCCAAAATGGATGGCGCTCGTAACTTTACGATTCTATTTCGTATCATTCTCCCGTTAAGTGTACCCGTTATAGCAACGATTGCTCTTTTCTATGCGGTTTACTTCTGGAACGACTATTTTCACCCGATGCTCTATATTAATGACGCAGGGCTTAAGCCTTTGCAGTTATATTTACGCGACATTGTTTTGAATGCCGACAGTTCCAATGCTTTGAACAAAAGTACGGACGACTTGATGAATACATCACCTGAGGGGGTTCGTTCCGCAACCGTAATTGCCTCGATTATTCCGATGCTACTCGTCTATCCTTATTTGCAAAAGCATTTTGTTAAAGGCGTACTCATTGGCTCTGTGAAAGGGTAATTGTGCATTAACGCTCTGGATTTCAGCATCCGGGGTTTAGTGATATAGTAAACACATACATTTAGGGAGGTCTACACATGCTCAAAAAGTATAACAAAGCCATGCTTCTAACGGTTGCAGCATGCTTGTCCGTTTCGTCTCTTGTCGCCTGCTCTTCCAAAAATACGACCACAGGCGGCAGTACATCTCCAGCTAGCACAACAGCGGCAGTTGCGACAACTACTGGACCGAAGCCAGAGTTAAGATCGTTGCAAATTTGGCAGCAAGAGGATTACAATACGTATCCGGTAGCTAAGTTTCTAGAACAGAAAACGGGCTACAAAGTGAAATATGATATGCTACCCCAAGATAAGCCCCAAGATAAAATGAACATTCTCATTGCCTCCGGAGAGCCTTATGATGTGATCACTTCAGTCGGTGGGACGGATTTCAAAGCATTATATGCAGACTATGCGAAAAAGGGCGCTTTAGTAGATTTAGGGCCGCTGATCGATAAATTTGGACCCAACATTAAATCAGCTGTAGACCCCGAAGCTCTGGAAGCCGCTAAAGTGGACGGAAAATTGTACGCGATCCCTACCAAAAGTATCCCGACCACCTCTAGCAGCTTATATATTCGGCAGGATTGGCTTGACAAAGTAGGAATGAAAACGCCTACTACGTTAGATGAATTGGTTGCTGTTCTCAAAGCTTTCAAAGAGAAGGACCCAGGTGGAAACGCCGATAAAAATATTCCATTAACGGTGAGAGGTGATGCACCTTTCATTGATAACATTGTCGGAGCCTTCGGTATGCCGAACTTCTGGAATAATGTGAATGGTAAGCTGACGCCACGGATTCAAGATCCTGCTTACAAAGATTACGTAAATTTTGCCCAAGATCTCTTTAAACAAGGCTTGATTGATAAAGAGTTTGCCGCCAATAAAGATGCTACCGCTAAAGAAAAATTCACAAGCGGAAGAGCAGGAATCATTATGCTGAACTGGTCTGATGTGCCTGTTATTATAGATGCATTAGTAAAAAACGTACCTACAGCTAAGGCGAACTATCTTCCAGCATTAAAAGGCAAGGATGGCAAAATAGGCCTATCTGCAAACCAAGGCTTTGACCGTATCTCCTTCATTCCTAAAGCATCCAAGCATCCTGAGGATGCCATCAAATGGATGAACGCTAAACTTGAAAAGGATACGTTTAAAGGGATGGCCATTGGTGAAGAGAATAAGCACTTTACGTTCAAGGATGGCGCGTATACACCGATTCAACCTATCTTTACAGATGAGCGCAATAGAGCGAATAATTTCTTAATGGGCACTGATGACAAAAATTATCCGACTTATTGGCAAGCACGTGTGCGTAAGGATTTACGCTTGTTTGAAGCCTGGAAGTTTATGAATGTGACGGAAGCAAATGTAAGAGTGCTTGATCCATTGGGCTTTGCTCCTTACTTGCCAGAGTTCTCGAAAAACTTCCAACAGTTGAACGTGATGGTGGGAGACTATACAACGAAGCTGCTTTTCGGCGCTGAGCCATTAAGCGGTTTGGACGCATTCATCGCTAAATATAAATCGTCTGGCGGAGATGCAAGTGTTAAAGAAGTCAACGATTGGTATGCGACTGCAAAGAAATAAGCATGGCTGCTTGCAATCGACAGAAGACAAAACAAAAAAATGGGATGGCAAGAACTTTGCCACCTCATTTTTTTGTTTTTTGTGACCACATAAGAAAGTATAAGTTTTCGGTTCCCGAAAACCGTTTTCTTATTGGCGATAAAACCTACATCTAAACGCGGTCGCTCATCTTTGAATGGCCTCGATAGAGGTTTTCTCATTCCCGAATCATAAAAAAACACAGTACGCTTTAAAGTTTCACCATGGAGTGCATGGTTCAACCATTGTATGATCAAAGTGACCGTTTTCTTTATATTTAATGGTTCGCATTAAAAATTGCATGTCCTTCCATATTTAGAATCCCCAGTCTTTGTGAAAATTTCGAGGTTTAATTTCGAATGCGCTTTCATTACGATTAGCTTAGATTAAGCATTTTATATAAGGGAGGCGTTTTTATTGTTCAAGGCAAAACCTGCTAAAGTAGGCACAGCAGCGTTATCGGTAACTCTAGCACTATCCGTAGTATCCGGGTGTGTGCCGGGAAGTAACAAAGCCAGCCAGAATTCAGCTCCCAAAGCGAGCGAAGCGGCGTCTAAATTGACTTCATTATCTTATTGGTCGGCATTTAACCCATCGGCTGCGGCTACAATGAAGAGCTACAGTGAAATGGAAGCTTATAAAGAAATGGAGCGGATTACCGGGACCAAGGTAGAATTCCAGCATCCCCCTCAGGGCGCGACAGCAGAGAAGGAGCAATTCAATCTGATGCTTACGTCCGGAAGTCTTCCGGATGTGATCGAATACAATTGGAACACGTACCCGGGTGGACCGGAGAAAGCGATCAAGGACAATCGGATTATCAAGCTGAACGACTACATTGACAAATACGCTCCTAATTACAAAAAAGCGATCGCTTCCAATCCGGAATGGAAAAAGCAAGTTACCACGGATGACGGCAGTATTATCGGGTTTCACTTTATTCGTGGCGACCGTTCTTTGCAGGTATTCAAAGGACCTATTATTCGGCAGGACTGGCTGGATAAATTGGGGCTGAAGCAGCCTACTACAATTGACGAGTGGTACACCGTGTTGAAAGCGTTTAAGGAGAAGGATCCGAACGGAAATGGTAAAGCAGATGAAATCCCCCTTCTCTTAACTCTCTCCGAGTTGAAGAATTCTCATGCGTTCATTGGAGCTTACGGCGTGCCAAACAACTTTTATAGGGAAGGAAATACAGTTAAATACGGTCCTATTGAACCGAACTACAAAGAATTTTTGACTACCATGAGCAAATGGTACAAAGAAGGCCTGATTGATAAAGATTTTGCAGCAACCGACGCTAAGCTGCTTGACGCCAAAGTCACTGGTAACCAACTCGGTGCTTTGATTGGAAACGCAGGCGGAGGTCTGGGTAAATATATGACCCTGATGTCCCCGAAGGATAAAAACTTTAAGCTGGCGGGTGTGCCGTATCCCGTGCTGAAAGCCGGCGACAAGCCGCTTTATGGACACCTGGATGCTCCGGTACCGGGTAAATCTGCTGCGATCACGACAAGCAATAAGAATATTGTGGAAACTGTGAAATGGCTGGATATGGGCTACAGTGAACAAGGACATATGCTCTTTAATTTCGGTAAAGAAGGCGTAAGCTACAAACTGGAGAACGGCTACCCGAAATATACGGACATCATTACGAAAAATCCTGAAGGCATGCCAATGAGTCAGGCTATGGCTAAGCATAACCGAGCTACCTGGGATGGAATCATGGTACAAGATAAGCGTTATTCCGAGCAGTATCAAAGCCAAATTCCGGAGCAATTGGAGTCCATCAAGGTATGGTCGCTGCCAACCAACGAGAAGGAAATGCCTCCGGTTACTCCAAATAAAGATGAAAGCACGAGATATGCGGCAGTTATGACGGACATCAATACGTACAGAGATGAGATGTACAACAAGTTTGTTATGGGTGCCGAACCTCTAGAGAACTTTGATAAATATGTAAAAACACTGAAAAGCATGGGGATTGACGATGCCATCAAAATTCAGCAGGCTGCGCTCGAAAGATACAACAAGAGATAACAGCAGTTGTAGAGAAAGGAAGTGATCGTTATGGCGATGATGGAGAATGAGCTTCCCGTTCGTAACCGGGCAAAGTCCTATGAGAAGGAAAGCAAATTAGCGTTTATTATAAAGGACCTAAATCGAAATAAGTTCATTTATATCATGCTGCTGCCGGTACTTGCCTATTATGGCATCTTTCACTATGGCCCTATGTATGGACTGCAGATCGCATTCAAGGATTTCAGCCCAGCCCTCGGAATCTGGGGGAGCGAATGGGTCGGATTTCAGCATTTCACCGAATTTTTCAATGGATTTTATTTCTGGAGGCTTATCAAAAATACACTGCTGATCAACATCTATGAGCTCCTGTTTGCCTTCCCTGCTGCGATTGTTCTGGCATTACTTCTGAATGAGATTCGCAGCAATATGTTCAAAAGGGTTGTTCAGACCATTTCGTATTTGCCACACTTTATATCCATTGTTGTTGTAGTGGGAATGATGGTTGACTTTCTCGCCCGCGATGGTCTGATTAATCAATTGCTCGTCATGTTTGGTTTTGAGTCTATCGCGTTCCTACGCCAGCCGGAATGGTTCCGTTTTCTCTTCATTTCCTCGGGCATCTGGCAAGGGATCGGTTGGGGATCGATCATTTATTTGGCAGCAATGGCCACCATCGATCCCACCCTATACGAAGCGGCCAAAATGGATGGGGCCGGAAGGTGGAAACAGACTCTGCACATTACACTTCCCGGCATTATGCCAACGATTGTCATTTTGCTGATCATGAATATGGGTTCAATGCTAAGCGTGGGCAGTGAAAAAGTGCTGTTAATGTACAATGCATCAACCTATTCCACCGCTGATGTCATTTCTACTTATGTTTATCGTAAAGGGATTTTGGAGGCGAGCTACAGCTATACCGCCGCAGTCGGCTTGTTTAACTCGGTCATCTCCTTCATCTTAATCGTTAGCGCCAATAGCATTAGCAAACGCGTTAGCGAAAATAAGCTTTGGTGAGGGAGGAGTCATCATGAGAATCAGTACAAGTGAAAGGGTATTCGGCGGTTTCAATGCCCTGTTGATGGTTATTCTTTGTTTTATTACGATGTATCCTTTTCTTTATGTCCTATTCGCTTCACTCAGCGATCCCGCGAGTGTTGCTAAACACCGGGGATTACTGCTTATCCCGCTCGGCTTCACGCTGGACGCGTATAAAGCGGTTTTAGATAACCCTATGATCAGCACAGGATATCGAAATACGATATTTTACGTAGTTGCTGGGACGGCGCTCAACTTGTTTATGACGGCATTGGGTGCCTACGCTCTTTCTAGAAGAAATGTGTATTTCAAGGATTTTTTCATGTTTGCGATCGTCTTCACGATGGTGTTTCACGGCGGCTTGATTCCGACTTACTTAGTCGTTGGCAACTTGGGCCTGCTGAACACACCTTGGGCTTTAATCGTCCCGGGTGCCATCAGCACCTTTAACCTGATTATTATGCGTACCGCCTTTCAGCAGGTGCCGATCAGCCTAGAGGAATCGGCGAGAATGGATGGTGCGAATGATTTCACGATTTTATTCCGTGTGATTATCCCGCTATCCATGCCGGTTATCGCAGTTATGATTCTGTGGTATACCGTTGGTCACTGGAATTCCTATTTCAGCGCATTAATCTATTTGCGTGATCGCGAGCTGTATCCGCTCCAACTGATTCTGCGGGAGATCTTGGTCAACAACAACACGGACAGCATGATGACCGGGGCATCTACGCTGGACAAAATGGATGTGGGGGAAACGATTAAGTACGCCACGATCATTGTCTCCACGCTGCCCATCCTGGTTCTCTACCCCTTTCTGCAAAAGTATTTCGTCAAAGGGGTTATGATCGGAGCCATTAAAGAATGAATGTAACGAGGTACAAGGAAATCGTCAGGGCATGTACGAATAGTATGGATTACTATTTCGTGGAGGTTATTTTCTATGCTGCCTTATGTAAAAGAGCTCCTTAGAAACAAAAAACGGAATAACCGCAGTGTGTTTATTGGCATGCTTATTTCCAATATACTCCTACTGCTGCTGCCTCTCGTGATCGGATTCGTTCTGTATGCGAAGGTGGAGCAAATCATGATCCACAACGCCAGTCGCTCCAATTTAGCCATGTTGGAACAGCTTCGGTTAACGATGGACAATCACTTTAAAGAAGTTGACCAATTAGCCCAACAAATCATATTTAACCCGAAGCTTGATTTGTTGGTGAACAACGAAAGCTCGGGGGACAACACGTATAATGAAATCGAATTTATACGTAATTATCTAAAACCTTATCAGAAAATAGACAGCGGATTTATCAAAGACTTTTACGTGTACTTTAAAGGCAGCGACTCCATCCTCTCGCCTTCCATTCGAACAGATTCCAAAACCTTTTATGATCATTATTACAAATATGAAGACATGAATTACGAGCAGTGGATTAAGGGGCTGCTGCAAAGCTATCACAACATGCAATATCTCCCAACCGCAAAGCTTCTGCGTGACGGCGGCATGGGCATGATGAACAATCTAGACAGAACGCCGATCAACGTTATCACATACGTGCAGTCGCTACCCGCCCGCGAAATTTCAGATATCCGAGGCAGTCTAGTTGTGCTCATCGACGAGCGCCAGATTAAAGATAGGCTAAAACAGATCGAGGCAGCCAACCAAAGCGCTCTATATATTGTCAATGATAAACAAAAAGTGATCTTGAGCACCTCTGAGGAATATAAGCTATCAGGTGATTTCTATGCCAAATTGACGAGCGGGACAGGTTTGTTCGACTATTCGTTAAATGGGAAAGACATGATGATTTCCTATACGACCACGGGTCAGGCGGGATGGAAATATATCTCGGTGATGCCGAAGGATTTGTATATGAAGCCGGTTAATGCCATTAAGATGACTGCGTTTTGGCTCTTTGTCTTGTGCCTCGTAGCGGGAGCCGGATTCGCTTATTTGGCTGCCTACCGAAATTACAGCCCGGTCAAACATATGGTCAATGCTATTATGCAAAGCAAACGGACACAGAATCGCCCTCTGGGAGATGAATATGAATTTATTCGCGAATCCATTGTAGGCTCGCTTGTTGAAGAACAACAGCTGCGGGGCATTCTCACTCAACAGGCTCCTGTCATACGAGCTAATTTCCTATCCCGTTTGATTCGAGGACATGTCGATTTCAGCCAGAATAATTCGGAGGAATCGCTCGGATTCATGAACATATCACCATTTATATACAACTCTTATGCGGTTCTTGTCATCCAAGTGGACGATGCATCCCGGTTTACCGACGACCGGTCCGAAAAGCAATGGGCACTCATTCGGTTTATCATTTCCAACATCAGCACAGAACTGGTCAACGAAAGCTGCATGGGATACGCCGTCGATCTGGACCGTGACCGGTTGGCGGTGCTGATTAACCTTGATAATGATCGGCACGAGCAAGCTGCCACTGACGTCAAGTTCATTGCCAGCTCGCTTAAGGAGGTCATCGAAACCCGGTTCAAGCTCATTCTTACAGTGGCTGTCAGTAACGTTCATGATAGTCTCGAGGGGATCGGCGAAGGCTATGTAGAGGCTCTGGCAGCGCTAGATTACAAAATGATCAAGGGCCAAAGCGTGATCATTTGCTTCGATGACATCAAGGAAGTGGAGCGGCACTATCATTATCCGATCGAAACGGAAGTACAACTGATGAACCTGGTAAAGAGCGGCGATTATGATAGTGTGGAGAAGCTGCTCGACACCATTTACGAACTCAATTTCTCATCGAATCAATTGACGCCTGAACTTGGAACTTGTATTTTTTTCAACATGGTAAGTACACTGCTGAAAATTATGAATGCCACGAATGCCGGTTACGAAGCGATGGAGGAGGAAGGAGCTTTCGATCCGATCAAGCAGCTGCAGGGTTGCCATACAGCTCAGGAGATGCACGCCAAGACGAAGCGGTTTTACGAGCGTCTTACTGGGCTGCTGCAGTCTGAACGAAGTGATCACAGCGATCAGCTGCTATCTGACATCAAGCGATTTATCCACTGTCAACGCACGGATCCAAATCTCGGTCTCGCATTGATTGCCGACCACTGCGGGAAAACGCCACAGTATCTCTCCACCTTTTTCAAAAAAGCAAGCGGGGAAAATATAACGGACTATATTGCAAAAATCCGCATCGATCAGGCCAAAATGCTGATGGAAAACAAAGCATTAACCAATCTACAAATTGCGCAAATGGTCGGCTATTCGAACGATTTGGCTTTTATACGTGTATTCAAAAAAACCGAAGGCGTCACGCCAGGGAAATACCGTGAGAGCCTGTGATTAGAAAGAAGGATGAGCTTATGTTAAAGCGTAAACTGGTTACCAGAATCATTCCATTTCTTTGTTTATTCGCTTTATGTCTTCCAACCGTAGGTTATGCGGCAGTAGAGAGTCCGACTATCATCGCGGAAGCGGGTTTAACAGGTGCTGCAGCACTCTCCGCAAATGTTGTAACCGTCACTACAAATGCAGAGCTTGCAAGCGCTATCAGTAATGCGGCAGCCGGAACTACGATTCTCCTTGCCGATGGAACCTATAGTCAGAACGGTTCCTTCGCTATCACTGACAAGAATGGAACCGAGACCAATCCGATTACGATTAAGGCCGCTAATCAAGGTCAGGCTATTCTAACTGGGCGCGCAGGATTCTCTATCAACAACTCTTCTTATGTCGTAATCCAAGGAATGAAGTTCACGGGAACAGCGACAGCTGTAAACATGAACAATTCCAATCATATACGGGTTACAAAGAATACCTTCGCACTAGCTGATTCCGGAAATCCAAGCGGTATCAAATGGGTACAATTTGGAGGATCCAGAAGTCATCATAATCGGATCGACCATAACGAGTTCGGACCGAGAGTGGATCTGGGGCAAATGATCGCTTTCCAAGGCAACGTCATGTCTCAATATGATGTTATTGAGTATAACTATTTCCATGATGCTGCATTTCAGTCGCAAAATGGAGGAGAGACGATTCGCGTCGGTTTGTCTGGGTCATCTATGTCCAGCGGCTTCACAACGATTCAATATAATCTATTTGTTAATTTAGACAGCGATCCTGAGGTTATCTCCGTCAAAAGCGGGCAGAATACCGTGCGCTACAACACCTTTATCAACAATAAAGGTCAAGTAACGGCGCGACATGGCCACGGAAACAGCTATTACGGAAACTACTTCTACAAGACGATCGATAAAGCCGGTGTAGGTGGCTTTCGAATCTACGGTAATGATCACAAAATTTATAATAACTACTTTGAAAATATACCGGGTACTATTCATATCGATGGTGGCGATTACGACGCAGGTCCCGATGGCAGCCAATTTGATTCCTCCGTATTGACCAAGCATTGGCGAGTGTACCGTGCTCAGGTTTTCAACAATACGATCGTAGGCAGTTCGTCTGGCATTGTCGTTAGCAAAAGCTATACATACACGCCGGTCGACAGTATTGTAGCCAATAATATTGTTGTGGGAGCAGAGGGACCGTTATATAACGAGATGAAGGCAACGAATACCTTGTTTGAGGGCAATTTCGGCTTTGGAGGAGTACTTTCGAACATGACTAGAAACTCCACGGAAATTAAAGAAGCTGATCCTTTGCATACGGTTGTTGGTGGGGTATATAAGCTGTCAGCTATGAGCCCTGTTATTGATGCTGCTGTAGGCAGCTACCCGATTGTTGATGATATCGACGGACAGCCCCGGGTAAACATCGATGTCGGAGCAGATGAATACCACTCAGGACTTCCATATAGACAGCCGCTTTCACCAGCCGAAGTCGGCCCGAACGCATTGACGGCCATTCAGGCACAGGTGGAAGGAATAACGCGGGGTACAGGCTGGTTTTCATCTGATGTTAGGGTTAAGCTAGGTGCCCTCAATGTGGAAGAAGGAGCTGGTCGGTTAGAGTACCAGCTTAACTCCAATACGGTATGGCAGACAGTGTACACAGACACGATTAATCTTTCCGCTGAAGGGACACATAGGATCCGGTATCGTTATGTTCTGGAAGGAGCAGCAGAGCCGGAGAAACTACTTGAGATCAACATCGACAAAACGTCTCCCGAATATCGGATACTGGCGAATGGGTCGCCTCTGATCGATCAGGCCACTTTCTCTGACTCTGAAACTCTCACTCTGAAGCTTGAGGCGCAAGACGACATATCTGGATTAGACAGAGCAACCTTTACTGTTTCCGGGGCCACTTATGAATCGCAGACTGTCCTTCCTTTAGCCGGGAAATTAGGCGAACTAGAGATCATTGTAAGGATAGTAGACAATGCTGGTAACACGAGGGAATCCATTCATCGAGTTCTGGTAACTCCGACACTGGAGACGCTGCTCTCAATGCTCCAACCATATATCGTCTCGGGCGATATTAGAGGACCTCTTGAAGCGCAATTAACCAACAGCTTAAAGCAGGCTCTGCATCATTATCACAAAGATGCATCATCCATCGAACAAAACGTCAAGTTCCTTGTTAAATTCGTAGAAGTTTTACAAGATCCGTCTAAGGAAAGCTATATTTCTTCCGCAGCTAAGAATTCATTAACCGCATATACAGAAGCGTTGATTGCTCACATGAAGCAGTAAACGTCTAGTTTCGAAAAGGATAGTCCATTAGCCAATGGGTCGTCAACGAAATTAATCTTGAAAAACCAAGAGCAGTCTAATTTTTGGACTGTTTTTGGTTATATACATATAAGTTCCAATGAGCTTGAAATGATGGATAAGTCGTAGAGAACACGAACTTGAATCAAGGGGAGGAAATGATGGAAGTCGTTAAAACATGGTTGGAACATCCAACCCTCGTCATGGAGATCGGCCAACCGGCGCTACTTCAGCTAGGAGACTTATTTCCGATTGTACGCGTTCATACGTACGCAGCGATGACGATTAGCGCATTAGTAGAGTTAGAGAAAGGAGATGCTATTCCTCTTCCATCCCAAACCCTTCAAACCGGGGAAGAGAAGGATATCGCGATCCCGGGTACGGTTGGGCGGTTTGGGATGCACATCTTGCGACTAACATTCTCGCGTCCTGGTTATCCGGATCTGCACGATGCCTTCCACTTTTATGTAGAGGACCCGTCGGTAAATAGAAACGACCAATCTGACATTGCTTATATAGGGACAGGCGGTAAGCTTATTTACATACCGGACTACAAAGGAAATCGGATGGCAGATTTTTCCTATGCAGGTTACATGGGCGGCGGTGTACAGCTTCCAGATGTGCAAACCCAAATGACCCTCGAGCCTGGAGAAGGGGATGCTACAGCACGCATTCAGGAAGCCATTGATGCTGTGTCCCTGCTGCCGCCTACGCCAGAAGGATTACGAGGTGCTGTCTTGTTGAGACGGGGAACGTACCACTTGGCCGGAACGCTGAAAATAGCAGCTAGCGGGGTTGTCCTTCGTGGAGAAGGACAAGGGGAAGACGGCACACTCTTGTATGCGAAAGGTGCAACGAAGAAAAATATGTTAGAAATTGGCGGCGCTAGAGGAATCGAGCTTTTGGAAGACACAAGTGCGACTGTATCTGATCTATATGTTCCATCAGGATCCCACTCTTTCCATGTGGAGGATGTTCGTCATCTCCGAATAGGGGATTCGATAATCATACGTCGTTATGGGAACGATGCTTGGATTCGTGAAATCGGGATGGATACGATAGTCCAGCGACCGATAACAGGTGGAACCAAGATGTGGAGCCCATTTAAACTTGATTTTGACCGTATCATTCTCCAAATGGAAGGCAACAAGATAACCGTAGACGCGCCGTTAACTAATTCAGTTGAACTGCGTTGGGGCGGAGCGCAGGTGCTCAAATATGAGGATCCACATCGAATCGAGCATGTTGGTGTAGAGAATATGCGGGTTGACGTCGAATTCGATCCTTCTGTGGCGGATACACAAATTGATGATCGGAAGGGCGCTCTTGATCCGTATTATGCTGACGAAAACCACACAACTAACTTTGCCGTCCTGAATCATGTGAAGCATGCCTGGATACGTGACATTACAGGGTACCATCTTGATCATAGCCTTGTTCTTGCCGACTACGGGAGTAAGTGGGTGACGATTCAAGATTGTACGGTTTTGGATATGGTCAGCATCGTAACCGGCGGTCGCCGCTACAGTTTTCATGTTTGCGGACAATTGATTCTAGTCCAGCGGGCTTACACGGAAACGGCGAGGCATGCGTTCGTTGTCGACAAGTGGGTGACGGGACCGAACGTATTTCTCGACTGTAAGTCCACCACCGACTATAACACAAGTGAACCGCATCATCGGTGGTCAGTAGGCGGTTTGTACGACAATGTGAAGGCGCCAATCGCTATTCAAGACCGCATTTGGCTAGGCAGCGGGCACGGTTGGGCGGGTGCGAATTATGTCACCTGGAACACCGAGGGAGATTTGACGCTGCAGCAGCCGCCGACAGCGCAGAATTATGCGATTGGTCACGTTGGCGAGATGAAGAAAGGGCGCGCACCAAATGACCACGATCCCCGCCCGAGAAGCGATGGGTATTTGAATGTACTAGGCAAGCATGTTTTACCGCGCAGCTTGTATATGCAGCAGTTGAACGACCGACTTAACACTTAAAACGAAAAGGTGGAGATCTAATGTTTCTAGTGAAAAGAACTGTCAGCCGTTGGTTAGCCATTGTACTTTTCTTATCCCTGCTAATGCCCGCCATACTAAGCGTACCAGTTCATACGTCAGCTGATGTGCCAAAAGAGAATTTAGCTTTAAATAAAGCGATATCCAAGAGTTCCGAGTGTTCGACATGCGGGAAAGCTGTATCAGCCGTTGACGGCTCAGCAACCACCTATTGGCAGCCTCTAAGCTCTGACAGAAATGACGGACAGGTATGGATTCAGGTGGATCTGGGTGGTGTTTATTCCATCAATGAAGCCGTTCTTAACTTTGCAGCAGCTAGCGGTATTGGCGGTTACACGATTCAGACTTCTTCCAACCAGAGTGATTGGCAAGATGCGATTGTTAAAACGGTAGGCTCCGTTACAGGCAAAGTAGAAACGGCCAATTTTCCAGATGTAAGCGGCCGCTATGTGAAATTGCTTATTTCAATTGCAAATCCCGGAACTAATTTCCAGTTGAAAGAGTTTGAGCTGTATAGCTCAGCTCCAGTCCCGGCATTTTTGGACAGCGTGGATATCACGGATGCTCAAGGGCGGACGCTGGGCGAGTACGACACTGTGAGTATGACCAAAGGATCTCCATTTCAACTCATCCTTGCTGGCAAAATGAGTGACGGCACACCGGCCAACTTGTCTAGTGGCGCAGTGGCTTGGGAGAGCACGAATACGGGTGCAGTGACTGTGAATGTTTACGGAAATGTAACCACTCTCCAAGAAGGAGTTGCCAAAGTTACCGCACGGGCAACATTAGAAAAAGTAACGAAAGAATCCAGTGTTTGGGTGGATGTTTATGACCCAAGCACACTGTTGGTTAACGCCCAGATCGATCATCCTACGATGACAAGCCAAATAGGTCAGCCAGCGCTGCTCCAGATCGGGGATGTGTATCCTTCCGTACGCCTTCGTCCCTATGTGGAGGGTTCCATAACGGCTTCTCTAGTTTCCGTATCTACCGGGAATTTCATTACAACGCTTCCATCTAGCACAATGAATGCAGGAGTGGAACAGGTGATTACGATCCCAGGAACCGTACAGGGGATAGGATCATATGAACTTCGTCTTCAATACCAAGTACCAGGGAAAAATCCGATCTATGATACCTTCACGTTTACCGCTCAGAATCAGGCAGATATTGGCCCAGATGAAAGCAACATTGCCTATCTCGGTCCAGATGGAAAAATGGTTTATGCCCCAGATTACCGCGGAAACCGCATCATCGATTTCTCAAATGCCGGCTATATGGGCGGCGGTGTTAAACTTCCGGATGTACAGGCAAGGATTGCTGTAGAACCAGGAGATGGGGATGATATGGCGCGTATTCAGGCAGCAATTGATGAGGTTTCGTTGATGCCTCAATCCGCAGACGGCTTCCGTGGAGCGGTCTTATTGAAGAAAGGTACGTATGAGATTAGCGGAACCTTATATATTCGATCCAGCGGTGTTGTGCTTCGCGGCGAAGGTCAAGGGGAAGACGGTTCCATTTTGTTTGCCACAGGTACAGCTAAACGAAATATTCTAGAAATACAAGGCCAAGCAGTGAATCTGCTAACCGATACGGCAACCAAAGTTTCTGATTTATATGTGCCAGCCGGGTCCAGCACGTTCCATGTAGATAATCCAAGCGGATTCCAAGTTGGCGACAAGGTCAAGGTACGCCGATACGGGAATGCAAGATGGATCCATGAAATTAAGATGGATACCATTTTTGAACGAGACGGAACTACACAATGGGCACCATTCGATTTGGATTTCGATCGCGTCATCACGGCAGTTAACAACAACCTCGTCACGATTGATGCACCTATTGCTAATGCCATTGAACGCCAATGGGGCGGTGGAGAAATCATTAAATATGAGGATCCAGATCGTCTTGACCAAGTCGGAGTCGAGAACCTTCGTGTTGATTCGGAGTTTAATCCTAATGTGACCGCAACCAATGGGGGGAAAATATATTTCTCTGATGAAAATCATGCGGTTAGTTTTGTTGTATTGAGCAATGTGAAAAATGCATGGGTGAGGGAAGTAACGGGTCTCCATCTGAATCATGCCTTGGTTCACGTCAGTCGCAATGCGAAATGGGTTACCGTTCAAGATAACCAATCCTTAGACATGGTAAGCGTGATTACAGGTGGCAACAGGTACCCATATAAAATGAGCGGAGAGCTGACGTTGATGCAGCGTAATTATGCGGAGACAGCGAGACACGCATTTGTAGTGGATAGTCGTGTTATGGGGCCTAACGTTTTCCTAGACAGCCAATCCGTCAATGAATTCGCAACAAGTGAGCCGCATCACCGCTGGTCGGTCGGCGGATTATTTGACAACGTGAAGGCAGATATCGCTATTCAAGACCGTGGATTGCTAGGCAGCGGACACGGCTGGTCTGGGGCCAATTATGTCACTTGGAATACGGAAGGTGACTTGGTTTCCCAGCAGCCTCCAACTGCGCAAAACTATGCAATCGGTCATGTTGGAACGAAAGTGAAGGGCTACTTGCCTAATTCGGATGATAAAAGGCCGCGCAGTGATGCCTATTGGGATCATGCTGGAAGCCGTGTAAACCCAAGCAGCTTATATTTGCAGCAGTTGCGGGATCGGCTTAGCGAGCGGGGGATACTAAATATTCTGCAAGCTCCGGTAGGCGGAGGAACACTTGATATCCCGCAATTACCCCAAGGTCTCCCTTTATTAAAGGGTATTCAGATAAACAACAAGCATTTGAATGTATTTTCACCGAACATATTTGATTACACGGTGGAGTTGCCGCTTGGTACAACGGACATTCCATCGATCAGACCTCATGATAACCGGGATGATGTAGAAGTCATCCAAGCCTCAACCCTATTCGGGAAAACGATTTTGATCGTTAGAGATAAGAAGAATCCGCTTCAATCGGTTAGATACAATGTACGGTTCACTCTATCAACTCCGAGTGAATAATCGATTATGAGAAGTTGAAAGCGGGCCATAGGCCCATAAATGTATAACAAAAAAACTGAACCCATGATGCAATGGAGCTCAGTTTTTTTGTTATATATATGCTTATTTTTTCAATAATAAATACATAAAATACGGCGCCCCAATTAAAGCAACCATAATGCCGGCGGGAATACCATCAGGTTCAATCACATTACGTCCAACGGTGTCGGCTATTAATAACAGCCAACCACCAATCAGAATGGCGACTGGAATAAATAATTGATTTCTAGGTCCTACCAAAGCTTTGGCCATGTGAGGAGCCATGAGTCCAATGAAGGCAATTCCTCCAGTGACCGAAACGGCCGAAGCGGTCAGGGCAACCGCTGTTAAAAGTAAGATAATACGTTCCTTTTCAACAGATACGCCTACGCCGATGGCCACAGGTTCGCCAAGTCCCAAGAGATTCAAACGATTTGCTTTGTATAGCGTAAATGGAATGAGAATGGCTAACCAGGGAAGGATTGCCCAAATAAAGGGCCAGTCAGAACCCCAAATACTTCCGGCTAACCATTTTGCGATAAAATCGACTTTAGCCCGTTCAGCAGAGGAAATAATGACAATCATGACCCCAGATAGCGCCATTGAAAAACCGACTCCAATTAGCATTAACCTGACGGGTTGAAGACCTACCTTTTTATTATACGAAAGCAGATAGATGAAGCATGCCGTAAGTAAAGCACCAATGAAAGCGACAAGGGGGAGCAGATAAATAAACGAACCCGCCTTGATAGGAAAAAATAAAAAGAATACGGCAATAGCAATACCAGCCCCAGAGTTAATGCCAATAATGCCCGGATCAGCTAGATCATTTCGAGTGATTCCTTGTAAAATAGCACCCGATAAGGCGAGTGCCATGCCTGCTAGCAATGTAATGACCATCCGTGGTAATCGAATCGAAAATATAACAAACTCTTCTTTGAATGTGCCTTGACCGAGAAGGGTGGGAATCAGCCTATCATAGGATATAGAGGAGTATCCCATTCCCATCCCGAGAACGATCGTCATTGTAATAAGTGCAAGTGAACCATATAATAGCAACCGTTGTTTTTTTATTAAAGCGGGAGGATGAATCATTAGAACGCCTTTCCTCCTTTACGTATGATGAACAAGAAGAAGGGTAAACCCATCATCGCCACAATAGCCGCGACTGGTGTTTCATAGGGAGAATTGATCGTACGTCCAAGGGTATCCGCAAAAAGCATAAATACGGCTCCTATAATTGCCGACATTGGCACAATAAAACGATAATCGGTTCCAACAATAGCGCGAACAATATGAGGAATCATCAAACCAATGAACGCCATATTCCCAACAAGCGCAACAGAGGCACCCGCGAGTAAGATGATGATGATAAAAAGCATGGTTTTGATTTGTGTCGTCTTCTGTCCTAATCCAACAGCGACTTCTTCACTTAAACTTAGAATGGTAAGCTGCCTGGAGAGGAACAAGGAAATCAGTGTACCGATCGTAATAAATGGTGCAATGATTTGGAGTTGGCCCCATGAAGTGCCGATCAACCCTCCTGCTGTCCACATGGATACATCTTTTGAAATTTTAAAATAAATACCGATACCTTCCGAGATCGCGTATAGGAACGCAGATACAGCAGCTCCGGCTAATACAATTCGCAGAGGGGAGAAGCCGCCCTTTTTCACTGCGCCAATACCGAAGACGATGCATGCACCTACGGCTGCTCCAATAAAACAAGCAATCGTAATCCCGAAGTAATTGGCTGATGGGATAAAAGCAATCGTAAACGCCAGTGCCGCGTTTGCTCCAGCGGTCAAGCCAAGTAAACCGGGATCAGCAAGCGGGTTTCTGGTCATTCCTTGCATGATGGCACCGGAAACGGCCAGCGCAGCACCAACAAATATCCCTGCAATTTCACGCGGTAGACGGATTTCACGGATGATTGAAATTTTATCCCCAGCAGCATGAGAAGTAAGGGCCAGCCAGACATCTTTGACGGTAACATCTGCGGCCCCAAATGCCATGGAAACAATAAACATACCCACAAAGACGACTAGTCCAGCAAGCAGTTTATATACGAATGGGACGAACCGTTGATGTTCCGTAATCATTTACTACCTAAGTTTTTAACGAAGAAATCGAGTTGGTATTCTAATGTCTGTGGATCATTGAAGTAGAACTCTTTCGCATTGACTTCAAAAACTTGTTTGTTTTTAACCGCTGGAATGTTTTTGTAGGTATCGGTTTGTTGAAACGAATTATCTGTATCAGTGTTCTTGCTGAAGATAACGTAGTCGCCTGCATATTCCGGAAGTACTTCCAAAGACAAGGCGTAATAACCGGCTTTTAAAGCCATTTCTTTGACTTTTTTAGGCATTTCTAGCTTCATTTCTTGGTAAAGAATTTCGGTGCCACGACCCCAGTTATTCCCGAAGACGTAAAGCTGTTTATCGAAATTTTCAACAACAGAAATCGTTTTGTCCGCACCAATCTTTGTTTTAATGTCTTCTCCGGCATTCTGCGCCCGGTTTTTAAAGTCAGTAATCCAAGCTTGCGCTTCTTTTTCTTTATTTAAAAGTTTTCCGATTTCTAAGTGCTGGGTTAAATAATCTACCTTTCCGTATGTATACGTGACTGTAGGGGCAATTTGCTTCAATTTATCCACGTTTTTAACACTGGATAGACCAATGATTAAATCCGGTTTCAATTCAATCAATTTTTCTAGGCTTTCATCAGATACTTCTTGTGCAGCTTTTAGTGTTGTTTCGAAGCGCGGGTTCATTTTAGACCATGAATCGACACCAACAAGATTAACTTTTAGAGCCATTACATTTCCTGCAAAAGTAGAAAGTACAACGACGCGTTGCGGATTGGCTGGAACTTCGACAGGTCCATTTTCAGATTGGTACGTAATGGTTGTTGGTTTGTCTTCAGCTTTCGCTGCGTTCTTCTCTGTTTGGGTTGTTTGGCTGCTGCAAGCACTAAGAGCTAATGAGATGAAGAGCAGGAATGGAATGAGTCGTTTGTTCATTTTGATTATCTCCCTTTAATAAATTGTAGGTAACGCACATAGGCTTATTTGTTCGAGGATCTCGCCCGATTTCAGCATCAATGTGAAAAACTTTCTTGAGCACTTCACGGTTCATCACTTCTTCGCAAGTGCCAGCTTTCACGATTTCACCATCTTTAAGAGCGATGATATAGTCAGCAAAACGAGCCGCTTGATTTAAATCATGGAGGACCATGACTATCGTGCGTTCCTGTTCCCTATTTAGTTTTTGCAGAAGCTCTAGAACCTCTAATTGATGCGCCAAATCTAAATAGGTGGTGGGTTCGTCTAGGAAGATGATCTCCGTTTCTTGCGCAAGCGCCATGGCAATCCAAACGCGTTGGCGTTGTCCTCCGGATAGTGCATCTACAGGACGGAACTTAAAGTCAATGGTACCTGTAACTTCAAGCGCCCAGTCTATCACTTCATAGTCCTTTTTTGATAAGCGTCCAAAGCCCGTTTGATAAGGAAAGCGACCATAGGATACTAACTCACCGACGGTTAAACCACTTGCACTCTCGGGTGCTTGTGGAAGGATGGCCATTTTTCTAGCGAGTATCTTTGTATGTTCCTTTGCAATATGTTCGCCATCTAGAACGATTGAACCAGATTGATGGGAAATAATCCGCGTGGCTGCTTTCAAAAGGGTAGACTTTCCACAGCCATTCGCTCCGATAATGGTGGTGATTTTCTTGTCTGGAATCTCTACACTGAGATTTTTTACAATTAAACGTTCACCATAACCAATGTTTAGCTGATCTGTATACAGGCGAACCATAAGATAACCTCCATTTATTTCAAATAGGTACCACCCATTAACTGATAATGATTATCAATTTCACTACAATACACACAATAATGCGAACAAATTTATTTGTCAATAACTTTTTTTGTTGTCAAATGAGAAGAATAGACGTATATTTAATTGAGAATGATAATCATTTACATTACTTAAACCAAGGAGTGATCGGGGATGGAAGAACAGGAATTGTATGATGTGACTGTCATTGGAGGAGGGCCAGCAGGGCTTTACTCTGCTTTTTATAGTGGACTTAGAGAAATGAAGACCAAGCTTATTGAGTACCAAACCCAACTAGGTGGAAAAATACATATTTATCCGGAGAAAATGATCTGGGATGTTGGAGGACACAAGCCAATTCCAGGTGCAAAGCTCATTGAGAATCTTGTAGAACAAGGATTAACGTTTCATCCGGAAGTGGTGTTGAATGAAAAGGTAGAGTCGATCACACTTAATGAAGAAGGTATCTTTGTCTTACAAGCTGCTTCTGGTCAAATGCATTACTCGAAAACAGTTATCGTTGCTGTTGGAGGGGGAATATTGAATCCGCAGAGGCTGGAGATCGAAGGCGCGGAGAGGTATGAAGTGTCTAATTTGAACTATACCGTGAAGTCTTTGCAGCATTTCAGAAACAAGACGGTGATCATTTCGGGTGGAGGCAATTCTGCAATAGATTGGGCAAATGAACTAGAGCCTATCGCCAAAAACGTTTACTTAACCTATCGAAAAGAGGCTTTAACAGGTCATGAAGCGCAAGTAAAGCAGCTCTCGGAGAGCTCCGTTGTTTGTTTCTTCCATACGTCCATAACCAAACTAGTTGCTAGCAGTAATCATGAAGTCATAGAACGTGTCGAACTTACCAACCATGAAACAGGTGAGGTATCGTATTTGCCCATTGATGAAGTGATTATTAATCATGGTTATGAACGTGATACGACACTACTTAAAAATAGTGAAGTGAATATTGCGATTGCAGATAACTATTACATTGCTGGTAATGCGGCTAGCGAATCTTCGATAGATGGACTTTATGCGGCTGGAGACATTTTACATTACGATGGAAAGCTGCATTTAATAGCCGGTGCATTCCAAGATGCTGCAAACGCAGTAAATAAAGCAAAGCAATATATCCAGCCGGATGCTAATAAGGTGGCCATGGTGTCTTCGCATAATGAAGTCTTTAAAAAGCGCAATCGAGAATTAGTTAAACGCATGATGACCTAGAAATTAAAACCCCCTCTTGTATGAAAATCATACAAAGAGGGGGGGATCAGCGCTTACTAATATTTCTTGTTCAGCATGTTAATAATGACCGTTACAGCTTCAGCTCTTGTCGTAGAGCCGCTCGGAGCATACTGATTGTTTTCGTTGCCGCTAACGACACCTGCTTGCTTAAGTGCAGTGACGGCCCCTTTACCCCATGATGGGATATCCTGATCATCGGTAAATCCTGTAGCTTCAGAAGGATCAGCTTTCAGATTCATCGCACCTGCAATCATGGACGCCATTTCCGTGCGGGTAATCGGTTCATTCGGTCGGAATGTACCATCGTCGTAGCCTTGGATGAAGCCCACTTTGACAGCTTGCGCAACGGCATTCTTAGCCCAAGTGCCAATCTCATGCTCATCGGTAAAAGCGAGCTTCGCTCCTTCGCCAACTGGTTTCAAACCATTCATCAGCATAACTGCAAATTCCGCGCGAGTAACATTCTTGTTCGGTTTAAACGAAGTATCAGGGTAGCCTGATACGATGCTGTCTTTGATCGCTTTCACGATGGTTATCTCTGCCCAATGCTTCGCGATATCGGACGGATCCACGCCAATACTCTGTGTACCGTACGTCGCAAACAAGCCTTTGATCGTGTCGTAATCACTCGAGAACGCTAGTGAAAGAAGAAGCATAAGGCGGGCATGCTGGGCATTCAGGCTATCACCGGCAAAGATGCCATCCGTCGTTCCTGGATACATCGTGCCTGAGCCAGTTCTCGTCGTTGTAACGAAGACGACTCCTTTTTTAATAGCTTCTGCACGGGCTGCACTCATTTTGGCAGAAATACCGCCTGCGCCTGTACCTGAAGTAACTATCCCTTTTGCACCGTCTGCAACAAAGCCGTTAATGGCTCCGCTGCTTGCTTCTTGGTAGCTAGAGACGATCTCAACGATCGGCAGCTTTTCCTTGGTGATTGTCTTTAAGTCGAATGGGGTTGCCCAATCGGCCTTACCAGCTTTCATGGCGCGTCCATTCAAGCGATACATACGAATATTGTTCTCGTCGATATATCCAAGTGAGCCCAGCATCGGAGTTGCAAATGTATCCATCCGGTGTGCGTTCGATTTGGTAACTTCTCTGGCCGCTTGGATGACATCGTTCAGCATGATCACTGTGCCATACCACTTCGTCTTGCCGCTTCCGGCCAGCTTGATGGCATTGTACAGGTTAGCTGGACCGTCGGTTCCTATAACGTCCCAAGGGCGCATAGCGCCAGTTACAACAACCGGTTTAGGACTTCTCACGGTTAGATCGAGGAAATAGGCGATTTCCTCCATAGTGTCCGTACCTGTCGTAACTACGGCGCTATCGTAAACCTCAAGCGCTTGATCGACAGCTAGAGAAAGATCGTATAGATCAGCGATGGTGTAGCCGCCCGAGCCTTTGTTACCGAATTGGTAGGTCGTTACATCGGCAATTTTTTGCTTGTCAGGCAATTGTTTGACGAGGTCTTCAATTAAATACGTGCCCGCTTTATAGTTTTGAAAGCTCGTGCTATCCTCGGCTTTGCCGGCTAAGGTACCGCCGGTCCCGATAACAATCACGTTTGAAAGCGATGATTGCTTAAACGTATCGGAGAGGGCAGGTATCGGAAAGCTGGAAGACTTGGGAGCAACTTCTTCCGCGAAGGCGGTTGTTGCCACTCCACCGAATGCCAACATGGTGCCTAACAAAGACACGATAAGGGGAAGAGTGAACAGCTTTTTGACCACATAAGAAAGTATAAGTTTTCGGTTCATGAAAACGGCTTTCTTATTGGTGATAAAACCTAATATAGGGATCTTTGGTCGTAGACCAAAGTCTCTCCTCGTTAAACGCGGTCGCTCATCTGTGAATGGCCTCGATAGAGGTTTTCTCATACGGCTATTTTGGTTATGTTTAGTCCATGTCATCAATGGTTTACCTCCTTGTTATGTGGATGGCCGATACTGGCATCTCTTCTGTGGTCTCGGAGGACTTAAGGAGTGGTAGGTAGCTGCGCATCGATTTTGACATCCTGCGTACCATAATTAGCGAACCAGCCTTTGATCTTGGCTTGATCGTTAGAGAATGCTAGTGAAAGTAGAAGCATGAGACGAGCATGCTGCGCATTGAGGTTGTCACCTGCAATAATGCCATCCGTAGTTCCAGGATACATCGTGCCTGAACCTGTTCTAGTCGTTGTAACGAAGAGTACGCCTTGTTTAATTGCTTCGGTACGGGCTGCACTCATTTTGGCAGAAATACCGCCTGCGCCGGTTCCAGCTGTTACAATCCCTTTCGCACCATCAGCAACCAGACCTTTAATAGCCCCTCCGCCTGCTTCTTGATAGCTATAGACGATTTCAACGGCAGGCAATTTATCTTTCGTGATCGTCTTCAAATCGAAAGGTGTAGCCCAATCCGTTGTACCAGCTTTCACTGCTCGAGCAGGAGCGCGGTAAATGCGGATACTATCGTCAATGTACCCCAGTGCACCAAGCATAGGTGTCTCAAAAGTGTCCATACGGTGCGCGTTGGACTTCGTCACTTCTCTAGCTGCATGAACGACATCGTTCAACATAAGCACAGTGCCAAACCATTTCGTCTTGCCGCTGCCAGCCAGCTTAATCGCATTGTACAGGTTAGCTGGAGCATCAGTACCGATAACGTCCCATGGCCGCATAGCGCCGGTTACGACGACTGGCTTTTCACTGCGAACGGTCAGATCAAGGAAGTAGGCAATCTCTTCCATGGTATCGGTTCCAGTTGTAACTACGGCACTATCATACACCTGAAGCGCTTGATCCACAGTAAGCGAAAGATCGTAAAGATCAGCGATGGTGTAGCCGCCTGATCCTTTGTTACCGAATTGGTAGGTTGTCACATCAGCGATTTTTTGTTTACCCGGCAATTGTTTCACCATGTCTTCAATTAAATATGTACCTGCTCTATAGTTCTGGAAGCTTGTGCTATCTTCAGCTTTACCGGCAAGGGTGCCGCCAGTTCCGATGACGATCACGTTAGAGAGTGATGATTGCTTAAATGAGTCAGAAAGCGCAGGAATCGGAATGCTAGCTGGTTGAACTGGAGCATCCGCTGCGAAAGCTAGTGAAGATCCGCTCCCCAACATGGTAATAGTAAGTAAAGAGAAAAGGACACGCTTGAAAACTTTTTTGCTTCGTTCTAATGTCATGAAATATTACCTCCCGTGAATGGTGTTGGTATGTAAGACAAGATAATCTTATATCGTGTTAGATAAACTGACAAATTCATCAAACTCTTAGAAAGCGATAACAACCATGCCGTACATTCAATAATCTATCTTATACTCTGTTATTCTATGTTTTTAAGCTTGTTTTTTATTTCCAATGATTTTACAAAGCAATATAATTATAGAAAAACAATATATTAATGTTAGATAACATTACATAAAATAAATTTATAGCTTAATGTCGGTGTCATGGAGATTTCAAAAGTAATAAACATAAAACAAAATAACGATATTGTCATTTTGTTTTTGATACTTACTGTGCTATCATGGAACTACTAATAGAGAGGGGGACCAACATGTCCAATGATCTTCCACTAACGAAGGAAGCCATACTAGACGCGGCTGAACAGGTGCTTAGGCGTTATGGACCTGACAAAACTTCCGTTGTCGATGTGGCTCGGGCGCTTCAAGTTAGCCATGGGACTCTTTATCGACACTTTGCAAGTAAAGCCTCATTAAGAGAGGCGGTAACCGAGCGATGGCTGCACAATATTATTTTAGATCCTTTAGAAACTATTGCCGTTCAGTCTGGAGGTAGTGCTAAAGAGCGTTTGCGCTCGTGGCTTGAAATCTTGGTCCATACGAAGAGGACCTATGCAATCAATGATTCCGAAATGTTTGCCATGTACGCGGCTGTTACATTAGATGCCGTTGAAATGATAACTACGCATGTCAATCAATTAATCGATCAGATTGCCCGGATTATTGAAGAAGGAATAAAGTCTAAAGAATTCAAACTCGTTGAATCAAACGCTACTGCGAGGGCTATTTTTATTGCTACTTCGCGTTTCCATCATCCTGCACATGCGCATGAGTGGTCCTCAGATACGATTGATCAAGAATTTGCATCGGTTTGGGTTTTGCTACTTTCTGGAATCTCTTAGCAGATGAATGTGTAAATAAAGCCCTTCTGATGAAAATAATCAGAAGGGCTTTTGCTTTGAATAGGAAGTGTTGATATTTTCCGGGACTCGAAGGAACCCCGTTTCACCCAAGCATCCGCTTGATCTCAACCGCAATAAGTCGTACGCCGGCTTCGATCCGCTCCTCGGATACTTGCGTTACGCTAAGACTTAACAAATGCTCAGGCTTAAACGCAGGTAAGTAATAAGGTTGGAGGTCCTGCAGAATAACACGCTTCTTACGCAATCTATCCAACAGGGTTGGGATGTGCAGTTGAGCTGGGACGTTGATATGGGTGTACACACCCGAGATCACCTCAGATGGAGATAGGAATGCGGTGTCACTGTTTGATAGCAAGGATTTATTCAGATGCATTAATCTACGCGAATAAGAATCTCTGATTTTTCGCTTGCGCCGTTCAAACATACCACTCTGAATATAAATTTCTAATGCTGCTTGCGAGAGAATGGAACTGTCGATGTCCGATAATTTCTTGTAATTGTTGAATGTGGGCGTAAGGTCCGAAGGGAGGACGGCTGCGCCTACTCGTAATCCTGGAAACAAGATCTTGGAGTAACTTTTTAAATAAACAACATGGGTTGAAGCATAAGCGAAGATGGGGTCAGATTTCGTATCGTTCTCCAAATCAGCCAGATAATCATCTTCGACGATGTAGACGTCATAGCGTTTGGCTAGTTGGGCAATTGCTTTCTTCGTTTGTTCCGAATAAGAGCTACCGAGAGGATTATGGAAGCGGGGCATTGTATAGAAGAACTTAATATCTTCTGTACGGAATAAGCGCTCTAATTCATCTAGATCGATGCCGCTGACTGTTCTTGCGATGCCAAAAGTAGGGATTTGATAAAGTTCTAAAAGGCGTATAAACAAATAATAACTCGGTTGTTCAAGCAATACCCCTCGTTTTCCATTCGGAAAAGGCATCAAAGCCAAGACGGATAAGGCTTGCTGAACACCTGATGTAATATGTAGGTTGCTTGGATTCGTGAACACCTGATAGTTGGCCAAATGCTTGGTTAACACCTTTAATAACGAAGGCAATCCTTGTGGGGTTCCGTACACGAACAGTTCATTCTTATAAGTATCAATCGCTTTATTTATACAATGTTTAAAATCGAGATAAGGAAACAGCTCAGGGTCTGGAGCTCCCGAAGAGAAATCATAGACTGCTTGTTCCGTAGGATGGATGCCATCTGTTCTCTTCTGTACCGCATAATACCCGCTTTGAGGGATGGAGTAAATGAGATGGCGATTCTCAAGCTCTGTATAGGCGCGAATGACCGTGCTCTTATTGCAAGAATAGGTGATGGACAGCTCCCTTATTGACGGCAGCTTTTGTCCGGATCGTATTTGTCCATCCTCAATTCGCCGTTCGATGTCATTGAAAATAAGAGAATATTTATGCATAGATATGTCCCCCGTCCCATAATTGTACCGGAACAGTTGGTTGGTAAATAGATTGAAGTACGACAGTATTCGTTCTATGCTATAACCAACAGCTGGCCGGCACCATTACCAATAAAGTACCATAAATTCGTTAGGAAGTGGGGGAATTATGAATAACCGAAAAGGAATCAAACTTGCTTATATATTTGCCATACTAAATGCGGTGATCATTGGATTTTCTTTCTTGTTTGCCAAAATAGCTCTTGATCATGCTAACCCGCTCGATACGCTTACCTTTCGTTTTACCGTTTCGTTCGCAGTCTTCTCCATCCCGGTTGCACTTGGCTTGGTTAAGCTGAATTACCGTGGAAAACCGATAATCAAAGCGCTGCTGCTGGCCACGACATATCCGCTAGGCTTCTTTACGCTTCAAGCGTATGGGCTGCTGCATACCTCTTCGGCTGAGGGAGGCATCCTGTACGCATTCACGCCGATCGTAACGATGGTGTTTGCTTCCTTGTTTCTGAAGGAAACCACAAACGTCTTGCAGAAACTATCGATTTTCCTCTCTGTATCCGGCGTTTTGTTTATTTTCATCATGAAGGGGAGCACGCTAGATTTGTCAAACATGACAGGGATCATTCTGTTGGTTCTTACTTGTGTGGCTTTTGCTGGATACAGTGTTCTGGCTCGTTCGCTTTCGAAGCAGTTTAGCCCAGCGGAGATCAGTTATTTTATGCTCGGAATAGGATTTGCTACCTTTCTTGTTGTTTCGCTTTCGAGTCATGCTAGTGCGGGGACACTTGAGATCTTTCTTTCACCGCTGTCTAACCCTTCATTTATTGTGGCGATACTCTTCCTAGGCTTGTTCTCCTCACTGGTGACGGCTTTGACAGGTAACTATGTCTTGTCCAAGATAGAAGCTTCCAAAATGAGCGTATTCACTAATTTATCAACCATCGTCTCCATAGCGGCTGGGGCCCTTTTTCTTGGGGAAAAAGTGACAATGTATCACTTGATCGGCTCTGTGATGATTCTAACAGGGGTGATCGGGACGCAATATTTGGGCCGATATAAAGTGACTTTGCCAAAGGTTAAAGCTGATCGTGTAAGAGGGTGAGAAGTGAATGGGATATGGGAAATCGCAGTTATGTTATTAATGCCCGCGCTGAAGTAGAATCATTCGAGTTCTAGGAATTCATTTCATTCCTAACTATGATGAAATTCTGGAGGCTTCTATATAAGCTAGATAGTTGCTTCCCACTAAGACGCCACGCGGCGTCTTTTTTTGTTTTATCTAAAAAGTAACGGGGATTGGTTTTTTATAACTACATCCTTACATACAATCAATTAGGTAAAGTATTAGAGGGAAGGGGTATGAGATGATGGAACAAACATTGTTTGAGCATCGATTTTGGCTGCAAATTTTAGGGGATCACGCGAGGTTTATATATAATGCCCTTGCTCCTGAGGAGATCAAAGATATTGCTATCGCCCATTCCTACATAAACCAATATGATCAGCTCCTTGGTCAAGCGCGAATGAAGGAAGTTGCCAATTTGGCTCAATTAAACAAACAAGCTTACGATTTAACGGCAAATTTACGCGAGTATAAATTGAATCTTTTAGATCGTCTTTTACTCGGGCAAATAAAGCTTGGATTAACACCGACCTTTCTCAATCATATGTTGAATGAGCTTGAAGAGTACTTCAAAATACTTATTGTGCTCCTGGAGGGTAAGCCGGTCCCGAAGTATGCTCCTTTGCATCATGATTTGCTTTGGCTAAGTGATGCTGCTGGTCATGCGTCAGCTATTGCAATGGACTTGGATGCGGTAGAGAAGAGATTAATCAAGAAAAGCGAGCAATTTGAGAAGAATTTCAATGAGTTTTATTTAAAAGCGATTGAACTTGCAGGTTATTTACGTACGTTGCGAGCTAGTTACCCTTCAATTAACAAATTCCATTCTGATATTAATATGGAAATGTCTATATTCATGGCTTTCTTGAAAGAAGTCGAGGAGCTTGGGCTAAGTGCAGAGCTGTTATCGCGTATTAACCCTCTCGTGCCTGATCATATGTATCGCGAAGAGTGCTACTATTTATTGAAGTTGTCTCAAAGCGGCGTTGTTCCCCCGCAGAATTGCGATCCCACAAAACCTAGGGTCATGTAGTTCCTAAAAAGAATCTCCATTAAGAAGACGATAAGAAGTCGATAAAAAAAGGCTGTTCCTAATTGGAATCTGCCTTTTTCGTTTATATTTAAAAAACATTATAATTGTAAAAAATAAAACATTGCTATGTGTTTGTAATCCATGTTATATTATCACTCCGGCCGCAAGACAGGCTGGTGAAAGTAACTAGAAAAAAACTAGTTGCAAAATAAAAATCAGTATGGTATATTACTTCTCGCTGCTTCGGTAACACGGCAGTGAGCGAAAGAAATTGATCTTTGAAAACTGAACAACGAGTGAGTAAGCACGAACGAGAAATCGTTCAAAAAAAGAGATTGCAAAATCTCGCTAGCAAGTCAATGAGCATTTCAGCTTTCATATAGTTTTACTATTATGGAGAGTTTGATCCTGGCTCAGGACGAACGCTGGCGGCGTGCCTAATACATGCAAGTCGAGCGGACTTATCCTTCGGGATAAGTTAGCGGCGGACGGGTGAGTAACACGTAGGTAACCTGCCTATAAGATCGGGATAACTATCGGAAACGATAGCTAAGACCGGATAACTGGTTTTCTCGCATGAGAGAATCATGAAACACGGAGCAATCTGTGGCTTATAGATGGGCCTGCGGCGCATTAGCTAGTTGGTAGGGTAACGGCCTACCAAGGCGACGATGCGTAGCCGACCTGAGAGGGTGAACGGCCACACTGGGACTGAGACACGGCCCAGACTCCTACGGGAGGCAGCAGTAGGGAATCTTCCGCAATGGACGCAAGTCTGACGGAGCAACGCCGCGTGAGTGATGAAGGTTTTCGGATCGTAAAGCTCTGTTGCCCTAGACGAACAGCAAGAGGAGTAACTGCCTTTTGTGTGACGGTATAGGAGAAGAAAGCCCCGGCTAACTACGTGCCAGCAGCCGCGGTAATACGTAGGGGGCAAGCGTTGTCCGGAATTATTGGGCGTAAAGCGCGCGCAGGCGGTCAATTAAGTTGGGTGTTTAAGCCCGGGGCTCAACCCCGGTTCGCATCCAAAACTGGTTGACTTGAGTGTAGGAGAGGAAAGTGGAATTCCACGTGTAGCGGTGAAATGCGTAGAGATGTGGAGGAACACCAGTGGCGAAGGCGACTTTCTGGCCTATAACTGACGCTGAGGCGCGAAAGCGTGGGGAGCAAACAGGATTAGATACCCTGGTAGTCCACGCCGTAAACGATGCATACTAGGTGTTGGGGATTCGATTCCTCGGTGCCGAAGTTAACACAGTAAGTATGCCGCCTGGGGAGTACGCTCGCAAGAGTGAAACTCAAAGGAATTGACGGGGACCCGCACAAGCAGTGGAGTATGTGGTTTAATTCGAAGCAACGCGAAGAACCTTACCAGGTCTTGACATCCCGATGTAACACCTAGAGATAGGTGCCCTCTTCGGAGCATTGGAGACAGGTGGTGCATGGTTGTCGTCAGCTCGTGTCGTGAGATGTTGGGTTAAGTCCCGCAACGAGCGCAACCCTTGATCTTAGTTGCCAGCACTTTGGGTGGGCACTCTAAGATGACTGCCGGTGACAAACCGGAGGAAGGTGGGGATGACGTCAAATCATCATGCCCCTTATGACCTGGGCTACACACGTACTACAATGGTCGGTACAACGGGAAGCGAAGCCGCGAGGTGGAGCCAATCCTTATAAGCCGATCTCAGTTCGGATTGCAGGCTGCAACTCGCCTGCATGAAGTCGGAATTGCTAGTAATCGCGGATCAGCATGCCGCGGTGAATACGTTCCCGGGTCTTGTACACACCGCCCGTCACACCACGAGAGTTTACAACACCCGAAGTCGGTGGGGTAACCCGCAAGGGAGCCAGCCGCCGAAGGTGGGGTAGATGATTGGGGTGAAGTCGTAACAAGGTAGCCGTATCGGAAGGTGCGGCTGGATCACCTCCTTTCTATGGAGACTCGGATCTGATAGATCCAGTCAAGTGATATATAGGGATCTTTGATCGTAGATCAAAGTCTCTCATTGTTCACACAAACCGCTTACTCACTCGTGTTCAGTTTTGAAAGAGCAATCTTTCAAAAGTATTATAGTTGTTCCTTGAAAACTAGATAACGAAACAAAACGTAAAGTAAGAACTTAGGTTGTGTTAACCTTCGGGTTACACAAAAATCTTTAACTCTTTCCAATAGGAGAGACTTTTGCTTAGCGCAAAAGATCCCTATAAATGGTTAAGCTAGAAAGAGCACACGGAGGATGCCTAGGCACTAGGAGCCGAAGAAGGACGTGGCGAACGACGAAATGCCTCGGGGAGCCGTAAGCAGGCTTTGATCCGGGGATGTCCGAATGGGGGAACCCAGCTGTGGTAATGCGCAGTTACCATGCAGTGAATACATAGCTGCATTGGAGGCATACCCAGGGAACTGAAACATCTAAGTACCTGGAGGAAAAGAAAACAAAAGTGATTCCGTCAGTAGCGGCGAGCGAAAGCGGAATAGCCCAAACCAAGGAGCTTGCTCCTTGGGGTTGTAGGACCTCGTTGTGGGGTTAGTTCGGTAGGCGAAGAGATCTGGAAAGGTCCGGCATAGAAGGTAAAAGCCCTGTAGCCAAAATCGAACGAAACCCCTAGAGGTATCCTGAGTACGGCGGGTCACGTGAAACCCCGTCGGAATCCGGCAGGACCATCTGCCAAGGCTAAATACTCCCTAGTGACCGATAGTGAAGCAGTACCGTGAGGGAAAGGTGAAAAGCACCGCGGAAGCGGAGTGAAAAAGAACCTGAAACCGTGTGCTTACAAGAAGTCAGAGCCCTCTATATGGGTGATGGCGTGCCTTTTGTAGAATGAACCGGCGAGTTACGTTCCCGTGCGAGGTTAAGTTGAAAAGACGGAGCCGTAGCGAAAGCGAGTCTGAATAGGGCGCTTTAGTACGTGGACGTAGACCCGAAACCGTGTGATCTACCCCTGTCCAGGGTGAAGGTGAGGTAACACTCACTGGAGGCCCGAACCCACGCATGTTGAAAAATGCGGGGATGAGGTGGGGGTAGCGGAGAAATTCCAATCGAACTCGGAGATAGCTGGTTCTCCCCGAAATAGCTTTAGGGCTAGCCTCGGATGTTGAGTTGTGGAGGTAAAGCACTGATTGGGTGCGGGGCCCGCCAAGGGTTACCAAGTCCAGTCAAACTCTGAATGCCACAAACTTAAATCCGGGAGTCAGACAGTGAGTGCTAAGATCCATTGTCAAAAGGGAAACAGCCCAGACCATCAGCTAAGGTCCCCAAGTGTGTGTTAAGTGGGAAAGGATGTGGAGTTGCACAGACAACCAGGATGTTGGCTTAGAAGCAGCCACCATTGAAAGAGTGCGTAATAGCTCACTGGTCGAGTGACTCTGCGCCGAAAATGTAACGGGGCTAAACACGCCACCGAAGCTATGGCTTGCACTTTAGTGCATGGGTAGGGGAGCGTTGTATGTACGTTGAATTCTGACCGTAAGGACAGGTGGAGCGCATACAAGTGAGAATGCCGGTATAAGTAACGAAAAGATCAGTGAGAATCTGATCCGCCGAAAACCTAAGGGTTCCTGAGGAAGGCTCGTCCGCTCAGGGTAAGTCGGGACCTAAGGCGAGGCCGAAAGGCGTAGTCGATGGACAACAGGTGGAAATTCCTGTACCACCGTAGCCGTTATGAGCAATGGAGTGACGCAGAAGGATAGTGACGCGAGCTGATGGATGCTCGTCCAAGCAGTGAGGCTGATGTGTAGGCAAATCCGCACATCGTTAAGGCTGGGCTGTGATGGGGAGGGAAATTTAAGTACCGAAGGTCATGAGTTCACACTGCCAAGAAAAGCTTCTAGCCAGGCGAAGGTGCCCGTACCGCAAACCGACACAGGTGGGTGAGAAGAGAATTCTAAGGCGCGCGGAAGAACTCTCGTTAAGGAACTCGGCAAAATGACCCCGTAACTTCGGGAGAAGGGGTGCCTCGGTAGGGTGAATAGCCCGAGGGGGCCGCAGTGAAAAGGCCCAAGCGACTGTTTAGCAAAAACACAGGTCTGTGCGAAGCCGCAAGGCGAAGTATACGGGCTGACGCCTGCCCGGTGCTGGAAGGTTAAGAGGAGTGGTTAGGGACCTCGGTTCCGAAGCTATGAATTGAAGCCCCAGTAAACGGCGGCCGTAACTATAACGGTCCTAAGGTAGCGAAATTCCTTGTCAGGTAAATTCTGACCCGCACGAATGGCGTAACGACTTGGGCGCTGTCTCAACGAGAGATCCGGTGAAATTTTAATACCTGTGAAGATGCAGGTTACCCGCGACAAGACGGAAAGACCCCATGGAGCTTTACTGCAGCTTGATATTGGACTTTGGTACGATCTGTACAGGATAGGTGGGAGCCTTTGAAGCCTGAGCGCCAGCTTGGGTGGAGGCATCGTTGGGATACCACCCTGATCGTATCGGAGTTCTAACCTGGTACCGTGATCCGGTATGGGGACAGTGTCAGGTGGGCAGTTTGACTGGGGCGGTCGCCTCCTAAAATGTAACGGAGGCGTTTAAAGGTTCCCTCAGAATGGTTGGAAATCATTCGCAGAGTGCAAAGGCATAAGGGAGCTTGACTGCGAGACCTACAAGTCGAGCAGGGACGAAAGTCGGACTTAGTGATCCGGTGGTACCGAATGGAAGGGCCATCGCTCAACGGATAAAAGCTACCCTGGGGATAACAGGCTTATCTCCCCCAAGAGTCCACATCGACGGGGAGGTTTGGCACCTCGATGTCGGCTCATCGCATCCTGGGGCTGAAGTAGGTCCCAAGGGTTGGGCTGTTCGCCCATTAAAGCGGTACGCGAGCTGGGTTCAGAACGTCGTGAGACAGTTCGGTCCCTATCTGTCGCGGGCGTAGGAAATTTGAGAGGAGCTGTCCTTAGTACGAGAGGACCGGGATGGACGTACCGCTGGTGTACCAGTTGTCTCGCCAGAGGCATCGCTGGGTAGCTATGTACGGAGGGGATAAGCGCTGAAAGCATCTAAGCGCGAAGCCCCCCTCAAGATGAGATTTCCCAGTATGTAAGACCCCTTGTAGACGACGAGGTTGATAGGTTCGAGGTGGAAGTGCAGCAATGCATGCAGCTGACGAATACTAATCGGTCGAGGGCTTAACCAATAAACCTAAAATTTTAACTTTACGCAAGTTTCGTATCTAGTTTTCAAGGCGCAAACCACGCTTTGACTGTTTGGTGATGATGGCGGAGGGGACCCACGCGTTCCCATCTCGAACACGACCGTTAAGCCCTCCAGCGTCGATGGTACTTGAACCGCAGGGTTCTGGGAGAGTAGAACGTTGCCAAGCAGTACCCACTAGTTGGGTATTTTTTTTGCCGCCTCTTTTGCGTGGAAGTAAGGCCCGTTGGTCAAGTGGTTAAGACACCTCCCTTTCACGGAGGTAACAGGGGTTCGAGTCCCCTACGGGTCATTAATAACCCCCACAAGGGCATATTTCTCATGAACGCTTAGCTCAGCTGGGAGAGCACTACCTTGACAGGGTAGGGGTCGGCGGTTCGATCCCGTCAGCGTTCACCATATCATGTACATTTTGGAGCTGTGGTGTAGTGGCCTAACATGCCTGCCTGTCACGCAGGAGACCGCGGGTTCGAATCCCGTCAGCTCCGCCATTTACACCAAAAAGTGATCATCAAGCATGGCTCGGTAGCTCAGTCGGTAGAGCAGAGGACTGAAAATCCTCGTGTCGGCGGTTCGATTCCGTCCCGAGCCACCACTTTACCCCAAAAAGTGAAGTATAGTATAAGGTATAGTTTCCGATTACTTTTCGGGGACCCCATAACTAAATAAGCCGTTGTAGCTCAACTGGTAGAGCAACTGACTTGTAATCAGTAGGTTGGGGGTTCAAGTCCTCTCGACGGCACCACAGTACCCAAAAAAGCGAAGCGTTGTAATAACGCCGAGTACTTTTCGGACTCAGCAAGACTTATTCATATGGCGGTCGTGGCGAAGGGGTTAACGCACTGGTTTGTGGATCCAGCATTCGCGGGTTCAAGTCCCGTCGTCCGCCCATTTTTTCAAAACTCATGTCTTACATGAGTCATTAGCTCAGTTGGTAGAGCACCTGACTTTTAATCAGGGTGTCGTAGGTTCGAATCCTACATGACTCACTTGCCTTATTTACAGCATGCGCGTATGGCGGAATTGGCAGACGCACTAGACTTAGGATCTAGCGGGCGACCGTGGGGGTTCAAGTCCCTCTACGCGCATTCCAAAGTGACGAACTGGATTGTAGTTTAGTTACTTCCAGTTCGGAGCTTTCAATTAAGCCGGAGTGGCGGAATCGGCAGACGCACAGGACTTAAAATCCTGCGGTAGGTGACTACCGTACCGGTTCAAGTCCGGTCTTCGGCATTATCATCTTAACTGCAGGCGCGCCTTAACACATCAAGGTGCGCCGTATAAGCCGGCGTGGCGGAATGGCAGACGCGCTCGACTCAAAATCGAGTTCTAACGAGTGGAGGTTCGAGTCCTCTCGCCGGTATCGCATTATAAAGTAAAGTGGTTGAACAGGAAGCTTTCCTGATCATCCACTTTTTTTGTCGTTTAATCACCAAATAGGATTTCGACAAGGGCAGTCCCTTTGATCACGAGGAGCCTTAGGTGACTGTCTATTTTTGCAGGTGCGTCACTTGGGGTACTGCATTCTGAAAAGTTTTGGCTTAGTGCCCGTATAGCCGAACGTTTTTTTCATACATAAGGCAATATAATTGATGTGGAAATGGAGTGCTTCTGCTAACTCATAATGAGATCAATCAGATGGTAGCCAAAGAATTTCTAAGTGAGAAGGGGATGTGTTTGTCGATGTGGCGGAGAATGGTGCGGTAGATATAAACATGGTAGGATATAAGCGGTATGACGCCATTTTAATGAACTTGCAAATGCCTGTGATGGACGGATATGAGGCTACGCATCAAATCATAAAGATAGGCTACAAAGTTCCACCCATTATCGCTATGACGGCTGATGCGGTGAAGGGCGTTAAGGAGCAAGTGCTTGAAGCAGGAATGAAGGCTTATATAACAAAGCCCTTTGAACCCATTGAGCTGTTCAGTGTGGGGAAATAAAACGGAATTATATCATCGAATTTTACGGCTATTTGTGCAAAATCATGCAGAAACAGCTGTAAAAATTCGAGAGGCGCTTCAAGCAGACGACATCAAGAAAGCTATATTGCTGGTTCATACGCTGAAAGGGATTGCTTCTAATATTGGGGCGATAGATATTTCCAGCTCGGCCTATGTCTTGCAGGTTGCAATGGATGAAACAATTCTTGATTCACAAAGTAACTATGAACAGCTGGAATCTAAGCTGACAGAAGTTAATCGCAAATTAGAAGGGGTTTTAGCAGCGATAGATAACTATATGAGGTAGCATAAAAGAGGCAGCGAGTGGGGTTACATTCGTTTGCCTTTTTCATGTTTCTTGGTTCTGATTTTAAAATAAAATTTCATATTTTAAATTTATATTGAAATATTATTTTGTTATTCCTATAATAATAGGTATTCAGTTAGCTTTGTAAACACTTACATTAATAAATTTGATAGCTTTACGAGGGGAGTTAGTAAACGATATGAATATGAGCGGGAGCCAGATAGACCTTAATGCATTGACACTTCGGCAAAAAATCGGTCAGATGATCCTCTGTGGTTTTGAAGGCACGGGTATGACGGAAGACTTGGAGAGCTTTATTGAACAAAACCATATAGGCGGGGTCATTTACTTCGCTCGTAATGTAAAGGATACCCAGCAAGTTGCTCAGTTATCCGAGCAGCTCCAGCAAGTTGCAAAGAGATCTCAGAATCTACCGTTATGGATATCGATCGATCAAGAGGGCGGCATGGTGGCTCGCTTGACTGAGGGCGTGGCGCTAATGCCAGGGCAGATGGCAATAGCTGCGGGAGCTATTGAAGCAACTGACGGTTCAAAATCTGCTTATGAGTCGTCCTTCATTTCAGGGCAGGAACTTCGAACGCTGGGCGTTAATATGAACTTCGCACCTGTTCTGGATGTGAATAATAATCCGGATAATCCCGTTATCGGCGTTCGATCATTCGGGGAGTCTCCGGAACTTGTCGCTAAATTTGGTCGTCAGTCGATGCAAGGTTATCAGGATGCTGGGGTCGTTGCAACAGCCAAGCATTTCCCGGGTCATGGTGATACGAACGTGGATTCACATCTGGATTTACCAACGGTCGAGCATTCGGAAGCGCGTATTCGTGCGGTTGAAATAGTGCCTTTCGTTGAATCGATTAAGAATGGCGTGGATGCTATTATGTCAGCGCACATTTATTTCCCCGCTTTGGAATCGGCTAAGCTGCCTGTTACTCTTTCGAAGTCGGTACTTACTGGATTGCTCCGTGAAGAGCTCGGCTTTGAGGGAGTTATCATGACCGATTGCATGGAAATGAACGCGATCTCCGAGCATTACGGCACAGCGCCGGCGGCTGTCATGGCGGTCGAAGCGGGGGCTGATCTCGTGCTGATCAGCCACAGCCGCGACCGCCAGCTCGCGGCCATCACCGCGCTGGAGCGTGCGGTGCAAGAAGGGCGGATTACCGAAGCGCGTATTGACGCTTCGGTCGCCCGTTTACTCGCGCTCAAGGAGCGGCGCGGCTTGTTTGAAGCGCGGCCGAGTGCGGCGGCCGCGGATGAGGTTGGGACCGCGGCGCACCGCGCGGTCGCCCAGCGCCTCAGCGAGGCGAGCATCACGCTCGTCAAAGACGAGCAGAGGCTGCTCCCGCTGAAGCGGGTGAAGACGCTCGCGATCACCGTGGCCGCAGCTGTTTCGTCGGGTGTCGACGAAACATACGCGGGCCCCGCGAGCTTGGGGGCTGCGCTGGCCGAGCACGGCCTGGTCGTGCTCGATCGCGTGCTGCCGCTGCCGGAGGTGGCAGCGAGCAGCGATGGGCTGCTCGCCGAGGCGCAGCAGGCGGAGCAGATCGTCATCGGGACGTACAACGCCCGATTCCATCCGGCGCAGGTCGAGCTGGTGCGTGCCCTGCAGGCGCTCGGCAAGCCGCTTGTCGTCGTCGCTCTGCGAGTGCCTTACGATTTGCTGGAGCTGCCGGAAATTTCAACCTTCGTCGCGGCATATGAGAGCCGGCCGCTTGCTCTGCAAAGCGCGGCCAAGTGTTTGCTGGGTCAGCTTACTCTGCAAGGCAGACTGCCGGTCTCGCTCGGTCTAGACTATCCTGCAGGATGGAAATGGGAAGGTGGTTTGTGATGCTTCGTTCCTTATTGAATCAAACGTCTCTGACGGTTGCTGGAATCATGTCAGGTACTTCCCTCGACGGCATTGACGTCGCGCTTGTTCGAATTGATGGCTGCGGCGTTGACGCGAAGGTCGAGGTGCTCCACTTTGAGAGCTTTGCCTATGAAGATGAATTACGGGAAAAGCTCAAAGAATTATGTTCCACCGAACATTCCGATGTGTCTTTGCTATGCGGGATGAACTTCGCGATAGCGGAACGCTTTGCCGATGCAGTGTTACGTGCGGCGGCAGCAGCTAATATCCCCATGGAGCAAATTGATCTCATCAGTTCTCATGGGCAGACGGTTTGGCACATTCCTGTAGCGGATGAAGCAAATCCATTTCTGCCGAAATCAACCCTGCAAATCGGTGATTTATCCGTCCTTGCTAAGCGGACTGGAAGACCTGTTGTTGGCGATTTCCGTACAGCGGATATGGCGGTTGGCGGTCAAGGTGCACCGCTTGCGCCTTACGGGGACTTTATTATGTTCCGGCACGAGGAAAAGGGACGTATTCTCCAAAATATCGGCGGGATTGGCAATTGCACAGCCATTCCAGCTTCCGCATCGACCGATGCTCATCGTCTTATCGCCTTTGATACGGGACCAGGCAATATGATTATGGACCAAGTTGTTTTTGAGCTTTCACAAGGCCGGTTGACTTATGATGCGAATGGCGCGTGGGCCTCTATTGGCTTTGTAGATGAAGAACTGCTTAATAGCATGTTGGCACATTCTTACTTCAAACTCCCTCCACCCAAAACGACGGGGCGTGAGCTGTTTGGTAAAGCATATGCCTCTTCTTACTTGTCGACTGCCCTTGAGCGAGGATTACCTCCAGAAGATATTGTGGCGACTGCGACTTCATTTACCGCTCATTCCATCGCCCGTGCTTATAACGACTTCGTTTTCCCAGAGTATACCATTGCGGAAGTGATTGTAAGCGGTGGCGGTGCGCACAATCAAACGCTGCTCGGAATGCTCCGAGAGCTGCTTCCGGAGCAATCCATTCTTACATCGGATGAACTTGGCTTATCGGGTGATGCCAAAGAAGCTGTCCTCTTTGCCTTGCTGGGCAACGATTGGATTCATGGCATGCCTAATAATCTGCCGTCCGCTACCGGAGCTGAGCGGCCTACGATCATGGGCAAGTTAGCCTTGCCATAGATGAGCAATTTCCGATGGTACTTTTGGGAGGGCGAGAAGAGATGAAAAGAAGCGAGATCACGAGGGCTCAAGAGCGCACAGCAGAAGTGCTGAAGCTCAGCGGTATTTTGCTTACAGACAACGAAATCAGGAATATTGAAGTGGCTGGTTTTGGGCTGAATCAATTGGAAGTTCAAGGGCTTGAATTAATTACCTATGTGAACACGGATCGTTATTGTGCCAAAGAATTAGTTCTGTTCCCAGGTCAAACATGCCCGGAGCATTTACATCCGCCTATCGACGGTGATCCTGGTAAAATGGAGACTTTTCGCTGCCGTTCAGGAAGCGTCTTGCTCTATGTAGAGGGAGAAGCGGCTTCTAACCTCAAAGCCATAATTCCTGCTGGGAGTGAGGCTTATTATACCGTTTTTCACGAGATTGAATTACATCCTGGTGAACAATATACGATCGAACCTGGCATTAAACACTGGTTTCAAGCAGGGGATCAAGGCGCAGTTGTTTCTGAATTTTCCAGCACTAGCCGGGATGAGTATGACATCTTTACCGACCCCCGAATCGAGCGGATACCCGTTATTGAAGAAGAGTAAGCAGTGAAGCTTTCTCAGAATGCATCCGTAGAGATTTTGGCAAGCTTTTGAATAATCTGGTCCACTTTATGAATATGCTGCGACATCTTCTCCGCTGCAAGCTGCTCATCTTTCGTCTCGATGGCATCAACGATGTCACGATGTTCATGAAGGAGCTTCTCAGCGGAAGCACGTTCAGCAAAAAACCATAGACGGCGAGAAGCCTTCATACTTTGCTGCAACCGCTCGGTTAATGACTCCATCATCCCGATCATGAGGGAATTGTGGGAGGCATTGGCGATTTCTAGGTGAAAGCGAATATCGGCTTGCTCGCTTTCTTCTTCATTTTCAAGTGAAGCTTCCATCGTGCTGAGGATTTGTCTGAGCGCCGTCAAATTTTCTTCGGTACGGCGACTTGCAGCTAACGAAGCACAACCCGCCTCTATGAATCTCCGCACCTCCTGCACTTCCTGCAGCGTTTGGCCTTGATCGAAGAGGCTGCTGCTGTCTATTGGCAAAGGGTTCGTAACGAAGGTGCCTCCGCCATGTCGAATATCTACCCACCCGATTGCCTTTAATCCGCTAAGCGCTTCTCTAATCGTCGAACGCCCAACCTGAAAGCTGGCTGCAAGTTCAACAACAGTTGGAAGTTTCGAACCTGGTGCATAAGTACCTGTTTCGATTTGCATTTTTATTTGCTGAAGCACGATTTCCGAGCCCTTTTGCGGTCGAATCTGCTGAAATGTCATATAATTCCCCCATAAAGTATCTATACATCTATTCAATCATAAGTTAAAATAGAAAAAAAGTCATCTGATCACATGATCAATCGTGTTGAAATAAATGATTTGTCCCATGGGAGGTAGTTATGCTTGACAGCCGAGTAAGACAAAAACTGCAGGATATTGTAGGCGAGGCATTTTTCAAAGATGATATGGAATCTCTTGTTACGCATTCTTACGATGGAACACCTATGCTCCAAGCACTGCCTGAAGGTGTGATCTATCCCAAAGATACGGCGCAGGTATCTGCGATTATGAAGGTGTTAAATGAGCATCGCATTCCGCTGGTCAGCAGAGGTTCAGGCACAAATCTTTGCGGCGGAACGGTCCCCGTTCAAGGGGGCATCGTGATGGTCATGCATCGCATGAATGCGATACTCGACATTGATTTGCAAAACTTAACGGCAACGGTTCAGCCGGGTATCATTACGAAGCAATTCATAGAGCATATTGAAAATCTTGGCTTATTTTATCCACCAGATCCAAGCAGTATGTCGATCTCGACGATAGGTGGAAATATAGCAGAATGCTCCGGAGGTCTTCGCGGCTTAAAATACGGTACCACCAAAGATTATGTGATCGGATTAGAATGTGTCCTAGCCTCAGGCGAAATTATGCGTACTGGCGGGAAATTGATGAAGGACGTGGCCGGCTATGATTTAACGAAGCTGCTCATTGGCTCTGAGGGTACATTAGCCGTCATTACCGAAGCAACGCTTAAGCTAATACCGCCTCCCAAATATAAGAAAACGATGCTTGCCATGTACAAAGACTTATATGGAGCAGCTCGTACGGTATCCAAAATCATAGAAAATCGCATCATTCCGGCTACCTTAGAATTCATGGATAACCCAACGATTCGCGTAGTAGACGATTTCGCCAAATTGGGACTTCCGCTCGATATGGCAGCTATTTTGTTAATCGAACAGGATGGAGATATGGAAACCGTTGAGCGGGATATCGAACGGATCTCGGAAATTTGCCGCGAGGAGCTGGCGGATGAAGTCAGCATTGCGAGCAATCAAGAGGAAGCCCTTAGGCTGTTAACAGCAAGGAGAAGCGCCTTTACCGCACTCGCTCGTTTACGCCCAACAACGATATTAGAGGATGCGACGGTTCCACGCTCTAAGATTGCTGATATGGTCCTAGAAATCAATCGCATAGCCGAGAAGCATCGCGTCCAAATTTGTACCTTTGGACATGCAGGAGATGGCAACCTTCATCCAACCGCGACGACAGATGCTAGGGATCACGAAGAAATACATCGTGTTGAACTCGCTTTCGAAGAAATATTTGAAGCGGCCATCGGGATGGGAGGGACGATTACTGGTGAGCATGGCGTTGGTTTAGTGAAAGCACCTTTCTTGGAATGGAAGGTAGGAAGTGCCGGAATCGCCATGATGAAAGGGATTAAGGAAGTCTTCGATCCTCACCATCTTTTAAATCCAGGTAAAATGTTTGCTAAAGAGTCCAGACGCAGGGTGGTGATTGATCGTGGCTAAGCTTCCAGCAGCAACACTTCAAGAAACACTGATACAGAAGCTGGACTATGAACAGTTAACCAATTGTATGCGCTGTGGTTTTTGTCTGCCTGCTTGTCCCACATTCAAGGAGACCGGCGTGGAAGCCGAATCCCCTCGTGGACGAATTTCACTTATGAAAGCGGCCGTGGATGGCATTATGGAGCCAGGTATCAGTTTCGAAGACCAAATGAACCATTGCCTGGGATGCCGCGCTTGTGAACCAGCCTGTCCAGCAGATGTGAAATATGGACAGTTAATTGAGCAGGCACGTGATGCGATTGAGACGCACACGAAGCAGCACAGATGGTGGGTAAGCGGTGTACGCAAGATCGTATTCAAAGAGCTATTCCCTCATCAAAAAAGGATGAGTTTGTTGGGATCAGGCCTTCATTTCTATAAGAAATCAGGGTTGCAAACGATCGTTAGGAAAACGGGCGCTGTAAAGGCATTTTCCAAGCACTTGTCCGATATGGAAAAGATACTCCCTGACGCCTCCAGCAAAGGGATCGTAGAGCAATTGGGTACCTACATTCCGGCAAAAGGGGAAAAGATTGCTACGGCTGGCATGTTCCGCGGCTGTTTAATGGATGTTTTGTTTACCGAAACGAATATCAAAACGGTAAAACTGCTTTCCGAAGCGGGATTTGACGTTGTCATTCCAGAGACACAGAATTGCTGCGGGGCCCTTCATGCACACAGCGGTGAGAGTGATCAAGCCAAAGCTATGGCCAAGAATAACATTCGCGCTTTCCAAGAGGCCGGTGTCGATTATATCGTGTCCAATGCGGGTGGCTGCGGTGCCATTCTAGTGGAGTATGATCATTTGCTTCATGAAGAGCCGGAGTGGAAGGAATCCTCATCTTGGTTCGCTGCGAGAGTGAAGGACATCAGCACGATTCTTGTAGAGCAAGGACGTCCACTTCAGTTCGCAGAAACTATTGATGATGGAGCTTCCACTCGCATTACGTATCAGGACTCTTGTCATCTACGCAATGTCATGAAAGGCAGCAATCCTTCCAGACAGCTTCTGAAAGAGGTAGGCAACGTTGCCTTTATTGAAATGAAAGATGCAGGCTCCTGCTGTGGTTCAGCCGGTATCTATAATGTCACTCAGCCCGTTATGGCGAATCAAATTCTTGAACATAAAATGGAAAATGTGAACGCTACTGCCGCTCAGTATCTGGTTACAAGCAACCCTGGCTGCTTGCTGCAAATGAAGCTGGGTATTGAAAAGCACGGGCAAAAAGACCGCATGGAGGCCGTCCATATTGCCGACTTTTTATATGATAGAGTCGTGAAGAAGTAAGTGCAAGTTAAACACAAATTGAGCCATTAACTTGAGCTAGTTCATCTAGTTCGAAATAATGGCTCTTTTTATTTGTTATTGTTTCATTCTAACTACACGGAGGAGATCTATAATATAATAAAACTCAAGTCGAGTGATCTATCTTGCAGCTTTTTTACGTTATCATGATGGGGGCGTGCGCTTATGAATATTTTAGTTACTGGGGGAGCGGGTTTTATTGCTTCACATATTGTCGATCAACTGATCATTTCGGGGCATCACGTACATATTTTTGATAATTTATCTACAGGTCGTAAAGAGAATTTGAATCCCCTTGCTGTCTTCCATCAGGGAGATTTGTTAGATAACGGATTAACAGAGGCATTCACCGCTGCACGCCCAGAAGTCGTGATTCATCATGCTGCACAAATCGATGTTCAGACCTCGCTTTCTAATCCATTACTAGACGCTAAGATCAACATTCTCGGAACCCTTGCCGTCTTGGAACAATGCAGGGAGCATGGTGTTCGAAAGCTGATTTACGCTTCATCCGCAGCTGTATATGGAACCCCACAATATTTAGGTGTTGATGAGAATCATCCGATCAAGCCGCTATCCTTCTATGGCATTTCTAAACATACACCAGAACACTATATAGAGAGCTTTTCTTCTCTTTACGAGCTGGATTATACGATTTTGCGTTATGCGAACGTATATGGGATTAGACAGGATCCAAAAGGTGAGGGAGGCGTAGTCTCCATTTTCGTAGATAAGCTTCTAGCGGGTAAACAACCATTGATTTTTGGTGATGGGGAGCAAACCAGAGATTTTATTTATGTGAAAGATATCGTTCACGCAAATATGGCCGCACTGAGTAAGGGCAGCAGAGGGATATACAATATCAGTTGGAACGAGCAGACGAGTGTTAACGCCCTTCTTAAGGAAATGTGTGACATCAGCGGGATGAGCTTCAATCCCACCTACGCACCTTCTCGAGCAGGAGATATCGTTCACAGCCGATTGGATAATCGCGCTGCGCTTGCCGGTTTGGATTGGAGTCCGGTATATACATTAAGAAGTGGCTTGCAAGAGACCTTTGACTATTACAAAGAACAAAATTCGTTATAACTAGTTGACTATTTCCGTATAACCATTAGGTGCGTCTATATGTAAAAACTTTAGTTTACGGGCTTCTCTACCAGGGGAGCTCTCTTTATTTAAATGGATGGAAAATACGGTCAAGCCCTTCTTTTGTTCCTTTCGAAGACTGTCCACTCTTGTTTTCATCCACAAATCCTCTTTCCAATTCGCCCTCCAGTCCTCCCATAACAAACCATCAATATAAGGCAGCGCATAGTCGAGTGAATCAAAGCCGCGATTCTGAATCATGGAAAGCTCGGGGTATTGGTCGCTCACGTCTTGAAGGAAAGAACGGTAAGCTTCTCTTGTTAGGGTTTGAGTATTTGCATCTTGAATCCAGTCATCGATATCCCCAACTGTATCCAGGAACATTCCGTCCAAACCTTTGTCTGAGATAGAAGTTTTGATTTCTGACAATAGCAGTTGGCGGTAATGAGATTGCCGCAAGTCCATCAAATAAGAGTCCCATTGCTTGAAATAGATACGTTCGCCATGCTTCAATAAATAGTCCGAGGACAGAAGCTCTTTCACACGAAGCTTGTTCCAGGCAGGGGTTTCCATAACGCTTATATAACCTATAACGATAGTGCCCTTGGATTGAATGTCTTGTATCTGCACCTTTGAGAACAATTGAGGTTCAATAATAATAAGATCCTTGGTCTTTAAATGAATGATTGCTTGTTCAGTAGGTGCACCATAGTAGAGGGAGTAGTCTTTCACATTTTGAAAAGGACCAGAAGCTTGGACTTGCTTCTTGAATGGGAAAGAAAAAAAGACCATGGAGACGATAATGGCAGCTGTTACCTGAGATGTCTTCATCGCTTTTCACGGACCTTCCTGAAATTTGGATTAGCTTCATTATATGATAAAATACAACCTATAAACATTCAAACTTATCGTTTAACATACGTAGATTTATGAAAATCTGTAGCTAGATAAATGTAAGGAGTTGACAGCCATGAATCGCCTAGCTATCGTGGACGACGATAATGTCCTACTACACATTTTACAGGATTTATTCGAAGTGAGAGGTCTTCAGGTATCTGCCTTCAATGACCCTATTGCTGCTTTAAAATCGATAAAGGAATTAAAACCGGATGCTGTTCTGTCTGATGTTCTTATGCCGAATTTAACTGGATTTGAACTATGTCGAGAGCTTCGCTCGGACAAATCATTTGCAAAAACCCCCATCTTTCTAATGAGTGCGAAGCATTCCATCGGTGAATTATCGAAGTCAATGATGGCTGGAGCCGATGAGTATATTATTAAGCCTTTTCAAATAGATGATATCTATGAGCATTTGAAACAATTTTATAGGAAGAAAAATAACCCCATCATTATCAAACCTTTGGATAGTTAAAGTTTGGAGGATACGTATTGATTTTTCGACAAAAACCGAAGCTGGTTAGCCTGGTGTGAACTGGCTTTTTTTCTGGCCGTTCTATGTATTATCCATATGGTATACAACGTTGATTGGTTGAATTGGTCACCCAATCCATTTTTATTTGTTATTCTTTACTTTTCGCTCCGCTATGGAACACGCATAGGTGCAGCCTCGGCGGTTGGAGCAAGCTTGCTGCATATCTTAACGTACCACCAGATTAACGGTGATTTATATGGTCTGTTTGACCGATGGGATCAGGCGAAATGGTTCGTGTGTTATTGGGGAATCGCTTTATTCGTAGGTCACGTTTCCTCCGATTTACGTTTTCGATATGCCATTCTGGCGGATGAATTTGAGGACAATAAGCAGCAGCTAGCGAAAATGGATAGCAGTTATCATGATCTTCTCTTTGTTAAGAAAGCCTTGGAAACGAAGGTAGTCGGTGCTCAAGAAAGCATGTATACCCTCTATAAAATTGCCAAGGCATTAGATTCCGAAGATTCGGAAATTATTTTCACGGATGCTGTGCGCTTATGCAAAGATTTAATTCAGGCGGGATCCATCGTCATCTATCGAATGAGTCCAGGCGGCGATGTGCTGAGGCTGAAAGTCTATTACGGTGCAGAAACACATTATCCGTCCACCGTATTCCTAGATCAACCATCCTTGTATTACCAAGTATGTACGGAGAAAACGATTCAAATGAGACCGGAGGGAGAATCGGCAGATATCCCTATACTTGCAGGACCTCTTCTGGATGAGAACAAGCAAATTATAGGCATTATAGGTTTGAACGGGCTTGATTTTGTTGCCTTGAACAAGCATACGATAGACCTGTTTCGACTTATTCTCACTTGGATGGGCGAGAGCTGCGTGAAAGCGTTCCAGAAGGAACAGAAGTTGAATGAACAGCGTTATTTTCCCAATACCCGGGTAATGAAGCCGGATTATTTCTACGCCAAACTAAATGAAGAAACGATACGGGCAACTGATTTTGCCCAAAATTTCCTACTGCTGCAGATTCCAATCGAGTTTAGCCAAATGGATGAGACAGATGCGCTGATAGAAATCAATGGCTTGACACAGCAGATGCTGCGTGATGAAGATGCGATGGCCTACGACTCATTCCGCGGAGAGCTGTTATTTTTACTTCCCGCCACGTCTCCAGAGCTGGCATCACGTATTGAAGACAGGATTAGGGATCGTTTCAATAGGGGGGCCTCAGAATGAGAGTCTCTAGGAATGTCCGGCATTTTGATGTTTCTCCTCACGCATGGCTTGCCGTGGCAGTCAGTCTACTATTTGCTGTGATAGACGCACTGCAGATCATTGCGCTTTCTTTTCATTGGTTTAGCTTGCTGCTCCATCTCGTCCTTGTGCTCATTTATAATAGGCTGCTCCATATCATCTCCTTCCGAATTGAAGATCGACTAAGTGCCGGGTGGGTGCAAACCATTATTCTTTTCTTTCCTGGGGTTGGATTTCTGGTTGGATCATTTGTCTTCTTAGGATTGTTGCTTTTTCGCTTTCGGCACGACTTTTACGAGGAATATGAGAACTACGTCTATTATTCTCCGCAATCGATGGAAAGCTATAACATTAATGTGGAAGCAGAAGCGAACCGTTTGCCATTCCGGGAAATCCTGATGTCAGGCGAGCCTGTGGGCAAGAAGGAGGCTTTATTTTCTCTCCTCCAATATGAAGGCAACAATAAAGTGCAATTGTTTAACGAAGCCCTGCGCAATGATGATCCCGAAGTTGTTCATTATGCAGCGACTAGCTTGAACTATTTAAATGAGCAATATATACGAAGTATCAAGAAATGGACCTTACTTCTGCAGCAGGACGATAAAAGCTGGGAGACATGGAAAGAACTATTGGAAACCTACCGACTTTATTTGGGAAGCCATTTATTGACGGAAGAGCTCGCTCTGGAAGTAAGACAGACGTTCAAACAATGGATCGGACAGGGACTTTCTCAATTTCCCGATGAGCCCCGATTTATTGCAGAGCTATGTAATCTGGCACGAATGGAAAAGGATTACAAGACGGCCATTCGCCTCGCTGGGCAGCTTTCCCATATAGGAGATTATCGCTATATGATTTATTTAACTCAAGCAGAAAAAATGTATGCAGAAGGAAAACTAAGCGAACTTAGTCTATTTGCACAGCAATGGTTGGACAGCAGCATTGAGGTTCCAGACGAGCATCTGCCTGCGATCCAATTTTGGAAGGAGCTGAAGGAACAAGGTGTCCCGCAAGCTGATCATCTTTACGTGCGTTATCGTTAGTGTGCTGCTGCTCGGTGTCGGGCTGCAAACCGTACGAACCATCGACTTCTTTCCTTTATCTCCAGCAAGAAATGTGTATCAAGAGGCACAGTTCGCGGTGAAGAGCTCGGTCCAATCATCCGCAGCAGGTGATAAACTCAGTCTGTATATGTATACAAATCCTAAAGATTCAGAAGGCAATAAGGTCAAAGTCAACCTACAGACAGCACTGGGGCTTGCCAAATTGCAGGCGGATTCCATAACGGCCGACGAATTGAGGACAATTAAACCAAGACCGTGGACTGTCATTCTACTCACTGGTGAAGATATAAGCGAACTGGATCAGACCGTTATTCAGTCCTATTTGAATGAAGGCGGTCGGCTTCTTGCCTATACGCGTTTCTATGCTCCAGAATGGAATGACATGCTGGGGATAGAAAGTAATAACGGATTCATTGAAAGAACGATACATGGCATAGAAGTCAACCAAACCGTATTTCCCGGCTATCCTAATCTTCCGGCAAGCAATGCGCTATTTTCAAACAGTATGTTGGATATTAAGCTTAAGCCGCAGGTTAACATTTATTTATCGGCCGAAGGAACGCCTATGCTCTGGAAAAATAACTATGGACAGGGGAGCGTCGTGTTCTGGAACTCAACCAGCAGTATCCAGAAGGTAGGTCGAGGGCTTATGGTTCAATCCATTGGTCTGGCTCTAGACAGCCTGGTAACTTCACAAGTGGCAGTACGAAGTCTGAATATTGACGATTTCCCGTCCCCCGTTCCGCTTGTTGTTAATCCGCTTATTCATCAGGAATACGGACTAAGCACATCAGACTTCTATCAACGCATTTGGTGGGCAGATATGGCGCGTTTCGCTAAGATCTATAGGTGGAAGTATACGGGACATATGATTGGGGATTATCAAAATCAGACGAGTGCCCCCTTTCCTTCACTACTGGACAACTCCCCAAAGATTCTGCCATATTTTGGCTCTAAATTGTTAGGTCTAGGTGGTGAGATTGGTCTGCATGGCTATAATCACCAATCTCTTGTCACTGCCAAGGAGCCAATCGACCCTAATCTGGGCTATGTTCCTTGGCCTGATAAGGCTTCCATGGTTGAAAGTCTACAGCGTATGGTAGAGCTCTCGAAAGGCTTATTTCCTGGACATGAGTTTAAAACGTATGTGCCTCCTTCCAACGTGCTGAACAAGACGGGTAAGGAAGCGCTGGCTGAAGCCGTACCTTCCATTGAGATTATTGCGTCCCTTTACTACGTAGGAGAAGAAGAGGGCTTTCTCGAACAAGAATTTGGTGTGGATCGTGAATTTCCACGGTTTACGAATTTTCCTCGTATATCCTCAGGCTACCTACTAGATGATGGCGCTAAATTTTTTGCCAATGATGTCATTGCTAATTTTGGAATGGTGAATCATTTTGTTCATCCGGATGATGCGCTGGATATTCAACGTTCCGGGGGTAAAGGCTGGAAATACTTGAGCGAGCAATTTGAAGCCTGGCTAGCATCACTAAATAAAAACTATGGTTATCTGGAACCTTTAACTGTTAGGGACGCCGTGAAAAAACTTCGTATTTACTCGGCCGGAAAGGTCGACGTTCATTACAGTCAAGACGTAATTACAATTACGACCAAGGATGAACTGGTCCCTATGCATTACACCGTTCGCGTGCCAGATAACCGGATACCAGAGATTTCCAAGGAAGCTGGCGTACTGACACGTATGGAGCATGCGGACGGACTTTGGCATTTGGAGGCTCATCAACCTACTGTGACCCTACAATTGAAGGAAATGAAGCCATGAAAATCGCATTGTTAGTGGAAGGAAGTTACCCTTACGTGTCAGGTGGGGTAGCCAATTGGATTCAGATGTTGGTCTCAGCAATGCCAGAGCATGAATTTGAAATCATCGCGATTTCTTCATCTCGTAAAGAGGCCTCAAGCTATAAATACAAGCTTCCGCCCAATATTTCAGGCATTCATGATGTTTTCATGATGGATTACCTGAATCAAGAAGAGGGTAAGCCTCCACGATTAACCAAGAAAGAGGCTGCATCCTGTCTGGAGTGGTTTGCTTTTCAAAAAAATTCCGAGCAATCTATTCCCTGCATTGCTGATCCTAATAAGCTGGGAAATCCGATTAGCTTTATGAAAAGTGAAATATTTTGGGATTTCCTGGTTGCTTCCTATGAGCAAGAAATGCCGAATCATTCGTTTAATAGCTATTTCTGGACGTGGAGATCCATGTACCTCCCTGCCATTTATCTACTGCAGCAGTCCTATCCGGTAGCCGATGTGTATCATGCTGTTTCGACCGGATATGCTGGTTTGATCGCCACTTATCTGCGAATGAAGCATAAGAAGCCATTCCTGCTTACAGAGCATGGCGTTTACGCACGTGAACGGGAAGAAGAGATTTTGAAATCAGTGTGGGTAGATCCTCCTTTCAAAAAAAGATGGATCGCATATTTCTACCATATGTCCCAAGGTGCTTATCAGACGGCTAACCGAACCATTTCTCTTTATCAAGGTACGCAGCAAATTCAGCTTGAGCTCGGACTTCATGCTGAGAAAGCTATGATTATCCCCAATGGCATTGATTACCACAGATTGTCAGTGCTTCCAAGACATCCGAGTACCTCCGCTAAAGGGATAGTCTTCGGGGCCTTAGTACGTCTCGTACCCATTAAGGATATTAAGACGATGCTCTACGCTGTTCGGCTCGCCAGTCATGACATCCCTGACATGCGTCTTTGGATTATGGGGCCAACGGACGAAGATCCTGATTACTATCAAGAATGCGTAGCCTTAACCCGAAATCTCCATATGGAGGAGATTGTTACTTTTATGGGAAGGGTAGCGATTGACGACTATTTACCCAAGATTGATGCGCTCATACTGAGCTCGATTAGTGAAGGTCAGCCCCTGTCAGTTCTGGAAGGAATGGCCGCAGGAATACCGTGGATCTGTACGGAGGTAGGCAGCTGCCGCGAGCTGCTGGAGGGGAAGGATGAGCACGATGTCGGAATAGCCGGCTATGTCGTTCCTCCTGTTAATCCAAAAGCCATGTCTGAGGCTATGGTGAAAATGTATACACTCCCGGAAGAGCGAGCATATATGGGACAAGTAGGACGCAATCGTGTGGAGGCCTATTATCAGATTGATCATTTTATTGATGCTTATCGGCAGTTATATGATGAGGTGGTTACCTAATGGCGGGAATCGGATTTACCCTGCAGAAGTTGTTCCGCGATGACTATCTTTCACTAAGAGTTCGGGCTTATGCCTACGCTTCTTTCATCGCTGCTGGTCCTTGGATGCTATCTGTCGGTAGTATTGCTCTGATTAACTTTATGCTTGTTCAATTCGGGCATGTAGATGACGCTCAGCGTCAATTGTTTATTGTTACGGTATCGTATTGTTTCATTTTCTCGCAAATACTTTCCGGAGGCTGGCAGCTAAGTGTTACAAGGTATTTGGCAGATCATTTCTTTCAAAATCGACTAGAGGTCGTCACACCTACCTATGTTGGTATTAGTAGGATCATACTCGGTATTTCGCTCATTATTGCAGTGATTTTTTATTGGTCGTCCCCAGTATCAATGGTTTATAAAGTGACGAGCGTATTGTTATTTTTCATGATAGGACAAATTTGGCTGGCCATGGTCTTTTTAACAGCGGCTAAGGATTATAAGATTATATCCTATTCGTTTTTGGCAGGTGGACTGGTCTCGATCATCGGTGTGATTATTCTGATGAGGTACCCCATTGCTTTCGAGCAACATGAGCAGGCGACCAACATTTTAATAGGTTTTAGCTGTGGTATTCTACTTACCATGAGCATGCTAGTATTTGTGCTGCTGCGTTCGTTTCCGGCTAAAGAAGCGTCTAATCCATATGGTTTTTTACATTATGTCGATAAATATCCTTCGCTCCTTTGGGTCGGATTTCTTTATAACGCAGGCGTATGGATGCCTAACATTATCGTTTGGTTAGGACCATCCGGTGTCCGGATCGAGGAGACGTTTATGTATAGCCCCATCTACGATACCCCTGTCTTTCTGGCAAATCTTACAATTATTCCGTCACTCGTTCTGTTCGTCGTTTCCGTGGAGACGCAATTTTATGATAAATACAAAACGTTCTACGGCTATGTGACCCATGGCGGAACCCTGGAGATGATCACCAAGGCGAAGAAGCGAATGGTCGAGGTGCTCTGGCGTGAATTGTATCGTCTGACGAAGCTGCAAGGCATATTGACGCTATTTATCATTTTAATCAGTGATATGCTTTTAGAAAGGCTTGGTTTACAAGAAATCGTAATCGACATATTTAAGATGTGTGCGCTAGGAGCACTGATGAATGCCATTATGCTCATTAATATCTTAATCATGCTGTATTTCGAAGATCGCAAAGGGGCCGTCATTACCGGGGGAATCTATTTCACCTTAAATGTAATATTAACTTTCGCACTGCTGCCTCTGGGCTTCGATTATTATGGGTTTAGCTACTTTATGGCAGGGCTTGCTGCTTATAGCTGGAGCGGCTATCGATTACTGAACTTTTTGAAGCGGATCGAGGTTCATACCTTTATCTCGCAAAGCATTATTAATAAGGAAGTTCGAGGATTCTTCACCCGATTAAGTGAAAAAGCTTACTGGCGATTCTAAAAAATTGCTCGATTGAGCGCCTCCAAATAACTAGTACAGCTCAGCTATCTAGCCGACTTTCTGGCAGCCGCGGGAGTCATTCCCAGAACTCTTTTGAACATGGCATGAAAATGAGGTAAGCTCTCGAAGCCGCACATTTCTGCGATGATGCTAATGTTGAGATCGTTTTCGCTAAGCAGCTGCTTCGCTCGGATAATTCGTTTGGTCATGATATAGGCGGTAATATTCATCCCAATTAGCTGCTTAAATACTCGGCTAAAATGGGCAGGTGTGACGGAAGCTTGCTTCGAAAGCGTCTTAAGGCCAATGTCCTCACAGAAATGCTGATCGATATAGAGTAAAATTTCCCTCATCCAAATAGGGGGAGCGATAGAATCCCCAGTGCTAGGTTTCGTGCCGGAACTCAGATCACGATTCAAAAAAAGCAGGAGTTGAAGAAGCTGCAGCAAGATAGCTTGCCGGTGACCCAAATTCGGATGTTTGAATTCATATTGAATGGATTCCAACCATGAATCTAGGTGTTGACGCTGTGCGAGTAAAGTTTCAAACTTGTAATTGTGATGTCCTGCAGCTTGCTCGAAGCAATGCAAATAAGAGAAATAGTCACCCAAGTTAGGAGTCTGTACGATGTTGGGGCTGAAATAAATCGCTGTGGACGTTACAGGCGTCTCTTTATCCGGAGTTGCCCGGTGAATCGTATTGCCAGGGATGAGAAAGAGATCGCCTTGTTTCATTTCATAAAACGTGTGATCGATAAAGAAGGTTCCTTTTCCTCGATACACATATACAATTTCATACCAATCGTGGAAATGATCAGGAAGCTCGCTTTGCGAGCTCTTTGTGTTTTTATAGGCAAATGAAAACGGGAAGGCATCGTTCCCATTGAAAACTTTACGGACGGGATGCATAAGATTCCTCCTTCAAGATAACTCGTAATCTCATGATATCAAAAAACCGTATAAAGATGCTAGATATCGTTATTTCATATGATTTATTTGGTGATACAATAGAAGAAAGCGGTACCAAATATGGATGATGAAGAGGAGAATCTCTATGCGGATCGATGCACACCAGCATTATTGGAAGATGGATCGGGGTGACTATGGGTGGCTTACACCGGAGCTGTCGGTATTATATCGTGATTTTCTGCCGAACGACTTAATACCCCACCTGCACCAGCACAACTTGGATCAAACGATAGTGGTTCAAGCGGCGCCCACATTAGAAGAAACGGATTATCTATTATCACTATGTGAGGAATCAGATACGATTGCCGGTGTAGTAGGATGGCTCAATCTGAATGATCCTGACTATCAAGTCCATTACGAAAGGTTTAGCCAGCACCCCAAATATGTAGGCTTTAGGGTCATGATTCAAGAAATGCCGGATGCGAGTGTTATACTCGAGCATCATTTTATAGATGCGCTCCGATATTTTGCTGAAAAAGATGTACCCATTGATCTGCTTGTCGTTTCCCACCAATTAGAACCAGTGGTTCAACTCTTGAATTTGGTTCCGGGTTTACGCGCAGTTATTGATCATATAGCTAAACCGCGAATTGCGGATGGCGTTATGGAGCCTTGGAAAAGCCAAATGGCGGCTATTGCGAAGCATCCAAATATATATTGTAAGCTATCCGGTATGGTAACAGAAGCCAATCATACGGAGTGGAAGCGTGAGGATTTTACTGGTTATATCCAGCATGTACTAGATATATTCGGAACGGAACGCGTTTTATTTGGCAGTGATTGGCCGGTTTGTTTGCTCGCTGCAGACTACGATGATGTCGTCGAGGTGCTTACTCAAGCCTTGCCAGGAAATTGGTCGGAAGCCGATAAAGTTCGCTTATTCGGACTAAATGCAAAGGAATTTTATAAATTATGAGATATCGTAAATTAGGCAAAACCGGGCTTGACGTCTCAGTGCTGAGCTTTGGTGCATCCTCACTTGGATCTGTATTCCGTGAAACAAACGAAGAAGAAAGCATCCGAACCGTTCATACAGCGATTGATATGGGCATTAATCTGATTGATGTGTCACCTTTTTATGGGTTAACCAAAGCTGAGACAGTACTAGGTAAAGCGATAGCCCAATTGGAGCGGGATCGTTTCATCCTGACGACGAAGGCGGGACGGTACGGAGCGGAAGATTTCGATTTCTCGAAGCAGCGAATTCTGGAAAGTGTTGATGAGAGCTTACAACGGCTTCAAACGGATTATATCGATATCTTATATTTACACGATATTGAGTTTGCACCATTTAATGAGATTCTGGAAGGCGCTTTCCCTGCGCTAGATGCATTGAAGCAATCAGGCAAGATTCGTTATTTTGGGGTATCCGGTTTACCGGTAGCTATATTTGAAAAGGCATTGGCTCACAAAGAACTGGATTCCGTCTTGTCCTACTGTCACTATAGTTTGAACGATACTTCCTTGTTGGATATAGTTCCGCTTCTGGAAAAGCATGGGGTCGGTTTGGTGAATGCATCACCGCTGTCAATGGGGCTTCTGAGCACTAGACCAGCAGCAGAATGGCATCCAGCCTCAGGCGAAATTCAGCGTCTATGTAAACAGGCTGCTGAACACTGTGCAAGTAAGGGGACTGACATTGCCAAATTGGCTGTGCAGTATGCAACAGCGAATGAACGCATACCAACAACTCTGGTCAGTACAGCAAACCCGGAAAACATACGCAAAAATATCGAATGGACGGATGAGCCTACCGATATCGAGTTACTTCAAGAAGTGCTGGAGATTCTGACGCCCATTCACAATAAGTCTTGGATTAGTGGAAGAACGGAATATAACGAGAAGACCTATGTGTAATAAGAATGGGGGAAATCAGATATGAGAGCAATTGTATGTGAACAGATCGAGAAGTTTAAGCTTGCAGAAGTGCAGGAGCCTAGCCTAAGAGCTGGCGAAGCTATTGTTCGCATCAAAAGGATTGGCATATGCGGGACTGATTTGCACGCTTATAAGGGGAATCAGCCGTTTTTTAGCTATCCTCGTATTCTCGGGCATGAACTGGCTGGTTATATTGAACAGATCAGTGAGGGAGTCACAGGACTACAAGTCGGTGATCAAGTAAGCATCGTTCCTTACATGCACTGCGGGGCTTGTATTGCTTGCCGTAATGGCAAGACGAACTGCTGCACGGATATGAGGGTACTTGGCGTACATATCGACGGGGGTATGAGAGAGCTGATCTCCTTGCCGGCCAGCCATCTCATTAAGACCGATGGGCTGACGCTAGACCAAGCAGCTATGTTAGAGCCGCTCAGCATCGGAGCTCATGCAGTGAGAAGATCCGAAGTTCGAGCTGGTGAAAACGTACTCGTAATTGGGGCTGGTCCAATCGGACTCGGCGTCATGATTCTGGCTAGGCAGCGCGGAGCAAACGTTATTGCGATGGACGTTAACGATGAGCGGTTGGCCTTTTGCCGTGATTGGGCAGGCATCGACCATACAATAAATGCCCTGCAGCAGCCGAAGGAGCAGCTAGCCGCTCTTACGAACGGCGAATTCCCTACTGTCGTATTCGACGCAACAGGGAACGCTAGGTCGATGACCGAGTCGTTCGGATTAGTCGCACATGGCGGCAAACTCGTGTATGTCGGACTTGTTAAGGCCGATATTACCTTTCATGATCCCGACTTTCATAAACGGGAGCTGACTTTAATGAGCAGCCGCAATGCAACCATGGAGGATTTCGACAACGTACGTGCCACCATGCAAGACGGCATCATCGACATCGAGCGCTACATCACGCACCGTGCGACATTCGAGGACATGATTGATCAATTCGAGACTTGGCTGAAGCCAGAGTCGAAGGTCATTAAAGCGATCGTTAGTTTGTGAAAATGGCGCGCTCAGTGTTGCTGGGCGTGCTTTTTTTGCGTTCCGATGGGGTTTCCACGGCAGCCCCCTTCTCATAGGGAGAGGGAGGTCCATCAAGTTCTGGAGCGCCGAAAAGGCGCTTAAAGCAGTAGGTTTGGAGTTTTTGTGCATGACTCCAAGTTATTCCCACCTCGGCTCAACTTTCAGGACTCTCCAATTCTGCAACGAAAGCAGAGGCAGCGGTCGATAGCGGCATATTTTTCAAAGTGATAATGCCGATCTTAGTCGACGGAATGGTAGCGTCAATATTCACCTCAAACAAGCTACCGTCTACCAACTCCTTCGCTACAAATTCTTTGGTTACGAAGGAAACGCCAAAGCCGATCTTTGCGAATTCAATGAGTAAATCCACGCTGCCGAGCTCAATTTCCGGTTCCAGCAGCAGGCCATTTTCACTGAACAGTCGGGTAACGAATTTCCGTGATGAGCTATTACTCGAAAATAAGATGATCGGGTAGGTTAAAAGCTTAGCAAGGGAGACTTTTCCCAATGATAGCTCTCGGTATTTTGGTCCCGTTACGAAGCAATCCTGAATGGTAATGCCTTCTCGCACCTGCAATTGGTCATCAAGAATAGGCGTCCTGACAATTCCAATATCAATTTTGCCTTCCTTCAGATGCTTCACAATTTCCGGTGTCGTTCCGTGGACTAAGTTAATCTGCACATGCGGATATTGCACATGGAATGACTCCAAGAAAGGGAGCAGATAGTGTTTGCACAAGGAGTCGCTGCCGCCAATTTTGATTTCTCCGCTAGAGAAATTACGAAGCTCACTTAATTTCTCCTCCGCAAGTGAAATAAAGTTGTACGCCTGCTCGATGTAGGAAAAAAGCACAGCGCCTTCCTTTGTAAGCTCGACTCCTTTGGACGTCCTTGCAAACAGCTGCAGTCCCAGAGTATCCTCCAACAATTTGATCGAGTGGGAGACACTGGGCTGGGTAATGTACAGCTCTTTTGCTGCTTTAGATAAGCTGCCAGTTTTGGCAGTCAGATAAAATACTTTATAAAGCTCAAAATTCACCATATAGACACCTTCTATAGCGAGTATCGAAACTATCAATTATTTGAATGCTTCATCTATCCTTATAATAAAGAGTAGATGGAATTAATACAACCAAATTGATGGAGGCGAATCTCTTTTGAATCAGACAACTGTTGGCATTGAAGAGTTAAGCATCAATACAATTAGAACGCTTACAATCGATGCAGTAGAGAAAGCTGCTATGGGTCATCCTGGTATGCCGATGGGCGCGGCGCCTATGGCGTATGCACTATGGACGCGGCACTTGAAGCACAATCCTACGAATCCCAAATGGGTAGATCGTGATCGATTTGTTCTTTCGGCAGGACACGGTTCGATGCTGCTTTATAGCTTGCTGCACCTAAGTGGCTATGATGTAACCATTGATGACATCAAGGAATTCCGTCAATGGGGAAGCCGCACACCAGGGCATCCGGAATATGGTCATACGGCAGGTGTTGAAGCAACGACGGGACCTCTTGGCCAAGGAGTCGCTATGGCTGTCGGAATGGCGATGGCCGAAGCTCATCAGGCTTCTGTCTACAATAAACCGAACTTCCCAATCGTTGATCACTTCACGTATGCCATTTGCGGAGATGGCGATTTGATGGAAGGTGTCTCCTCCGAAGCTGCTTCATTGGCTGGTCATTTGAAATTGGGCAAGCTAATTGTGCTCTACGATTCAAATGATATTTCGCTCGACGGCGAGTTGAACATGTCGTTCTCTGAAAATATCCGGACGCGTATTGAATCCTATGGTTGGCAATACTTACGTGTGGAAGAACAAAACAACGTCGCAGCGATTTCCGCTGCGATCGAAGAAGGCAAGGCGGATCTGGGTCGTCCAACCCTGATTGAGATCAAAACAACGATCGGCTTCGGCAGTCCGAACAAAGCCGGCAAAGGCGGCCACGGCGGCACGCACGGTTCGCCGCTTGGCAAAGAAGAGCTGCTGCTGACGAAGCAGGCTCTGGGCTGGCCGCTTGAGCCGGACTTCTACGTCCCGGCCGAGGTCTACAAGCACTTCGCCCAGCACAAGGAACTGGGCGCACAAGCCCAAACAAGCTGGGAGCAGCTGTGGAACAGCTACCAGGCTGCGTACCCCGAGCTTGCTCAGCAATTCGAGCTCGCCAACAGCGGCGACCTTCCAGCGGACTGGAATGCCGATGTGCCGCGCTTTACCCCCGAGAGCGGCGCTATATCAACACGTACAGCTTCTGGCAAAGTGATTAACGGCTTGGCGAAGCGGGTACCTCAGCTAGTAGGAGGCTCCGCCGACCTAGCGAGCTCCAACTTCACCATGATTAACGACGCCGCGGCATTCAGCGCCGCCGATTACAGCGGCCGCAACTTCTGGTTCGGCGTCCGCGAGTTCGCCATGGGCGCAGCACTGAACGGCATGCTGCTGCACGGCGGATTGCGAGCTTTCGGCGGAACGTTCCTCGTGTTCAGCGACTATTTGCGCGGCGCGATTCGCTTGTCCGCGCTCATGAAGCTCCCTGTTGCGTACGTTTTCACGCATGACAGCATCGCTGTCGGCGAAGACGGTCCGACGCATCAGCCGATCGAACAGATCCCATCCTTGCGGATGATTCCGGATCTGACGCTGTTTCGTCCTGCGGACGCTAACGAAACTGCAGCAGCTTGGGAGTATGTTCTCCAAGCGAAGGAAGGTCCGTTTGTATTCGCGCTCTCGCGTCAGAATTTGCCAGTGCTTCTGGGCACGGATCAGCTTGCTTTTGCTCATATTCACCAAGGGGCTTATATTTTATCCGATGTTGACGCATCAGCAACCCCTGACGTTCAACTCATCGCAACGGGCTCTGAAGTAACCTTAGCACTTGACGTGAAGAAGCAGTTGGCGCAATATGGTATTGGGGCTCGTGTTATTTCCATGCCAAGCCGTGAATTGTTCGAGCAGCAGCCAGAAGAGGTGCGGAATGACATCCTTTTACCACAAGTAAAAGCGAATGTTGTTATTGAGATGGCTTATCCTGCTGGATGGGAAGAGATTACGGGAGGCGATGGCTTCGTTGTTGGCATCCGTAAATTTGGTGCATCAGCGAAGGCGGATCGAGTAATTCGTGAATACGGCTTTACAGCAGATGCAATCGTTCAACAAATCAGACAGAAGTATTTCCAATAAGAGCCCACAAAAGGGAGAAAAGGTAGGGATACAGGATGAAATTGTTTATCGACACAGCCAATGTAGACGAAATTCGCAAAGCTCACGCGTTAGGTGTTGTAGCAGGAGTAACAACCAACCCTTCACTGATTGCTAAAGAAGGTAGAGACTTCTTCGAAACAGTGAAAGAAATCATCTCCATCGTCGGCGATGTACCGATTAGTGCAGAAGTCGTTTCACTGAAAGCAGATGAAATGGTTGAGCAGGGCAAGAAGCTTGCTAAACTAAGCCCAAATGTTGTCATTAAGCTTCCAATGACGTTGGATGGACTTCAAGCGACTAGCGTGTTCAGATCACTTGACATCCCAACGAACGTAACCTTGATCTTCAGCTCGACGCAAGCTTTACTGGCTGCACGCGCAGGAGCAACTTACGTATCACCATTTATCGGACGTTTGGATGATATCAACCAAGTGGGTATGAATCTGATTAAAGAAATCAGCCAAATCTTCCAAGTACACGGTATCAAATCAGAAATCATCTCTGCCAGCGTTCGTCACTCCGCTCATGTGATTGAAGCTGCGCTTGCAGGGTCACATATTGCTACAGTGCCTTACAAAGTTATCGAGTCCATGAGCAAGCACCCGCTAACAGATGCGGGGATCGAGAAGTTTTTGGCCGATTGGGAAGGCGCTAAACAAGAAAAGTTTTAAGCGTAGGAAGACTCGCTGTAAGAAGCGGGTCTTTTTTCTGCTTTTTCTGTTTTAGGTAAGTTTTTATTCGTAGTCATAAAAGGAGCCATGACCTTGATTATTAGCGATGTTGAGCATTTTGAGCAGGAACGTCATCTCTGGCCGCAGGCTGTAGCGCGAGGGATCGATTACATTTTGAATCGCAAGTTAGGTGAGGCGGAAGTTGGGAGATATGACCTTGAAGGTGATAATGGCCATTTGATGTTTGCCAATGTGCAGGAAGTTGTAACCCGTCCCTTTGACGAGCAGATGCCTGAGTCCCATATGGTGTATACAGATATTCAGTTTCTAGTAAGCGGGGAGGAAAGGCTTAGTTTCTACAAGCTGCATCCAAACGCGAAAGTGGTCGATGATAAGTTCGATACCCATGATATCGCCTTCTATGAGTCAGATCCGGTACAGCAAGAAACAGAAATTCTTCTGAAGCCCGGCATGTTTGCGGTTTGCTTCCCATCTGACATCCACCGTCCGAACTGTTCCATTACTGAGGCTAAGAGCAACAAAAAGATCGTCATTAAAATTCATAAAGACCTTCTGGCGCTGTAGCTCCAGCATTACTCCGAACTTTCCCCAGCATTACGCATAGCTGCGGAAAGTTTTTTCAATTTAGACATGAAAAGCTGGCAAATTCATCATGTATACCTTTAGGTTGGAACTGTATTATAATGATCAGTACTATATTTTGTAGTCCAGAGTGGTGATAACAGTGCTCCAAACCTTGATAAAAAAGACGAACAATATTCGCATTAAAAATAAAATCATTCTGGCGTTTATTTTGGTTGGTATCATTCCGGTGCTGATTGTTAGTGTGTATTTAACCCGAGAGTTCAGACAAACGGTTCTGAATGATGCTATCGGCCAAACGTCTAACAACGTTGAGAAAATCAGCAACCGGGCTTCGGATATTCTCAGGGTACCGATTGAGATTTCCAATAAATTGGTCATCAATCAACGATTGGAACGTATTGTGAATACGGAATATCACTCTGTTTATGATGTTGTAAGCGCTTATAAAGATTTTTCGGATTTCGATGATTTTACCAAGTTGTATAAAGAGGTTACTAATATCCGATTTTATACGACCAATCCGACGACTTTAAACAACTGGAACTTTATTCAACCTACAGATACTATTATCCAATCTTTTTGGTATCAAGAAGCGATGAACAAGAAAATGGACAGGAACAGTTGGTACGCAATCGAGGATGAAACCAAAAATAACGTTACCTATTTAAGCCTCGTACGAAAAATTTATTTTCCTAACTACCGTTCAAGTGGGGTCTTGGTGGTCAATGTGAATCCGGGTGAACTTCAGTCCATTGTAAGCAAAGAACTGTTTGACACGATGATTTTTGACAGTAGAGGCAGCATTGTGGCAGCCAAGAACACGGATTGGGTAGGTAAAAACGTTAGTGAATTAGACTTTGCCAAAGATTTTTTGAATAAACCGGAAGGGACCTACCAGACGCGATTTAATGGACAGGATTCCAAAATGCTTATTCAAGACTTGATCCCTGCACTAAGTGATAGTGGATTACGTATTGTATCCGTTTTCACTGTGGCGAGTATTGTTGGTAAAGCAAACCAAATCAGTTATATGGGTTTGTCCATCACGTTAATAAGTCTGGTTATTGTATTCGTGCTCATCTTTTTCCTTTCGAAAATGTTGACATCACGGATGCTTCATTTGAATCGGCAGATCAATAAAGTGGCTTTAGGGGATCTTAACGCAACGTCGGAAATCGATGGTCAGGATGAGATTGGGATGTTATCCAGACAATTTAATAATATGGTCAGAAGCATTAACGAGCTTATGGACGAAGTTCACCATTCGAATCGGGTCAATAACCAGTTAGAGCTAAGGCAGAAAGAGATTAAGCTGAAAATGATGGCCAGCCAGATTAATCCCCATTTTTTATTTAATGCATTGGAATCCATTCGGATGAAAGCTCATCTTAAAGGAGAAACCGAAATCTCGGGGATTGTCAGAACACTTGGGAAGTTGATGAGGAAAAAGCTTGAGATTATGGGAAGCCTGATTCCCCTGAAGGACGAGTTGGAAATGGTACGCGGCTATTTGGACATTCAGAAATTCCGCTTTGGTGATCGGCTGAATTATGAAATCCATATGGCACCAGAGGCAAGCATGATCAAGATTACACCATTAATTATCCAACCGATTGTAGAAAATGCGGTGGTTCATGGTTTGGAGTCTATCGAGAATAACGGAGTTGTTCGAATCTATGCGAGCGTTAGGGAGGCTCACTTGCAAATCGAAGTCACCGATAATGGGATGGGGATGAGTAGCCAGAGACTGCTGGAAATAGAACAAACGATGCAAGATACGGAAGATAAAGAAGAGCATAGAATTGGCATGCGCAATGTACATCAAAGATTGAATTTAATGTACGGGGAGGCATATGGCCTATCGATCAACACCAACGAAGGCAAGGGAACGAGGATTACCTTCTCCATACCGATCAAGGAGTGAATAGGATGTTTTCTATATTAATTGTAGATGATGAACCAATGATTCGCGCCGGCCTGCAAACTTTAATTGATTGGGAGCAGTATGGTTTCAAAATTGTAGGCGCTGCTATGAATGGTAAAGAAGCGATGAGCAAGTACGCTGAATTGGCGCCAGACTTAATCATTATCGACATTCGCATGCCCGTGATGGATGGTCTGCAGGTTATTGAAGAAATTCGTAAAACGGATTCCTTGTGCCGATTTCTCATTTTGAGCGGTTACGCAGATTTCGAATATGCAAAGAGGGCGATCGTGGGGCAAGTGGATGGCTATATCCTCAAACCTGTGGACGAAGAAGAAATGATTATAGAGTTGACTCGCATCCGTTTCCATTTACAGAAACAAGCAGAAATGGTTCGGCTTACATCTGTGCAAGATACGAAACGAAGAGAAGATTGGATACAAGCCTTATTGGTAGAAAATGATGAAAAGCAAGAGATCCTGCCTCCGGACATAGCTTCTCGTATGGGGCCAAATTTAGACCGTTATCAAGTGCTGCTGCTTCAATTACCAAGCCTGCAAGTGACGGATTCGCATGGCCAACAGCTGGTAAAGGGAAAGCTGGCCCAACTCTTTGAGGAGAAAGGACGGGGATTTGTATTCACAGCAAATTCCTACGTTGGGGTCTTACTTGTAGATCCAGTCACGGATGAACGAAAACGGAAAATAATCTATGAAGACATCAAATCCATCCTGAACGATACACTCTTTTTTGCCGCCATTGGATCTATTGTTAAGCAGATTACAAATGTTAGCGCTTCCTATTCAGAAGCTGCCGATTTGTTGAAGGAGCATTTTCTTTTTAACAACGAACTTATTGTTAGGCAGTCTGAAGAAGAACCGCGTGAAAAGCTTGATTCGCTGGATATTGCCTCACTTGCTGAGAAGATGTACTATGCCATGGATATGGGAAATAAAGAAAGCTTGGAGCAGTGTCTTAAGCGGGCAAGCTATGTAATTCTCGCCTATGAACGCAGCGAACATGGGATCAAAACCCACTACGCTCAGCTTATTTCTATTGTACTGAATAAATTAGCTGGACTTAGCGATAAGACGTATACGGTCGTGCAAAATTCGATGCCGATGATCACTGACATTTTTGAACAGCCGAACTTTGAAACCATGCAACAGCGGATCAGCAGTCAATTGCACGAATTAACAACTCAAATCAGCGGCTCCAGCAATGAACCGGTGCTCAAACAGATCCTCGATTTCATCGAACGGCATTATAATGAGAATCTGAAGCTGGATACTTTGGCCGAGTTATTTAACTATACAAGCGGGTATTTGGGCAAAATTTTCAAAAATTACACAGGATCGCACTTTCATACCTACCTTGACCAAATTCGCATTCAAAAAGCGATCGAGCTGCTGGGAGAAGGCCTCAAAGTTCATCAAGTCGCACTCCGTGTCGGATACCCAAATGCGGACTATTTTCACAGCAAGTTTAAAAAGTATGTAGGGGAATCACCCTCCTCTTTTAAAGGAAAGTCGCTAAAAAGCTGAGAACTTAGAGGAACAGAAAAAAAATGAGGTGGCAGGGTTACTCTTGCCTTCTCATTTTTTTGTTTTCTGTTGATTGCAAGTGAAACCCATCATTGTGTAAGCGCTATTTTGACATGATTTAATGATGAATTTGCGTGGTTTTTTAAACAGCGCCCGTCCAGTATTATAAAAACATAGGCCAATGACTGGTGTTTACGAAACCAGTATGTTCCGCAAAACGCAGGTATCACTTATGCAGAAAGCTTTTCTCTGGAAAGCTCTTAGGAGGGATTTAATGAAAACGCTAGCTACTGACAAACACACCCTCCTGACGGAGAGAAAAGAGTCAAAGCGGTTTTGGAGAACGATGATTCAGCAGCGGTATCTCTACATGATGTCTATCCCTTTTGTCATATGGGTTATTATTTTCAGTTACCTTCCCGTCTGGGGTTGGCTCATGGCATTCCAGAAATTCAAACCAGGGAAATCGATACTGAACCAGCAGTGGGTGGGGCTTGATAATTTCAAACAATTGTTCATGGATGAGAGATTTTACCTTGTATTGCGCAATACGCTCGCTATGAGTATCTTGGGGCTTATTGTTAGTTTTACAGTGCCTATCGTATTTGCAGTTCTGATGAATGAGTTGAGAGGACAGTTATTCAAACGCTCCATCCAAACAATCTCTTATTTACCCCATTTCGTATCCTGGGTAGTCGTAGCCAGCTTGGTAACGAAGATGCTTTCAATTGATGGAGGAATTAATGAGCTTCTGCTGAAGCTGCATATTATCGATCAACCTATGCAGTTTATGGCCAAGGGCAGTTGGTTTTGGGGTATTGTAACCTTTTCCGATATGTGGAAGGAAACAGGCTGGAACTCGATCATTTTCTTGGCTGCTATGGCGGGCATCGATCAGGAGCAATACGAAGCGGCTACTGTGGATGGAGCAGGCCGATTTCGTCGCATTTGGTACATTACGCTGCCAGGTATTCGGACAACTTTCATGGTCGTATTCATTTTATCGATTGGTAGTTTAATCAGTATCGGCTTTGAAAAGCAGTTTCAGCTGCAAAACTCGCTGGTGACCGATTATTCGGAAGTTCTTGAATTGTACGCGCTCAAATACGGGATTCAATTAGGACGATTCTCATTTGGTACGGCAGTTGGCATTTTCAGTTCAGTTGTAAGCATTATGCTTGTGTTAACTGCAAATACCATTTATAAGAAAGTCACCAAAGAGACCATTATCTAGTAGAGCCCGTGATTATGATGCAAGTTTTCCTGAAGGGAAAATCATTAGAAAGCAAAACTCTTAGGAGGTGAAAACATGCAGACACAATTCAAGAGAAGTAATATCGACATTGGTTTCGACCTGTTTCTCTATATCGTCATGACTATCGCAGCGATTGCTACCTTATATCCCTTTCTGAACGTGTTAGCCATTTCTTTTAACGAATCTGTAGATACGGTAAGGGGCGGCATTCACATTTGGCCTCGCGCATTTACATTGGAAAATTATGAATCGATATTTCGTTTTCCCGGTCTGATCAAAGGTTTCCAAAATTCAGTTCTGCGTACAGTAATCGGTTCAATTTTAGGAGTAATTAGTGCTTCGATGGTTGCGTTTGTCTTGGCACGCAGAGATTTCCAAGCACGAAAACCGTTTTCCATGTTATTTGCGCTTACCCTATATTTCTCAGGCGGATTAATTCCCAGCTACATGCTGATGCGCGATCTGCACATGATCAATACATTCTGGGTCTATATTATTCCCGGCATGCTCGGAGTATGGAACGTATTCATTATTCGTTCTTATATTGACGGACTGCCCTACGCCTTGCAAGAATCGGCAAAAATCGATGGAGCCAGTGATTTTACGATTTATTGGAGGGTGATACTGCCGCTCTGCAAGCCAGTGTTGGCAACGATTGCCTTGTTCATTGCGGTTGGGCATTGGAACTCTTGGTTCGATACTTTTCTATATAATAGCTCGAATGAAAAGTTGACGACGCTGCAATATGAATTAATGAAGGTGCTGCAGAGTACACAAAGCGGCAACGAAGCGCACAATACCAATATTGTGCAAAATGTAGCAAAAGTATCGCCTGAGTCCATCAAAATGGCGATTACAATGGTTGTATCTGTACCGATTCTGCTTGTTTACCCATTTTTGCAAAAATATTTTGTTAAAGGGATTACGCTTGGTGCTGTGAAGAGTTAATTGTATTTAGTAATTACAGGTTTTTCTGTTTACAATAGCATGTACATGATAAGGGGAGGGCAACACCGCATGAAAAAGAAGACGGCAACAATGACGGCAGTCTTGCTTATTACAGCAATTGTTACAGCAACGGGCTGCACCAAAGACGCTGCACAACCATCGGCAACGCCAAACAGTACAAATGCAACAAGTTCTAACGATACAACGCCAATCACTTTCTCGATGTATAGCGCAGATCCGAACCAAGACTGGGACGATATGCAATCCGGAGTCGGCAAGAAAATTAAAGAAAAAACAGGTGTTACGCTTAAAATAGAATTCCCGGTCGGCCCATCCGATCAAAAAGTAGGGCTCATGGCCTCCAGCGGCGAGTACCCCGATCTAGTTATGGCGAAAGGCGATACACAAAAGCTGATTGATGCCGGTGCCATGCTGGATCTTACGCCACTCATCGATAAGTATGGTCCTAATATCAAAAAAGTATATGGCGATTATTTTAAAAGACTTCGTCTGAGTAATGAAGATCATGCTATTTATCAGCTTCCAACCGCACAGGTGAACCAAAAGTATTTTGATTCGGAAGGCGGCTTTGAACTTCAACATCAGGTTCTCAAGGAACTTGGCTATCCGAAAATCAAGACCTTGCAAGATTATGAGAACGCTATTAAAGCATACAAAGAGAAACACCCAACCATTGATGGGAAACCAACAATTGGACTTTCGCTGCTCGCAGACGACTGGCGTATCCTTATATCTGTGACGAATCCGGCTTTCTACACCACAGGAGCACCGGATGACGGAGAATTCTATATCGATCAGAATACGTATGAAAGCAAGTATCATTTCCTGCGTCCGGAAGAAAAAGAGTATTTCAGATGGCTCAATCATATGAATAGTATCGGACTACTTGATCCGGAAAGCTTTGTGCAAAAATACGATCAATATAAAGCCAAAATTGCCAGCGGTCGAGTGCTTGGTTTGATAGACCAAAAATGGGAGTATGGCGAAGGTGAAAACGTCTTGAAGAAAGATGGCAAATTTGATCAAACCTATGCTCATTTCCCGGTAACAATGAATGAGAATATCAAAGATCACGCCTTTCAAGATACAGGTTATTTAGCTGGTAATGGAATCGGTATAACAACAAAAGCCAAGGATCCCGTTCGTGCGATCAAGTTCTTGGATTGGCTTGCTTCAGATGAAGGCCAAGTATTGGTAAACTGGGGAATTGAAGGCGTCGATTATAAGGTGGAAAATGGAAAACGTGTCATTACACCTGAGGCGCAGGACAAGAAGACAAGCAATCCGAGCGCCTATAAGAAAGAAAATGGTATAGCAAACTACTGGTTGTCCGCGCGCTATGGAGATGGTGTTAAAGATCCGTCCGGAAACTATTATAATCCTGTTTTCCCTGAACAAATCCAAAAAAACTATACACAAGCAGACAAAGATACTTTAAAAGCTTACAATGCTACAACGTATTTGGATCTGTGGCCGAAGCCGGAAGAGTTTCCAGTTAGAAAATACGGCGCAGCCTGGACAATTAATCATCCAACAGGCTCCGATCTGCAAGTAACCTTTCAAAAATCCGAAGATATTATGAAAAAACGGATTCCAGAAGCGATTCTGGCGAAGCCTGAAAACTTTGATAAAGTGTGGGATGCTTTCATGGCAGACCTGGATAAAGTCGGCGTGAAGAAAATGGGTGAACAGTTTACCCAGATGGTTAAAGATAGAGTGAAGCTCTGGAACGAATAGACGTATGGCACGAATGAGTGAAAGGGTCCGTGTCTCACGGGCTCTTTTTCAAGAAAGGAGTCGGTACTCATGATCAGGCTGTTCCAAACGCATCGAATTCGCCGAATAGATGAGTTAGAGGGAATGTGGGAGTTCACAACCACTTCAGAAGATGTTGAGGACTCGGTTTTCCCAACGACATACGATTTCAGCTTACCCGTGCCAGGGTGTTGGGAAACGCATCCCCGATTTCAGACGTATCGTGGACACGGATGGTATCGACGGAAGGTTACGGTCTCGAGATCAGGACCTATACGATTCGAGTTTCACGGTGTAAGTCATACAGCTGATGTTTATTTCGACGGCCGACTTGTTGCGCATCATTACAATGCCTATACACCATTTTCTATTGTTATCCCTGATGCTCCGGAAGGCATGCATGAGTTGGTCATTAGGGTAGATAATTCGTTCTCTGAAGCATCGGCTTTACATGTTCCTAATGACTACTATACCTATGGGGGAATCATTCGTCCTGCTGTTTTTGAGGAGATTGCGGAAGTGTTTGTAGAGAGGGTACATGTTACCCCGATATATGAAGATGGGGAGTGGAGCGGGGCCATAAACGTTTTGGTGCGGAATGTTTCAAGTACAAAAAGAGTTATTGAAATTAAAGGACGACTCGCGGATGTCGATTTCGTTGTTGGCACTGTCGAAATTGAAGCAGAGTCATCGATAGAGATTTCCCGAACTTTGGCTTTTCCTGGTGTAACCCCTTGGTCGCATGAATCTCCCCAGCTGTATTTGCTGGAAACGCGGTTATATGATCAAGGTATCGCTGAACCCATTGATGACTTAATTGAACGTGTCGGCTTTCGTATTATAAGGACGGAAGATGGACAAATCCGTTTAAATGGGCAGGAGATCAAGTTAAAGGGAGTCTGCCGACATGAAGATCACCCTCTGGTTGGAGCTGCATTACCGCTGCAGCTGATGGTGGCTGATTTAGACCTGATCGAAGATATGGGTGCGAACGCAATTCGTACAACCCATTACCCGTACGATCAGCGGTTTCTTGATCTGTGTGATGAGCGCGGGATCTATGTGTGGGAGGAAAATCATGCACGCGGTTTGTCGCTGGAACAAATGCGCCACCCACTCTTTGCCGAGCAATGTGAGAACTGCAACCGTGAAATGGTTGAAAATCATTATAATCACCCTTCGATTATCATTTGGGGGATTCTTAACGAGTGCTCGAGCGATACGGATGAAGGGAGAGTGCACTATGAACGGCAGTTGAGACAACTTCGCCATATGGATGCGAGCAGACCTCTTAGCTACGCGTCGCATCATCACTTCAGCGACATATGCTTGGATTTGGCTGATATCGTCGCATTCAACGTATATCCGGGATGGTACGTAGATGATGAGCCAGGACACTTAAGTGACCGAATAAAGAAATGGGCGGATCAAGCAGGCGGAACAGATAAGCCATTCATTATGAGTGAGTTCGGCGCGGATGGCTACTATGGATTCCGCGCACCCCCACGAGTGAAAGGCACAGAAGAGCGCCAGGCAGATATTGTTGGTAAAGCATTGGAACACTTTCTGGAGCGTCCTTACATATCTGGCATGTTCATCTGGCAATTCTGCGATTGCCGGGTCACGGAAGGAACCGGATGGTTGCTGACAAGAGCGATGACACAGAACAGTAAAGGGATCGTGGATGCGTATCGCAGGCCCAAGCTAACGTATGAGACGGTGCGCGATTTTTACCGTAAAGATGGCTGATGAAATTAGAGGGGGGAGCTAGCAATGAACACAAATACTACTTTTCAGTTTCAAAACACGGAATTACCGCTCGAAGAGCGTGTTATTGATTTGGTTTCCCGTTTCACGCTAGAAGAAAAAATAAACCTAATGTGTCAGTATCAGGCGGAAATCCCCCGCCTTGGTGTAAAACCATATAAGCATGGGACGGAAGGGGCACATGGAATTGCATGGTTGGGCGAAGCGACAGTGTTCCCGCAAAATATCGGTCTAGCATGTACATGGAATCCGGAATTGCTCCGTGAAATTGGCTCAGCCATTGCTGATGAGGCAAGGGTATATTTTCAGAGAAATCCTGCAATTAATGGACTTACGATATGGGCGCCTACCGTTGATATGGAACGCGACCCTCGTTGGGGGCGTACGGAGGAGGCCTATGGAGAAGATCCTTATCTGACAGGGAGGATTTCTACGGAGCTGGTGAAAGGTATGCAAGGGCCGCATCCGTTCTATTTGAAGGCAGTTGCCACGTTAAAGCATTTCCTTGGGAATAACAATGAGGTTGACCGAGGTGAGTGTTCGGTCAGCATCGATCCGCGCAATATGCGGGAATATTATCTGAAAGCTTTTGAGGCAGCCTTCACAGAGGGTGGTGCTCTTTCGATGATGACGGCTTACAATGCCGTCAACGGCACGCTCTGCAATCTGAATCCAGATGTGAACGAGATTGTGAAGGGTGAATGGGGGATGAATGGTTTTGTTGTTAGCGATGCAGGCGATGTTATAGGCACGGTGCGCGAGCATAAACACATGCATTCTTACGCTGAAGCGGTTGCGGAATCGATAAAGAACGGTATTGACAGCATAACAGATGATCAGGAGATTTCGATTCGCGCCATTCACGACGCACTAGATCAAGGATTACTGAATGAAGAGGACTTGGACCAAGCGCTAAGGAACACGTTCCGTGTCCGCTTTAGACTAGGGGAATTTGATCCTGAGGAAGGTAACCCTTATGCCCATACACCAGAATCCAAACTGTGCGCACCCGAGCATGCGGAGTTATCCCTACGTGCTGCGCGCGAATCGATCGTATTGCTAAAGAACGATGGGGCTTTGCCTTTGAAAAGTGGGTTGGAGCGGATTGCTGTTATAGGTCCACTCGCGAATAACGTTTATACGGATTGGTACAGCGGTACACCTCCATATCGAATCACACCGCTGCAAGGGATTCAGGAGAAGATGGCTGGGAAGACGGTCCTCTTCGAAGAGGCTTGCGATCGGATAAGGCTTCGTAACAAAGCTACAGGCGCGTACGTTGGGCTTAGCGATGATGCGCAGCAGCTGCTCGCTGCCGATTGCACGGACGCGGCCGACGCGGTCCTGTTCGACCGCGATGACTGGGGTTGGGGCAGCGTAACGCTGCGCGCCGCCGACAGCGGCAAGTTCGTCACCGAGACGGACGACGGCTGTCTCGCGGCAACTGCCGACGAAGCCCGCGGCTGGTTCGTCAAGGAAGCCTTCGGCTTCGAGGCGCTGGAAGGCGCCGATGCCGTGATGAAGTCATGGGCCGGCCAGCAGGTGAGGGCCGGAGAGGGCGGGCTGCTGACCGTCAGCGGCGGAGCCGGTCAGCCAGGTGACGTCGATTGCTTCGAGATCGACGTCGTGAAGGACGGCATCCGCGCAGCGGTGGATGCCGCTAAATCTGCCGACGCCGCCGTCGTTTTCGTCGGCAACAACCCATTCATCAACGGTAAGGAATGCGTTGATCGCCAAGACCTGACGCTTCCGCCTGCGCAGGAAGCGCTCATTCGCGCCGTGTTCGAAGCAAATCCGAACACGGTTGTGGTTATCGTCGGCAGCTACCCGTTTGCCGTTAACTGGGAAGATGAGCATATCCCTGCTATGCTCTACAGCTCCCACGCCGGACAAGAACTTGGTCACGCCGTTGCAGATGTGTTGTTCGGCGATTATAATCCGGCGGGCCGACTGAACATGATCTGGTACCGTTCTACGGACCAGCTTCCGGATTTGATGGATTATGACATCATCAAAGGGAAACGAACCTATCAGTACTTTGATGGTGAAGTTCTTTACCCGTTCGGTCATGGGCGTTCTTTCACTGATTTTCAATATAGTGATCTGCGGCTTAGCTCTGTAGACCTCGATGCCGATGAACAGTTGAAGGTCTCCATCCGCATTGAAAACATCGGAAACCTGGCTGGAGATGAGGTTGTCCAGCTATATGTTCGTGCTAACGAGTCTCGCGTTCAACGTCCGCTTAAGACATTGAAAGGATTTCAGCGCGTGCATCTGGTGCCTAGTCAAAGCGAATCTGTGACATTTACGCTTCCAGTAACGGAGCTTGCTTTTTGGGATGTAACGCGTGACCGGTATTGTGTGGAAAGCGGTGCTTACACGATAATGGTTGGCTCTTCTTCAGGCAGTTTGCACGCGGAAGCATCTTTCTCCGTGCACGGAGAAACGATTCCGCCTCGTAAGTTGATTGGTCCTGTTCGCGCCGCTAACTATGACGACTATGAAGGCGTGTACTTAGACGCATGCCGCGAAGGCGGAGGAACGAGCCTACGCAATCAAGGTGCGGCAGGCTGGATTGCCTTTCGTGGCGCCGACCTGGGCAGTGGAGTGGATGCATTTGAAGCCCGCGTTGCCCAAGCGGAAGCGGGTGCGAAGATCGAAATTCGTCTCGACGCGGCGGATGGACTGCTTGTAGGTATCTGCACCGTGCCGCCTACGGGCGGTTGGCAGGCTTGGACGACGGTCAAGGCTGATCTGTCAGGTGCTGCTGGAATTCGTGATGTTTATCTGCGCTTTGACGGAACTGTGCAGATTAGTTGGTTCCGGTTGCACACAGACAGTTAAGCGCAAGCTACTGAAAAAAGATTGCATCTGGACCAGAGGTCCTGGGCAATCTTTTTTTTTCATTAGTTGCTGAAGGCGACGGAGCCGTTATCCTTGTATGGCAAAATCGCAAAAACCTTAATTATAGAATGATTTTTAACAGAAGAATGAGGGTATTTTTCAAAAAATGCAGCAGGTAAAATATGTACTAGGAGTAAGAATAAATGATTCGCACTTTAAGTTGATAGTATTCAGTATATTTTGTTAGCGCTTTCAAATAGGGGGAGATAAGTAATATGGATTTAAACCGAATTCCCGAGCCTTCACAGCATGTGGCCGCTTTCGAACGTATGGGCTTCGGCATGTTTATTCACTGGGGATTATATTCGCAGTTGGGTCGAGGGGAATGGGTCATGAACATTGATCGAATCGCCAAAGAAGAGTACCGGAAGCTGACAGATACGTTCTCAGCAGAGAATTTTGATGCAAAAATGATTGCGAGTCTAGCGAAAAAAGCCGGTATGAAGTATATCGTGCTCACGACTCGACATCATGACGGCTTCTCCTTGTACGATACAAGGGGGCTCTCTACCTATGATGCCCCTCACAGTCTGGCAGGACGCGATCTCATTGCTGAATTTGTGGACGGATGCCGAGAGGAAGGAATTGTTCCATTTTTCTACCATACGACAATCGACTGGTATCAGGAAAGTTATCAGGAAGATTTTAATGCCTATTTGGACTATTTAATAAAATCTGTAGAGGTTCTATGCAAGCATTATGGGAAAATTGGTGGATTTTGGTTTGATGGCAATTGGGACAAACCTTTGGCTGATTGGAGGGAGGATGAGCTGTACGGCATGATTCGCAAGTATCAGCCCTAGGCGATAATTGTCAATAATTCCGGGCTGCATCATCGTGGGGAATACGGTCATCCGGAGATTGACAGTGTGACTTTCGAACAAGGACGGCCAACCCCGCTCGATCGTCGCGGCAGAAGCAAGTACGTCGCTGCGGAAATGAGCCAAACCATTAATAATCATTGGGGGTATGGGTTAAAAGACTTTCAGACCAAGTCCGTAAAGCAGTTAATCGAAACCATTTGCGTTTGCAGGAAAGTAGGAGCAAATTATCTGCTGAACATTGGTCCTACCGGTTCGGGAATGGTAGATTCGTTGCAAAAATTTTTATTGGAAACCATGGGAATTTGGGTACACATGTATGAGGAAGCCATTTATAGCGTAACTCCGTCCGGCATCCAAGGTGTAGGTGCTGATTTTGCCTTGAAGGGAGATAACGGGAAGTTATACTTCTTTGTTCACGACTTGGGATCGAATGGACATTCTAATGTCACACTTGGCGGAGGCGGTATTGGCCCGAGGGCGTTTACGGGATTAAAGGTTCCGATTCGTTCCGTAAAGTGGTTGGACAATGGGGAATCTTTGCCGTTTGTTCAAAACCAGGAAGCGGACTTGTTCAGTTTTTATGCCTCCGGTTATCCCTACGGTATGGATTTTGTCGTGCGGGTAGCGGAAGCGGAATTAACTTAACACATACGTTGAGATAAAAAAATCTGCCCAGTCCTAATTACGGACTAAGCAGATTTTTTTCTACGTTTTACTTGGAATCATCCTAGCCTGCTTCCATTTCCCAAAGCGATAATAAAGCAAGTTCATCGCAGCTGCTACACTGAAACTAATAGGGAAACTCCACCAAATTACATCAAATCCATACTTGTTCGCTAATATAGTGGCAAGAGGAATACGTACAAGCAGCAAAGCAACAAAGGCAACAATAAGCGGGAACACAACAGCCCCAGCAGAACGAACTACGCCCGCAACGACGTTGAAAACGCCAAAAATAATAAACGACCATAGCGTTAAATTATTAATATGTACCCCAATTTCGATCGCTTTGCCCTCAGGAGGAAGGAAGAAACTGACGACCTCACGGTTGAACAAATGAAGAATAACGACAATAAGTCCCGTCATCATGATGTTAAACCCAACACCGGTCCACGTAATTCGATTCACCCTGTCCCATCTCCCAGCACCAATGTTCTGCGCGGCCATGGAAGTCACAGCACCGCCAATCGCCATTGCGGGCATTTGCACATAGCTGGATATTTGCATCGCAACGCCGAAGGCAGCGGTTGATTCAGAACCATAGGAGTTCACGAGATGGATGAGAATTAAGTTGCTTAGGGAAACCACGACCATATTCAATCCCATCGGCAGTCCTTTTTGAAGCAGAGTCCGTATGATCATCCAATTAATGCGAAGCAGGGGAATATCCTTTTTCGTAATCCGCAGAAAATACTTTTTCTGATACAAATACACGATCAACAGCACGAAGCTTATCAGCTGTGCCACAAAGGTTGCGACAGCCGAGCCGGCTATCCCCATTTTTGGAAAAGGTCCCATGCCTTGAATTAGCAATGGATTAAGCACAATGTCCAAAACGGCAGACAAAAGCAGGAAGTAGAAAGGAGTCTTGGCGTCGCCTGAACCCCGTAATATGGCCATGATGAGATTAAAACCGAACATAAATGGGACGCCAGCGAAAATGATTCGCGTGTACGTCACGGCAAGATCCTTAACATCCGCAGGTGTATTCATCCAGTCCAAAATGGTATGGGAGAAAAGCAGCCCGAATAAGGCAACGACGATGGAAAGAATGAGGAAAAAGACCGCACTGGTGCCGACAACTTTTTTAGCTTCTTCTACCTTTTGTCCACCCAGATTTTGGCCAATCATGATAACGGCGGCCATCGCAAAGCCGAAGATAGAGCTTATTAAGAAGAACATGATAATGTTGGCATTGGATGTCGCCGCAAGCCCACCTTCACCGAGGTACTTGCCAATCCATATGGCATTAATAGAACCATTAAGCGTCTGGAGCACATTACCTAGCAGAATAGGTAGAGAAAATAAGATCAACGTCTTGGCAATCGGGCCTTCCGTTAAAGACGGGCGTGGCTTCTTAGTGGTATTCTCGCTCATGTGGAATCTCCTTGTTCTTCATTCAGATAATTGCATTTAAAGTTCTTCATTCATTATACCTTTTTCCATCTCATTCCAAAAAAATGCGTAATTTACGAATGATCCCTCTATCAATTGGACACAAACTATTTTTTTTAGTAGAGTAGAGGGTAAGTCCGGTTGACTTATAGATTGTGGTTTTATAATTGTTGTTTTATATAGGTGGGGGGAATTCAGATGCTACGTCTTGGTGAGAAAATAATAGTAATTGCCGATAGTTTAGAACAGAATCTGCCTATAGGCGGGTATGGATATATTATTGCTTACGACCGCAATAACGATAATATTTTCGATTACGTTGTTCGTGTCCCCAAGGATAATAAACACTATTACGTTCCTGCGTCAGATATCGAGCTTGAAGAAGTTCTTCTCCATCAGCAGGCGGACCAAGTCGAGAGAGAAGCGTTAATTGATTTCGCGCTTGCAACGAAGAACGAAGAGCTGTTTCGTAAAATTATGAATGGTGAGCCAAGTGAACAACAGGAAGTAGAACGAGACAAAGATGTTCAATCAACCGAAGACTTCATTAAACAAATCGGCCTGAAGGCCTGGATTTAATACATGTATCATCAAACACCAAAACCCGCCTAGTGCTCACTAGTGCGGGTTTTGTTTTATTAGTGTGATTACGTATACAAAAGAGGCTCCTTGAGAATCATGGTTTTTGGGTTGCTAAAATCAAGAAATGGTGGTACATTAATATCCGAACATAAAACTGATTTAGTATTCTAGTTCTGAGGTGCGCGAATGGATGCCAAAAAATTGTTGATCATGGAAGCAGCGAAGAAATCTTTTTCACTTTTTGGGTACAAAGGTACAACGATGGATCAAATCGCCAAAATAGCCGGTGTCGGCAAAGCGACGATTTATACGTTTTTCGCAAATAAGGAAGATCTTTTGCATGAAATTGTACAGTCGTTAATTGCCGAGATGAAAGCAGTCGCCGAGAAAGCAATTGCAGAAGGGGCAACACCTTTCGAGAAAATTCATAGTGCGATTTATGGGGTTCTCGTCTTTCGCAAAGAGCATGAGCTGCTGATCCAATTGGCTCACGAGGTTCAACAATTTGGCAGTCCGGTAACGATCGAGGCGATGGCCAGTATCGAAACAGAAGTGATCCAGTTCATGAGTGAACATATGGAACGCGCGATGCATAACGGCACAATGAAGAGCTGTGACCCAAAGATGACGGCCTTTATTTTATTCAAGCTGTATGTCGCTTTAGTTTTTGATTGGGAAAAGCAGAAACAGAACGAGCCATTAACCGACGAGCGGATTTTGAACACGCTGCAGTTATATTTTGGTAATTTTCTGAATCAGTAATTTTTTTTAATTTTTTTTCATGGAGGGGTAATTATGCGTTTTATTAGACCATTGGTTTATTCCGTGATGGCGATTGTCATCGGAACGAGTACATTTCTTTTAACAACCAAACAGGCAACTAGCCAAACAGATACAGTTAACCAACTGCATCCTACGGCTTATATTGAATCGAACGAAGTAAGCGCCAGCTTCAAAGTGGGCGGTAGAGTCACAGAAATCCTCGTGAAGGAAGGGGATGATGTGAAAAAAGGGCAAGTACTAGCCCGCCTGCAAAGCACAGAGATTGAAGCTAAAGTCGAGCAGGCCAAAGCGGCTGTCGCGCTCGCACAAGGCAAGATCGCTGAGGCGCAAGGAGCTACCGCGACCGCTCAAGCGAAGAAGCAGCAGGGCATTGCCGGTGTCAACGTGACGGCTGGTACAGTCGAGCAGCAAGTGGCACAGGCCAAAGCGGCTGTTAGCGCGGCTCAAGCCAAAGTTGATGGGCTGCATAATGGGGCGCGTCCGGAAGAGAAGAAGCAAGCTGAGATTCAGTTCCAAGCGGCTTCCGAAGTATACACCATTGCTGAGCAAAACCTGAATCGGATGAAAGCGATGCTGGAGCAAGGGCTTGTTGCTCAAGCTGACGTGGATAAAGTGAAGGTTAGCTACGAAGAAGCGAAAACGAAACGCGATCTGGCACAGCAGCAGCTAAACATGGCGAATCAAGGACCACGTGAGGAAGAAATTCGCGGAGCGGAAGCTTTGCTAGCCCAAGCGCAAGCGTCCTTGAAGCTGGCTGAAGCCAATCGTGGAAACGTGCAGGTGAGACAGGGCGATGTAGCGGCGGCTGCAGCGGCTGTACAGCAAGCTCAAGGTGCCATTCAATCAGCGCAATCCGGTGAACAGCAAGCCAAAGCGGCTCAGTTGGAAGCGGAGACTTACTTGAGCTACACAGAATTGATCGCACCAATCGATGGGGTCATTCTTATGCAATCCGCACAGGTTGGCGAGCTTGTAGGGTCCGGATTCCCTATACTCTCGATCGAGTCGACGGAGAAACGTTGGGCTAAGTTTTATATGCCGGAGACATCTATAGCAGGACTGAAGGTAGGCAACAACATCAGTATGACATTATTGTCAACGGGCGAGAAAGTCGTTGGTACCGTTAAAACCGTAGCGGCTGCTCCTGATTTCGCAATCAAGAAAGCGACACAAACCTCAGGCGAAACGGACATTCGTTCGTTTGGGATCAAAATCGAACTGAATACATTGCCAGACGCAGCAACAACAGGGATGACCTTGCAATGGAACGGTAAAACGGAAGGATGATGAAGGAGATGGATCTTCAGATTGGCAAGCTAATTACAGAAGAATGGAAGCACATTCTGAAGGATCGACGTCTTTTTCTGATCTTGTTCTTCGTTCCGATCTTGTATACGGTGCTGTTCGGATCGATTTACTTACACCATAAAGTGACCGAAATGGCCACTGTTGTTATCGATGAAGACCAAAGTCCTCTAAGTCGTCAAATTATTCAAGCCTTCGAGCAAAGTGAAACGTTCCAGATCAAGAAGGAATATCACTCAGAGGATGATGTGAAGCGGGCGCTATCATCGGGAGAGGCCAAGGTTGGCCTCGTCATTCCCTCTAATTTCGAAGCGAAGCTGAAGCATGGCGAAACGCTGCCGCTGCTTACACTGATCGACGGCAGCAACATGATGATTTCGAACTCCGCTACCAAAGGGGCTAACGAAGTGATCACAACCTTCAGCATGGGGTACTCACAAAAAAAGCTCCAACTAAAGCAAGGACTTCAGAATGAAGAAGTGATGAACACACTTTCACCAATACCATTCCGGTATCGCATTATGTACAATTCAGCTTTCAATTACAGCGACTTTATGCTGTACGGGCTTGTTGGCGCGATTTTACAGCAAGTTCTGTTTCTTGGCATTGCCTTAACCATTACTCGCGAGAAAGATGCTGGGACGTGGCAGCGGTTCGAGGCATGGAGAAGAAATCCGTGGCGCATTGCTTACGCGAAGACAGCTCCGTACTTCTTAATCAATTTCTTTAATACATCCGTTACCTTTGTTATCGCTTTGTATGCCTTTGGTGCACCCATGAGCGGCAGTTTGCTTGTCGGCTTGGCCATCGTTGTGAGCTTTACCTTTGCGGTCAGCGGTATCGGTTATCTAATCAGCTTGTTCTCGAGCAATCAGCTCGGAGCGACGCAGACTGCCATGTTAATTGCGGTGCCTTCCTTCATGCTATCGGGGTTCACTTGGCCATTCGAAGCCATGCCTAAAGTGCTGCAGGTGCTCGGGCATATGCTTCCGCTCACTTATTTTTTAGATGGCGTGCGCAATGTATTTGTTAAAGGAAATGACTTTTCCGTCATTTGGCATGATTGCGTTTCTTTGATTTTGACCGGTGCACTCACTTATTTCATTGCTATGTTGTTAACTCGTTTCATTATCTTCTCTAAAAAGAAGTCGGATACCGCTGCAGGCACGCGAACTGCGCTGCGATCCGGATCGAATATCACGTTATAACCGAATGGGAAGGAAGCGATTTTTATGAAAAAAACGCTCATAAGTTTATCTACAGCCCTGTTACTCCTTTCAAGTACAACGCAAACTCTCGTATTCGCCGATAATGCCCAAGATCCAAATCAAAATGTATACGTCAATGCGGACGTTCTGGAAACCATATCTTCCGTGGATTTGACATACGTGCTGGACAAAGCGCTGAAAGATTCCCATAACCTTGCCCTGCTAACGCTAAAATACGCGGCTCAAGGCAGTAAAAAGGCCGATCTGGAACAGCAAATGAACGAAATGGGTTCAGCCTCGATGACGCCCGGACATTTACCGAGTACTCCGGTAGAGGTGACCAACACGGGAAATCCACAGCTCCCTAACCTAACCAACCCAACCGATATTGCCTGGACCGTCATGCAAAATAATGCGATGAACCAGATGATGCAGGGAATGGGGGCTCTCGCTGGCGGCATGAATAAAATCATATCCTCCCAACGCTCACAAATGAGTATAGCAGCACATCAGCTCGGGACGGATGGGCGGAATTCGCTGCTGCAGTCAGATGAAGCTAAGGCAGGTATCCGTCTGCAAACCATCGCGCAATATGTGCAGCTATTAGCCCAAATGAAGCAGCTTGATTTCATGAAGGAATACGAAGTTGTGATAGAGAAAGACCTGCTGAAAGCTACGCTTTTCGCGCAGCAAGGGTTAGCATCACCTGACGATGTGCAGACAGTTCAGAAAGCCATCAATAAGCATAAGGACGATATCGCAACGCTGCTTAATAACTATCGGTTGGGGCTAGTACAGCTTTCGACAGACATTGGGATTTCCTATGATCCTAACCTGATCGTCAAGGATATCGAGCCCATTTCAGTAGATCCTATCACGGAGACAGCCACAACAACGCTACTGAAAGCATCCTACCAAATGAAAGCCTCCGGCAATAACATCGACGAAGCTGTATGGGAAACGGGTCACACGGTTACCCAGAACACATATGGTGAAACGTATCAAGGCGTTAACCTGCCCATCAATGGGCAGAAAAATGAGCAAACCAAGCTTGAACTGACCAAGAAAATTCAAGCGACGTACAACGATGCCAAGAATGCGTATCAAGCCGTTCTCACGGAACAGCGGAACTTGAATGATGTACAGGCCGATTTGACTAAAATGAAGTTTCGCTTTAGCGTTGGCGTCATCTCCAAGCATGATCTGAATAAATTTGAAATCAAAGTCCGTCAGAACGAAACAGCCTTAGCCGCTTCTAAGTTCAAGTATTACGTGTTAAAAGAAAAAGCGAAAGCGATGGATACGGGTTTTATCCAATAATGATTAACCGCTAACTCAACCATAGCTTCTTTTTGGTGCTGGCTTTTAAGCCAAGCTAAGAAGAAAGCTGTGGTTTTTGATTTGTGGTTTTTTCTGGATTGAGTTCGTAAAATATCTGGGATATAATGAAAAGAATGACTAAATGCTGATTAATTAAAGGGGTGTAGAAAACTTGAGCATAACTAAAACAGATGTCGAGCACGTTGCGAAGTTGGCTAGACTCGACCTGAGTGATAATGAGAAGGAACTTTTTACCGAACAGCTAAATGCCATTTTAAAATATGCCGAGCAGCTGAATGAGCTGAATACCGAAGGTGTTATTCCGACAAGCCATGCCATGCCGTTAGTCAACGTCATGCGTGAAGATGTTACGAAGCCATCTCTCCCTATTGAGAAAGTGATGCTGAACGCACCCGATCACGAAGATGGGCAATTCAAAGTCCCAGCTGTTTTAGAATAAGAACCATTATGAAAGGAAGTGCCTGTCGTTGTCTTTGTTTGATTTAAACCTACAACAAATTCACGCGAAGCTTCAAGGCAAAGAACTTAAAGTTGCCGATCTCGTGGATCAATCCTATACAAGAATTCAGCAAGTAGAAAGCAAGGTTCGCGCCTTTCTTACATTAGATGAAGAGAACGCCAGACAAGCTGCCGCCAAGTTGGACGAGCAGCTCGCGAGCAGCAGTGAACGCGGCCATTTATTCGGCCTTCCGATCGGGATCAAAGATAACATGGTCACCGAAGGCTTGAAAACGACCTGTGCAAGCAAAATCTTATCCAATTTCACGCCGATCTATGATGCAACAGTGGTTAGCAAGCTCAAGGATGCTCAAACCGTTACGATCGGTAAGCTTAACATGGATGAATTCGCCATGGGCGGCTCCAACGAGAACTCCGCGTTCCATCCGTCCCACAATCCGTGGAACACGGATTACGTGCCAGGCGGCTCCAGCGGCGGCTCCGCTGCAGCAGTAGCTGCAGGCGAAGTGTACTTCGCGCTGGGCTCAGACACAGGCGGCTCAATTCGCCAGCCTGCCGCTTATTGCGGTATCGTCGGGCTGAAGCCGACGTACGGACTCGTGTCCCGCTATGGCTTAGTCGCGTTCGCGTCCTCACTCGACCAGATCGGGCCGCTGACGAAGAACGTTGAAGACTCTGCTTATCTGCTGCAAGCCATCGCCGGCTACGACCCGAAGGATTCCACGTCTGCGAAAGTGGATATCCCTGATTACCTCAGCGCATTGACCGGTGATATCAAAGGTCTGCGCATCGGCGTACCCAAAGAATACATGGGCAATGGTATCGACCCTGCCGTCAAAGAGAAAGTGCTTGAAGCGCTCAGAGTCCTGGAAGGCTTAGGTGCTGTATGGGAAGAAGTGACACTGCCTCATTCTGAGTATGCAGTAGCGGCTTACTACTTGCTCGCTTCTTCCGAAGCGTCCTCGAACCTTGCGCGCTTTGACGGCGTGCGCTACGGTGTGCGTTCGGACAACGCTCGCAATTTGCTGGACTTGTACCATATGTCGCGCAGCGAAGGCTTTGGCCCCGAGGTCAAACGCCGTATCATGCTTGGAACCTATGCGTTAAGCTCAGGCTACTATGATGCTTACTACTTGAAAGCACAACAAGTCCGCACCCTGATCAAGCAAGATTTTGATCAAGTGTTCGAGAAATTCGATATCATCATCGGACCAACGGCTCCGACACCTGCTTTCAAAATCGGTGAACAAAGCAGTGATCCACTCACGATGTATTTGAACGATATTATGACTATTCCGGTCAGTTTGGCGGGCATTCCTGCAATTAGCGTACCTTGCGGATTCGTGAACGAACTTCCCGTTGGCCTGCAAGTCATCGGCAAAGCGTTGGATGAAGCTACCCTTCTGCGTGTAGCCCACGCTTTCGAGCAGCATACAGATCATCATAAGCAGCGCCCGCAATTGTAGGTTAATAGTTCATGAGTAACGAAGGAGGCATTCATTTTGTCGGCAACAGATATCCAATTTGAAACTGTAGTCGGTCTTGAAGTTCACGTAGAACTTCATACCGCTTCCAAAATATTTTGTGGTTGTGCAACCTCATTCGGAGCACCTCCGAATACGAATACATGTCCGGTTTGTTTAGGTCACCCGGGCGTACTGCCGGTACTTAACCGTCAAGCGGTCGAATATGCGATGAAAGCCGCAATGGCGCTCAATTGTACGATTTCGACACATAGTAAATTTGACCGTAAAAACTATTTTTACCCGGATTCACCGGATGCCTATCAAACTTCGCAATATGATCAGCCGATCGGCTTGAACGGTTGGATCGATATCGAAGTGAATGGAGTAAGCAAGCGTATTGGTGTGACTCGCGTTCATCTTGAGGAAGATGCAGGCAAGCTGACACATGTTGATGGTGGTTACACCTCGCTTGTGGACTTGAACCGTGCGGGAACACCTCTGATTGAAATCGTATCCGAGCCTGATCTGCGTTCGCCGGAGGAAGCGCGGGCTTATTTAGAGAAGCTCAGAGCGATCATGATCTATTGTGATGTTTCCGATGTAAAAATGGAGGAAGGCTCGCTGCGCTGCGACGCCAACATCAGCTTGCGTCCTTTCGGGCAAGAGAAGTTCGGCACGAGAGCCGAACTGAAGAACATGAACTCGTTCCGCGGTGTCCAAAAAGGACTCGAGTACGAGGAATATCGCCAAGCGGAAATTCTTCGCAGTGGCGGTGAAGTCGAACAAGCAACCCGCCGCTGGGATGAAGCAAAAGGAATGACTTTGGCAATGCGCGGCAAAGAAGACGCGCATGACTACCGCTATTTCCCGGATCCGGATCTCGTTAGCTTATATATCGACGATGCTTGGAAAGCTAGTGTCAAAGCTGCTATCCCTGAATTGCCTGATGCGCGTAAAGCGAGATACAGCAGTGAGTACGGACTGCCAAGTTATGATGCTGATGTAATCACTTCATCCATGAAACTGGCGAATTTCTTCGAGGAGAGTTTACAATATACCCAAGATGCCAAAGCAGTCTCGAACTGGATCATGGGCGATCTGCTCGGGTATTTGAACGCGAATAGCCTGGAACTGGCCGATGTGAAAATCACAGGTAAGGGCTTAGGCGAGATGATTGGTCTGATTGAGAAAGGTACAATCTCCACCAAAATCGCCAAAACGGTGTTCAAGGAAATGATCGAATCCGGCAAAGAGCCGCAAAAGATCGTTGAAGAGCAGGGGCTTGTACAAATCAGCGATGAAGGTGCTATCAAGGCCATTGTTGAGCAGGTTGTGGAGAACAGCCCACAATCGGTAGCGGATTTCAAAGCCGGCAAGGAAAAAGCCGTGGGCTTCTTAGTCGGGCAAGTTATGAAAGAAACCAAAGGTAAAGCAAATCCAGGACTCGTCAACAAATTAATTGTGGAGTGCCTGAACAGTAAATGATGATGGTTGAAGTGGTGATCCGATGTTTTATGGACGCCACTTTTTTCAGTTAATTAGCGTGTAAGTTCTAGAGAGGAGGGATCAGATTGTCTATTCAACAACTTCTATTGGAAACTAACGAGGATATCTTGGTCCTGTTATCTCTACAGATGGCTTCCTATCGCGTGGAAGCAGACCTTATTGGCTTCGATGACATCCCGCCGCTGAAGGATGGCATCCACTCTATACGCGAAGCGGTGGAAACATTTTATGGCTTTTTCGTTCATGAGAATGATGAGCGCACACTAGCTGGGGCCATCTCCTACTCCCGAGAAGGCTGCATTGTCACGATCTGCCGTATGATGGTACATCCGAATTTTTTTCGCCGCGGGATTGCTAGGTCACTTTTACAACATATACTAATGGATCAACAGTTAAATGGGGCAACGCGTTTTATTGTATCCACCGGAACGGAGAATTTACCTGCTATTCAGTTATACGAGAGTTTTGGTTTTGCCGTACGCCGAGTATTCACAGTTCCTCCGGGAATAAGCTTAACCACTTTCGAACGGCCGGCCATCATCTCCTAAATATATGTTCAGTGGTTCTCACTATCATGTGTGATACAAGGCACTATCAGTATGAAAAAAGGGAGCGGTTACACGATGAGCAATCCTTGGGTTATTGATCAACTCCATATCACTATAAGGTTAGTTATGGCGCTTTTTCTAGGCGGCTTAATCGGTTTTGAGAGGGAGGTCAGCAGTCATGCAGCTGGCCTTCGTACGCATATTTTAGTTTGTGTTGGCTCTGCCCTAGTTATGTTGCTCTCTATGTATGGGTTTAGTGCCTTTGTGAACGAAGTGAATGTCCGTATTGATCCTTCGCGTTTAGCTGCGCAAGTGATCAGCGGTATCGGATTCTTAGGTGCTGGAACGATTATCTTTAATGGGAGATCCATTACGGGTCTTACGACAGCGGCTTCCCTTTGGGTAGTTGCGGGGATTGGCCTTGCCATTGGGGCTGGCTTCTATTATGCAGCTGTCCTTGCTTGTTTCATGGTACTCATCTCCCTATGGATTTTGAATAAAGTGGAGCATAAATATTTTAATGGGAAGAAAATTCGTATTCTCAAAATACTGGCGAATGATCAACCGGGGACGCTTGGACTTATTACGACCCTTCTCGGTAAACAGAAAGTTGACATCCGTAAGATCTCAATGGAAGAACAAGAGATCGACAGTAAACCGAATCATGTTCAAATTACATTCCACGTCACCATTCCTAAGCCGTCTATTATCGGGACGGTTCTTGAAGAAATCAATCAAATGAAAGGGGTTACCGGCGTTACTCTCGAAAAAAGTAAAAATTGAAGGGGTCTGACCATAGGGAGCGTCTAAGCTTTTGGACGAACAGAAAGGGGGAAGTCAGGCATGGACAAAATGACGGATGAGCAGCTGATCGACCGGGTCCGTCAAGGTCACTCCGATGCTTACCGTGTATTAGTAGAACGTCATAAAAGCTACATCTATACATTGGTATACCGCATGGTCGGGCATAAGGAAACTGCTGAAGACTTAACCCAAGAAGTGTTCGTTAAGCTGTTTCGTTCATTAGCTCATTTTCGCGGCGACGCGAAGTTCACAACTTGGCTTTATCGCATGACGACGAATCTCGTGACTGACTTTCGGCGTTCGCAGAAACGTAAGCCCTATGAAGCGCTTCTCGATAAAATGAAGGGTTGGTTTACGGATGCTCGTGAACAGCCTGAGGAAATGGCTATGCGCAAGGATGAGCAGGAGCGTATGCAGGCTCTGCTTTCCGAACTTCCAGACAAGTATAGATTAATTATGTATTTGTTTCATTATAAGCAGCTCTCGTACCAAGAAATGTCTGAGGTGACCGGGCTGCCCATGAAAACGTTGGAAACTAGACTCTATCGGGGAAAAGCGATGCTAAAAGAAAAATGGTTGGAGGTGAATTCACGTGATTCCCAAACATCAGGAAGACACTCGGCTCACGCAATACCTAAATAAGATGCTGGACGAGATGCCGCTAAGTGAACCAAACCCAATGCTGACGGAGCGTGTGATGCGCAGGGTACAATCTGCTGAAACTCCTGAAATTCCAAAGATTCATCAAGTTGGCAGAAGAAAACAATGGGTGAATAGTTTTGTTGCGATAGCCGCGACTGTACTCCTCATGCAATCAGGAATTATCAACAAAATAATGAATATTGATTCGGGGATCACTCAGATAACATCGTATATCCAACAATTATCCCGAATTTTGTAAATCATCTAGGAGGTATTTAAATGAATCTACCAAACGACAATCCGCACATTCCGGAGTATTCGGCCAATCCTTCTTTTCAACACTATGCTCCTTATTATCAAGCTCCAAGGAAGCGTAAATGGGTCGCAGGGGTTTTGTCGTTCATCGTCCCGGGAACTGGACACTTTTATTTAGGCCTTATGCAGCGCGGTCTATTTATTATGATGCTTCTCATTCTGGATATTTTTATTATCACGTCTTTATCGTCTCGTTCCGATACAAGTGTACCTATGGTTACGCTTTTTGCTTTGTTCATTCCGGTCATTTACTTCTATAATCTATTCGATGCTCTTCAAAGTACAGATAATGTGAATCGTCGCAATGAGCTTGGGGAATTTGGAGCTGAACTTTATACCAATGAAGATCCTTTACAGAAACTAATCAAAGGGACAAACTTAGGTGTTATTCTTGTTGCGGCTGGTGTATTATTTTTTCTTCTCAGCAACAAACCTCGTTGGTTTACTGGGCTCTTTGATCTCATGGGCTCGTATATTGGATCGGTTATCCTCGTCCTTGCCGGTTTGGCTATGTATGTACTAGATTCCCGTAAAAATAAATAACCAAATGGTGCTATATACGCAACCATCATTGACAAAAGTCAATTAACACACGTACAATATAATGTAAGGTTTTAATGACTAACATCAGGTGGTGAGTACCATGGCAGCACAATTAGAACAGGCTTTAGCTAAGTTGAAAACAACAGGTGTTCGGATGACGCCGCAGCGGCATGCTATTCTATCCTTTTTGCTGGACTCCATGACTCATCCGACAGCAGATGACATTTATAAATCTCTTGAATCGAAATTTCCTAACATGAGCGTTGCGACTGTTTACAATAATCTCAAAGTATTTATTGAATCGGGACTCGTTCGGGAACTGACTTATGGAGACAGCTCGAGTCGCTTTGATGCGGATATGACGGACCATTATCATGCTGTTTGTGAGTTGTGTGGGAAAATTTCGGATTTTGAGTATCCGCCACTTTCGGATATAGAGACTACCGCTGCTCAGCAAACAGGTTTCCGAGTTGGCGGTTATCGACTAGAGGTTTATGGTGTTTGCCCGGATTGTACAGGGATTACCAAGCATTAACTTAAGTAGAATTCCTCATTATCTGTTCCTATGATGTATAATGAAACGTGATCCTACCTTTCGGATGTAGAGAGGTAAGAGCACGTTTTTTCTTTTTATATATCGCATAAAGGAAGTGAAACCTTGCATTCAACACCTACAGATCAGCAACCGAAACGCAGAAGACCAACGAAGAGAATTTTCTTGTTATTTGGTCTTTTTATTGGAATGTTCGCCGCGGGTGCAGCTTCGTTCTTATGGCAGCAGTTAGCACCGAATCGTGAGAAAGTAGAACCTGAATATCACGAGTTAAGTAAGCCGGTTTTTTATCAAGGAAATTACTTTAAGACAAGTGCGATTGGGGAAAAAGAGGGATTGAAGCTACCACTGGAACTCATCCAGGAGTGGATGGACCCATCTATTATATATGAGAAAAGCACTGATTCCGTTATTATCACAACGAAAGATAAAGTATTGCAGTTAAAGACTACGGAGCTTACAGCACTAATGAACGAGAAACCAATCACCTTATCTTTTCCTGTTGAAAAGAAAGGGAATGACATTTATGTGCCCATTGAGCCCCTTCGGCAGCTGTATCCTTTTGAAATAAGAGAGTCCGAGCAGTCAGGTGCCATTCTTTTATTCAAAAAGGGTGACCTCGTCAAGTGGGGGAAGCATGTGGGTACCGAAGATGCCCAGCTGCGGACATTTGCTTCTATAAAAGCGCCGATAGTCTCCACGATCGCAAACAATGAACAAGTTATGATAGTAGCCGTAGAGGGAGAATGGTATCGCGTACAGCAGCAGAGTGGTCCTATAGGCTTTGTACGCAAAGCAGATATTATGGAGGATCATGAAGAAACTATACCAGCTCAGGAGAAGGCGTCAGCGTATGAAGCTTGGAAGCCTCTTAACGGCAAACTGAATCTGACATGGGAGCACGTCATTACGAAGAATCCCGATACTACCAAGCTTGGCGATATGCCCGGCTTACATGTTGTTAGCCCTACCTGGTTCTCTCTGGCTGACGGTGAGGGGCGCATTAAGAACTTGGCCGACGCTGCCTATGTAAAATGGGCGCAAACGCGCAATTATCAAGTCTGGGCGTTGTTTAGCAACGGCTTTGAACCCGATCGAACGTCTCAAGCGTTGTCGTCCTATGATCGTCGTATGAAAATGATTAAACAGTTGCTCGGCTTTGCACAAACGTACAATTTGCAGGGTATCAATATTGATTTTGAAAATGTGCATCTCAAAGATAAAGAAAATTTGGTCCAATTCGTCCGCGAAATGACACCTTTTATGCATGAACAAGGTCTAGCTGTTTCCATTGATGTTACACCGAAATCAACGAATGAGATGTGGTCCATGTTCTATGACAGACCCGCTCTTGCCGAAGTTGTTGATTACATGATGCTGATGGCTTATGACGAGTACTGGGCTACTAGCCCCAAATCTGGCTCCGTTTCATCGCTGCCATGGACAGAGCGTTCTATTACCCAGCTCTTGGGGAGCGAGAAGGTACCACCATCTAAGCTTGTCCTAGGTGTGCCATTCTATACGCGCCAGTGGACCGAAGAGACGAAAAATGGCAAAACGACAGCTACCTCCAAAACTTTAACAATGGAAGCTGCCCAGACGATTATTAAAGATAAGAAACTAACCCCTACTTTCTTAACGGAAACAGGTCAGAACTATGTGGAGTACAAAGAAGGAGAGAAACTCATACGTATTTGGTTAGAAGATGAAACATCAATGAAAGCAAGGCTCGAACTCGTTAAGAAGTACGATCTAGCTGGAGTGGCCTCATGGAGAAGAGGCTTTGAACAGCCGGCAACGTGGAAAGTCATTCAGGATGCTTTACAACAAGCTAAGCAATAACAAAACAAAAAGCCGAACCCAAGAGGGTTGCGGCTTTTTGTTTTGTTATTGGCGATAAAATTTAATATAGGGATCTTTGGTCGTAGACCAAAGCCTTTCCTCGTTAAACGCGGTCGCTTATCTTCGAAAGGCATCGATAGGTTTTCTCACAATCAATGAGGCTTATGCTCATGAGCTCTGTCCAATTCGACTTGAACTGTTTGTGTGGCGGCTGTTTCGTTTTCGGTCGTTGGCTCGTATTGTGGATCAACTGTTAAGATCGTTTTGCAAAACATGCAGCGATCCGTTTTCCCCAGCATCTTCGTTCTTCTTCCGCATTCCGGACAATCAATGACGGTCGCCGATGTGGAGAGCATACCTGCCCAGAAGTATATACCCATGCTAACCATCATACTTATCATACCAATGATCATGAAGACCACAGCGATGATTCGCCCTGCTTTCCCCCAATCAAAAACGATGCCAGCTAGTCCTATAATCATAAGCAGCATTCCACCCATGGTCATGGCGAGACCCCATAAGCGGAATTCATTTACTTTACTTGATCTGAAACGCACGCGTTGTTCCTCCCCATTCAATTGCTATCATGTTTGTATGAATTGTCACAGAAATCAGCAGGAAACTCCTTCTACGATGTAGAAATAGATATAAACAATTTGGAGACAGGAGCTTCGGATACCCATGGGAATCGATAAAGAGCAGTTTTTGCTTAAGTTCCGAAATGACGAGAGAGGATCATTAGTGTCATGGCGGTAGATAATCCTAAGCAACTTCCTTCACTGACAGATGGTTTTGATACGCTACTTCTAATAGTAACGAACGACCTGAGCCTGAACAATCATACGACTAATTATATAAGAGACGATTCGAGGATACAAGAAAGATGGGTAGATCCATCTTCCATAGAGCAATGGATACGTCATGGCGTCAACCGAAATATCCTTCACTGGCTGCTAAAAGGAGAGATACTTCTGGATCAGAACACTTATTTAGAAGGCTTGCGTCATCGAATACTCGAGTTTCCGGGGGACTTACGTGAGCACAAACTACTGGTTGAATTTTCCTTATTTTTACGTAAATACCTTCAGAGCAAGGAATACATTTTAGATGAGCATTTGCTGGATGCGTATAATAATATTCTAGAAGCGCTTCATCATTGGGCTCGCATTGTTATTATCGAAGATGGTTATCACCCGGAAATAACCGTTTGGAGGCAGATCCGTGCGATTAATCCTGGCGTGTATAAGTTATATGAGGAACTGACAATGAGTAAGGAAACGTTGAAACAGAGAGTTCAGCTTGTTTTACTCGCCTGTGAATTTTCGGTTATGTCGAAAATGGAGCGTTGCTGTGAGGCGTTTATTCAAGTACTTAGAGAAAATGAACAGCCATTAAGTACGGATGAACTGCAGCAGCATTCTCAGTTAGTTGAGCTTAGGGCTGAGCTTCCCTTACTGTTAAATAAGCTTGTCAAAAAAGGATTGATTAAAGAAGTGGCCGTTCTCATTGATGAAGAGAATTCAGAAATAGAATTAAGATATACGAGTATTTAACCGAGCCAAACCCATGAAGAATCAGATGTTATTCTGGTTCTTTTTTTATTCTTATTTTATTGCTTGACTTTGATTGCAATTCTATGATAAATTAACTCTCGCCGCTAAAAACGGTTCGCATTCGAAAGCCAACGCAGTACCAAGATGTAAGCGAAGTAAGAAAAAAGAAAAATAAAAAAAGCTTGCATTGAGTAGCCTAGATGTGATATATTATAAAAGTCGCCGCTAAACGGATGGTGAAGAAACGCGAAAGAAATTGATCTTTGAAAACTGAACAACGAGTGAGTAAGCACGAACGAGAAATCGTTCAAAAAAGAGATTGCAAAATCTCGCTAGCAAGTCAATGAGCATTTCAGCTTTCAGATATACGGACGAGCAATCGTCCACTATTATGGAGAGTTTGATCCTGGCTCAGGACGAACGCTGGCGGCGTGCCTAATACATGCAAGTCGAGCGGATTTATCCTTCGGGATAAGTTAGCGGCGGACGGGTGAGTAACACGTAGGTAACCTGCCTATAAGATCGGGATAACTATCGGAAACGATAGCTAAGACCGGATAACTGGTTTTCTCGCATGAGAGAATCATGAAACACGGAGCAATCTGTGGCTTATAGATGGGCCTGCGGCGCATTAGCTAGTTGGTAGGGTAACGGCCTACCAAGGCGACGATGCGTAGCCGACCTGAGAGGGTGAACGGCCACACTGGGACTGAGACACGGCCCAGACTCCTACGGGAGGCAGCAGTAGGGAATCTTCCGCAATGGACGCAAGTCTGACGGAGCAACGCCGCGTGAGTGATGAAGGTTTTCGGATCGTAAAGCTCTGTTGCCCTAGACGAATAGCATGAGGAGTAACTGCCTTTTGTGTGACGGTATAGGAGAAGAAAGCCCCGGCTAACTACGTGCCAGCAGCCGCGGTAATACGTAGGGGGCAAGCGTTGTCCGGAATTATTGGGCGTAAAGCGCGCGCAGGCGGTCAATTAAGTTGGGTGTTTAAGCCCGGGGCTCAACCCCGGTTCGCATCCAAAACTGGTTGACTTGAGTGTAGGAGAGGAAAGTGGAATTCCACGTGTAGCGGTGAAATGCGTAGAGATGTGGAGGAACACCAGTGGCGAAGGCGACTTTCTGGCCTATAACTGACGCTGAGGCGCGAAAGCGTGGGGAGCAAACAGGATTAGATACCCTGGTAGTCCACGCCGTAAACGATGCATACTAGGTGTTGGGGATTCGATTCCTCGGTGCCGAAGTTAACACAGTAAGTATGCCGCCTGGGGAGTACGCTCGCAAGAGTGAAACTCAAAGGAATTGACGGGGACCCGCACAAGCAGTGGAGTATGTGGTTTAATTCGAAGCAACGCGAAGAACCTTACCAGGTCTTGACATCCCGATGTAACACCTAGAGATAGGTGCCCTCTTCGGAGCATTGGAGACAGGTGGTGCATGGTTGTCGTCAGCTCGTGTCGTGAGATGTTGGGTTAAGTCCCGCAACGAGCGCAACCCTTGATCTTAGTTGCCAGCACTTCGGGTGGGCACTCTAAGATGACTGCCGGTGACAAACCGGAGGAAGGTGGGGATGACGTCAAATCATCATGCCCCTTATGACCTGGGCTACACACGTACTACAATGGTCGGTACAACGGGAAGCGAAGCCGCGAGGTGGAGCCAATCCTTATAAGCCGATCTCAGTTCGGATTGCAGGCTGCAACTCGCCTGCATGAAGTCGGAATTGCTAGTAATCGCGGATCAGCATGCCGCGGTGAATACGTTCCCGGGTCTTGTACACACCGCCCGTCACACCACGAGAGTTTACAACACCCGAAGTCGGTGGGGTAACCCGCAAGGGAGCCAGCCGCCGAAGGTGGGGTAGATGATTGGGGTGAAGTCGTAACAAGGTAGCCGTATCGGAAGGTGCGGCTGGATCACCTCCTTTCTATGGAGACTCGGATCTGATAGATCCAGTCAAGTGATATATAGGGATCTTTGATCGTAGATCAAAGTCTCTCATTGTTCACACAAATCGCTTACTCACTCGTGTTCAGTTTTGAAAGAGCAATCTTTCAAAAGCATTACAGTTGTTCCTTGAAAACTAGATAACGAAACAAAACGTAAAGTAAGAACTTAGGTTGTGTTAACCTTCGGGTTACACAAAAATCTTTAACTCTTTCAATAGGAGAGACTTTTGCTTAGCGCAAAAGATCCCTATAAATGGTTAAGCTAGAAAGAGCACACGGAGGATGCCTAGGCACTAGGAGCCGAAGAAGGACGTGGCGAACGACGAAATGCCTCGGGGAGCCGTAAGCAGGCTTTGATCCGGGGATGTCCGAATGGGGGAACCCAGCTGTGGTAATGCGCAGTTACTCTATTGTGAATACATAGCAATAGTAGAGGCATACCCAGGGAACTGAAACATCTAAGTACCTGGAGGAAAAGAAAACAAAAGTGATTCCGTCAGTAGCGGCGAGCGAAAGCGGAATAGCCCAAACCAAGGAGCTTGCTCCTTGGGGTTGTAGGACCTCGTTGTGGGGTTAGTTCGGTAGGCGAAGTGATCTGGAAAGGTCCGGCATAGAAGGTAAAAGCCCTGTAGCCAAAATCGAACGAAACCCCTAGAGGTATCCTGAGTACGGCGGGTCACGTGAAACCCCGTCGGAATCCGGCAGGACCATCTGCCAAGGCTAAATACTCCCTAGTGACCGATAGTGAAGCAGTACCGTGAGGGAAAGGTGAAAAGCACCGCGGAAGCGGAGTGAAAAAGAACCTGAAACCGTGTGCTTACAAGAAGTCAGAGCCCTCTATATGGGTGATGGCGTGCCTTTTGTAGAATGAACCGGCGAGTTACGTTCCCGTGCGAGGTTAAGTTGAAAAGACGGAGCCGCAGCGAAAGCGAGTCTGAATAGGGCGCTTTAGTACGTGGACGTAGACCCGAAACCGTGTGATCTACCCCTGTCCAGGGTGAAGGTGAGGTAACACTCACTGGAGGCCCGAACCCACGCATGTTGAAAAATGCGGGGATGAGGTGGGGGTAGCGGAGAAATTCCAATCGAACTCGGAGATAGCTGGTTCTCCCCGAAATAGCTTTAGGGCTAGCCTCGGATGTTGAGTTGTGGAGGTAAAGCACTGATTGGGTGCGGGGCCCGCCAAGGGTTACCAAGTCCAGTCAAACTCTGAATGCCACAAACTTAAATCCGGGAGTCAGACAGTGAGTGCTAAGATCCATTGTCAAAAGGGAAACAGCCCAGACCATCAGCTAAGGTCCCCAAGTGTGTGTTAAGTGGGAAAGGATGTGGAGTTGCACAGACAACCAGGATGTTGGCTTAGAAGCAGCCACCATTGAAAGAGTGCGTAATAGCTCACTGGTCGAGTGACTCTGCGCCGAAAATGTAACGGGGCTAAACACGCCACCGAAGCTATGGCTTGCACGTATGTGCATGGGTAGGGGAGCGTTGTATGTACGTAGAATTCTGACCGTAAGGACAGGTGGAGCGCATACAAGTGAGAATGCCGGTATAAGTAACGAAAAGATCAGTGAGAATCTGATCCGCCGAAAACCTAAGGGTTCCTGAGGAAGGCTCGTCCGCTCAGGGTAAGTCGGGACCTAAGGCGAGGCCGAAAGGCGTAGTCGATGGACAACAGGTGGAAATTCCTGTACCACCGTAGCCGTTATGAGCAATGGAGTGACGCAGAAGGATAGTGACGCGAGCTGATGGATGCTCGTCCAAGCAGTGAGGCTGATGTGTAGGCAAATCCGCACATCGTTAAGGCTGGGCTGTGATGGGGAGGGAAATTTAAGTACCGAAGGTCATGAGTTCACACTGCCAAGAAAAGCTTCTAGCCAGGCGAAGGTGCCCGTACCGCAAACCGACACAGGTGGGTGAGAAGAGAATTCTAAGGCGCGCGGAAGAACTCTCGTTAAGGAACTCGGCAAAATGACCCCGTAACTTCGGGAGAAGGGGTGCCTCGGTAGGGTGAATAGCCCGAGGGGGCCGCAGTGAAAAGGCCCAAGCGACTGTTTAGCAAAAACACAGGTCTGTGCGAAGCCGCAAGGCGAAGTATACGGGCTGACGCCTGCCCGGTGCTGGAAGGTTAAGAGGAGTGGTTAGGGACCTCGGTTCCGAAGCTATGAATTGAAGCCCCAGTAAACGGCGGCCGTAACTATAACGGTCCTAAGGTAGCGAAATTCCTTGTCAGGTAAATTCTGACCCGCACGAATGGCGTAACGACTTGGGCGCTGTCTCAACGAGAGATCCGGTGAAATTTTAATACCTGTGAAGATGCAGGTTACCCGCGACAAGACGGAAAGACCCCATGGAGCTTTACTGCAGCTTGATATTGGACTTTGGTACGATCTGTACAGGATAGGTGGGAGCCTTTGAAGCCTGAGCGCCAGCTTGGGTGGAGGCATCGTTGGGATACCACCCTGATCGTATCGGAGTTCTAACCTGGTACCGTGATCCGGTATGGGGACAGTGTCAGGTGGGCAGTTTGACTGGGGCGGTCGCCTCCTAAAATGTAACGGAGGCGTTTAAAGGTTCCCTCAGAATGGTTGGAAATCATTCGCAGAGTGCAAAGGCATAAGGGAGCTTGACTGCGAGACCTACAAGTCGAGCAGGGACGAAAGTCGGACTTAGTGATCCGGTGGTACCGAATGGAAGGGCCATCGCTCAACGGATAAAAGCTACCCTGGGGATAACAGGCTTATCTCCCCCAAGAGTCCACATCGACGGGGAGGTTTGGCACCTCGATGTCGGCTCATCGCATCCTGGGGCTGAAGTAGGTCCCAAGGGTTGGGCTGTTCGCCCATTAAAGCGGTACGCGAGCTGGGTTCAGAACGTCGTGAGACAGTTCGGTCCCTATCTGTCGCGGGCGTAGGAAATTTGAGAGGAGCTGTCCTTAGTACGAGAGGACCGGGATGGACGTACCGCTGGTGTACCAGTTGTCTCGCCAGAGGCATCGCTGGGTAGCTATGTACGGAGGGGATAAGCGCTGAAAGCATCTAAGCGCGAAGCCCCCCTCAAGATGAGATTTCCCAGTATGTAAGACCCCTTGTAGACGACGAGGTTGATAGGTTCGAGGTGGAAGTGCAGCAATGCATGCAGCTGACGAATACTAATCGGTCGAGGGCTTAACCAATAAACCTAAGATGAATTACTTTACGCAAGTTTCGTATCTAGTTTTCAAGGAATAAATCCTTGAAGTGAACATTGTTTCTATTCCCTGATAGCTCAGTTGGTAGAGCACTCGACTGTTAATCGAGTTGTCACAGGTTCGAGTCCTGTTCGGGGAGCCATATGGAGAGGTGTCCGAGCTGGCCGAAGGAGCACGATTGGAAATCGTGTAGGCGTCACAAGCGTCTCGAGGGTTCGAATCCCTCTCTCTCCGCCACTATCTTTCTAGCAAGGCCCGTTGGTCAAGTGGTTAAGACACCTCCCTTTCACGGAGGTAACAGGGGTTCGAGTCCCCTACGGGTCACCATTCTTACTTCCATGGAGGCTTAGCTCAGCTGGGAGAGCATCTGCCTTACAAGCAGAGGGTCGGCGGTTCGATCCCGTCAGCCTCCACCATGATTCCTTTAGTAAGACTTGCTTTACTAGGATTCATCATATATGCTTATTGACGCGGGGTGGAGCAGCCCGGTAGCTCGTCGGGCTCATAACCCGAAGGCCGCAGGTTCAAATCCTGCCCCCGCAACCAATCTTCTTATAGAAGAAGATATTGTACTTAGCATGGAGCTGTGGTGTAGTGGCCTAACATGCCTGCCTGTCACGCAGGAGACCGCGGGTTCGAATCCCGTCAGCTCCGCCATTTTTTCAAAATCAAGTAAGGCTCGGTAGCTCAGTCGGTAGAGCAGAGGACTGAAAATCCTCGTGTCGGCGGTTCGATTCCGTCCCGAGCCACCATTTTTACAAACTTAATATGCCGTTGTAGCTCAACTGGTAGAGCAACTGACTTGTAATCAGTAGGTTGGGGGTTCAAGTCCTCTCGACGGCACCATTGCTTTGTGGAGGCTTAGTGAAGTGGCTAAACACGGCAGACTGTAAATCTGCTCTCTTCGAGTTCGGTGGTTCGAATCCATCAGCCTCCATTTACTTTTTCTAGGGGCATAGTTTAAGGGTAGAACAAAGGTCTCCAAAACCTTTGGTGTGGGTTCAATTCCTGCTGCCCCTGCCAAAAAAGTAAGAAACTTAATATTGTGGCGGTCGTGGCGAAGGGGTTAACGCACTGGTTTGTGGATCCAGCATTCGCGGGTTCAAGTCCCGTCGTCCGCCCATTATTACCCAAGTAACATAATGGGGATTAGCCAAGCGGTAAGGCAACGGACTTTGACTCCGTCATGCCAAGGTTCAAATCCTTGATCCCCAGTTTTATATGCGGAAGTGGCTCAGCGGTAGAGCATCGCCTTGCCAAGGCGAGGGTCGCGGGTTCGATCCCCGTCTTCCGCTCCATTATTACTAAGGCGCCATAGCCAAGTGGTAAGGCAGAGCTCTGCAAAAGCTTTACCCCCAGTTCGAATCTGGGTGGCGCCTCCACATTTATTAGCCGGAGTGGCGGAATCGGCAGACGCACAGGACTTAAAATCCTGCGGTAGGTGACTACCGTACCAGTTCAAGTCTGGTCTTCGGCACCATTATCTTTACAACTTCATATGCCGGCATGGCGGAATGGCAGACGCGCTCGACTCAAAATCGAGTCCGAAAGGGTGGAGGTTCGAGTCCTCTTGCCGGTATGAAGCAAAAATAGGACATGAAATCATTTGATTTCATGTCCTATTTTTTATATTGTATGGATATAAAATTTAATGCGTTTGAATCATATACAAATGGCTGTGAAATCGAGAAAATACTTCATTTATTTTTCTGACTGAAAGGAGGATGGATATGAGAAATTCCTTGCGTTTCAAATTCATTACTGGCTTTCTAATCATTATTATTCCGCTTGTTTTTTTTCTATTATTTAATAATTTGTATGCAATAAATGTCGTACGAGAGCAAGTCTCCACAACAAATAGCAACTTACTTGCGCAGCATGTAAAGCAAATCAATCAGATATTTGCTGAAACTAACACCTATCTGTATGATTTATGGGATAACGAAATTGACATTAATCAGCTAAATGATCTCACATTTGGTACGGACGAGTATTTGCTAACTAAAAAAAGAATAGTCAATCGCTTTCAAACGAACCTCAATTATTTTTTTCTGCTGGATACCATATTTCTTTTTAATGACCGGACACAGGATGTGACCTTTGTAACTAAAAAGGATTATTATTTTCAGCAGCGGCTAATTACGGAATCAGTTCCAATAGAAATAACTGATCAGAAAAACATGGACTCGCCGGTATGGCAGTTAATTCAATTTGAAAATCGAACAGTCTTGATGAAAACTACGCGCCTGACGAACAATCTCATTGCGGGGGCAATCGTAAATACAGACAGCTTGGTCGCTTCGTTACAGTTTTTGGATATGGGGACAACCGGCGGTGCAGTCATACTTTCCAAAAATGGGGATGTCGCATCACATACGACGCTTGGAGCTTCGGAACTAAAGGAAGCCGTTGAAGCAGTACCTCGTCTTAATAATACGTACCAAATTGTAACTGATCCGAAGGATAATAATAAATATTTGTTGATTAGTGTTTTTTCTGAAATTGCAAACATTAATTACACCGTAATGATTCCCGAAGGGACTATGCTGAAACATCTTCCATTCTTTCAGATAGCGGTATATTTTATCCCTTTGTGTGGGATATTGATTCTGCTTTTTTACTTATACTTTCTGCGAAGTGTCTTATTGAAGCCAATGAATACATTGATGCTTGGGATGAAACGTATTATGCGAGGTGATTTAAACATTCGATTGAATGAAGATCACTCGAGTGAATTTTCTTTTTTGATAGGCACGTTTAACAATATGGTTACAGAGATTTCAAAGTTGAAAATAAATGTTTATGAGGAGAAAATTCGTACGCAGGAGGCTGAATTTGGACTTCTGCAAGTGCAAATCCGACCGCATTTTTATTTAAATTCATTGAATATTATTTATAGTTTAGCAGCTATTAAGGAATATGCTTTGATCCAAAAAATGACACAGCATTTGGCAGAATACTTTCGTTTTATTACGCAGACTAAACAAGGGACCGTGACACTAGAAGCTGAAATCAGACACACTCAAAATTATTTGGAGATCCAAAAGCTGCGGTTTCCTAACCAACTCGTTTATGAGATTGAACTGCCGGATCAATATCGGAAATGTGATATCCTACCTTTAACGATTCAAACATTTGTTGAAAATAGCATCATCCATGGATTTGCGGATCGAAGAGAACTCTTTACGGTTCAAATCATCGTGACAGCAGATGAACAAATGCCGGATGATTTCTTATGGATAGAAGTCAGTGATAGCGGAGTGGGATTTTCTGAGACTTTATTGAAAAATTTGAAAGAAGTCAGTTACGAAGATGAGTTATTTGCAGAAGGCCATCTAGGTATTCAAAATGTAATAAAAAGGCAGCGTATCAGATATAAAGGAAAAGCAAAATTGTTGTTTAACAATGGTAAAGTTAGAGGCGCTGAAGTTAAATTAGGTATTCCGATGAGTTATTCTGTAAGCGAGGAGGATGAAGATGTATAACTTGTTGGTTGTGGATGATGAGTTATATGCCGTCAAAGGTATCACTCAAGGCATTGATTGGTCGCAGATGGACATATCAGAAGTATTTGAGGCATTCAATGCGGAGGAGGCCAAAGAGCGGTTTGCTTTATCCGCAGTAGATATCGTAATTTGTGACATAGAAATGCCTTCATGTAATGGCTTAGAACTATTAGAATGGATAAAAGAAAATTATCCCCAAACAGAAACGATTTTTGTCACAGGTCATGCTGACTTTAGTTATGCACGCAGAGCGATTCACCTAGGCAGTTTTGATTATTTGTTGAAGCCTGTTAATTATGAAGAATTAAAGGCTGTTGTTAGCCGTGTCATACAAAAACTTATGATAGATCGAACTTACAAAAAATACTCTTCATTGTTTGAATCCCATAAACCTCTTATGGAGGAAAGATTTTGGCAGGAATTTTTTGCGAATCGAATATCCCCTTCGGAAACGCAATTAGAACAGCTTATTACAAAATATCAATTGAATATTTCATCCCAATGTTCAATACTGCCTATTTTAATAAGTGTAGAATTGTGGCAAAAGGAGTTGACAGTTCGTGAAGAAGAAATACTGGAATATGCGCTGCGAAATGCAGCTTCGGAATTAATTGTAAAAGGAGATCAGGGCTGCGTCATTCAAGATCGAAGAGGACATAATATCGTTATACTTTATGAAAAACATGGCGAGAGTATGGATATGGAGGAACTTACACGTCGGTGTGAAAGCTACTTATCGGCTTGCAATCAATACTTTTATTGTCATTTGTCCTGCTATGTCGGCACAGTCTCAAAGTTCCCTAATCTGCACAAAACGTATGTATCACTTTTGGAAATGGAACGCAGCAATGTTACCCAATCCAACAAAGTGTTAGCGCAATTTAATCAGTGGTCTCAACGCATTGTCACACTAGGAAAAGACATCCTACAAGTAGAGGATAGAGAACAAGCTTCCGTCATCCAAAAAATATACGATTATATAGATGAGCATTTGCAGGATGAACTTAGTAGAGAGCAAATTGCAGAATATGTACACTTTAATTCAGCGTATTTATCTCGGTTGTTTCGAAAAGAAACAAACACTTCGTTAACGGACTACATTCTGGAGAAAAGAATGAACAAAGCAAAGTTACTTTTGATCTCCACAAATATTAAAATAAGTGACGTTTCCTCTTTGGTTGGCTATGGTGATATCCCTCATTTTACTAAAATGTTTAAAAGATATGTCGGATTAACTCCACAGGAATTTCGAAAGAGTAAATCTTAAGTATAATTAATAAAAAGGAAGACTCTTGGTTTTATAGCCAAAGAGTTTTTTATTTATGTCACAATAACACAAGTTGATAAGTCACTGTTACCAGTAGAGTAGATAGATTCTGCACCTTATAATAAGCAATAGAAGATGCAAGATGTAAAGCTTGCCGGATAATAGGAGGGTTTTCAAATGAACCAGGAGGCTAGTATAACAGTACCTGCAAAACCTGTAAAACGAAGTATTCGTAAAAAGAACGATGGCCTTCGTCATATTTTGCAATATAAAGCGCTTTATCTTATGTTTATGCCAGGTGTTATATTTCTTCTCATTAACAATTACTTTCCGATGTTTGGTGTAATTATTGCTTTTAAAAACGTGAACTATACCGATGGAATTTTGCATAGTCCATGGGTGGGATGGACAAATTTCAAATTTTTATTCAGCACCTCAGATGCTTGGGTTATTACCCGCAATACACTGCTCTATAACGCATTGTTTATTTTGTTGAATCTTGTGTTCGGTGTCGGTCTTGCTATTTTGTTTAATGAAGTTAAAAGTCGAATTGCAGGAAAAATGTATCAGTCGATTATTTTCTTACCTTATTTCTTATCAATGGTCATTGTTAGTTATATCGTTCTTGCTTTCTTAGGGGTGGAAAATGGATTTATCAATAAATCGATCTTGACTCCACTAGGATTTGAAGCCATCGATTGGTACTCGGAAAACAAATACTGGCCGTATATACTTCCTCTTGTGAATACATGGAAAAGCATAGGTTATTTCTCACTCATTTATCTTGCTGCGATTATCGGTTTTGACAGTGATTACTATGAAGCTGCAACGATTGACGGGGCATCCAGGTGGCATCAAGTACGCTATATAACGATTCCGTTATTATATCCAATAATTATCATTACGACTTTGCTTGCTATCGGTAGAATTTTCTATTCGGATTTCGGGCTGTTCTTCCAAGTTCCATTAAATTCAGGATCGATTTTCCCAACGACTAACGTGATTGACACCTATGTGTATAGAACGTTCCAAACGAATGGTGATATCGGAATGTCTTCTGCTGCAGGGCTTTATCAAGCTGTTGTCGGGATGATTTTAGTATTAACGACTAACGTTCTCGTGAGAAAATTTAGCCGAGAGAACGCACTCTTTTAGAATAAGAAATCGGTAACTTTTAGGGGGATCAAAATGGCGAAATACAAAATATCGCAGTTATTGCTGCATCTGTTTTTTATCTGTTTATCCTTAGCTTGTCTACTTCCGGTACTTCTGGTCATTAGCATTTCTTTCTCGGATGAGAATACGGTGATTGCGAACGGTTTTAAATTCTACCCGGAGAAGTTCAGTCTGGATGCCTACAGTTTTCTTTATAATCAATTATCTCAAATTATTACGGCTTATGGGGTGACGATATTTGTAACCGTTGTAGGAACTTTGCTTAGCCTGCTGTTAATTGCACTTTATGCGTATCCCTTATCTAGAAGGGAACTCCGACATCGGAATAAATTTGCACTTTTCATATTTTTAACAATGATCTTTAACGGCGGTTTGGTTCCTTGGTATCTGGTATATGTGAATTTATTGCATCTTAAGGATTCGGTTTGGTCACTTATTATCCCTTTGTTTCTTCAGCCATTTTTTGTGATTATCATGCGGACATTTTTTCAAACGACCATTCCTGAATCTATCATTGAATCCGCAACCATTGACGGTGCGAGTGAAGTGAAGATATTTTATAAAATTATCCTTCCCTTATCACTACCGGTGCTCGCAACAATCGGATTATTTAATACTTTGAACTACTGGAATGACTGGTTTCTCAGCTTGATCTTTATCACGAAAGGCAACGGAATAAGTTTGCAATATTTAATGTATAAAACGCTGCTTAATATTCAATATTTAACTACGAATGAGAATGCTGCCAACCAATTATCGAAAATGGGTGCTGTAGTTAATCTCCCTTCGCAAACACTGCGGATGGCAATGGCAGTAGTGGGTATTGGACCTATCATATTCGCTTATCCTTTCTTCCAAAAATATTTTGTTAAAGGATTGACCATCGGTGCTGTGAAAGGCTAATTCCGGATAACTCCGGTTAGTATATATAAAAAAATTGGGAGGGTTTACTAGTGAAAAAGAATTTAGGTTCTATAAGTTTGGTTTCTTTGTTAGCACTTAGTATGGTAGCCGCGGGTTGTGGGAAGGAAAGCACGACTTCTACGCCAGCGCCGGCAGCATCTGCCGCTGCAACAGCAACAGCAAAAGCAAATGAACCAACGGCTGAAATACAGCTTATGTTTCCTGGAACCCCACAGAAAGATGTTGCATTGGTTGAAGCCGAGGCTAACAAATACTTAAAAGATAAACTGAACGTTACCCTCAAAATTAACGCAGTTGATTGGGGACAATGGGATAATAAATTAAACTTGATGATCGCCTCAGGTGAACCGTCCGATATTGTTTTCACAGCTGCATGGCAAAGATATGCAATCAATGTAGCAAAGGGCGCTTTCCTAGATCTTGGACCGCTAGTTGATAAAAATGCTCCTGAACTTAAGAAAGAGCTTGATCCTGCTTTCTTTGATGGTTCCAAAATTAATGGTAAAAACTACGGAATTCCAACAAACAAGGAACTGGCTGCAACACGCGGCGTTGTCTACCGTCAAGATTTGGTCGATAAATATCAATTAGATGTTTCTAAAGTAAAAACATGGGCTGATTTAGAACCGTTGTTAAAAGTGATTAAAGAAAAAGAGCCTGCGATTACTCCTTTCTTTATGACGGCTACAAGTAATGGTGTTTTTGACGGCTTGGATTGGGATGCTTTGGGCGATGGAGCTATTCCGGGCGTGATTAGTAAAACGGATAAGTCCACGAAAGTTCTGAATCAATTGGAGACTCCTCAATATGTAGACATTATGAAGCTTACTCGTTCGTGGTTTAAGGCGGGTTATGTGAATAAAGATGCGGCTACAAGTACGGTAACCGTTGCCGATCAAGCAAAAGCAGGAAAAGTATTTATGTGGGCTGAAGGTCTGAAGCCAGGTAAAGCTGCCGAAATGGAAGGTTATGTCGGCTTTAAGCTTGGACAAATCGATTTGACAGTACCTACGATTACGACAGGCGATGCTTCCGGCGCGATGTTGGCCATTTCAAAATCATCTAAAAATCCTGATAAAGCAATGAAAGTAATTGGACTTTTACACAGCGATAAATACTTGAACAACTTAATCAACTTTGGTATCGAAGGTAAACATTATGTCAAAAAATCAGACAATATCATTGATGCAGCGCCTGGAATAGATCCTAAAAATCATCCTTATAACCCAGGTGCGCAATGGGAACTTGGTAACCAATTCTTGAACTACCTAATGTCTAATGAAAATCCGAAGAAATGGGATTTATTTAAAGAGTTTAATGCCAAAGGCGTTAAATCTCCTGGTCTAGGATTCTCATTTGATGCGGAACCGGTAAAAACCGAAATCGCTGCTGTAACTAACGTAAGCAAGCAATACGAAGCAGCAATAAGAACAGGTTCAGTCGATCCAGATGAAAAAATTGCCGAGTATTTGGCGAAACAAAAAGCAGCCGGCGTCGATAAGATTATTGCAGAAAAACAAAAACAATTCGATGCTTTCTTGGCAACAAACAAAAAATAATTTGATAAAATGTAAAGACGGCTGGATTTAGCGGCCGTTCTTTTTCTATGTAGAAGGAGCTAGGTTTAAATGAACCTAAGCTCCTTATTTTTTGGTATTATGCCACATGTTTCATGATTACCAAGCGTAAGTCATAGTTACGATTACAAGCAAAATGAACAATACGAGAACAGCAGCAGCGGAAGTATATCCACCGCCATATCCAGCACCAGCACCAGCAGCAACACCCATTTATGTCACCCCCCATCTCAAGGAATGCTCTCTGTGAAGGAGAGACAATATTATCGTATGGGGAGAGCTTATAAATTGATTGGGTTTTTAGCCTAAAAGAAATTGAAACAAGCGCTTTTAGGCGAGCGCCTTTTTTTCCAAAAATACTTCAAGAATCTGAACATGAGGTGGCAGCCCTCCATATGGTAGAAAAGAGAATGATTTGCCATTGTGGAGGTGTAAGTGCTATCGAGTACTTAGATATGTTAGCCAAATTAGGAGTGGGCAATGCGCATCCCGGGGGTTTCGGAGAAACGATTGAGCAATTGAAGAAGTATCCCATTGAGAAAGGGAAGCGTGTGCTTGAGGTCGGATGCGGGACTGGAAGAACGGCATGTTTCCTGGCCGAGCAAGGATGCGAAGTAACAGCGATCGATATTCGTCCGGAAATGATTGCGAAAGCGAACATAAGAGCTGAGAAGCAGGGGGTACAGGTGGAATTCATGGTTGGGGATGTATGCCAATTACCCTTTGAAGATCATACTTTTGATGTTGTGTTAGTGGAGTCAGTGACGAATTTTGCAGATGCTCAGAAAGCAGTATCTGAGTATTATAGGGTGCTTAAATCTGAAGGTAAGCTTTATGATCGAGAAGTCATCCGAATCAAAGAGATGTCACCAGGAGTTCATAGGGCCTTGTGCAGCTTCTATGGGGTAAATAAAATATATAGTATGGATGAATGGCGGCAGCTGTTAGAAAAGAGCAGGTTTGACCCCGTGGACTTCTCAGGGGTACATCCTTTTCCGCTAACGATGTTCGAAGATCAAGTTCAACATCCAGATCCTGTTCACTTGTCTGATAAGCAATCGTTTATGGATCCACGCATTTGGCAAATCACTGCAAAATACGATGAGCTCGTCAATAAATATCATCCATATATGGGCTATACCCTCATGATTGGATCGAAGGAATAAGGGGAAGACAAGGAAGGATTTTGGCTTCCCAATGGCGAAATATATGAGAAAGATTATCATTGGGGGCTGCTTCTTTGAACGTAGATGTTATAACGGAACGAATTCCGAATCGTAAGGCCAAAGAAATCTATGAGCGAATTTGTCGTCAAACAACAGTTTCCAAAACGGAGTTGTTAGAGCAAAGTGGGATGACAGTATCTACGTTGACGCGGCTTTTGGAGGAACTGACGGTTCAAGGACTTATCCTTGAATCTGGTTTCGGTGCTTCAACAGGTGGGCGTAGGCCGATTCTGTATGAAAAGAATCCGGCCTATGCTTATGTATTTGGTTTGGAAATATCCAGAACATTGTCCAAGCTCGTTCTTGTTGATCTGGGAATGAAGAAATTGGACGCTAAGAGCTGGACGATGACGGCTGAGATGACGCCGGATGTGCTGATTCGTCTTATCGTGGAAGAAGTAAAAAGGATAATAGCCGCACACCACATAAATTCTTCATCAGTGCTGGGAATAGGGATTGGTGCCGTTGGTCCTGTAGATCGCTTGTCAGGTACCATCTTAGAGCCGTCTTATTTTCCAGCAAAAGGATGGAGAAATGTTGAGATCTGCAGGCAGCTAACAGGGGAGCTAGGTATTCCTGCACTGCTGGATAATGGAGCTAACACGGCCATCCTAGCGGAATCATGGCATCAACGTACGCAGAGCTTTAGGCATCTGCTCTATATTCATGCTGGAATTGGTTTGCGCTCCTCCATGGTTTCGGAAGGAAAGGTTATTTATGGTGCCGTCGATATGGAAGGCTCTGTAGGTCAAATGATTATTCAAACGGATGGTGTTCCCCATCGGAATACGTCAGGCAATTATGGAGCATTGGAGTCGTATGCTTCTTTGTATGCCATCGAGAAGGCGGCTCGATCTGCATTAAAGCAGGGGCGATCCACGGTGTTGTCCCATTTGGTTGATGACCCCGAGCAGGTCACATACCTGCATGTATTGGAGGCGCTCAAAAAAAATGATCCCCTTGTTGTGGAGATCATCACGGAGGCTGCCACCTATTTTGGCATTGGACTAGCTAACTTGCTAAATATATTACACCCCGAAAAGGTAATCTTAGGGGGGCCGTTAATTGCGGGAGGGGAGTTATTTTTCCAAACCGCTACGCAGGTAGCGATTCGGAAGACCTACTACTACCCCGCTTATCAAGTTGTCTTCAGCAAAGGGCAGCTTGGTGAGGAAGCTTTAGCGATTGGTGCAGCCGTGATGGTCATGGACCAGCTGGTTAGGCTTTAATGCCCTTCAGAAAATCAATCAGCAGCGCATTAAATGCTTCCGGTTTTTCCATTGGCGTCAAATGTGAGGCAGCTGGTATGACATGATAGCTGGCGCCTGTAATCTGGTCGGCCATTTTCTTCATGACATCCGGAGGTGCGATCGGGTCTTGTTCACCGGCGATAACTAGAGTTGGTACCGAGATAGACCTAAGCAGGTCGACGGAGTCCTCGCGGAATGCCATGGCAAGACAAGCATGGACAAGTCCCTCTGCTGGCATCGATTCCATCACCATACTCAAGGTATCGACGAGCTTAGGATGTTCTTGCTTTGATGGTTCGGTAATAAGTTTAGGCAGCATAGCATCTCTTGCCACCACGGACCCTTTTTCATATAGCGAGACGGCCATGTTTAAACGATTCTTACGAGCCTCTTGTCCATCTGCTTCAGGACGAGTATTAGCCAATATAAGACCTGTGAAACGTTTTGGAGCTTTGCGTAGAAGTGCAAACGCCACATAACCTCCCATGGAGAAGCCGCCAAGTGCGGCTTTTTCTATGCCCATTTTATCCATTAAAGTTAAAATGTCATTGGCATATTGGTTTATCGATATATTCGATACGGGTACATCAGACTTGCCCATGCCACGTAAATCTGGTGTAATGACGCGATAGTTCCCTGACAAAGCATCTATCTGCGATTGCCACATGCGATGATCCAATGGAAAGCCGTGCAATAAAATAACCGGTGCTCCATGCCCTTTTTCTTCGACGAACTGTTCGGCTCCGTTAATATGATGTTTCATAGTCCTTCACTCTCCATTAGATAAGTTTACCATGCATAAAGTCCTAATTTGTCACCCAATCGTAGTTCAAAGGGCATAAAATAGGGAAAATTATCGAAAAAGTTATGTCTTCATACTTTCATTATGGTTAACTCATACTTCTTTAACATTTCGTTGGTATTCTCTTATTATACCTTTTGTTAGTAACCATTAATAGGCAAAACGAAACATTCATTTTACGAAGTGGGGTTATTCTAATGACTAAAAAACCTTGGTCCACACAGGAATTGGACAAGTTGATTCGCCTTTCCTCTGAGTGTCCTCCAGTTGTAATTGCCAGAGAACTATCTCGTCCTGTAACTTCTGTACGCAAAAAAATGCGCGAAATTGGAGTAAGTTATGTAACCGGGGAGCAATGGAAAAAAAGTCAAATTCAGTACCTCATTTCGGATGAGGGCACGACGTATAAAAATAAACATAACCTTACACAAGCGACTAAAGAAAATGAATTCGAATCTCCTGTTCTAGATGAATTCTGGACAACACTCGTGAAAATGGCCAGAGTCGCGAAAAAGAGGGGGAAAAGAGTTGATGTCCTCTCGTTTATCGATACATACCGCAAAATTCGTATTGGCGGATAACTATATAGGTAATTATTCATAAAAGGTGAAATCCGATATAACGAGATTTTACCTTTTTCTTTTGTCCAAATACCCCTAAACTGAGAAGACCAATAACATCTAGGAGGTTATATGCACAGGATCCCTTTGTTTTCATTGATTAGCAAGTATGATACAGCGATATGGGTTCGAGTCGTTGGGACGATTCTAACTTCATTAGCTGGATTTATGATGAGACCCTATTTGGTTTATTATTTGTATGACAAGCTTGATGGTTCTATTTTCTTATCCATGTTGATTATCGGATTGCAGCCGTTATGCGGAATTTTCGTGAATCTGTATGCAGGCAGCTTGAGCGATCGTTATGGACGGAAGCCGATGATGCTGGCTGCTCTCATTATTCAAGCCTTTGCCATTGGCGGTTATATGTTTGCCAGTCACGTTTGGGAATTCGCTGTCATTTCGATCATTAACGGCATTGGCCATGCTATGTTTGGACCAGCTGCCAATGCACAGATTGCGGATGTTGTCCCACAGGAGAAACGAGCCGAAGTATTTGCTCTGCTCCACACAGCATTAAATATGGGTTCAGCATTTGGACCGCTGCTTGGACTGCTTTTATTCACCTGGAATCCAACAATTATATTCTTGACTTGCGCGATAGCTCTCTTTGCTTACGCAGGGTTGGTCGTCTTGAAGGTTCCAGAGACATTGCCTATGAAGAGCGCCGCGGAGCAGGAATTGTCTAAGACAAAGCCAAAAATCAGATGGCGGGATCATAAGCCGCTCCTTTGGATAACACTTCTAGCGATGCCGGTATCGTTGTTATATGCACAGGTGGAGTCAACGTTCCCACTGCATTTGCAGCAGAATTTTGAGAATTATAAGACTGTTTTTGCTGCGATTATTACCTTCAATGGCTGTATTGTTATTGCACTGCAAATATGGATCGCAAAGCGTACAGAGCACGTTTCGGCCTATTTGGTAGTCGCTGCATCCTATCTGTTGTTTGCCATTGTGTCACTAGGTTATGGATTTGTTCCTTTCTTCGCTATACTACTTGTTGTTGAATTTTTATTTACCATTGGTGAAATGTTGAATGGTCCCCACATTCAGAAGGTGATCTCCGTTATAGCGCCAGAGGAGCATAGAGGTTGGTATTTCTCCGTGTTCGGTATGAATTGGCAGCTATCGCGCGCCATTGGGCCTATTCTGGGTGGCTTGTTATTCAGTCACTATGGCGGGAAGATGATGTTCGCTGTTTTAGCTGCCATCATTCTCATAGCCGGTATTGCTCAGACGCGATATATTCGAAGGCTTAATCACAAAAAAGAGGAGCCTATTATAGAGGCTGCTTTGCAAACGTAAAGGAATGAAGCTCCCCGCAATTTGGGGAGCTTTAATACTTTTGTAATACATACGTAAGCTTCATTTCAATGCTCTGCGGTATAATAGAATGAATGCTTGAGGAGGTATGCCGTATGGGTTCACTCGTTCTCGTGGTGGATGATGAAACGAATATTATTGATGTGTGCACCGTCTATTTGCAAAGAGAGGGGTACCAGGTTGTTTCGGCGGTGAGTGGCGACGAAGCCATCCGCTTATGGCGGCTCCACAGCCCGCAGCTGATTGTTCTTGACCTCATGATGCCGGGTAAGAACGGCTGGCAAGTGTGCGAAGAAATTCGCAACGAGCAGGATGTGCCCATCATCATGTTGACGGCTCGAGGCGATGAAATGGATCGCCTTATGGGGTTAACAATGGGGGCAGACGACTACTTGACGAAGCCATTTTCGCCGCGCGAGCTGGTGCTGCGAGCGAAAGCGATTTTGCGTAGACAGCAGCGCGGCCAAGCGGAAGCGCTTAACGGGGCAGGCACTGTGCCACCTGCGCATATCATGAAGTTTCCGGGGCTCGAGGTTAATGTGCTGCACCGGAGTGTTAGGGTGAACGGGAAGGAAATCGAGCTTACCGTGAAGGAATTTGAGCTGCTGCACCTGTTTGCGGGACACCCGGAGCAAGTATTTTCACGCAATCAGCTGCTGAGTAAAGTGTGGGATATCGATTATTACGGCGATACAACAACAGTTACTGTCCACATTCGCCGACTGCGAGAGAAGATTGAGCCAAATCCTTCTCAGCCGCGATACATTAAGACCGTATGGGGTATTGGCTATAAATTTGAGGGTAGGGAGCCATCATGAAGCTTCGTGTTTATTTGCTCATTGCGAGTGGGGTGAGCACGAGTATTATTTTGCTATCCTTGTTTATATGCTATCAATATATGTTATTGAGATGGAAAGACGTCATCCTGTTGACGACGGTAACTCTTGGCGCAGCGGGTGTGTCGATGCTCATACATTACTTCATGACGCGACCCCTGGAGAAAGCCATCCATGCGATTACAGAGGAAACGACTCGCATTTCGGAAGGGCAATTTGAGGGACAAGTGCCTCAGATTGGACCTGCTGAGTTCCAAAGACTGGCAGACCAGTTCAATCGAATGACGGGCAAGCTGAATGAAAGCTTTCAGAAATTGCGAACAGCTGAGGCATCCCGTAAAGAACTCGTAGCGAATGTTTCACACGATTTGAGGACCCCAATGGCATCTATTCAAGCATTCGTTGAAGCTTTGCAGGATGATGTCATTCAAGATAAAGAAACGTTTGCGCGGTATCTACAAACCATCCGCCTTGAAACAGGACGATTAAACGGACTTATTCAAGAATTATTCAAGTTATCACAACTGGATGCGGGAGGAACAGAATTTGTTCCTGAACGGTATCATGTCGATCATTTGCTGCTAGACGGCTTGCAAAGCTTGGCTTTTCAGTTGGAGGATAAACAGCTGCAAGTCGACGTCGACTTGCCTGATCGATTGCCTCAGGTGGCTATCATGCCCCAGGAAATGAAGCGGGTCCTTTCCAATATTTTGGATAATGCCATACGGCATTCTCCTGTTGGTGGGACAATTGAAATTAAAGTTGAACAGATCTCTGAGCAGTATGTGCAGCTTTATATTCAGGATCATGGTCAAGGGATCGATGAAGAGGATAGAAGTAAGGTATTCGATCGCTTCTATCGTGCCGATCCGTCAAGAACTCGAGCAAGCGGCGGAGCGGGCCTCGGACTTGCGATTGCCAAATCGATTGTTCATCTGCATGGAGGAACGATTGGCGTTGATAGCCATGTAGGTGATAAAGGGAATGGCAGCCGATTCTGGTTTACGCTGCCGATATATTAGTGGGGTATGGTTGAAAGAGGATACAAGAGATAGAGCATTTTTGAAAAGGACCGCAAGTAGAGCGTTATTAGACCTCAAGTAGTCTATAAAACAGGAAAACCGCATATAAACCGCATATAAACCGCATATAGATGCAAGTGAAACGCATATGGACCGCAAGAGGGATTTTCCTTCCTTGTGGTTTTTTTCGCGGGTGGGGTATTCTTTTGGTTCTAGGCGAGAGGGAGAGGCGGGGAAGATTAGGATGCCTGTATGATTGCTTTTTTCTGCTTGTAAGCCGTTAAGTTGTACGGCGTACAACAATTTCCTTGGATACTAACTTCTTAGCCAGAGATGTTGTATGTTGTACAACAATTCTGGCTTAATTCATACTAACCGGCCACTTTGGCTTTATAGAATTGTTGTATTTTATCAACCTGTCGAAAAAGTACCTTATAGTATCATCATCAAATTAACGCGGTAATGTAGTATAATATAAGGAATAAAAAGAGAAAGCGGTGGTCGTATTGTTGCATAGCGATAAGGAAAATCCTCAGATGAGTTACGAAATGGTTTATCTGGATGAACTGGTACCAGATAACCATCTCGTTCGCTTGCTTCAGCGACATATTGACTTCTCTTTTATCACGGATAAAGTAAAGGATTACTATCATCCGACTCACGGGCGACCATCCATTGACCCAATTCGATTGTTTAAAATGATGCTGATCGGCTATCTATTTGGTGTTCGCTCGGAGCGGCAGCTAGAGCAGGATATCATAGTCAACAACGCCTATCGCTGGTTCCTCGGTCTTTCACTAAGAGATCCTGTTCCGCATCACAGCACCATTAGTTGGAACCGGCACCACCGCTTTCCGGGCAGTGTGTTTCAAGATGTGTTCGATGAAGTTGTTCGACTGGCAATTTCCCATCGTATGGTTGCAGGAAGACTGCTTGTAACAGACTCCACTCACATGCAGGCGAGTGCGAATATAAACAAGTACACGATGCAAGAACTCGCCAAAGCGCCCTCTGCTTATCTAGAAGAGCTGGAGCAGGCGGTAAATGAAGAACGCAAGAAACATGGGCAAAAAGAACTGGCACCGGACTCATCCGAACGGCCAAAGGAACGTCACATAGTAAGCAAAACGGATCCGGACAGTGGTTATATGAAACGTAAAGGAAAACCAGAAGGTTTCTTTTATTTGGAGCATCGGACGGTTGATGCTAAATTCAACATCATCACGGATTCGTTTGTCACCCCTGGAAATGTGAACGATTCTACGGTTTACATTGACCGATTACAGCGCCAGCAAGAAACGTTTGGCTGGCAGGAAAACATTGAAGCCGTCATACTAGATTCCGGATACAAGGGTGCGTACGTGTGCAAGAAATTAGAAGAGATGAGCATCATGGGTGTGATTGCGCCGCGTAAAATACCCGCTCGTAAAGGAATTTTTTCTAAAGAACAATTTACCTATGACGCTGACAAAGATGTCTATCGCTGTCCTGCAAACCAGGAGATGATCTATTACACGACGAAGCGAACAGGGGAGAAGATATATCACACAGAGGGGGAAACATGCAAGAACTGCCCACTCTTTGGCCAATGTACAGCTTCAGAAGAACGTCGCGAAATGGGACGACACGTATGGGAAGTGTACAAGGAACATGTGACCGCACACACACAAAGCGAGGTCGGCCGACAACTTTATGCTAAACGCAAGGAAACCATTGAGCGAAGTTTCGCAGAGTCCAAAGAACTCTACGGGCTTCGCCGTTGCCGGTTCCGGGGACGAAAAGGTGTGCAAGAGCAGACCTTGATGACAAGTGTCGCGCAGAACCTCAAACGAATAGCCAGGTACCTGGCTAGGCTAGGAGGGTGTATTTGTGCTGCCCCTTTTCGAACAAGATGCTCTGGATGAAACACCTTCGTTCCCTTTTGCAGCCAGTTCACATCTGATGAAAGCGCTTTTTTAGACGGTCTGATTTTATGCAACAATCGCAGAGATAACGCTTGATTTGATTGATTATTGTGGTACTTAATACAACTTTGCTTGTTAGTCCTGGGTACCGTTTGTAAGAGAGGGGATTTATCATCGTGACTTAGGTCACCAATGGGTCATGACCTTGCTCACCTTACAATCCTTTTGCGACAGGCTAGAATGAAGGTAAGAAGGAAGAAGAAGGATGGCAGAGCTGGAGGCAAGGAAGATGAGGGAACTGAGGGGCTAGAATGAGGCAAGGAGGATGAAGAAAGCGAGAGGGTAGAATTAAGCGAGAAGGAAGGCGGAGGTAGGAGGCTGGGATGTTGAAGGAAGATTAAGGTAATGAAGGGCTAGCATGAGTCAAGGAGGATGGAGGAAGTGAGAGGTGACCTAGAATTAGGCGAAACGGAAGAACAAGGGTACGATAGGCTGGAATGAAGACAAGAGCTAAGAAGAAGTAAAAGTAAGTAGAAGAAAATAAGAGTAAGGAAGAGTAAGGATGAGTAAGGAAGAGTAAGTAGAAGAAAGTAAGAGCAAGTAGAAGAAAGTAAGAGTAAAGAGAAGAAAGAAAGAAAGAAAGAAAAAAAAAGAGTATTAAATAGTGAGGAACGAACGAGAGGTTAGTATTATGTTAAATGGGAGATGAAGATGTGGGTGGGAATGTTGTTGTTCTTACAAGTTTTAGGGGCTGTATTGTTTCTGGGTAATATTGTCACCGCTGCTTTTTGGAAGGTTCGTGCTCATTATGGGAAGCAAGATCTAATGACCATTCATTTGACGGTTAAAAATATTATGTTAGCAGACTATGTGTTCACTGTGCCAGGAATTCTGCTGCTTCTGATTCCGGGGCATATGATGGCCTTTCAATTAGGTTATTCTCTTGGAGAATGGAATTGGGTGACGGCATCATTAGTTTTATTCTCGCTGTCAGGGGTATTGTGGTTGGCTATTTTACTGCCTCTGCAAAGAAGAATGATCCGTTATAGTGAAGAATCACTGCGGTTAGGGGAGCAAACGGCAGCGTATCGGCAGGTATCGAGGAAATGGGATATCTACGGGACAATAGGTACAATTTTGCCTCTGATTTCGCTAATTTTAATGATTTGGAAGCCTGGCATGTAATGGTGCAGGGCTTTTTTTGTTAGTCTATAAGTATTTAATTAGGTAGTCTATTATGTATAATTAGCCCCCATCGCCACGATGTAAGTGGAGTTTGTGGATTTCTTTAGGTTGATAACAATGAGAATATTAGCGAATTTGTAAGCTTTTTTTAATATTTATACGTTATGATAGGAATAACGTAAAGATCGTAAATGAATGAAGGTGGTGAGGGTATGGATTCAAAAAGAGGTTGGCTGAAGCAATCTTTTGGGAAGCGATTGAATGCTATTCATAGCTGGAATGCGTGGATTTTGTTACTGCTAACTGTGACGGGCATCATGCTGAGTATAGGTGCGATTAGGGGAGATCTAGGGAGCTTCCGTGTGACGATCAAGCAGCTTCACATTTACTTGGGTGTCGCATCGATTCTGCTCATCGCGCTTTACGCGCCGATGATTCGAAAGCATTGGCACCAGATTCGCGCGCGCCGCAATCAACGCGCGAATCTGGTGTTCGTCCTGGCGCTCCTGATCGGCTGGGCCGGATCAGGGGTGATCTTGTGGCAGTTCCGCAATCTGCCACCGGCTTTGAACAACTCGGCACTCTTCGTGCATGACCTGCTCACCTGGGTCGGAGTGCCGTATGCCTTGTATCACGCCATCTCGCGCAGCAGATGGCTCAAGCGCCAGCAGCGGCTCGATCAAGCCGCTACCACGGCAAGACCGCCCGCCGCGCAGGCGGTCCAAACCCCAGCCGCCGCCAGCGCTATCGCAGCGGCGCCGAACCCAGCCCCCGTGGCGGCAGAGGACGCCAAGGCTAGGCGCACAGCAGCGCAGGCGGTCATCGCCGCGCTGAAGGAGTCGCCGATCACACGCGCATCGTTCCTGCGGATAGCCGCAGGACTGCTGCTCGTGATCGCGATCGGTCCCGCCTTTTACCGCTGGGTGAAAGGCGCATTCGATACCGGCGGCTCTACGACCGCCGAATATATCGCAACCGACGGCAACCGGATGCTTCCGCCGCCGACGCCACTACCGGACTCCGCTGCTGTTGTAGGCGGAGGAGCACAAGGGAATTTCCGTATATACACGGTGACGGAAATTCCGGCTTTTTCCTCGGATACGTGGAAATTCGCGATATCCGGTCTGGTTGATAACCCCAGTGCATGGAGCTGGGAAGAGTTCTTGAAGCTGAAGCGGACTGTGCAGGTTAGTGATTTCCACTGTGTGACCGGCTGGTCCGTTTACAAATGTACATGGGAGGGCATCCCGCTTAAGCAGTTATTAGCTGCTGCTGGTGTTCAAGCCACAGGGAAATATGTGAAGTTTTATTCAGGCGACAAGGTATATACAGATGCGTTGTCCCTAAGCCAGGCAAACGGGGATGATATTATGGTCGCTGTGCTCATGGACGGTAAGCCCATTCCACAAAAATTAGGAGGCCCAGTACGACTAATCGTTCCTCAAATGTATGCCTACAAATCCGTCAAATGGCTTCAAGGGATCGAGCTCATCGAGAAGGAGCACATGGGCTACTGGGAAGTAAGAGGCTACGATAACGATGCATGGGTAGATAGATCAAAGGCGTGATTTACTTGTACCTACGTAAGCTGGCAACTGACTTTCCAGGAGGTTTTTGGTATAGTGAATACTAAGAAACTTGCTCGGAAATGAGGAGGATTGCGATGGAAATCGTATCGGTTAACATTGGTTTACCACAAACAATCGTTTATCAAGGGAAAGAGCTGGTCACGGGTATTTATAAATATCCGGTCAGCTCATCTTTGTATATATCGAAGACACAGTTGGATGGAGATGGGCAAGCGGATTTAACGGTGCATGGCGGAGCTGACAAAGCGCTATGTGTGTACCCGGAAGAGCATTACGCACACTGGGAGCAAGTGCTGGGTCAGAAGATGGAAGCAGGTGCGTTCGGTGAGAATCTAACGGTACGCGGTCTGCTCGAAGATCAGGTCTGCATTGGTGACACCTACGCCATTGGTGACGTAATCGTTCAGGTGTCGCAGCCTCGTCAACCTTGTCATAAACTAGCGAAACGTTTGGATTGGGTGGACGCCGTCCTCCAAGTCCAGGAAACCGGCTATACTGGTTATTATTTGAGGGTACTTACAGAAGGCGTGATTTCTAAGAACTCTCGAGTGAGACTTATCTCCAAAGATGAAGCGGGTGTGACTGTCGCCTATGCCAACCAAATCAAGTATCACGAAAAAACGAATATAGAAGCTGCACAGCATATTGCAGCCTTACAAGCATTATCGGCAAGTTGGAAACAATCCTTCCTTAAACGGTTAGCGGAGCTTGCAGTATGATCACTGGCGTTATTCTTGCCGGGGGGCTTAATCGCCGTATGGGAGGAAGGTTAAAGGCGCTTCTCCCCGTGCAAGGACAGCCCTTGCTTCATAAGCAGTTGAAGGAAATGTCGAGCATCTGCAAGCAAGTCATTGTCGTAACCAATGAACCTGAGGTTTTGCTGCCTCACTTGTCTTCGGTTCCCGATATTGACGTACAATGTATCACTGACGAATATGTACAAAAAGGGCCCTTAAGCGGCATCCATGCCGCCTCTCTGATCGCATCAGAGCAGCATCTGTGGATTGTGGGCTGTGATATGCCTTTTATTTCTGCCGAAGCGGCAAAGGCAATGGTGATTTTATGCCAAGAAGCTAATTTGGATGCTGTTATCCCTGTGTTGGACGGTCGCGTTCATCCACTCCATGGCATATATTCAAGATTGGTTGGTTCCGAAGCCGAGGTGTTATTGGAACAAAAGCAGTATCGTTTAATGGCGCTGCTCGATGATATGAATTGGAAGCCTGTAGAGAATGATTTCTTTGAACAGCAAAATATCCCTACCCATTTCGTAACTAATGTGAATACTCCGGAAGAATACGAGCAAATGTTAGCTAATCTACCATAGAAGTTGTTTTTCCAGATAGTTCTCGATAAGTAATCTAGGATTTTGTTATAATTTATGCCATAATGTACATAGAGAGAAGGTGAACTCCTATGCCGAAGCTGCTTATGGATCGATTCGGACGGATGCACGATTACTTGCGAATTTCTGTTACAGATCGTTGTAATCTGCGATGTGTATACTGCATGCCTGAAGAAGGAATGGAATTTGAACCGGATGAAAAGCTGTTAACTTTCGAGGAAATTACGGAAGTTGTCCGTGTGCTGGCAGGACTTGGTGTTCGTAAGCTGAGATTAACCGGTGGTGAGCCCCTTGTGCGCAAAAACTTGGAGCAATTGATCGGTATGCTTTCTCAAATTCCTGGCATTGAAGATATTGCCCTGACTACGAATGGGATTTACTTTGCCTCGAGGGCTGAAAAGCTTCGTGCAGCAGGGTTAACCCGTGTTAATATTAGCTTGGATTCTTTGAAAGCGGATCGGTTCTCTTTGATAACTAGAGGCGGGGATATTCATCGTGTACTGGCTAGCATTGAAGAAGCTTACCGCGTGGGCATCACCCCGATTAAGCTCAATGTGGTCTTGATGAAAGGCATTAATGATGACGAAATTGAAGACTTTTTGCAAATGACGATTGACCGTCCTATTCAGGTTAGGTTCATCGAATATATGCCAATTGGTCATCAAGACGAAGATTGGAAAAGCCGCTATTTATCCCTGACCACGGTTTTAGATCGCTGTAAATCGAAGGGGTGGAATGCGTCTGCCTCGGACGCGGTTTATGGAAATGGTCCCTCTCAGAACTTTCGAATTGATGGAGCGTTAGGCTCATTTGGCCTCATACATCCGATTAGCGATCACTTCTGTGAGACCTGCAATCGTCTGCGACTAACAGCGGATGGCAATGTGAAGCCATGTCTATACTGGTCGGATGAATTTAATGTGCGAAAATATATCGGAGATGACTCTGCGATGGAAGATTTGTTCTTCCGCGCTTTGGATATCAAACCACAAAATCATGAGATGGCCCAGGCACTAATGAATGAAGAGCAGTCCCATACACCAACACTTCGCCGGATGTCGCAAATTGGCGGTTAAGCTTAGGAGGAACAGACGCTAGTGAGCAGTGATAGTAAGCTTAAGTTTGGGCGCAAAGTGATTTCGGTTGAGGAAGCCCGAAGCCTACTTTTCGAATATGTTAAACACACACCAATAGAATCCGTTCCGCTATCTTCCGCTTTCGGTAGAAGGCTGGCCGTGGACATAGTTGCCGATCATCCGGTGCCCCATTTTCGCAGATCAGGTGTTGATGGGTATGCCGTATGTTCAAAAGATATTGAACAGGCCACACCAGATGCTCCTGTTGTTTTGCGGGTGATAGAGCGAATTCCTAGCGGAACGGTTCCTCAGCTAACCATCCAATCTGGTATGGCTGCTCGTATTATGACGGGAGCCCCTGTACCTGGTGGTGCGGATGCTGTCGTTATGCTGGAGATGACGGATTCCCTTGAAGATGCGGGAACAAGCTCCTATCATGTGAGTATCAAAAAAAACATAACCGCTGCAAGCAATATAACCCCAATAGCCGGTGAAATCGGTTTAGGGGATATATTACTTCAGCAAGGTACACGGATTGGGCCTGGCGAAGCGGCGATTTTGGCCACTTTCGGCTACTCGGATGTATCCGTATATCGACAGCCGAAGGTCGCCATTTTCTCAACAGGTTCTGAGTTGCTGAATGTGGCAGAAGCGCTAAAGCCGGGACGAATTCGCAACAGTAACAGCTACATGCTGGCGGCGCAGGTGGAAGCTGCTGGTGGATCTGCGGTTATCATGCAGGCGCTTTCGGATGATGTGACAGAGGTGGAAGCGGCGCTGCAGGAAACTTTCCCAAAAGTCGACTTAGTCCTCACATCCGGCGGTGTTTCCGTTGGTGATTACGACGTTCTTGTTGATGTCTTTGAACGATTTGAGGGCAAGCTGTTGTTCAACAAAGTAGCCATGCGGCCGGGCACTCCAACGAGTGCGGCTCTATGGAACAATAAATTGCTGTTAGCTTTGTCCGGTAATCCGGGCGCCTCATTCGTCGGGTTTGAGCTGTTTGCCAAACCGCTGATTAAAGCGATGGCAGGGTGTCACTCACCTTATCCGGAAGCGATCACGGCTCAGTTGGATGTTGATTATAATAAAGGCTCTGCTTATCCGCGTTATGTCAGAGGAACGACTCATGTGGACAACGGTTGTTTGAAGGTTAAGCCATCAGGTATTGATAAGTCCAGTATTATGGTTTCTATCAAAGATGCGGATTGTTTGATTTACTTACCTGCCGGAGGTAAGGGGTTCTTAAAAGACGAACGCGTAATTATTTATCCTATACAATAAAGATGGCCTACCTATCGCTGAACTTCCGGTAAGAAGTCATTGATGGTAGGCCATTTTATACTAGATCAATGTGTGAGGCAATTCACTCCATTAGTAGAACGTGGCAAGGATGATGACAAGTAAAACATACAGGACAAGAACGACTCCTACTGAACTTCCGTATCCTGGAGTTCCACAATCAGCTGCATATGACATAGTATCCCCTCCGGTGTATATTTTGTAGGATGTATCCCTATACAACAGCATATGACCGGGGGGCATTCGTTGATTGGACATTTGCCCTACACGCCACTACTTTGGTTAAAGTGATATACCAGTCAGCATCATTAACACGAAATATCGTCATCGACTTGCTGCGCAAAAAGCAAAATCGTACCTCGGGTCAAACAGCTGAGACTGAATAGTTAAACCGCATTCCAGATACAGGCAAGAGCACCGATAACGGTACAGGCGGGTTATATTACACATTTAATCCGAATAATTATGATACGATTGCCATTACGTTAGAGCCCGATGCTCATGGTGTTACGCCCCGAGGAAAGCCAGTTCTAACAGCAACTTTGTTAAAAGCTCATCTATTCTAAATGAGGTGATTTGAGATGAATGAAATTCGTACTTTACGACAAGAGGAGCTTCTGGAGAGCTTTTCTCTATCTGAATTTGCTTTTCAATATGAGCTTACCGCAGAGGAAAAGGCAGAGCGGATAGCCTCTACAGATCCTAATCAAGTGTGGGGCTATTTCGTTGACGGCGCTATGGCTGCAAAGCTCACGGTACTTAACTTCCGGACTTGGTTAAATGGGAAGAGCTTTGCGATGGGCGGTATAGCGGGCGTAGCAACATGGCCTGAGTACCGTCGTAATGGAATGGTTGGACAGCTTCTGGTTCAAGCGCTTAAAGCGATGAGAGAGCAGGGGCAGACCATTTCCTTTCTCGCGCCGTTTAAGTTTGAATTTTATCGTAAATATGGCTGGGAAACATACGTGGATTATTTGAAATATGAAATCCCTGTAGATAAGCTTCCCAAGTTCCAAGCCGCTGAGGGCAGTTCGATCTTACGTGTAGCCAAAAGCGGAGAAATCCTGAATCCAATCTACGCTAAGTTTGCAAAAGCATACAACGGCATGATGGAGCGAGATGAGGACTGGTGGAATAATCGCTATTTGAAATTTAAAAAGGGCACAGCTGCCGTCTACAAGAACGCTCAAGGGGAACAGCGGGGTTATGTATTTTACCAGGTAAAGGACACGGTAGCGACCATCCATGAGTTGGTTTTCCTTGACGAGGAAGCAAGACGTGGCATATGGAAGTTCATTGCTGATCATGATTCGATGATAACCAAGGTGGAAGTGAATGCACCAGTAGATGACCAACTTCCGTTTCTAGTGCATGATCCAAAGTTCAAACAAGAAAAGATTACTTATTTCTCGGCAAGAATTGTAGATGTAGAAGCTTTTCTGACGCAGTATGTGTATGAAGCTCGCGATGGGGCGGAATCCATATATCTACACATTACAGACAAGCATGCGGATTGGAACCAAGGCATTTATCGGTTACAGTTCACAGACAATGGGAAAGCGGCCACCGTAGCGAAGTTATCTGAAGATGAAATACCTTCAGGGGACCAACTACTTAGCTGTAACATACAGACGTTGACGGCTTTGTTCATGGGTTATCAGAAAGCCGGATTCATGGCCCGAATCGAGCGTCTTCAAGGGACTGATGAACTTATTAGCCGGTTGGAAGATGCCATTCCGCGACGGACTACTTATTTAGCGGATTTCTTTTAAAGATAAAAACAGACGGTACCTTTGGTAAAACCATAGGGCCGTTTTCAGTTATGGGACCATTTCGAGTATTTCTCTGTCCATTAACACCGAATAAAGTGACTTGATCAAGGGTACCTTAATGGAAATCATTAACAGGAGGGTGTGCCCTTGTATCATTTGTATACTCATAATGATCTGGATGGAGTAGGTTGCGGTATAATAGCTCGATTAACATTTGGTGAAAAGGTAGAAATTCGATATAACTCTGTCGGAGGGTTAAATTTACAAGTAAAACGCTTTTTAGAAAAATCAAGAAAAAAGAACTATTTGTTTATCACCGACTTATCCGTGGATGAAACGAATGAACTAGGACTAAACGAGTTTGCGAAATCGGGTGGAAAAGTAAAACTTATTGATCATCATAAAACCTCGCTTCATTTAAACAAATATTCGTGGGGAATGGTTCAGATTGCGTATGAAAATGGAAAACTTGCTTCTGCAACTTCTCTATTTTATGAGTATCTGATCCAGAACGGATTGTTGAAGCCAATGAAGGGATTAGATGAATTCGTCGAATTGGTCCGTCAGTATGATACCTGGGAATGGGAACAGAATGACTATATCAAGGCTAAGCGATTAAACGATCTCTTTTATTTAATTTCCATTGAAGAATTTGAGGAAAAAATGGTGGCTCGCATTCAGCAAAGCGAGAACTTTGCATTCGATCCCTTTGAAGAAAAAATTTTGGATATGGAAGAAGAAAAAATTGAACGCTATGTGCGCAGAAAAAAGAGGGAAATCATCCACTCCCGAATCGATGATCATCATGTAGGCATCGTTCATGCGGAATCCTATCATTCTGAACTTGGAAACGCTCTAGGCAAAGAAAATCCTCATCTGGATTACATCGCAATCATGAATATGGGCGGTAAAAAGATAAGCTTTCGAACGATTCACGATCACATCGATGTCTCGGAAATTGCGGGTCTTTATGGAGGAGGAGGCCATGCTAAAGCTTCCGGTTGCTCTATGACAGAAGAAGCCTATCAGTGGTACGTAGCGAAGCCATTCCCGATGGAACCCATTCGCGCGGATGCGAATAAAAATACATTTAACATGAAAAATTCTGTTTATGGATCACTTTATGAGAATAGAAATGAACAACAAGTGTTTATTTTTCCTTCGGGAGACAGATGGGAAGTCGATGTGGATGGGGTCGAATCCAACCAACATTTTTCTACTTTCGAAGAGGCAGAGCGTTATGTCAAAAGGGATTATGCCGCTTGGTTAGTTCGGGACGAAACGTATGTTGCATTCCTAATGGAGCATATGGCGGCAAGAAAAACAAAAAACCTCGAAGGTAGTTCAGTCATATAAAGAGCAACGCTAGTTTCAGATAACTGGGATAAAATGCAAGTCACCTTCTCATACTAACTATGAGACAATGGAGGTGAACGCTATGCCCAAAAATGACGCCGATCCCAAGCATGACCGCGAAGATAACAAAGCAGATAAGAAAAATAATCAGCAGAATAACGCTAATTTTATGGAAGAAGCTCAAACGCTATCGAGCAACGAGGCACCTGATTACGTCCCAAGTTTAAATGGTATCCCTAAAAATCAAGTTTAAGTAACTGCAGGCTGCTCTTCTCGTCACTATATGATGGGAGAGCAGCTTTTCTGATTTTTCCACCTTAAATAAAAAAAGCTGATTTCTTGAGAAGTAAATCTCAGAAACCAGCTTTTTTTTCAGCCGTTTTAATTGGATAATTTGTACACTTTAATGGTTTGGATACCAAACTTCTTCACAGATTGCTTGGATCCTGGGATAAAGATATCAAGACGCTTGCCTTTGATTGCACCGCCAGTATCTGTCGCGTAAGCATACATGCCGCCTACAGGTAAGCCGTTGAAATTATAACCTTCTATATAGAGCTTAGATCCTAGAGGAATCACGGTGGGATCTACAGCAACGGTTCCAATACTTAGTGGATTACCCATATAATCAAAAGCTCCGTAGCCGCCATTCTCAGATGGATCTGCTGAATAGGCAGTGGATTTAAACAATTCATAATCTGGCGCATACTTATTGCCATCTTTACTTAGAATAGCTAATTTGCTGCTAGCGTCCCACTGAACGGGAATATCGGATACTTTGCTTAGAAAACGAAGAGGCACGTATACGCGTCCATTTTGGAATTCCGCATGTGTGTCCATCTCGACACGGTGGCTATCGATTTCAGCTTCTTTTTGTCCAGATACTAAGGTGATTGAATGTTTGCTGTTATTTAGCGTGACCTTGATCTCATCGCCTTCTTTTTGCCACTTTACTTCATAACCAAGCTTCTCCGTTACGAAACGAATCGGTACTTGGGTAGCATGATTCTCATCCAAAAAAGGCTGAGCATCCGGAAATTGAACCAGTTTATCATTGACTTGCACTTTCACATCCATCTCTGCGGCATTCGCCGTAAATGGGGAAAGAAAGCCTCCTGCCAACACTGTTAAAGACACAGCAAGGCTAGTTAACCCTTTAGTAATTGTATGCAATTGGTAATCCTCCTTCATGAGCCTTCGAGGTTAGTTGACGGGTTCGGGAAGAAGGTTCTCCCTAGTCTGCTCCGATGAAGAGCAAATATTCACCCCATGTAAATCGTCCCCCGTACCGACACTTTGTCTGTGCACCGGACTCGGCTTCAAATAGTTTAGCACTTGAGGCCTTGTGGGACAACGGCCAAAATATGGATGGAGGTCTTAGAGGGTACTGGACTTAGGTCTAGGTACAAAAACAGTCGCGAGTCCGTTTTGACGTTTAGCTGTTTCAGGTACGATAGAAGCATGAAGAACACGTGAGGGGCGGTAAGCAGAATGAGTATGGATCGATCGAAAGGGTTGGCTTTGGTTTTAATCACAGCAGGTATACTTATTTGCCTGCATCAATTTGGCAGTCATATTCATTTTATGGGATTTTTATTCCCGGCAGCTATGCTTGGATTAGGCTATGTAGGCATTAAGAATGGGAAGAAAATTGGTTGGTTTTTCGCCGGCTTAGGCGGCTTGATACTGACCATTAAACTATCGGGCTTCATCGCCATTGCTTTCGCTGTATGTTTAGTGGTGTACGGTATTCATCTATTGAAGAAACGAAATGAATTTTAAAACATAAGAAAATGGGGGTGTAATTCATGAGCATATTGAATCGGATTGGCAAAATAGCAGAAGCTGCATGGCAAGAAACGGCCGGCAAGCTCGATCATCATGAACAGGGTAGCAGCGTGATAGAAAAGCTGGAACAGCGCTATCAGGAGGCGCTGCAGCGAACTATTGAGCTGCGACGCCACAGTGTGAACGCAGAGGAGATGGCGCAGCTGCGCGGCGAGCAAGCCGAGCTGGCAATGCGCGCCGGCGATGAAGAGCTCGCGCGGCTCGCGCTGCAAGAGAAGCAGCGCGAGGAAGCCGCTTGCGAGCACTACCGCGCGCAGTACGCGAGCAGCCAGGACGTGTGCCTGGCGCTCGCGGATGAACTGCGCGGGCTGCGTGCGGGGCACGCAGCCGAGGGGGTGCAGCCGCCGAGCAGCGGTCTGCACGAGAAAGAGGCTCGCGACACTTGGCGCGAGCTGGAAGTGACCGGCCGCGAGCTCGGCCGGGAAGCGCTGCAGGGGCTCCGCGAAGCGGGCCGCCTGTCGCAAGAGACGCTGAAGGAAGCCGGCGGCAACCTTCAGCAGGAGCTGCGCACGCTGCGCGGCAAGTTCCAGCAGGATTGGCAGCAGCATCGCTCCAGCGGTGACACCGACCCACGCGACAAGAAATAGTCGCGTGTTATCCCTCAAGCGCCTAATAACTAGGCGCAGGAGCTCTTGACCTCCATGATTCATGCGGAAGCCTTGCCGCGCAAGGATTTGCATCTTGGAGGTCGTCCATTCTTATGGTATGCTAGGAATCTATATGAACTAATTTAAAAGTCAGCCAGAGGAGGTGCAGCGATGGGAGAAGAAACTAAAAGCAACCGTAACCGCAATACAGCACTAGTGCTGATTGGAGCCGGTCTTTTTTTGCTTCTAGATCATACGATAGGCTTTTTCCCCATTCTTGCCATTATCCTCATCTTGCTAGGCATTCATCGGGTCCGTTCACGCAAAGAGCGCAAAGGTTATGTACTGATCGGCATAGGGGCAGTGATTTTATTCGGAGATCACATTACCATTGTGTTCTCTATTGTTTTAATTTCGCTAGGTTTGTTTTTCATACGATCGAAGCAAGTACACAAAGACGACACGTATATGCAGAAGCAGAAATTGGTGGATAGCGTCCGTTTAGGCCGTGAGCCTTGGATTTTACGCAACAGTTCAACTTGGTACATTATTGGAGAAACCTACATTGATCTTTCACTTGCGATTTTGGAGCAAAAGGAAACCACGGTCATCCTGCAAGGCGTAGTAGGAGATGTAGATATCAAAGTGCCGGAGGATATCGGTGTCGCTGTGACGGCTTCCATCTCGTTTGGGCAGATTCAAGTTGCGAATGAGCGTGAGTCCGGGGTTATGAATAAGCTGATTTGGCAGTCCCCTAACTATGAACATTGCGATCACCGCGTGAAACTTGTGCTTTCTTACATCGTAGGAGATATCAAGATTAAAGTATTGTGAGAATGTGCGCTTGGGCACGCGTAAAGATCTCGAGGAGGTTCATTACCAATTGGACGGCTATAAACGACGATTAACGAATATGATATGGCGCAGCATGAGTGAATCGATCATCTTTAGTTTCGTTGTGTTTGGCGCGATCATTTATTTTTTGAATTCGCGCAATCTGATTGTGCCATTTACGAGCTGGCAAGAGGGCGTTAAATTTACATTTATGGCGATTTTGGTTATAGGCGGCATTGGCGCTGTGTATGGCTTCTGGAATAGCAACCGAATTACTCGGAGGCTTGAACCGATGATGGAAACGATGATTTTGCTGGAAAAAGGAACGTTTGCCCGCGGTGGCTTCCAACACGGTGAAGATGAAATCGGGCGACTGGGTGATCAGTTAGGCCGTATTATGAAGCGGTGGGAAGAGCAGGTTACTTCCCTACAGCGCTTATCTAATGATAATGCGGAGCTTGCGGAGAAAGCAAAGCTGTCTGCGGTTATTGAAGAAAGACAGCGATTAGCGCGAGAGCTTCATGATGCGGTGAGCCAGCAATTATTCGCGATATCGATGACGGCAACAGCAGTAGGGCGGACTTTGGATAAGGATTTCGAGAAGGCTAAACGGCAAATTCATCTCATCGAGGAGATGGCATCTGTTGCCCAATCGGAAATGAGAGCCTTGCTGCTGCATCTAAGACCTATTCATCTGGAAGGGAAACGACTGTCCGAAGGACTTGTTGAGCTTCTGAAGGAGCTTGCGGCAAAAGTGCCCATGGCGATTACTTGGGATATGGACGAAGATATCCGCTTGAATAAGGGGATTGAGGATCATTTGTTCCGTATCGTACAAGAGGCGCTTTCTAATGCTCTGCGCCATTCTAAGGCGAACAAGCTGGAAGTGAAGCTGCTGCACCGTCATGACGGTGTTCGTCTTGCGATACGCGATGACGGAGTCGGTTTTGAATTAGATGCTAAAAAGCTTACATCGTATGGTATAGTGTCCATGAAGGAGCGGGTTAATGAAATCGGCGGCTCTGTGGATATCATTACGGCGCCTGATCGAGGTACACGCATTGAGATTCGTGTGCCTATCCTCGCTACCACTGAATATGTTGTGGAAAATTAACTTTTAACCATAGATGGCAGGGCAAAAATAGTTTTCTAACGAGAGGAGTAGCAAATGGAAGACGCGTTGATTAAGGTTTTACTTGTCGATGACCACGAAATGGTCAGGATCGGACTAGCAGCTGTTCTAGGCACAGAGGATGGTATTGAAGTGGTCGGGGAAGCCAGCAATGGTCAAGATGGCATTCGGCTTGCACAGGAATATCGACCGGATGTCGTACTCATGGATTTGGTCATGGAAGGCATGGACGGTATCGAAACGACAAGGAAGCTGCTGCAACTTTACCCGGATTGCAAAGTCATTGTGTTGACGAGCTTCTTAGATGATGAGAAAATGTATCCAGTGATTGAAGCTGGGGCTTTCAGCTATTTGCTCAAAACGTCCCGCGCCTCCGAGATCGCTCAAGCGATAAGAGCGGCCGCTAAAGGGCAGTCCATTCTGGAGTCTCAGGTCGCCTCCAAGATCATGAATCGCTTTCGTCAGCCTAAGCCGGCAGCAGAGCCGCATGAGGAGTTAACCGATCGTGAAATGGAAGTGCTACGCTTGATTGCTAAAGGTAAATCCAATCAAGAGCTAGCCGATGATTTGTTTATCGGTGTGAAGACGGTAAAGTTTCACGTCACCAATGTTCTGGCCAAGCTAGGTGTGGAAGATCGAACACAAGCCGCCATCTATGCCTTTAAACATGGTTTGGCTGAATAGCATTTAGTCACAAGGGAGCGATAGGAATGAATCTATTAAAGCAAATTTGGAGTTGGTTTGGCTCCATTGCCATTTCGTTTATTTTAGTCGTATTTCTTGGTGTTTTCGTGTTCCAATCAACGAAGGTTATGGGACATTCCATGGATCCGACGCTGCATGACAGTCAACGCGTGTATGTATCAAAGCTTTCTCATACGTTTAATTATGAACCGAAATATGAGGATATTGTTATTATCGACTCCAGAGTCGATCTTAAGAGAACATTCAAGAACGATCTATTAGACAGCCCATTGATCAGTTTATTTACCAAGGGCGATGATAGACATGTCTGGATCAAACGGGTAATTGGTAAGCCGGGAGATCAATTGGAGCTCAAGGACGACAAGATGTACCGTAACGGCGCGCTTCTTGACGAGCCTTACATTAACGAGGCAATGAAAGCTAATGGAAACAAGAAATGGACGGTACCTGCCGATCATATTTTCGTGATGGGAGATAACCGAAATAATAGTATGGATAGTAGAGTGATCGGATATATCCCACTTGATCATGTATTAGGTAAGAAGCTATTCTAAAGAAAGCGACCCTCTGGGTGGGCATGCATGTGCATGAGCTCACTCGAGGGTCGTTTTTTGTATTCACGATGCAAATGTAGACATGTTGAATTTTCAATCACATCTGAACATCTAGCAGAAGTCCACTCATCGGAACCGGCAGATAAGATTGGAGATGAGATCGATATTGGCCGTAAGGCTTAAGCTGTGAACGTGACATTTGGAACAACGATTCCGAAGGCAATTGCTGTAATTGTCCAATTGAATTCGAAAGTGTGACGGCGAAGTTTGTTAGGCTGCCAAGACTTTTTAACGTAGAACTAGAATGGTTCTTAATCTGATCTTGAAGTTCATCTTCTTGGAGCTTTAAACTTCCGTTATCCAGCTTTGTTATCCCAATCTCTTTCAGAGAATAGGGCTTAGCGGCTTGCTCTAGTCCTATGAGAAGTGAGCGATTCAAATACTCGGGAGAATCCCGCAAACTGTCCTGAAATTCATTATATGTATGTACGAATTGACGTATAGGTTCAATGATGGACTCGCTATCGTTTTCTGACGAAAGGGTTGTTGCCTTGTAGGCAATAGCAGGAAGTCTAGACTCCACCAAGGATTGTGCCGATTGTTTAACGTTCTGCGAAGATTGAACAAATTCGGCTACGCCTTTCGCGGCAGACTGAGCGTGTTGTTTGTAGGCTAATTCTTCAAAGGGCATGTCAAGTTGTCGACGAATGGTATTTGATTTACCGCCGGTAATACCGCTTACCGCGCTTACTCGGTAGTAGTCTTTATGGGTTTGATAGCTGTTCAAAGCCATGATTGGGGGATACGCATAAATCATGGAGATCACCTCATTTTCGCTTAATTATAGTATAGCATTCGTAGGGACTGGGGTAAATTGGTACTTGCTTTGTTAGAACAGTAAAAAAGCTGCCAAATCAAGCTGAGTCATTTGCTGCCTTGCCAACATAAGATAGCATTATTGCTTCTTGTGGAGGCGGTGCCATGTGATACGCAAACGATTGGCTTCCATTGACGATCGAGCTATTCATCGATTAGTCGTTGAACAGTTAGTACCCTTTTCTAGACTGTATGACACAGGTAGTTCTGTAACATTATCAGAAATACGGAAGAGACTGAATCAGAATAAAACGTTTGTTACTGCCAAAGGGTACAAACAGCCGTTCGGATTCATCACAATGATTCGCAAATCGCGTGTGCTGTTCATTGATATGTTAGCCATCGATTCTCGTGAGCAAGGGAGAGGTTGGGGGCATGAACTTATGAAGGTCGCTGAGGAGTACGGGAAAAGTGAACGCTGTTTGACGGCTGAACTTTTTGTTGATGAAAGCAACCCTAAAGCGATTCGATTTTACTTAGGCAAAGGTTACGAAATCCAGTCGTTTATTCCTGAGCTTAGCTGCTATAAAATGAGTAAGAAATTGAGAAGATAAGACTAAGGGCTGCAGATGATGGTTTCATCCACAGCCCTTTCATCATTCACTGAACATAGCTGCAATGTTTTCCAGTTGAATATCGATCGCACCTTGATAGCCAGGGGCAACGCCACCGAAACTTAAGAGAGGAAGGCCAAAGGAAGAATACCCCTCATCTACTGTACCCGAGAATGAAGTTTGATCTAGTGGCTTTGCTTGTTTCGTCTTCGTTTTAACTGTTTTTGATTTGGAAATGGTTTTTTTTGTTTTCTTTGTAGACGAATTTAGCTTTGATGTAGCATCATCGTTCAGGATCAGCTTGTTTTTTTCAATACGACTTAATACGCCATAGACTTCGGAGCCATCGTTTAAAAAAATAAGAACAGGCTTTCCGTATAAGCTTCGACAGGTTTTATCAGTAATCGGATGAATAGGCTGCATTGTATCTTAGCACCTCCGTGTTATTGTGTACTTTCAGCCTATTCATAGCCGGGCGGTTCGGTATAGACGAATGTCTATTTACTCATAAGAAAAAGTTATGACAGAAAGTTCTCAGAAAAGTTGAATAGCTTGACTATTTTAGGTATGCTAAGCATATTAACTAATCCTAATAGAGAAAGAATGATGCATAGATGAGTGGAGCTGTGTTTTATATTTTCGGAGCAACGGGCGATTTGGCGAAAAGAAAGCTGTTTCCTGCTTTTTATAGCTTATATCGTGAAGGAAAGTTAGGGGAAAATTTTGCGGTAGTTGGTTTGGCTAGAAGACCTCGTACGAATGAACAATTTCGTGATGATGTAAAGCATTCGATTGAGGATTTTGCCCGTTATAAAGTGGCGGATGAGGCTGAATGGGATCGATTCGCACAGCGTTTTGAATACATGTCACTGGATATCAATAATGTCGATGGTTTCCATGAACTTAATACACTGACAGCCAAACTGGATGAGAAATATCAGACCGGCGGGAACCGATTGTTCTACCTGGCGCTGGCTCCAGAGCTTTTCGGTAACGTATCGTATAACTTAAGTGAAGGCGGATTGCTCAAAACCAAAGGCTGGCACCGTCTTGTGATTGAGAAGCCGTTCGGTTACGACCTGCCTTCAGCAGAGCGATTGAATGGACAACTTCGTCAAGTATTTGAAGAGCAAGATATTTACCGCATTGATCACTATTTAGGCAAAGAAATGGTGCAAAATATTGAGTTCGTTCGTTTCGCGAATGCTTTCTTTGAACCACTTTGGAATAACAAATACATAGCAAACATTCAAATTACGTTAAGCGAAACTGTCGGCGTTGAAGAACGCGGCGGTTATTATGATCACTCTGGCGCCCTGCGCGACATGGGTCAAAATCATATGCTGCAAATGCTGATGATGATGGCAATGGAACCGCCTAGCCGTCTGCATCCTGAAGATATCCGAGATGAGAAGGTGAAGGTCCTGCGTTCCCTTCGCTTATTCGAATCCGGCGACGATGTTCGTGCGAATGTGGTTCGTGGTCAATATGCGAGTGGTTCGTCCAAAGGCAAAGCATTGCCAGCTTACCGTGAAGAAGATTCGGTGAATCCGCAATCAACAACAGAGACTTATTTCGCGGCCAGAGTTCACGTGGATAATTTCCGCTGGGCAGGTGTACCTTTCTACATTCGTACAGGTAAAAGGCTGCCAGTCAAAACGACGGAGGTTGTTGTAGAATTTAAGAATATTCCGAATAATGTGTATTTGGCCAAAAAGCATGAGTTGGAGCCGAATTTGCTTGTCTTCCGTGTGAATCCGATGGAAGGCATCTATCTGAAAATGAATGCAAAGCAGCCGGGATCGGAAGGCGTCATCGTGCCAGTAGCGATGGATTTCTGTCAAAGCTGCCAGATCGGTATCAATACGCCGGAAGCTTACGAACGCTTGCTGTATGATGCAACGCGTGGAGATTCCACGTACTTTACCCGTTGGGATGAAGTGGCGCTTGCTTGGTCCTATGTGGATCGTATTGCAGCAGCATGGAATGAGAAGACGGAAGATCTGAAACACTATCCAGCCGGATCTTGGGGGCCTGAAGAAGCAACGAAGCTTCTAAGCGATGACGGCTTCAAGTGGTGGCCGATTAACGGTCAAAATGAAGGTGAAGTTGATTGGGAAGCCGTTCAAAAAACAACGGTTTTAACATAGTTGATAAGCATAAGTTTAGGTATTAACCTAGCTTCCCATCAACCTTGTCAAACGCGCTCGTTATGGACGGCGTAAGCCGTTTATCCTTGAGGTAACAAGCGTAACATCCAACTGGCGACTCTGCCTGTTGGATTTTTTTTGTGGTATAATAAATATTACGGAGTAAATCTTATTATTCATTACATGAGGTGTTTATATGTCACGAAGAGCTTTTATCAGATGGCTGCTGGCAATAGGGGCTGCGCTCGTTGGATTAAGTGCGATTTTTAGTCAAATGGTTAAGAAAAAGTTTATTCCAGATGCTCAGCCCTCCTTAACATCTGTGAAACCAGAGCCTTCTCAATCCGTGACACCATCTTCGGCAGAACCCTTGCCTTCAGGTCCCCTTATGTCCTATTTTATATTAAGCGACCTTCATATCAGTATAGGTGATGCACTTACGGGTAAGAAATTAAGGCAAGCGCTTGATGATATTACACACTTCGACGGTCCTGTTGATGCTATCATGTTAACAGGCGATCTGACGGACACAGGAACGGAACGAGATTATAAGGAGCTGCGTACCATTGTAAGTGAATACAAAAAACTTCCACCCGTTCATGCGAACATGGGAAATCACGATTATTACTCGATCTGGATTAATAAGGCGAATAACTGGGATCAAGCAACCGTTCCCAATGGCAAAAGTGATGCGATGAGCCGAGAGTCATTCAAGAAGTTTTTTGGCTACAAATCACTTTATAATGATTTTACGACCAAGGGTCACTCCATCTTGCTGCTTTCACAAGAAGCTTATGTGCAAGAGAAGCCGGAGGTCGGTGAAGGAGCCTGGTATTCCGATGAACAGCTGGAATGGTTCAAAGAACGGGTGAAAAGCCTCTATCAACCAGGAAGACCACTATTCGTGATGACGCATCAACCGCTTCCGCCGAATGGCACAGACGGTAAATCGCATCAATTAATCCGTGCGATTCAATTCCGCGAGACGCTAAAGCCTTATAAGAATGTATTCGTGTTTTGCGGGCATCGCCACCAAGATTTCCAGAATGGGACGCCGCATTATGTGCAGGAGACATTCCATTATTTCCACAATGCTTCTGTTGGAAGAACGCTTAACCGCGCCTACCAGCAAGAAGCCAAGCATAAAGTACAGGGCATCTATGTGCAAGTATTTGCCGATAAGGTCGTCGTACGCGGCCGAGAGTTTAGCAATCGAACTTTCCTAGATGAAGCGAATTGGAGTATTGATTTGCAGAAAGTTCAAGCCTGATTCATAGTAAGCCTATATGTAAAATAAGAAGGGAATAATCTAACAGATGACAACGCAACTCAATAAACTTCTCGCAACGGAAGTCGCTAAGCGACGTACGTTCGCGATTATTTCTCACCCGGATGCGGGTAAAACAACATTAACCGAGAAACTGCTGTTATTCGGAGGCGCGATTCGCTTAGCCGGAACGGTCAAAGGGCGTAAGGCTAGCAAGCACGCGACATCCGACTGGATGGAAATTGAGAAGCAGCGTGGTATTTCAGTAACGTCCAGCGTTATGCAGTTCGATTACGAAGGGCATCGCGTGAACATTCTAGATACACCTGGTCACCAAGACTTCAGTGAGGATACGTACCGAACACTTACCGCTGCAGATAGCGCGGTGATGCTGATCGACGTAGCCAAAGGGGTCGAGATGCAGACGAAGAAGCTATTTCAGGTGTGCAGAATGCGCGGAATACCGATCTTTACGTTTATTAACAAAATGGACCGCGAGGGTCGCGACCCATTTGAACTCCTAGAAGAGTTAGAAGAAGTTCTCGGCATTCGTTCCTATCCAATGAACTGGCCGATTGGCTCGGGTAAGCAGTTCTGTGGGGTTTACGATCGCGGGAAATCACAATTGGAGCTGTACCAAGGTGAAGATCACAAAGATATTCAAGTGCGCAAAGTGGATGGTGTTGATGATCCATTAGTGAAGCAAATTGCAGGTGAATTCTTGCACAAACAATTAAGCCAGGATATCGAGCTTCTTGATATAGCCGGTGATCCGTTTGATATGGAGAAAGTGCTGCAAGGCGAGCTCACACCTGTTTTCTTCGGCAGTGCTGTGAACAACTTCGGTGTTCAAACGTTTCTAGAGAACTTCCTACAGCTTGCGCCACCTCCTGAGCCGCGCAACAGCACAGCAGGCGTCATAGAGCCTACTAAAGAGAAATTCTCAGGCTATGTATTCAAGATTCAAGCGAACATGAATCCAGCTCACCGCGACCGTGTGGCTTTCCTGCGTATCGTTTCTGGAAAGTTTGAGCGTGGTATGTCCGTGAAACATGTGCGACTCGGCAAAGACATTAAGTTAGCTCAGCCGCAGCAATTTTTGGCGCAAGACCGTGACATCGTCGAAGAGGCATTTCCAGGCGATATCATTGGCTTGTTTGATCCCGGTATTTTCCGTATCGGCGATTCCCTAAGCGAAGGGGAAGAGGTCATCTTTGACGAGCTGCCTACTTTCTCTCCGGAGCTGTTCAGCAAAGTGTCGATCAAGAATGCTTTGAAGCAAAAGCAGTTCCTCAAAGGGATTGATCAATTGACTGAAGAAGGTATGATTCAAGTATTTACTACGATTGGTTTCGAGGACATGATTCTTGGCGTGGTCGGTCAACTGCAATTCGAAGTGCTTGAACATCGGATGAAATCCGAATATGGCGTAGATATTTTATTACAGCGCCAGAACTACCAGTTCGCGCGTTGGATTGTAGACGAGAAACTGGATCCAAGTAAATTCCGCATTAATTCACAGCTGGTAAAAGATAAAAAAGGGAATTACGTAGGCTTGTTCGAGAGTGAGTATGCGCTGCGATCTTCGATCGAGAAAAACCCAAATGCTAATTTTTTAACTAGCGCTCCATAAGTGTTGTAATGGAAGAAGAGGCTGTCTCCGGATCTTAATCTGGGAACAGCCTCTTCTTTTAATTTTGTCGCCAATGAACGGTTTGCTTCATACAATAGGTACGGGTTAATAAGTAGTCATTAAGCTAGCCCTAAGGAAGTGAATTAGAGACGTGCACCTCTTAATCATTGCTCCTGAACAAATTCCAGTACCGCCAATCCTAGGTGGTTCCGTCGAAATTTGCATTTATTCCATTGCACGCGAGCTTGCCAAAAAGCATCAAGTTACCGTTGTTTCGAGGCATCATCCTAGGTACAGCAATATTTCACACCGAGGTCAACTTACGATAATAAGAGTACCAACGGGCAGCTCTCGTACGTACTTGAAGGAAGTGCTTAAGGCAACCAAAGGAAAGAAATTTGATTGGATTCAAGTCGATAACAGACCCCATTATGCTGCCGTCATCAAACGCCATTTTCCGAAAACACCAGTATCTCTATTCTTACATTCCTTAACGTTCGTGAAGCCGCCCTATGCATCTATTCGCAGATGCTCCGAGCATTTGAACAAAGTGGACTGGATTGTAGTTAATAGCAGCTCACTCGAACAGGAGCTCACAAGACTGTATCCTAAACAGAGAAATCAGCTTCACAAGATTTACCTCGGGACCGATGTGGCTAGATTTAGCCCTATGTCGGAGAAAGCGAGGAGACGTTTAAGAAGAAAGTATCGGGTTAGCAGTAAAGGTTTTCAAGTCCTTTATGTCGGCCGACTTATCAAACGCAAAGGCATCCCTATTTTAATTCGTGCTGTTCATCTGGCCAGAAAATCGATCCCTGGGATGAAGTTGTTGATTGCTGGGGGCGAGCAAGGTAAAGGGTTTAAGGCGCTGCTTAAAAGGAAGGCTAATACACGTGGAGTGCCAACGAAATTTCTAGGCAATATACCGCATCGTAAGATACATGAAGTATACGGACTTGCGAATTGCTTCGTATGTCCTTCACAAAAGCATGAGGCATTCGGATTGGTGAATGTGGAAGCGATGGCTTCTGGACTTCCGGTTATCGCATCGAATATTGGGGGAATTAAAGAGGTTATTCAGCATGAACATAACGGGGTTCTGATCGAAGAATTCCGAGATCCTCGCGCATTCGCGCGAAGTATTGTGGCAGTGGCCGAACGGAAAGAATGGGCAGAGGGTTTAGCTAAACAGGCGCGGCAAGATGTCATAAAGCAATTCAGCTGGCAGGCCACAGCACAATCTTTGGCCGACTTCTATAGAATGAAGCTGGAGGCAAAACATGAAAAATACTTCAAAGAAACCGGTCCGTCTTAGTAGAGCTAGGTACGTCACTAGCAAAATTGGCAAAACGAAAGCAATTGAATCTAAGCACAAGCTGCGTAAGTATGTTCCGACCACCAAACGAATGAATCAAGAAATTCTAAGGGAAATGCTTAACCAATATAAGATGGTGTATGTTAAGCCGAATGTAGGCATGTTTGGAAACGGTGTTATCCGAGTGGAACTAGCGGAGGAGGGGGCTGAACTGCCTTATTCGTACCAGTCTGGTGTTCGATTGAGACAGTTTAAAACATTTGATGAGATGTATGCATCCATCAGTAAAAAGACGAAAAAACGGAATTATTTAGTACAGAAAGGGATTCATCTGCTCAAATACAAAGGAAACCGGTTCGATCTTCGTATCATGGTTCAACAAACGCCTCTTCAGAAGTGGGAGACAACAGGTGTCATTGGCAGAGTAGCCCATCCGAAAAAAGTGGTTACTAATTTCCACAATGGGGGAACATTGAAGCCGGTGGATACGCTGCTCCACACGTATTTGCCTGCAAGTAAACGGAAGAGGTATGTCAAGAAGCTGCATGTTCTGGGGTTACGGGTTGCGAAGGCAATCAATAAACGATATAGAGGGGTTAAGGAGATCGGTGTCGATGTCGCCTTGGACGATAAGCTGCATCCATGGATTCTCGAGGTAAATACGAGTCCTGATCCCTATATTTTTCGAAGATTGAGCGATAAACGTATTTTTGCCAAAATGAGACGCTATGCCAAAGCTTACGGCCGGTTATGAAATCATAACCGGCCTGTTGTTATTCCTATGAAAGGTTTGCTCAATGTCGAAAGCGGAAACAGGAGGACTTAATAAATAGCCTTGTATCGTCGTACAGGTTGTTTCTTTCAATATTTCAAGTTGGCTCCATTCTTCTACGCCTTCTGCAACCACTTGTACCTCAAGTGCATGGCCAAGATGGATAATGGCATTCGTAATGGCCCGATCATCTTTATTGCTATGTATATTTTTCACGAAAGAACGGTCTATTTTCAGACAATGGATAGGGAATTGTTTCAAATAATTAAGTGATGAGTAGCCAATACCGAAGTCATCGATCGAGATCGAAATCCCTTTATTACATAACTTATCCAGCACCGCGACGGTTATATCCATATTTTGCATAATGGAACTTTCCGTAATTTCAAATTCCAAAAAGGCAGGGTCGATACCGGTTTGCTCAATAATCTGAATGGCCTTATCGGAAAAAGACTCATCTTGAAATTGACAAGGTGAAATATTAACAGCAATTTGATAGTTTAAAATGCCGGCTTCCAGCCATCTCGCTTTTTGGAGACAAGCCTCGCGGAGCACCCATTCACCAAGTAACAAAATCAAACCGCTCTCTTCAGCAAGCGGAATAAACTCGTTAGGAGCAATTAGGCCGTGCTTCGGGTGATTCCAGCGCACTAACGCTTCCAGACAAATAATGTTTCCGGTGGAGAGTTCAAGACGTGGCTGATAGTATAGGATGAGTTGATTTTCAAGTATAGCCTTCCGCAGTTCAGTTTCCATCTGAACTTGATTAGAAAACCGCTGCACGTGTGAGGAATTATAGGTGACAAGCTTGTTCTTACCTGAACGCTTAGCGGCTAGGAGAGCTTGATCAGCTTGATGCAAGGCTTGTTCTATCGTAGCTAGCGATATGTCGACAGCACTCACACCCATACTCGCTGTAATAAAACATTCTTGATCCATTACAATGAAGGACGTAACAAAGACGTGCTGGATACTTTGAATGGTTTGGGAAAGCTGATCATGGGTATTAGCATATATAAGGAGAACAAATTCATCATCTCCTGATTGAACAACAAGGTCACAGCCATGTATGGCCCGCAAACGATTGGCCAATTCTACCAAAATGAGATCGCCAGACATGTACCCGAGCGAGAAATTAACTTGGCGAAACCGGTCAATATCAAGGATGAGAAGGGAACGTAATAGGGTCGTGCGCTTATCATGAGTTTGATTTCCAATAGCCTGCTTTAACAAAGATAGAAGCTGCTGTCGATGGTGAATGCGAGTGATTATTTTCTTACTCCTAGGAGTACCTAATGTTGTCGATGCGGCGAAGTGAAAAAGGCGCCGGACTGCTTTCATTGCTATCACTCATTCCCACATCATAGTTGTCCACTGTACCCCCTATCATAAGTCGAAAGGCGAACTGTAGACAAGATTATAAATTAGTAATTTATACAAATAATGGAAATTTTCTCGTTTGACTTTATGTAACCTTGATGAAAATGTCGAATAATGTTGAATAAAATATTCAATAATTTTGTATTGACATGAATGGCTTTTGGATGAGAAAATGTACGCGTGTACATTGTTAGTTTAATGAATGAATTATCGGAGGCTTATGCATGGTGACGAGAAAAGAGGTTGCTGAACTAGCAGGGGTTTCAGAGGCGACCGTATCCCGTGTATTCAATGGGCTAGGCCCCATGAAGCCTGCTACGAAAGAGCGTGTACTTGAATCTGCCAAACAGCTCAACTATCATCCAAATGCTATTGCGCAAAGCTTCGCTCGGAGACGCAGTGGTAATCTTGGCGTCGTGCTGCCCTATATGCCCAAAGTGCATCTCTTCTCTGCCTTTTATTTCGCGGAAATATTAAGCGGCATAGGGGAACAAGTAAGGGAGCAAGGCTACGATATGCTGCTGTCGCTATTAACACCGGATGAAAGTTTGGATTACACCCGACTTTATCGCTCTCAGAAGGTGGATGCTTGTGTCATCCTGGGTTCAAGGGATACTCCGCAGCAGCGGGAATCACTAATGCAGCTGCAGGCTCAGGGACTGCCTTTTTGCTTGGTCAATCAAAGCTTCGAGGGGTTATCCTTTCATGAGGTAGATGCGGATCATGTAAAGGGCAGTTATCAGGCTGTTCGGCATTTACAGGAAGAAGGCTATCGCAAGATTGCTTTTCTGAACGGTTCGCCGCAGTATTCGAACTCTGGCGATAGACTTCAAGGTTATATGAAAGCAATGAGTGAAGCCGATTTAGAAGTTCCGCCTGAGTTGCTGCTTGAAGGTAATTACAGCCGTAAAAGCGGTTATGAAGCGTCATCAGGGCTATGGGAACATCGGGATCAGGTGGAAGCGGTATTTGCGGCTAATGATCGCATGGCGATCGGTTTGATGCAAGGGCTCCGTGAGCGAGGATGGATCGCCGGGCGTGATTTCGCTATTATTGGCTGCGATGATTCGGATGCTGCTAAGCTCAGCGATCCACCGCTAAGCAGCATCAATGTGCCTTTCTATGAGATGGGCAAAGAAGCAGCACGTAGTGTGCTGGCGGGTTTACTGCGTGGGGAAGGCACGAAGGATACGCGAATCAAGCTGCCGACCAGATTGGTTGTGCGACAATCATCGAAGAGCAGTCATCATAAATGAGTAATGGTTATATGGATGAAAGAACTCAAGTAAATGCTAACGAAGCTAGTTTTGCCAAGGTAAAACTCTAGGGAGGCGCACTTTTATGAAATCTTTCAATATTGGTATGGTTGGCTATAAGTTTATGGGCAAAGCACATAGTCATGCGTATAAGGATTTGCATATGTTTTTCCCGCAGACAGCGGTACCGAAGATGAAGCTCATCTGCGGTAGAGATGAAAGCGGTGTCAGCAGCGCAGCCGAACAATTCGGCTGGGACGGGTATGTCACCGACTGGCGCGACCTGGTTACGCATCGCGATGTCGACATCGTCGATATCAATGCGCCCAGCGATGCGCACAAGGAAATCGCGCTTGCTGCGGCGAAGGCCGGCAAGCATCTGTTCTGCGAGAAGCCGCTGGCATTAACCCTTGCTGATGCAAGGGAAATGCTGGAGGCGGCTGAAACAGCCGGGGTGAAGCACATGGTAGGCTTCAACTATAGGTTTGCTCCTGCGGTTCAGCTCGCGAAGAAGCTAGTCGAGAGCGGCCGACTCGGAGACATCTATCACTTCCGCGCCTGGTTCCTGCAGGACTGGATCGTAGATCCAACGTTCCCGCTGGTCTGGCGCTTACAGAAGGAGATTGCTGGTTCCGGGTCGCACGGCGACTTAGGTGCGCATCTGATCGATTTGGCGCACTTCTTAGTCGGTGACATGACGGAGGTTATCGGCATGAGTGAGACGTTCATTAAGGAGCGGCCACTGCCGTCTTCGATGACAGGGCTTAGCGCCAAAGGCAGCAAGGATGCACCGCACGGACCGGTAACGGTTGATGATGCGACGCTGTTCATGGCACGCTTCGCGAACGGGGCGCTCGGCAGCTTTGAGGCCACTCGTTTTGCACCAGGGCACCGGTGCACGAATTCTTTTGAAATTAACGGTAGTAAGGGCAGTGTGAAGTTTGATTTTGAGCGTTTAAATGAATTGCAGGTTTATTTTACAAGCGATGATGAGGATGTACAAGGTTTCAGACGTGTTCTGGCGACAGATTCGTCACATGCTTACATGGATGCTTGGTGGCCTGCAGGACATACGATTGGCTATGAGCACACATTTGTACACGAGGTCGTTGAGCTGATGAACGCACTTTCGGAAGACCGTCTGCCGGTCCCAAATTTCCTAGATGGTGTGAAGTGTCAAGAGGTGCTGGAAGCGGTGGATCAATCCATTGCGCAGCGTCGTTGGGTGAGTATTAGTGAAGTCTAAGGATAGATAAGCATGGAGAGGGGCTTTTGGCAATGAGTAAACAAGCATTAATTGTGTGGGGTGGCTGGGACGGTCATCAACCTGAAGAGGTGGCTGGCATTTTCGCAGGGTTATTGCGTGAGGAAGGCTTTGGCGTGGAAGTATCGGATACATTGGATAGCTTCAAAGATGCGGAGCGCTTGGCGGGCGTTGATCTTATCGTTCCAGTATGGACCATGGGTAAAATCGAAAGTGAGCAGTTGAAACCGTTAATCACAGCGGTCAAAGAAGGCGGAACTGGAATCGCCGGTTGTCACGGCGGTATGGGAGATTCCTTCCGTAATGAAGTGGAATATCAATACATGGTTGGCGGTCAGTGGGTAGCCCATCCTGGAAATGACGGCGTGACGTATACGGTTCGAATCAAGGATCGGGGGCATCAATTGACGGAGGGCATGGATGATTTCGTTGTTGTCTCGGAAAAGTATTACATGCATGTGGATCCAGCCATTCACGTACATGCGGTTACAGACTTTGGCGATGTGGAGATGCCGGTTGTTTGGACCAAAACGTATGGAGCGGGCAAGGTGTATTATAACTCGTTGGGTCATCAAGCTAACATCGTTCGTATGCCAGAAACACTTGAATTAATGCGCCGCGGCTTGCTGTGGGCAACACGATAACGATTAGGGGGAAGTAAGCGATGAGTAAGAAGAAAGTTGGTATTATCGGTTGCGGGAATATTAGTGCGGCCTATATGAAAAATATCCCTAACTTTGAGCATTTGGAGCTGCTCGCGTGTGCCGATATCGACTTGGATAGAGCAAAGGCTCGGGCGGGGGAATTCAGCATTCCTCATGCGTATACGGTTCAAGAGCTATTGAATGATCCGAATATTGATATTGTGATTAATTTGACGATTCCGGCAGCGCATGCCGAAGTCTGTATTCAAGTGTTGGAAGCGGGCAAACACGTGTATGTGGAGAAGCCGCTAGCTGTAACCCGTGAAGAAGGTTTGCAGATCCTAGAAGTTGCGCGCCGCAAGGGATTACTGGTTGGCAGTGCACCGGATACGTTCCTTGGAGGAGGTATTCAAACGTGTTTGAAGCTGATTAATGACGGCTGGATTGGCACCCCGATCGCTGCAACGGCATTCATGATGGGTAAAGGTCATGAGCACTGGCATCCGGATCCTGAGTTTTATTACGCAAAAGGTGGCGGCCCTATGTTCGATATGGGTCCATACTACCTAACAGCGCTTGTGGCTTTACTTGGCCCAATTCGCCGAGTAACCGGTTCGGCTGCCGCTAGTTTCCCAGAGCGCACCATTTCTAGTGAGAAGAAACGTGGACAAAAAATTACAGTAGATACCCCAACTCATATTGCAGGTGTGCTGGATTTCCACAGCGGTGCGATTGCTACGCTTGTAACAAGCTTTGATATTATGGGTGGAACTCAGCTGCCGAACATTGAAATCTACGGCAGTCAAGGTTCTTTACGTGTTCCGGATCCGAATACATTCGGAGGTCAGGTGCTTATTCGCAGAGGCGGTTCAGATTGGGAGCCGATTCCTTTGTCACATGGCTACAAAGAAAACCACCGCGGTTTAGGTGTTGCGGCCATGGCTGAGGCTCTGATAAGCGGCCAAAGTGATGCACACCGCGCGAATGGTGAGCTGGCGTACCACGTGCTAGAGGCGATGCATGGCTTCCATGATGCGTCCGACTCAGGGAAGCATTATGTGATGCAAAGCAGCTGTGAGAAACCAGCCCCTCTGTCACCTTACTCCGTGCTATAATAAGAGTTAACTGCATCCTCCTCTTAAGTAAGAGGGGGATTTTTTTGATTGGACTGATTCAAAGCTATTGGAGGTTAGTAAGACATGCAAAAGATTGCGGTCGTAACAGACTTTGACGGAACACTGATGGAACAGGATGTTGGCGATGTTTTGATGGAAGGATTAGATGTGCTAAAAGAACCTAAGGTTATTGAAGCATCGAGACTTTTTCGAGAGAAAAAGGTGGGTTCTTTGGCTTGGATTGAAGCGGCGTATCCATTGCTTGCTGATCGGCAGGAGCACGTGGACCGATTGCTAGAGAGTGTAAATTTGCGGGACGGAGCGCGGGATTTTATTGGTTTTTGTGGGCAGAAGGATGTGCCGGTTACGGTTTTAAGTGACGGTATGCTTTACTATATCGAGCAAATATTAAATCGACAACAAGTGAAAGTGAACCATGTTATCGGGAATCCGATTACCTATTTGGAGGATGGTGAATTTCAGTTCGGGGTTCAGAATACGAATCCAGCATGCAAATGGTGCGGGTGCTGCAAGGCAAGTGTTGTTAAGCAGCTAAAAGAGGAAGGATGGCTTGTCATTTATATCGGTGATGGCAGCAGTGACTATTATGGCTCCGGCTTTGCCGATTGGATTTTTGCGCGAGCGAGTCTTGCTAGGTATTTGAAAGAGGAAGGAACGGCCTATTATCCATTCGAGACGTTTCATGATATTTTAAACATACTGAGACCAGCTTGGGATTCTTTTAGGAGTGGCACTGCGATTCGCCGTCTTCAAGGAAGATTTCCGACTGCCTGTAAGTTCCCTGATTAGGATAAAACCAGCTAAGGGAATGCCACAGGCAACCCGCTAGCTGGCCAGATATTGTAGAGTTATTCGAGATGTTCTTTGAGTGTTTCTACGAGTTGGTTTTGGATATTTGCTTCACTATGCTGCCATATGATTTCGAAAAGCACACCAAGTCCGGGCAGAACCCGTTCTTCTCCGCCGATGGAATCCTCAATCACTTCCTGAAGCTCATTATTCGATTTATTCTGGACTCTCTGGACAATGGCCTGTCTTAGGGTGATGTTCATTTGTGGACCTCGCTTCCATGTCGTTATCGTTATTAATATGCGCAAGTATCAAGCCGTTCATCCTTCCATACTTCGCCACCTTTCATAGTGAGATACGGGCTATGAGTATGTTATAATCTTTATTATCTTAGGAGTTTGGAGGACACGCCAACAGTGAGAAAACAATTTGCGATTATTGGGATGGGAAGATTCGGGTCTAGCGTCGCTAAAACATTGTCACAATTAGGGTTTGAGGTCCTTGCTATTGATCATCGTGAAGAGACGGTTCAAGAGGTTTCCGCTTTCGTCACACATGCCGTTCAAGCAGATTCTACGGATGAAGAAGCGCTGCGAGCTCTAGGTATTCGTAATTTTGACGTTGTGGTTGTGGCTATTGGAGAGGATATTCAAGCGAGTATTCTGACTACATTAATCCTCAAAGAAATGGGCATACCTACGACTGTAGTGAAAGCTGTAAATGATCTGCATGGAAAAGTGTTAAAAAAGATTGGAGCAGACAAAGTCGTTTATCCAGAAAGAGATATGGGACAACGTGTGGCGCACCATCTTATTTCATCCAATATTATCGATTACATAGAGCTATCTGCCGATTACAGTATCGTTGAGATTAAGGTGTCTCCACAAATAATTGGTAAAAGCCTCAGACAGCTCGATATCCGGGCTAAATATGGCTGTAATGTCATTGCGATCAAACAAAATGAACAGCTGGTCATTCCGCCAAGTGGGGAAGAGCCGCTTAAACAAGATGATATTCTGGTTATTGTAGGTAAAAATTCAAATCTTCAAACTTTTGAAGTGACTTTTGCAGAGTAGGTAATGATAAATGACAAGTTCACATACGGAAATTATGTCTGTTCAGAATGCCAGAGCCAAAGAATGGGCCCAGCTTTTAGATCGCCGGGGCAGGGACAAACAAGGGAAATATATCATTGAGGGTTACCATCTCGTAGAGGAAGCATTGCGTGCGGGAGCTCCGGTGGAGACCATTATCTATAGCTTGGAAAAAGGGGTTCCTGCTGGATTACCTGAGCAGGTCGTAGGGTCTGTGGAGTGGGTTGGCGTCAGCCAGGCTGTGCTGGAAAAATGCTCAGATACGCAGACGCCACAGGGGGTTTTGGCCGTTGTGGCTCGGCCGCAGCTTGGCATGGAAGAGCTGCTCGCCGGCGAGCATGATCTTGTGGTGGTCCTGGACGGCGTTCAGGATCCGGGCAACCTTGGCACGATCATTCGCAGCGCGGATGCCGTCGGGGCTAAGGCTGTTGTGCTCGGCCGCGGCACGGTCGATCTGTACAATCCCAAAACGATCCGCTCAACGATGGGATCGATGTATCATCTGCCGATTGTGGAGGCAGATCTTCTTGAGCTGCTGCCGCGAGCGCGCGAGCGCGGCGTGCGGCTTGTGACCACGAGCCTGCAGGCGCAGCGCTCGTGTTACGATACGGACCTGCGGCAGCCGACGTGGCTGATCCTCGGCAACGAAGCCAAGGGCGTGTCGCCAGAGGTCGCTGCACAGTCGGATGTTCAGGTGATTATTCCGATGCAGGGCAAAGCGGAATCACTGAACGTCGCGATGGCCGCGACGGTGCTGCTGTTTGAAGCATCGCGGCAGCGGTTGGTTCCACTGCAATAGAGAAAAGGTTATGTGAGTTGTTTTTCACTTTGTCATCGTTTGTAATATAGTTTGTCATCGATTTGGAACGTACATTTGTCACAACTAAGTCAGTCCCGATGTGGCTCAAAGCCTTGATACATCGGGATTTTTTATAACCATTTGTGGAGTGAGTTTTTTGAATGTCATTGGAGACAACGTAAGACGATTTCAGAAAAATACATAACCTTAATCAAATTGAATTTGCTAAGTTAATAGGAGTTTCCCAAGGGAGTTTAAGTGATATAGAGTCCGGAAAAAGTAAGCCTTCCGTAGAAACGGTCGTTTCTATTCATTTAAAATTCGGATGTTCACTTGAATGGTTGTTGAATGGAACTGAGAGTAAAAAGCCTTTGAAATAGTAAAAATTAAACTATAGAACACGAGTATTTAATGGCTGATGGTTCCTGAAGGTTGATATAAAACGGAAGCATAAAGGAACCAAAATGTTTGGTGAATACGGACAAACGAAGAATCCTTCGTTAAACCGAGCTGAATCATCGTGTACTGCATTATAAAGAATAAAATCGAGCGCCACGCTTGATTTTATTTTTGTTTTTTTCACATCCAGTTTGCTGATTGTTCACTTAAATGTATAATGATTGTCTGAGGTGATAACAATGGCAAGATCCAAAGAATTTGAAATTAATGAAGTATTGGATAAAGCAATACAACTGTTTTGGACACAAGGATATGAGAAAACTTCAATGCAGGAATTAGTTGATTTTATGGGCATTCATCGGAGAAGTATCTATGATACGTTTGGGGATAAGCATGCCTTGTTTATGAAAGCTCTCGAACGGTATGAAGCTAAGCAAACCCAAAAAATGAGATTTCTCGTTGAAAAGCAAAAGTCGGTCAAGGAATTAATCCGGGAAATGTTCCAATTGACATTGAGAAATGAAGGAGAGCCTCTGGGATGTTTACTTGTGAATTCGGGTGTGGAATTGGGCGTATTGGATCCGGAAGTTGCCTCCTTGGTTGAGGAAAGTTATTCCAAGACTGAAGCGTTTTTGACTCAACTTCTTCAGGAAGGGCAGCAAACCGGTGAAATCAGGGCTAACCTTGAAGCTAAAGTTATGTCTCGCTTTTTAATGAATGCCTGGTTGGGACTACGCACATTGGTTAAGACCACGACGGATCAACAAAAGCTAAAGGATATTGTTGATACGACGCTGGCTGTATTAGATTGAACGTGACTACAACCAGTGTCATTTTTGAATAGCATAACAATACGGGCGAATAGCAGATAGAGCTGAAGGGGCAACTGAACACCCTTATTTGTTGCAATGATACAAGTTCTTGTCTTTCTCCGAGAAAAGAACTAGTATCCTGACCGTAAAAGAGAAGAACTTTGGGTATAATGACCAACGGGATCACTTTCTAGGCATAGGTAGGATTTAATCCTTCAAAAAATATTCTTTACCGTTCGTTCTAGAAATGATATAGTAAAAGTAAGTTAGATTTATAACTAACTTTTTTTTATTCTAATTAGAATGATCATTCTTAAATTATATTACACACATGAATCTGGAGGAGAGATTAATATGAAGTACACCGTGATCACAGGAGCAAGCTCCGGCATTGGATATGAGACAGCATTGGCGTTCGCTGCACGTGGCAAAAACTTGATTTTGGTAGCCAGAAGATTGGACAAATTAGAAGAGCTTAAATCGACGATCCAAAATAACCATCCTGACGTGGATGTTGTGATTCGTACAAGCGACCTGTCGGTTACGGATCAAGCCTATACACTGTATAACGATTTAAAGGAATATCAAATCGAGACATGGATTAATAATGCAGGGCTTGGTGAAGGCTCCTTCGTAGCCGAGCAGAAACTACAAAAAGTCGAAACCATGTTACGCGTTAACATCGAATCCTTGACCATCCTTTCAACACTATATGTGCGAGATTATGCTGACGTAGAAGGTACTCAGTTAATTAACGTGTCATCAGCACTCGGATATATCATTGCTGTCGGTAGTGTTGCTTACTCTGCATCTAAATATTATGTGAGTGCCTTCACAGAAGGGCTTGCAAAAGAACTCGAACTGAAAGGCGCGAAAACAAAGGCAAAAATTCTAGCACCAGCCATAACGGAAACGGAATTCGTGAAAAAATCAATCGATATCGAAGATTTTGATTACAAAGCCAACTTGCCTAAGTACCATACTGCCAAGCAAATGGCGAGCTTCATGCTGGATCTTTTTGATAGCAACGAAGTGGTAGGGATCGTAGACCAGAATTATGATTTCAATTTGAGAGGGCCAATCTATCCGATCTTTGAAGGGCTGTAATATTTATTCGATTGATGGGATACATCATTTGAAAAGGGGAATATGGAAGAATGGAAAAGTTGTGGAGTAAAACGAAAATCGGAAAAATGGAATTGCCTCATCGGTTAGCGATGGCACCAATGACACGTAGTAGAGCTCAACAAGACGGTACGCCTGGAGAGGAGGCTTCCCTTTATTACGCCCAGCGCGCATCCATGGGACTTATTATTACAGAAGGTGCGCAACCTTCAGATGATGGTCAAGGTTACTTGTGGACTCCCGGGATCTATACGGAAAAGCATATTGAAGGGTGGAGAAAAGTTACAGATGCAGTGCATGGAGCAGGTGGGTATATGTATATCCAATTGATGCATGCCGGTCGTATGTCGCACCCCGACAATACACCCCATCATCGACAACCCGTTGCACCTTCCCCCATCGCGCCAGGTGTAGAAATGTTTACTGTTACAGGCATGCAGGATATCCCCGTACCACGTGAGTTAAGTAAAGAAGATATTCAAACGACCATTAAAGACTTCCGCAAAGCGGCTGCGGCAGCTATTGCAGCAGGAGCTGATGGTGTTGAAATTCATGGAGCTAACGGTTATCTGATTAATCAATTTATCGCGGAAAGTTCGAATACGCGGACGGATGAATATGGCGGATCTATAGAAAATCGTGCTCGCTTCGCCATTGAAGTAGCAAGAGCCATCGTCGATGAGATTGGAGCCGAAAGAACTGGCTTCCGCATATCGCCTGGGACCCCTCTTGGGGGAATTCAAGATGGTGAACAAGGTCCTGAACTTTACCGTTACCTGGTGCAAGAATTAGCTCAATTGGATTTAGCTTACCTTCATATTATGCACCTCGGAAATGAAGAACTGCTCCGAGACATTCGTTCCCTCTGGACGAATCCATTGTTAGTTAATCGGGCTGGACGGGCACTGGTAGATCTTAGCGCTGACATAGATAGTGGTCTTGCTGATCTCGTACCCGTCGGTATATGGTCATTAGCTAATCCAGATTTAGTGGAACGACTTCAAAAAGGTGCGCCATTGAATGAAGCGGATCCGGCAACATTCTTTGGTCACGGAAGCAAGGGATATACGGATTACCCTACGATGACTGAATTAGCTTCTAAAGAAAGGTAACAATAGGTATAGGTAAAAATGGCGTACAACTGAAAATTGTTCGCCATACATCTTCCGCGAGCACTGATTATGCATAGAAAGAGGATAAGACATGAGAGCAGCGCAAATGCACAAGTATTCAAAAAAAATTCAACTGGAACTGAATGAGGTGGAAATACCGGTAATCAATAGCGATGAGGTTCTCATTAACGTAAAAGCTGCGGGGGTAAATCCATTAGATATTCTAATTATAAATGGCAGTGTTCGGATGATTTCTGATTATGAGTTCCCATTAACTTTAGGAAATGAACTATCCGGCATTATTGAAGCCGTAGGAAAAGAGGTTGTGAATTTCCGTGTGGGTGATCATGTTTATACGCGATTGCCGATAAACCAAATTGGAGCTTTTGCGGAATACGCAGCGGTGAAGGAAGAGGCTATAGCCATCATGCCTGAAAATCTTTCGTTTACTGAAGCAGCGGCTGTACCCCTGACTGCTTTGACGGCATATCAAGCATTACATGATATACTTCATGCTCAGCCCAATAAAAAGCTGTTTATTCCTGGAGGAACCGGAGGCTTTGGTGCAATGGCAATTCCTATCGCCAAATCCATGGGTTTGTATGTCATTACAAGCGGCAGTGAAAGAGGCAGATCACGTACCCTGTCGATTGGCGCAGACCAATTCATCAATTATAAAGAAGAGAACTATGCAGACGTTCTATCCGACATTGATTATGTGATCGACACCTTGGGAACCAAAGAGATCAAAGCCGAAATGGGGATTTTAAAACCCCAAGGAAAATTGGTATCCTTGAAAGCTGCGCCAAATTATCACTTTGCGGCTGATCGGAATTTTCCATTATGGAAAAGACTATTGTTTGGCTTAGTTGGGTCCCGCATCGATTCTTTGGCACGCAAGCATCAAATTGAATATCGTTTTATATTCGTGCAGGCCAATGGCAGTCAGTTACAAGAGGTCACTAATCTTGTTGAACAAGAAAACATCAAGCCCTCAATAGACTCCGTTTATCATTTTAATGACATTAACAAGGCATTGGTTAAAGTCTCTACTGGCCATTCGCAAGGCAAAGTAATTGTAACGTTCTAAGCCGAGCTCTCGTAGCTGGATTTCCGATGACAGAGACATATACCTTTTAGAAAAGCGACATATTTTTTTTGTTTTATTAGAATGATCATTCCCGAATTTTCAGTCTCTCCGTGCGTGCCCTGGCCCAAGAAAACAAGAAACGGCTATATCAAGCAATTACAACTTAGCTCGAAGTCTTCGCAGCTGAGCACGTGTAAATGAACTCGTTTCGTTTAGTTTACAAATCCAGGTAGCTGGAAACGTTACAATATGATTTAAACATAACATTTAAATATGAGGTGGGATACCAGAATGAGAAAGACGGTTCTTATCACAGGGGTTTCCGGAGGGATCGGTAAAGAATTAGCTGATCGGTTTGCCAAGGGCGGACATAATATAGTGCTGGTGGCTCGCAGCGAGAGTAAAATAGTGGAACTCGCACAGGAATATCGAAAAAAATACGGCATTCAGGCAACGGTCATCGCCAAGGATGTGGCGGCACCAGGGGTACCCGAGGAAATCTTCACGGAGCTCAAGGAGAAGGGGATTACCGTTGACTATTTGGTCAACAATGCCGGCTTCGGTTTGTTTGGGACATTTATGGAAACAGATATGGAGCAAGAAGTGAATATGATTGACGTTAATATCAAGGCTCTGACGGTTATGACGAAGCTATTCTTACCGGATATGATCAAACGCGGGCAAGGTGGAGTGATGAATGTAGCTTCCTTGGTGGGTTTCTTCCCAGGACCGATGATGTCTGTTTACTATGCGACGAAGGCGTACGTGTTGTCGTTCACCGAAGCTTTGGCGAACGAAGTGAGCGGAACAGGCGTGACTGTAACCGCATTATGCCCGGGGCTGACGTCAACCGGATTTGTTGATCGTTCGGGAATGGGCGCCTCGAAAATGTTGAAGGGCGCGATCATGGAAGCTGGACAGGTGGCTGAAGAAGGGTATCGAGGCTTCTTGCGTGGCAAGACATTAATAATGCCCGGTGCCCGCAACCGTTTCATTGCGTTTATGCCGCGGTTGCTGCCTCGTATGATGATGACCCGTTTAATTAGAAGCTCACAGGACAGGACGGAGCATTGATTCGAACGGGAAACGTTAAACAATGAACGAGTAAATCGATATTGATTCTCTGTTATACGATTTAGATATCCTAAAGGAGCTGAATCAACGTATGATTCCCCTCTAGCAACCGTTTCATGGAATGAGGAAAAAAAAGTAATTGTTTTAAAATGGAAGGGCTTTGCCCGTGACATTTGCAGAGAAATTTTTAAAAGGAATTTTCGTAAAGTAGATATAAAAGTATTAATTTTATGTCTACTTCAATCAGTACACAAAACAGTCCAGATCATCAAAGGTAAAGGAGCATACCCAATGAGGGCTGTACAAATCTCTCGGTATTCCAAAAAATTAACTGCACAGATCAATACAATTTCTATTCCAACAATCAAATCAACGCAGATTTTGATTAAGACTAAGGTAGCTGGGGTTGATCCACACCTTATCTTGGCGATTACCGGCAAAGTTAAGTTGTTTGATCGTTATGCCTTTCCGTTGACGCTGGGCAACGAGTTGGCCGGCGTTGTGGTTGAAGTTGGTTCCGATGTCATGGATTTGAGAGTTGGTGATAAGGTTTACACCATGCCACCGCTAGATACGATGGGAGCTTTTGCTGAATATGTAGCCGTAGATGCTGCGATCGTGGCTAAAATGCCAGCCAATCTCTCCTTTAAAGAAGCGGCGGCCGTGCCACTGTCTGTGCTAACGATCGTTCAGTCTCTAGCTATTCTAGATGTTAAACAAGGGGGGAAATTATTTATCTCTGGTGGTACGGGAGGCTTTGGTCAGATTGCCGTTCCTTATGCAAAGTAACAAGGGCTGTTCGTCACCATTAGTGGTAGCGGGTCCGCACGTGCCTTGGCTCAAAGACTCGGGGCAGATGAGTTTGTCGACTATACAACACAAGACTATGTTTACATGCTGACAGATTATGATTACGTTATTGATACCCGAGGAGCCAGCGAAATTCATAAACAAATGAAGATACTGAAGCCTGGTGGAAAATTAGTGTCGTTAAACGCAGGCCCCAACGCTCGCTATGCTAATCAAATCCCAGAACTAGCAACGACGAAAAAAATTCTATTCAGTCTACTGGGAGCACCTTTTGATGGTATCGCTAAATGGCAAAGGAAAAGTTATGACTTCATATACGTGCAGCCGAATGGACAACAACTAGCTGCAATCACACAGTATTTTGAAAAAACCAACATTAATCCAGTGATTGATTCCGAGTACTCCTTTAACGAAGTGAATGCCGCGATTGCTAAGATTGCGACGGGGCATAGCCTAGGGAAAGTTATATTGATAGTAGATGATGAAGAATGAATAACATTTTTTTGAACACTGGGACGAATATTATCTTATTAATCGCCGCGTAAATCGCGGCTTTTTTGTATTATCCCATTCCCGATATTGATATGAACATTATCCCATTCCCGACAGCAACAGCGCGGAGCGGACTGCATGACGGCTGTTAACCAGAAGGACAACAACTGATAACACTGCCAAACCGATTCGCTCAACTACCATGAAAGAACGGGTTAACTTTCATGCTTTGTGGTGCATTGCAGGGGATGCACGGACGGCTAACGGGCAGATTTGCTTAATCTAATAATTCATAATAGACGGCATTTTTTACAACAACAGCCATTGAATATGTAAAAGGAAAATCTGTAAAGTTGATTGATATAGATAGCTTATTGAAGTTTTCGCCTCTAACAACTCTCTTTAGCTTTTTTACTTCTGTTCTTGTTAAAAAATTTATTTCGTTAAACTTATACGCTTTGCTCTTTGATTGACCTAGATATAACATTTTTAAAGCTATAGACTTGTCTAGGCTTAGATCACCAATTTTTTTCTTTGTTTCTATCGGAGCCAGCTAGCAAAATCCCATCCCAGCTTTCTGACTTTCCACCCCAGCTTTCCTGCGATTATCAAATCAAGTCCCCATTGACGTGCCCATACCAACCCACGATCTTCTCCCAAGCCGATGCAGAAGGTTCGTTCCTCCTATCAAATCACAAAACAGATCGTTGGATGCCAACCGAAGAAAAGTGCTGTTATTCGCGTCGAAAAGATCCGCCCATTTGAGTGGAGATCATCACATCCATTTTTCCTCCAAGTTCCATTAGGCAGATGAATAACGGTGCAGTATCATTTAGCTTAGGGTGATAAAAAAATGTTCGTTTCTCCTATGCTAGCGCACGATGCAAAAGATAATAAACCATTTTATAGTAAAAATCATATAGCGGAAATAAAATTAGACGGTCTAAGGTGTATTATTTCTAATATGGATAAACTCTATATTTATACGAGGTATAATCAGCTGATTACAAATAAATTCCCCGAATTGTATAATTGCCCCTTGCCTGAAGGAACCATACTTGATGGTGAATTAATGGTTATTGATGATCAAGGGAAATCAGACTTTGAAGCCATGTCGGCCAGGTTTTTATCAAGTAAAAACAAAACACCTGTGATATTCTGCGCATTTGACATCTTGAGATACAAAGGAATTGACGTCACGGGTCTAACTTTACTGCGGCGTAAAGAACTGTTGGACAAGGCTTTCATTGAAAATGAGAATTATAAAAAGGTTAAAGTGTTTGAGGGAAATGCAGTTGAATATTTTGAGCAGGTTCGCGGGAGGGGACTTGAGGGTATCATGATTAAATCTAAAAAAGCGAATTCCAGATATGAAGTAGAAAAACGCTCCAAACAGTGGCAAAAGGTGATTAATTGGACTTATGCGGATGTATACATATCCGGTTACAGAAAAAATAATTTTGCCTTATTGGCGTCTATTGATGCAGCTGATGGCTCTAAGTTCCCAGTCGGGGTTATAGAGTCAGGTGTAACACCAATTCACCAGAAAGCCTTAGTCAGTGTGAAGAATCGCTTAGTATTCAAGGAAGACAAGAATTTTGCCTATATGGAACCACGCATTATGGCGAGGATTAAGACGAGAAATTGGACCCGAAACGGAAAACTTCGGTCCCCAGTATTCATGGAATTCGTTACCTGAGCATAAAAAAAGACTGAAATCACCAAAGGAGGAAGTGGTGGTTACAGTCTTTTCGTTTTGCTTGCACATCGCCAAAGGAATTAACGTCTAATTCCGCCGGTTAGTTGTTGTTCGGCAAGTTGAACTAATCTTCTTGTTATGTTACCACCGATTGCGCCAGTATCACGAGTAGCCATGTAGCCGTAATAACCATCTTGCGGAATTTGAATACCTAATTCTTGCGCGACTTCATATTTCATTTGGTCAAGAGCTGCTCTTGCTTGTTGCACGACTAATGTATTGCTGTTTCTTCTAGCCATTTGATTCACTCCTTTTTTGTGGTGTAGGAGTATTTTGTGGATTAAATGGATTTTTATTCATCTTACTAAAATTATTTTCGCGAAACTCAGAAAATCATCCCCTCGTATTCTTGACTTCATAGTCAATTGAATCAGTCGATGGAAGTTTTTTGGGCAAAAGGTTACAAAGCAACCTCATTCGAAGATCTCACCACGAAGACTCAGGTCAAAAAACAAAGTCTGTATGGCGTCTTTGAAGACAAACGCTCACTCTTTCTAAAAGCACTTGCCCTGTATCGAGCGCAAAATCTCGATTCACTTCAAGAAATGGTCGATCAAGGCAGTTCGCCAACGGAAATTCTAGACGCCGTTAAATCCGCTTCACTTTGTTCGAAAAAAGAGGATAGCCGCAACGGATGTCTGATGGTCAACACAGCGTTGGAATTTGGAATGAGCGATGAGGAAGTAACCAATGAAGTTGAAAGAATGTTTAGTGACGTCCAGCTTGTGCTTGAGGAAGTGATTAGTAGAGGGCAAGCCACTGGAGAGATTACGACTCATTTCACAAGCAAAGAATTAGGAGCCTTCTTGGCGAATGCCTTGCGTGGTACCCGTATTCTTGAGAAAACAGGGGTACCTGTGGAACAAATCGAAACCATTCTAAATACCTCGTTTGGTTTAATAAAAAAATAATACCGTGCACTTTTCGGTATCATTTACGGCGTTCTCTCCATGGGGGAACGTCGTTTTTCTATGTGGTACCTCAAGCAGCGCATATCACCAGCAAAGATTTCTTGTTGACACAACCTCTGGAAAAAGATATATTCTTCAGTGTAATAAGTAATTATTACGATTTATCAGCCGTGACCTAATAAATGACTTATAGCTTGGGCTTCGACATATAAATGAAGGATAGTCATCATGTGAAATCGTAATTATTACATATAAAGTCGGAAAGGATTTGTTCTTATGCTGGTAGCCTCCATGGATGAGGTAGAATTCGGTTACAATGACGTCCCATGTATTCAAGACGCAAGTGTAGAGATCCAATCGGGTGAATTTGTAGCAATAACGGGCCCCAATGGTGCAGCCAAGTCGACCTTGCTGAAATTGCTTCTTGGCTTGCTTGATCCTTGGAAAGGGACCATTTTCTTGTCTTCTATTAATAAAGAAGGAAAGAAGCTGAAAGTGGGCTACGTGTCTCAGCAAATCTCCGCCTTCAACAGTGGATTCCCTAGCACGATATTGGAGTTTGTCCAATCAGGCAGGTATGCAAGCCGCTCATGGTTTCGTAAACTCGACAAAGAAGATGAGGTGCAGACGGAGAAAGCACTTCGTCAGGTTGGGATGTGGGATTTGCGCAAGCGCAAGATCGGTGAACTCTCTGGCGGCCAAAAGCAGCGTATTTGCATCGCCAGAGCGCTTGCACAGGAGCCCGATATGCTTGTTCTCGATGAACCGACGACAGGGATGGATCAGGATAGCCGCTTTGGCTTCTATGAGATGATGCACCATCAAGTGAAAGCTCTCGGGCGAACCGTTGTTATAGTGACCCATGGCTTATCCGAGGTCGCTCCCTATCTGGATCGTATTATTGAGCTGGAGAGGAAGGAGGATGGCGGATGGAAATGCTGCACTACGACTTCATGCAACGGGCATTTTGTGCCGGTGGGTTAATTGCGATCCTAGCTTCGATTCTGGGTGTCTATCTCATGCTTCGCAGACAAGCTCTGATGGCTGACATGCTCTCCCATGTTTCTTTGGCAGGGGTTGCAGGAGGTGCGTATTTAAACATTAATCCAACCTTGACTGGATTCGTCGTAGCTACGCTGGGAGCCATAGTTGTTGAATATGTAAGGAGGTCATATAAAACCTATAGTGAAATTTCGGTTGCCATCATCATGGTGGGTGGATTATCTACAGCAGTGATCATTATGAGTCTTAATCAAAGTCTTAATAAAGGCTTCTCCGCTTATTTATTCGGCTCTATAGTTGCTGTGAATGAAACCGAGCTTCTGCTAATGTTTGCGGTAGCGGTGATGGGGGGTATCTTTTTCTATATATTCCGTCGTCCGCTTTATCAGATAACATTCGACGAAGATACGGCTAAGACGAATGGGCTCCCTGTGAAATGGATCTCACTTGGATTTAGCGTTATAACAGGAATGATAGTTTCCGCGGCTATGCCTATCGTGGGCGTTCTTCTCGTTTCGGCACTAATTGTACTGCCCGCGGCACTTGCCATTCGGATTGCACCTAGTTTTACATCCGCACTTTTTATAGCTATGAGCATTGGTTTACTTGGTGTCATTTCCGGACTTACCGCTTCTTATCAGCTTAGTACACCTCCGGGAGGAACGATAGCACTGCTTCTCTTAGTTATTCTTATTGCTGGCATGGGTTTGAAAAAGGTCGTTCTGACATTTAGCAAAATCAAATCAAGAAATTCAGTTGACACCATCCGTATGTCCAAAGAAACGACAATTTCATCATTTAACAAATATCAGGAGGAATAACCAATGAAAAAAATATGGGTAACAAAATCACTTGCTTTTACCGTACTATCAGCTGCTCTCTTATCGGGCTGTGCATCCAACACCGCTTCAAGCGATGGCAAATTAAATGTCGTTACAAGCTTCTATCCCATGTATGAATTCACGAAACAGGTTGCAGGTGATCATGCCAATGTTATCTCTCTAGTCCCGTCGGGGTCTGAACCCCATGATTGGGAGCCTAGTGCGAAAGATATGACACAATTGAAGAACGCCAATCTGTTCGTTTACAACGGTATCGTAGAAGGATGGGCGGAGCAGGCACTTAAGAGCACTGAAAATAAGAATCGTGTTGTTGTTGAAGCTATTAAAGGAATTGAATTGATGGAAGGCTTGCCAGAAGACGAGCATGCAGAAGATCACAAGGAAGAAGATAAAGATCATAAAGAAGAAGCGCATGGGGACGAAATCCTAGATCCTCATGTTTGGTTAACACCGGTTCTTGCTCAAAAAGAGATTGAGGCCATTGTAATTGGATTAACGCAAGCTGATCCTGCTCACAAAGAAGATTATCGTAAAAATGCGGATGCCTATATCGGAAAGCTTAAAGCCTTGGATGAGTCATTCAAAACGGGCCTTAAAAATGTAAAGCGTAAAGAATTCGTTACGCAGCATGCTGCTTTTGGTTATTTGGCCAAAGAATATGGGCTGACACAGGTTCCTATTGCCGGACTTTCCCCTGAGGAAGAGCCAGCTCCAGATAAAATGGCAGAAATTATTAAATTTGCGAAAGATAATAACGTACAAACGATTTTCTTTGAAACGCTTGTAGATCCAAAGGTGGCGAATACAATTGCAAAAGAAGTCGGTGCGAAAACGGATGTGCTGAATCCATTAGAGGGATTAACGGATGATGAAAAAAAGAAAAACCTTGATTACATCGGTGTTATGACGAATAACCTAGAAGCATTGAAAAAAGCGTTAAATGAATAAATAGAAGTTGAAGTTGAAATTGTTTTATTTGATTTAAATACGTAAATATTACGAATAAAAGAGGTTATGACATTGGTGGATCATAAAATACCTGTGACCGTTTTAAGCGGTTATTTGGGAGCAGGCAAAACAACGCTATTAAACCACGTGCTGCATAATCGCGATGGCTTAAAAGTTGCGGTTATTGTGAACGATTTAAGTGAGGTCAACATCGATGCTGATCTGATTAGAGAAGGCAACGGACTTTCCCGCACGAATGAGAGCCTGGTAGAAATGTCGAATGGCTGCATCTGCTGTACACTACGTGACGACCTTTTGAAGGAAGTAGAGCGGCTTGCTAAAGTGAATAAATTTAACTATATCCTTATTGAATCTACGGGTGTAGGTGAACCTTTACCGGTTGCGCAAACATTCACTTATATGGATGAAGAGCAGGGGATTGATCTTACGCAATTTTGCCGTCTCGACACGATGGTAACTGTCGTAGACGCCTACCGTTTCTGGACGGATTATTCCTCTGGAGAAACGCTCCTTGAACGCAGTCAAGCTGTGGGTGAAGACGATACACGCGAAGTTGTAGATCTTCTGATTGATCAAATTGAGTTTTGTGATGTCCTGATCTTGAACAAATGTGACATGCTGGAAGAAGATGAGCTGATTGAGCTAGAGGAAGTACTACGCGCATTACAACCTAGAGCCAAATTCATTCGCTCAGTTCACGGGAAGGTTGCTCCAACAGATATTTTGAACACCCATTTATTTAATTTTGATGAAGCAAGTACGTCCGCAGGTTGGATGCGGGAGATGGAGAAGGAAACACATACACCAGAAACCGAAGAATATGGCATTTCCTCTTTCGTCTATGAAAGAATTCGTCCGTTCGAACCTTCGCGGCTAATGAGTTGGATGGAAGATTGGCCAGCGGAGATCATCCGAGCTAAAGGGATCATGTGGCTTGCAACGCGCAACGATCACGCTCAGAACTTAAGTCAAGCGGGTCCTTCTATTCGCTTCGGTCCAGCTGGGTATTGGGTGTCGGCGCTGCCAGATGGTGAAAGAGAAGCTGTTCTTGAAGAAGACGCGGATCAAATCAAGCATTGGGATGATACCTATGGAGATCGCATTAACAAGGTTGTATTTATCGGCATGGAGATAGACCGAGTTAATATCGTCGCTTCTTTGGATGCCTGCTTGTTAACAGATGCTGAAATGCTTAGCGATTGGAATCGTTTCGAGGATGAGCTGCCGAATTCCATGATGGAGTTGGAAGAATCCTGCCCTTTGCCACAATAAATTCAGCAATGATGTATGATAGGAGGTGAACAGCATGAGAGTCATTATTACATTGGCGTGTACGGAAACAGGTGACAGAAACTATACAACGACGAAGAATAAAAGAACACAAACCTCTCGTTTGGAGCTGAAAAAGTATTGTCCACGTCTGAAGCGTCACACTCTTCATCGCGAAACACGTTAATAAACCAAGAAAGTCCGGGCTTACTTGTCCGGGTTTTCTGCTTTGTGAAGGGGATTATCCAAGAGGAGGCTGATGGGCTTGATGAGTTTGAATACCAATGAGGAAAAAGAAGTCATTCTAAGTCATCACACGAATGCTCAGTGGCGTCGCCGCGAGCAAGAATTATTGCAATGGGCGGCACGTGAGAAACAGCGCAAGCATGCTAAGAAGACTACACTTCTCGGACATATCCACGTGGATACGGAATTGTTTCCAGCCTTGATATTACTTCAGCAGAAGCAAATAGCGACTGAATTCTCTTGTGCAGGTGTAAGCCCGCTTGACGAACCAGAAGACCATTCCCTGTATGCTTATCTCACGATCATAGCCTCTGAGCGAGCTGAGAAATTTGTCCAATTGACCATGAAGCGCATGAGACATCGCTTGTTGATTTCCTTTGAACCCGCGAGGAACCGATACGATCTTTCATCCTTTTACATAGGCCACAACCGTTCCTTTTGTCAGATGATCCAGCAATGCGCTGAATCCTTTGAGAATGAGGTTTAGGCAGCGAATACGTACAAAATGAGGAGCAATTAAAGATATGACCACTAAAAAGAATATCAGGCTGCCCAAATCCAAAGGGATTGAAACGGCAACTGTTTATACACCTGATGAGTGTCTGAAGAAAATCAAACATATCGTCCTGCAAGAAAATAATCAGCAAATCGTGGAAGAATTTATAACCATTCAGAATATGAAACAAAAGTTCGAAGAAGCCGAAGTGTCTGTTCCGAATAAAATCGTTATGTTTGGCCCGCCGGGAACGGGGAAAACATTAACGGCCTATTATCTGGCGTCTCGTTTGGAGCTTCCACTCATTGTCGTTCGATTGGATGCGATTATTCATAGTCATCTCGGTGAAACGGGATCGAATATTCGAAAAATATTCGAATTCGCCAAGCTTGCACCATGTGTGCTGTTTCTCGATGAATTCGATGCTATTGCAAGGGCTAGAGATTCTATTGATGAAGTGAAAGAGATGGCGCGAGTGGTCAATACTTTGCTGCAATGTCTAGATGAATTCCATAGTAATAGCACATTTATTGCCGCGACGAATTTGGAAGAAGAATTGGATACGGCCGTGTGGCGTCGGTTTGATACGCGAATGACGTATGAATTGCCTGGCAAAGCGGAGCTTGATGTGTTTTTGACTAAATTACTTGGGGATTCGCAGGAAAATAGGAAGCTCATCGAGCAGTCGAAGGAACTGCTGCAAGGCTGCAGCTTTGCTGACATTGAACAAATTATTTTGAAGGCCAAGCGCAAAATGATCATTGAAGATAGTGAAATGAGTTACGAGAAAATCGCTCACGGTTATGCAGCTTACAATCCAAGAACCTTACCTAGAGATGCAGCACCAGCTGGAGCTGTATCATAGCTGAAGTAGAAGGAGAGCACTTCGAATGAAGGGACAGCATCCAATAGATGACCATCATGACTTGCAGGAACAGTTTAAGAAATTAGCTAGCAAGGGCATGCGATTAACTGAACAGCGCAAAGCCATGATAGATCTTATTCTAAATTCCGCAAAGCCATTATCTGCCATCGATATCTATCAGAAGATGGAAAAATAATTTATAGGACTGAGTTACGGCACGATTTCTTGATTTAGTGACGGAGCGTTTCGGGCTCCCCACACTAACCAACAGTTTCAAGCCCATTAGCTACAAGCTTGATGTCTATGGTTATTGTACCGAGTGCATTCTAATGAACCATCCAGATCATGCCCTGGAAAGGAAATTAGGTTTTCTCCTACATGTCGGAGCAAGCCTTTTTTGTTTTTCATAAATGGTCTGAACTTGATAAAAACGAGTTGGAGGGGGAACTATCTAGTAGTAAAAAGACGTGGAGGATTGAAGAATGGAGCATCCATTACTCTCAGAATTGAAGCAGCTTATTACCGATCTCGAACAAAAAAAGGCTGAGACCATTTATACAATTCCTAGTGAAATTATGGGGGCCACGAAAAAGGCAAAAAACATGGAAAGGTTTTTACACGATATATTTGCTGTAGTAAACGGCAGTGGCGGGATTAACCTGCTGAGCATTATCCGTAGGGAGTTTGGCATGAGCGTGGAACTTACCGATCATATCGATCAGTGGGCACCGTACAGCAAAGATCAATTTGAAGATGCGATCCATGATGCGATTGACCGGGCTGAAATTCGTGCGGGAAAGCAAGGGTTGTTTTTTCAAGGTTCGCCTGATAAAAAGGAAGCCGCAGAAGCTCTAAGTTTGCTTAAGAGCATCGCCCATGCCGCGGTTAAGTGTCAATTTAATCCGAAACAGGCTGGACCACAAGCCTATATGGAGATTTTGGACTCTGTCATCCAGTTTTATGCACTTCCCAATTCGTTCCCGGATGACAACATGATCAAGTACAGAAACCTAATTTCTTCTGATAGACTCTACGCAATGTCGGGGAACGATGTTACCATTACAACTGTATTGAAAAGTCATGTAAAAGAGTGGTACGAACGTTCATCCTTTACTTTCTTGGAAAATAGCGAATGGTACCATACCTACGAATCAGTCGTAGATTATTCGTACGTCTTAACAGGGGAGCAGCTAGAACACTTACGGATTGATTTCATCCAGCATATAAGGGATGAATTTAATATAGTAAAAGCAAAACCTGAGCTGCACCGAGTGAAACATCTGAAATCCATGCTGGAAACCGTATTGAACTGGAAGGTTTAGTTACCACGAAACCTTTTAATTTACTAATTGGCGGAAGGCCGCATTCACGAATTTCGTGCTTTTCATTGTTTAGGTTTTGACAAACCCCCTATTTAATTCAACAGGCCAGTATCTGGGTTCTTTATGCGCGGTATATACCGAAAAGAGTATGAATCTGACACATTGCGGGGAAACCTAGGTACCGAATCCTGCAAATCGCTACACGAAAGTAGAGGCTGCTATCTAAAAGTCAGTTTATGTTGGTACTCATTTCTATTTCATTTACTTAGTCTAATTAACCGTCCGCTTTGGGCGGTTTTATGACGTTTAGGTTGAATTATTCCCCATAGCCGCTTCGAAATTCCAATATTTGAAAACAAATGTGTAATCGTATAAACTGTGAACATAGACTATTGTGGAGAAAAATGTAGCCTATAGTCAAAATGTGTTACTAAATCATATAGGTGGTGCTGAAATGAGTACGTTTAAATCATGGTTTTCAAGCGCGAAAACGGGCTTGTCAGAGCAAGTCAAAAAATTTCAGAACAAAGATTTTCTGGATGCCGTTGTAGCAGGTTGTGCGATTGTAGCAGCCGCGGATGGCAGCATTGGTAATTCAGAAAAAGAAAAGATGATTGGTTACATCAGCCGCAGCGAAGAACTTAAAGTATTTGATGTCAGTAATGTCATCGCTCGCTTTAACCACTTTGCTGGCAACTTTGAGTTCTCAGGCATTGTAGGCAAGCAAGAGGCGCTTAAAGTTATTTCCAAGTTTAACAATAAGCCGGAAGTTGGACGAATCATCATTGCGGTATGCTGCGCAATTGGTGCTGCAGACGGAGATTTTGATGATCAAGAGAAGAAGGTTGTCAAAGATATTTGTACAGCGCTGAACCTCAATCCTAGCGAATTTAGTCTGTGATCGTCAATTTACAAATAATTTAATTGAAAAAATGAAACGTGTTTGAACTTTATCCGTATCAAATGAAAGAGTGTACTAATACAGGATATGAAGGGAGGTGACCTCGTTGACAATTAGTTTGGTCAAAGGTCAGAAAATTGATTTAACAAAAGGTAATGCGGGTCTTTCCAAAGTTGTAGTTGGACTAGGTTGGGATCCTGCGGTTGTGGAGAAGAAAGGTTTCTTCGGATCCAAGAAAACAGCTGTTGAAATTGATTGCGACGCTTCCGTCATCTTATTAGATGAGAATGGGAAATTAACTAAAGAGAAGAATGTTGTTTTCTTCGCTAACTTGCAAAGCCCTGATGGTTCAGTTGTTCACTCCGGTGATAACCGCACAGGGGAAGGTGATGGCGATGATGAGCAAGTATCTGTTAATTTAGGACAAGTTCCTGCGGATGTTAGTAAGATCGTTTTCGTTGTTAATATCTACGACTGCGTGAATAGAAAGCAAGATTTCGGTCTCGTTCAATCCGCCTACATCCGGTTGGTGAATGATTCGAATAAACAAGAATTGATCAAGTTTAATCTGACCGAAGATTATTCAGGTAAAACATCCCTGATTGTTGGTGAAATTTATCGTCATAGCGGCGAATGGAAATTCAACGCGATTGGTGAAGGAAGCACGGATACAACGGTTGGACAATTAGTTAAACGTTATCAATAATAGCAACACCAAATCCCCTATAAAGCGAGGTCATATTCAATGGCAATTTCACTATCCAAAGGTCAAAAAGTAGATTTAACGAAAACAAACCCAGGTCTAACTAAAGTTGTTGTTGGTTTAGGTTGGGACACGAACAAATATGATGGCGGTAAAGACTTCGATCTAGACGCTTCCATTTTCGCTGTAAATGCTTCCGGTAAAGTAGGATCTGATTCAGATTTCATCTTCTACAACAACCCGAAGAATTCGAATGGGTCCATCGTACATAACGGCGACAACCGTACAGGTGCTGGCGATGGCGACGATGAGCAAGTAAGTGTTGATCTAAGCGCAGTACCAGCTGAAACTGAGAAGATTGCTTTCTGCATCACAATTCATGATGCTGAAGCAAGAGCGCAAAACTTTGGACAAGTTTCCAATGCTTACGTTCGTATTCTTAACGAAGGTTCAGGCGCAGAATTGATTCGTTTTGATCTAGGAGAAGACTTCTCCATTGAAACAGGCGTAGTTATCGGTGAATTGTACCGTAACGCTGGCGAATGGAAATTCAGCGCAATCGGTAGTGGCTACAAAGACGGTCTTGCAGGTTTAGCTCGCGATTACGGCTTGCAAACTTCCTAAGATTTTACTTATCATGCTAGTTTTCTTGCGAAAACTCTATAGGTAATGCTTACGATGCTAGTTTTCTTGCGAAAACTCTAAGGAGATGCAGCAATGACAATCAGCTTGTCCAAAGGTCAAAGAATTGACTTAACCAAGACGAACCCTGGCCTGAGTAAGGCGATTATCGGATTAGGTTGGGATACGAACAAATATAGTGGTGGGCATTCATTCGATTTGGATGCGTCAGCCTTTCTGCTTCATGCTGAAGGTAAAGCCAAAGGGCTTGAGGACTTCATTTTTTACAACAACTTGGTTGGTGTCAATGGCTGCGTTGAGCACACCGGCGATAATCGTACAGGTGATGGTGATGGGGATGACGAGCAAATCCGAGTTGATTTCTCCAAAATCCCTGCGCATATTCACCGAGTAGGAATAGCTGTTACGATTCATGATGGATCGAATCGCAACCAAAATTTCGGACAAGTATCGAATGCGTTCGTTCGTCTTGTTGATGAGGTAACGAATCGGGAGATTTTACGTTATGACTTGGGCGAGGACTTTTCAGTAGAAACTGCCGTTGTCATTTGTGAATTGTACCGAGACAGCCAAGGTCAAGAATGGAAGTTCCAAGCAGTAGGAAGTGGCTTTCAAGGTGGTCTTCAAGCCCTTTGTAAAAACTACGGACTTGATGCCCAGTAAATTCAGAAACAGGTGGGGTGGTGCGAGCAAGGCATCACCCTTCAATTATTGAGTACGGAAGGGACAGCCCTTATGCATATATCTCTTGTCAAAGGCCAAAAGACGGATGTTACAAAAACAAATCCGGGGCTCTCACAGATTGGTATTGGACTCGGATGGAACTCTCCTGCGAACATAGATCTGGATACCTCAGCATTCTTGTTAGGCGCTAATGGGAAGGTAGACAATGACGAACAGCTGGTATTCTACAACAATCCAACAAAAAGCGGTGTGAATTTTATCGATCGGCCCTCTCAAGGGACCGATAAGAAGCAATTTTCTATTCAATTTTCCAACGTTCCAGCCAATGTTGAGAAAGTTGCTATCACACTAACCATTCATGAGGGTGAGAAATTAAAGCAGCAATTCAGCCAAGTAACTCAAGCTTATTTACGGATTTTTCATCCTAGCACAGGGCAAGATATGTTGCGATATGAATTAGGAAATCAATTCTCCGTTGAGACAGCTATTGTTGTAGGGGAACTATATAGATATGGAACGGAATGGAAATTCAGTGCGATTGGATCTGGCTTTTCCGGTGGGCTGAAAGCGCTGTGTGGTAATTTCGGAATCGAGGTTAAGGATGAACCTACACCTAACCCAGTACCTAATCCAACACCGACGCCTCCCCCAGTCTCAACTCCAGCTCCAACAAATAAACCACCTCTTATCCCTCCGGCTCCAATTAATCTGAATAAGATTGAATTGAAGAAGAAGGGCGATCGCATTAGTCTTGAGAAGAAGACAACAGGCAATCTCGGGGAAATTGTCATTAATTTAAACTGGAATCAGAAGAAGAAACCCAGTGGATTTTTCGGTAAAACCAAAGGGATCGATCTGGATCTAGCTTGTTTATATGAATTAAAGAATGGTGAGAAGGGCGTTATTCAAGCGCTTGGTAACCGGTTTGGTTCACTTCATAGAGAACCATATATCGCCTTAGACGGTGATGATCGTACAGGATCCGTAACGACAGGTGAGAACATTCGAATCAATGGAAATAAGCTCTCTGAATTTGAACGCATCCTTATTTTCACTTTTATCTACGAGGGTGCAACAACTTGGTCTGAAGCTGATGGCGTAGTCTCCATTAAGCAGGATGGCGGACCCGATATCGAAGTGAAATTGAACGAGCATGATAATCGTCAGGGCATGTGTGCCATTGCATTAATTCGTAACCAAAATAATGAAACATTTAGCATTGAGCGGCTTGTTCAATATTTCTCCGGTCATAAGGCGCTAGATGAAGCCTTTGGATGGGGAATGAGATGGGTTGCAGGAAATAAGTAAACAATTAGCGAAATATACAGGAGGGTCAAGGGATGTCAGATTTTTTTCAAAGCTTTGTTAACAATTTTCTTAACTTTTTTAGTTGGGAAGTGCTCTCAGAAACACTTACCGATCCCGTTAACTGGGGAATTATCGGTACACTTGTTCTTCTAGAGGGTTTACTATCTGCTGATAACGCATTAGTACTCGCTGTTATGGTTAAGCATTTACCTAAGGAACAGCAGAAAAGAGCCTTATTCTATGGGCTTCTAGGTGCCTACGTTTTCAGATTTATAGCTATTGGGGTAGGTACTTTCCTAGTTCAAATTACGTGGATTAAAGTGCTTGGCGGTGCGTATCTTCTCTGGATTGCCATCAGTAATCTCTTCTTCAAGAAACATGAAGTGGATGGTGAAGGTGAAGTTAAGAATAAAGGACTTTCCTTCTGGCGTACGGTATTAGCAGTAGAAGTTATGGATATTGCTTTTAGTGTCGATAGTGTTCTAGCTGCATTTGGCGTCAGTGAAAAGGTATGGGTGTTATTCCTTGGAGGCATCTTGGGAGTTCTTATGATGAGAGGTGTAGCTCAAGTCTTCTTAAAGCTCATTGACAAGATACCGGAATTGGAGAAAACAGCGTTCATACTTATTATCGTTATCGGTATTAAGATGATTGCAGGTGCATTTGGTTACCATATCTCACATATTCTCTTCTTCTCAGTCATCATTGCTCTATTTGGAGGCACGATTGTTCTTAGCTTGCTTCGCAAAAAGGACAAGCAGGAATCAGCTAGCTAATATACCGACTATACAATGACAATCCCTCCTTTACGGGGGGATTGTTTCTTAAACGAAAGAGGGAGGAATCGGGATTGAGATATTTTAATTATTTAACAGCGGATGAAGAGAAAGCTCTATTTTATTTACCTCCGACTTCCTTCCATAATCATTCGCGCAAAGAAATCCTAGCTTATTCCATTGGTGCTGCACTTTATATGCCTGCTACACGTCCCACGTTCGCGGAAGATATCGCTTTTGGTAAAATTGAAGGTCTTGTTTCTGTTATTCTTGATTTGGAAGATGCCGTTGGTGAAAATGAGGTTCATGCCGCAGAAGAATCATTGGTGAATCAAATGAATCAGCTAGCCACCTTCATTGAAGTCGGAATTCTTCATACGGACAATCTTCCGCTTTTATTCGTACGTGTAAGAAGTGTGAATCAGTTAAACTATTTGATCGAAAGATTAGAAGAGAACGTAGCCCTTTTAACGGGATTTGTATTCCCGAAATTTACTGCAGATAATGGCGAGGCTTATTTTCAAATACTAGAAAATTATAATGACGAGAAACCGTCTTCTGCACCTATACTATATGGTCTGCCAATTCTAGAGTCTGGACCTGTGATTTATAAGGAAAGCCGTACCTATACGCTTCAAACGATTAAAGAGATCCTAGAGAAGTATAAGGATTTGGTCCTTAATGTAAGAATTGGCGCTACGGATTTCTCCAGCTTATTTGGTTTGAGACGCAGTCCAGAGATGACCATTTATGACATAACGCCGATTCGAGATTGTGTAGCTGACATTATTAATATATTTGGACGTGTTGATGCCTCTTACGTTATTTCCGGACCTGTATGGGAATATTTCCCTCAAAAGGGTTTGGTTCGCGAAGTGATTATGGATAAAGAGAACGGCATGATTGGTAAGACGATTATTCATCCTACTCATATCAAACCCGTTCAATCGCTATACGCGGTGACTCATGAAGAGTATACGGATGCTACAAGTATTATTAAGAACAATAATGGCGATCATGGCGTTATTAAGAGCGCATATGCCAATAAAATGAATGAAATCAAACCTCATTTAAGCTGGGCTAGACGTATTCTCTTACGATCACAAATTTATGGGGTGCTGCATGAACAACAACAATATGAAGGATTATTGCTCAAGCATGATCGAGCATACGTATAAGATCGCAGGTGATTTAGAGCTTCAAGTGACATTGACCTCTAATCCATTTGAGATTCCCCTCGACTCTCTGTTCGCCATGGCGGCAAGAATCAATAAGAAACGATCGTTCCTGTTTGTTAGCAAAGTGCTGGGGAAACATATCCCTGTGAATCCGTATTCCTCCTTATTAAGCGGGGCTTCATTGGCACTACTTTTACAACAAGCCTTAAAAGGTACTTTGCCACAGAAGTTAATCCCTCAAGCCATTCAGGGCATTATAGATCCTTCTCAGGCCGAAACGGCCTATAAAGAAATTATGTCCTATCGTTTAAGCTTGCCGCAATCAGTTGCTTTTATAGGGTTTGCTGAAACTGCCACAGCCATCGGACATGCTGTTTATGAAACCTTTGGTCAGGGGGGCAGCTATATTCATACCACGCGAGAAGTGATCGAAGGATCGGCATCCATCATTAATTTCAGTGAGGAGCATTCCCATGCGGTGGCACATTATTGTTACGCGAAGGATCCTCAAATGCTTACAAATCCTGAGATTGTTGTCCTTGTTGATGATGAAATTACGACAGGTAAGACCTCGTTGAACATTATTCGAGATATGCAGGGGAAATTTCCAAAGAAAACCTACTACATCCTTGCTCTGCTTGATTGGAGAACCCCAGAGGATCAGCAGCAGTTTTTGAAGCTAGAACTGGAGTTAGGTATCTCCATCCACGTGCTTTCCTTAGTCAAAGGTGAGGTAAAAGTAACTGGTTCATCTGAAAGCTTGACCCCCCAAGTGCCTGTCCTTCCTATTCCAAATCAAATGGGACCCATTCACTTCACGTATATAGATCATCTATTCGCTCATGCTCCTTATGTGAGCCAACATCCTTATTTACAGCATAGTGGAAGATTTGGTCTTACGCCGGAGGAAAGCGAACAATCTGGTCATTCGATATCTCAAGCCGCCAAGCTGTTGAAACTTACTCGTATAGGTAAGAAGACGTTGTGCATAGGCACAGGTGAGTTTATGTATATCCCCATGCGAATTGCCGCTGAAATGGGAGAAGGTTTGTCTTACCAATCGACGACAAGGAGTCCAATTCATACCATTGATAAAGAGGATTACGCCGTCAAGGTAGGTTATCCGTACTCATCTCCGGAGGATCCAGATGTCACTCATTTCTTATATAATGTACCGGTAGGCGTGTATGACGATCTCTATTTATTTATGGAACGAGAAGCAGATCCAGCTTCGATGCAGCCATTACTTCAAATTCTTCAAACGCGAGAGCTGAAAAGGATTCATATTGTCATTTTCTCTCCTCAAACGGTTGAATGGAAGGAGAATGCAGTATGGAAGATTGGCGAGTCAAACCAATAGAGGAGCCTGTGCACTTGGGCAGCTATCCAGCTTCCGATGTGACATTCCTGCTTAAAGATTTGAGCGAGGTTAAGCTGGAAAAGTCGATGGATGCGAGAGAACTAGCCATTCAATCGGGAACTCATTATTCAGAAATGCTACCGCAAGAGCATCTACCAACGTCTGATTATTTAAAATTGTACCGAGAGACACTGCAGATGTCAGCCAAGAAGGTTGCATTAGCAGTCGGTACTACGGCAGAGCTTATTCGAAATAAAAAAGGACCGAACACGGTGCTGGTCTCTCTTGCGAGAGCGGGCACGCCGGTCGGTATACTAATAAGACGTTACCTGCAAGACGTGCATCAGTTGGACATACCCCATTACAGCATCTCGATAATTCGAGGTAAAGGGATTGACGAGAACGCTTTGTTTTATATCAAGCAAAAGCATCCAGAAGCGAATCTACAATTTGTCGACGGGTGGACCGGCAAGGGAGCAATCCGTAAAGTGCTTATAGAGGCTTGCAGCAAGCTGGAACGAGATTACGGGATCAAGCTGGACGACGATCTAGCTGTACTTGCTGATCCTGGCCATTGTACGGATATGTTTGGAACAAGGGAAGACTTCTTGATTCCGAGTGCCTGCTTGAATGCGGTGGTATCCGGTTTAATGAGTCGAACGGTGCTGCGCGAGGATCTCATTAGGCCGCATGACTTTCATGGTTCCAAATATTATAAGAAGTGGTTGGACCAGGATCTCTCCAATCATTTTATTGCGGAGATTGTGCCCTTTTTTGGTGAGGTAGTGAAAGAAGCACAGCATAGTGCCCGGGAATTACTCCAACATCCTCCGACGATTTCATGGAAAGGTTTGCGAGATATCCAGGCGATTCAGAGTGAGTATCAGATTACGGATATTAACTTGATTAAACCCGGTGTTGGAGAAACGACCCGTGTACTGCTCCGTAGAGTGCCATGGCGGATATTAGTAGACCGATTAGATAATCCAAATATTCGTCATATCCTCCTTTTAGCTAAAGCTAGGGAAGTACCAATAGAAGTGTACCCAGGTCTCACTTATTCCTGTTGTGGTATTATAAAATCCATGAAAGGAGATGCCGAATGATATTTGCAAGCGATTTAGATCAAACGTTAATCTACTCCCAGCCTTTAGAGCGTGCCGAAGAATTAGGCGATCGGATTATTACAGCAGAGCTCATTGACGGTAAAGTGAGATCATATATGTCCTCTAGTTCCTACCAGCTGCTTCAGAAGTTGATGACGAAGCTCATTTTCATCCCAGTAACGACACGAACCATGCAGCAGTACAATCGTATCCATTTAATTAGTCAAATGTTGAAGCCCGCCTATGCCGTTACGAGCAACGGCGGGAATATTCTGATAGATGGACATCCCGACTTGGAATGGCAAGCCTCTGTAGTTGCTCGCGTTAGTGAAACAAGTGAGCATGTGCAGGATGTCAGGATACTGCTAGATCGTGTCCTTAGTCCGGAATGGGTCCTCAGTTCCAGCTACTGCGACGAGCTATTTTTTTCACATATCATTGACCGGGCAAAGATACCGCTTGAGGAAGTTGCTCAGATGAGTGCAGAACTTCAGCGCATGGGTTGGAGCACTTCCATTCAGGGAAGAAAAGTCTATGTCGTTCCCCAAGTGGTTAATAAAAGAGATGCCGTTCAGCATCTCAAACAGTTAACAGAGGAGCGCCAAGTTGTGGCATCTGGAGATTCCCTCTTGGATCAGATTTTAATTGATTTCGCTGATTTCTCGATCGCTCCTAGGCACGGAGAATTATTTCGACAAGAGCAGCTTCAATCGACGGGGAACTACTCATTTACCGAGGAATCCGGGATTTTCGCTTCGGATGAAATACTTAAGTATGTTGAATCCGTAAACATCGAGCAAACGAATCTATGTATCATAAAGGAGTCCTCATGAAAAAAGTATGGTTTAACCGCTGGTTTTCAGTAGCCTTTCATTACATGAATAGCATTCGCAATAATGAGGATGGCGTCCAATTCAAAATGTACGCCACACATCCGGACCGTACCCATATGGCTCTACAGGCGGCTGATTACGCGGATACCGAACCTGTTTTAGGTGATGATGATTATGTGGAGTTTGCCTTGGATTTCTGTAAAAAGCATGGCATTGATGTCTTCATTCCCAGATTACATATGTACGCGATAGCGAAGCATATTGATTCGTTCGAAAAGGTAGGTACGAAAGTAACGGTTTGTCGTGACCTTGAGCTATTAGAGAACTTACTGGAGAAACAAAAGTTTTATGAAGCCATCAGAGGAACGAACATTATTTCAATTCCTGATTATCATGTGGTCAATACGGCAGATGAATTTATGACGGCCTATGAGGCGCTCGTAAGTGCAGGTCATCAGGTTTGTATGAAGCCAACGAATGCCGAGGGCGGTATGGGCTTCAGAATCATCAGCAATGAGCGGGATACATTAAGTGACCTGTTCGGCACAGTTACTCCATATCTCTCTACGGAACAGGTATACAAGACCTTATCATCCGTAGATCGTTTCGAGGACTTGATGGTGATGGAATTATTAAACGGCTTTGAGTACAGCATCGATTGCTTAGCATCGGCTTCTGGGGAATTACTTGCCGCTGTGCCGCGTCGTAAAGCGGACGGACGGCTAAGACTGCTTGAGGAAGTGCCTGAGCTAATCGAAATCGCACATCAGGTGGCTGCCACCTACAAAATCCCGTTTAATTACAACATTCAAGTGAAGTACAATCAAGGTGTGCCTAAATTACTTGAGATTAATCCGAGAATGTCTGGCGGACTGCATGTGACTTGTCTATCTGGCATTAATTTCCCTTATTTAGCAGTGAAATCAATTTTGGGTAAACATGTGGACAACCAAAAGCCTAATTATGGCATTCTGGCCAGTCATATTGAGAAATACATTATTATGGATTTAGGTGAATAAAAGAAACCGTGCATCATATCTTTGAATATAGATGAACAAATCTGTCAAAGAAGGTGCACAGGATGATAATAAGCGGGATTATACTTTCAGGAATAATCATTGTGCTCATTGTCGTAGCTAGCGCTGAAAAAGCAGAATATGTGTCCAAATTCATTGAAAAATAGTCATCTATGAAACCTGAAAAGGTTTCTTTTTTTTGCTATGATTTGGTAGAATATAAGAAAAGATCTGTGAGGCTGGGGAGGGGGCTGTACGTTGCTGGATTTTACATTTGAGATTGTTGACGAGTCTACAATTAATACCAGAATTTTGTATGCCAACGAATGGTTCACTTTCAACATATATGAGAAAGATCATGTTTGGACACTTCATCCCTTTGATGGTATGTTAATACGGAATAAAGATATGTGTCAGCTTGTGATTAATGAGCTGCTCAAAAATAAATATTTTCATGTCATGTGCGCGAAAGAGAATATCCAATTGTCAGAGCTGCGGACGACTGTTGATTTAAGTAATAGAACGAGCATGTCTACATCTAGACCTACTCCTTCACCTAGAGAAGAACTGGATGAAGAGCTTTCCGACGATATGAAGTCATTTATGGATTATCATACCTTGGATGAAATTATTGATATGGAGAAACAAATTATTCATAAACGAATGACTTTTTACAAACAAATGTTAGAGGCCATGTTCATGCAAGGAGCGGGACCGAAGGACCAGGAATTTATCCAGATTCAATCCATCTATGTGATGTGGAAAGAATCGAATGAGAAATTGAACGGGTTAAGCGATCAAGATTTGTCCGGTGGGAAGAAGAGATGGTAGTATAAAGGGAGATTTAAATACCAAAGAGTAAATGTTCAAAAAGCCGTAAGGCTTATTTTTTTGCCTATCATTTGATTATAAAGGAGTACCAGATGAGCATTCCCAAAATTGAAACACCGAAAATCCCCAAAGAAATACCAGCCATTACACTGCCCAACGAGGAAATGCAGCCAGAAGATAGCTTTCATACGGGTATTATAAGTGATTGTATCATTGACAATCAGTCCGCATATAAAGTCGCGTTTGATAAAGTGATATTTCGTAATGTCACCTTCACTCGGATATCGATGAAAGACATAGAGCTAACAGATGTTATTTTCGAGAAATGCGATCTATCCAACGTTGATTTTGGTCAAGCTACAATCCATCGGACTGAATTTAGAAATTGCAAAATCATTGGCATTGACCTGACAGAAGCAACCGTCCGAAATGTCTTATTTCATACATGCTTAGCCGATTATACGACCTTTCGAATGGCTAATTTCAAGCAGACTGTTTTTCAGGAGTGCTCGCTTTTAAATGCCGATTTCTACGAATCCATGCTGCAAAAAGTGTATTTCGATAATTGTCAGCTGGACAGGGCACAATTCACGGGTGTTAAGCTTGCGGGTATTGATATCAGCAGCTGTGAATTTACAAGTTTAGGTGTGAGTATAGAGGATTTGCGCGGCTGCATCATTTCGAGGGGACAAGCCTCTGTTTTTGCAAGTCTTTTCGGACTTATATTGAAGGAATAAGGGGGAAATATAAAAAGGAAAATGCTCCGGCAGCCTAGTATATCCGTGAAATGAGGAGTTAACCTTGAAATTCGGCTTTGATATCGATGATACACTTATTAATTTAAGAGAACATGCCTTTCATATTTATAACCAGAAGCTAAAGCAAAATATTGGGTTGGATGCGTTCCATGCCTTAACGACGATGGAAATTCACAGTGCCTTCGGTTTGACGAAAGAAGAAGGAGGCAAGCTCTGGTTTAGCCTCCGCGACGACATTTATTATTCGCAGTGTCCTTCTTTTCCTTATGCCGTAGATATCTTGCAGGAATTAGTACAACAAGGTCATGAGGTCTACTATATTACGGCAAGAGCCCAAGAGCATACAGAACGAACAAAAAACTGGTTAATTGCCAACGGTTTCCCGGTAGTTGAGGGACATTTTTATTGTGGGATGAGTGATTCCGAGAAAGTACATATTATTGAAAAACTGAACTTGGATTATTATTTCGATGATAAACCGGCCGTTCTGGAAACCTTGACCCACCTCCCATTGAACTTATATGTGAAAGATAGATCGTATAATCAGCACTTGAACCTACCTAGGATTGTATCTTGGGACGAACTCCGAGAAATTATAAAATGAAACAAAGCTGAACTCCTAGATGTTAAGGGGTTCAGCTTTTTTACTCCATTTAAGAACCCAGAACCCAGAACCAAGAATCAAGAACCGAGAACCGAGAACCAAGAACCAAGAACCAAGAACCAAGAACCAAGCACCCAACTCCAAACTCCAAACTATGAATCCAATACTTGACCAAGCTTTCAACAAAGATGGTCTTTCACTTCCAATCCCCTATGTCCACTATCCCTTTAACTCAGAATGAAAGAATTCATTAAGAATGAACGAATGAATATACGAACGAAAGAATGAATGTATACGAACGAAAGAATGAATGAATGTATGAATGTATGTATGTATACGTGATCAAGTTTTTCGTCAATTGATCATTAGTTTTATTTCTATAATTACAGAAATTGAAAATTGAATGACCAAATTTAATACTACTATTTGTCTTATTAGTAGCTAGCGGGTTTGAAGCAGAGTTGAACTAAATGGGCAAAAATAGGTTTGTTTTTTGAAGAAAGGTTTAGTCGATAACTAAATTCGTCTAAATACTTTTGTAAATGTTTGGGTCCGAGGCCATGGAAGGTGTTATTTATCCATTTACTAGCTTGTTTAGCGAATACGAGCAATGGTCGAAGTCGTGTGTGGGTATAAAAACCTGTAACTATCTCAATATTTTGGATATCTGATTCTATGTGCAGTTGTTGAAAGGCTTTTGTTTCAAATCGAGGAATATGTCTTTCTTTTGGATTCGTAAGAAGAACATGCTTGATTTTGAGGTAGGTAGATTCATTCCATTCATTAACTGATTTGCCTATAAGAAGAAGATGCTCTTGCTGGTGTTTGTGAACAGAAGGATTATAAGGTCGTCCGTAGATAGCCGAATTAATACAAACTGAGCCCGAAAGCGGAGTTTGATCATCGGAGCTATGAATCATAGAACGGATTTTATACAAGATTAGCCAAGCAGTTTTATAAGTAACCTTGATAAATTTAGAAAGTTCGATTGCGGTCGTACCTTTATTTGTACGGGAGAAAAGAAAAAGAGCCAGCATCCATTTACTCAGTCCAGTTCGACTTCCCTCCATAATTGTCCCGGATATAAGAGACGTTTGATGGCGACAGTGACTGCATTCGTAAAGCGGAAGACGACGGGTAGTTGTCACATAAGCATGGCTGTGTTTACAACGCGGGCAGCTAAAACCTTCAGGCCACTTAGTATGAAAAATATACTCAATGCAAGCACTGTCAGTGGAAAAATGATTTTGAAATTGCTCAAGTGACATACTTGCAAAATTCATATGCATCTCTCCGTTTGTCCAGAAATGAGAATATATGTTCCTATTAATAATATACCAAACATATGATCTTATTTCAAGGGAAAATGGAAAAATTTAATTAGAAATCGAATGGTTTTCTAATTTCTGAGTGATGGGGATAGTGTCCATAGAGGTGGTGAAAAGTTGGGTTGGACGCAAAGTGAGGTGACGTTGGATGGAAGATGTCAATGAGATGAGATACAGGTACGTGGACAGGACAGGACAGGATAGGATAGGACAAATTGTGTCGGCTGAAGGATGTGGTGGCATAGTCAAGGTAATGCGGGGTCGATATGGTGCTGACATGAGTTGCCCTGAATGGATGAGACTCACGTAGGAAGTTGCATTGATGATGGGTCGCAGAAGCGAGAAGATACGGATGTACGGATGGGTTGTGTCTCAGTGAGAAGAACGTATACGTAGGAACCCAGACGAGAGAGGTTACAGAAGGGATGGGGAAATCTGCAGGCGTAATCCAGTTAGACCCATTGGGTTCAGACTCGATAACGAATAAGACGGGATACAAATGGAATGGGAATGGGGAAAGTTAGAATAACAATGGAGATGAATGTATGACCGGTTGAGTGGACTTGCTGTGGGGAACGTGTCTTCTTTTTCACTCCATGTCCGCATAAGGTAGTACTAATTGATTTGAGTGGCTAGGGGAGGGAATGGGATGCTGCTAAGGCGACGCTGGAGAAGCAGACCTACAGGTAAAACAAACCGCAAAAAGGTGCTGTTGATCGGTCTTCTCATCTTTGTCTTATTTAGCGTGCAGTTTTTTATTTTCGTAGAACGTAATCTTAGACCTCCACTGATGAATTTGGCAAAAGTACGCATAAAGCAGATAGCAACACAAGCGATTAATAGTGCCATTGCGGATCATGTGGCTGGAAGTACGAGTGCGGAGCAATTAATTGATTGGAAGATGGATAAAAACGGTAAAATAACAGGATTTATGCTTAATTATAATGAACATATGCGTATAACTGCAGATACGATTAAAACAGTGCAAGGTGAACTGAAGGATTTGCAAAGTATATCAGAGCATATTCCGGTAGGGCAAGCGATGAATAGTGCGATTCTCTCCTCATTTGGCCCTGATATTCCGATTCGTCTGCTGCCAGTAGGTAATGTGAAGGTTGATCTAAATACACGTTCTCAAAATGCGGGAATCAATATGGTTATGTTTGAAGTGTATGTCCGTATTATTGCAGAAGTATCTGTGATTATTCCCTTTGATTCCGATACTGAAATTGTGGAAACCGAAATTCCTATTTCCTATTCACTCGTTGTTGGGGATGTCCCTACGTATTATTATGATAACAAGGGTAAACCTGTGGGCAGTAATAAGGATGCGAGTCCACCGAGTTTATCGCTGCCTAGTATACCGAATGCCGGAACTACAACAACACCAAAGTCTGAGGGAGTTTCAACGCAAGAAAGCAATACACAAAAAGAACCGCCCCAATAATGGAGCGGTTTTATTTTTTCTTTTTCATCCGATCTTCACGTTCCCATTTGCGAAGGGAGGGGTAAGGATCGAAGCTCCATTCGGTCAGCCCATTATCACGATAAAGTCCAAAATGGAGATGCGGTGGAAATTTACCTGATGTTCCCGGCTTACCATAACCTGAACTACCCACCCAGCCGATGGTTTGTCCAGGTTTTACAATATCGTTTTCTTTGATTCCTTTTTGAAAACCAGAAAGGTGCGCGTAGTAGTGATATATATTGTTCACATCTCGAATACCAATCCGCCAGCCTCCGTAGGGATTCCAGCCTTTAATTTCCACAATGCCATAGCAAGTGCTTCGTACAGGAACACCATAACCCGCAAATAAGTCTGTTCCTTCATGGGAACGATGCCCGCCCCATCCGCGACTGTCCCCCCATGTGCTGCGATAGGAGTAGTCCGCGTGCACCGGCAGTGGAAAGGCATGCTCGTAAGCGTCGAGGGTACCTAATGTGGCGTAGATTGTAGCGAATTGTTTGATACGTTCAACACTGCGCGAGTTTTGATAATAATTCCATAAGCTAATTTGTAAATTTTCTTCTTGGTTGCCATTACTGCTCATTAGTGTGGCCATAGCTGCCAGTACGTCTAAATCGTTGTTTCGATCGGCAATGCCGTCACCTGAACCATCTCGCCCGTAACCATGAAAGAAGGAGATGCTTCTTGGATTCGTATCTTGCTGGTCTGGATTCAATAAGCCGACCCAATCTGTTTCAGGGAAGTAAATGCTGGTAATTCCTTGATGTTCGGGTCTTTTTTTCGCGATATTCATTGTTCTTTCGTACTGATCAACTGCGGCAAGGTATGCCCATGGAATGCCTGACAAGATGCTTGTTTTTTCAAATAGCTCTTTCCGCTCAGCGTTCAAGTTCGGGTTAACTTTAGACGGAGCTGCGGCAAACAATTGGTCAGATGCAGCGGCGTGGGATTCAGCATTGCTTGAAAGAGTCCCGGATTCGGTTGCTGATAGGAGGAGGCTAAGAACAAGAACCCGCGACCAAAACGGTCTGCTTTTCATCTCTATCATCCTTCCTGAAATGTTAGTTCTTAGGATGTACTCTTCTACGAATGTTTATCCCTGCATCTTTCGTTGTTATCCGATTTTTGCTATGATGCCTGTATGAGGTGAGGATCGTGAGTTTTAATCATAGGGATGAGCATGTGGACGATAGTATGCTGTTAATTCAGGCAAATTTAGACGATATGAACCCGGAGTGGGTTTCTTATATAATGGATAAGCTTTTTGAAGTAGGTGCGAACGATGTATTTGTAGTACCGATAATTATGAAGAAAGGCAGACCTGGGATTATGCTGAATGTGCTGGTTGAAGATGAACGGCTCTCTGTTGTAGAGGAAGTTATTTTTAGCGAGACAACGACACTCGGCATCAGGTACATGCACGCTTCCTGCCATAGATTGGCTAGAGAATTCGAGCAAGTGCTAACACGATGGGGACTTTTAACGGTAAAAGTCGGTTATCACCAGGGAAAATTGGTACAGTATGCACCAGAGTTCAAAGAATGCGAACAAATTGCTAAGGAGCATCAAGTACCTTTGAAGCAGGTATACGAGGAAGTTAGGATGCAGTTTATCCAGCAAAAACAAAAAAACGTCTCCTCCTGATTTGAAGGAAGAGGCGTTTTTGGTAATTTATAAATGGTCTCCGTGGAGACTCATGTATGGTGAGGGTGTGTATGTGAATGCTCATGTTGGTGGTGATGATGATCATCATGTGTATGTCCATGTCCATGCTCATGTGCAAGGTGCTCGTGGCTTACTTGCCATTTTCCAATATAAGGATCAACTTTACCGACTACGACGCGAAGCACATTGGGTTGATTAGGTAAATCTCTTGTACCTGCACCGTAACCGATGGTGTCAACGATCATAGGAGGAAAGCTTTTAGAGAACTCGTCCACGATTCCGGAAATAATTCCGGCACCAGTTGGCGTGGTCATCTCTATATTATAGTTGGTTGAAGCAATGGGTAACCCACGCATCATTTCCAGTGTTGCCGGAGCTGGTACGGGATATATACCATGATCGATATGTATAGTCCCTGAACCTAGAGGTACTGGAGAGGCAAAGATGCGCTCGACTTGTAGGGAGTCAATGGCTAAGGCCACACCTACGATATCGACAATGGAGTCTATGGCTCCGACTTCGTGGAAGTGTACTTTTTCAACGGGAATGCCATGGATTTTTGCTTCAGCAATACCGATCTTTTCAAAAATAGCTAAGCTGATAGCTGTTACACGCTCATTGAAGCCTGCCTGTTGAATGACTTGTACGATTTCTGAGTAATGACGATGATGTTTCGGTGGATGCTGTGGGTCTAGAATGACATCTAGCTTTAAGGCGGAAATACCGCGCTTAACGACGCGCTTCCATTCCAACATGTACGGCTCTAGTTTGATTTTGGTAAGCTCTTCTTCAATGTAAGCTCGATCTGCTCCCGCATCTACTAAAGCACCCAGGGTCATATCGCCGCTGATTCCGGAGAAGCAGTCTAAATATAAAATGCGCATTGTAGGATCTCACGCTCGTTTCGACATATTTTTGTTAATGAGCCCTGCATAGTAACCGGCTCCGAAGCCGTTGTCGATGTTCACTACTGAGATTCCTGGTGAGCAGCTATTTAGCATCGACAACAAGGGAGCGATACCTGCAAGGTTCGCGCCATAACCGATGCTTGTCGGCACAGCCACGATCGGTTTGGCTACTAGCCCGCCGACGACGCTGGCGAGCGCGCCTTCCATGCCGGCAACGACCACAATCGCGTTTGCACCGCGAATGAGCTCCAGCCGGCGGAAGAGCCGGTGAATGCCAGCTACACCCACGTCGAACACGCGTTCAACGTGGCTGCCCAGGCATTCTGCCGTAAGAGCCGCCTCCTCCGCCACGGGGAGGTCGGAGGTGCCTGCGCACACGACGGCGATATAGCCGTCGTGGACTTTAAGCATGGGCCGCTTGAACCAGGTCAGCGACCTTGCCGTTTCGTGGTAGGTGACACCTTCCACGGCAGCGGTAACATGGGCGGCTTTGGCCGCGTCTACGCGCGTAGCGAGCACGCGGTCGGTGTGCTCCATCAGCCGCCGGAAAATCGCCTCGATCTGCTCAGCGGTCTTGCCTTCCCCGAAAATGACCTCGGGGAAGCCCGTACGCTTCTCGCGATCGATGTCGAGCTGAGCAAATCCAAGATCAAGGTTAGCTGGGCCTGCGGCGCTGCCTTCCTTGATGATTTGCTTTTTGGCTTCTTCTACGTCCAGATCGCCCGCCTGGACGAGCTTTAAGATCTTCTCTAAGTCCATCATAAGGATGCTTCTTTCACCTTGTCTTTGGTCTCCTTGGACAGCACTTCGTTCATGCTGCCCGTTCGGTAACCTTGTAAATCGAGGGTTACGTAAGTGAACCCGAGCTTGCTGAACTTTTCATAGATCGCATCACGGTGTTCAACGACTTTATGAATCTCATCCGGCATAACCTCGATCCGGGCAATTTTTTCATGGTGACGCACGCGCACCTGATACAATCCAAGCTGGGACAAGAAGTATTCGCCTTCGTCCAGTTGGTCGATTTTCCACTTCTCAATTTGTGTCCCGTAAGGGATACGAGAAGACAAGCAAGCAAAAGACGGTTTATTCCAAGTACGCAGTCCTAGCTCTTTGGAAAGCTGTCTGATCTCGTCCTTGGTCATGCCAGACTCCTGTAAAGTACTACGGACGCCTTGCTCGTTCTTGGCTTGTAGACCCGGTCTATAGTCACCGAGATCGTCCATGTTCGATCCATCCAGAATGTAGGGGTACCCTAACTCTTTGGCTAGTTGCTTCAAATGTGAATAAAGTCCCGTCTTACAATGGTAACAGCGATCTGGATTGTTAGCGACGAAATTCGCATTTTCCAATTCTTTGACCTCTGTTTTGTACAGTGGGACACCGATTTGTTCTGCTAGTTCAACGGCTGCATCGAATTCCCGAGAAGGGAACGTTTCGGATGCTGCAGTGACGGCTAAGACTTGATCTCCTAGCTCCTGCTGCGCACGTTTAAGGACGAATGTACTGTCAACCCCTCCGGAGAAGGCGATTAATACTCGGCCCATACCTCTTATAATTTCTCCAAGCTTGCGGTCTTTCTCTCGTGTTACTTCTTGTATGCTCATGTTTCTTCCCTCCCATACAGCCTTTACATGATAGGTTAAGCTGTTTTGGCCATCTTGATAAGTGTATCACAACTGACTGGCAAAGTGGATTGTTTTGTCAGTCATTCATGTTATAATAACAAGAACGAGAAACCAAATAAAAGGCGGGAATTATAGTGCCTCCAAAGCCATTAGAGAGAAAACCAGACTGGTTAAAAATCAATCTCAAGACAGATGAGAATTTCAAAGAAATAAAGTCAATGATGCGTTCCAAGACGCTGCATACGGTTTGCGAAGAAGCCAAATGTCCAAACATTCATGAGTGCTGGGCGAATCGTACAGCCACTTTTATGATTTTGGGCGATATTTGTACCCGAGCATGCCGTTTCTGTGCAGTCAAAACAGGGCTGCCTACCGAGCTGGATCTTGAAGAACCAGAACGTGTAGCTGATGCCGCTTTACAAATGGGACTGCGCCACTGTGTCGTCACTTCCGTTGCTCGCGATGATTTGGCAGATGGCGGCGCGATGATATTCGCTGAGACCATCAAAGCGATTCGCCGCAAAATGCCAATGTGCACAGTCGAAGTGCTGATCCCGGATTTCTTGGGCAGGGAAGAGTCACTGGCCATAGTTCTAGAGGCTAAGCCTGATATCTTGAACCATAATATGGAGACTGTTGAACGCATGTCAGACCGCGTCCGCTCGAAGGCGAAATATCGCCGTTCTCTAGAACTGCTGGAGCGTTCGAAGCGTATTGCTCCGAACATCCCAACCAAATCCAGCGTCATGATTGGCGTAGGCGAGGAGTGGGACGAGCTGCTGCAAACGATGGAGGATTTACGTGCAGTTGGCTGCGACATTATGACGATTGGGCAGTACCTGCAGCCGTCTACAACGCATTTGGCTGTAGCCAAGTACTATACGCCTGAGCAGTTTGCTATGCTCAAAGAAGAGGGCATGAAACGTGGCTTTAAGCACGTTGAGTCGGGACCATTGGTACGCAGCTCGTACCATGCCCATGAACAGGTTCAAGCCGCATCAAACGTTTAAATTAACGAACGGATCATAGAAAGGAGAGCTTCCTACCATCATGATTCATATTGCAAATAAAACATACGAGCTCGTTACAGACCATAAGAATGGCTGGAATTTTGAAGTGTTTAAAGAACGTTTTAGCGAAGTATTGGAACGATACGACTATATTGTCGGCGATTGGGGTTACAGCCAGCTAAGGTTGAGAGGATTTTTTAAAGAAATCCATCCTAAAGCAACAAAGGAATCATCCATTGCCGCTCTTCAAGATTACTTGAATGAGTACTGCAACTTCGGCTGCGCGTATTTCATTATCGAAAAAGTGAATGGCACAAAGCAGCAAGTGCCTTCTGAAGTGATTACAACTACTCCTTAATGTAGTGAAACCAAAAGACGCCTCTCATTCTCCAACGGAGTGAGAGGCGTCTTTACTGTTTATTTTACTTCTAACCCAACGAAAGCTTCGCGAACTCTATTCCAGAAAGGAAATGGGCGGAACCTGGCAAACTTAACTTTCACGTTGGCAGCTACACGGCAGCGGATAGAAATAACGTCGTTTCGCTGCAAGTATAAGTGATCAAGTGATAAAAGCATATTCTGCTGCGCTTTAGGATAAATGTCACAGTGATGATGCTTCGGTAAAATCATGGAAGAGCCGAGTGTGCGGTAGACCCTATTGTTAATCGAAGCAATCTCTGCAATTTGAATCGCTTCGAGCGAAGGGTGGACCATTGCTCCGCCTAAGCTTTTGTTGTAAGCAGTGCTGCCAGCAGGCGAGGAAATGCAGATTCCGTCTCCACGGAACATCTCGAACATTTCATCGTTAACGTGAAGCCGAGCGACTAGCGATACTTCGATTCCTCGTATTGTAAATTCGTTGAGAGCCAGATGCGTCTCTGAGCCCTTTTCTGTCGTAATTTCAATCTCGACGACGGGGTACTGCACAACACGCAGCTCCTCGGGGGTGGTGACGCTGAACATCAATGAAGCCAGATGGTCCAGCTCATCTGGTTTCCAATCTGCGAAGAAACCTAAGTGACCTGTATGGATACCAACGAAAGCGATGTGATCAAGCTGATGCACATATTTATGAAAAGCTTGCAGCATCGTGCCATCTCCGCCAATAGAAAGGACAATGTCAGGATTTTCTTCATCCCTCGGCATGCCTTGCTGTGCGGCGAGTTGATGGAACCGCTCTGTCAGCCCCTTGGAGATGTCATCGCCTCGTTCAATGACGTTGTATTTCAATTGGTTTCCTCCTAAAAGTTTTCGTAAGAAAACTTGCATCGTAAGCATAAGCTGAGTTTTGCTTTAGCAAAACTTTCTTCGTAAAGATTAGCTAGTAATCGAGCAATATTTATCAATGTCCTGAAGTATTGATTCAGGTGTATGTCGGAACTCGGCGGCGACCCGATAAGAATCATTACTGAAATTCGTCACCCTAATAATTTCACCATAGGCGGTAATGGGATGGGGATACCCGGGGAGAATGAAGCTGAATTCCAGAAATAAGGGAAAGAAAAGCCGATTCGTCGTAACGAAAGAAAGACCGCTCGCACTAATATCAAGCAGTTGTCCGGAAAAGGCGACTCCCTTGCTTGCGGATAAGCCGCGAATGCCTACAATACGCAGTGTGATCGGTGTTCGAAGGGAGAGCTTGGCTCTACTGTACCTTCTGTTCTGATGATGATGAATCTCTTCGGGAATGGATAACGAAAGGTAACATATCGTCTTCTTTAATTCAAGTTGAATTAAATCGACATAGGCGTAATATAAAATTCCACGGTCTTTAAAAGAAAACTCAATAAAAGAAATATGCTCTAATTTGTCGAATGGGAAAATTCCGGATAGCTCTAAACAAACGGTGAATGAAGCTTCACCTATTTTATCAATGGAGAAATTTTCTTCATAGCAAAAAGGCTGCCCATCTTTACATTCTCCGACAATGATCAAATGACAATCCGTATTCGGTCCGATATATGCCAATTCCAGTGCCTTATTCCAATCCATAGCATCACCAAGTGGTTAGATTTGCATTCATGAACGCATGCACATACCGTAAGTTCTCTATTCATAATAATTTATAAAAGAAAATAAGAAAAGCCCCAAACGGGGCTTTATCTAGGAATTCACGTATTTACTGCCACGATAATGTGCTGGTGACTAAGGAAAGTTCAAAGGAATGTGCGAAGTTAGATGAGATGGGGCGCACACGAATAGAGAAGTGGGGCCCATGAATGAGATGCGATGGAATGGTCGCTTTATAGCTCTGCATCTGTTCAATCAGTTCGCCAATTGGTTCCATTGGAATAATTTTTTGCTCCCATGTTTCGCCATTTTCCTCGTAATAAATGACTTCTACTGCCGTATCTTGCGGCCAAATGGGGCCGAAGTGAATTTGTGTCGTAATTTCCTTTGTTGATGGTTTTATCTCGTTTAACGGCACTTCCGTAGATAATTTGGCAGAGCGGTCATCGATCCCAATGATTTTCACGTGATACCAGTTCGAACGGATGAACTGTTTGTAATCGGCAACCTTCGTTGCAACATCATAGTGATTAGAAACAAAGAGCAGGGCTCGCTGAGCTGTCGGCAAATAGGTAAGCTCTGTGTAGTCCTGCACCATGCGATGCGTGTTATAAACCGGGCTTAGCGATTGAATAGAACGCTTCATGCGGCTGATCCATTGATGCGGGAGTGCTCCTTGATTGTAGTACAGTGGAATAATTTCTTTCTCTAAAATGTGATAGATGGCTTGTGTATTTTCTTTCTCTTGTGCAGCCCAGTCGGCCGCTCCTGTGGAACCGATAGCCCAGCCGTTCGAACCGTTATAGCCTTCCTCCCACCAGCCATCGAGTACACTAAAATTAAGCACCCCGTTCATGGCGGCCTTTTGACCGCTCGTTCCACTGGCCTCAAGAGGTCTACGGGGGTTATTTAACCAGACGTCTACGCCTTGTACGAGGTAACGGGCCATATTCATGTCATAGTTCTCGAGAATAACGATTTTGCCTACGAATTCTTTCATCTGCGAAACGCGGTAAATTTCACGGATAAGCTCTTGACCTGGGTAATCAGCAGGGTGAGCTTTGCCGGCAAAAATAAATTGGACGGGTCTCTCGGGATCATTGATTAACTTCTTAAGCCGGTATAAATCATTAAAAATGAGATTAGCTCGCTTGTAGGTCGCAAATCTTCTGGCAAATCCAATGGTTAATGCCTTGGGATTCAAATACTGTCTGACTTCCTCGATCCGCTCTTCTGTTTCTCCGTTGCGCTTGCGCTGCTCGAACAAATTTCGCCTGGCGTAGCGAACTAAATCTTCTTTCAGTTGTTGATGCACTTTCCAGATGGATTCGTCTGGAATGACCTCGATTTGCGCCCACTGGTGCTTATTGGCTTGTTCTTCCCGCCATGAACCGGGCAGGAAACGATCAAGAAGTTCTTTCCATTGCGGCGCTGTCCACGTATCTAGATGTACGCCATTCGTAATGGAGCTAATGGGAACTTCGCTCGCATCGATATGACCGTGAAATTCTTTGAACATTTCTCGGGATACTTGACCGTGCAGCTTACTGACCCCATTACGCAGTCCGGCTGTATTCATAGCCAAATGGGTCATATTGAATTGACCCGTATGGTGATCGAGCCCTAGTGCTACAATGTCCTGTTTGTGCCGCGATAGATCACTTAGGAGAGGCCCGAGATAGTGTTCCACCATCTCGATGGAGAACGTGTCATGCCCCGCAGGTACAGGTGTATGGGTAGTAAATACAGTGGCTGACCGAACGGTTTCAACTGCCACATGAAAGGGAAGACCTAGATGCAGAAGCTCCTTCAGTCGCTCTAGCGTGAGGAAAGCCGCATGACCTTCGTTGATATGGTACACGTTGGGATAGATGTTAAGCCGTCGAAGCGCCTTAACGCCCCCAATGCCAAGAACCATTTCCTGAGCAATCCGCGTATCTTGATTGCCCCCATACAGCTGAGCGGTCAGCTCTTTGTCCGCTGAATTGTTGGCTTCATGATCGGCATCCAGCAAATAGATCGAATTACGGCCGACACGCACACGCCAAACCTGTAAGGTGATGGCGCGACCAGGCATATCAATGGAAACGACGAGCTGCTGGCCATTCTGCAGTACACGTTCGATCGGAAGTTTGGTGAAGTCATAGGGGTATAATTCACTCTGCTGACCGCCGGAGGCATCGATTTTCTGCGTGAAATAGCCTTTTTTATAAAGAAGTCCAACACCGATTAAAGGGATACCCAAATCACTTGCAGATTTCGTATGGTCACCAGCTAAGATTCCCAGTCCTCCTGAATAAATCGGCAATGATTCATGAAAGCCGAACTCCGCGGAGAAGTAAGCAATTTGTACATAACCCTTGTCCGTATGCTGCTCTTGAAACCAAGTCGTGCCGTTCATATAAGCATCGAACTTGGCCATTACTTGTTGATAGTTTGCTACAAAATCTTGGTTTCCGCTGAGGGCCTCGATCTGTGAATTGTCCAATAGGTGAAGTAAACGAACAGGATTATGGCCGGATTGATCCCATTTTACAGGATCCATTTGTGTAAAAAGCTGCAAGGCGTCATGGTTCCAACTGAACCATAAGTTAAATGATAGCTCAGTCAAACGCTCAATTGCAGGAGGCAAATGTTTAGCTTCTTGGGGGAAGGCTGCTTGCATATCTGGATGTTCTCTCCCTTTATGATCATGATCGTGATTACCCATATTATCTTGTTCCACCAACCTTTTCATACACGAGTTTAAATAAGGAATATGCAGCAAAGAGTCCGGCAATGACACAAAAAGCACCAAGGAAGACCGTTCCGCTAATTGGCAGCATTAGCCTTAGATAGCTGAGAACAGGAGAAGCCGAATCATATTGTGGTAAGAAAACGGCTTTGGATTCTCGAAAAATTTGCATAGGCTCCCAAAAAAAGAGAACAATAGCAGCGGAGAGCAAGGCATGGATGAAGCGAGCGGTGACAAATGGCAAGTAACGCAGATTCGTATGGCTTAATAGGCTAACAATTTGAGCATGAACGGACATGCCGCCCCATGACAAAATGAAAGCACCGATAGCCACTTTGCTGGAGAGCGCTAACGATACGGGAGCATTCCCGGCAGCCTTCGCCCCGAGTGTTACTTCAAACAAACCATTCATTACTGCTTGTGATAACTCATGGGGGAGTCCTGTGATTTGCAGGAGGGAGGCAATGAGTAGGTAGATCGCATTCATGACCTTAGCTGCTGTTAAGACTTCTAAAACAACAGAGAAGAACACAACTAGTCCACCTACTACGAAAATTAAGCTGAGCGACTGTAGGATGGATTGACTCAGTAGTGTGCCTATGGGTCTGCCGTCGTTGATTCGAGCGCTGTGCATCGCTTCAAAAGCACGCTTCAAGACCCCGCCCTTGCTCTTAATCTCCTGCTCTGTGGGCAGGCTCTTCCTGCCATGAAATCGCATCATTAAACCTATAAGCACGGAGCCTCCGTAATGAGCAACAGCTAAGATCATAGCCAAAGAAGCATCGTGAAAGAAGCCTATCGAAACGGCTCCGATTAAGAATATCGGATCGGAGCTTGTTGTGAATGCAACGAGTCGTTCACCTTCCTCACGATTGACGAGCTTCTGCTCCCACAGCTGGGAGGTCAACTTAGCTCCGACCGGGTAACCTGCAGCGAAGCCCATAGCCATTACGAACCCACCGATGCCAGGGATACGGAAGACGGGACGCATCATCGGATCGAGCAGCATACCGAAGAAATGAACGATACCAAAGCCAAGCATAATTTCGGAGATGACGAAGAAAGGGAAAAGTGCGGGAAAGAGCACATCCCACCAAATGGAAACGCCGCGTAAGGCTGCTTGAAGGCCGTCATGAGGGAACGCAAATAAGCATAGAATAATAGCAGTAACAGAAAAAGCCATGAGTAACGCAGCTGTGAAATTTCGTTTCTGCATGAGATTGGATACCTCCTCCTACTCAACTATATGAACAGGATGGGACATACATGCCGTCCCAAAATACTTAGACTTTGGTACTGTTCAGAGCTCGGTTTTATGGTAAAATAGAACTAGTAAAGTCTTATATCCTAGGCAGCGGGAGTGATTCAAATGACAGGTGTCATTGCTGGTTTGGTTGTATGTATGTTCGTATTTGTCATTCGAGAAACGCTCATGCATGCAGGGGATGAGGATTTAGAAAACTATTAAAGTGATTATGAATAGCGAGGTTTACCCTAATGTCAGAAAGTGATCGCAGCACGTTGTACGAATTGATGGGGGGAGCGGAGACGGTACGCCGACTCGTGGAAGCCTTTTATCCAAAAGTTCAGCAGAATCCATTGTTATCGCCTCTGTTCCCTTCCGATATAGGACCGGTTATAGATAAACAGTTTATGTTTTTAAGTCAGTTTTTTGGTGGACCAACCTTGTATTCAGATACGCATGGACATCCAATGATGAGAGCAAGACACATGGCATTTCCAATTACAGTAGAACGTGCAGATGCCTGGTTAAGCTGTATGTCGGAAGCTATGGTGGAAGTAGGACTACCATCTGATTTGCGGGATTTTTTACTTGAACGCCTGAAAGGCTCTGCCTATCATTTTATTAACACATCAAAAGAAGAATAGTTCTTCTTTCCTACATACAACTTAAGTGAAGGCGGGGTTTCAATGATGGTCGAACCTTTATATGAAATTTCAGTGAAGTGCACATATTGCGAGAATTCTTACAAAACGATGAAGGTTCGTCCGAGTTTCAAGAAAGCTAGCAAAACAGATACGGATTTCTGTGTTCATTATAAAGACATCAACCCCGACTTCTATGTAGTGAGGGTCTGTCCATTTTGTGGATATGCGCATACAGAAAACTTTTCGGATAAATGGAAACCAGCGCAGAGGGAAGTCTTTTACGAGAGAGTGGCTCAAAACTGGTCAATGCGCAATTATTGCGGAGAAAGAACTTGGGAAGATACACTTCTTAGTTACAAATTGGCCCTTCTCAGTGCGCAGATTAGAGATGAGAAATCACGTGTTGTAGCAGGTCTTCTACACCATTTGGCATGGTTGTACCGTTCCAAAGGAGACTGGGAGCAGGAGGAGCGTTTCCTAACGTTTGCCTTGGACGCTTATGTCAGTGTGTATGAAACAGAAGGTTTGGACCTCAATAATGCACGACTCATGTATTTAATAGGAGAGCTCAATCGCAGATTAAGCCGCTTCAATAAGGCGGTCAAATGGTTTTCACGCATTATCAATGACCGCAAGATTATGGATGCTGGTATGATTAGAGCAAGTCGTGAACAATGGATAGCAACCCGTGAAGATATGCTTGCGATTCGTATGGAGCTGCCAGACGAAATGAAACAAGCTACATAATGAATATTGCCGTATAAATCAAATGAACGCTTATCTATTCAAGGAGTTGACTTCAATCCCTTGAATGGCTAAGCGTTCATTTTTTGATTTTTTAGTTGTATATGCTTGTAAAGGGTAGAACGGTTTTTGCCGCGGTGCTTGGATTCATAAAGCGCATGATCTGCTTCAGAGATAACTCGTTTCAGTTCCACCTGAGGTTCTTCCGCGGTTGAAATTCCTATTGAGATTGTTATTGGTACAGAATCTGTAGGGTTCTTATGGAGAAACGTATCCGCAACAATGGCGCATAGCAACTCAGCATATTTGCTAAGCCGCAGGGGATCAATCTCTGAGCTGAGAAGAATAAATTCTTCTCCCCCGTATCTAGCCAAATAATCCTGTTCATGGATATGCTGTCGTAGAACACTGCTGATTTCGCGAAGCAGCTGATCACCTTCCAAATGTCCAAACTGATCATTGTATTGCTTGAAATTATCTAAATCAATCATCATGATGGATACTCTGCGTTTGTGTAGCGCATTGATGGCAATCGGCATAAAGCTGCGCAAATTCGGTAATTTGGTTAAGCCGTCTTGATTGGCTTGCAGCTCTAATTGGCGCTGCAGCCGCCAACTTTTATTCTCATCATTGACCATGACGATAATGATGATGAAAGTAGCTGACATGATAGCCAGCATAAACAACTGATCTAGGGCGTATGGCCATGATAAGTTGCTCTCTAGAAGCTCTTGTATTAGTAACCGTAGGAGGAAGACAAATGAGCATATTTGCAGCCCATGTCGAATAGGAATGTCCAAGAAACCACTGCGGTATTCTTTGTTGTGAAATAAGGGGCTAATCAATGCTGGGGCAATTAGTTCTTGTACAATGATGAACCATGCTTGGTTTTCTTGTGTGAAGAAAGTAAATCCCGAAGGTAATATTGTTGATAATAAGGCAACAGGCAGTCCATAACGCAAACCGGCCATAAAGATGGGGACTGAACGTAAATCAACCAGGCCAAATAGCTCTGGTAGGGGTACCAGCATCATGATGATGCTGGCTAGTCCAGTGAGCAATGGTGCAAGCAAGTGCTCATATGAATCGATAAGCATCTTGCTGCGAAGTTTCATTGCCATGTAATTTAACGTAACTAACGTACATGCGCTTGTCAAAGGAACGAGGTACTCATTCATAGGGACTCTTTCTACTCCTTGCGCTTTGAAGCTACGATTCATTTGCGTATTGCGGTGTCCGCCAATAAATAATCGCGATCTGTGTCGACGAGCGTTAGCTTATTATGGCAGCAAGGAAACACAAGCAGCTTTTTTTTACCTTCGTGAATGGATGTCAGTTCGTGGATTTTCAATGGCAGCAGCACATTGGGGCTATGGCAAAAGGGACATTGGGCCACATAAATGTCCTTCATAATAATGTCATAAGGCCAAGTGTTAGCGAAAGGGATCAACGCTTACTTCGATTCTGGATCACTATTTTCCGGTGAGGAAGCTTTAGCGAGCTCCGCTAATTTTTGCAGTAAAATATGTTGTGGCATATGCATGAGATGTTCTAAAGGCACCTTAAGTTGTTCAGCTAGCTTAACGGCTGTTTCTGGAGAAATTTGTAACGGTTTCATAATTGAAAATCACCCATCCTGTTCCGAATATATGATGTGGGAACTATCTATAATTGAATCATACTTTTTACCTATAAGCAATGATCAAGATGAGTATTATTGGCGATCAGGTGGCGATTATGATTTAATAAAAGATGGAAAGGAAAGGTGATAGCTTTGCTTAATTTACCTCTTAATCAAACATGGAATTTAGAAACCTTTTTTCCTGGGGGAAGCGAGTCTCCTGCATTCGCAGCGCACCTAAAGGAGCTTCAAGCATCGATTGCTGCTTTTCAAGAACAAGTACGAAATACCCCCTCACCACAACAGGCAGAAGATACAGCTTCGCTAGAAAGACTGATAGAACTGTTTCAGCATAATTTGAAGCATATCCATGAGGCGGATTCTTTCGTAGGCTGCTTGCTAGCGGATAATCAGAAGGATAAGAAAGCGCCTGTACTTAGCGGAAAGGTCAAAAGCTTGTTTGCAGAGCATTTGTCTTCGCTCACCCATTTTGATCAAGTTCTGACGGGGATTCCAGATGATGTATGGTCAGCTCTACTGCAGAAAGAGCCGTTCAAAGCTATAGCTTTTCCGCTCCATGAGCGACGTGCTTTGGCCCAAGAGAAGCTGCCGCCTGAGCAGGAAGCCTTAATTAATGATTTGGCTGTAGATGGCTATCATGGGTGGGGAGATCTGTATAATACGACCGTTGGTCAATTCCGCATGGCTGTAGAGGTTGACGGTGAACAGGTGGAGCTATCCGCCGGTCAAGCGTTTAATAAACTACATACAGAGAATCGTGAAGAACGACTGGACCTGTTTGAAAAATGGGAACAAGCATGGACGGATAAAGAGGAATATTGTGCCGAAGCATTAAACCATTTGGCAGGTTTCCGTCTTCAGGTTTATAAATACAGAGGTTGGAAAAACATACATAAAGAGCCGCTTGCTATCAATCGTATGGAAGAGAAAACGTTGAATGTCATGTGGGAAGTGATCGACCGCAATAAAGACATTTTCGTTGCGTATTTGAACCGAAAAGCGAAACTGCTTGGCGTTGATAAGTTGGCTTGGGTTGACGTGGATGCGCCACTGGGCGATTCCTCGAAGAAAATTTCTTATGACGATGGTGCTAGTCTGATTGTCGATCAATTTAAACAGTTCAGTCCGAAGCTGGCAGCCTTTTCGGAAGAAGCCTTTGAGAAGCGCTGGATCGAAGCTGAGGATCGAGCAGGGAAGCGGCCTGGGGGCTTCTGTACATCTTTCCCGATAGCGGGTGAGACGCGTATCTTCATGACCTACGGCGGAACGTTAAATAACGTTTCTACATTAGCTCATGAGTTAGGTCACGGCTACCATCAGCATGTCATGACGGATATGCCTGCGTTAGCGCAGGAGTACGCGATGAACGTCGCAGAGACAGCCTCTACCTTCGCTGAAATGATTGTAGCGGACGCCGTTGTAAAGAGTGCCTCAACAGATGAAGAACGCATCGTTTTACTCGAGGATAAGATCCAACGGGCAATCGCTTTCTTCATGAACATCCATGCGAGATTCATCTTCGAAACGAACTTTTACGAAGCACGAAGTCAAGGTTTAGTTAGCGTTGAACGTTTGAATGAACTCATGGTGGATGCACAGAAGCTAGCTTACAAAGATGCTTTAAGCAGCTATCATCCGCATTTCTGGGCGGCTAAGCTGCATTTCTATGCGACGGATGTTCCTTTTTATAATTTCCCATACACGTTCGGTTACCTCTTTAGTGCAGGTATTTACGCAAGAGCGGTGCAGGAGGGTGCTGCCTTTGAAGAAAAGTATATCTCTTTGCTTAGAGACACAGGCAGCATGAACGTGGAGGAGCTTGCTCAGAAGCATCTCGGCGTTGATCTTACAGAACCGGATTTCTGGCAAAGCGCTGTCGATATGGCAGTTCAAGATGTGAAGCAGTTCATGGAACTGACAGAAGCTAAAGTCCAAGCGTGAACAAAAAAGGCTTTCCCATGACCGAAGTGGGAAAGCCTTTTTTGTACGAATAAAGCTTATAACTTGAAGACCTGAATCGTCTGTTGTAATTGTGTGACAACACGCGTCATCTCTTCGGCTTGTGTAACGATCCCTTGTACCGTAGTGATCTGCTCATTCATAGAAGCGGAAACCTCTTGTGTGCCAGCCGCTGATTCCTCCGTGATCGCCGATATGTTCTCCATCGCCGCGGCGATTTGTTCGGAGCTTGTCAGCATTTGCTCGCTTTCTTCCGCGAAGCGGGTAATTTCTTCCGAAATAAAGCCTACGCTTCCGACAATCTCAGCAAAAACAATTTCGGTTTGCTCGATTAACACGGTTTGTTTCTTCACGACATCTTCATTCACTTGAATGCTGCGAATGGCTTCTTGAATACCTTGCTCGATGCTTTTCACGAAACCGAATACTTCACGTGTAAGAGAGGTTGACTCTTCAGCTAGCTTGCGCACTTCCTGAGCGACGACTGCAAAGCCCCGGCCATGTTCGCCAGCTCTAGCAGCTTCGATGGAAGCGTTGAGGGACAAAAGGTTCGTTTGCTCAGCAATCTCGGAAATGGAACGAGTAACGCTGCTGATGCCTTCAGCTTGACGAGCCAGCATATCGATTGTATCAGATACCTGCTGTGTAACTTCTACATTTCGTTTCATACCGATGCCTTGGCTTTCAACGGACGTGCGTCCTTTTTCTACAAGGGTCATCATCTGATCCGAGCGATCTTTCATTTCTTTCGCAGACCCGGCATAATTGACGATTCTCACTTCAATGTCTTTGGAGGTAATCGAAACACCAGAAACTTCTTCTGAAATTTGCCCGGCACCCGAGGCCAGCTCGTGGGCCGAAATACTCACTTGTTCTAGGACTGTACGGAAGCTTTCATTTTTAACATAAATATCACGGCTTGTTTGAAAAACCTGCTTCGAAATTGTTCCTGTGTCGCGAAGAATTTCGCGTAGTTTATCTATCATTTTGTTAAAGGATTGGCCAAGCTGCCCAAGTGTATCATCTGAGGTTACGGTTACTTTTTGAGAGAAGTCCCCTTTGGAAATGTTGAGCGCTATTCGGGATAAATCGGCAATGGGTTCCGTTAGCTGATTCTCGAACCATCGAATGAACGGGTAGCCGCCTCCAAGAATAATAAGTAGGAATATGATACCAAGTAAGCGATTCCAATCTGAAGCAAATGTCACAATCAACATGAAGATTGAATTCAAACCAATAAGTGCATAACAACCAAGTTGTAGTTTCTTTCTGAACGATAAGGTTGATACTTTATCCAATCCGACCGACTCCTCTGCGAAATTTGTTTATTTGTGTTGGAATCCATGATGTATGCTTGCAAATTATAACATTGAATCTGGAAATATTCTACATCATTTCGACAAAAATCGTTCGTTTCTTACATTTGAAATGGGAATTTTATTAACATTACATAAAAAATAGTAAGAATTGTTTGAATAATGTAAATAAACTGTTGAATAATGTAAATAGTGTGAGTATAATAGGTCTACAGTCACATAAATTACATAATAAGTAAAAAAAATAAAACTTAAGGAGGAAAGTAATGAATTTGGATCAGATACCACTCGCTAGACAAATCGATTTGGTGTTTAGAAAGATCAAAGAAGAATTATCACATGTGAATTCCGGTACTGTGTTTGTTCACATTCGCAACAATGAAATTGGTAAATTCGGCATTAAGCACCTTCCATTTGAGAGCAAAGACGGGGTATTGCCTGCAACTACGACCAAAGGTTTGACGGAGCTGCAGTATCAATCCTTTCGGCAGATGGCCATTGAATCATTGAAACGGAAGAAAAGCTGGACCCATGGTGAAATTTTGTTCGATTTCACAATTAGGCAAAACCTGGTATCTGCAAGTATTATGTTCGAGAGCAATTATAATATGGCTAATTTTGCAAGAACGATTTAGCACTTATACCTTTAATCGTAAACAGCCCCGGTCACTTAGATGACCGGGGTTGTCATTATTTATGGGGAAGAACGCGACCCTTTCCGTAAGGGATACACATAGGTGTTCGGAAGATAGGATCGGGCGCAACGCTGCATTTCATATCGAACACATCTAGAAGCAGCTGCTCGTTCACAATGTCTTCCGGCTTACCTTCTGCATACACAGAACTATCCTTAATGGCGACGATGTGATGGGCATAACGGCAGGCCAGATTGATGTCATGCAGCACCATCACGATCGTGCGTTGTTCGTTCTCATTCAGCTCAAACAATAAATCCAATACCTCAATCTGATGGGTTAAGTCCAGATAAGTAGTAGGCTCATCAAGGAGCAGTGTAGGGGTGTCCTGAGCCAGTGTCATAGCGATCCATGCTCGTTGGCGCTGCCCGCCAGATAAGGAATCCACACTGCGATCCGCGTAAGTGAGCATATTCGTAAGCTGGAGAGCATGCATGACTTTGCTCTCATCTTCAGATGACCACTGCTGCAGCCAACTTTGATAAGGGTAGCGTCCTTGCTTCACGAGCTGTCGTACGGTAAGCCCTTCGGGCGCGGAAGGTCCTTGTGGGAGAATGGCCATTTTCCGGGCTACCTCTTTTGTGGAGAGTTTGGCGATTTCCGTGCTATCCAGGAGGATTGCACCTGATTTCGGCTTCAGCAGTCTAGCAAGCGATCGTAGAAGTGTTGATTTCCCACAGCCATTGCTGCCAATAAACACGGTAATTTTGCCTTTAGGTATTTGTAAATTCAAGCTGTGAAAGATGGTCGTCTCTCCGTATGTCAACTGAAGCGATTGTGCTTCTAGTGCTTTTTCTTTTTCAAGGGTGGGCATAGGTCGATTCTCCTTTAAGTAAAACCGCTGTTGTTAACCGCGATTTCTACTGCGATATAGCACATAGATGAAGATAGGGGCGCCGATAGCTGCTGTGAATACACCTGCCGGAATATCGAGCGGTTTGAACAAGAAGCGTCCAGCTAAATCAGCCAACAGCAAAAGCAGGGAACCAGTCAATGCGGACACAGGGATAAGCGCACCGAAGCTAGCACCTACGAGCTTGCGGGAAATGTGCGGAGCCATGAGACCAATGAAATTGATCGCACCTCCGAAGGCAACTGCAGCCCCTGATAGTGCAACGCTTAGGATGATCAATAGGAAGCGTTGACGTTGAACGTTGCTTCCAACACTACGGGCGATATCTTCGCCTAAGGATTGTATGGTAATGTGCCGCGCATACAAGAAAATGATGGGAATTAACAGCACGACCCATGGTAAGAGCGGGTAAACCGCTTTTTTCCAGGAAACTCCATAAATACTGCCTGTCATAAAGGTCAGAGATTGATTAGCCAGAATAATCGGACCGGAAAGCAGCATGAGATAGGAGAGTGCGCTCATCGCAGCTGTAAGTCCCGTCCCAATCAGAACAAGCCGCAGAGGTGTGATTCCATTTTTCCATGAGAGTGAATAGACCAGTAAGGTAGCGACGAAAGCACCAATAATAGCTGCAACTGGCAGCCAGTGAATACTGACTTTATCTGAGAAAAAAAAGAAAAAAGAAACTGCTCCAAGTGTAGCCCCGCCCGTTGTGCCAATCGTATCCGGCGAGGTTAGCGGATTTCGTACAATGCCTTGCAGGATGGCTCCGGCTACACCTAGCGATGCACCAATCAAGACAGCAACAATGACTCTAGGTAGACGCAAAGTTCTAACGATCATCGTGCTTGGATCAGTCCCGTAACCAAAAACAGCGCGAACGACTTCAGCAGGTTTAATATAGATGCTTCCTATTCCTGTACTCAGAATCATCACGACGATGACAGCTAGGAGTAGAAAAAGAGAAACAATCAGAGATTTCTTACTGATCAGATAAGAGAAGCCTCTTTTTCGAATGGTAACATAACGATGGGAATGGCTCATTTCAGAAGTCCCCCTTTGCGAGCGATGTAGATGAAGAAGGGTACTCCGAGAATGGCTGTCGCTACACCGACATGTACTTCCTTAGGCATAACAATGAAACGAGCTATAATGTCAGCTCCAACTAAAAGAATGCCGCCTAGAACCGCACAATACGGAATGACCCAGCGATAATCGATTCCAACAAGAAAGCGAACGATATGCGGAATGATAATTCCTATGAAAACAATCGGACCCGCAACAGCAACAGAGCCCCCGGCAAGAATGACAATCACTACTGCGGTAATGAATTTCACGTATACGGTGCGTTGTCCAAGCCCTTTGGCTACATCATCCCCCATTGATAATATGTTGATGTGCGGCGATAGAAATATCGCACTAATCCAAGCGATTAATATATAAGGGTAAACGGATTGGAGCATGGCCATAGTCCGTCCTTCAACAGATCCGACAAGCCAGTATAAGACCTGGTCAAACGCTTTACCGTTTCCAAGCAAAATGCCTTGAGTTAGTGAAGCGAAAAATGCCGTCATTGCTGAACCAGCGAGTGTAATTTTCATAGGCGTTAAACCGTCGCGGCCTAGGGAACCGAGTCCATAGACAAGGGCAGAGCTGAATGCAGCACCGAGAAATGCAATCCAAGTAAATTGCGTAAGGCTGGAAACATTAAAAAATCCAACGGATAACACAATGGCAAAGGCTGCGCCTGAATTAATGCCGAATATGCTTGGAGAAGCGAGCGGATTCCGTGTAATAGCTTGCATAAGAGCTCCTGCAACAGCCAAGCTTCCTCCTACGAGAGCAGCTATCAAGGCTCTTGGGATGCGTACGGTTTGGATGATAATAGCCTCGTTTGTTGGTTTGGCGGCTTGATCAAAGGAGGTCATAATGTGATCCCATGAATACGTATGTAGGCCGAACATGACGCTGCTGAGCATCATTGCAGCCAACAAGCAGCAAGCTGCGAGTAATCCAATACTTTTATAGAAATGGTGGAGACGTACTTTGCTTGAATAACTTGAATTGTTCATGAATGAGTGCCTGCTTCCTTAAATGCTGCTTCATTTATTTTAATGAGTATGACTAGCGAAGTCAACGAATATGATAATCATTATCAATATATATTGACAGGCAGGTGATAAATTAGTAATATATGATAGATAATGATAATCGTTATCATCAAATGACAGCGTGGAGGGAACTCATTTATATGTTTGGAAAAAGAAATCATCAACAAGGAAGAGCTTGGGCTCTTATTGCACTTATGTTTATTCTGTCGGTTGTTTTAACAGCTTGTGGAGATAAGCCAAGTACACAATCTTCGGCATCTGCAGCACCTCAAGAATCAGCGAAGGCGGATAGTCCTCGAACCATTAAACATGCCATGGGGGAATCGGCTGTACCAGCGAATCCAAAGCGTGTTGTCATTTTGACCAATGAAGGAACGGAAGCACTTATAGCGTTAGGCATTAAACCGGTAGGTGCCGTTGAATCTTACTATGGTAGCCCATGGTTTGATCATATTAAAGCTGATATGCAGGGTGTGACGACAATCGGCGGTGAATCACAGCCGAATTTGGAGTTGATTGCATCGCTTAAACCCGATTTAATCATTGGCAATAAGATGCGTCATGAGAAAGTCTACGATCAATTAAAAGCCATAGCTCCAACGGTCTATTCGGAGACGCTGCGTGGTGAGTGGAAAAGTAACTTCAGCTTATATGCCGATACGTTAAATAAGAAAGCCGAAGGCGATAAAATCATCGCAGCTTTCGATAAACGCATTGAGGATTTCAAAAGCAAAGCAGGTGATAAGCTGAAAGAGAAAGTGGCTGTCGTCCGTTTTATGGGTGGCAAAACTAGATACTATTACGGCAACATGTTCACGGGTGTTATTTTTAAACAAATCGGCATGGTTCGTTCGGATGCTAAGAGTGATGAGAAATCATTTGAAGACATTACCAAGGAGCGTCTAACGGAGCTTGATGCTGCGGATAAAGTGTTTTATTTTACCTATGAGACCGGAGATGGCAAAGGGACCAAGCAAGAACAGGAATGGATGAATGACCCGCTCTGGAAAAATCTTAAAGTGGTCAAAGAAAATAAGCTTATCAAAGTGAATGATGCGACATGGAATACAGCCGGCGGTGTCAAAGCGGCTAACATTATGCTGGATGATTTGTATAACCTATATCAAGTGAAGCCTTAAATCTAAGGGGCTGTCCTAAAAGTAGATAAAATCTATTTGAGGACAGCCCCTTTTCTTAGGTTAGGGAGGGAATGATTAAGCCTATTCTTACTTAAGATAGTTAGCTAAGAGAGAGTGGATATGGATAATCATTCGGTAAGTAAATGTGTTTGCCTAACTTTTTGTTTGCTGGTTTTTTGAAGAAATGGAGAATTAGAAAGGCAAGTTGTACAGCATACAACAATTTCCTTGATTTCTACTTGAAAAGCTATGAATGTTGTATGGTGTACTACAATTTAGCTTTTTTTTAGGCTTTAGAGCTACTTTAGGCTGAAATTGTTGTATTTTTTGCAACATTGTCGTGGATAACACGGATTAGCTTACCTATTGTTGTACAAAGTACAACTTTACACGGATAAGAAAGCAAAAGCTTTACGTCTTCTCTTGTGGCGTAGCTTGCTTTGTAGACAATCATACAATCACTCTCCCAAGGACTGCGTAAGCCGTTCATTTTGTGCTCCCGAAACAGTACGAATTTAAACGTTCAAAGGTGAAAACTTCGTTCGTTTGGCTTGACAACTGCATAGAATTCATACTATGATTCACCTGTCTGATAGGTACACAGGTTCGAAGATAAGGGGAAAAATCGATGCCGAAAATTCAGAAATACAATGTTCATGAACTAGTAGCACAAGAAATTCAACGATATATTGAGGAAAATGCTTTGAAAGAGGGAGACAAGCTGCCTTCCGCCGGAGAACTGACCGCGATGTTTGGTGTTGGCCGTTCGTCCTTGCGGGAAGCTCTGCGTTATTTGGAAGCCGTTGATATTGTTCGTGTAGAGAACGGTAAGGGTATTTTTGTGCGTGATGTTGATACGTTTCGTTTCACCGGCAAAGTGAAGGTGGAAAACGAGAAGAAGTTCTTACTTTCAATTCTTGATGTGCGTCGTGCACTCGAGGGCAAAGCGGTGGAGCTATCCGCACGGAATATCAATGCGAATCAATTGAAACGAGTTGGAAAAAATTTTACATGAATATAAAAGGCTAAAAGAAAGCGGGAAAGATACCTCGCAAATCGACCTTGCTTTTCACCAACACATTATTAAATCTTCAGGTAATCCGATCTTGGAAAGCGTCATTAACTCTATGAGCGGCCTTTATCAAAAGTTTTTCAACGATCCGCTTGGAGAGAAGCGCTTATTTGATGAGACCTATCCTTTCCATCATACGATTTACGAGGGGATTTCCCAGCATGATCCAGAAAGAGCGACAGGCGAGTTTCATCAAATGATGGATTGTATCGAGAAACTGATCAAAACCTACTAAAAAAAATGTCGATTTTTTTACTTGACGGAGAAAGCGGTATCAATTATGATCAACCTATCAGACAGGATGACTGGATGATACATCATAATCTAATCGCAACCGAGGAGGGGTATCTTCTTATGTGGGAAAAGAAAAAGCGTAAAGTATGGCCAACAGTAGTTGCATCTACGATGCTAATGGGGTTGCTCGCAGCTTGCGGCAGCAATACAGACACTGCAAAAAGTGATGCGAAAGGCAATAGCGATCAAGCAGGTGCCGGAGCAAGTTCTGGAAAAGTGGTTACCGTTCATATGATCGAGAGCTTGACGAGCCCGAAACGGACCGACATTCTCAAAGCGATGATTTCCCAATTCGAGAAAGAGAATCCGAACATTAAGGTCGATCTCATCTCGCCTCCGTTCGATCAAGCGGATAACAAGATTAGAACTATGCTTGCAGCTAAACAAGAACTAGATGTTCTAGAAGTAAGAGATTTGAACATCGCGGAGTACGTGAACAACGGGTACATTGATCCGCTCGATACTTACACAGGTACTTGGAAAGACTTCAGTACAGTAACAGCTGTGGCCAAGTCAATTGCAACGAATAACAATAAACTCTATTTCATTCCGAACGGCTTGTACCAGCGTCAATTGTTCTATCGTAAAGACTGGTTCGAGGAGAAAGGCTTGAAACCGCCGGTTTCCTACCAAGAACTATATGAAACGGGCAAGAAGCTAACTGATTCTGCTAAGAACCGGTACGGGTTCTCATTCCGAGGCGGTATGGGGTCTGCAGGCATCACCGATCAGATGGTACTCGCTTATAACGGGGATCAGGTGAATTTGGAAGATGCGCAGTTCTTAAAGAGCGGCAATACGATTTACTCTTCACCAGAAGCTAAGGAAGCCATTGAATTGTATATGAAAATTTATAAAGAAGCTTCACCTTCGGATGCTGTCAACTGGGGCTTCCAAGAGCAGGTACAAGCGTTCACTTCTGGTGTAACCGGCATGTTGCTGCAAGATCCGGACGTCATTCAAACCATACAAGAGAAAATGAAGCCGGAGCAATGGGCAACGGCACCGATGCCAACGGGACCAAACGGCAAGGCCCTCATTCAAGCAGGTGGAGCTGGTTGGGGTATCGCATCCCAATCCAAGAACAAAGAAGCGGCCTTCAAGTTGATCGCCTTCTTGTCTAATCCCGAGCAGAATACTGAGTTTGGTAAAAAGTACGGCTTAGTACCAATTCACACCACAGCGGCAAACGATGAGTACTTCAAAACAGGTCCTTACAAAACGTTGCTGGATATGTCCAACAAGCCGGACGTATTCATGAACTACAAGCCGCCGTTCCAATATCCAGGCACGGGACAATGGAATCAAGCGAGCATGGAGTCTGGCCAAGCGTATTTGCTCGGTAAGTTCACTGTCGTCGACGTTCTGAAGAAATGGGACGCTTATTGGATGGATCAAAAGTCGAAGAAAAAATAGCGTTTAACCTTCGTAATGGGTGGCGATTCGCTGCCCATTACCATTTTTCTATATGAGGTGGTGCATCTAATGAAGAGTCGGCAGCCGTTCATCTTATTTGGTTTGCTCCCCGCTCTATTACTGGTCCTTATTTTCACGTATTATCCGTTCCTAAAGGGCGGCATCATGGCGTTTCAAGAATACAAGCTGTTCGATCTTAGAAATGTCCATTTTGTCGGTCTGCAAAATTTTCGGGATGCATTCAAGGATCCAAAGTTTTTGACTGCTTTGCAGAACAGTGCGTACTGGGTGTTTTTTTCCTTAGTATTTCAATTTCTCATCGGGCTTACGCTTGCGCTGTTAATGAACAAAAAATTCCGGGGTAGAGGGATTTACCAAGGTTTAGTGTTTTACTCATGGGCGCTCTCAGGGTTTCTGATTGGGATGATTTGGAAGTGGATGTTCAACTCACAAATCGGCGTCATCAACGATCTTTTGCTCAAAACCGGAATAATCGAAACGCGAATCGGATTCTTGTCGGATCCAAAATGGGCGATGATCTCTGTCATTATCGCGAACGTATGGTATGGTATCGCATTTTTCGCAATTATGCTGCTCGCAGCGCTGCAATCAGTACCATCCGAGCTGTACGAAGCTGCCGAGATGGATGGAGCGAGCGAGGCACGCAAGCTGATTAGCGTTACGCTGCCCTACATTTTGCCGACGATCATTACGACTACTCTCCTTCGGGTCATCTGGATCTTTAATGATCCTACGATCATCTACGGCATGACGAACGGTGGACCAGCAGGAAGTACGCACATTTTATCATCATTAATGCTGGATAAAATCATTTACGCCGGTGATTACGGCGCGGCATCCGCAATCGGGGTTGTCATGATCGTGCTTCTATTGCTTTACACGTTGTTTTACTTATCCGTAACCAAATCTGAAAAGATGGGGGATTTCTAACCATGAAGACGCGCTTACAATTCATAGGTCCATTCAAGGTGTTTTTTCTAGCGCTTCATCTAGTGATCATGGTGTTCCCGCTATATTGGATTTTGATTACTTCATTAAAACCTCAGAATGAAATTTTCACATATCCGCTTAAATATTGGCCGACGAATATTACATTCGACAATTATATCAACATTTTTAAAATATCCAAATTTCATGTCTACATCGGTAATAGCTTGTTGGTAGCTATCTCATCAGCACTGATTGTTATTGTGATCTCCGTTTTGAGCGCTTATGTCCTTGCCCGTTTTCAATTTCGCGGACATCGGCAAATTATGTTGGCGTTTTTCGCGACACAGATGCTGCCAGGATTCATTTCGCTCGGGCCACTTTACCTCATGATGACGCAATTGGATTTAATTAATTCCAGAATCGCTCTCGTACTCATGTACACGGTGGGGTTGATACCATTCTCGACCATTATTTTACGGGGCTTCTTTCAACGCATTCCTGCCAGTCTGGAAGAGGCGGCAATGATCGACGGTTGCTCACGGCTAGTTGCCCTAATCCGGATTATCGTGCCAATCATGATGCCAGGGATCGCATCGACTTTTATTTTCGCATTCGTGCAGAACTGGAACGAGTTGTTTATGGCGGTCATGTTCATCGATCACGACCTACTTAAGACGATGCCTGTGGCATTGAACTCACTTATTCTCAAATATGACGTCGATTGGGGCGCCATGTCGGCAGGCACCGTCTTGTCCGTCATTCCAACCGTCTTTCTGTTCGCGTTCGCGCAGCGTTTTATCGTAGAAGGCCTCACGCAAGGCGCAGTGAAGGGCTAAGCAGCAAATTTCGGATTGGAGAGAAACATCTATGAATAAAGATCAATCGGGGGATTCGCTTTACACCAAGGCGGCGCATGACCCGTACGATACTCGACACCATGGGGCGATTAACGTCCCCGTCTATCAAAACAGTTTATTCGCCTTCGAAACTCACGAACAATTCGATTTGGCCATGCAAAATGTGTTAGGGCATCATGTCTATTCGCGCGGCAACAATCCGACCGTTCGCAATCTGGAGGAGAAGCTTGCCCAAATGGAGGGTGGCGAGGACGCGAAGTGCTTCGCTTCGGGGATGGCTGCCATTACAGCGGCAGTTCTTTCTGTTGTCCAGCAAGGCGATCATATTGTCTGCGTGAATCACGCTTACGGTCCGACACGCGAGTTTCTCGGATTATACCTGGTCAAGTTTGGTATAGAGACGACTTTCGTTGACGGGACCGAACTCAGTAATTGGGAAGAAGCCATCAAGCCAAATACGAAGTTGATGTATTTGGAAAGTCCGACAACGATGACGTTCGAGCTTCAAGACTTGCGTGCGTGTGCTCAGCTTGCCGCGAGCAAGGGAATCAAGACCATCATCGACAACACATGGGCTACACCATGTCACCTAATGCCAATTACGTTAGGTATCGATCTGGTTGTCCATTCTATAACGAAATATATATCCGGACATAGTGATTGCTTGGGTGGGGTTGTCATCGGTTCACTGGAACTCATGACTCGACTTAGCAATTTGGAGTATATGCTATTCGGTGGGATCATGACGCCACAAACAGCGGCGCTAGTGATGCGTGGATTGCGGACACTTCCTCTTAGAATGGAACGCCATCAGCGTAGTGGGATGCTCATAGCCGAGCATATTAGCAAACAACCTTACGCCGTTCACGTCCACCATCCAGGACTCTCTACGCATCCTCAACATGACTTGGCCCTTCAGCAGCTAATAGGGTTCAGCAGCTTATTCTCGTTCGAATCGTTCGAATCGTTGGAGAAGCTGAAGGCTTGGGCAACAAAGCTCCAGTATTTCAAAATTGGCGTTAGCTGGGGCGGTTTTGAAAGTCTAGTCAACGTAAATGTGGTGCGGAGCGGAAATACTGAGCGGCACATTGTCCGCCTTTACGTGGGCCTTGAGGATCCGCAGGATCTGATTCGGGATATAGACGAAGCGGCTGCGGCTACATTAGTATGAACATCATCCCCCGAGGGGATAAGCTCGGAGAAGCGTATGCGGCAACTCGCAAATACGGTTCTGTAAGAGGCCTATGCAGCACTTGTGCATGGGCTTCCTTTATTTATTCGTCAGCATAAAAATAGAAGAGCTTTCTTCCAAGTAGTTTGCTACTTAAAAGAAAGCCCTTTTTAAACGTAAGTATAGGGGGAACTGTTATCTGCTGAATTTACCGGCTGCGCCGCCAGCAAGTTGCTGTTCAGCAATTTGAACGAGACGACGAGTGATGTTACCACCGATTGCTCCTGTATCACGAGAAGCCATATAGCCGTAGTAGCCGTCTTGAGGAATTTGGATGCCTAATTCTTGAGCAACTTCAAACTTCAATTGGTCTAGAGCTTGTGTAGCTTGTGGAACAACTAGTTGGTTGCTGCTACGAGATTGTCCTGATGCCATCTGATATCACCTCCAGTAATGGTAGTATAATCTTTTTTAGGAATTATACTCATAACTTAAATTGGAAATTTTCACCACAAAAAAACCTTAAAAGCAGGAATGCACAGTCTTTGCTATAATGAGAAAACCGAATAAAGGGGAGAGCGGAGGCAGGAGTTATGTTTGATATATCCATAAAGGGCTGGTCCCTAGATAAGGATTTGCAAATTATTCAGGCAGATGTCCTCATGGCGGTGGACGATAGTATTATTATTGAAGAGCCTCTCTGTGTAGATGTGGGGCTTCCAGCGTTCTTGTACAGTACCCTGCATGATACCGCGCCGAATCGTTTTGCGCCAGCGGATGAATGGGAGCGTATGCCGTTCTTTGTATGCGGCTGCGGAGATCCGGAATGCAGAGGTTTTTCGTTCGTTGTCCGTCATTTGGCGGATGAACAAGTGGAACTCGCATCTGTTGAGGAACGCTCTAATGGAACGTACCGCGAGCTTGAAACGCATATAATCCCTAGCTTGGAGTACAGCAAGAAGGTTTTGGCGGTAGGAGAATCTTATCTTGCGTTTATTAAAGATTTGGACTATCGGCCTTATTTCGGTGACACAGTGAAAGTTGTCGAAGATCTTGTACATCAAATACATCAACAATTACGGAGTGAATAAGATGGCAGCAGTGAAATATTATGTGGTTTGGGTGGGGCATCAACCAGGGATCTACCGTACGTGGGCTGATTGTCAGGCTCAGACCAAAGGTTATCCGCAAGCTAGATTTAAATCGTATGAATCGGAGCTGGAAGCACGTCAAGCACTAGAGAAGGGGTGGCAGAAGTCGCTCAATTTCTCTGGAAAAGGGGGGACAACTGTGACTTCCACGGGCAAGTCAGCAACCCCTGAGACGGCTCCTGAAGTTGACTATAATAGTATCTCTGTGGATGTTGGCTGTTCCGGGAATCCAGGAATTGTTGAATACAAAGGTGTCGACACGAAGACGGGCGAGATTATTTTCTATCAAGGCCCTATCTCCAAAGGCACGAATAATTTAGGTGAGTTTCTTGCAATCGTTCACGGGCTTGCTTATTTGCAGAAGCAAGGCAGTAATAAAACCATTTATACCGACTCAGTCACAGCTTTGAGCTGGATACGTAAAAAAGAGGTTTCCACTAATCTAGTTAGGGATGCTTCCACAGAAGAAATTTGGACATTAGTTGATCGGGCGTTGAAATGGCTCAAAACGAACACCTATACCAATAAAATTATGAAGTGGGATACGCGGAAATGGGGAGAAATCAAGGCTGATTTCGGAAGAAAATAAAAAAAGTCGAAATGTAAGAGAAAATATCTTCAAACATATTGACGGGAAATCCTCCCAATGCTAATATACAGTAATTCCTATTAAATTACTCGGCATAATTTTCGATAGAGTTGATAGGAAATAGAGTAAAGCATTAGATCGGGAGGGTAACTCATGAAAAGAACGAAATTAGGCGGTTTATTTATCATCTTGGCTTTAATAGGAAGCTTGCTTGCGGCCTGCGGACAAAAAGAGAGCAGCAGCGCTTCGGCAACACCTGCAGCAAGCGCGAGTTCGACTGACGCAGCTAAAGCAGCAGATTTAAGCGGAAAGAAAATTGCACTCGTGATGCAATTCAATACAGGTACATTTTCATCTCAGTATGTAGAAGGTGTGAAGGAACAAGTAGAGAAGCTTGGCGGTAAGGTAACGGTATTCGTTGCTGATACGGACCTGGCGAAAATGTCATCCAATCTGGATGCAGCGATTAATCAGAAATTCGATGGTATTCTCATTGATCACGGAACAGCTGAAGCGTTGGAAGCAGGCGTGAAGAAAGCACTAGAAAAGAAAATTCCAGTTGTAAGTTTCGATTCGATTCTTTCAGTTCCGGGCGTTACGTCCTTAGAGCAGGGCGATGAGAAGATGGCTGAAGCCACGCTAGAACAGCTTGCGAAGGATGCCGGCGGTAAAGGGAACATCGTGAAAGTATGGGTAGCCGGCTTTGCCCCGATGGAACGCAGACAATTGGCTTACCAAGCTTTCCAAAAGAAATATCCAGACATTAAAGAAGTGGCTGCATTCGGGACAGCCAAAGATCCAGCGTTAGATACACAAACGCAAATGGAAGCGATTCTGAAGAAATACCCGAACAAAGGTGACATCACAGCGGTATGGGCAGCATGGGATGAGTTTGCGAAGGGCGCTTCCCGTGCGATTCAACAAGCAGGTCGTACAGAAATTAAAGTATACGGGATCGACCTTAGTGATGAAGACTTGCAATTGCTGCAAGATCCGAAAAGCCCTTGGGTGGCATCAGCAGCGGTAGATCCGAAGGATATCGGTCGCGTGCAGGTGCGTTACCTGTATCAAAAGCTGCATGGTGATCAAACGCCTGAGAAAGTGGTATTGGAGCCTGTTTATGTATCCAGAGATCAACTGCCGAAGGACAAGCAAATAAATACAACACAGCTTAGCGAATACGTCAAAGGCTGGGGCGGAAGCCAACAAGGCTATACGGACTGGTTGAAAGCTGCAGAAAAAAAATAATGTAATCCAAATAGGGTCCCATCGTCATTATGCGATGGGACTTTCAGATTGAGATGAGAGGTGAATGATGATGTCGGTAAACAATGGATCTTTGCTGCATATGAGAGGCATCACCAAATCGTTCCCCGGCGTGAAGGCGCTGCAGGAGGTTGATTTTGACCTGCAAAATAGAGAAATTCATGCCTTGCTCGGGGCTAACGGTGCTGGAAAGAGTACCTTGATGAAGATTTTATCAGGCGCTTATACCCCTGATAAGGGGCAAATTTCTATAAACGGCCAGTCTCTCAACATACAGACGCCTAAGGAAGCAATGAACCAAGGCATCTATTGCGTCTATCAAGAAGTGGACACAGCCTTAGTAGCTGGGCTTACGGTAACCGAAAATGTCATGATGGATAAAATGGTTCAAGGCGGGGCTTGGGTCAGTTGGAGAAAGCTGCATCGCGAAGCCGAAGCGATTCTAGCAAAGATCGGGGCTGCGTTCTCTGTTCGCAGCAAGGTGGACGAGCTGAGCATCTCCCAGAAGCAGCTCGTACTTATCGCTAGAGCGATGGCGCACAAGGCCAAGATCATCATTTTCGACGAGCCGACAGCGCCGCTCAGTCTGGAGGAGTCAGAGCGGCTGTTCCAGATCATGGACAGCCTGAAACGTGAAGGGGTGGGGATTATCTTCATCTCCCACCGCTTGCAGGAAGTGTTCCGCGTCGCTGACCGGATCACGATCATGCGCGACGGCCGCCACGTGCTCACGCAGGCGGCTGCAGACATGGACATCGCCGGTGTCATTGAGGCGATGCTGGGCAAGACCTTCACCGAGGAGTTCCCCAAAGCCGATGTTCCAATCGGCGATACCCTCCTCGAGGTGAAAGGGCTGCGCCGCGGCACCAAGGTACGCGGCGTTAGCTTTGCCCTCCGCCGAGGTGAAATCCTCGGCGTCGTGGGGTTGGTCGGCGCCGGGAAGACGGAGCTGAGCCGACTGATCTTCGGCGCCGACGCCGCGGACGGCGGCGAGGTGTGGCTCGCCGGGCGCAAGCTCGCGCTGCGCCATCCGGAGGATGCCGTGCGCGCCGGCATCGCGCTCGTGCCCGAGGAGCGCCGCAAGCAGGGCGTCCTCGTGGAGGAGACTGTGAAGCACAATCTGTCGCTTCCGATATTGCGCAAGCTGAGCTCGCTCGGCTTCGTGCAGCGCGGCGCAGAGAGTGCACACGCTGCGAAGATGGTGGAGCAGCTGGGCGTGCAGCCTAGTGATCCGAATCGCGCCCTGAAGCATCTAAGCGGCGGGAATCAACAGAAGGTGGCCGTGGGCAAATGGCTGCCGACGGGTGCTGATGTCTATTTGTTTGACGAGCCGACCAAAGGGGTCGATGTTGGCGCGAAAAGCGATATTTTCCGCTTGATCGGTCAGTTGGCCTCGGAAGGTAAAGGCATTATTTATTTATCCTGTGAGCTGAATGAAATTATAGGAATTGCCGATCGCATTTTAGTAATGAGCTATGGTTCTGTAGTGAAGGAGCTCTCCCGCGCGGAAGCGACGCAGGATCTCATTTTAACGTATGCGAGTGCGGGGGAGGCTGAATAGCATGAAGGAAAGAAGTTTGGATTTTACGTTTAAATACGGCGCTTTGTTCATCATAGCATTGGTGGTTCTCGTCTTTTCGATCATCAATGAGAATTTTATGACTTATGACAATATCGCGGACATTTTAAGGTCCATATCTATAGTGATGTTTGTCGCTATTGGGGTCACGTTATCGCAGATTGTAGACGGCTTTGATTTATCCGTGGGGTCAACGGTTTCATTATCCACTGTGGCTGCGGCGGCTTTGATGGTGTGGTACCAACAGCCACTCATTGTGGTCATCATTGTTCCTCTTATTATTGGAGCTATCATCGGTCTCATAAATTCTTGGCTTATCGTAAAAATTCGCATTCCGGATCTACTTGCTACTTTAGCGGTAATGTACATCATCGGTGGCGTGCAAAAAACGTATACGAAAGGCTTTTCCATCTATAATAATATGAGATTCCAAGACGGCACAGTGGCCAAAGGGAAGTTTACGCCGGAATTTCTCTGGATCGGACAAGGCAAGCTTCTTGGCGTTCCTGTGCCTGTTATACTTATGATTGTAGCTGTTATTGCTGTGCATGTCTTTCTGACGTATACTCGCTGGGGGCGCCAGCTCTATATTACGGGAGGCAATCGGGAGGCAGCACGTCTCTCTGGGATTTCGGTTAACAAGATCCGCTTAGCGGCCTATGTGCTGTCCGGCATTTTCGCAGCGTTCGGAGGTATTCTGTATGCTTCTCGTGTCGGTTCAGGACAAATTGATGCCGGTGCTCCACTTCTGATGGAAGCTGTTGCCTCGGTATTCGTCGGGTATTCCGTGCTTGGTGCAGGGAAACCTAATGTCATTGGGACTTTCTTTGGCGCTGTATTGATTGGCGTATTGCTCAATGGACTTACGATGCTAAATGTGCCTTATTTCGGATTTGATATTGTAAAAGGTGGGGTTTTGGTGCTGGCACTAGCCATTACTTTCGTCCATTTGAATCGACGCAAAGCCTAAGGTGGAATGTTTGGTGTTACTTTGACGCGTTATCATACTAAAGGCAGAAATTTTACGAGAAGTGTGGTATGATAGATTCATTGTTTTTCTCAAAAGAAAAGAAATTTAGGAGGAATTGAGAATGGCTCATCCAAAACAGCGCAGCGATATGATTAAAAAAGGATTCGACCGCGCTCCGCATCGCAGTTTGCTGCGTGCAGCCGGTGTTAAAGAGGAAGATTTCGGCAAGCCGTTTATTGCGGTTTGTAACTCTTATATAGACATTATTCCTGGACACGTTCATTTGCAAGAGTTCGGTAAACTCGTGAAGGAAGCGATCCGTGAAGCAGGCGGTGTTCCTTTCGAATTCAACACAATTGGTGTTGACGACGGTATTGCAATGGGGCATATTGGAATGCGTTATTCCTTGCCAAGCCGTGAGATTATTGCCGATTCCTTGGAAACGGTTGTTAATGCCCACTGGTTCGATGGCCTTATCTGTATTCCTAACTGTGATAAAATTACACCCGGTATGATCATGGGTGCTCTCCGCGTTAACATCCCAACGATGTTAGTGAGTGGCGGTCCTATGAAAGCCGGTAAAGATAAAAACGGGAAATCCATTTCCTTGTCTTCGGTATTCGAAGGCGTGGGCGCTTTCCAAGCGGGTAACATTAATGAAGCTGATCTTGAAGAATTAGAGCAATACGGTTGTCCGACATGCGGATCATGTTCCGGTATGTTTACAGCAAACTCCATGAACTGCTTAGCTGAGGGTCTTGGTCTGGCAATGCCAGGTAATGGTACAATTCTTGCCGTTGCGGATGAGCGTAAGCAATTTGTTAAAGATTGTGCGAAACAATTGATGGTCTTGATTGAAAAAGACATCAAGCCTCGTGATATCGTTACGATCGAAGCGATCGATAATGCATTTGCACTCGATATGGCTATGGGTGGTTCCACGAACACGGTTCTTCACACATTAGCTATTGCGGCTGAAGCAGGAATCGAGTATCCGATTTCTCGTATTAACGAAGTGGCAGAGCGTGTTCCTCACCTTGCGAAAATCGCTCCGGCATCCGATTACCACATTGAAGATGTGCATCTAGCCGGTGGTGTTAGTGCGATTATCAATGAGCTGCTCAAAAAGCCGGGTGCATTTGACGGTGACCGCATGACAGTAACTGCCAAAACGTTGCGTGAAAATGTGGCGGGCTGTGAAATTGTGAACCATGATGTGCTGCGTCCAATTACGAACCCGCACAGTGAAAGAGGCGGACTAGCTGTATTGTTCGGTAACCTTGCTCCTGAGGGTAGTATCGTTAAAGTCGGTGCCGTTGATAAATCCGTTGGCGGTCGTCACGTTGGTCCAGCCATTTGCTTCAACTCGCAAGACGAAGCTTTGTACGGTATTGCGAACGGTCATGTTAAAGAAGGCCATGTCGTTGTTATCCGCTACGAAGGACCGAAGGGTGGACCTGGTATGCCGGAAATGCTGGCTCCTACTTCCCAAATCGTAGGTATGGGTCTTGGCGCGAAGGTTGCATTGATTACTGATGGACGTTTCTCCGGGGCATCCCGTGGTATCTCCATCGGTCATATTTCTCCTGAAGCGGCTGAAGGCGGACCACTAGCTTTCGTACACGACGGTGACATCATTGATGTGGACATGGACGGCCGTAAAATCGAATTGCAAATCAGCGATGAAGAATTCGCGAAACGCCGCGAGAGCTGGACAGAGTTCCAACCGAAAATCCAAACCGGATATCTGGCGCGTTATACAAAAATGGTGACAAATGCTAGTGCAGGCGCCATTCTGAAGTTTTAATTATTTATATAAAAAAGGAGTCTCGCGATTGATGCGAACTCCTTTTTTATATGCTAGAATTTATATGTTTTGGGGTTTGGGGTAAGCAAGCTTACTTCTTTTTTATTCGTGCGTGCAGATAAGCTCGTTTTCCGAGCTTAATCTGCACGGGCTCGCGAGACCGGCTTAGAAGCCGATTTCCGGCTTCTCAGACTCTGTCAACGAGCTTCGGCTCGGAGAGCTCTCGCTATAAGCGCGGTTTCGCGCTTATTTGTTCTGGCGCTCTGGAATAAGCGCGTTTTCCGCGCTTATTCAGAACGAACGCGCAGGATGGTCTGTGTCTCGCCTGAGAACGTCGATTTGGCAGGAATTTGCTGTACTTTTTACATCCAACAAAAAATCCTACTACTGTCGAGGGGCTCCAACATCTCCTTTTAAGCAAAAAAGAAATTCATAACAAGCAATGAGCCCCCCAATACCGTAACAGCGACGACGATGGAGAGAGTCAGCACGAAGCGGGCTTTAAAGATGGAGAGCATCATCAGCGTGCTTTTGACGTCGATCATCGGGCCGAACACAAGGAAAGCCAATAAGGAGCCTGGAGAGAAGGAATTGGCGAAGGAGGCAGCCACGAAAGCATCTGTAGTGGAGCACAGGGAGAGCAGGTAGGCAAAGCCCATCATGAACACATGTGAAATGAAAGGTCCCTGACCGATCGCAGATAAGCTGTCTTGGGCAACGAATGTTTGGATAAGAGCGGTCAAAAAGGCGCCTAGCATCAAGTACTTACTCATTTCGAACAGCTCGGTCGTACCGTGGCTGAACATAGTCATCGCGCGACCACCGCCGTGCGAGTGGTTGTGACCGTGGTGATGATCATGATTGTGTTCATGTTCATGATGATTATGATGGTTATGGTTATGGTGATGGTCATGGTCGTGATCATGATCGTGAATGTGATCAGCGTGATGTTCAAGGCTGGAACCCCCGTGGTGGTGCAGCGTATTTGCCTCATTGTCGATAGGATGACGCAAAGGACTGCTTTTCAGGAAACGAGTCAGCAGCAATCCTACGGTGAGCGCAACGCCAAATGTAAGCCCCATTCGCGAATATGCCATTGAAGGCTCCCCACGAAAAGCCATGAACGTCGAGGCGAAGACAATAGGATTCAGAATCGGACCGACGAGAATGAAGATGACGGCTATGTACACAGGCATTCCTTTCCGCATGAGCCGACGAACGAAAGGAATCATTCCGCATTCACAGAGCGGGAACATGATGCCAAGAACGCAGGCAAATAAGATACCTCCTAGCGGGTGCCGCGGTGTCATGCGTCTGATGAACGCTTCAGGAATGAAGTTTTCAACAACCGTGGATAGAAGGACGCCTAGTAACATAAAAGGCAAAGCGTCGAGAAAAATATCCATGAAGGCTGTAAAGACGTGCTTGATTTCATAAATGACCAAACCCATAGGAGGAAGCTCTCTCGTTGTCACGATTAAGATTAGGAGAAACGCGCAAATCATCGTGGAGATAGGAAGGCTCCAGCGATATAGAGTCGATGGCAATTCAATGACACCCCTTTGTCCGTTGATGCGTCCCCGAAGGACGCGGAGTTATTTTATCCATGGAAAGGCTAGTATGATCTATCCTATGTACATGCAGGTCCAGATAGGACAACGTCCTTGATTGACAATCGATTGTTAGGGTGTATAATTATATAAAATCAATTCGCGATGATAGGAACAAGTAAGTTTGTTTTCCGTTTCTCAGAGAGCCGGTGGTTGGTGTGAACCGGTGAAACAAGCAAACTGAATGGATCCTTGAGCATGAGGCTGAACACAGCATGCAGGTTGCCGGAACCTAGGCCGGAGAACATCCTCATCTGTCTAAGTATGCCAAACGGCAGCTCCCCGTTATCAGAGCCTGAAGGTCTTATTGAACAATTGTTCAAGGACAAATTAGGGTGGTACCACGGTCTCTCGTCCCTTGCGGGGAGAGGCCTTTTTGTTGTTTTTTAAACCATAAATAGTTAAGAATTCTGGAGGGATTATCCAATGAAACGAGTATTATCCGGTATGCAATCCAGCGGACAGCTGACGATTGGCAACTATATTGGCGCACTTCGCAATTATGTGAAGCTGCAGCATCTGCATCGCTGTTATTTTATGGTCGTAGATATGCACGCCATCACGGTTCCGCAGGATCCGGCAGCTCTGAAGGAGCAAACAGAGTCTATAGCTTCGCTTTATGTTGCTTCGGGGCTAGATCCAAGTAAGGCATCCATTTTCCTGCAATCCCATGTCCATGCGCACGCAGAGCTCGGCTGGATCATGACGACGCTGACGCATATGGGAGAGCTGGAGCGTATGACACAGTTTAAGGACAAATCCGAAGGCAAGGATTCCGTCGGTGCTGGCCTATTTACGTATCCATCCCTGATGGCAGCAGACATCTTGTTATACAATGCGGACCTTATTCCAGTTGGAGATGATCAGAAGCAGCATTTGGAGCTGACGCGCGATTTGGCGAACCGCTTCAATAACCGGTTTGGTGAAATGTTCGTCATGCCGCAGCCTTATATGCCTGAGATTGGTGCGAGAATCATGTCTTTGGATGATGCAACCAAAAAGATGAGCAAAAGCAGTCCGAATGCAGGTAGTTACATCGCCATGCTGGATGAGCCGGATGTAATCCGGAAGAAGCTGAGCCGTGCGGTCACTGATTCAGGCCGTGAGGTGAAGTATGATCCACAGAACAAGCCTGAGGTCAGTAATTTGATGTCGATCTACTCACACTTTGCTGAGATGAGTGTAGCTGAGATTGAAGCCAAATACGATGGGCAAGGCTATGGTCCTTTCAAAAAGGATCTAGCTGAGCACCTCGTAGCTGTTCTCGAGCCGATCCAACAACGCTATCGTGAAATTCGCAGCTCAGGTGAAATTTTCGACATCTTGAAAAAAGGTGCGCAGGAAGCCGCTGAAGTGGCTGATCAAACCCTGCTCGAAGTGAAGAAGCGGATGGGTTTCGTTGTTATATAAAAAGCAAAAAGAGCTCAAACAGCTAATATAGCTGTTTGGGCTCTTTCTCTTTTTGACAATAGTTGTAGATTCCTTCGTTAAGACCGCGTATTTTTCTTGCGAATCTTAGCTTTAACCGCAAATCCATATCCAATAAAGCCTAACGAGATGATGGAACAGGCAAGGATCATCCAAGGCTGCCTGAGGGCAATGAATAAGCTGATGGAGGCGAGCAGCAGGGTGCCAACAACAGCGAAAAGAAGAGCTAGTGGTTTGCTCATGAACGTGACCTACTTTCTAGAAGATTGAACAGTGTCTTCTTATTTTAAACTTTTTTGATCGCTGTGCATATAAATTCATTTCCTCCACATACTATCTTTGCAAGCTTGCAAATACATCAAAGATTATAGCTGACTGAAAGGAGTCTGAATCCTTATGGCACAAAATCGTAGCAGTAACACATTGGTAGTTCCACAAGCCAACCAAGCTTTAGATCAATTGAAATATGAGGTAGCTCAAGAGCTGGGCATCCAAATTCCTCAAGATGGTTACATGGGTTATATGGCTACTCGCGATGCTGGTGCAATCGGGGGTAACATTACTCGTCGCTTGGTGCAAATTGCTGAGCAAACGCTAGCAGGACAATCTGGCTTCCGTAGCTAGAACCTAACTTCGTTCATAGCTTTCCCGTTTTGTGTAACAATAAAGCTCAGGGGCCTAAAACCCTCTGGGCTTTTTGTTTGTCTTTTTTTAAATGTAAAAAAAGACGCGTTTGGTTAACGCGCCTCTTTTCTAATAAAGCTCAACTTTCAGCTTCTTTTCAAGCCTAGTTTCACTTACCCAGCCCACATAAGAATCGAGTGTTTGGAAATTGTGATCCATCCGGATAACACCTACGAAAGGATACTGCTTGCGGTGACGATAACGCACATCAGCCCATCTTACTTCGTAGCCCCAACGATGTTCTTTCACTTCAGCACATGTGAAGGATGAGAAGTAGAGTAAGGCTTGGATGTCTTCGTGACTTTTGGACACCTCGATGGCTGGATGGTCCTCACATTTGACGGTGTCGATCCACCTAAGCTTCGAATTCTTCAGTTCACCCAACTGGAAGGTACCGTCTGTTCTTCGTTTCACTACGTTCCACACATAGAGGTTGAATGTTACAATAAGTGTGTATTTATCCCCGGGCATATGGGTTGGGTCTTTGCGATAAAGCCCTTTTTCTACGATGTAATGGTCAAGAGAGCGCCAGATGTAATATAGGGCGATAACCCCGTACAAAGTCGGGAATACCAGTTTTGGACTAGCGACGTTGAAAGACCACATGAAAATAGCTGCGATGTGGCTTGAAAAGATAAAGGGATCAAAGATGTGTATAATGTTCCATGACACCCACTTTTCAGAGAATGGCCGGAACGCTTGTGTACCATATGTGTTGAAACAATCTGTGAAGACGTGAAAGCAAACGGCGATTCCTACCCACATACCAAGGTGCAATAAGGGGATTCCATGGAAGAAAAGAGCAAGAGCTCCAGTGATCAGCAGCGTCCATAAAAGTAAAGCTGGCAGAGAGTGAGAACGACCGCGGTGATTTCGAATGTAAGTGGCGTTCCCTTTAAAACGGAGCAGCCCGTCCACATCCGGAATCTGTGAGCCAATAACAGTTCCTATGAAGACCGCAGTGGTTGCCGCTGTGTCCGCAGAAACGCTAGGGTCAATTTGAGACAGTCCCGCTAACCCTAAACCAATTACGAGATGAGTGCCTGTGTCCAAATGGGTTTCCTCCTAAGAATTTTCCGTAGAAAATTTTCTTCGTAAGCATGGGCCGAGTTTTCCTTAGGAAAACTTACTTCATAAGCATGGTCATTTATCCGTCTTTTTATTAGTTTACCATTTTGGAGCAAAAAATAAATCAGAGGGAGATCTAAAAATGTCCAAAGTTTTTGTAGAGTATGCCATAAAACCCGCTTTTCGGGACTCTTTTCTCATCTATATGCAGGAATGGCAGCGGCGGGAAGGGCGGTTTGAGCTCCTGGAGGGAACGGATCAAGAAGGGCTTTTTGTGGAAATTTGGAAGGAAGTTAGCTATGAGGAGTATCTTTCTTTGAAACAAGAACGTTTGCATGAAACCGAAAATGCTTCACAGCAAGCCAAATGGGAAGAGTGGATTGAAGGCGGCCTGCGCAAACTGCATATGTGGCATTTCACAGAATCGACTTCTTCATAAGAAAAAGCCGCTGCTCAATAAAAGAGCAGGCGGCTTTATTTTATACGTGATCTTGTTATTATCTCTGTTGGCCAGGTACGCCGCCAGAGTATGGATAGAGATACTGAAGTTCCTCGTCGAATGTAATGTAATCTAGATTCACCATGAGCAATAAGAAACGCATACCGGTAGCTGGATCGCTGATGATAATATGATCGCGGCCAGCTGCCTCCAGTTTGCCTTTGAAAATTTTGGCATTCCATTGCGAGTTATTTTCGTATGTCATGTAGATTGTAGCCATCTTGCCAAGGTTCAAACGAAGAATATTTTCGATATAGGATTCTTCCATGGGGAGTTGACCAGGCACATTTACACCAGTTTGCAAACCGCCAGTTTGCAGGCCAGCAGGTGGAAAAGCAGTGCCTGCAGGTGGAAAAGCAGTTCCGGCAGGTGGAAAAGCAGTTCCGGCAGGTGGAAAAGCAGTTCCAGCAGGTGGAAATCCAGCTCCAGCAGGTTTATTCGCACTCGTTGTTGGAACGGGATAGGCCGGATATGGATATCCGTAAGGGACTTGCGTGGTCATGGCAGGGTTTCCTAGGTTACCGATTCTGTAAGGGCTGTTCAACATGATCGTATTTCCTCCTTGAGCTTTCCTTGAGAAAGCTTTCTTCATAATTGAAATGTAAAACAAATTCTTAGTACGTGTCATTATCCATAATCATCATATTGTGCATCTGCCTATTTGGTGACTGGCTTTTTGCTTAATTATCCCAAACAAAAAAAGCCCCATAGGGAGCTCACGTAAGTAGAAATTTATAACCGACACCCCAAACCGTCTTAATATATTTTGGTTCTTTCGGGTCAGCTTCTATTTTTTTGCGAAGGTTTGCGATATGTACATCGATTGCACGTTCAGTTACATAGGAATCGAATCCACGGACCCGGTTTAAAAGCTCCTCCCGGCTGTATACTCGTCCTTGATTCTGCCAAAAAAGTTTCATAATTTCAAATTCAGAGAAAGTGGTCTCTATTATTTTTCTATGTACAAAAAGGGAACGCTTCTCTAGATCCAAATGAACGACTTGCTCAGTCGAATCGGTAAATTGAACTAGCGGAGGAAAGGCATTTGAACGTCGCAGTAAAGCTTGTATTCTTGCTGATAGTTCCCTCATTGAGAATGGTTTACATAGGTAATCATCAGCGCCGGTCTGCAAGCCTTTAACGCGATCGGAGACTTCATTTTTGGCGGATACCATAAGAATGGGGATTGTTGACGAATTTCGGAAGTCTGTGCATAGCTGAATCCCGTCAACATCAGGCAGCATAATATCAAGCACGATGACATCAGGTTCGAAATCTCGGAATAACAATTCGCCTTGACGTCCTGTTTCCGCACGCATGACTTGATAACCTTCTTCGTACAAATAAATTGACATCATTTCACCGATGCTTAAATCATCTTCAATAATTAAAATTTTAGACATAAACGTTCCCCCCCTCCTTTTCCTTCAAAAGGTTCGGTACTCGATATGCCGGGACGCAACATTCGATCCTCTATATGCATGTTATCATTATACATTTTGTGACGTCCAGCTTATCTTTATAATTAGTTCCTTCGTATGAAAAAAAAGAAGCTGGACGGTACTTGACGCCTAATTGCATAGGTCAAGTAATCCAGCTTCCTTCTGTAGGGTGGGTCCATGTAAGCAGAATCATACCGTTAAGTGCTTTCGGACTTGTTCTTCGGTCAAATGCTCGGTATAACCTTCGGCAGCTATTGTCCCTCGGTCCAATACATAATAGTAATCGGCAATGCTCGTAGCGAACTCTAAGCTTTGTTCGACCAGCAATACGGCAATTTCTCGATTGCGTTTGATAGATTCAATGATGGCTTCAATCTCCATGACAATAGAAGGCTGGATACCCTCCATCGGCTCATCTAGAAGCAGCAGCTTGGGGCCAGGGGCTAAGGCGCGAGCTATCGCTAATTGCTGCTGCTGCCCTCCACTGAGGTCGCCTCCTTTGCGGTGAAGCATTTGACGAAGCACGGGGAAGGTGTCGAAGAGAGAATCAGGGAGCTTTTTACTTCCATCTATCGCAGCTTCAAGACCAAGCAGCAGATTCTCCTCGACAGTAAGCTGTGGGAAAATCTCACGGCCTTGCGGCACGTAGCCGATCCCTAATTTGGCTCGTCGATCCGGTGGGAATGATGTTATGTTCCGTTTATTATAATGGATCGTGCCGAACTTCGGCTGAATGAGTCCCATAATGCTCTTCATTAGTGTGGATTTCCCTACACCGTTGCGTCCCATTAGACAAACGATTTGTCCTGGTTTTACCTGAAGGTTCACACTGCGTACAACCATACTCTCGCCGTAACCGGCTTCTATATTCTGAAGGTTAAGCACCGCGCTCCACTCTCCTTCCTAGATAAACCTCAGCAACCTTATCATCATTCTGAATATCCTGCATCGTGCCTTCTCGAAGTACGGTCCCTTCATGAAGTACCGTGACCGTTCTAGCGAATTGGCGAACAAACTCCATATCGTGCTCAACTACGATGATCGTCTGATTAGCTGCTATTTCGTGTAGAAGCTCGCCAGTTTTCTCGGTTTCGCTATCTGTCATGCCGGCGGCAGGCTCGTCAAGCAGCAGTAGATCGGGCTCCTGCATGAGGAGCATCCCGATTTCAAGCCATTGTTTTTCACCGTGAGAGAGTGATCCCGCGCGCTCTTTGACTTTGCTTTGCAGGCCAATCATCTCGAGTCGGAGATACAAGCGGTCTCGCTGATCACTCGTCGTCTTGGTCCATAGTGCGCTAAGGAGGCCGCGCTGCTGTTTCATAGAAAGAGCCAAATTTTCAAAAACGGTTAATGTTGAGAAGACGGAAGGTGCTTGGAACTTACGTCCAATGCCGAGCTGTGCAATTTGGTGTTCTTGGTGCTTGGTGAGATCAATCGATTCTTTGAAATAAACATGACCTTGCGAAGGCTTCACTTTCCCGCAAATGACATCCAAGAGCGTTGTTTTACCTGCTCCGTTCGGCCCAATGAGAAACCGAAGCTCGCCATATTGCAAGGAAAAGTCCAGATTGCGTAAGGCTTTAAATCCGTCAAAACTCACTTCCAGCCCTTTAACACTAAGGATTTTCTCTCCGGTTACAGGTTGTTGGTTCGCTAATTGTCCTAGCATTGGGATGTTCCCCCTTCAAATTTCATAACTATAAGGATTTGGTGTATGGTCAGCTTGCTTCTTGCGATGAAGAAATCGGCTTAGGAAGCACGGGTTTTTTCCAATTGGAAGTGTAATGTGTAATCGTACCAACGATACCTTTGGGCAGCAGCAGTACAACAATAATGAACATGGCTCCGAGCATAATAGGCCACCAAGCGGGGTAAGCTTCGCTAAAGGTTGTTTTGGCTGCGTTGGTGATTAACGCGCCAAGAACGGCGCCTCCGATCGTTGCACGCCCTCCGATAGCCACCCATAGAACCATCTCAATCGAAGGGACAATGCCCATTTGTGCAGGTGAGATAATGCCTTCCTGAAGGACGAAGAGCACACCGGCAAGTCCGGCCAATCCTGCTGAAACGCAATAAATGAACACTTTAAAAGTGACTGGATTATAGCCAATAAAGCGAACCCGATTTTCCCCATCACGAATGGCTGTGAGAATGTTCCCCATACGACTTTTGACGAGCAGACTGCATAGAATAAGAACAATAACAACAACAGTTAAAGTGAGATAAAAAAATAATAATTTCGTAGATTGTGATTGCAGGTTTAAGCCAAGAAAGGTGGTGAAATTAGTTAGTCCGTTAGTTCCACCTGTATAGCCTTGTTGGCCAACGAATAAGGTGACGGTAATAATGACCAACGCCTGAGACAAAATGGAGAAGAAGGCACCTTTAATGCGGTTTCGGAATGTAAAATATCCTAAGATGAATGCGACGATCATTGGAACGATAAGGGCGAGTAGGAATGCAGCTCCTGCATGGTGGAAAGGAACCCAGAACCAGGGTAAGCTTTCAACACCGCTCCACGACATGAAATCAGGCAGATGTTCAGGTGTCGCGGCGAGCTTAAGATGCATGGCCATACAATAAGCGCCAAGTCCAAAGTAGACGCCATGGCCGAGGCTAAGAATGCCCGTATAGCCCCAAATCAGATCAATTCCCATGGCAATGATGGCATAAGCGAGAAACTTGCCAAGAAGCGAAAGTCGGAAGTCTGACATGAACAGAGGAGTCAAAGCGATAGCGACCAAAAAAACGGAATAGATGATCAGTTTGATCTTGGATTGTCCCGTTAAGAGCATGGAAGATGTCACATCCTTTCTTCAATCTAAGGATCTTGAACGGATCGTCACAAGTCCCATCGGTTTCCATTGTAAGAAGGCGATTATGAGCGTAAAGACAAGCACTTTACCGAGCGTAGCACTTGTTGTGTATTCCAAAGCTGTATTGAAAACTCCAATACCTAATGCTCCTGCTACGGTTCCAATCAGCTTGCCAATTCCACCAAGTACAACAACCATGAAAGCATCCACAATATAATAAGTGCCTATGGTTGGTCCAATGGGTCCAAGCAGCGTTAAGGCGCATCCGGCAATTCCTGCCATAGCGGAGCCAAACGCGAAGGACTGAGCATCTACTCTACGTGTGGAAATACCAAGACAAGCAGCCATTTCACGATTTTGCATAACAGCTCTCATACGTCTTCCGCCGGCAGAGTGATACAGATACATATAAATCACCAAGATACATAGCGCAACCAAAGCAATAATAAAGAGGCGTTTGTAGGGTAGAATGAGGTCAGCCGATAGATGGAGTCCGCCTTCCAGCCATTCGGGGGCTTTAACAGCCACATTAGGAGCACCGAAAATGGTACGTGCAAGCTGTTGCAAGACAAGGCTTACTCCCCATGTAGCAAGTAGGCTGTCTAACGGTCTGCCGTACATGAAGCGAATGAGAAAAACTTCGAGCAGCCAGCCGACTAAGAAGGCTACTGCAAAGGCAACACCTAACGACACGATGAAATACCACCCGAAAGCGGAGGCCGGTAGAAACTTCTGGAACCACTGCTGGACTAGATAAGCCATGTAGGCGCCAATCATGATGAATTCGCCATGTGCCATATTCATCACATTCATAAGACCGAATGTAATTGCGAGACCGATGGCAATCAAGAGTAGAATGGAGCTTAGGCTTAAGCCGTTAAACAATTGAAGAAGCAGTAGACTCATGACAATTCCCCCTAGTAATCCCCAAGTAAATGATGAAATCCAGGACCGCTATTAGGCAGTCCTGGTTCCAAAATAACTAATGGTTTAGTCATCCTTATTTTTTCGTTACTTCTCCGCCCCATGGGTATGTTTTGAGGAATGGGTCGGGTTTGAGAGGTTGGCCAGAGTTCCATATTTCTTTGATCTGCCCATCCGCTTGGATTTGGCCGATACGAGCCGTTTTGGAAATATGCTGATTCTCGCCATCAATTGTTACTTTACCTTCCGGTGCGTTCCATTCGATACCCTTGGCAGCAGCTTTCACTTTCTCTACGTCAAAGGAGCCTGCTTTCTTCACAGCTTCAGCCCATAGATAAACAGCTGTGTAACCAGCTTCGATTGGATCATCGGTAACGCGGTCTTTGCCGTATTTAGCTTTATAAGCTTCAACGAATTTTTTATTCTCAGGCGTATCTGTTGTTTGGTAGTAATTCCAAGCCGTATAGTGACCATCTAGGACAGATGCTCCAATACCGCGGACCTCCTCCTCAGCGATACTGACGGACATAGTTGTTAGATCTTTGGACGAAATGCCTGCATCTTTCAATTGCTTGAAAAAGGCTACGTTACTGTCGCCGTTCAGAGTATTGAAAATGACATCCGGCTTCTCTTTTTTGATTTTACTAATGATTGTGTTGTAGTCTGTGTGTCCAAGTGGCGTGTACTCTTCGGCCACGAGTGAGCCGCCTTCAGCTTTCAACTGCTCTTTAATAATTTTGTTGGCTGTTCTTGGGAATACATAGTCGGAACCGAGGAGGTAGAATTTCTTGCCTTTGTTTTGCAAAAGCCATGTTACCGCGGGAATAATTTGTTGGTTCGTTGTTGCACCAATGTAGAAGATATTAGGTGATGATTCCACGCCTTCGTACTGTACCGGATACCATAGTAATCCTTTGTTTTGTTCAACGACTGGAAGTACCGCTTTGCGGCTGGCAGATGTCCAGCACCCAAAGATCGTTACGACGCTGTCTTTTTGCAGTAACTTCTTAGTTTTCTCTGCAAAAGTCGGCCAGTCGGATGCTCCGTCTTCAATCACGGGCTTAATTTTTTTACCTAAGAGTCCCCCAGCTGCATTAATTTCGTCAATCGCCATAAGTTCAGCATCTCTTACAGACACCTCGCTAATGGACATCGTGCCTGTTAGTGAGTGAAGAATCCCAACAGGTACAGTTTCATCCTTCGCCTCGGCCTTTGCTTCAGCGGCTTTTGTCGCCATAGGTGTAGTTGTCGTGGATGTAGTTGACTCTGTCTTTGCACAGCCAGCCGCGACCATCATCAAAGCCATACTTAATGCAACTGTGAGCTTACCTTTGTTTCTTATCTCTCTCATTCACGTCCCACTCCCTTTGCTTACAAGATTTGGATTACAAGGCTTATGATAAAGTGGGAAACAAGTTGATGTCAATATAGATGACATGTATCAAAATTTTTTTGTTAACTGCGCACAAGAATTAGCTATTTTTTTGTGGAAATCACATAAAATACGAAAAAAGACTTCAGGAATCGTTGTTTACATGTCATGATATCTAACATTGATGATTTACAATCCTAGAATACACGAATATAATAAGGACAAAGGATTACCATTATTCGGATTTTTAATGAGGTGAAGATGTGCATTTAACGGAGAGAGAAAAAGAAAAGCTGCTCATTACTGTAGCTGCTGATCTAGCACGCCGAAGACTTGCCAGAGGCTTGAAACTGAATTATCCCGAAAGCATAGCGCTGCTAACATCCGAGATTATGGAAGGAGCCAGGGATGGATTGACCGTTGCTCAATTGATGGCATTCGGCACAACGATTCTAAGAGCGGAGCAAGTTATGGAAGGTGTACCTCAAATGATTCATGAGGTACAGGTAGAGGCTACGTTTCCCGATGGGACTAAATTAGTTACCGTACACGAACCAATAACCTAACTATACAAATGAATAATCGAAAGGGGCGAGAAGATGGTTCCAGGAGAATATCGAACAGGTAAGGGATATATTGAAATGAATATAGGCAGACAAACGATTGAACTTATCGTTACCAATACAGGAGATCGTCCCATTCAGGTGGGCTCGCATTTTCATTTTTTTGAAGTGAACAGAGCGTTGGACTTCACGAGAGAAAAAGCCTATGGCATGCGATTGGACATCCCAGCGGGAACGGCTGTCCGTTTCGAGCCGGGAGAACAGAAACCTATTCAGCTCGTTGAACTGGGTGGAGCCAAACTTTCTTATGGGCTAAATAACTTGAGTAAAGGCTTAGCAGCTAATGGGAATATGTCAAGTGCTGCGAGAGAAAGATGGCAAGCATGGGAGGGGAAGCTCGGTGAATCGAATAGATCGTAAAAGTTATGCCCTAATGTTTGGGCCTACAACGGGAGATGCCATTCGTTTGGCTGATACGGAACTTTGGGCGCAAATCGAGCATGATTACACCGTTTACGGTGATGAATGTAAATTTGGCGGCGGCAAGGTCATTCGCGACGGGATGGGGCAATCCAGTGGAGCTACTCGCGATCAAGGTGTTCTGGATACCCTGATTACGAATGCGGTTGTTATCGACCACTGGGGTATTGTCAAAGGTGACATCGGCATCAAGGATGGTCATATCGTGGGTATCGGTAAAGCGGGGAACCCAGACATTATGGATGGCGTGCATCCCAATATGATCGTGGGTGCGAGCACGGAAGTCATTGCGGGTGAAGGTAAAATTGTAACCGCGGGCGGGATCGATGCTCACATTCATTTTATTTGCCCGGGGCAAATTGAAACGGCACTTTCCTCTGGGGTGACGACAATGATAGGTGGAGGGACGGGGCCAGCCACAGGGACGAATGCCACAACTTGTACACCAGGTGCATGGCACATGCAGCGTATGCTGGAGGCAGCTGAAGCTTTTCCTATGAACTTGGGCTTTACGGGTAAAGGTAATGCATCTTTTCTAGCCCCGTTGACGGAACAAATTGAAGCGGGAGCTATTGGATTGAAGCTTCATGAAGATTGGGGAACGACGCCGGCAGCAATCGACACTTGTCTCGAAGCAGCAGACCAATATGATGTTCAAGTAGCCATTCATACCGATACATTAAATGAAGCGGGATTTCTCGAGGATACACTGGCTGCCATTAAGGGCCGTACGATTCATACGTATCATACCGAAGGAGCAGGAGGGGGGCATGCGCCGGATATTATCCGTGCAGCTGCAGAGCTTAACGTACTGCCGTCTTCGACAAACCCGACACGTCCGTATACGATCAATACCATTGAAGAACATTTGGATATGCTCATGGTGTGTCATCATTTGGATAGCCGTATTCCTGAGGATGTTGCTTTCGCAGATTCCCGGATTCGTCCGGAAACGATTGCTGCGGAAGATATTCTTCATGATCTAGGTGTGTTCAGTATGCTAAGCTCGGATTCTCAGGCAATGGGCCGGGTCGGCGAGGTTATTATTCGTACATGGCAAACTGCTGATAAGATGAAGAAGCAGCGTGGACCGCTGGCTCCCGATACGGAAGATGGCGACAATTTCCGAATTAAACGTTACATCGCCAAATATACGATAAATCCAGCGATAACGCATGGTGTTTCGCACCTCGTCGGTTCCATTGAGCCTGGGAAATTCGCGGATCTTGTCATTTGGAGCCCGATGTTCTTCGGAGTTAAGCCTGATCTAGTACTCAAAGGCGGCAGCATTGCCTATGCGCAGATGGGAGATCCGAATGCTTCAATTCCAACACCGCAGCCTGTATTTGGGCGACCGATGTTTGCTGCTTTTGGTAAAGCTTTGACACAAAGCTCGATTACTTTCGTCTCTCAGGCAGCCTATGATCGTGGCATCGCTCAGAAATTAGGGCTGCAAAAGCGCATCGAGCCCGTGAAAGGTTGTCGCCATATATCGAAAAAAGACATGATTCATAATAACGGTACGCCTTCAATAGAAGTAAACCCAGAGACCTATGAAGTGAAAGTTGATGGGGAAGCCATTACTTGTGAGCCGGCAACCGAGCTGCCGATGGCGCAGTTATATTTCTTATTTTAAAAGAGTGGGAAGTCCCTGATCGAGGTGACGAAATAACAGCGATGACAACAAAGACAACGACATTCATTGAAGAGATGACTCCGAAGTTTCACTGGCTTGCTTATCAGCAGCTTCTGGACTCAGCATTGCCCATTGGCGGATTCTCTCATTCCTTTGGTTTGGAAACACTCGTACAGCAAGAGCGATTAACAACGATGGAAGAGCTCGAAGCTTATATTCGCACGATGCTCGCCAATAGCTGGGCAACATCGGATGCCATGGTTATCAAAGCTGCCTATATCCATATTCCAAGACAGGAATGGGATCAGCTTTGGGAGATCGACCACATGCTGCATGTGCAGCGTGTATCGAGTGAAGCGAGGAGCGGCGTTCAAAAGATGGGCCGCAGGCTGCTCCAACTATCGCAGTCCATGTATCCCGAGTTGAACTGGCTGCCTCTGGACGAAGCTGTGAAAGCCGGGCGCTGCAGCTCCAATCATCCGATTGTCCACGGATGGGTGAGCTATCACCTCGGTGTACCCTTACATCAAGCGGCGGAAGGTTATCTTTACAGCTGTATCATGACTTGCATCAACAGTGCGCTCAGACTCATGTCCATGGGTCAAACCCAGGGACAAATTCTTCTTGCGAAGCTGCTCCCATTGACCGGAAGTGAGTGGCAGCGTGTAGCGCATTTGGATCCCTTGGATGCGTATACGAATACACCAACCGCAGATCTGGCCATGATGCAGCACGAAACGCTGTATTCGCGATTATTCATGTCTTAATGAGGCAATTATGCCCTAATTATCATTTTAGGAGGAATGACTATGTGTCAAGGTCAAGGTCATCATCACCACCAATGGGAAAAAACCAGCTGTGGATCGGAGCCGCCCAATGCGTATTGGAATTGGTGGACCTGTAGGCTCTGGTAAAACAGCGCTAGTGGAGCGTCTGGCTCGGAAACTCAACAACCGCTACAGTATCGCGGTGATTACGAATGATATCTACACAAAGGAAGATGCCCGTATGTTGATAAGCTCCGAGGCACTGCCTGAGGACCGCATTATTGGGGTGGAAACAGGCGGATGCCCGCATACAGCGATCCGTGAGGATGCCTCGATGAATTTCGAAGCCATCGAAGAGCTGGAGAAGCGTTTCGATAATCTCGATATTATTTTCATCGAGAGCGGTGGCGATAACTTGGCTGCAGCGTTCAGCCCAGAGCTAGTAGATCGTTTCATCTACATTATAGATGTCGCCCAAGGGGAGAAAATACCACGCAAAGGCGGTCCAGGCATTATGCGTTCCGATATGCTTATTATTAACAAAATCGATCTAGCCCCGTATGTAGGCGCCAGCCTGGAAGTGATGGATTCGGATACGAAGAAGATGCGCGGCGACCGACCGTATATTTTCTCAAACCTGATGGGCGGTACAGGGTTGGACGATATTGTCACATGGGTGGAACAGGAGTTCAGCCATGCCTAGTGTGACCGGGGAGATTAAGGCGGAATTTGCGGTACGCAGCGGCTTGACGCAGCTTGTCCGCAAATACCACGCCTCCCCGCTCAAAATCGCCAAAACGTTTCGTTACGAGAACGAAACGCTGCTCCAGGACGCTCATCCTGTGGATCAATTGGGCGTCTACATGATGGACTGCTCCCCAGGACTCATGTCGGGGGATCATTACGAAATCAACGTGCGCCTTGGAGAGGGCGCACGTGTTTTTCTAACGAACCAATCGTTCACGAAGGTTCATCCGTCTGAGGAGGGGCACGGAAGTACGCAGCGTCAGACGCTGCATTTGGAAGCTGACGCACTGCTGGAATACATGCCAGAGCCCTTGATGCTCTATAAGGATGCAAGCCTTGTCGCAGAAATGGATGTTCATTTATCACCGGGGTCTGCATTGATTTTCTCGGATGTGTGTTGTCCGGGACGTACCCAGCGAGGCGAAATATTTCAGTACACCCGTTATATGAATCGTATGAAAGTTTGGCACGACAAGGAATTGATTTTTTATCAGAACCAAAGAATTGAACCACAGAACATGCAGCTATCAGCGCCAGGTTGCTGGGAGCGGGAAACACATCTCGGTAATCTGTACATTTTCTCGAATCGCCTTAAACAGCAGCATCTCGAGAAAGTACTGGAGAGTCTTGAGAAGCTTGAGGGTATAGAGGTCCGCATTGGAGCCAGTCTTACGTATAAATACGGTTTAATTGTCACCGTCATGGGAAGACATGCTTGGGAATTACAGCTAGCTTTGACGAAGGCATGGCATGATATTCGCCACAGCTTATTAGCATTAACGCCACTTATGATTAATAAATAATAGGATTAAACGTTTGAGGGAGCCCTAGGGGCTCCTTTTTGCATGTAATCGAATGCACAGATCATTTTTCACGCATACTGGAAGGAGAATCGACAATATGATGACAACTGGCTGCACTTCATTGTCAAACGATGTAAGGGTTGGTATGATGAGAATGTTCATTATTCAGTTTGCTCGGAAATTCGACATAGAGGAGGACGTTTACGTGGGAAATCAAGTTAGCTACGAAAGCGTTGCGAACGGTTCGTCACAAGGGTCTATTGGGACAGAATCCATAGAAGCTAGCAATACTCAGGCATCGGCTGAGCCTGTGACCTTGAAAGATTTTTATCGCTTGGTTAAGCCAGGCATTATTTATTCCAATCTAATGACAGCTTTTGCTGGCTATTGGATGGCGGCTCATTGGGAAGTAAGCTGGGTGCACCTGATTATGACCATGCTAGGAACAGCCCTTGTAATGGCAGGAGGCACGGTGCTTAACAATTATTTGGACCGTGAAATGGATGCGAAGATGGAGCGGACGCAGAATAGAGCTCTTCCAAGTGGAAGAATGAGTGCTAATCTCGTTCTATGGTACGGTATTATTTTAGGAACGATTGGTCTGGCAGTCCTATATTTTGGAGCGCAATCGCCGCTTGCAACATTAATTGGACTGATTGGACTGTTCTTATATGTTTGGCTCTATACAGCATGGTTTAAGAGAACTTCGGTATGGAGTACATTCGTTGGGGCTTTCTCTGGTGCTACACCTCCCGTTATTGGTTACTGTGCTGTAAGTGGTACGGTTGATCTAGGTGCTATTCTCCTTTTTGCTTTCTTGTTCCTCTGGCAGCCTCCGCATTTCTGGGCTCTTGGGATTCGCCGTATGGAAGAATATCGCGCTGCAGGATTCCCGCTTTTACCCGTCGTGAAGGGGACATACGTGACCAAGATCAGTATGGTGCGTTATGTGGTTTTACTTGTTCCTGTAACCGTGATGTTGACGGCTTATGGATATGTGGGTTATATGTTCTTGTTCGCATCAACCACCTTAGGATTGGTTTGGGCTTTCATGAGTATCAAAGGCTTTAAGGCAACAGGTGAGGCCGAAGTGGTATGGGCTAAGCGTATGTTCCTGTTCTCACTGTTGTATTTAACTCTCTTATCGTTCCTCATGGTCATTGATACCGTGAAAATTAGTTAGAATTGAGGGCTGAAGTAATGAGTACGTTTTTGGGGAAAAATTGGTTTAAACTAGCGCTGGGCGCGATATTAATTGCCATGATTGCATCATTTGCCTATAAATTATGGGCAAACGGCAGTGAACCTGACCAACGATTAACAGCAATGAAACAAGCTCCTTCGTTTCAACTGCAGGACTTAGACGGTAAACCTGTCGCCTCTCAGGATATGGATGGTAAGGTCAGACTTGTATACTTCTTTTATTCCTTTTGCCCGGATGTTTGCATGCCGACGACTTTCTTGCTTTCTCAGGTTCAGGAATCTTTGAAGAAAAAAGATCTGCTGGGTACTAAAGCGGAAATTGTATCCATAACAGTCGATCCAAAACGCGATACACCGGAAGTGCTTAAAGAATTCGGTAACCGATTTGAATCGAAGCCAGTTCCGGGTGGGTGGACATTCCTCCGTGGTGAGGAATCGAAAATTCACAAGCTTGCAGAAGATTTCGGCATTATGGTGATCAAAGAGAAGGATGGTAATTTCTCGCATTCGAATGCGATTTTGCTGGTTGACCCAAAAGGAAAACTCCGGAATTATTATGATGCGAGCAACCCAGAGTTGGATGTTGACCATATTGTCAAAGATGTCATAACCTTATCAAAAGGTAAATAAGTTAATCTTTCATCGTATTAACTATTCAAAAGCAGGGTCTGGAGCAGGGTATTTGATATACTCTTCCAACCCTGCTTTTTCTAATTGCTGAATGAGGTATTCCTCAGGTGTTCCTTCCACGCCAGCATACCCTCTGCGTGTATATATGTGTTCTGCGTCTGGAAACGTTTCTCGCAATAGAAAACGTATTTTTTTACCGGAAGCATCATTATCCGTCAATATGAAAACATGATTATCATCCGCTTTTTTTCTTAGTTCTTCGAGAGTTAATGAGCTGGGGGTACCGAATGTACAGAGGATGATGACACTTTCATCAACCACGCGTTTTAACCGGCTTTTATCATTTTTACCTTCTACAATGATGACAATCGACATGGGATTTCCTCGCTTTAGGTTTTTTTGTAGTATAACCCGTTTTCGCAAGTGATCCAAGGATTTCATTCGACGATTTGGCAAAAATGAGTGTGCCATTTCCCGGGAAATGACAGGGATTGACAGCGCGAAAAACGGCTTGATAAGCTCAAGCCGCCATTTTATCGGGAAATTATGTCGTGATCGGCGTTTTAAATGTGCGCAGCGGTAAGAGGGAAAGTGCCAGCATTAAGATGAAGAACGCGATGAAGTAAGAGGAAATGTGGTCACGAAGCTGCCCGGCCATCATGGGACCGATAAAGGCGCCAACGGAATAGGAGATGGAAAGAAGGGAAAAGACGCGTCCATATCGGTTGCTGCTAGTTATACCGGCAAGAAGGGCAGCGAGAGCGGGATAAATGATACCTTTCGCCATTCCGATTAGGAAAAGGGAAGCAGTGAGCGGTATCGGCCATTGAATAGCTAAACCGAAGAACACGATCGCAAGCGAGATACTTCCACAGACCGTTCGGATAAACGGGGGGATCTTATTTAAGAACCAGAAGCTGATGCTTAACAGGGCGCCTAAACTGACTAAGGTGAAAAAGACGCCGGACGTTAGGATAGAGTCTCTGGCCGACTGCATAAGTGGCAGCTCAAAGAAAAGAATGCCTTGCGAGCAGGAGAGTGCCATCGGAATGAGAAAGAATAACCATGGAATCGTTACGCTGCCGGGTAGATCTGATTCATCACCAAGCATGCCATGACCATGATGATCTAAAATGGGGGATTTGCTCTCTGTTTGCGTTAAAAGTTGCTTTTCTTTCACACCAAAGATGGCAAGTATGCCTGTGATAATAAGAATCCAACCTAAGACAGAGAAGGCTGTTGTAAATCCGATTTTGGCAACTAAAACAGCACCTGCTGCTGGAGATACCACGGAAGCAAGGGTATGTATGAGACCGTTGCCAGCCATCAGTTTACTTTGATGGATACGATCCTTAGCTATACGTGCAAGCAGCGATAAGCAAGCAGGGGATAAGAAGGCGAGTACGAATCCGCTAATCGAACGAATGTATAGCAAGTGCCAAGGATCTTTCACATTGGATTGAAAAAGTAAGATGATCCCTGCTACAATCAGGCTAAAGACAATAAAGATTTTACTTCCGTATTTGTCTACGCCATAGCCAGCGATTAGATTCCCAGGCAAGTGTGTAATCGAGTATACGCCCATAATTAGCCCTATAAATGAAGGAGCTGCTCCTAAAGATAAGGCAAAAGGAGAAAGAATCGGGTACTGCGCGTGTAAATCAAAAAAAGCAACAAACATAAATAAGTACAACCAAATAGCTGTTCGCATGTTCTCACCACCTCAATCATTTAGACTTGTCTCTTCTTAAGATGTACGCCGCTCGTCCCATAGATATGACCTTTCCATACAAATGACACAATTCTGTTTTTAGGAGGCTTTATGGACGCATATGTCATTGTGTTACTCGCTGGCGCAGCTATTTTCCTGATTTTTCGCTTGAGACAGTCTTTTCGCAAGACGAGAAGTAGAGTCGATAAAACAGAAGAGATAGAACGAAAGTTAGCCCTGTTAAGGAAAAAAAGAGATGAAGATTAAGGATTCCCTGTAGTATGATAGGAAGGGACTTTTGGATAATTAGGAGGGGTTAGTTTGGATCAGTGGATTTCCTTTGCGCAGGATCGTTGGTACTTAATTGTGGCCGCTATTATTGTGCTTTTTATCGTGATCGGAATTGTGAAAACCGTGGTGAAATGGATTGTGGTCATCGCGATTGTTGGGGCTCTCATTGTTTATGGAGCAAGTTATAAGGATAAAATAAAGGATATTGGGGCAAGCGTGGTTTCGCAAGTCGGTGATGAAATCAAAGATAAGGCTGTCAGCACGTTGACTTCGGAAGCCAAAGAGGCACAATTTAAAGCGAATCCCGACGGTTCCTTTCTCATTACGACGAAGAGCTTAAAAGTCGAAGGCAAAGCTGGGACGGATGAAGTACAAGTTACCTTTTTTGGTAAAACGTTTAAGATGAACGCGAACGCAGCCGTTAATGCTTTCATCGAGCAAGCAAAGAATAACGCTAAGCAATAAGATGAGTCATTTTTTATTAAAAATAGGATGGTGAGAAATCATGACGGATATGACGTGGTTACAATCAACTTCGATAAATTTAATATCCATCGTGATCGTTCTCACATTTGTAGGCTCTGTCGTTCAAGGGTTTTTCCGGGGAGGGTCAGGTTCAGCCAAACATCTTCTGTCTATGCTCGTGGAGGCGGTTATCGTCATTCTATCCATGTTTATCGCGTGGAAAGGGGTTCAGTGGGTATCGCCTGTGATTCAAATCTGGTTGAAAGAGCAGAATTTGCAAATTCCATCCGTAGAGATAAGCATGCTTAAACAAATTTATTATACGGCCATGACGAGTATCCGCGATTTCCCGCTGCTGCGTTTCGGTGTATTGTTTTTACTTGGCTATATGATCGTGAAGCAATTGCTGAACCTATTGGTTGATCCCTTGTTAGGAAGTTGGTTGGCTAATCGTGATCCTTACAGGGAGCGCAGCAACTCTTTTATTAGTTCTGTCTCTGGTGGAGCCATTGGTTCTGTCGCCGGAATCGCGAGGGCGCTCATTCTTATTGCTGTGCTTTTCATTTATGTAACGTTATTCCCGCACTCTTTGGTCACACCCTACATTGAATCATCACAGATGTATCAGAAAGGTGCCAAAGAGGTTATTTCACCCTTCACAGGTGACTTCATTGCTGACAAAGTGCCCGTGTTCACACGTGCTGTGGAACAGGAATTTACGAATATCCTGCAGCGTAAGTATGAAGTTCTAGACGCAAAAGTTCCAGGCAATATTGCCGATGCCGCCAAAGAAGTAACCGCCAGTGGAAAGACGGATGAAGAGAAGGCCAAGCTGTTGTATAAATGGGTAGGCAGCCGCATCCAATATGATTGGGATAAGGTAACTCTATATGAAGAGAAACGGATCTGGAAGGAACAGACGCCAGAGGATACCTTCAACACCAAAGAAGGGGTTTGTATAGACTACTCTAGGTTGTATGCCCAGATGGCCAGATCCATTGGCCTTGATGTGAAAGTTGTGACAGGGCTAGGCTATGACGGGCAGGGCAGCTACGGGCCTCACGCTTGGAATGAGGTTTACCTGAAGGAGTCTGATCGCTGGGTTCCTCTAGATTCCACCTGGGTAGCAAGCGGAGGCAACTGGTTCAATCCGCCTAATTTCGATCAAACTCATATCAAGGACGCTTAGACAGTATCGGCAAGAAGCCTTTCCTTTGGAGATCAAAGGAGGGCTTCTTTTCGTTTAAGTCGACCGATCTTTTAAGGGAAATCATGGATAGATCCGGTGGGTTTTCTCATATGATGATTAAATGTGGTACACTAATAAGATAGGATTGTTTATAAGTAATGAGGGAGATTGTATGAGGAAACCACTTCAGGAATATAAGATGATTTACTTAGATGCTGGGGATACTTTACTTACGATTCCAGCAGCCCAGACGATACTCAAACAGTATTTACAATTGCGATCTGTGGATCGTGATGAAGCTCATATTAGTGAACTATTTACGGAAGCTTTTCGTCTTTTTTATTATGTGAATAAGCAGGACAATTTCGTGGCTTGCAGTCCAGATTCAGACCGTGAGTTCTGGGTTAATCTATATAAATATGTGCTTCATAAATTGGGCATTCACGAGGAGTGGTCAGAGGAAGAGATTTATACCTGCTGCCACGAGCTCTACGACATTTACACGGCACCCGAGTATTATGAATTGTTTGATGATGTTAAGCCATTCTTAGATGGTTTGAAGGCCCAAGGTTTTCGAATTGGGATTATCAGCAATTTTGCTCCTACCTTGAAAGCCATATTGGAGGATAAGGGGATTTTGCATGATTTTGACCCGGTCATTGTTTCAACAGAAGTTGGTCTAGAGAAGCCAGATCCGGCGATTTTCCAGCTTGCTCTGGATAAGGCGGGGTTAGAAGCTAAGGATATTCTTTATATCGGCGACCATGAAACGAATGATATCTGGGCGCCAAATCAAGTCGGTATCGATGCTGTGCGAATTATCCGTTATTCCTATCATACAGGGGAGGGTATTCATTCCCTACTTGAGCTGTTTCATGAACAAGCTATAGCGTAAGAAAGGATCTGAGAAGCGATGAAGTCATCCATTATGGATGATCCGAAGAAAAAAGAAATTACCAAAAAGCGGCACTTTTCGTTTCGGATCAATATATTTTTCTTTATAACATTTTTATTATTTTCAATATTAATCGTACGATTGGCTATCTTACAATTCGTTCAAGCCAAAGATCTGAAAGCGGCGGAAAATACGAATACGAATCAGACCACAAGTATCGCTCCCATTCGAGGCAATATCTATGACTCTACAAAATCTCCTCTGGCTTATACAATTCCTGTTCAGTCCTTGTTTTTCCGTATTGAGCCAGGTCAACAAAACAAAGATGAAGTGATTGCGCTTGCTCAGCGGCTAAAGGATGATGTTTTTGATAAATATGCCAAACCGAATTCGGTCAGCCCAACTCCAGAAGAGATCGTTTTAGCGATGGATTTAGGTTACGATATTAATAAAAATAAGGTGAAAGACCCAAGTTACTATTGGGTTCCGCGGCGAATTAAAGCAGATTTGTCCAAGGAGGAAATGGCCTATTTACTAGAGCACCGAGACGAATTTAAGTGGCTTGAAGTGACGGAGGAGAGTATCCGTACTTATGAATTGGATGATGACAACAACAAGACCACGATTGCCACACATTTGGTTGGATATTTAAAATCATTTTCTACGCAGACAGCCAAAGATATCTATAAAGATAGCCCTAATAGCGAAGAATACCTGAACACAGAAAATGTAGGATTTGACGGCATTGAACGTTTGTATCAGGATGAGCTGCGCGGTAAAAACGGGAGTAGGAAATACCCAGTAAATGCGGCTATGAAAATTATCGGCAGAGCCGAAGTGACAGCGCCTATCAAAGGGAATAATCTATATCTTTCGATTAATAAAGATATCCAGAAGGCAACAGAGAGAATGCTGGAGGAACATATCAAATATTTACGCAGCCCCTCTCATGCCAATGATCTGTATATGAAAACGGGGATGAAGGCCTCCTCTGGCTTTGCTGTTGCGATGGAAGTGGATACGGGGCGCGTTGTCACTATGGCAAACTATCCGGATTACGATGCTAATGCTTGGACAGGAGGTATTTCGCCAAACATATACAAAGAAATTGGTACTTATATATCCAATGGCTCTATTATGACAGCTAAAGCCAAATATCCGGACGAAAAAGAGAATGCAAAGCATCCATCTTCCATTGTTTTTATGGGTTCAACGATTAAACCGTTGTCTGTACTAATCGGTCTGAAGGAAAAGTTGTTTGGACCCTATGAGACCTATTACGATTCTGGATCATTTAGCTTTGGTAAGGGTGGCAGCAGCACAATCTCGAACTCTGGTAAAGCTGCTTACGGACCGATTAATGCTTCGTCTTCTATTGAACACTCTTCTAACACGTATATGTCAGCAAAAGTGGGCATTCCCTTTTATTTGAAATATGGGGGAGAAACACCAAAGGTCACAGCGAAATGGGCAGAATACCTTGCGAAATTCGGTATGGGAGTTAAAACGGGAAGCGGACTTCCGGGTGAATTTGCAGGTTCCAACGATTTTATTAAAAATGCTCAAAAAGACAGTTACCAATCTGCAATGGTCTATGCGTCATGGGGACAAAATGAAAAAACGACTACGCTGCAGCTCGCTCAATATACAGCAACGTTGGCCAGTCGAGGGAAACGTATGAAGCCTCTTTTCGTAGATGAAATTCGAGACTACCAAGGTGAATTAGTTAAAAAAGTTGAGCCTGAGGTTATTCAGGATTCTTCCTCTGAATTTTCTAAAGAAGATTGGAATGTCATTATTCATGGGATGAAAAGTGGCGCCGAGGGCATTGAGGAATTACCTTTTAACGTAGCACGTAAAACAGGTACATCTACGCAAGCAGTATCGGGAGGCACGGTAGAAAATGCCGTATTTATCGCCTTTGCTCCTGTAGAGAATCCAAAGCTTGCGGTAGCTGTTGTTGTACCTGAAGGTGGATTCGGACGTTACGGGGCATCCCCGATAGCAGCCAAAATCTTTGAGGCTTATGACGCGGCAAACGACGGTATTCTGACGAAGTTAGGCGGCGGGAAAAGGCCTTGGTAATAGACTAGGATTACTGAAAATAGCTTGACGCGGCAAGATTAAACGAAACCGCAAAGACATGACAAACAAGCTAAAGGAAGGTAACTATGCTAATCAACTTGTTCTTAATTGCAATTCTTATCCTACTCACCGCTTTTTTTGTCGCTACTGAATTCGCTGTGATTCGAATTCGTCCCAGTAGAGTGGATCAAATGGTATTGGAAGGTAAGAAAAATGCCCTTGCTGTACAAACGGTTACCTCTAATTTAGATGGGTACTTGTCTGCTTGTCAGCTAGGCATCACGATTACGGCCTTGGGACTTGGTTGGCTAGGGGAACCAACGGTTGAGAAACTTCTTAACCCATTGTTCCACATGATGGGGGTAGGAGAAAGCCTATCTCATATTTTATCATTCGGCATTGCATTCCTATCCATTACGTATCTACATGTTGTACTTGGTGAACTAGCGCCCAAAACATTAGCTATTCAAAAAGCGGAAGCTATTTCTGTACTAACTGCACCATTAATTATCTTTTTTTATAAAATCATGTATCCATTCATTTGGATGTTAAATGGGTCGGCGAATAAGCTCGTAAGAATCTTTGGAATTAAGTCTGCGGGCGAGCATGAAGAAGCACACTCGGAAGAGGAGATTCGTATTATTTTATCGGATAGTTATTTGAGCGGTAAAATAAATAAGACGGAGTTTGGTTATGTGAATCGGGTCTTTTCATTCGATGATCTGCTAGCACGCGAAATTATGGTGCCGCGTACGGATATGATTTGCCTTTATGCGGATAAATCATTGGAAGAAAACATGGGTATTATTACAAAAGAACAATACACCCGTTTTCCAGTTGCTAAGGAAAGCAAGGATCATATTATTGGATTCGTCAACACCAAGCAGTTTTTTTTGAGCTATCTCAGTAGCCCAGATTTTAATTTTAAATCCTTGCTTCAACCGATGATGACAGTTCCAGAAGTCATGCCAGTCAAAGCCCTTCTCAAGAAAATGCAGAAAGAAAATGTTCATATTGCTCTGCTTTTAGATGAGTATGGGGGAACTTCAGGTCTGATCACGATTGAGGATATTCTGGAGGAAATTGTTGGTGAAATTCGTGACGAATTTGATAAAGATGAAAAGAAGGAAATAGAGACCTTAGGAGAAAATCATTATGTAGTCGAAGGTATTGCTTTGTTAAATGAGATCAATGATGTATTAGGAACTGACATTATTGATGAGAATGTGGACTCGATTGGTGGTTGGTTATATGGCAAGCAGCCGGAGCTACAAATAGGTGTAGAGTGGCAATACGGTTCATTGACATTCATTGTCCGTGAAAGAGACGCCAATCGAATCCGTAAAATTGAAATTATCAAACGGTAATCGCAAATGGTGAGTAATAAAGGGGATCTGCAGAAGCAGGTCCTTTTTCTATGCTTAATCAAGCCTTACACAAGTGTAAGGAACCGTTTCCCATCCTTGCGCATATCCTAGAGTAGGGGAAAGGACATTTTCCACCCCAAAAGTTGCACGAGGCAAACTTTTATGCACAGAGGAAAGGTGGGGGAATGTATGAAAAAAACCAGGTTATCAGCTTCATTAAAGCGACTTCTGATTTCCATCATTTTTCTATAGGATACAACGCTTTCACGTACTTTCATCGCATTTCCAGAATGACGGACAGATATGGTATACTAATATATCGGTTGTCGAATAGAAGATTGATGAATGGTACGGAGGAGTGAGTTTCACCATGTGTGGTATTACGGGTGTCATGTATTTTGAAGATAGAGAACCAACCACTGCAATGCTGCAGCAAATGACAGATGTAATTGTTCATCGGGGTCCGAACGATTCCGGTTTTTGGACGGATAATCGGATTGGTCTTGGCTTTCGCCGATTGTCTGTTATTGACCTGAAAGAAGGGCATCAGCCTTTGGCTAATGAGGATGATTCTGTGTGGATCATTTTCAACGGGGAAATTTATAATTATAAAGCCCTGCGCAGTATGCTGCAGGAGCGTGGGCATCAATTCCGCACGCAAAGTGATACGGAGGTTATCGTTCACCTCTATGAGGAGTATGGAGAGGAATGCGTCAAATACATGCGCGGCATGTTTGGCTTCGTTATTTGGGACAAGAAAAAGAAGCAGCTGTTCGGTGCGAGAGACCACTTCGGCATTAAGCCATTTTACTATCATGTCAATGACCGTCAGTTCTTGTTCGGCTCCGAAATCAAGAGCTTGCTTGCTGCGGAAGGCATGAACCGGTTGATCCATACGGACAGCTTGCTGAACTATCTGACCTTTCAATACGTGCCGGAGCCTAACACTATGTTCCATGGCATACATAAGCTTCCCCCAGGGCATACGGTCAAAATAACGTTCGACGGAGAAATGTCGATACATAAATATTGGGATCCTATGTTTGAGCCGGAGGAGCGCCCGTTTGACGAGTATGTGGAACAAATTCGTGAAACATTGAAGGAATCGGTCAAGCTCCATATGGTGAGTGATGTGGATCGCGGCTGCTTCTTGTCGAGCGGTATTGACTCGACGGCGATTGCTACACATATGCGGAATATCGAGCCAATCCGCACGTTCTCCGTTGGCTTCGAAGGTGCCAACAATGAAACGCCGATTGCCGCCCAAACGGCTGCGACACTCGGCACAGAGCATTACGACAAAATCATCACGCAGGATGATTTCTTCGGCACGATGCCGAAGGCGATCTGGCACCAGGACGAGCCTGTCGCCGATCCTTCGGCCATTGCCCTATATCACGTGGCGAAGCTTGCGCGCGAGCACGTGACGGTTGTGCTGTCCGGCGAAGGCGCGGACGAGCTGTTCGGCGGCTACCGGATTTATCGCGAGCCGCAATCATTGCGTCCGATCGACCAGCTGCCGCCACCCTTGAAGCGCATGCTGAACCGCTTTGCCCGGATGCTGCCAAGCAGTGTGAAGGGCCGCAACTATTTACTGCGCGGCACGACACCGCTTGAGGAGCGCTTCCTCGGCAACGCCAAAATTTTCTCCGAGGATATGAAAGCGGAGGTGCTGCGCCTTGATAGTGAGATGCTGCGCGCCTATAAGAATCCCGTGCAAATTGCTGGCGATTATTACAGCAAGACGAAGCATCTTGATCCAGTGAGCCGGATGCAGTATATCGACATGAATCTGTGGATGCCTGGCGATATTCTAATGAAGGCTGATAAGATGACAATGGCACACTCACTCGAGCTGCGTGTTCCTTTCCTTGATAAGGAACTGTTCGAAGTGGCACGCCGCATTCCGGCAAAGTACCGAATCGCGAATGGCACGACGAAGTACATTTTCCGTAAGGCCATGGAAGGTATCATACCTGATCCTATCCTGAACCGTCCGAAGCTGGGCTTCCCGGTACCGCTGCGCGATTGGATGAAAGGTTCGATGGGCGATATGGTCCTGGAGCAAATTAAGTCCAGCGGGATTGAAGATTATATTGATATCAATGCTGTGGAGCGCATGCTGCATAAGCATCGTAATGGTCATGGCGACTATGCTCGCCGCATTTGGACCATCTATATTTTTGCCCTCTGGCATGTGACATTCATGGAAGAACTGCCTAAGAAAGTGCTCGCTGCTTACTAGGTCTACTAATGACGTAGAGACAGGGGATGGGAAGACGTGGGATCTTATAAATTAATTGCCCTTGATATGGATGGCACCTTGCTGGACGATGACAAAAAAATATCAGTTGAAAACCGAGAAGCGATTCAGAAAGCCACTAAAGCGGGTAAGATCGTTATTATGTCCACAGGACGCGGAGCTGTAAGCGCCATGCCTTATATTGAGGAGCTAGGGCTTACCTCACCGCTTGTTGTGGTCAATGGGAGTGAAGTATGGGAGTCTCCATCTAAATTACTAAAGCGGACCCTGCTTCCTGCCGAGACGGTACGTAATTTGCATAATCTAGCACAAAAGTATGATTGTTGGTGGTGGGCTTATTCGGTGCAAGGTGTGTTCAATCGTGAGAGCGAAGACATGGACATTGACGGCCAAGAATGGCTAAAGTTCGGTTATTTCACCGAAAATATGGAGAAACTTCAGCAAATCCGGGAAATCGTAGAGGGATGGGGAACACTTGAAATAACGAATTCTCATCCATCTAATCTTGAACTTAACCCATTAGGTATTAGTAAGGCGAGCGGCGTGGAGACTGTATGTCAGCTTCTAGGCATTAGCATGTCCGAGGTCATTGCGATGGGGGATAGTGAAAACGACATCGCGATGATTCGTGAAGTAGGTCTTGGTGTAGCTATGGGCAATGCACAGGATGAAGTAAAGCGTATTGCGGATATTACCACTGTTACCAACAATGAACATGCGATTGCCAAAGTGATTCACACTTATATGCTGTAAAAGTAGAAGTGATAAATCGCTAGGATTGGAGGAAATGCGATCTATGATCACCTTAGGCTGGACATTAGTTATCCTTTTATTTGTAGTGGGTATGATTGGTGCTGTTTATCCGGTACTGCCCGGTGTGTTAGCGATTTATGGAGCTTTCTTCATCTATGGTTGGTTGATTAGCTTCGAGCCGTTCGGCGTCTGGTTCTGGCTTATCCAATCCTTGATTGTTATCATCATTTTGGTGGCCGATTACGCAGTAGGGGCGTTAGGGGTTAAGAAGTTTGGAGGCTCTAAGGCGGCTATCATCGGTAGTACAATTGGTCTTATCATTGGGCCTTTTGTTATTCCAGCTTTCGGCTTACTCATTGGCCCCTTCCTAGGCGCAGTGATTGGTGAAATCATCATCGGTACGTCGTGGAAAAAGGCGATAAGTGCCGGTGTCGGCTCTGTACTCGGTTTCTTTGCAAGCAGTGCTGTGAAAATTGCGCTTCAGCTGGCGATGATTATTATCTTTTTTATCTGGGTTTTCTAATGGAATGAATACTGTAAGAGAGTAGGAACGGACTTGACGAAGGAAACGAAAGATTCTCTAGTAAAAGGGACGCTCATTCTCACCGTGGCCGCGCTTATAGCGCGGTTTCTCGGCGTTTTTCAGCGAATTCCGCTAGTACACTTGCTTCATGAAGAAGGAATGGGCAGTTATTCCATTGCTTTTAATCTATACTCGATCTTACTTGTTGTAGCAACAGCCGGTATCCCCAGTGCACTTAGCAAAATGGTGTCAGAGAAATATGCGATCGGAAGACCTGCTGAAGCGCAGCGGATTTATCGCGCGGCAATTTGGTTTGCGATCGTAGCGGGAGTCGTGATGACGGCTCTGTTATATGTTTTTGCACCGATCTATGCCGAGCACATTTCACAGGGTGGACCGGATGCCACACTAGCTACTCGCGCTATAGCGCCAGCCATGCTGTTCTTCCCGCTTATTGCCATTATGCGAGGCTATTTCCAAGGTAGACAAAACATGATGCCTAACGGGATTTCACAGGTTGTGGAACAAATATTCAGACTCGTAACCTCAATTGGACTGGCATTTATATTATTGAACATCAGCCTAGGTTGGGGAGTTGCGGGCGCATCATTCGGAGGGGTTATGGGAGGGATTGCGGCACTTGCCGTTATGCTTTACTATGCCTTGAAGCTGAAGCGTAGAGATGCGCAGTCGAACATAGCGGCCGAACAGATAGCTGCGGGAAGCGCGCTATCGCCGCAATCACATACGCCAGTTCGTTATCGAGAAATCTATCGCAGCTTATTGAAGCTGTCGATTCCGATCGTTATTTTCTCAGTGACGGTTACACTTGTGTATGCGATCGATACTTCTATCATTATCCCGCTCTTAGAAGGGACAATCGGCAGAAGAGAAGCGCTTGGGCTTGTTGGTATTATAGGAGGACGCGCTCAGTCCTTGGCGGGGATTCCGATTATTTTGGCCATCGCGCTGAGTCAATCCGTCGTTCCCATCATCTCAGCAGCCTATTCACGGAAAGATATGAAACAGGTTGGTCACCACACAACCAGGGTGCTTCAACTCTCGATACTTTCTGGGTTACCGGCTGTATTGGTAATTGCCATTGCTGCCCGTCCGTTAGACTTTTTTATGTTCGGGCATGAGGATACTGCTTTTGGTATGAGTCATGGACCTCACATGATTTCACTGCTCACATTAGGAGCTATGTTTCAAATTGTCATGCAGACATCGGGCGCTGTCCTTATGGGCATGGGCCGAATGAAACCGCTGATGATGCATGTTGCTGTTGGTATTGCGGTCAAGCTAGCTGGCAGCTTCTTACTTGCGCAGTGGTTTGGCATCTATGGAATCATCGGCTCCACGGGTCTTTGTTTTATTGTCATGTCTTGGCTTAATTTACGATCGCTTCGTAAAGAAGTCGACTTTACGATCCTCGGACGTCGTTTCATCGGATTACTGTTTTCCATTGTTGTCATAGTTATCCTTGGTCTAGGGGCGGAATGGCTCACACATACGTATGTGCATCCAACTAACTGGTATCGACTAAATGAAGGAATAAATGCTGTACTTGTTTGTGGCTTCTCGGCTGCCTTGTATCCATTGATGCTGATGGTAACTCGTGTTGTAACGAAGGACGATGTGAAAAACTTCACATCGCCAGTACAAAAGCTAATCGGCAAAGTGAGTCGTCTTATCAAACGTTCCTAGCCAAGCCAAGCGGAGTCACCGAATCACTTTCTTAATCGCTTGGGCAGCTACAATGCCTAACTCAATCTTGCTTAAACCAAAGTACACTTCTTTCGTTAAATCATAAGGAATCGGTACAGGAATGGAGCGCATATGCACCAGTGGCTCCTTCACATTCGTAAACCAGTCACCGGGCTCTACGGGTGCCATGCTCCTGTCAGGCCATACCGATGTAAGCTTAGGACTATAAAACGGTTGTGTACCTTTCTTAAGGGTGCTGCCATTCAGCCTCTCCTGATATTTCACTTCGGGAGGGGTTTTTCTTATTTGGGCAAACAAGTGAGGCCAGTAATCGGAACGTGATCCAGTATGGGGAGTTGTGGCTGCAAATTTAAGTACTCCTTGAAGTACCTCCGGTGCTCCGAAAAGTATCGCATACAAGCTTTTTCCGAATTCGATGCGTTCTGTTAAGCTAGCGAAATTCTCAAGTATAAGTCCAGCCAGATGAGGCTGAGGTGCTTGCGTTTCGATGGAAGTGGGAAAGAAGGGAAACCCGATTTGATTCAATTGCAGCCATGCTTGTGTTTTGAACAAAGGTGTATTCAATACGTTTTGTTGAATCTGTTTATTTTTTACGATGCGTTTTTCGATGTAGTTTTGCTCATTAACAATAAGTGCAATGGTTAGCGCGGCCGATTCTTGATACGTCCAAAAGTCGCTCCAAACAGGGACCATCCAGGATGAGATGTCCATATGCGGCAGGAGATGAAACAAACTCATCTTTCGTCTCTTGCTTTCGCCATAGAGAAGTAGTTGAGGATAAGCATCTTGAAAAATAAGACCGTTCGCTCGTTCCAGAAAAGCAAATAAATGCTGGGCTAGTTCATTGCTTATCAAATGTGGCAAAAGCTCCCCGCGAAGATCGGTCATGCACCAGCCCCCGTTGCGTGAAACCATATGGGCAAGAAGTGCCCAGTGAAGCTCCGGATTATCTTGATAACAAGACCAATACGCGTTAGTTCGTGTCACATTATTTCGGTTTTCCCGCTGGGTTCGTTCCTTGATTCGATGCACAATCGCCCATTCATCTGTGGAGAGAGGAGAACTTACGACACCGCTTTGCAGCAGATCTAATTGATGTTTTAAGCCCTTTTCCAGCCGTCCTTTGAATGCTGTCGTGACAGGAATTTCCTCCAAAGGGCCAACTATTTTAGCAGAGGAATGCAAAAGCACCGATGCTTGCTGTTTGAACAGCTGTGCGACAGCGTTCGGGAGTCCTCTCATTTTGCTGAGAACACCCCTAACATTCTTATCTTTTGGTTTGACTACTCCTCCCAATACCATTTACCTCCCCGACCTTCACTGAATCCTTGCCTCTAGTGTTTGCTTATTCACTTACAGGTATGTGGGAAAGCGGCCAATTATGGCTAGGGCTCCCATCATATTATTATCTAGTGGGATTAGGGGAATTACGCCGTGAACATCGTTCTTTCGTGAGCTCTCTCAAGGATGAGTTTATCAGTATGACAGATGTGCACGTAAAAGAGCAGATGATGAAAAATCCAGAAGTATTGTTGCATACTTAAGACAGGGAAATTGATTTTCCAAGGGGAATCGAGCGCAAAGTTTAGGGGGAGTGTGCAACTTACCTTATTTAAGATAGTTAGTTACTGATTTATGCAGGCTAAGTGAGATTGTGGATATATGCATAATCATTCAGTAAATGACTATGTTTTCCTTGCGTTTTGTTTCCTTGTTCTTGTTGTATTTATTACAACATTCGGGTGGAAAAAGAGGATTAGCTTGCCTAATGTTGTACAAAATACAACCTTACACAGATAAGCAAACATAATTTTATGCTTTACGTTTTCCGTTGCAACTTACTTTGCATCAACCTTTACAAACGCTCTAACCCAAGGACGGCGTAAGCCGTTTATTTTGTCGTTACAACGATTCCGGTTTGCTGTTGATATTCTGGTATTCCGGTAAATCCCCCAGATTCATAGCTTCAATATGCTTCTTGGTTTCAGTCGTCCCCAATTGGTACACAAGAAAATAAATATCCTTAAGCCGCTCATCATAAGCGCGGTTTTTCATGTCCTGGTCTTTTTCCGGGAACGCCTCATACGGTGTACTTGCCCGTTTCACCAATTGTTTATCTACCAGATTGATTTCTCGGAATTGTTCAACGAGCGGGAGCAGCTCAGCCTCATCGGCATGGATCTCAAACTCATAATGGTCTCGAATGACCCCCTCACTAGCTGGCACGACTTCTTGCCTTCCAACGCTAACCCAGTATGTTGTTCTTGGCATGCTGTATCACTCCTCCTTATCTCATCTTTATTTCTATATACCCTGAATCCGATGGCTAGAAACTTTAATAAATAGAAAATAACCTTGCGAAGGTTAATCGCAAGGTCATTAATAGAAATTACTCATCCGTCTTTTCCGAATTGGTTTGCTCTGTTCCGGGTTTAATTACACGTCCGGTTCGATGGAGCGCTTCACGCAGCAAATACTCAATATGACCGTTAACACTGCGAAATTCATCCTCCGCCCAACGCTCCAAAGCCTCGTACAGCTTAGGATCAAGTCGGAGCGGGAAATTTTTCTTAGGAGCCATAGCCCTGGTCCCGTTAGTACAACGAACCGGTATTAATGACCGGGCTCGCTGAGCGGTCCGATACAATCGCAACAAGCAAATTGTTAATCATGGCCGCTTTTCTTTCCTCGTCTAGATGCAAGCCCTCGGACTCCAACCGAGCGATAGCCATCTGAACCATCCCCACAGCGCCCTCGACAATAATTTGACGAGCGGACAGAATAGCAGAAGCCTGCTGCCGTTGAAGCATGGCACTAGCAATTTCAGTCGAATAAGCGAGGTGGGTCAAGCGGGACTCGATGACCTCTACACCTGCTACAGATAGACGCTGCTGCAGTTCTAGACTAAGCTCAGCGGCAACTTCATCTGCATTGCCTCTAAGTGAGTAGCCTTCGCTTTCAAACCGGTCATAGGGATACTTGCTGGCGACATGACGCAGTGCCGTTTCACTTTGAATTTCGACGAACTTTTCGTAGCTGTCCACATCAAAAAGGGCCTTGTAGGTATCGACTACTTTAAACACGATAACGGCCGCGATCTCGATAGGATTTCCTTCAATATCGTTTACTTTCAGCTTCACACTGTTAAAATTGCGCACCCGCAATGAAATTTTCTTTCTGCTAGAAAAAGGGACAATTAACCATAGGCCGCTCTTTCGAATTGTACCTAAGTAGCTGCCGAAGAAAGTGACGACAGAAGCCTCATTCGGATTAACTGCAGTGATCGTCGAGACGAATATCAGCCCCAGTATAATTAAAATGATACCCGGAATAATTCGTTCCTGTGTTAGAAGGAGAACGCCAACCCCACCGCCGATAATAAATAATAATAAACCAAGAAAACCGTTTAACGACCACGCATTCGTTTCTTTCATTTATAGCACCCCTTCAAAGAATATCTATTTGATATTCATATGATATCACTTCTTACTTTTATTGTAAATGTATATCAGGCGCAACACTGCCTATTATTTAATCTTGACACAAATGTTAGGGCATGCTATAAGTTAATAAATTCTAAGCAGCGAGGTGCTCGTCATGATTAAAGTATCCAATGAACAAGCTTTTCAGGAACAAATCTCGCAGTCCACGTTGACCATTGCTGTATTCAAAGCAAGTTGGTGCAAAGACTGCCACTATATCGAACCCTTCATGCCAGCAGTGGAACAAGCTTATGCTGGGCGTATCACGTTCATCGAGTTAGACCGCGACGAAGTACCTGATCTATGTGAGCAATTGAACATCCTTGGTATACCAAGCTTTATTGCTTTCCGTGGAGGCCAAGAGCTGGTTCGTTTCGTCAGTAAACTACGCAAAACACGCGAAGAAATTGAAGAGTTCCTAAACCGCGCTATCGAAGTGTCCGATGCACTAAAGTCGTAAGCACAAAAAAATCTCTCTTTGGTAAAATGGTCAAACTTGACCCCATTTACTCAAAAGAGAGATTTTTTATAAACAAATATATTTATGAGCGATAGCCATACTCAGGACTATAGGTATTAGCATTCAACGATTGGTTCTTGCTAAATGTTTCATAAGCCTTATGATCGCGGGTCGAATCTGATTCGACAAGGACCAGGATTTTACCATCCTTAACGTAATTGTCATAATCTTTGGCCTCGTTCTCGGGTATACCTAAGCCGATCAAACTACCTACAAGCCCGCCTGCACCTGCACCAATGGCTGCGCCGGTTAAAGTCGCGACAATGGGGCCAGCGGCTATGATGGGGCCAACGCCTGGAATGGCAAGTGCACCAATACCCAGCAGTAGTCCTGTAACACCACCCAGTACACCGCCAGCAGCAGCACCGGTTGCTAGTCCTTCTTCTGCTTTGGATTCTGTTTCATCCTCGATTTGACTTAAACCCTCGTTATTCCTGCCGATAACTGAGATATCATCTGCTCTGTAGCCTTCTGCTTTGAGTTGGTTAATCACGCGAATGGCTTCTTCTTCCGAATTGAATACTCCAATAATGTGCTTACCCATAGATAAAACCTCCTGCGATCGATTTTGTTGAACAGCAATAATTTGGTGCTCATCTTTTATTTACCCTTGTCCCAAAAAATGAAACATTGAATGACTTATGAACTTCAGGACAGCCTTCGGTGTGGTTTCGGAGCTTTGTAACAATTGCGAATGGATTTGCCTACTTATTAAAGCTATAATTGAAAGCGGAACAACATCATTCGACATGATTAACAGAAGTCACGACATAAAAGTAGGTGCAATCATGCAAAAATTGATTCAAAGATTAGCGAATCTTTCGGCCATTGGCATGTTTCTTATTCTTGCAATGGGTGCCTTAGTTACGAAGGCTGACGCAGGTAGAGGCTGCGGAGATGAGTGGCCGCTGTGTCATGGGAAATTCATCCCGGCACATACGATTTCATCGCTTATTGAGTACAGCCATCGATTAGTTGTCGGCATTGTGACGTTAATCCTGGTTGCTACATTCATCCTCGTATTTCGTTATGTGAAACGTAAAGATGCCAAATTTTTCATCTCTGCTACGGTATTTATGACGCTAATTCAAGCAGCTATGGGTGCTATGGCTGTCGTATGGCCCCAATCTTCACTCGTTTTGGCCTTACATTTCGGATTATCCCTACTGGCCTTTGCTTTTTCTTTGCTATTAGCCATTGTATTTACGCCATGGGGGCAATTCCAACGTGATACGGCCATTCGCAGCAGTTTTAAAGCCCTTGTATGGATAACGACGATTTACAGCTATGTGGTTGTTTATCTGGGGGCATTTGTCCGTCACACCGTTTCATCAGGTGGATGTTCGGGATGGCCTTTATGTAATAGGGAAGTAGTCCCTGAACTAAGCGGGGCAACGGGTATTGTCTTTACCCACCGTGTAGCGGCATTACTGCTTTTTATATGTATTTTATTTCTTTATTTGCAAGCCAAACGCTATTATCATGGCTCAGACAAGCTGAGGTTTGGCAGCAAATGGGCGCTAATTTTAGTGTTTCTTCAAGTGATTAGCGGTGCCGTTGTGACCTGGTCAATGGGGAATGAAGTCGCCTATTTATTTACTGGCATGATTCATGCGGTTATTGTTTCTTGCATGTTTGGATTCTTATGTTATCTATGCGTACTTACGCTATACGACCGCAAAGCTTAATACCTGACGGACGAGCTCCTTGGAAGCACGGCAGGGCTACCTTTGCGGTAGAGGAGGCCTTCTGATGCGGAAGGCTATTTCCTTTTTACTCACAAATACGCATTTACAATCTCACAGTTAAAGGTGGAACATACATGGTACCAACGAATTTACGAGCTTTTCTTGACATTTTACGCCGCGAAAATCAACTGATTGAAATCTCCGCTCCAGTAGACCCAAATTTAGAACTCGCCGAGATTCATCGCAGAGTCATCGACGAGCAGGGCCTAGCTTTGCTGTTCACAAATGTCAAAGGAAGTTCATTCCCGGTCGTCTCGAATTTGTTCGGGACAACAAGACGCGTTGATCTTGCTTTCGGTCCCAAACCGGAACAATTCATGAAAGCGGTTATTAACGCTACAAGTACGTTAATGCCCCCAACGCCGCAAGCGCTCTGGGGTGAACGGGCCCTCATTATGGACCTGCTGAAGGTTGGAACGAAGAAAGTACAGCAGAACCAAGCGCCGATTCTTGGCGGCTTGAAGCAGGACAACCCACTCGCAGGACTGCCTGTCCTGACGAGCTGGCAAGAAGACGGCGGTCCGTTCGTCACACTGCCGCTCGTCTACACCGAGCATCCGGACGGAGGTCATCATAACCTCGGCATGTACCGCATGCAGGTTTATGATGACTTCACTACCGGGATGCACTGGCAAATACATAAAGGCGGCGGCTTCCACTACCACGAAGCCGAGAAACGTAACAAGCCGCTGCCCGTTACCGTGTTTCTGGGCGGCCCGCCTGCGCTCATCGCCTCTGCGATTGCGCCAGTGCCCGAGCACCTGCCCGAGCTGATGCTCGCTTCGCTTATCCTCGGGCAGAAGCTCCCCATGGTGGAGAACCCTCATGGGGGGCACCGCCTCGTGGCCGAGGCGGAGTTCGCGATATGCGGAAGCGTTCCGCCGCATACGAGACGTCCCGAAGGGCCATTCGGCGACCACTTCGGGTATTACTCACTCATCCATGATTTCCCGGTTTTCAACGTGAATCATGTATGGCACCGCAAAGACGCGATCTATCCGGCGACGATCGTGGGTAAACCGCGCCAAGAGGATTACTTCCTTGGCGAATTCTTGCAAAGATTGCTCGAGCCCGCGTTTCCGATGGCGATGCCGGGGGTTAAAGACCTCTGGACGTATGCAGAGACCGGGTTCCACCCGCTCGCAGCTGCCGTCGTCCGTGAAAGCTATAGCCGTGAGGCGCTTGGCACGGCATTCCGCATTCTAGGTGAGGGTCAGCTGTCACTCACCAAGTTCTTGATCGTCACGGATAAGCCGACGGTCCTAGCCAACTTCACAGAGCTGCTTGAAACTGTGCTGGAGCGTTTTGATCCGGGTCGTGACCTATTCATCTTCAACAAAACATCGCATGATACGCTTGATTATACAGGTGGCCAGCTTAATCACGGCAGCAAAGCAGTCCTTCTCGGTACAGGCGACCCTGTACGCGAGCTGCCAAGAGCCTACACCGCCGGAGAGCTGCCTGAGATCCATGACATTGCCGTTTACTGTGGCGGATGTCTGCTCGTCTCAGGAGCGTCTTACGCGGCGGAACCGGAGCTGCCACAGCGTCTGCTGGCGAATGCAGCCAGCCGCTTAACGGAGTGGCCGTTAGTCATCTTAGTGGATGACGCCAGCGGCATCGCGAACGACCAAACCAAGTTCTTATGGACCGTGTTCACCCGTTTCAATCCGGCAAGTGATATGTACGCGCAGTCCAGTGTTAACCGTCATCACATCGCTTATGAGGTTCCGATTGTGATTGATGCTCGTATGAAACCGGGATACCCAGATGAGCTGTTTCCGCGGGAAGATATCGTGGAACTCGTGGATCGCCGCTGGAAGGAATATTTCGCATGAATGCGGATCGGCTCCGTTTCTTTTATCCACATGCCGGGTTTGTTCTGGTGTATATCCTTTGGGGCATTAATTTAGCCTCTCTAAAAATTGGGGGAAGAGAATGGGATTCCCTTGTTTTTAACGGGTTACGCTTCGCGAGTATGATTCCGATGCTGTGGGTCTATACTTACTTTTATTATCGATCGCGTTCGCTGAAGATGCAGATTGCAGGTAAAGATCTCCTTCTTATATGTGGGTTAGGCATTCTCAATGCTATTGGCATGGAAGCCCTTCTGCAGTATGCCTTGCAGTTTTCTAACTCCGCGAATGGCGCTGTACTAGGGCGCGGCTTCATGCCCGTCATAACGGTTCTGTTCGCTGTAATAGCCGGTCAAGTAAGGCTCACATGGCGTATCCTTATAGGAATTCCATTAGCTTTATGTAGTGTAATCATCATTGTCTCAGGTGGGGTTGATGGATTCCATCTTGGAGGAGAGACGTTTAGAGGAGATATCCTATTAGTAATGCGAAGTTTTATGGGAGCCATTTATCTCATCGGTATGAATCGACTTGTATTGCGCTATCCGCTGCCGCTGCTGATCTCGCTCGAAATGACAGCAGGGGCGCTTTCGTTATTGCCCTTCGTACTCTTGCGTGCGGACGCCGCCTATTATGCGGCTATCTCTTCGACAGGATGGATCAGCTTAATTTATACCTCCTTGTTGGCTACTGCCCTAGGATTTTCTTTACACAACTGGAGCTTAGCTAAGCTAGGGCCGTTCAAATCCTCTGCTTATGGGTACTTACTTCCTGTAACAGCAGCTATTGCAGGCTACATCTTTTTGCATGAGTCAATTTCTCTGTATCAATGTTTAGGTGGTGTTGGTGTTTTGGCAGCTATGTATTTGGTACAGCGGGATCGTTCACAGAAGGCGAAACAGACCCTGCTAAGCGAACAAACAGCAAAGCTATAACCGAACAAATTTGCTAGGATGAAAAAGGGGTGTGCCCGTGCTGCGAGTATTGTTCAATGAACCGAAACGAATCGATAGCGGACTTCTTCTAGACGCCGGCAACGCGGTGAGAACGTATATTGAGCTGTTGGAATCTAAGGAGCATAGCCACCTAGCATCAGAGTATCCCAAGTACCATAGACGGGCGATCTGGAGCAAGGGGTTTATCGATGCTTTGGATGAGCTGGAACAGAGCAAATATTGCTGTGAGCGTTACGCTGAGCATATCAGTAAGGCATTCTTGGAGGAAATGAATCCGCAAGAGATCGAGGAATATCATCGATTTGTTTATTTTTATAAAAATGCCTTCATTCGCTTGTTTTCGATTTTGGACAAATTGGGCACGTTTATGAATGATCTATTTGAGCTGAAAACAGAGACGCTTAAGTCTCGTTTCTCTTACTTTACCGTACTGCGCCGCATGCATGAAAAACATATTCACGGTTCACTGGAGCTCCAGCTTTATAATCTCAAAATGGATTATAAATCGACATTAGATCGACTGCGCAATCAGCGCAATATGGAGATTCATTATATTAATGCTGAAATGCTGGATGATCTTATGCAAAAAGAACCGATTCCAGGAGAACGAATTCATGTTGAAAATGTGAAATCAAATGTAGCCGATCTTCAGCAGGGATTTGAAATGGTTTGCCGAACCTTAACAATAGCTTTCTCTTATATTACGGCAAGTATTGCAAAGGGGTAAGAGGACCATGGAATTAAGAGGCCGAACGGTTCTTATTACAGGCAGCGCCAAGGGCTTGGGCAAAATGACCGCGATCACCCTAGCACAGCGCGGTTGCCAGGTAGCTGTCAATTATGTTAATAGTGAAAAAGAAGCCGCTGAGCTCGTCCTTCAATTGGAAGATCTGGGGGTTCGCAGCGTGGCCGTTCAAGGCGATGTCGCCAAACGAGAAGATATTATACGTATGGTGGATCAAACAACATCTACACTCGGTCCGATTGATATTCTCGTGAATAATGCTGGACCTTTCTTCAGAGAGCGGCGCTTTTTCGCTGATTATAACATTGATGAGATTGAATATCTGATGCGCGGCAATTTGCTCGGTGTTATGGAGCTCGATCATTTGGTTCTGCCTATGATGAGAGAGAGACGCTGGGGACGAATTATCCACTTTGGATTCGGCAAGGCGGCTGAAGCTAGGGGTTGGACCCATCGCGCCGTATACGCCGCGGCTAAGGTAGGCTTAGTTTCCTTCACGAAGACATTGGCTGAAGAAGAAGCGAGTCATGGGATCACAGTCAATATGATATGCCCTGGCGATATTCGAGGTAAGAACAAAGAACGGACGATGCAAGAAGCGCGTCTGGAGATTGATGGGGAAACACCGGTAGGGAGACCCGGGACTGGCGAAGATGTAGCTAGAGTCATTGATTTCCTATGTTTACCTGCATCTGATTTCATAACTGGAAATATCATGGATATTTCTGGGGGTCTAGATCCGATCCAACCATTACCGGTGCTTAATCAGCGGAAAAACTAGTCCTTATCATATATGCAAAAAGAGCTTACCATAGAGGTAAGCTCTTTCTTATGATATAGTCGTAATTAGAATACCTGTACGACTTCTGTTATGCCTTCTACCTCTTCAACCAATGCGCGTTCAATACCAGCTTTCAACGTGATTGTTGAGCTTGGGCAACTGCCGCAGGCACCCATAAGTTTCAGCTTCACGATACCGTCTTCTACATCAACGAGATCTACGTCACCGCCATCGCGTTGTAGAAAAGGACGGAGTTTATCTAAAACCTCAAGGACTTCATCATAAATTACTTCTTTTGTTTTTTCAGTCATTTGATTCATCTCCTTTCTTCTATTATTATATTACAATAATGTTTAAATGAAAATGGTTTTCAACTTGAATATCAACATAAGGTGGAATTTATATAATGAGACCAATCATTGAGTTTTGTGCCAGTAATATGCACCATGGAACCGATAAAGTCATGAAAGCTTTGGAACAAAACCCTGACTTCGACGTCATGGAATACGGCTGTCTAGGCAATTGCGGGCAGTGCTACATGGAACCTTATGCGCTTGTGAATGGCGAAATCATTGCAGCTGAAAGTGCCGATGCTCTTCACGAGCGCATTTTAGACCGTATAAAAGAAATTGAAGCGATGTACGAACTTCTCGGAGATTGATCTTACCCGAAGTGACGCTTGGACTTCCACAGTACACCGCTTTTGAGAATACGAGCGATTTTACCCGTCATTAACGTACGTTTACCCATGATGCCGAAGCCGGCCTTTTTACCAAGTGAACCCAGCGTACCTCGGAGTTTAATTTTACCAAGTCGAGGCGTATCACCTTTCCAAATCGTCAGCATGGCTTCGGCAATCTGCTTGCCTTGCGCTTGCGCCGCTTGCGCACTTGGAGAGAACGGCAGGGAAGCGCAGTCGCCTACGACGAACACTTCTTGGTAATCTGGAATTTGATGATACTCGTTAAGCAGGATCCGGCCTTGGTGGTCTTTGGGCACATTCAAAGCCTCTACGATTGGATTGGGCTGTATGCCTGCTGTCCAGATCGTAGCATCGGTTTTAATAATTTCATCCTGGTTATACAAATCTCCACCATCTAGTCGGACTAACGTTACCTTCGGACGGAGCTCAATATGATGTTCCGTCATCCATTCCCGGACGTACTGCTGCAGATTGCTTGGGAAAGCCGAAAGTAAGCTTGGACCTCGATCAATTAATCGAATGTTCAAATCAGCCCGGCTTTCACGAAGCTCCGCTGCCATCTCAACACCGCTTAGACCTCCTCCAATAATGGAGACTTGTCCGTATGGCGCAATATCGTTAATACGCTGGTAAGTGGCACGTGTTTGGCAAAGAGTCTGGATGCTGGAAGAGTACTCTTTAGCACCGACTATTCCGTGATAACTATCCACACAGCCCAGACCGATAACTAACCAGTCATACGATAGCGGTTCTTGGTCTGCAAAAAGAATTTGCTTGTTGTTCAAATCGACGCTAGAAACCTCCCCGAATGTTAGAAGCAACCGAGGGTCATTCGGATAGGCAACACGAATATGTGTTTCAGCAATCGTACCTGAAGCCAGTGCATAATATTCTGTTTTTAATCCTTGAAAAGGGCTTCGGTCAATCAGTACTAGTAATGTATCTTCTGGTAAATCCTTCTCCAGCATGTTTAAGGCTATGGTCAAACCGCCATAACCTCCTCCGAGAATCACAAACTTTTTCATTCCATCCAATATCCCTTCTGAACAATATCTCTTCTCTAGTATGACTAATATACTCTGATTTCATTATAAAAGGTGTCACGTTCAACAGGAACGCGTCCTGCGCCTTTAATGAGATAAACAAGCTCATCACGTGTAAGGCCTTCTGGTGACAATGCACCAGCAGCATGGGAAATCTTCTCTTTCACGATCGTACCATGTGCGTCCGAAGCACCGAAAGTGAAGGATAGCTGGGTCAATTTCGTACCAATGTTGATGAAATAAGCCTTAATATGTGGGAAATTATCCAGCATCAAACGGCTAATCGCAATGGTTTTCAATTCATCCCAAGCTGCTACTCGATGTTTGAGTCCTGCGTTTTTGCTTGCTGGTTGAATGGAATTAGGAATGAATACTAAGAAGCCGCCTGTTTCATCTTGAAGCTCACGAAGCAGCAACATATGACGAATGCGTTCCTCTTTGGTTTCAATGGAGCCATACAGCATCGTTGCATGAGTTTTCATTCCGAGCATATGAGCGTTACGATGTACGTCAATCCATTCCTCCGAGGACGCTTTTTCTACTTTCATTTTAGTCCGGTAGCGCTCAGTCAGAATTTCGGCTCCTCCGCCTGGAAGAGTGGATAAACCTGCATCCATTAGCGTTTTGAGGACATCCCGGAAGCTGAGACCACTGATACGCGAGAAAAATTCAATTTCAGCCGCTGTATGTGCTTTAATCGTAACGTCAGGGTAAGCTTGCTTCAGTTGGCGGATACAGTCCACGTAATATTCAAAAGGCAAATGCGGGTTATGCCCTTGGCTAATATGGAATTCTTTAATTTCGGGAGTAAAATGTTCAGCGACATAATCTAACATTTGACTAGGTGTAAGTGTGTATGAGCCTTCTTCACCTTCGTCGCGGCGGAAATGACAAAAAGCACAATGCTCCTCGCACACATTCGTAAAATACAAACTCATATTTTGGACAAAATAAACCTTGTTTCCGTTCATTCGCGTATTTACTTTGTTTGCTAATTGACCGATGGTTAGCAAATCGTCTGATTCATACAAAAATAGCCCATCTTCCATAGATAGACGTTGACCGTTCTCAACTTTGTCAGCAATTTCGGCCATCCGTTTGACCGGGTCTGTAGTCACAACACTCATTATTATTCCTCCTCTGAATAGTAAATAAAGTCCATACTGAATCGACGCATTCAGCTTGATAAGGACCAAATGCGTTAGGCGGTGTGAGACGCTCGCGTACCTGTTCATCCAGTTCGGTTCAGGCATTCACACCCTTAATAATATAGGGGTCTTTGAGCGTAGCTCAAAGTTTCTCCCCTTTGTTTCTTCTATACGTGCAATCCATCCATCCCATTATAAACCTACGTGTTGGGAGGGGCAATATCATTTAGATGGAGATAAATTGACAATATACAAATATGACATGTTTATTCCTATTATATTAGGAAATGTTATTCCCAATATTAACAAATTCCTGTATACTATTGCAATGTGATTACGTAGGGCAAAAGGTGATTATATCCGTGATACCAGTATTCGTGACCGAACCACAGGAACGATTAAATATAGAAATAGAACAGCTTCGAGGCCAAATGGTTTCCTTAGGTACCGCATACGGCTTCCTTCATCCTGAAGTGCAGCAATGCAGTCGAGAGCTCGATCAATTGCTGTTGCAATATTACGCGATACGACGTAACCGTAAAGTTTATGGCTGAAATGGCTATGAATGACTGCGCAGCTGCCCTTGAGCAATGCGCCGGATAGGAGTATACTTGATAGTAAGCATTACGAAAACTTAGAATAATGCCAGTTTTCCATAAGGAGAACTTTAGGGAGGGATTTCCGTTATGATTAACATTAGTGAATCAGCGTCTGATAAGATTAAAGAGCTTCTATCTTCTGAAGAATCACCGAACCTGTTCTTGCGTCTAGGTGTCAAGGCTGGAGGCTGCAGCGGTTTCTCTTACGGCATGGGCTTCGATGATGAGCAGAAAGACGACGATAAAGTATTCACCATTCATGGCCTCAAGGTCGTTGTGGACGAAGATAGCTCCAAATATTTATACGGTGTTGAAATTGACTACACGGACGCAGGCATGGGCGGCGGGTTCTCCATCAACAACCCAAATGCCGTAGCATCGTGTGGTTGTGGCTCTTCCTTCAAAGTGAAGGATGAAGAAGGCGCACCTGAGAAGTGTGACGATAAAGTCGAGGCTTAATGAATAATTAGAACCAGTCCTTCCAAGGTGTGTATGTTTAAATACACTGACTTGGGAGGTTTTTTTATTTTCATCTTAGTAAGGACAAACCATCAAGTGATACAATATATAAAAAGGAAAACCTGCAGTTGGTGAGAGGAGTTGAATCCTATACGTGAATTGGAATTTTAATGTTTCAATCATCTCTGCCATTGTTGTTGTTTTCGTATTAATACTGTTTTACAGAAATAGGGAAGAGGACGAAGGATATTTAGGGTTAAAATTAGTTGGATACTACATTTTAGGTACATTCAATTTAAAGGTTGGTATTTTAATTCCTATTGGATTTATTATTTGGCTGCTTTTGTTTCACCCGAAGACGAACCGAACGATAAAGCGATATTCGGCTATATTTGGATTACTTATGATGTTGATTGGTCATTGGATTCAGTAGCTCCCCGAGTGCAGGATAGTCGCACTTGTGGGAGCCTTTTTTACATTATTTTTAAAAAATAAAAAATAGCCGAACCCTTTTAAGCATGGAAAGAATAGAATAGATTGAAAGGTTTAGTTTACTAGAGATATAAGAGGAGGTGTATCGATGGCAATTAGACAGGAATTTATTGAGATGATTGCACCTATTGCAGTAAAGCTTCGATTAGAGAACTCACCGATCTATCCTTCCGTGAGAATCGCGCAAGCCATTCAGGAGACTGGGGGCAATTTGAACGCGTGGAACAATCTAGTCGGATATAAGGTTGGTAATGGGGTGTTGACGCCTTATTGGCAGGGAGATCGCGTTTCCGCAACGACATGGGAAGTCATTGGAGGTATACGTTATGATAACGTACCAGGAGATTTTCGCGCATATCCTACTCTTGAGGCAGGATTTCGTGATCAGGATTTACTTTTTGGATCCCCTCGTTATGCTAGTGTCAGAATGGCAAGAAGTCCTGGTGAGCAAGTGAAAGCATTACAAAGCAGTGGATATGCAACGGATCCCTCTTATGCTAGTAAACTGAATACGATTATTCAAACCTATGCTTTAACTCACTTTGATGAGGAGGTCATTCGTATGTTAGAGAAACTGCAGGAACAAATCGTAGTCTTACAAAATAGAGTTAGTTCCCTAGAGGAGCAAGCGGCAATGGAGGTCGTACCGCAATGGGCCAAAGCTGCTGTAGAAGCTGCGGTAAAAGCCTCATTAATCGATACTCCGGAGAAAGGAAGCTATGATTTCTATCGATTATTAACGGTTCTTCATCGCAAAGGGATCATCTAATGGCATGGAAGAAAAAAGGCCGCGAGTGTATTCAGGGTTACTAATCCCTAATACACCATGCGGCCTTTAATTTTAACATTATCACCATACTTGGCTTTCATGAGCTTACTTTGCTCTAGCATAAATGCGTAAATTTCTTTCAAACGGTTCTTACGAGGTTTAATCGTTTCTTTAATTTCGCCATTTAGTACAATATCGTAGACGATCATATCTTTCACTCCTTTATTTTTGTCTTTCTATTATCATTGTAGGCTATGAATATTAAATGACGATTAAAATTTCTTTTCAATTGTGTGAACAAGCTTAAGGATTTGTTAAGTGTAAGTAAAATATTTCTGATATTTCGATCAATTTTTTTTATCGGCAGAGTGACAGATTAGCGTGTGCATAACTTTATACACAGTATCCCCTATTAATACAGTACGTTTCTGGGACATATTAACAATCTACCCACAGGATATGCACAGGTATCTGTGGATAACGGAACGCTTGTTCTAATTTTGCCCCCATGATAATATAATTACAAATTATAGAATAAAGGTGATTTCAGTGAGACAAATTAGTGACGAAACATTGATCGACTCTTATTACAAAGCATTGGATTTGAGATTGGAATCAGATTTTGTTGACCTATTGCTCGCAGAAATACAGAGACGTAATTTAAAACTTCACGTCTATATCAAGGATGAAACCCCGTTAAACTAGAGCGTTTTTTTATAAAGTTATTTGGATGGTAAAATTCTGGTGGCAGTCGGTACAGTTTACCAGATGAAGGCATTGATTAAGTGGCCCATCTGACATGGCGATATCATCAATCTCTCGATAAGGGGAGTAGGGGCCAAGATAGTCACTCCATTTCCCGCAATCATTCATCTGTTTTGAACAAACAGGACACTCAATATTCAGCTCTTGTAGGCCGTTGCAAACCGGACATATATATGACAAAGGGGTATTCCTCCTAATCCGTAGATTAGGTTTAGAATACCCCATTTTATTTAAGAAGATTAAAATTTTAAGTTACTGCTGTGTCCTGGTGAAAGCTTGGCATTAGGGTCGATATAGACTTTAGCGTTATTAATCGCAGTAGGTGCTTCACCAAAGCCAACAGCAATTAGTTTTAATTTCCCTGGATAAGTTGTGATATCCCCGGCAGCGAAGATGCCTGGAATGTTTGTTTCCATTCTGGAGTCAACAACGATTGAGCCGTTTTCAATCTCAAGTCCCCACTCGGAGATCGGACCAAGGGAAGAAACGAAACCGAAGTTGATGATAACAGCGTCGACTTCATGTACGGTTTCTTCGCCCGATTTGATATTTTTAAGTGTTACTTGCTCAATGCGGTCACTACCGTGAAGTTTGGTGATTTCCGTAGGAGTAACAATGTTTACTTTGGAGTTCATCAGGTTTTCTACACTGTGCTCATGTGCACGGAATTTATCTCTACGGTGGATAAGTGTGACTTTCTCCGCGATAGGCTCAAGCATTAAGGCCCAGTCAACAGCTGAATCACCGCCACCGCTGATTAACACTTTTTGGCCAGCGAATGCATTCAAATCGTTAACGAAGTAATGCAAGTTTTTCTTCTCGAATTGCGCGGCTTCCGGTAACTCAAGACGACGCGGCTCGAATGCGCCAACCCCACCTGAAATAATAACAGCGCGGCTATAGTGTGTGCCTTTGTCAGTTGTTATTTCGAAGAGACGCTCTTCTTTTTTGATCACTTGGTGTACTTTCTCTTCCAAGCAAGTGTTGATCTGAAAGTGTTTCATTTGAGCTAACAAGTTGTCCACTAATTCTTGTGCCGTTACTTTTGGGAAGCCAGCTACATCGTAAATATATTTCTCCGGATATAAAGCTGCAAGCTGACCACCAAGCTGCGGCATACTTTCGATAATTTTTACAGATGCTTGGCGCATACCCGCATAGAAAGATGCGAACATTCCAGCAGGGCCTCCACCAATTACAATGATATCTACGATATCTTGATTTGTTTCTCTCTCGTTCATTCTTAGACTCCTCCGATTCAATTCTTTTGGTGTGGTAATTATTTGGTATTGCCATAATCATTATCTCATTATAAACGTCTCTTCTATTGAAGGAAACAGGAAAGTGCGATTTCTTTATATAAATCGCTTATATATATGATAAATAATGCTTACACAGGATGGTCAGGCTAGACGGGCCTTTAAGCCTTATTTTAAAGCAAAATAGCACTTGATATTTACTTATGAAAATTATATTATATCATGAGAATCGGTTTACGCATGTTGTGACTAATTTCATCCTGTTTCATCATAATTCGCTGCTGCTGAGTGCAAACTAGAAGCAGTATACTACTTTTGGAGCCGTTTGTGTAATTTTTCACAAGATAGAGAAACCATAGAACTATAAATACGGATATGGAAGTGAGAGAGAAATGAGTAGAATACCAAGAATCGTTATTTTAGGAGCAGGCTATGGCGGGATCCTATCCGCAATTCGTTTGCAAAAAGAATTAAATTACAACGAAGCTGATGTAACACTTGTAAACAAACATGACTACCATTACATTACTACCCATCTTCACATGCCTGCTGCAGGGACAGATAATCCTGAAAATGCACGTGTGAACATTTTGAAATTGATTGATGAATTTAAAGTTGATTTCGTGAAATCGACTGTTACACAAATCCGTCCGCATGAGAAAAAGGTTATTCTCGAAGATGGTACGCTTTCCTACGACTACCTGGTTATTGGTCTTGGTGGCGAAGCTGAAACTTTCGGTATTCCAGGGCTTAAAGAAAACGCATTGAACATTCGCAGTATCAACAGCGTTCGTTTCATTCGTGAACATATTGAGTATCAATTCGCGAAGTACAAGCGTGAGCCGGATCGCAAAGATTACCTGACATTTGTTATCGGTGGAGCAGGATTTACTGGAATCGAGTTCATTGGTGAGCTTGCTGACCGTATTCCACAGCTTTGCAAAGAATTCGACGTGGATCCTTCCCTAGTGAAGATTTATAATATTGAAGCAGCTCCAACGGCACTGCCAGGATTCGATCCTGAGCTTGTTGAGTATGCGATGAAAGTTTTGACTGACAAAGGCATTACTTTCAAAATCGGAACAGCAATTAAAGAATGTACACCTGAAGGTGTTTTGATCGCTGGCGATGAGTTCATCAAAGCAGCAACAGTTGTTTGGACAGGCGGTATCCGCGGTAACCATATGCTTGATGAAGCCGGCTTCGAAACGATGCGCGGCAGAATTAAAGTTGATGAGCACCTGCATGCGCCTGGTTTCGATAACATCTATGTTGTTGGTGACTGTTCCATCGTGATGAACGATGAAGGCAGACCATACCCTCCAACAGCTCAAATCGCTATGCAGCAAGGTGAAGCTGTTGCACACAACCTGATTGCTTCCATTCGCGGTTCGCAAATGAAAACTTTCAAATTCTCCAACAAAGGTACAGTTGCTTCCTTAGGTAAAGGTCAAGCCATCGGTATCGTTGGTTCCCGTAAGCTTAAAGGTAACGTTGCAGCCATGATGAAAAAAGTGGTTGATATGAGATACCTCTACATTATCGGCGGTATTCCACTTGTTATACGTAAAGGACGTTTCTAATCATCATTAGTTAACGGGGGGATCGCCATGCGGCACTGCAGTGTCCAAGTAAGAGGACTTCTTACCCGGGATGAACTGGATCGTTACAATGCCTTGATCGAGGTCGGTCACTTCTTAGAGACTGAGAAACGTTATGATCATGTAGCTGTTGTGCAAAAGGAAATTGATATCCTCATTCTTCCTGCTATTGAACGTTTGAAGGAAAAAGGTCGTCAGCGTGACCGTGATACGGAAGTGTATCTAGCTCGCAAAGCGCAGATGGAAGCTGAATTAGAAGCTGCCCTGCGTGACGATGATGATGAGGAATAATTCATAGAAAAGAAAGCTTCGCTCTTCATTGAGCGAGCTTTCTTTTTTGCTTTATTCATCTGCAATAGCTGTTTACCCTCTTCCAAAAATGTGTACAATGTTGATTGTACAGTGATGCAAAAAGAGTGAAGGACACGGAGTCCTTCACTCTTGAGTTATCTCTTAAATTTGAATTAATTTAGCAAATTTATCAGGTGTCAGCAAGTTGCCGACGTAGAAGTCGCCGAACTCACCGAAACGTGCGCTCACTTCGTCGAAACGCATTTCATAAACGAGCTTTTTGAAATGAAGAGGATCATCGGAGAACAGGGTTACGCCCCACTCCCAATCATCCAGTCCTACGGAGCCTGTAATGATTTGTTTGACTTTACCTGCGTATGTGCGTCCAATCATGCCGTGGCTGCGCATCATCGTTTTGCGATCTTCCGCAGGGAGCATGTACCAGTTGTCATTGCCATCGCGACGCTTATTCATCGGATAGAAGCAGATGTGCTTCGATTTAGGCAGGATAGGCTTCAAGCGGGCTTGAATTTCCGGATCTTCCGAAGGATCCACGCCTGGCTTAGCTAGATAACTGCTTAATTCTACAATGGATACGTAGGAATAGACCGGGATTGTAAATGCGGCGAAGCTTGATTTATTAAACGTATTTTCCAGTTCATTCAATTCTTCCAGCGTTTCGCGCATTTGCATGAATACAAAGTCGGCTTTCTGACCAACGATGCTATAAACGGCAGTACTGCCTAGTTTATCGTTTTCGAATTGCTGCCACTGAGACAGAAATGTATTCAGCTCGTCCGTTGCGTGCTTACGCTCCTGAGGGGTTGCGGCATGCCATGCGTTCCAATCGATCAGACGGAAATCATGGAGCGCATACCAGCCTTCCAGCGTTTGTACGGCTTCACTCATTGGTTTTCCTCCATTCAAGGGCTAATATCCCCTACATTGTATCCAATTCATGGGGAAAGGGCAAATGAACAAAGGGTGAAGAGGGAAATGTTCAATTTGTGTACACTTTACCTGTGCCAATTCGTCGATTACAATTAGTAAGGAAGTCAGATAGATGAACGGGCTTCTTACATTGTTAAGGGGGAACATACATTGTTACAAATGATCATTGCCACTGTCTTAATGATAGTGTTATTTTTTGGGATCGGGTTTATTTTGAATATGCTAATGAAAACAACATGGTTTCCACTTTATGCTTTTATTGCTTTGATTATCGGTGTTGTTATTTATGGTTCAATTGGAGAGGCGTCTTTTCTCTCCAGCGGAGAGAACTTCACAATAGTTGATATTATTCCTGCTATCGGTGGTTTGGTTGGCGCTATTTTAAGTGGATCGGCCATTAAAGCGCTGCGGATTAGAGGCTTCAAAATGTTTTAAGGTTCTCATAAAAAAAGACAGAACTGGTCACCCTAAGGTTGAGTTGCCTAAATTGACCTTACGGAGGAAACTATTTTGCCTTTCGCCCACGTGAACGGAACGAAATTGAATTATGAGATTACGGGGACTGGCACCCCAATCGTCTTTTTTCATCCACCTTTATTAACCTCGCAGAATTTTGCTTATCAAAGAGAACAGCTGTCGGGTCAATTCCAAGTCATTACCTTTGATTTCAGGGGGCACGGAGCCAGCAAGTCGTCAGAACGTCCATTTAGCTATGCTCTTATTGTTGAGGATTTAAGGCAGCTGCTGGATTACCTAGGTATCGAAAAAGTATTCCTGTGCGGTTATTCAACAGGTGGCGCGTTAGTGCTGGAAGCGCTGCTTACGTACCCTAAACGTTTCCTTGGGGGAATCGTGGTTAGTGGGATGTCTGAATTAACGGATATTTATAACAAAAGCAGGCTGTGGCTCGCTTCGTGGATGGCGGGTTCAGGGCCACTCATGAAGTTACTGAAAAAAGCAATTACTTTTGGAAATGCGGATAATGAAAACACCTATCATAGTCTATATGAGAGCTCATTAAGCGATGCTGCGAATGATGTAAAATCCTATTACGAGCAATCCCTTACGTATACATGTACACGCCGTCTCAGAAGTATCCAGCATCCTATCCTATTGATTTATGGTCAGAAGGACCACACCTTTCATCGGTATGCGAACTTACTTCATGCAGAGCTGCCGCATAGCTCACTCTATTTCATTAAGGATGCTAAACATCAAATTCCGACTAAGAACCCTTCTCGGATGAATGACCTGATTCGCCTGTGGGTAGACAGCCTGGAAGATATTCAGACACAGCGTGTACTTTTGGACTTAGCGATTGCAAAGAAGCTGAATCCAGACATGTATGGCGAGGATATCCAGGAAAGTCAAGCGCCACTCCATTAAACCAGCTGATAGATGGAAGAGCCTGTTGAGAAAACTCAACAGGCTCTATTTTTTCTACATAAGAATTAAAAATGTTCCAAAACAATTTTCCCAACGGTGTTGCCTGCCTCAATTATAGCGTGGGCCTTCCGCAAATTTGTTGCATCGATGGGTTCCAACTTTACAGCCAAAGTGGTACGGATGATGCCAGAATCGATTAATTGTGCTACTTCATTCAGCAGTTTATGTTGTTCGACCATATCGGCCGTTTGGAACATCGAGCGGGTGAACATTAATTCCCATACAAACGTTACGCTTTTATTCTTAAGCAAAGTCAAATTGAGTGGCTGGTCCGTCTCAACGATGGAGCAAATTTTGCCTTGCGGCGCAATCGCTTCGGCCATGTTCTGCCAGTGCTGCTCCGTACTGTTTAAACACAGGATATAGTCAGCATTCTGTAAGCCGATAGCGTTCAATTGAGGAACGAAAGAACTGTAGTGGTTGATGATATGATCTGCTCCCATTGATTTCACCCAATCGATCGATGCGGGACGAGAAGCCGTACCGATTACCGTAAGGCCGGCATACTTCGCTAGTTGTGTTGCAATGGATCCTACACCTCCAGCAGCACCTATGATCAAAATAACCTTACCTGCGTTCCTATCTTTATTTTGGGACACACCTAGACGGTCAAAAAGTGCCTCCCAAGCTGTGATGGTTGTTAACGGGAGTGCTGCCGATTGAGCGAAATCAAGCGTTGAAGGTTTTGTTCCGACGATACGTTCATCGACAAGATGAAACTCGCTGTTTCCGCCTGGTCGCGTAATGCTGCCTGCATAATACACCTCATCGCCTGGTTGAAATAATGTGCATTCCGGTCCTGTTTGTTCCACTACTCCCGCGACGTCCCATCCCAGAATTCTTGGTGATACTTCAGTCTTATCTTTCGGTGCCCTAACCTTGGTGTCGACTGGATTTACTGAAATAGCCTTAACTTTGACAAGTAGATCTTTACCTACAGGAACCGGTTTTTCAATTTCCACATCAATCAAGCTTTCTGAATGTGCAATATTTAAATACTTATAAAGACCTACCGCTTTCATTGTTTCTTTTGTAGACATAATTCCATCTCCTCATTTATAGTAAATGTTTCTATGTTGTTAGTTTATTCGATCCGTCATAAAATAGTAAGTACGCACAATCGTGTTATGTAGTATCAATTTGTATACTATTAAGGAGTTGAATCGTATTGCGTGATCGTAAAAGCGAGTACGGCAACCTTCATAATGATGAAGGCTGCCCGGTTGAATATACATTGGATGTTATCGGGGGCAAATGGAAAGGTGTTCTGTTATATCACCTGATTGGAGGGACTAAAAGATTTAATGAATTCAGAAAAATCTGTCCATCCATTACGCAGAGAATGCTGACTCTACAACTAAGGGAACTCGAAGAGGACGGCATTGTCCACCGCGAGGTGTATCATCAAGTGCCTCCAAAGGTCGAATATTCGTTGACAGAATTCGGACAAACATTGGTCCCTATTATTTTACTTATGAAAGATTGGGGCAATGCTTACAAAAAGAAGTCGGAGTGCCGCGTCTAACGGCTAAGTTGTCAGAATTTTACCGTCCGAAAGGTTGGTTTTTTCATATTAGGTAATATTATCTTTCTCTCGTAGATACCAAGCGTGTCGATTTTTGTGGTAGACTAATAGAGAGAAACCGATAAGCTTTCATAGCTGCAATCGGTTGAGGCAGGATGGTGCTGTAACGGAATGAGAATGACGAATATGCTGCATTTCACCGAGAACCACAGGTTTTGTGTGAACCGTGAGTTTTCTTTGAGCAGTCTGGATTATAAAATGTTAGCTATTATGTATCAGCCTATGATCGGCGGATTGGCTATTAGTCTCTATCAAGCACTTTATCTGCAGATGAGTGCAGAAAAAGTCGGATATTCGCCTCTAGAACAACAGCGAAAGCTGTTTCTGCTGCTCGAGCTTGAGCAGGGGGAGCGAGGGCGTAAATATCTAATTGAGCAATCTTCGAAGCTAGAAGCCATAGGGCTCCTGCAGACAACTCGCAAGTTTCTACCAGGTGAAGAAGACTATGTCTTCGTATACACCTTGTTCCCTCCGCTTGGGCCCAATGAGTTTTTCCGCAATCAGCATTTGACGCTGCTGCTCCGTGATAAGGTCGGGAAGTTCATGCTCCTGTCCCTTCGGGAAGAGCTGCTCTCGCCGGAGCCGGAAGAGTGCCGCGACGCGAGTGAAGAGAACCTGTCTGTTCCGTTCTATGATCTATTCCGCCTCAATACCCAGGTGGTTGATTACGAACTGGAGCAAGCCCTGTATGAGGCCTCAGCCAGTAAACAGGGAGACGCTCGCATGGACGTGACAACCAAAGGCTTCCAGTATGCGGATATCATTATGAGGTTTCCGCGAGGAGCGAGTAATCGCGTTTACGTTGAAGCTCTCAAGCATAAACCGGATCAGATGGCTGCGATTAATATTGTGGCGAAGAAGTACAACCTATCACTTCAGGAAACATGCCGTTTGCTGGATGAGGATGGCGCATTCACCGAAGAGGGCGAGCTGCAGATGGATCTTATGCAGTATAATGCGAATCTGTTCTACAGACAGAGCAAGAAGCGGGATGAGGAACGAGAGCGCACGTTGTCCAGGTCAGAAGAGAAGTCGCAAAGCGATACAAATGAGGATATGCTAGATACGTCTGGAGACAAGTCAGTTGAAATGGCTTATTACCTAGAAGTGCCGCAGCAGCTGCGCGGCGAATGTACAGATCATCAATACAATTACATTATGCGAAATGAGCCGTACACGGCAGTTCTGAAAATGTTCTTTACTCAGGGCTCCATTCCGGACGGTGTACTTAATATATTTGAGAAGATTGATTTGAATTATAGATTGAAAGAGGAAGTCATTAATGTCTTGATCCATTTCCTACATATCGACCGCCGCTCGTGGGCCAAGTCTTCGATTGAAGCGGTCGCATCGGATATGCTGGGCAAGCAAATTGTTACTTACGAACAAGCGGTGGAATATGTGCGTGAGAAAATCAGCTACAAACAGAAGGCAGCCTCCAAGGTGGAGGCCGCTAAAGCTGGCGGTGGCTCTGTAACTAGAGGCCGGCAAGGCAAAACACAGAAGCCTCACATTCCGATCGTTGTGCCGGATGCCGGCACAGCGGCTGCTTCGAGGCTGACAGATGAAGAGCTGGAAGCCGCGAGAAGGATGGCGAAGAAGCTGGACGAGCGCTTTAATCGGAAGAGCTGAGGTAGCGGTAAGGTGACAACGTACAAGAGAATTATAAGGAGGTGCAGGAAGCATGGATTCCCTGTCTCACTTACTCAAATCAATGCCGCAATCCGAATGGAGACGAAAGGCAGAAGCGAAAATTAAAGTCGTCATGGATGACGCCTTAGTTCACAAATTTCGCCAAAAGTATCCATTTGTCGATGACTATACCATTAAGATTAATATGAACAAGCTGTATCAATATGTGACAGAGTTCAAAAACTGTTCGAACTGCCCAGGTTTAGAAAACTGTCCAAATGATATGACAGGGCATTATACAATGTTAACAGCCGACTCCGTCAATGAAAAGTCGTTTGTTCATGAGGAAAAGGTAGCTTGCAAGAAGTTCAACGCGAAGCAGCTGCAGGATGCCATAAGCAGCCGAATCCGCACCTTTCATGTGGATCCGCGGATGATTTCGCGCAGCTACTCTTTTGAAGACATCCTTGAAACGGATCTGGATCGGGCAAAAGCCGTTATGCAAATTAACGACTATGTCAGCCTGACAATGGAAGAGGGGCTTCAGACAAGAGGACTCTACTTATCCGGATCATTTGGAACGGGGAAGACGTTCCTGATGGGCTATATGTTGCACCAGCTGGCCAAAGTCGGTATGACAGGTGCAATCGTCTATATGCCGGATTTTGCCGAGGACTTGAAGGGGATGTTCCAGGAGCCCTACAAGCTGAAGGAAACGATTGATCTACTGAAGGAAACGGATCTATTAGTTTTCGATGATATTGGCGCGGAGAATTTGAATCCGTGGCTGCGAGATCATGTCATTGGCGCTATCGTGAATCATCGCATGAATCGTATGCCGACCTTTTTCACATCCAATTATGCACTTTCTGATTTGGAGAAGCATTTTAGCTTCACGAATAAAGATGGTGACGAGGAGTACAAGGGACAGCGGATTATGGACCGAATTCGACCTTTTGTCGATGTGGTTGTGGTAACAGGTACGAACAAGCGTGGGAAATAATAAAAAGCTGTGCAGATGAGTTCATCTGCACAGCTTTTTTGACCATCTAATAAAATATAAGTTTTTCCTAATAACAAACGGTATGAAAAACCGCTTCACACGGCGTGCAAAGCGGTTCTCTTCCAGGCCAGCTTGGACATTCCTATTTCATAACTTGAATCACGGTTGCAATGGCTGCAATTAGAAACAAAAAGCCAAAGAAAGCGCCAAAGCCAATGCCTACATCCATGAAATCATTACGCGGTTCTTCGTACACGTGAAGCTCAGGGTGTTTAGGATCGCTCATGTGGTTACCCCCCAACGTCCGACATTCGTATGTTTAAGTTTAGTATACCCAAATTCGTCGAAAGTTGTAAAGCTTATCAAAGTGACAATTGTGCAAACAATAACGGATAGCAGCGGAAAGGTTAAAATAAGACTTGACTCTAACATTAGTGTCATGGTTTACAATGAAATCATCCTTACTTGATCAAGGAAAAGGAAAAAGGTGAAGGCCATGCGGATTAGTGAGTTATCCAAGCTTACCGGAGCCAGCATTCGTTCTTTGCGGTATTATGAGGCGAAAGGGCTAATCGCGACACAGCGTGAAGAAAACGGATATCGGGTGTTCAACCAGATGGCTGTTGAGCGCGTGAAAACCATTCAGTTTTATTTGAGCTTAGGGTTTACGACCGAACAAATTGAAAGCTTTCTGAACTGCGTCATGAAAAATCAGGAGTCGATGTGCGATGATTTGCTGCCACTCTACACAGAGAAGCTCGAAGAAATCGAACAACAGATGAAGATGCTGCAGCTGCTGCAAGCTAATTTGAAGGATCGTATTGCTTATATCGAGCAGCAAAGACTTCAGGGGCTGCCTGTAGGTTTTCCTGCTAAGTAGATCCAACTTCAACCTTTTTGCTAACTTATGGCTTGGTTGAAATGACCCACTGGTGTGGTATACTTTACATGTTGACGTTCATCGGTAGCTAGGTACTACTTGATGTTATAAATTAAATCCATTCTTAGAAGGAGGAACTATCATGTCAATCGTGAATGTTTCTGATAACAGCTTTAAAGCTGAAGTTGAAGGAGAAGGTACAGTACTTGTAGACTTCTGGGCACCTTGGTGCGGACCTTGTAAAATGATCGCTCCCGTTTTGGAAGAGCTGGATAAAGAAATTGAGTCCTTGAAAATCGCAAAAGTAAACGTGGATGACAATCCAGAGTCAGCTGCTCGCTTCGGTGTTATGAGTATCCCAACATTGATCGTTTTCAAAGACGGACAGCCTGTTGATAAAGTGGTTGGTTTCCAATCCAAAGAAGCGTTGAAAAATGTTGTTTCTCGTCATCAATAATTTGTTACAAACTAGAAACAATTGTTCGTGAGAAAAAGTTCTTTTTCTGCTATGCTGAAAAAGAGCTTTTTTTTGTTTTTCGATAATAGGGGAGCGTTTAAATTGGCTGCTGCTTAGACGATTATGTTGTTTGACATGCAACAATTGTTTGAGTGGATGGACAATTAGGAAATGTGTAAGTTTTTGTGCGAGAGGAGATTGGATGCATGACCGAGCATGAGCATGAGGACGCTGGAGTCCGCGAACAGAGTCTGGAAGTAATTAAACACAAGCTGAGCTTATTACCGGATAAGCCAGGCTGTTATATCATGAAAAACCGCGAGGGTACCATCATTTATGTGGGAAAAGCGAAGGTACTAAAGAATCGTGTGCGCTCCTATTTCACGGGGAGCCACAGTGCGAAGACGCAAAAACTAGTCAGCGAAATCCGCGACTTTGAATATATAATTACCTCCTCGAACATGGAGGCTTTGATTCTTGAGTGTAATCTGATTAAACAGCATCATCCGCGGTACAACGTACTCTTGAAGGATGATAAGACGTTCCCGTACATCAAGATTACACATGAAGAGCAGCCGCGCCTAGAAGTCACGCGGCGGGTGTTCAAGGATAAGGGCAAGTACTTCGGCCCTTATCCGAATGCCTTTGCGGCCCAGCAGACGAAGAAGCTGTTGGACCGGCTTTATCCACTGCGCAAGTGCAAGACGATGCCCGAGAAAGTATGCCTATACTATCATATCGGGCAGTGTCTGGCGCCTTGCGTGTTAGATGTATCCGCCGAGACGAACGAGCGGATGGTGCAAGAGATCAGCCGTTTCCTGAACGGGGGACACGACGTTATTAAGGAAGAGCTGACGGCCAAAATGCTGGCCGCAGCGGAGGAACTGAACTTCGAGCGCGCCAAGGAGCTGCGCGATCATATCATGAACATCGACGCCGTGATGGAGAAGCAGAAGATCACGACGGCAGATGCGCTAGACCGAGATGTCTTTGGTTACGCGGTCGACAAGGGCTGGATGGCTGTGCACATCCAGTATATGCGGCAGGGCAAGCTCATTGAGCGGCACGTCTCGCTATTTCCGTATTACGGTGATGAGTACAATGACTTCATCACCTACGTTACTCAGGTCTACAGCGATAATCCGGCGCTGCCGAAGGAGATCTTCCTGCCGTCGATACCCGTGCATGCGGCTGTTGCTCCCATGACGGGGGCAGAAGGTGCTGCGGATACTCTTACAGCTGCTCCTACAGATGCCCTTATTGAAGCCTCCACTGAAGCATCAATGGACATCTCTGCCGAAATCCCTGCGGAAGTTGTGGCTCAAGTAGAGGCCGAAGAGAAGGATGTCCGCGAAGCACTGGAATCCTGGCTCAAGGTCAAGGTGCATATCCCTCAGCGTGGGCTGAAGAAGCAAATGGTCGATATGGCCAAAGACAACGCCCGCAATGCGCTGGATGAGAAATTTCGTTTGGTGGAGCGCGATGAGCGCCGTACGACCAAAGCGGTCGAGAATCTTGGAGAATGGCTCGGCGTGGGAACGATTCGCCGCATTGAAGCGTTCGATAACTCGAACATTCAAGGGACGAATCCTGTTTCTGCGATGGTTGTCTTCGTGGACGGCAGGCCCGATCGTAAGGAGTACCGTAAGTACAAAGTCAAAACAGTCGTTGGCCCGGATGACTACGAAACGATGCGAGAGGTCATCCGCCGGCGGTATGAGCGTGTGCTTAAAGACAATCTCACGATGCCTGACCTGATCGTCGTGGACGGAGGGAAAGGGCAGATCTCAGCAGCTGTCGACGTGCTTGAGAACGAATTAGGCCTGTTCATTCCGATCTGTGGACTCGTCAAAGATGCGAAGCACAAAACAGCGCAGCTCATGATCGGAGATCCCGCAGAAGTTGTGCCATTGCCGCGTGACAGCCAAGAGTTCTACCTGCTGCAGCGGATTCAGGACGAGGTTCACCGATTCGCGATTACGTTCCACCGCGAAACAAGGGCGAAGTCAATGGTTGTTTCACAGCTGGACGCGATTCCGGGCATCGGAGAGAAACGCCGGAAGGCATTGCTTAAGCATTTTGGCTCCGTACGCAAAATAAAAGAGGCTGAAGTCCAAGACTTCAAGCCTCTGGGTATAGGTGAGAAATTAGCTATCGAAATTCTCAAAGCGCTTCAAGGCGAGGCGGCGGCTCCCCAGGAATAAGGGGACCCCGCCTTTTTCCATGCAGCCAGGCTAGGAGCAAGCCAATCAAACCAGGCAGCAGGATGTAGAAAATGCCAGCAAGCACATCGCTTATATGTCCGAGGTAGAAGAGGGACATCCCCATGAGGATGCTGTCCATGCAGGCATGAGCGAATACGGCGGTAATGAAACCGTACTTAAGGAAGACATAACCAAGAATAATGCCTATGATGGTGACCTCGATTAGCCGAGTATAGACTGGATAAATGGGATACTGGGTATGACTAGCCGCCCAGATCACGCTGGGAATAACAATTGCAATGAAGTTTGAGCGAAACAGCTTCTTGAATAGAATGATGCCAAGCAGCCGGTAGGTCGCTTCTTCCGATATGGCAGCAACCCAGGCCATAAGCGGGAAGAAGCGGGGTTCAATCATATTAAGAACAGAATCGGACGGATCATTCACAGCCCAAACATCAAAATTCACTTCACCTGTATAAAAGAGCACCTGCTGAACGCCTAAGATAAAGAGAGCAAGCAAATAGCCGCGCCCCATGCCGCTATAAACCTCAGTCCCAAATGAGGATTCTTTCCAAGCCGGCCATTTCCGCTCTCCGATTGAATGCCACAATCCATTACCTGCTACTAGAGCTAAGTAGAGAGATATGCCGAGCAGGACAGTCACTACATTCATGAAAATAATAGTTGCCCATGTTGCGAATTCATCGTTCATAGCTCCACTCATAGATCTAAAAGCAGGGTACATATTAAAGTTGTTAGTGATATAAATGGCTAAGAAAATGGCTGTCAAAAGAAGGCCTCTACTGAATTTCATATGTTTTCTATAGATAATGGCGAATACAATCGCGGCAATGGTCATGATGAGAGTAAAGCCCATGGAAATCCAAGTCATGATTGATGCGGAGCGATCCTGCTGATCGATCCAGATTTGATGCGACGCCGGTAAGCTAAACAGCACGTTATAACCGGTCAGATTTTTATCATCGAAATCAACTCGAACTTGTAACTTTGCTTCACCAAGCGGTTTCGTTTGCTTTTCATAAAATAAGGTTGTTCCATGTGCTTGATCGTCTTCGGCAGTCCCCTTATCTATGGGTATGAAGTCATCCGGCTCAAATCCTTGCTTCCGAATTTCCTGCTTGGCCAAAATATCTGCTTTCTGCTTACTGATGATTGCCTGATCGGATGGATTTTGCGTTTCACGCCATCCAATAACGGATGCATTCGTGTAATTAATCTCAACTTCAAACTGACGGTTGGTCTTGGTGTCTTCTACGCTTACTCGATAATAATCAATGGGGTAACGCTCCCCATAGTCCTTCATATAGACTTCTAATAAATGCTCCTTTTGCAAATAACCGCTGCGTTCCTTCTTGGATTGATAAACAACAAAGGTTTGCGGGTTATGCACATCGTAGCGCTCACTTACAAATTGAGCTGCGCGATCCGCAGCCTGCTGCTTCGTGATGGATGGATTGTCTTCTGCCGACGTTTCTTCGGCCTGAAGTCCGTATAAAGCGGATATTCCCAAGTAAAGAGCTACTCCAATGCATGCAAGGAAAAGGAGAAAACGATTTAATTTTGGCCTGATCATAGTGAGTTCCCTTCTACATTCTCGATTCTGAAATCACATCTTTCACGTTATCATAGTTTAAAAAGAAAGCCAATTTAGTGGTAATGAATTAAAAACAATTATATAATACCTATCAATTGGATAACGTTCGGAATTTCTAAATAATAACGGGGGAACCCTACCGTTAATGTATTGGGAATCCTTATGTCTTTTTTTGCAAACACAGGAGGCACTATGATTAAAAAAATGAATATTTGGCGATTGACGCCTCCACAAATTCTCGTTCTCGGATTTGCTGCTATTATTTTCTTAGGAGCAGGTCTTTTGACGCTTCCTTTTGCTTCGGCAACAGGACATTCGATTGCTTTCATTGATGCGCTTTTTACAGCGACTTCGGCAACATGTGTGACAGGTTTGGTCGTAGTGGATACAGGTAGTGCCTACACGATGTTTGGGCAAATCGTCATTGTGAGCTTGATTCAAGTTGGCGGCCTGGGTTTCATGACAATGGCGACTTTAATCGCTTTTGCCTTCCGTAAAAAAATTACGTTAAAAGAACGACTGGTTCTGCAAGAGGCTTTTAACCAAGGCAGTATGGAAGGTATTGTCAGACTTATCCGTAAAGTTATTATTTATTCGTTATCGATTGAGGCCATTGCAGCAGTGATTTTAACGATTCGTTGGTCATTTGATATGGATTTTGGTCAAGCCCTTTATTTCGGAATCTGGCATGCGATTTCGATGTTTAATAACGCTGGTTTCGATTTATTTGGAACTGTCGATGCACCATTTGTCTCCTTTACAGCCTATGCCGACGATTTTGTTGTGAACTTTGTTGTAATGGCGCTTATTGTGCTTGGGGGTATTGGATTCATTGTTATGTCCGATCTGATGGACTTCCGGAACAAGAAAAAGCTTACCCTGCATTCCAAAGTTGTTCTTAGCATGTCGGGTTTTCTAATTGTGTTTGGAGCCCTTGTCATCTTTATATTCGAATTTACAAATAACAGAACCATGGGTTCACTGGATATGGGCGGCAAAGTATTAGCTTCTTTCTTTCAATCCGTTGCTCCGCGTACAGCCGGTCCGAATACAGTAGATATTGGAGCTCTTCGTCAAGCATCTCAATTTTTTATCATCATTCTGATGTTTATCGGTGCATCTCCTGGCTCTACAGGGGGAGGTATCAAAACAACCACATTCACAATTCTTATTAGCGCTATCATTACCATGATTCGAGGGAAAGAAGACATTGTTATTTATCGTTACCGCTTGGCGAAAGACCGCATTCTCAAAGCTATTACTTTAACGATGATGGCATTATTTCTGGTAATCTTAGTGACGATGCTATTATCGACAACAGAGGATTCGCAGTTTTTGAAAATTTTGTTCGAGGTCACTTCTGCCTTTGGAACTGTAGGTCTATCTATGGGGTTGACCCCAGATTTAACGACATTTGGCAAGGTTCTCATTTGTATAACGATGTTTGCAGGAAGATTGGGAACCATCACATTAGCTTATGCCCTGCAACCGAAGCAAGAGAAAGAACTATATAGATACCCAGAGGGTAAAATCACGATTGGATAAGGGGAACTACGAATATGAAAAAAAATCAATATGTTGTAATCGGGCTGGGTCGTTTTGGGGCCAGTATTTCCAAAGAACTCATAAAGCTTGGTTATGAAGTGTTGGGTATTGATAAAGATGAAGAAGTCGTTGACGAGCTGAGTTCTGTGCTTACCCATACGGTAGTTGCGGATGCGACGGATGAAGAGGTATTGAAATCACTGGGCGTACGAAATTTCGACTGCGCTGTTGTAGCCATTGGGGATGATATTCAATCGAGTATCCTAGCGGCCATTGTTCTTAAAGATTTGGGGATCAAAAAGGTTGTCGCTAAGGCATTGTCCGAATTGCATGGGAAAGTACTGAATAAGCTAGGTGTTGACCGTGTAATTTATCCGGAGAGAGATATGGGGATTCGTGTTGCACATCAACTAGTATCACCTAATCTTCTGGACTATATTGAGATTTCCAAAGAGTATACGATCGTGGAATTATCTGTGCCTAAGAATCTATGTGGCTTTGCTCTCAGAGAGCTGGATCCTCGTGCTAAGTATGGCTGCAGCATTGTCGCTATCAATAAAAAAAATGGCATTATCATTGCACCTACGGCGGGTGATGTCGTGAATGAGAATGATGTAATGGTCATCATCGGAACCAACAATCAAATTGATAAATTTGAAAGTGAAGTCATCGGGTGATGTAAAATACAACCTCGATCTAATTGAACATGTTATCATTTTACACTTGCTTATTTTGGATTGGGCATGACAAATAAAGCCCGACGATCCCGATAACCTTAATTAAAATAAATCTCTTTGATCGCCATGCGACTTTTCAATTAATAAATTTGCGAGTACATATACAGCAAGAGAATTTCTAACTGAAGGTGGACTCCCCATGTATAAGGTATTAATAATTGAAGACGATGCCATGATCGGCGATATGGTCACTATGTATTTAAGTGAAGAAGGATTTCATGTCATTAGGAAGGCGAATGGGGCAGAAGGCATTGCCGCTGTCACCCAGTTTGATCCAGATGTCATTTTGCTTGATCTGATGCTGCCTGATATGGATGGTCTTGCGTTATGCAGACAAGTTCGGGAAACCTCGAAAATACCTATTATGATCGTCTCGATGAAAAGTAAAGTCGTTGAACGAGTTAACGCTCTTGGTGTTGGTGCGGACGACTATATGTGTAAACCTTTCAGTATGCATGAGATGAGTGCGAGAGTTCACGCTCTCATTCGGCGCTCCAACTTGTATTTGAAATCGAGTGTGAATACCCGACAAGTAAAGGAAGCAGTTGGAGGATCAACAACTGCGGTATTAGAGGCAGTCTTGGATATCGATAAGAAGATTACGCTCAATCCGAATACGCGCTCTATGCGTGTTCATGGTGTTTTAGTAGAGACGACATATTCGGAATTCGAAATTATGAAATGCTTCGTGAATCATCCAGGTCGCGTCTATAGCCGAGAAGATTTACTGCAAACGGTTCGCGGATTTGACTGTTTAGTAACGGATCGGGCCATTGATGTACATATTGCTAACCTTCGTAAAAAGATCGAGGACAATCCCAAAGAACCTAAGTGGATTCGGACGGTTTGGGGTGTAGGCTACAAATTTATTTATTAGAAGATTTGAATAATGATGAAAAAGCGGTAAGTGGGTGCCCCCCCCCCCATTTACCGCTTTTTTGCATTAACCAATGATGGCGTAAGCGGAAACTCCAGAACGAACGGTACGTGTACGGAATAAGTTACCGTCTTCATCGAAAGTTCTAAGAACCAAGGTGCGTGTTGTCGGAGTGTTAATTGTACTGAATACAGCAGTTCCAAAGGCATCGAAATTAGCTGTAGCGATGAGGGTTCCTCCTGTAGATGAGGCTCTACAAGTAAAGCCCGAAGTAACGAATGGAACACCAGCGTTATTTACCCAAAGGACGGTAAACCTGGTTAGTGTTTGTCTGGGTCCGCTTTTTTTGTTAAGAGGAACCCGAGCGTAAGTTTTGCCTCTTAGACCCAAATCTCTACGAGTAGGGACACTTCGTTTTTTGGTTGGCATCTTAGTGATCACCTCCTTTTTCTCTATCTGCTCCTAGTAGATGTCGAAAAAGGGTTGCCCGTGAAGTAGTTTTACCTATTTAATAGAAAATGTATAAATATAATAGAGACAATTAGTAGATTGAGAGGTTTTATTTTTGTTTGGCGAAGTAATTGACCGCTTGAGTTATAAACTTCATAGACGCCATATTATCCGCTGTATGGTCGGAGTAAATGAGGGAAGTCGTTCGTTTCGTCTGTTCTAACTCGACCAGATTACGCAAAATCAATTCATTATTACGAATTAAATCTTCACGTAAATAGGATCTTGGAAGCAAGGTTGCTGTTTTACAGGTTGAAACGAGTCGGATGATGGCTTCGAAGGAATCGATCTCCATTTGCACGTTGGGTAATATGGTAAAACGGTTAAATAACTCATCCATCAAGATGCGATACCAAGTGCCTTTGGAAAAGAGGATCATTGGCAATTCATTTAAATCGTTCATTGTGATGGTGGCGCGATCGATAAGCGGATGCCCCAGAGGAAGCACCAGACATAAGTGATCATCAAATAATGGTTCGCAATGAAGGCTGGAAGCATTAATCTGGGAAGCAACGATGCCGATATCCACTTTATTTTCTTTCGCCATGGTAACGATCTCGTGCGTCTTACCTGTAAGAAGCTTAATTTCCGTCAGCGGGTAATCCTGCAAGTAATCTGTGATAAGATCTGGGAGTGTTGTTTGCAGCGTTGTCAGGCTCGCTCCTATGGTAATCGAAGTGTGGCTGCCAGCTGCTTTGTAGGTTTGGATCGCTTGCTTGAACTTTCGCTCGAGATGACGCAGTTCCAAAGCATGGTCATAGCAAATTTGACCGACTTTGGTCAGCTCCAGCCTTTTACCTTTGCGGATAAATAGTTCTACACCCAACTCTTCCTCGAGCTTCATTATTTTGCGAGAGAGAGCTGGTTGAGAGATGTTTAATAGCTGAGATGCTTTATTGAGGCTTACTTGTTCGACAACAACAGCGAAAACATCCAAGAGTTCCATGCTTCTATCGACTCCTTTTGCGCCATGCATATGTGTGTAAGTTATAAGTGTATATAAAAAAACGGCACTTCCATTATAAGCGTGAAAGAGGTACGATGTACATGTCACTTTTTATTCACATTTCTTGGACGAAGGTGTATAATCATTCACTGGTTTGGCAAAATAGGCTTGGATGATTATGGGTTGACGCTCGTTTGCGGCGAGAGTACAATGATATGTGGCTTGTCTTGTCTGATAATGTCGGATAAATGATGAATAAATTTTTATGAGGGGGGAATTGGTTCAATTATGGGTAATTCGTATTATTTTCGGAAGATCCACTCTTTGCTTGGCGTAATTCCAGTGGGCTTCTTTCTCGTCGAGCATCTGCTCTCAAACTATGAGGCAACAAAGGGTCCGGCTGCTTTCGTAGAAATGGTGATGTGGCTGAACAGTTTGCCGCTAGTGCTTTTTCTTGAAATTTTCGGCATCTGGCTGCCGCTTCTTTACCATGCGGTTTATGGCTTGTATGTAGCGTATCAAGCTCGCAATAACGTGTCGCAGTATGGTTACTTCCGTAATCAAATGTTCTTGCTCCAACGTGTTACTGGTGTTATCACCTTCTTGTTCGTTGCTTGGCATTTCTTCGAAACGCGTTTGCAGGTTGCTTTCGGCAACGTAGCGCATGAAGAGCTTGGCCGAACGATGCATGATATCGCGACGAATCCGGTTATGTTCACGATCTATGTGATTGGTACAGTCTCCGCGGCATTCCACTTCAGTAACGGTATGTGGTCGTTCCTCGTTAGCTGGGGAATCACGGTTGGCCCTCGCGCACAACGCTTTTCCTCGTATATCTGGATGGCTTTGTTTGTCGTGATGTCCATTATGTTTATTATGACTCTGGTCGCATTTACAGATACTCAATTTCAGCAGCTTCCAGTAGAAGCGCATACGGGGAAATAAGGGAGGGTGAACAGAAGTGGCTAATTCAAAAGTTATCGTCGTCGGTGGAGGCCTTGCGGGACTCATGGCGACAATTAAGGCAGCAGAGGCCGGAGTTCACGTGCAATTGTTCTCCTTGGTTCCTGTTAAACGTTCCCACTCCGTATGTGCGCAAGGCGGCATTAACGGAGCGGTGAATACGAAGGGTGAAGGTGACTCCACGTGGGAGCACTTTGATGATACAGTTTACGGTGGAGATTTCTTAGCAAATCAACCACCTGTTAAAGCTTTATGCGATGCGGCTCCAGGTATTATTCACTTGATGGACCGTATGGGCGTTATGTTCAACCGTACACCAGAAGGTCTTCTCGACTTCCGTCGTTTCGGTGGAACGAAATATCATCGTACGGCATTCGCAGGCGCTACTACAGGGCAGCAGCTCTTGTACGCACTTGATGAGCAAGTACGCCGCTGGGAAACAGCTGGTCTAGTAACGAAATTCGAGCATTGGGAGTTCCTAGGTTCCGTTCTCGATGATGATGGCACGTGCCGTGGTATTGCAGCTCAAGATTTGCGGAGCATGGAAATTCAAACATTCCCATCCGATGCGGTCATCTTAGCTACAGGCGGTCCTGGTATCATTTTCGGCAAAACAACGAACTCGGTTATTAATACAGGCACAGCAGCAAGTGCTGTTTACCAACAAGGCGTTAAATATGCGAATGGCGAGATGATTCAAATTCACCCAACAGCGATTCCCGGAGATGACAAGCTTCGCTTGATGTCTGAATCTGCGCGTGGTGAAGGCGGACGTATTTGGACATACAAAGACGGGAAGCCTTGGTACTTCCTCGAAGAGAAATATCCGGCATACGGTAACTTGGTGCCACGTGATATTGCAACTCGCGAGATCTTCTCGGTGTGCGTAGACCAGAAGCTTGGTATTAACGGCGAGAACATGGTTTACCTCGATCTTTCTCATAAAGATCCGAAGGAGCTTGATATTAAGCTCGGCGGAATTATGGAAATCTACGAGAAATTCATGGGCGATGATCCGCGTAAAATTCCGATGAAGATTTTCCCTGCGGTTCACTATTCCATGGGCGGAATCTGGGTCGATTACAACATGATGACGAACATTCCCGGCTTGTTCGCTGCTGGTGAGTGTGAGTATCAGCATCATGGTGCGAACCGTCTCGGAGCGAACTCGCTCGTTTCGGCCATCTATGATGGGATGGTTTCCGGTCCTAAAGCGGTTGAGTATATCCGCGGCTTAGAGAAGCACGCTGATGATACTTCCTCGATCGTATACGATCGCGAGAAGAAGCGTCATACAGATCGTTATGAGAACTTGCTCAAAATGAACAATGGTACGGAGAATGCCTATGTTCTGCATAAAGAGCTTGGCGACATGATGAATGCCAACATGACGGTTGTTCGTTACAATGATCGTCTCGAAGATACCATTGGTAAGATCAAGGATTTGAAAGAAAGATACAACAACATCAACATCACAGATACAGCTCGTTGGAACAATCAAGGGGTTGCGTTCACACGTCAGCTCTGGAACATGTTCGAGTTGGCTGAAGCGATGACACTTGGCGCCTTGCTGCGTAACGAGAGCCGCGGCGCGCATTACAAGCCAGAATTCACTGAACGTGATGATGAGAACTTCATGAAAACAACAATTGCCGATTGGACGCCAGATGGTCCGAAAATCAGCTATGAAGAAATCGATGTATCTTTGATTGCACCGCGGAAACGTGACTACTCCACGGAGAAGAAAAAGGGAGGACATTAATCATGGCTGAGACACTAAGCGCACAAAAGACAGTGAAGTTTATCGTGACTCGTCAAGAGAGTCCAGATTCCAAACCTTATACCGAGGAATTTGAAATTCCTTATCGCTCCAATATGAATGTCATCAGCGGTTTGATGGAAGTACAGCGTAATCCGAAGAATGCCAAAGGTGACAAGACGACACCTGTATGCTGGGAATCCAACTGTCTCGAGGAAGTATGCGGAGCTTGTTCCATGGTGATCAACGGTAAGCCGCGTCAAGCTTGTTCGGCTCTGGTTGATAAATTGGAGCAGCCGATTCGCGTAGCTCCAATGAGCACGTTCCCTGTTATGCGTGACCTTGTTATCGACCGTGGGCGCATGTTCACTGCTTTGAAGAAAGTAAAAGCATGGGTTCCAATCGACGGTACGTATGATCTTGGACCAGGACCTCGTATGGCGGAGTCGAAGCGTCAATGGGCTTACGAGCTTTCCAAATGTATGACATGCGGCGTTTGTCTTGAGGCTTGTCCGAACGTAAATGATAAGAACTCCTTTATCGGGCCAGCATCGCTTTCTCAAGTTCGACTGTTCAATGCGCATCCAACGGGTGAAATGAACAAAGACGAGCGTCTGGATACGTTGATGACAGATGGCGGTATCGAAGGCTGCGGTAACTCGCAGAACTGCGTACGCTCCTGTCCGAAAGGCATTCCGCTGACGACTTCAATCGCAGCACTGAATGCAGATACAACGAAACATATGTTCAAAAAATGGTTAGGCGTGTAAACGAAATCGCCCAAGCCCGATGCCCTGATCTTTTCAGGGTGTCGGGCTTTTTTATAACGCTAAAAGTATTAATTCAGACTCTCAATGGATGATGTTGTATAAAGTGCAACAATAGCTGCCTATATCGCGCCTCGCTCCCTTCGTTGTTGCATAATATACAACAATTGGGCCCTATACAAGCCATTTTGCAACAAAAGGGCTCAAAGTGTTGTACAAACTGCAACTTTAACATGCAAAGTAGCCTTTGGGAGTGGGAATTGTTGCAGAAAATACAACTTTGGTAACCACGGAGAGGGGGATACGGTATTTTCGATGGAAACCCCGCTCACAGAAATAGACCATCAGGAGGATAGCCCTGATGGTCTCTGTAAGATTAGAGGCTAGTCAGCGGGCAGGCTATCAGCTTGAGTGGCTGCTTGATTATTTATAGGGGAAATCAGGAGAGGATGCTCGGATAAAAGGTGTCCTTCTTGAATACCAGAAATAGAAGGGCTCGTTGATGTAACAGGTTTAGGTAGAACAAGTTGATTATCTAACATCGTAATATGGAAATGAATCGAGTACATCGTATACACCTCCGGTTAGTAGTTATATATGTTATATATTATTACACATACAGCTATTTTGGCAACCAATTATTAATTTGTGTTATATATATTGACATACAACTCGGATGTAAGTATGATTAAGACAAATGTAAGACATCGAAGTACCAACCTCATAGCAAACTTGTTTTCTAGGGTTCCGCGACAGAATGAAGGCTGTTGGTCAGGTCCAAGAGAAGACACACGGTGAGCTTCATCGTGCACACGGAGGGATAAAAGCCCGGGAGGATATCAGAATATGATATCGTTCCGGGCTTTTCTTTTTACCATTACAAATGGAGAGGGAGATCGGAATGAGACAAAGAGTGGTATTCCTGATGATGGCGTTGTTATTGATTTTTACAGTAGTTAGCGGATGTACGAGCAAAGGGGCAACTGGCACTACAGGAAAAAGCGGAGAACCGATTAAATTAGCACTCAGTCCATGGCCAGGTTGGTTTGTGTGGTATTTAGTGAAGGAAAAGGGGTTCTTTGAGAAAAATGGGGTTAATGTTGATCTCATTTGGTTCCCGGTATATAGCGATTCCTTATCAGCATTAGCGTCTGGTAAAGTCGATGCGAACAGCCAAACGTTAAGTGATACACTTGCTCCAGCAAGTAAAGGAATTAAACTCAAGGCAGTGCTGGTGAACGATAACTCCAATGGCGGAGACGGTGTTGTTGTGAAGCCGAGCATTCATTCATTGAAGGATTTGAAGGGGAAGAAAGTAGCGACTGAGCTGGGAACGGTTGATCACCTTCTGATGCTAACTGCACTTGAAAAGGCCGGGCTTGCCGAGAAAGATGTTGCTTATACGAATATGACAGTTAACGATGCAGGACCTGCTTTCATTTCAGGCAACCTGGACGCCGCGGTACTATGGGAGCCATTCCTAAGCAAGGCGATTCAAGAGGGCAAAGGTAAGTTATTATTTTCCTCCAAGGATACACCCGGACTTATCCCTGATCTGCTAGTTTTCAAAGAAGAAATAACGAAGAATCGTCCGGAAGATGTGAAAAAAATCATCAACGCTTGGTTCGACGCTTTGGATTACTGGAAGGCCAATCCAGAAGAGTCATTGAATATAATGGCAAAAGCAGCAGAGACGCCGGTTGATGAATATAAAGCTGGCGTGGATAGCGTGAAAATTTTCCAACTTGAAGATAATGTGAAAGCTTTCCAAAAGGGCGATAACTTAGAATCCCTACACTTTACTTCGCAGAAGACGGCCGAGTTCTTAAAGGGATTAGATATGCTGACTTCCATTCCGAAGGCGGAAAGCTTCTTAGATGGACACTTTGTAGAAGAAGTGCTGAAGGAACGTAAGAAATAACAACTGGAGAGCGAGGGCTCTAAATGGACACCATGGTGAAAAAAAGGCGCAAATCAACTTTGTTTGCCATACGGGGCGATATTAGCCGTAGAACTTATACATCCGGTGTCGTGCTCATTGTTGTGATAGCTCTGCTCTTCTGGAGTGTGCTCAGCTATGGCGGCTTTGTAAATCGTACGTTCTTACCTACACCGGATCAAGTACTTCGTCAGTTTGCAATTCAACTTCAGAGTTCTGTCTTCTGGAACCATGTTGGCATAAGTATTTTTCGAGTAGGGGCGGGCTTCCTGCTTGCTTGTTTACTGGGTATTCCGCTTGGCATCCTGGCTGGTACGTTTCGCTTCGCTGAAGCGCTGCTCGTTCCTCCAACAGAGTTTATCCGGTATATGCCAGCGACGGCTTTCATCCCGCTTATTATGGTATGGGCAGGGATTGGTGAATGGGCGAAGGTGATCGTCATCTTCATCGGCTGCTTCTTCCAGCTCATGCTGATGGTTGCCGATAATACACGTTCGGTATCCAATGATTTGCTTCAAACCTCCTATACCCTTGGTGCGAACCGCTGGCAAGTGATCGAAAAGGTGCTTATTCCTGCACTACTGCCGGATTTAATGAACACCATGCGATTAATCATCGGTTGGGCTTGGACTTATCTCGTTGTAGCTGAATTGGTTGCGGCTAGCAGTGGACTAGGGTTCTCTATTATGAAAGCACAGCGGTTCCTCAATACGGATCTGATTTTCGTAGGAATTATCGCCATTGGCTTGCTTGGATTACTAACGGATCGCACATTTGCTTATTGTCACCGCAGATTTTTCCCGTGGTTGGAAGGAGGGCGTTAAATCATGCATGCTTTGAATAGGGAGCCCTCTAATGACAGAGCTATGGCTGTGAGCAAAATTATGGCGACGGATGTAACGAAAGTGTATAGCACAAAGAAATCCCAGTTTGTTGCGTTGGATCGGGTTTCATTCCATGTGGATGCGCATGAGTTTGTCAGTTTTGTAGGTCCATCAGGCTGTGGCAAGTCCTCTCTGCTCCGAATTCTTGCGGGTTTAGAGCCATTGACGACAGGTACGTTAAGCATTTCCGGTCATGAAATTGATGGTCCTGGCGCTGACCGTGGGATGGTATTCCAATCGTACACCTTATTCCCTTGGCTTTCTGTGAGGGAGAATATCGAGTTCGGACTGACACTCAAAGGCGTTCCTTTATTCGAAAAGAGGGCCATTTCCGATCACTTCATGGAGCTTGTCGGGCTGCAGAAGTTCGCCAGATCGCTGCCGAAAGAGCTTTCGGGCGGCATGAAGCAGCGGGTCGCCATCGCTCGGGCCCTCGCGAACAATCCGGAAGTCCTGCTGATGGATGAGCCATTTGGTGCGCTCGATCCGCAGACGAAGAATTCGATGCAGGAGCTGTTGCTGCGTATTTGGGAAAAGGAAAAAACCACCGTCGTTTTCATTACCCATGACATCGAGGAGGCTATTTTCTTATCTCAGCGCGTGTATGTGATGCAGGCGCATCCAGGAAGGATTCGCCAAGAAATCGTGATTCCACAAGGACTTCGAGAGACCTTGGAGTGTAAAGATACGGAGTCGTTTATTAAACTGAAGAAACAAATTATTTCACTTATAGGGGATCATGAGGACTAACCCGCACTGAAATCGTAGGCAAAATAAACGAAAAAAAAGAAGGTGATGAATAATTCTCATCACCTTCTTTGGCATGAATCGCGAATTTATAGTGAATTTATCTTACAGCTTTACGAATATGAGACCTGCGAATAGAAGTGTTAAGGCGAGACCTTGCAGGATTGTCAGCTTTTCTTTATAAACGAGCACAGAGCCGACAACGACGACAAGACCATAGGTCGAGAAAATGGGTGCGACGATGGAACCTGGCCCCATTTGCAGCGCAACGGAGTAAAGCTGAAGGCCACCGTAAGAGAAGCAGCCAGAAAGCAGTCCCCATAGAAGTCCTGTACGACTTGGTGACCCATCATAGGTTGCGATGAGTCCTTGTTGGACAGGCTTTTGCTGCTTCTTGGTGTGGCTAGCTGCGGCAATGGCGAACCAAATGGCGGAGAGCAGATAACTGATGAGTAGAATAGGCGTATTCGCTAATGCTAGCTCGGCAGTAACTTTTAAGCCGCCGTTGCGGAAGAAGAAAAGAAGTCCGCCGAGTGCAACGAGTGCGAACCATTTCTTCTCTTTGATGGTAAGAGGCTCTTTGAGCTTAATGGATACAAGTACCGCTGAAGCAATGAGCAGGACGATGCCGCCGGCTTCCGTGCTATGTATACGTTCACCGTAGATTGTGACGGACATGAGAATGACTAACAAAATATTTAAGTTCATTAGCGGTGCTGTCAAGCTTGCCGGACCGTTATCGAGCGCCTTCATGAACACGACATTGCCCCAGCCTGACCCCACGCCAATGATGATGCCAGCTAACCAAACACGCCAATCGTCTAAGAAGAGGGAGCCTTCCCATAGACTGTTCACAGTGAAGCCAAGTGTTCCTGTGAGATAGAGTCCGAGCAATAGATGCGGTGTGGAGCCTTGGCGCATTTGACTCGCTTTCATAAAAAAGCCGGTTAGACCAAATAGTACGGCACTGCCGACTGCAGCAATAAACCACATGATGTGTGAACTCCTTACGTTTTCGTTTCATAGGGCTGCATGCACCCCCAAGCAATTGCTTTTTCGAATACACGAATCTATTCATTATAGCGAATTGCTGTAGGAATGCACAGATTATCGAAATTTGACGAGCGATTTGCTTATCGATAAAATGAGTTAAAGCATTTCAAGAATGAGGGATTTCCTATGAAGAGAAGTAAACAGCCCACCATTGTAGATGTTGCTTCCGAAGCGGGCGTTTCCATTGCGACAGTTTCTAATGTTTTAAATCGGAGAAAGGTGCCGATGTCGCCGGAGACGATACGCAAAGTGGAGGATGCCGTCATACAGCTGGGTTATCGCCGCAATGTGATGGCAACGAACCTTAGCCGGCGCCGATCCTATGAGCTAGGGCTTATCATACCGCATTTTGGCGGCTATTATGGCCGATTTGCAGAGAAGCTTGAGCAGAAAGTACATAGTTTCGGCTACCATTTATCCGTATTTTCAGCAGCGGGTATGGATCCAGTGATCGAGAAGCGTCACCTGGAGCACTTGCTGCAGCGAAGAGTAGACGGTTTAGTGAGCCATGGTTTAGCGATGAGTATGCAATCGACCCAGCAATTAGTCGGTGAGGGCACGCCGCTGGTTATCTTTAATGGCTGGGGTTGGCCTAGCGACATCGTCAAGCTGGCGATTAATTTGGATTTTGCGAAGGCTTCGACGGAAGCTGTGCAGCATTTCCTCACAAACGGCTGCCGCTCCATCATTTATGCCGGCAGGCGTAAAGGGATGGGGGCCAATGAGCAGCGTATTCAAGGGTTTATGGCAGGGTTAGGCGATAAAGCCGAGTCGACAGTTCATGCGCTTCTGGATGCGGGAGAGCTCGGTATCGAAGGTACACTGGAGGAAGCTCTTCGCATAAGCGGCGAGCAGCGACCTATCGGCATTTACACCTTTAATGATGCGTTAGCGTTGGAGCTTCTAGCTGTGTGTCATGAGCGAGGTATTCGCGTGCCAGAGGATGTGCAGTTGATTGGAATGGACAATGAACTGTTTTCTAAAGCCAGCTTTCCCTCTATCACAAGCTTTGACATGCCTGTCGATTTGCAAACGAGATTAGTTGCCGCTTTTCTGATGCGGCAGATTGGTGAAGACTTGGACGAGGAGAATACACAGCTGCTGGACGAGCACCTACCGCGTATTCATGGACATGAGCTATTTATTGATTTGGAGATGATTGTCCGGAAGTCTACAACAACATGAAAAGACCGTTATACTCTCGTTAAGATGAGAAGTATAGCGGTCTTTTTGGCATATCCCTTATTAGATTTGAAGCCCATTTCCATTCGATTGTCTTTGATGCTTCAAGAACTCTTTGCCATAATCCCCATGTGGATTAATGTTGGCATGTTCAATTTGGATGGTTGAATGCTCGATACCATATTTACTTTTCAACGTTTCATTAATTGCAAGAATAACACAGAAGGGCTGAATGTTAGGATTAATGAACACATGCGCAGTTAAAGAGTAATGATCAGTCGAAATCGCCCACAGATGCATTTCATGCACATCTTCGACACCTTCAACACGCGCGATCTCGCTGCGTATTTCATCTAAGTTGAAGCGCTCAGGCACGGATTCCATCAGAATCAGATATGATTCTCGAATGATTTTGCTTCCACCAGTAAAAATAATGCCGCCAATCACCATCGAAATCAGAGGATCGAACAAGAGAAGACCTGTGTAATAAATGATAATAGATGAGATAATGACACCTACCGAGCTGAGTAAATCGCCAAAAAAGTGCCACAGCGCACTTTTCACATTCAGATTGTCTTCTTCTTTCACACTGTTATGAAGAACCAAAGTAAGCACAAGATTGACAACGAAACCGATGGAGGCAATTCCAAGCATAAGCGCCAGGCGAATAGGCTGCGGGTCAATGATACGTTGAATCCCCTCGATGAAAATTCCCAAAGCAATGATACAAAGGGCTAATCCATTCAGAAAAGACGCGATAATCTCAAACCGAAGGAAACCAAAGGTGAATCGAGCATTAGGCTGACGAGTAGCCAGCTTCAAAGCGACCATACTTAGTCCCAAAGCAATGACGTCGGAGATCATATGGGCAGAGTCGGATAGCAAAGCAAGGGAATTCGAGAGCACCCCACCTACAATTTCTACAATAGTGAAAAAGGCGGTCAGTATGAGAGTCACCCATAACGTTTTTCTGGATTTGCTCTGTTCTTTAACATGATGGAGATGATGATAGTCGTATTCGATACTCATACGTTCCCTCCTTATTTATAATAATTCTAATTAAGAATATTATATGCCAGACCTTCGTAAGGTGCAACTGATTTTGTATAAAGAGTATATGAAGACCCTTGAGAGGTCGTGTTTGGCATAGTAAAAGCCTGATTTCTCAGGCTCATCTGTAACTATGTTTCCAGTTGGGATCTGCATGGGAAGTTCTCCTTTATCATCCATGAATTAAAGATTCGGCGCCGTCGATGACGGAAGTTCCGGTAATGTGGTCGGATTGATTCGAAGCGAGGAACAGCACCAGATTCGCGACTTGACTAGCTGTTCCGGAATTGTGTCGGAGCGGATGTTCTCCTTCGGGAAATTCAATAGGGATCGTGATTTCTTCCAGCTCGGGTCTGCGTTCCGTATTCTCATCAATATTCGTTTCGATCGCTCCCGGACAGATGGCGTTTACACCTGCACTTTGGCCACCGCTGCTTCAAGTTCACCGCCAGGGCGGTTGAGCAGCCAGATTTTGAACCCTTTTTTCAGCCAAACGTACAGCGGAAGCCAAACCAATGCCGGAGGATGCGCCGGTCACAATGGCGACTTTCTTCGAAATATCGTATGAGTCTGGATGGTTTTGTTCTTGTGCGGTCATTGGAAAAAACCTCCTAAATGAATGGAATACATTTATTAGGTCATTACCCCGGCTTTGCGGGATCGAATCTTAGTGGTGAAATTGTAGGAAAGGTAAGGAAATAAAGCGCTTTCTAATTTGTAACATAATTGAAATGTTCCTGTTATGGTTTCATAATGTTGGCGAGGTATTATAATAACCAAGACCCCCTTTTTAATATAAACTTTTGAACCCGGCCCCGTTGGCTGGGTTCCTTTTTTTTTTGTGTATGACAAATAACCCTTATATGGGCCATTTGGTTGTAGTTTTTCATTCCTGAAGGGAGTCTTGGTAGGATTTTGCAAATTCCTTTCAGAGTCCATGATATGCCTCACAGATATAATCCCCTTTTTCAGATCGATATCTGAAAATCTCAACGCATGAATTTCACCCATACGCATACCGCAACGAATTGCTAACACTAAAATAATTTCATGTCTGTGACCATCAATAGCTCTAAAGAAAGTTTTAGCTTCTTCTTCCGTCCCAAAAAATCAATTCATACATTTAACTCTGTGATAACATGGAAAGACTAAGTTTAAAAGAATAGAGAGGATGTACATATGAAAATAAATCGATTAATTTCGAACAATATTAACCTATTAGATGCAGCACTACCAGTAGATAAATCGTTAGGTATTGCTGGTTTGTCTGGATCTGGTAAAACAACTTTTTGTCAAACCATTGGTGAAGAATCCAAGAAGCGTCTCGTTTCTTTATTGCCAAAGGCAGAATATCAGTATTTATTTCCTGAAATTATGGAAACCAATTTCAGTGCCATCAAGATGGAAGAAATGCCTTTAGTCCTTTTTCTCGGAAAATCATCAATTTCATCCAATCCTCGTTCAACCATTGGCACACATACTGGCGTGTTTAAAGAGATTCGTGTTACTCTTGCTGAAAAATTTAATCTTTCTCCAGAAGTTTTTTCCTTTAATAATGCCTTAGGCTGGTGTCCAGATTGTAAAGGGCGCAGTATGACCCAAAATGTCGATTGTCCAAAGTGCAAGGGTAGGCGCTACAATCAAGAAGTTGAGCAATATAAGATGGAATTATTGAATCAACCACATAGTATTTCCGATATCAATAACTTAAGCATTGAAACGATTCTTTCTCTCGCAGAGGAATTACACATTAGTGAAGCGAAGCAGCATATTCTCCAAAATATTATCAATATGAATATAGGCTACTTAACACTAAATCGCATAATGGGTACTTTGTCAGGTGGAGAAATAACACGAATGTACTTGGCAGAATTCATGGCAACTAGTGAAAATACGGTTATTATCATTGATGAAATCTCCGTGGGTCTTGATCACCAAACATTATTGAAAATTTTAGATGAGATTAAACAATTGGGGTATAAGAATCAAATTTGGCTCATTGACCATTCTGACACGGTGCTGGACACATCGGATGAACAATTGTTCTTTGGACCTGGTAGTGGTAAATACGGTGGGAAAATTGTAGAAGAATCACCACGTCCACAACCCATCCATTGTGAACTAAATAAGGCAATGCCAACAGACTACTATCAGTTTCATGATCTTTATTGTCGTAATATTCAAATGGCTGAAATTCAGATTCCCCAAAATAGACTTGTAACCTTTACGGGTGAGTCGGGATGTGGTAAATCTACACTTGTTAATGAGTGTATAGTGAAAGATTTTCAAAAGCGTTATCCAAAAGATAAACTGGTCGTGGTTGGGCAAGATCGAAACCAATCGATTTCCAGTCGGTCAACCATTGCGACGTTTCTTGATATAAAAAAGAAACTCACGAAATATAGTGAGGATATTGATGATATTTTTCAGCGCTCGATTGAAGATATTATTGATGAACTGCCGGGTGAAGACATCGCTCATAAACGCTTGAGCTTATTGATCAAACTTGGGCTTGGTTATTTGACGTTGGAAAGAAAAACACAGTCCTTATCGACAGGAGAATTTCAATGTGTCCATTTAGTATCTGAGCTGTTTGCCAACTCAAGAAACCCGCATACGCTTTTTATTTTCGACGAGCCTTCAAAAGGTTTATCGCAAAATATTTTAAACCAATTCATTGATAGTGTTAGAGACATTCTGCAAGATGAATCGGTCTCCATCCTGATGATTGAACATAATGCCTATATGCTCGAAAGCTCTGATTTTATCGTTGATTTTGGCAAAAGACAACTTGCACCTGTAGAACATCTGGATGTTCTCAGTCATGATGATTATTATCGTCGTCACAAGTATAAAGAAGATAGCAAGGCCCCCTTGCATATTTCTTCCACACTTAAGCAGCAAAATGGTATTCACTACTTACAAGAAAATCAGTTGGACTATTTTAAAAAGGCTGAAAACGTCTATAAAGGTGGTATCCTAAAAAGCTTATCATCCATGGCACATCTGATTTATGGTGAATATGAATCTGATAAGATTGCACCTGTCATCGCCATCGATCTTGAACGACACCTGTATAGTCAATATAGTTTTCTATATGAAATAGGGGGACTGATCAACCATATTGTGGCTGCTCATCCGACCAATAAAGATACAAGAAGCTTCGATTTCTATTATCAAGATAATCATTGTCCAAGTTGTTCGGGTCGTCGAGTTATAGAACGATTTGATATGGATGTTCTCATTCAAGACAAAACAGTGCCATTCTGGGACGGCATGTTACTTCCAGAAGTCATGGATGTCTTGAAATATTATCAGCACGCCAAATTGCACTTCTTATTTGAAGAGATAAAGAACGAACTTGGCCACGATATGAGCAAAAGCTATAATGAGATGTCAGAGGCAGAAAAAAATACGTTCTTATATGGGTATTGGGAAAAGTCGTTTTATGATAAAGCAGGGAAGGCTTCAAGAACATGGGAGGGTTTTAATCTCATCCTTGGGCGTTATATGGTTATTTCGAAGAACATTCCACTTAAAGAGCAAATGAAAGCCTCAAAAGAAATGATTAACTGCCCAGTTTGTCAAGGGACCGTGTTAAATCATCATAAAAAGCTAAAATTTGGTGACACGGATATTCGTGAGATTATTCAACAATCGATTGATCAGGTCATTAAAACTGTAGGGAAGTTACCGGAACTAGAAAAACTAAAATCAATTGTTGGCGGCGATCTTGCACTTACGGAAGATGTCTCCTTACTTCCTAGGGAAACACAAGTTGCGCTGAAAATGCTTGAACTGGAGCTTGCAAGCTTTGTGGGCTATGAAGTGGTTTTACAAAATGCCGTACCATTTTGGGACAAGATTAAAGGTAACCTCGAGGCGATCAGCAGTAATAACTTGATTACCATCTGTGATTTTGCCAATATTGCTGAAACTAGAGAAACCATTATTGATAAGTATTTCACCAATGGGAAATATAAAAAACTAACTTATGTCTATGAAGTGTTTGGCTACAATAAAATTGTTACCCAAATTAATAAAATTAAAGCAAGTCATCCATGTCCATTCTGTAACGGGAAGAAAGTAATTTCAGAGGATGGTCTCCATGAAGGCGTATTTAAATTATCGGTGCCATGTGTTAGCTGTTATGTAAGTGGCATCAATGATGAAGGGCGCAAGGAAATCGTCGATCGTATAGATGTACAAACATGGCTTACTGGCAAAGTAAGTGATGTTGTTGCTGAAAGCTTACTAACTGAGGCAGTTGCAGATATTCCTATCTTCAATCGTATTCGTGAGTTGAATAAACGAGATATGATGGCGGTTTATCATTGCCTGAAGTGAAATACTCTAGCATAGCGTGAAATGATTGCAGATAGACGGATCGTTCGATTAATCATCAAAGTCTCGTAACCCACGCCCCGTTGGCTGGGTTCCTTTTTTTTGTTAAGCACAAAAAGTCTCATTTCATATCTAGCGATATATTTCAAGCTTCCGATTACCAGCACAGCAAGGTATACTAGAAATAACTGCTTAGTCCTTTTGGGATGAACGCCACAACAGATTGCAAACGCATACAAAAATGCAAATCATGCACAATGATTACTCTCAATATGATCGCAACATGGAATCGTGAATGAAATGGGGGACATTTACTATGCTGTTCAAGAGAGAGAGAAGCGTTAATGTTAACGTTAACAAAAGAAGGCACCGCGTGTTTGCGCGTATTCTCGTTCCTTATCTTATTTTTCTGATGCTGCCGATGATTATTGGCTGGGTCATTTATCAGAAGACGACGGCGCTAATCGAAAGCGAAGCAACCGCGAGTCATATGAACCTGCTGGAGCAGAGTAAGGATATCCTCGATCGAAGACTGGAGGAAATCGCCTCCATCACTCAGCAGTTATCGGCCGATACGAGAATTATGCGGTTTCAGTCTGTCACTGATCCTTTTGAGGGGACGAATACGTACCGGGTTTTGGATACGAATAAAAGCTTGTACGATTACAGGATGTCTAACAATTTCATATTTAATTATTATGTCTTGTTCAAAAATAGTGAAATGGTATTAACCCCGGGGGCTACTTACTCTTTTCAGCATTTTTTTGATCGGGTAGCTCATTACAGCAAGCATGATTATGATTCATGGTATGACTTCGTCGCTAAGCAATTTCATACCCGCAAAACTTTTGCGTCTGAGGAAGTCATCGTACAGGGTGTACCCTATTCCATGCTGACATATATGCAATCGCTTGGGTACCCTGGCAATCCCCAGGGCGCTATTGCTGTCATGATTGATCAGAAGGAAATCCAAAAGCTGTTTCAAGGGCTCAACATTTCCGAAGGGGGATGGGCCTATATTGTGGATGGTGAGGGGAAAATCATCAGTGAGCTTTCGGCGAGTAAAGCCCCCTTACCGATCGAGATCGGCAATCTTATTGGTGATAAGGGCGTAATCGAGCAATCGCTGCAATCGAAGCAGATGATGATTACTTATACCAAATCCTCCTATAACGGTTGGACGTATCTGGTGGGACAGCCAACTTTTGTTGTACTAGAGAAGGTCCGATATATTCAGAAAATCATCTTCTCTTTGACGTTCGTCTTTCTTATCGTGGGTGTCTTTATCGCGTATGTGCTGGCTTATCGCAACAGTAAACCGTTACGAAATATCGTAAACTTGATTCTGGAAAAAGCGGACGTGATCTCGCACCAGAGGGATGCTTTTGGATTAATCGGAGAAACGGTAACCGGTTTGTTCCACAATAACCATAGGATGAAGTCGGAGATAGAGCAGCAGGTTCCTTTGCTGAGGGCAGCGTATTTTCAGCGGCTGTTGAACGGGCAATTTATTTCGGCACGTGATGCAGATGCACTGTTAAAGCATGTAGGTATGGACCTTCAAGGGATGTCCTATCGGGTCGCGGTTGTTCATTTGCGAGGCTTCGATAACGGCTATAATGATGACCTGTTGGAAGAACTGGATATGAAGCGTTTACTGGCTAAAGAAATGTTGAGAAGGACGATCGATCAGGAAGGCTTTGTTTACGATATCGCGGAGGATCAATTCGGGGTGCTTTTCTGTTATCGAACTGAGCAACCGGAACTCTACAAGGAGCCAATCGAGCAAAAGCTGAAGGAAGCCAATGAGGAGATGAAAAGCCAGTTGAAGCTGGTGTCCGTCTATGGTGTAGGCGGTATATGTGATAGTCTCACCAGCATCTCCAGATCTTATGAACAGGCCAGAGAAGCATTGAACGTGCAGTTATGGAAAAATGAGAATGAAATCGTATGGTATGACGAGCTCCCGACGGATATGAACAACTATTATTTTCCGCAGGATGTGGAGATCCGCTTAATCAATTTAGCCAAAGCGGGGGATCATCCTGAGGTTCAGCATACGCTTGGTGAGATATACCATGAAAATTTCGAGCTGAGGCACCTTTCCTTCGCGGTTATGCAGTTGTTCTTGTTCGAAATGTGGGGTAGTCTTGTGAAGCTGCTGCCGCAAATGGAGCTCGATCAGCAGGAGGTTTACAGGCGGATCCAGTCACTGAGCAGCGAGATTGATTCCTATGAAAATATGCGCAAAAATTATCAATCGATCCGCGCAACTTATCAATGGATATGTGAAAGCGTGAACGATCATAAGAAAAGTCAAAATGTACAGCTGATCCAAAGTATTCTTGGCATGCTGCAGAACGTATATATGGACAGTGAGCTTTGTCTGGATGTAGTGGCCGATCGGTTTCGCATTTCGAAGGTGTATCTCTCCCAATTCTTCAAAGAGCAAACGGGCATTAATTTCTCCGACTATTTGGAAAATCTGCGCATGGATCGGGCCAAAGATCTGCTGCAGACAACGGAGCTAACCATTCTTGAAATTTCCGATAAGGTTGGCTATAGCTCCTCCAATACGTTTTGTCGGGCATTCAAGCGGCTGCATGGCGTCAGTGCGACCTCCTATAAGAAATTGCACGGATAAGAATACGGCACTCAGGTGCCGTATTCTTTACTTTTGCACATCAATTTCGAAGTGCACATGGCTGATTCTTAATATTTGCACATAAAGAAAGCGCTTTCTAATTTACGGCTTGAGGCAATTCCTTGTATCGTTAAGGTATCAATTGAAAGGGGGAAGAGCGCACAATGAAAGAGGTTGTATTAACCAAAACAGGCACGGGTACAAACAATCTGCTGCTTGCCGCTAGGAAGCAAATGAAGAAAAGCTGGCAATTGTATGCCCTGCTTGCACTTCCAGTCATCTATGTCCTCGTGTTTAAATATTATCCGATGTATGGGGCGCAGATTGCCTTCAAGGATTATATTGCATCCAAGGGAGTCGCTGGGAGCGAGTGGGTCGGCTTGAAGCACTTCATCCGATTTTTCAACTCTTATGAATTTGGAAAATTGATGAAAAACACGTTGATCATCAGCTTGTACAGCTTACTTGCCGGAATTCCCTTTCCGATTATTCTGGCCCTATCATTAAATTATGTGAAAAACCAGCTGTTCAAAAAATCCGTACAGATGATCACTTACGCTCCCCATTTTATATCCATCGTCGTGATGGTAGGGATCGTTATGGAGCTGCTCGACCCCCGCAATGGATTAGTGAACATGCTGCTCGGTCAATTGGGCATCGATCCGATCAATTTTATGGCCAAGCCGGAATATTTCAGCTCGATCTATGTCTGGTCTGGTATTTGGCAAAATGTAGGCTTTTCCTGCATCATTTATTTAGCAGCTTTAGCGGGTGTTGATCCCGCACAGCATGAAGCGGCTGTCATTGATGGAGCAAGTAAATTTCAGCGTATGCTGCATATCGATCTGCCGAGCATCATGCCAGTTATGATTATTTTGCTTATTTTGAACACCGGTCATATTCTGGATCTGGGCTTCGAGAAAGTGCTGCTATTACAGAATCCGCTTAATGTGCGCACCTCGGAAGTCATTGATACGTTTGTTTATAAGGTCGGGCTTGCCTCCCAGGCGATGAATTACTCTTATTCCACGGCCATCAATTTATTCAAATCGGTCATTGGTTTGATTCTACTGATTTTGGTCAACCAAATGGCGAAGAAAGCTAAACAGGAAAGCCTATGGTAAGGCATATAGGGGGAGGTCGTCATCATGGAGCATGCTAACATTCGTGAGGCTAGCAATGACCGTTGGTTTAATGTTATCAACTACACGGTGCTTACCTTGTTTCTTATTATTGTGATGTATCCGCTAGTGTTTATTGTAAGCGCATCCTTCAGCAGCCCAGATGCGGTCATCTCGGGGAAGGTGTGGCTGTGGCCCGTTCAACCTACACTTGACGGTTATGAGGCTGTATTTAAACATAAGCTGATCTGGAGCTCGTTTCGTAATTCTGTTATTTATACGGTTCTGGGTACGGTAATCAATGTCGCGCTAACGATAATGGCGGCTTATCCACTTGCACGTAGAGACTTGTATGGGAAAAATGCTGTCATGCTTTTACTGGTGTTCACCACCATGTTTTCCGGCGGACTCATTCCGAGCTACCTGCTGGTCAAAGATCTCGGCATGCTCAATACGATCTGGTCGATGATTTTGCCAGGGGCGATGAGCGTATTCAATGTCATTATTACGAGAACCTATTTCAAAACGACGATACCGGATGAACTGCTGGAGGCCGCTCAGCTGGACGGCTGTAACGATTTCAAGTTTGTATGGAATGTTGTTATTCCGCTGTCCGGTCCCATCATTGCTGTCATTACTCTGTATTCGGCGGTAGGCTATTGGAATCAATATTTCAATGCGCTGATCTATTTAAAGCAGCCGAGCTTATATCCGCTCCAGCTTGTACTTAGGGAAATACTCATTCAGAATGAGGTAGATCCCGCCATGCTGTCCGATCTGGGACAGGAAGCGAATCGGGAGGGCTTACGTGCACTGCTTAAATACTCTCTGATTGTCGTCTCATCGCTGCCACTCATGATGATTTACCCTTTTGTACAGAAGCATTTTGTTAAAGGGGTCATGATCGGTTCGTTGAAGGGTTAGTTATTAAATGAAAAATTTATAACGAATAAATTCTAGGGAGGGTTCTTTTAGATGAAAAAATGGATGGTAGTAAGCTTAGGGTTAGCCTTGTGTACAGTCTCGGTATTAAGCGGTTGTTCAGATAAGGAAGCAGCGCAATCAGATGCGACTCCTAAAGTGTCAGAGGATCGGGTGACTGCAGCAGGGGAATTACCTATCACGAAGGAAAAAACGACCTTAAAGGTTCTAGTAAAGGGTAGTGCATTTGTTGAAGACTTTGCAACGAATGAATATACGAAGTACCTAGAGGAGAAGACGAACATTCATATTGAATGGGATGTTGCCCCGGAGAAATCAGCGGTAGAAAAGCTTAATTTGGTGCTAGGAAGCGGAGATTTGCCTGATGTGATTATGGGCTTTGACGTTAGCCCTACGCAGCAGCTGATCTATGGCAGCCAAGGGGATTTCCTCGATCTAACGCCCTATATTGCTAAGTATGGTGTCGAGACCAAGAAGATGTTTGAGCAGGTTGTTGGAGTGAAAGATGCTATTACGGCGCCGGGTGGTAAAATATATGGGCTGCCGCTCGTGAACGAGTGTTTCCACTGTTCGATGGGGCAAAAAATGTGGATTTACAAGCCATGGCTGGATAAATTGGGGCTTGCTGTGCCAACCACGACGGATGAGCTGTACAAGGTGCTAAAGGAGTTTAAAACAAAGGATCCGAATGGCAACGGAAAAGTCGATGAGATTCCGCTTGCAGGTGCAGCGGTGGGACCAGCAGTAAATATCGATTCGTTCCTTATGAATGCTTTTATACTAAACCCTAATAATACCAATCGTTTGTACCTTAATAACGGCAAGGTCGATGTGCCTTATAACAAGCCGGAATGGCAAGAGGGCCTGAAGTACTTAAACAAGCTGTATGCCGAAGGTTTGATCGCGCCGCAGTCCTTCACACAGGATCGGGATCAAGCGAAGCAGATGGGGGAGAACCCCAATATTAATATATTGGGTGCAGCGATAGCCCAGCATAATGGGACGTTCACAGCTTTTAACGGACCGAGCGGAAGATGGCTTGAGGTTACCGCCGTTCCAGTGCTCAAAGGGCCGAAAGGCTTGCAAGTTGCGCCGTATACCAATAGCGTCTCTCAAGGGCGTTACGTCATTACGAAAGCGAGTAAAAATCCAGAAGCCGCTTTCCGCCTAGCGGATCTGATGTATACGCAGGAGATGACGCTGCGTAACGCAGAGGGGCGTCCAGATGTGGAATGGAAATATGCGACTCAAGGTGAGATCGGTATCAATGGCAAGCAAGCCATTTGGAAATATACCGAAGCCAAGCTGCAAAATGTGCAAAATGTGAAATGGTCTCAAACCGGACCATCGCTTAGAACGAATGATTTCCGCTTAGGCTTGGTCGCCGATCCGAAAAATCCATTGGAAGTTATTTTGTACAATGAAACGAAAAACAAATACGAACCTTATAAGCAGAAGCTGGATACTGTTCTGCCACAGCTGTTCTTCACGAACGAGCAGGCGATGGAGCTAGCCGATCTAGAGAAGACGATTACCGATCATGTCAAAGAGATGACTGCACGTTTCATCATCGGAGATGCGAATCTGGAGAAAGAATGGGATGGCTACCTGAAAAATTTGGATAATATGAACCTGAAGCGTTATCTGGAAATTTACCAAGCTGCCTATGACGCGAAGAAGAAGTAGATTTATTGGCGGTTCGTATAAAGCGAAGCACATAACGCTCACTTAGGGAAGTTTGAACGATTGCAGAATCGGGGATCAATGGCGATTAAGTTCGCCTTTGATCCCCGGTTTTTTAATTCTGTCCATAGGTTCTTTTTTTATATCTTTGGTTTAACTTTTTCTCCTGGTTTGATGATGGCTAGTAAAAGCAGGATAATAATTCCGATTTCACCGATTATTCAGAACCAGTTTAACTATCGCGGCCATCTCCGGTGAACGGGAAGAAGTATGGGGAAATCCGCATGAGGCTCCATCTGATACCAATAGGCAACGGAGGAAACATCGTCGGTTCGTTCGAAAAGCTCTCTGCTGTTATGTCCAATCTGTTGAATCGTGACGCGCAGATCGTTCTCAAAATGGATGGGGTCTGGAAGATGCCAGCGATACAGTCCATGCATAGGTACGGAATCTTCGCCGAACTTCTCTTTGAGGGTCGAATCCGTTTTGGAATAGAACGGGTATCCTAGATAGGGAGTGCTGTACGGCACCTCGACGGGGATCCCGTTTTCTTTTTCGTAAAAGCACCAGGCTCCACCGAAATAATCCTCCGTCCCAGTCCCGCAGAGCGTCGGCCATTCTTCATCTCCGTCCAAATAAAATTTAATTTCCCCCTCACCCCACCAATAACGTTCTAATGCCGCCCATGCCAAATAGGTGCCAACATATTTCCCCTTGCCCTTGACTCCGTCCAAAATCGTGTAATCTTTGCCTTCCGTTGTGATATTCTCTCTTCTCCACTGAGCGTGAAAATAAGCCGTATTCTCCGGGAGCAAATCTACGAGTGTATAATGAAACTGATAGAAAAAGCCGTGAATATCCTCGGCGTGCTGATTCTCAATCGTAATTTTGGCTGATTGTCGGAAAGGCATAGGGAAGTAGCAGTTCATGCCGCCTGTGGGATTCACGACGATCGGCTGCGAATTCACCTTACAGCGTTCACCGAACCCGTTGCAAAAGAAATCGCCAAGCGGCACCTCCACGGAAGGTGAGGCTTCATCATCCCAGTAGAAGCGGAGCACTAAATCTCTTAGGACAAAATTCCCCTTGGAGGTAGCGTTCGTACATGTGATCCAGAAGTGCTGCAGGATACCAGTTCCTTGAATATCGGCTAAAACGATCGTTTCTCCTTGAGGTAAAGTGATGCACGGCCTGCCTTTGCGGGCAATACCTAAATTGCTTGCTGCTTTCCCTCCTTCTCCCTTCTCTCCGGTCGGATTCTCCGCCGTGATCCAGCGGGTTCGGCCTTGTGTCAGGAATGGAGCTGCAGAGAGTTCAGGGATAAAGCCTTGATATTGCGACATAGGAACATCCACCTCTATCATTATAGTTATGCGAGCTTGAAAACATTATATAATGAAGGTAAGCGCGTTCATTTAGCCAAAGTTAGTTAAAAGTTAACCATTATTGCTGAAAAGGAAGGATTCTTTCTGTGAGCTTTCAAACTGTCTCCCCATACGTACGTATTGCGATGGATAGTATCATACAATCTCCTTGGATGTTAAAAGAAAGAATGCTTTGGGACTACGAGCTGTTATATCTAATGGAGGGTCGGGCTGATGTAACTATCGAGGACAAGACCTATGAAGGCAAACCAGGAGACTTGTTTCTGTTTAAGCCTGGACAGAGGCACTCCATCCAGCTCGTAGGTGGTAAGCCGATTCGGCAACCGCACGTGCATTTTGATTTATTCGAGCAGGAGGATAGTGAGGACGTCAAGGTATCGTTTAAAATGTTACAAGATATGGATGAGACGGAGCGAAGTTGGTTTCGTAAGGATGAACTGTCGGGCGCACTCATTGATCTCCCGAATCATATTCGATTAAGGGAGCCGAGTCGCGTGGAGCAGCAGCTTTTTGGAATCATAGCGGAATTTGAAGCGAAGCTGCCATTATATGAATGGCGTCTAAAGGGCAGTCTGCTGGAGTTAATTACAGCTGTAGTGAGGGAGCATGCATGGAACGGACGATTATTTGAAAACAGTCTTCAGCAAGAGCTCTTATTGGATATGGAACGTTATATCGCGGCTCACGTTCACCGAGAGTTGAAATTGGATGAGCTATCGGAGCGATTCCATATCAGTAAATATTATTTGATCCATTTGTTTAATAAAGTATTCGATGTAAGTCCGATCCAATATCACCAGAGAATCCGGCTGGAGCGAGCCAAGAATATGATCAGGCATACCTTAATGCCGCTTCAGGAAATCGCAGATCAATTAGGATTTTCCGGTATTCATGCATTCAGTCGAGCTTTTAAGAAAAAAGTGGGGGTTTCGCCTGCTGGCTTTAGGAAGGAATTCCGTGATGAGCATCGCTCAGAATCAGTAAGCTCTTCTATTTAAACCAGCCCTTTTTCCAAAACCAAGCGAACATGCCGAATCCAATTCCGAACATGATCAAGAGAATTCCAAAATAACCCCCTTGCCACTTCAGCTCAGGCATATAAGCGAAGTTCATCCCATAAAGACCAGCAATGAACGTTAATGGCATGAAGATCGTTGTGATTACGGTCAACGTTTTCATGATGGTATTCATTCGGTTGGAATTTAGGGAGATGTAGCTATCCCTCATATCAGCCGTCATTTCTCGGTTTGAATCAATCATTTCAGACAATTTGAGCAGATGATCATGAATATCCGTGAAAAAGACTAACTGCTCGCGAAGATGCTCGATTCGATCTGTATTGATGACCCTGTACAGCAAGTCGCGCATGGGCACGATGGTGCGACGTAATTTTAGCAATTTGGCCCGAATACCAAAAATATGTTTCATTAAGGTCTCAATGGATTCGGCATCAAAATTATTTTCGATATCATCCAATTGATCTTCGATTTGGTAGACACTAGGGAAATATTGATCCACCAAATTATCAAGAATTAAATAAGCCGCATAAATATGACCTTCATTCCGCAAGTGTTCTTGTTCAGAGATTCGGCTCCAAGCATCTTCAATTTCCCTTGATTCATGCAAATGAAAGGTCACAATGTAATTGCTTCCTAGAAACATGTCCACTTCTTCCGCGTCCAGTGTCATGGCATTAATCGCATGCATGACAAAAAAGTGAACGTTCTCGTAGTGATCCATCTTTGGTCTTTGCAGTAAGAAAAAGCAGTCCTCTATGGTCAGCGGATGAAAATGGAAATGCTCTTTCAGATGCAGCGCTTCCTTCTCGTTCGGATTATGAAAGTCGACCCAATACCACTTAATGTTCGGGCCTAGAAGCTCCTCGAAGGGGACATTATGGAGCACATTGAAGTCCATGGTAATAGCAAGGGAACGAATCATAAATAAAACTCCTTGGATCATATTTTCATCTGCTTAATTTTACCATACAATAGGGAGAGTTCAGAAATGCTTGGTCCCCAGCACAAAAAAGTATATTTGGAAAGAAGGATGACAATGAGGCTCTCCGTTTGTATGGATGCGGTTTATAGCAAGCATGATTTTGCTCAAAGTGTTAAGGAAGTGAAGCAAATTGGCTATGATACCATTGAATTCTGGTCATGGTGGAATAAAGATTTGGATGAAGTCGCGCGTGTTGTGAAGACTACTGGTGTTTCGGTTGCTGCCTTTTGTACCAAATTTGTGAGCTTAGTCGATGAAAGCATGCGTGAAACTTATCTAGTTGGACTTGCCGAATCCATTGAGGCAGCGAAGCGATTAAATTGCACTCAGCTCATTTCACAAGTGGGTCAGGAACTAGAAGGCGTGTCCAGAGAAGCGCAGCGTCAGTCATTAGTTGATGGACTAAAAGCATGCGTGCCGTTGTTGGAGCGGGAAGGGATAACATTATTGGTAGAGCCGCTGAACACACTTGTGAACCATCAAGGATATTTCTTAGCTTCATCTGAAGAAGCATTCGATATTGTGAAGCAGGTGGGGAGCCAACATGTGAAAGTGCTGTTCGATATTTATCACCAACAAATTACCGAAGGTCATCTGATTACGAATATTCGTGAAAATATAGCTTGGATAGGCCATTTTCATGCAGCTGGCAATCCAGGGCGACATGAGCTGAGTAATGGCGAGTTGAATTACGAGCAGATTTTCAAGGCCATTGATGAAACTGGGTTCACTGGCTATATCGGTTTAGAGTATTTTCCGTTGGAGGAACCGAGTGTTGGATTAAAACGTCTTATTAATGACAAGTGAAAGGCTGCTGGTTGTGTGTTAGAGACTGTCGATTGATTCATTATGCCTCCTCACAACGGATATCAAAACTCCAAAGTTCGATTTTAGAGTCATTCAGCTTTCTTGAGGGCAAATAGGCTATTGTGGTTACCAATGTTGTATTTTCTACCAATTCACAAGCCCAAAGGCTATTTCGCAACTTGAAGTTGCAGTTTGTACAACATTTCTGAACACATTAGGGATTTATTCATCCAGCAACCTCAATTGTGCATAGTTGACGATTGATCCCGATTTAACATACCTCAATGCAGAGCAAGATTGGATGAATGAATCGACGGTCTCTGTTATGGAACATTTGCAGGGGGCATGTGGAAATAGCATCAATAAAGTTGTATTTATAGGTGTAGCTGTAGGCGGATATGCTTTTGTTATAGGTAGTGCTTGTGTGAGTTCACACAAGCACTTTTTTTAGGGTAAGCGGATGAAGCGCATGGCTTTCATCCACATGCACGAAGGCGTCGTACCGCCGAGCCATAAGAGAGGGAACATAATTCCCTCTCTCATGAGCAGGGCGGTACACGACCCCGATGGCACGGTGCCCCAGCACCTCGTGCCCGAGAATAGGATCCTCCTTGTGCAGCAGGAGGATCTGATCATGCGCGCCGGCGCGATGCATAAGCTCCTCCCAGCTGCCCGGCTGGGCAGGTGGTACTTGCATCGTCGCCATCGGCGCGCCCCAGGATGTCGCGGCGATGACCGTGCCGCGGTAAGTGCCGAAGCCGATAGCGAACACATCGGCTTCGCCGTGCGCTTCGCGCAAGAGCTGGCCGACGTTCACCATACCGTCGGCCATCATATCTGTTGCACGCGCGTCGCCGACGTGCGTGTTGTGCTCCCAGACGATGACTTTGGCGTCTGGGCCGTGGTGGTCGACGAGGCGGCGCAGCGCGCTGACCATGTGTCGGTCGCGGACGTTCCACGAGTCCGCGTCGTGACGAACCATCGTGCGGTAGTAATCCTCAGCGTTCACAGCAACAAGCGCGTTCAATTCCGCGCTTAGAGCTGCTTCGCTGTCTTCTTCGTACCGCACGCGTTTCGCGTGAAGCGCTTGAAGCAGCTTCACAACCTCATCCTTACAGCTTTCGCCGTAAAAAGCCGCCGAAACCCCATAATTTTGTCCTTCCTTCTCGTAAGAGTCGAAGCACTTAAAAGCCTCCCGCGCTAAAGCTAATTGCTCTGGCGTGCCTTTTTCCTTCAAATAACGTTCGATCTCTTCCAGTGACTCCCATAAACTATAGACGTCTAGACCATAGAACCCGACTCGCTGTTCCTGCGGTTTATCTTCATTGTGCTGTTTAAGCCAATCCATCAACTCGAGAACTTCTTCATTCGCCCACATCCACGTTGGCCAGCGATTAAAAGCTTCTTCCAAGACCTGACGGGAGTTCGGCTTAGTATCTTTGTATTGCTTCACATAACGGTTAACCTCATAGCAGGAAGGCCAGTCGCCCTCAACAGCAATAAAAGAAAATCCTTTCGTTTCAATCAACTTACGGCTTAATTCCATACGCAGCTTATAAAATTCCGAGGTTCCATGCGTAGCCTCACCCAGTAAAATGTACCTTTTATCTCCGATTGCTTCCACCAATACATCCAAATCTTCGAAGGTACTCAGCTTCACAGCTTGCTGTTTGATTTGTTCCACAATTGCGTCATTAACTTTCACTTGTTTAACCCCTATTCCTAAAGATTTACATTCTGTAGTATGTACAAAAAATCCATTACAAAAAAGCGATTCGAATAGAATCGCTTTTTTGTAACACAATTGGAACATTCCTGTTACAGTTCTCTAACAAAGTAGGTGTATTATAATTAACAAGACCCCCCTTTTTTAATATAAACTTTGGACCTGGCCCCGTTGGCTAGGTCCCTTTTTTTGTTTGAGGATCGTATATCATTCGATCGGCAGGAAAAGTGTTATAACTGACTGAAGTAATCTTGCATCAGGATCGTAACTGTCTAAGTTTATTTCGCGATGTAACTTATATGTTATGTTTATGTAATATATTTGAAAATCATGTTAAATAACATAACACAAATGTCTTGACTAATTGTATTTTTTGGATAGAATAATAAATATAAAACACCTACGAGGAACAGAGTAGTTAATATTTAGTTATTTATGTTATGAATAGTAACATAGGTGATGTTGACAATTAGGTCGGCATTACTTAGGGCAATGGAGCCCTGCATTCACTTTTTTTCAATTCGCGTCGCATGATTGGCTATGGGACAGAATGGGGAGAGTTTGTGCAGGGCTCTTTTTGATCTAGGGGGGCGGATAAGAGCGCTTAGAGAGAGATTTTTCGGTCGATAGGAAAGGGGATTTCACAGGAAGGGAACAAATGAAGCTTGCAATTTTATTTAAGTTTATAAACGAAGAAATCAAATTGTTTCACTTGACGATGATGAGGGAGAGATCCGATGAGCGAGAATAAGATGACGAGACTAGATTTCTTGAAAAAGACGGGTATGGCTGGAGCCGCATTGCTGGTACCTAGCGCCCTGCTTGCCGCATGCGGAGTAAATAAGACTGAACAGATAAAGACTGTTTCAAACAGCGCAACCCCAATGCTGGGAAATAAGATCAAGATTGGTTTCATTCCGCTGACGGATTGTGCTTCGGTCGTCATGGCTAAAGAACTCGGCCTCTTTAAGAAATACGGCGTGGACGTGGAAGTTACCAAGGAAGCTTCATGGGCTGCGGTACGTGATAAATTGCTCTCCGGAGATCTGAATGCGTCTCACTGTCTCTTCGGTATGCCGTTCTCCGTCTACACTGGGGTCGGCGGTACGGCCGGCAGCGAGTTGCCGATCGCGATGATGCTCAACACGAACGGACAGGCGATTACACTTTCCAACGAGTTCAAAGATGCCGGCTTTCGAGACCTGAAGGCGGCCAAGCGTATTATCGAAAAGAAAATGGCAGAGCGCGAGACGACTTTTGCCATGACCTTCCCCGGGGGAACGCATGACCTGTGGCTTCGCTACTGGTTGGGGGCGGCTGGAATAAACCAGACCAAGGTAAAGATCATCACGATCCCGCCGCCGCAGATGGTTGCCAACATGAAAGTGGGCAATATGGATGGGTACTGCGTGGGTGAACCTTGGGGTGGAGTGGCTGTCGCGCAGAAAATAGGATTCACTCATATTTCCACCCAGGACATCTGGAAGGATCACCCCGAGAAGGCTCTCGTCCTCAACAAGGCTTGGAGTGGCCGCACCGATGAGGTGAAGGCCGTCATGAAGGCCATCCTCGAAGCGTCGAAGTGGCTCGATAATTTGGATAACCGCAAAGAGGCTGCCAAGGTGATCGGCCATCAGGCCTACGTTAACGCCCCAGCCGAAACGATCGAGAATCGCTTGCTCGGTAAATACGATCTTGGCGCTGACCTGGGCGAACACGTCTACAAGGACGACTACATGCTTTTTCACAAGGACGGTAGTGTGAACTTTCCGCGCAAAGCTCATGCCATGTTCTTTATGAGCCAGTACGTCCGGTTCAAATACTTGAACGAACACCCGAAATACGAGGAGATTGCCGACAAGCTGATCATGAAAGACCTGTACCGCGAGGTCGCGGGCGAAATGAAGATAGCCATTCCCGACGACGACATGAAGCCGTTCCAGCTTAAATTGGATGGCGCTACATTTGACCCGAAAGATCCGGCTGGTTCGTTAAAACAATACGGAGGTTGATCGCGATGAGTAAGCAAATGGAACAAAGTGTCACGCATACGGTGTTATCAGCGAAACGTCTCGCTTTCCCCCCCCACTGGAAGAACGGCCTGACGAACGGGCTGCACAAGACAGGTTACTTGATCGGGAGCATGGCGCTCCTCATTCTGTTGTGGGAGGTGACGAGCCGCTTCTCAGGTAAAGCACTTCCTGGTCCCATGAGTACGCTAGCCACTTTCTGGGAGCTTGTCGCCAACCCGTTTTATAACTACGGACCTAACGATAAGGGGATTGGGCTGCAGTTTGTCGCCTCGCTGATGCGGGTGTTCACCGGATTCCTATTGGGCGCGCTAGTTGCGGTGCCGCTAGGGATCGTCATGGGTGCGACGCCATTCTTTAGAAATCTCTTAGGCCCGATTGTCCAAGTGCTCAGACCAGTGTCCCCGTTGGCCTGGTTCCCCATTGGGCTGGCCGTATTTCATTCGGTTGGTCCGGCCACGATCTTTATTATCTTCATCACGTCGCTGTGGCCGACGGTCGTGAACACTGCCCTCGGCGTCGCGTCGGTTCCTAAGGACCACCGAAACGTAGCTGCGGTCTTCCGCTTTTCGAGATGGAAGTACCTGACAAAGGTGCTTATTCCCTTCTCTTTGCCGTATATCCTTACCGGTCTGCGGCTGAGTCTTGGAATCGCCTGGATGGTGATCGTCGCAGCAGAAATGCTTTCAGGCGGAACTGGTATCGGGTTCTTCGTCTGGGATAGCTGGAATGCGCTCAGTCTGGAACGGGTCATCTCCGCTATCGTGCTCATCGGCCTAGTCGGTCTTGTTTTGGATCGAGGCTTTCATTATATCGAAAAACGATTCAACTATGGGGGGTGACGGAATGTCCTATCTGAGCTTAGAGAACATCAGCAAGGTATATCCAACAAAGAAGGGCGATTTCCAAGTCCTCCAAAATATCAACTTGAACATCGAAAGAGGAGAGTTCGTTTCCTTGATCGGACACTCGGGGTGCGGTAAATCGACGATTCTCAATATCGTCGCCGGACTGGAGAAACAAACGACCGGTAAGGTACTCCTGGGCGGGTCGCCTGTTACCGGTCCCGGTCCCGACAGAGGCGTCGTCTTTCAGAACTACTCTCTCTTGCCGTGGCTCACGGTATGGGGGAATGTTTACGAGGTTGTAGACGCCGTTTTTCCCGATCGTTCACGGGTTGAAAAGAACGCTATTGTCGAGCATTATCTCAGTGTGGTCGGATTGTGGAAGCACCGGCATAAGCGGCCAGATGAGATCTCCGGCGGTATGAAGCAGCGCGCAGCCATTGCACGCGCATTCGCGGTTGGCCCCCAGGTGCTTCTTCTTGATGAACCCTTCGGCGCGTTGGACGCACTCACGCGGGCCAGTCTTCAAGATGAGCTTGTCAGCCTGTGGAAGCCCACGGAAGACGGTAATGGCGATGACAGTTCTAAGGGCGGTACAGATACCGTTATCATGGTGACCCACGATATTGATGAAGCGATTCTTTTATCCGACCGGATCGTAGTGATGACTAATGGCCCGTCCGCAACCGTGGAGACGGTCATCACCGTTCCGATCAAACGTCCCCGTGTACGGCGCGAAGTGATTCATCAGTCCGTTTATAACGACCTGAAAGATGAATTGCTGGAGTATCTTCACGGCAAATCGGCCGTTGAAATGAGGTAAGACACCAGTAAGTCTAGATGACATTATACATGGAGGGGTGACAAAATGATAAGTAATATAGGGGTTCCCGGTCTGATATTAATTCTCATTATTGCTCTTGTCATTTTTGGGCCACGCAAGCTGCCTGAGATTGGCAGTGCTTTCGGAAGGACGTTGTCGGAATTTAAAAAAGGTTCCCGTGAGGTCTTTCAGAGTCTTGATGAAAAGGAAATAGAAGGGAAAACATCTGATCACAAAGTATGAAAAATGACTTAAAACATGAAAAATGTGGGGACGGAATCATAAGTCCCTTCATTTTTTTAATGGTAACGTTTAAAGCTAGCATGACTGGAAAAGAGATGGGGGCGACAGATGATGGATAAAACAATGTCATTGGTTGATCACATGGAAGAGCTTCGTATACGTATCATCGTTAGCGGAGTTGGCTTTCTTGTGTTTTTCCTCTTTTCTTTTTTATTCGTGGGGGATATTTATCAATTTCTCATAAAGGGTGTCAATGGAAAATTAACGATTCTCAGTCCAGGTGATGTGGTTTGGGTGTATTTCGCAATAGCTGCCACTTCTGCACTGTGTTTGACGATCCCTTTAATCACATACCAAGTATGGAAATTCATGGTTCCGGCGATGCCTGAGAATGCAAAAAAAGCCACGCTCGCGTTTATTCCTGGTTTGTTTTTTTTGTTTATTACGGGCTTAAGTTTTAGTTTCTTCATCCTCTTTCCAATGGTCATGAATTTTTTGATGGGGTTGGCGGAAAATCAGTTTCAAACGATGTATACAGTGAGCGGATATTTTACATTCATGTTTCGATTAACGGTTCCCATCGCTGTATTATTTGAACTTCCAGCGGTTGTCATGTTTTTGACATACCTTGGGTTACTCAAACCACAACTGCTAAGAAAATCACGGAAATATGCCTACTTCATACTCATCGTAATGTCGGTTGTTTTGTCACCTCCCGATTTATTGTCCGATGTTCTCGTTATTTTACCGATGTTATTACTGTATGAAATCAGCATCCTGTTATCTGTAGGGGTAATTCGTAAACAAGTCAAAACGGGACTAACCCAAAAGCAGTTGGTATAACCCTTATCTGTTTATATCGGAGGTTGTGTGAAGATGGACAGAACAAACAGCACAATGATTATTTTGCAGGCTAAAGCCGAGAAGAAGCTATCTTGGCAGGAAATTGCTGAGCGAGTCGGGGCAGCTGAGGTTTGGGTTGCGACTGCTTTATTGGGTCAAGCGACGATGGCACCTGAGCAAGCAGCCAAAGTCGGTGAAATCTTGGCGTTGAGTCCGGAAGTTACTGCTTCGTTGACGACACCTCCGTTTCGCGGGAACGCCATACAGATGCCCCCTTCGGAGCCAGCGTTATATAGATTATATGAGATTATCATGGTGTATGGTCCTGCTTTCAAAGAAATTCTGAACGAGAAGTTCGGGGATGGTATTATGAGCGCCATTGACTATGAGATGCATATTGACAAGAGAGAAGATCCGAATGGCGATCGTGTAATCGTCACATTAAACGGCAAGTTTCTGCCGTATAAGAAGTTTTAAAGCATAACGATTATGTGTCTCATGGCACACCGAGTAGAAGCGCTTCTCGTCCAAATGGATGAGGGCGTTTTTGGCATAGTTATTATAAATTAAACTTGGTGGCAAATATTCATTGATCTATTAAACAAAAACAATGATAATGAACTCACTTACTTCAGGTGGGAGGATTATACGTGATTAGGATGATTATTGCTGATGATGAGCCGATCACTCGAATGGGCTTGCAGTCTTTAGATTGGGAAGAAGAAGGCTTTGATTTAGTAGGGTTAGGGGCTAATGGATTGGAGGCACTTGAGCTGATTCGAGCTGTTCATCCAGATCTAGTATTGACTGATATTAAGATGCCTGGTATAGACGGACTAGCATTAATGGAGCTGATACAAGTAGAGAATCCATCCATCAAATGGGTGTTTATTACGGCGTACCACCAGTTGGATTACGCAATGTCAGCAATAAAATTGGGGGCAGTCGGTTTTGTATTAAAACCTACCGATCCAGATGAAATCATGTTGGCTTGCAGAAAAGCTAAACAAGTGATTCAAGAAGACCGTCAGCGAAATGCGTTAGAGCTTGGTCTGCGGCATCAGCTGAAGGAATATTCGTTTACCCTGCAAGGCATGTTGGTACCGGATAGTGATATATCAAAATTAAATGAAGTGATTGCTCAAATCATTGAATATATAGAATTAAATTACATGCAGGAAATGACCATTGCCAAAGTTGCGGACATGCTTCATTATCATCCAGATTATTTGAGCCGCTTATTTAAGAAGGAAACGGGAGAAAACTTCTCGGATACACTCACCCGAATTCGTATGCAAAAAGCTGTGGATATGCTAGCAGACCCCCAGGTTAAAGTATTTGAAATAGCCAGTCGGGTGGGAATTCGAGATTCCAGGTATTTTGGACAAATGTTTAAAAAACATTATGGGCAAACGCCAAACGATTTTCGTAAGCAATTATTTGTTAGGCATGATGAACGAGGTGGACACTTAAATGATGCGTAACCAGCCAGCAAGCAGGTTGCGGCAATGGATACTAGACATGAAGATTCAAAAAAAATTACTAGTGTCCTTCCTTATTTTGAACCTTATTCCATTAGCTGTGATCGGCACGTTAACTTATCAAAAATCTCGATCGCTCATACAGGAAAAAACAAACGCTTACACCACTGATTTGTTAACCGAAGTAAGCAAAAATATTGAATTCAAGATGAAGGAAGTCAAGCGGGTGTATTATTCCCTTTTTACGAATAAAGAAATAAGGGATGCTCTTAAAAAAGCCAATCTAGGCTTTCAGAGTCAGTTGGAATATTTAGACGAAATCAACAAAATTAAGCTCTTGTTGGATGGTGCCATCATTGATAGCGAAGACATACAGGACATCAGCCTTTACGCTTTAAATAAAGATGTCTTTCCATCCGGAAATGTCTTGAAATCCAATGATTTGGACATACACGATTGGGATGTACTGAAAGAGAATGAGGGCAATTTAGTTTGGATGAATACGAACCCCAAGCAGCTAACGATTACAGCTAGAAGTTCTATGTTTGATGTAGGAAACCTGAAGAAAATCGGTTATTTTGAACTTCATCTTAAAGAAGACGCTTTATATTCGGTTTTTGCGCAAACGAAATTAAACAATGAAGGCGAAATGTATATTATCAATCAGAATGGAAGAATCATTTCACATTCGAATAAATCCTTGATCAATACGACCCCCGATTACCCGTATATAAATCGCGTGTTGCATGGACCTGAACAAGATCATACTAGCGAGATGATGGACGGGATTAACTATATCATTACTTATCATGCCATCGGGAATACCGATTGGAAGATCGTCAGTGTCATTCCGGATGCTAAATACTCCCAAACGTCTATTGAATTGAAAAATTGGATGTTTGTTATCTTCATTATCTGTATTGTCGTTGCTTTATTAATCGCCTATTTTGTGTCGAACAGTATATCTAAACCTATTCGTCAGCTCTCCGCGATGATGAAAGACGTGGAGAAAGATCGCTTTGATATTCAATTTAATTACAATTCCCGCAATGAGATAGGGGTTATGAGTCGAAACTTTAACCGGATGATTGATCGTATTCATCATTTAATCAATACCGTTTATCAAGAGGAATTGTTGAAACAACAGTCGCAGTTAAAATACTTAATGTTCCAAATTAACCCTCATTTTCTCTTTAATACACTAGAAACAATCAATTGGCTTGCGCGCATGAATAACGTTCCTGAAGTAGGGAAATTATCCAAAGCGTTGGGTGATTTAATGCGGGAAGGAATCAAGGGAAAAGAGTACATTCCCCTCGACAAGGAATTGGACAACGTCAATAAGTATGTCTATATTCAGCACTATCGATATGGAGATAAAATTACCATTTCTATCGACATAGATGCGATGGCGCTGCCCTTGTTAGTTCCGCGATTTATTCTGCAGCCGTTGGTGGAAAATGCGATTATTCATGGTATGGAAATGAAGATTGACCAAGGGCTTATTGATATTCGCGGTTTTTTTGAAGATGACTTATTTATCATCTCCATAAGTGATAACGGAAACGGTATCGAGGCTGAAAGACTAGCGCAGATTCGGGAAAATTTGCAAGTGACTGTTGATGATTCAGGTATGGGGATTGGATTGATTAATGTCCATCAGCGGGTTCAATTGCATTACGGAAAGAGATTCGGCTTGCAGATTGATAGCTTTATAGGGCAAGGCACAGTGATCACGTTAACCTTACCGCGAAAAGATGAGAAGAGGTCGGCAGATTCAACCAAGAAGTAGGCAATACCGCATACTCGTTTGAACCCATTTCATCTAAGCTTAGATTGTAAAACATGATAGAGGAGGGTTTAAATGAAAAAGGTTAAAAGGCTTTCAGCATCAATCACTACTATTTTTGCACTCACTGCAGTATTGTCTGCTTGCGGGACCGAGAAAGTAAGTGAGGCACCCAAAGCTAGTGATGCTCCAAAAGTAACAGAAGCGGCTGCAAAGCCAAAAGATAAGATAAAAATGAAAGAATTTGATTGGTTAGAGCCGGAAAACAAGGGGATCAATATTCAGAAAGATCTGCTTGCAGAATTTAATGCAAGAACAGATGTGAACGCGACTTTTGAAGTATCACATCTTCCTAGTACAGCTTTTTATCCGAAATTAAATGCTCAAATCGCTGGAAATGAAGCGCCGGATGTGTTCACTCTGCATGCTGCCGGTAAATTAAAAACGTATGCGGATTCAGGAAAAGTGCTGGCGCTTAATGAATATCTGGATAAAGATCCAGCGTGGAAAGATCGCTTTATCTCTGGAGCGTTTAATTTATTAACATTCAATGACAAAATTTATGGTGTTCCGGTTAATTTCGCGGCAGCTACTATGTACTACAATAAAGACATTTTCAAAAAGTATAACCTTGAGGTACCTAAGACGTACGATGAGTTAAAGCATGTGATTGATGTGTTGGTTAAAAATAAAGTGACACCGATTGCCATGGGTGCCAAAGATGCTTGGGTTAGTGCCTTATTTAGTGAATTTGTAGCCAATCGGATTGGCGGCGACGCACCATTTAATGCATTAATGGAGGGCAAAGGAACTTGGCTTGATCCTTCTTACATCGAAACAGGGCGTGTATTGCAAGAATTAACAAAAATGAAGGCGTTCCCAGAAGGGTTCCTTAGTATCGACAACAGTGCAATGACGAGCATGTTCCAAAATGGGCAAGCGGCCATGATGGTTACTGGCAGTTGGGCAATCAATACGTTGGTAAATACCGATTCCAAGGTGAAGGATGTCGTGGGCATTGCTAAATTCCCAACATTTCCGAATGGAAAAGGGGATATTGACACTTGGTTGGGTCAACCTGCATTTAACTTAGTGATAAGTTCAACGGCAAAAGACAAAGAAGCAGCTGTTAAATATCTGAAAGTATGGTCCGAGGACAAAACACAAAAACGTGTTGGTGAAGAGCAAGGAGACATTCCAGCTACTAAAGTTACTTTAGATCCAGCTAAAGTGCCAGCGTTAAGTAAAGAATTAAAAGATCAAATGTCCACAATGAAAGGGATGTTCATCTTTTATGATGTGGGACTGGGTGCGAAGATTGGGGACGAATATAACAACACGATCCAATCTATCTTAGCAGGCAAATCACCGGAAGATGCGTTCAAGAGCTTGCAAGCTTATACGGAGAAAAACCGCTAGATCAATAAAATTTTCTTAATGGGTGGGGGAAGATATTCTTCTCCCTTTTTTCATCAAAACAATAATGGAGTGGTTGTTTATGGATAAAATGCTGAGAAAAGTCTCGACTATTGCATTCTTTATAACCCCTGCCCTGTTTCTATATTCGGCTATTGTTTTCATCCCCATCATCGCATCGATTTATTTGAGCTTTTTTGATTGGGATGTTCTGAATCCGATGAAGTTTATAGGGTTGGACAATTATACGCGTATGTTTTCAGATGATGATATTTTTTTTATAACGATCCGTAACGTGTTATTTCTCTTGGTGACAAGTTTGGTGATTCAACTGCCATTTGGTTTTTTTCTGGCCTTGATTCTGACAGGAAACGTACGAGGGAAAGATTTCTTTAAGCTTGTTTTCATTATGCCAGCATTCCTATCGAGTGTCGCCGTGGGTATGATGTGGACATTTATATATCATCCGCAGATCGGTATTATTAATAATTTACTTGATTGGCTGGGGCTAGATTCACTAAAGCACCTGTGGTTGTCTGAACCCAAAACGGTGATGTGGGCAGTTACAGCGGTTGTATCTTGGCAATTTATTGGGTATACCATGATCCTGTTCATTGCTGCGATACAGAATATTTCCGAGGAAATCTATGAGGCCGCGCGTCTTGAAGGTGCTATCGGATGGAAATTGGTATGGCATATCACCATGCCATTGCTTAAACCGATTATTAAAGTGAATGCCATTCTCATTTCTATTGGTTCCTTAAGGTTTTTTGATCTTGTTTATGTCATGACGGGTGGGGGACCTGCCAATGTATCACAAACACTGGTCGGTTATTTGCAAAAACGTTCTTTTGGTCAGTTGGAATATGGCTACGGTAATTCATTAGCTGTCATCTTACTAGTTATGTGCTTAATCGTTACGTTTGTTATTAATAAATTAATTTCTACCAAAGATATCGAAGATTAAGGAAGGAGGTACGCGTATGGAGCAAGGTTCAAAAATGATTCGCCCCATTCAAAAGCTGTTCACTTATTTATTTTTGGGATTAGGAACGCTTGTCTATATTTATCCTCTGTTTTGGCTTATTGTAAATTCACTCAAGAAAACACCGGAAATTTTTGAACGTCCTTGGGAACTTCCACTGCATTGGCTGTGGGGAAACTACATAAATGCATGGATTACAGGGGGGACAGGCCGTTATTTTTATAATTCGGTACTCGTTACGACGGTCACTTTACTTCTAGTCTTACTAATAGGTTCAATGGCCTCTTTTGCGATTATTAAATTAAAGTGGAAAGCATCGAAAGGCACATTAGTTTATTTTCTCATCGGTTTGATGGTTCCGCTGCAAGCAACACTCATTCCTTTGGTTATATTCTTCTCTAAATTAAATCTGATGAATTCGCAAATCGGCTTGATTCTTATTTATGTTGCCTTTGCTCTACCTACATCGGTGCTGGTGCTAAGCGGTTTTATGAGTTCCATTCCCAAAGAAATTATGGAAGCGGCCATTATTGATGGCTGTACGGTTTACGGTGTTTATTGGCGAGTTTTGATGCCTTTATTAATACCGGCGCTTATGACGGTTGGCATTATAAACTTTGCTGGAATCTGGAATGAACTACTGGTTGTACTAACATTCATTAACGATGCCAATAAAATGACACTTCCTATTGGACTTTTGAGTTTTCAGGGTCAATACGCAACGGATTTTGCACCGATGTTTGCGGCCATTGTGATGACAACCCTTCCGTCAATCCTTGTAATCTCCATTTTCAATAAACGGATTATTTCTGGTATAACAGCGGGATCACTCAAAGGCTAGTACATACAAACGGGAAGCAAAAAAGACGTTCAAAACCGGGTGATTGCCTGATTTGAACGTCTTTTCTACGATTTTACTTTTTAGTAGTTAATTCTTAGATCGATAAATCTCCTTCACCAATCGGTAAGCCAGCTTAGGCTTGCGATATTCATTAAGCAGCCCCTTGTTGTTAAAACTCCGCGCCCGATCTCGGAAGTAAGGACGGTCACTGCGCACATCGACGCGAATGTCGGCGAAGTGCCAAATCAATGTGCCGACGATGCGGGGATCCTCGCGGAAGATCTGTAAAGCCTGCTGCACAACGTCAGCTTGATAATCTTCACTGAACAAGCGAGGCTCCCATCCAGCATCTCCGAAGATGCCTGCAGCGCCAAACTCGCTCATGATGACGGGCTTACCACTGGCGCCTTGTGATTCTGCATTTTGATAATACTGCTGAAGCATGTCACGGAATCCGTTCACGTTTCCTTGATACCAGCCGTAATATTTGTTGATTCCGATGACATCGAAATAGGATAGCACAATGTCTTCCTCAGGATGCATCGTGGCGTACGTAACTAGGCGGCTGGTATCCATGCTGCGAATTTTGCTAACGAATTTCTTAGTAAGCGTAAGTGCTTCATCCGTGCGAGTATCTATTTCGTTATGGGCCCCCCAGAAAATGATCGAAGGGTGATGATAATCACGGCTTATCATTTCGTCTAACATTTGCAAGCCGCGTTCTGCGAATAGGGGACTAGCCAGCGTTTCTTTGCTCATAAAACAGCCCCACATCGGGATCTCGCTCCACAGGAGCATTCCATGTTCATCAAGCAAATCGATCCAGAACTGGCTTTGTGGGTAGTGCGAGCCGCGAACGATGTTGCAGCCCATATCGGTCAAAATATCCAAATCCTTCAGCATAAGCTTAGGCGGAAAAGCAAATCCCCATTCGGGATGCTCTTCGTGTCGATTCACTCCTTGCAAATACAGCGCTTTGCCATTTAGGAGGATTTGGCTGTTATTGACTTCAATGGTACGGAATCCTGTCCGATCGATAAGATCATCTTCTCCTGCTTGGACCGTGAACATATATAATTCGGGATGTCCAACATCCCATTTACGGATGTTTTCGAGGCTTCCTCGGAGCGAAAGCTGTGAAGATTGGCCCGCCGCGATATGGACAGGTGATTCTGAGAAAGCTAGTCCTTCTGTAGAGGCACTAACAATAATTTGACTATCAACCGAGCTCAAGGAGTTTAACTTTACTTCCAGCTGGATATCTGCGGTATCGCCCTCTAGTTGATAATCGATTTTCAAAGATTCAATATAAACATCAGGAAGCTCCTGAAGCTCGACAGAACGTATGATTCCACCATAAGAGTACCAATCTGCGATATCTGTGGGCAGTGTCTGCCAATCAAGGGTGCTGTCTACACGAATAATTAATTCATGCTTTCCCTTCGCTAGATGAGGGATGACCTTGGAGAACTGGGTGTAGCCGCCAAAGTGGTAACCGAGGTGATGACCGTCAACATAAACATCGGCATGATGAAGAATTCCTTCAAAGCACAGTCGAATATTGGCTTCCTGTGCGGTGTCGAAATACGTGCGATACCACGCAGCGCCGATATAATCGTAATAGCCTAATTCGTTATTCCAGCAAGAAGGAACCACAAGCTTTCGGGAATCGGATGGAAACTTGGCATGCCATTGTTCCATTATCCCTACATTTCCTGGATCCGTTATGAAGTCCCACAATCCATCAAGAAGTCGGGTATGGCGTAGAGAGTGTTGTTGAAAAGTACGAATCAAAGGAAAAGCCCCTTTCATGTATGTTTAGTAAAGCGTATCATGGAAGAAAGGCTATTTTCTATGGATAAAGAACTTTAATATTTGTCAAAATCGCTTTGAAGGTGGTGAATGAATGGAAACGAAAGAGCACCGGATGTATCATCTTCGTCTGACCTATGAGAAGCTTCCTGTTCCAGGCTGGAAAGACATTCGGAATACAACAGATGTTCATTCTTTTTACTGGATTATGAGTGGAGAAGGAGAATTTACACATTCATTTGATGAAGAGATACTGAAGGTACAATCGGGTATGCTCTTCTACTTAAAGCCGGGTTTTACGTTGACCATGACATCATCTGTGGAAAAACCGCTCTATATTCGTATGCTTCTGTTTGATGCTTTCGACATCCCCTATGAGAACCAAACCTGGCTGCAGCCCGTTCATTTGGACTCACTTCAATTGCCTTTTAATAAGTTGTATTCTCCGGAGCAAGCAGTCTGGATTCAAGAGCAGTTCAAGCAGATAGGGACGTTACAGAGCCCAGACCCGCACGAAAGACAGGCTGAATTCCAATATGTCCTTTCACGATTGATTCATTTCATGAGGGATACGAACACGTCAACGGACCCGTATATGAAAGCATTTCAACAAGCGAAGTTTTGGATAGAAACCTGCTATAATCGGCCCCTGAGGATGGAAGAACTCGCGCGAACATTCCATATCTCCGTCTCCCAGTTACGAAAAATGTTCATGCAGCAAGTAGGCGTTTCACCCAAAGAGTACTTGAACCGGATTCGCAATGAGAAAGCCAAAACACTGCTGCTGCTAACAGAAGAACCCATGAAAGCTATTGCAACTGCATGCGGATTTGCCGATGAATTTCATTTTGGTAAAATGTTTCGGGCGTGGAATGAGGTATCTCCAGCTCGATTCCGATCTTTGAATCAGTCTAATCGATGAGAAGGGGGAAAGCTTCCTTTAGGGGAGTCTTTTTCATGATAGCGTGGTAAAATGATGAAGAAAACATGATTTATTTGGAAAGGGGTCACACCAATGAGTGCCGAAATCGAAAGAAAGTTCCTATTACCCGCGTTCCCTGCGGCTGAACTGGACAATAATGAGATAACGCTAGTTTCAAAGCAGTACATCTATCAAACCTATTTGGCCTTCTCGGAGGATCAAGAAATCAGAGTGCGCCAGCTGGTGGATAGTTCTGGATTGTCGCATTTTACACATACGTACAAATCGGGACATGGCTTGGTTCGGGAAGAGATTGAATATAACATATCGGAGCCTATCTATAAGCAGCTGCTTGAACGTACGGGGTTAATCCCAATGGAGAAGATTCGCACCACGGTTGATGTTCAGGGGCTCCATTTTGAAATTGATGAATATAAACAAGTAGATCTCCTGGTTGTCGAGGTCGAGTTTCCAGATGTTGAAGCTGCGCGGCTCTTTAAAGTACCTTCATGGTTTGGGAGAGAGTTGGGAGCGGAGGAAGAATTCCGAAATAAGTCTATGTGGGTAAAACTGCAAACGAAACCATAAGAAATAACGAAGTTGTTTCGATTTCCTTAAATGATTGCCATGAATAGCAAGCATGTCTGAGAGAATATGTAACAACTATAAGATAAAGGCCTAGTTTATGACCCGAGTGCGGTCAGAGCTTGGTCTTTTCACTTTTTTCAGAAGAGTGGAAGTGTTAGATTCATTAGTGAACTATTAGGAAAAATAATGTTTAGCACCGGTAGAAGCAAGCGAAGTACCCGAGATTTTTGATAGATTTGCATGCAATCGAATTGCGAATACATAAGAGTCATCCTAGCGCCATGACAGGGACTATCGGTTCTATGGCGTTTTTGTTTTTCATATTTCTGGTAAAAAATAGTCTAGACCTGCCATAATTCGACATATTATAATAGGTGAGAGAAACAAAATAGGTATAAAGGAGGGGTATTAGTGATTAAGGTGCTTATTATCGAAGACGACATCATTATTGGACAAATGATAAGCATGTATCTTTCGGAAGATCAATTTGAAGTGAAGCAATCCGTAAATGGACATGACGGTTTGAGGGAAATCATTCATTTTCAGCCTCATGTGATTTTATTAGATCTTGTTTTGCCAGATTATGAGGGGTTAGAGCTATGCGGGGCCATTAGGGGGCTAAGTTCCGTTCCTATTATTGTGATATCGACAAAAACAAACATTAAGGAGAAGGTAGAGGCCTTTAATATTGGGGCTGATGACTATCTTTGTAAGCCATTTAGCATGCAAGAGTTAAAAGCACGGATCAAAGCCTCGCTTCGTATGGCGGACATACAGGTTCCTGCTTGCGGTGTGTCGGAAGGGACAGAATCAGAGTCACAATATCCTGACTTTACTCTGGATGTAGAGCGCAGGTTGATTGTGATCAAAGATCAAAAAATTGATATCACCAATTCGGAATTTGAAATTATGAAACGTTTTATTCACTATCCTGGCAGAGTGTTTAGACGCGATGAGCTTATAGATACTTTATATCGGATGGGCGAAATCGTGAATGATCGCGCCATTGATGTACATATTACGAATCTCCGTAGAAAAATAGAACAGAATCCAAAGGAACCTCAGTATATTAAAACCGTCTGGGGTGTTGGTTATAAATTTGTGCATCTTTCAGCGATTTAAGGTGTGTAATTAAGCGGTGAGGTGAATAGTTGTGCTCAAAGATCTACTGAACAATTTCTCGATACTGGCTGTTTTTATTTTCTTGTCTATCGAGATTTTCTATTCTCCTAGATTAAAAGCCACATCAAGATGGAAATTTCGCCTAATAGCAGGTCTGATGCATGGGATCTATGGTGTCATTCTAACTTTTCTTGGCGTACATGTTACTGCAAGACATATATTGGATTTAAAAGCGATTGCCATTCTGATGGCTACATTCATTGGTGGAGGAATCTCTGGTTTTATTGCCACCATGATTATGATTATTGGCAGGACGCTGATAGATCCTTCTGTTTTCTTTCGAATCTCTACACTGGGACTGCTCATATTTGCGGGAACTGCGCTAACCAATCATTACATTCATGGCTATTGGAGAAAATGGACATTTTTAATTATGTGTCCTATCAGCGTTTTGTTCGTTGATATGGTACTCATCTATCATATTCCTGTTGCCCGGTTAGTCATTCCAGCTTTACTTCTGCATTTGGGAGGGGGCTTATTCGCAGCAGCGCTAATCCGCTATTTCCTAAAGGCAGAGGAGCTAAGGAGTCAGGTAAGTCATATTCAACAAGAGTTAGTGGACATTCTTCGGCTGCAGCCCGGCATTACATTTAAACTTAAGAAAATTCATAATCAATTCATTTATTCTATGGTTGATGGCCGGTTGTTACGAAATCTCGGACTACATCCACAAGATTTATTAGGTAGAAATATACAATCAATCAAAGGTTTTACCACTGAATTCACAACATTTGTAGTTGGGAAATTTGAAGAAGCATGGAAGGGGAACAAAGTTGCTTATGAGTATCAAATAAAGGGTAAGATCGCCTTTACAACTTTACAGCCTATATTTGAAGGTGAGCAGGTGGTCGAAGTCATCGGCTCTACGACAGATATTACAGAGAGAACAGCAGCAGAGCGGCGGATTCGGGAGAGTGAAGCACGTTATCGTATCCTCGTTGAGAATTCACAGGAAGGAATTCTTGGGTTCACGAAGGAAGGCAAGATTACCTCCGTTAATCAAATTGTATCCCTGATGACCCAGGCGACAGCTGCAGACATGTTGGGCAAAAAAATAACCGAGTTTCTCCCGGATGCCGAGCAAATTCGTTGGGATTCCCATTTCCAAGAAGTTATCCTGAATAGTGGTAACGTACGATTTGAAATGCGTATTCCGTCCTCTACGGGTGAGCTTCGAGATTATTGTGTCACCCTTTCAGCCTACCATGATGCGAGTGGTGAATTGGAAGGTATTGTTGGAACGGTTCATGATTTCACAGAGGTAACCATGCGGCATGCCGCCGATCAAGCGAATCAAGCTAAAAGCCAATTTATTGCCAAAATGAGTCATGAAATTAGAACTCCTCTGAACGGTATCATTGGTCTTTCCCAACTTCTCGGGAAAACCACGCTCTCAGACCATCAAAAGGATTATCTGTATAAAATAAAATCTTCTTCCCATACGCTGTTAGGCATTATTAATGATGTTCTTGACCTTTCCAAAGTAGAAGCGGGAAAACTCGAAGTAGAACGTACCAGCTTTCAGTTAGATGAGCTTCTTAAGGATCTCTCCAGCATACTAAGTGTCTTATCCGATAGTCGCCAAATCGAGCTTATTTTTAATACAGCCGCTGAACTTCCCAACCATATTCTCGGGGATCCGCTAAGATTAAAGCAAGTACTGCTTAATCTTTGCAGCAATGCGATCAAATTTACTTCAGAGGGCTATGTGATGCTCCAAATTGAGTTGGAACCACACACGTCCAAAGAAGAAATTAAGCTTAGCTTTACCGTAGAGGATAGTGGAATAGGTATATCTTCAGATCGTTTAGCCTTTATTTTTGATCCTTTTTCTCAGGCAGATGGATCTACGAGCCGTGAATATGGGGGAACTGGTTTAGGACTTACGATCAGCCAACATTTGATTGGGCTTATGGGCGGGTCTTTAGCAGCTGAGAGTGTAGAGGGTAAAGGAAGCAAATTTAAATTTACACTGCCTTTTCAAGTCATAGAACTCGCTGATCCTGATGAATGGGACTTAACAAAAGAGCATATAACGTATCAAGTTTTACTGGTCGAAGATCATCCCCTGATGCGCAGCAGCTTACGGGACACGTTAGAGTCGTTTGCCTTAATCGTTTCAGAGGTGCCTACCTGGAAAGATATGTTTGAACGGATGAAGGGGTTGGAGAACGAGGACGACAAGTACGATTGTATCCTGCTTGATATGGAAATTGAAGATATGTATGGCATAGATACATGGAACACATTTATCGAGTCGATCCAAAGAGAACAAACGCTTGTTATATGCTTAACTTCACCGCTTGGTAAAGAAGAAATGCTGAAGCTTCCGATTAGCGCAAGACCAGATGCCGTCATGGTTAAACCGATTTGCCGTTTAGAGCTTTATCAAACGTTGGAATCCCTGTTTAATCCGCACAACCAATCTCCCAGAAGCAGGAGATCTTTGCAGGCCAAGTCTTCCAGAGTTAGTAAGAAAGGGCGAATTCTTCTCGTGGAAGATAACGAAATTAATCAGCAGGTTGCCATGGAGTTTCTAGAGGAGCATGGATTTGAGATCACGATAGCGGAAAATGGTCAGGAAGCCATTGGAAAATTGGAAATCGACGAATACGACTTGATTTTGATGGATATTCACATGCCGATCATGGACGGTGTTGAAGCGACAGCACACATTCGTCAAATCCCGAACTATATGAATATCCCCATCATTGGACTGACGGCCAACGTTGTTAAACAGGATCATGAGGATTATATCCGATACGGCATGAATGACGTCATTAGTAAGCCGTTGGATATAAAGCGTCTCTTTAGTGTGATTAGTAAATGGATAGAACTCTCTACTTCAATAGGTGCTAGTCAGACGAACACAATCCATTTTTATAGGCACATTGAAGCGATAGATTGGCAAGCTGCACTTGCCCGTTTAGAAGGAAAAGAAAGCATTCTGATTGTCATGCTTCAGTTGTTTAAGAAAAATTATACAACTTTTGTCGAGCAACTAACGCTAAGTATCGTTGATGAGGATTGGAAGGCTGTCAAAAGGGCCATACATACACTTATCGGAGTTGCCGGAAGTATTTCCGCAAATCGTTTGCATGAAGCTGCAAGTTACCTAGAACTTGCCGTTGTGCAAAAAGAAGATTTCCATGATCAGCTCATTGAAGTGGCAGAGGAAATAGAGCGTATTATCACATTTATCCCAAATGAAGCCTCTTAGTGAGTGGAACTGCTAATATCAATTTCAGATACAAACGTGATAATTCCAGCCATTGTTGAATGATAACCTCGGCAGTATGATGAACAAATTAGCTGCTCATCCATTCGTCCAATAAGAATCGAAGCAAGGACCGTTGGCGACGTTCCTATGTGTGTCATTACATTCGCGAGGATTCGTTTGTTACTCAGAGGGAAGATTTGAGAGAAAAATCATTCATTATGATTTTCAACTGGATAACAATTTCTGGCATGCAAGTACGTCGCAATTTCATGATTTTGATTATGATGATGCTATGAATCATTGGTATGCGATGGATATTGTTGCAGCTCTTGCCGACGTGTTGGATAATACAGAGAGGGTTTTCAGCAGTCAGATAGAATGCTTTCTGAGAGGCTATACGGCGATATGTCCATTAGACAAGCAAATGATAGAACACTTTCCAAAGTTCCTAAGGTTCTCTAAGCTCTATAGCTTATCGAGAATCTTAACAGCTTTGGAGGACAGTGATCTATCCAATACGCCACCATGGTATGCAGGATTGAGATTAAAGCTCAAGACAATGACGGACGAAATGAGACTTGGTTTCAGCAACCCATGGTGACCTACTTGGTCAGTGGAACATGAGGAGGATTACAAACTTGGAAATAAGGCGTTTATGGCAACAAGATATACCGCAAGTGCAAGCATTAATGATGGACGTGGTGTCACGTCTTCCTTCTGATGCGCTTTATTCGATGGACCGCTTGGAGGCACTATACGAATATGTCCAAGACAAGGGGGAGATGTATGGCACTTTTCAAGGTGAAAAGCTTGTTGCCTATACGGTTATCGCATTTCCCGGTCTAAGTGCCAATAATCTCGGACGAGAGTTTGGAGTGCCGGAAGCAGATCTACCAAGAGTTGCTTCTCTAGAAGGATCTATTGTCCATGAATCGGTCAGGGGACAAGGACTGCAGCGGCATTTTCATGCTTTGAGGGAACAGCGGGCGCAGGAACAAGGTATGTTATACCTCTACGCGACCGTTCATCCTGACAATGAGATAAGTCGGAAAAACTTAGAAGCTGCAGGTTTCACACTTCAATTCACCCGCCCGATGTATGGCGGTCTTCTAAGGCATTGCTATGCGAAGAAGCTTGGAGTACTTGAATTGCAGGACTAGGATGTTAGTGGGTAACGGCAAGTTCTCTAACTTTTTTCCACGCATCCAAATGCTTTTCCAAATTACCGACTAAGGTATTGAGATCATTCAGAAATTGTTCTTTATCATGGACATCGACGTCTAAGGCTTCAACTTGAATATCACTAGCTGCAGGAAATGCGCTAAGCATTTGCAGAAGTTTGGCTTGAATTGGGCTAGTTGTTGGACTAGTTGAAGCTGCAGGCAGCCCGCTTTGAATCGGCATTTCTGTTTTATTGTCCGAGACTACTTCCTTGGATTTCTCCGCTTTCTCCACTTTTGTCGAAGCTTTTGCAGCTGCAGGCTTGGCTCGTTCTGCTCGGTTGTTTTGAAAGACGGACCAAGTTTCTACCAGATCATGACCTGTTTTATAGAGAAGCTTCCCTTTAGTGCTTTCTGAAATATCTTTATCTTTGAACATTCGAGCAATCTTTTTGACATCACTGACAGGCATTTCATCTCTGGCAATAATCAAAGCTAGCGGATCACGGTGTTCGATCGGTAAATCTTTGATAGGCAGCAGCTGATCCTCGGTCAGCTTGTCTTTGCGAATTTCTGTACCGCTTACGATCAGCTTCTTAACTGAATTTCCAAACTTTAACAAATCACATTTGTTTTTGATGTATGTTTCTGGCTTGCCCAGTTTGCTAGAAAGGTATTTAATAGAGGAACTGAATTTGGAATCATTCATAAGTTTGTGGAAGGCCTCGGCTTCTTCAATGGGTGAAAAGCCTTCCCTTGTCAGATTCTCCGCAATCTGTTCCAAATAAATCTCCAACTCATCTGTTACTGTTGATACAATACAGGACATGGTGGGGCGTCCCAGCATTTTGCTAGCTTTGTATCTCCGATTCCCGTAAATAATTTTGTACCGGTTGTCAGCCGTTGTCCTCACTTTAATTGGAGAGAGTAAGCCAATCTCCTCGATGCTTTTCATTAATTCTTGGAGCGCCTCTTCATCGAATTGATATCTGGGCTGATCCGTATCCTCGTCAATTAAATGCATGGGAATTTCATGTATATCCATATTCATTTCTCCATTCGTTCAGGTTGTCTTTGCATTATTATATAACAAGGAACAAAATCGTGGAAATGCCAATCATAGTGCAAGATCGGAGGTCAATCATGTTTACATGTAAAATAAGTGATGAACTCGAATTAAAGATACTAGAAGTTAGGCATGCAGATGCCTTATTCCATTTGGTCAATCAGAATCGTGCTTATTTAGCGAAATGGCTTCCATGGGTTGATAAAACAACTAAAGTAGAAGACACAAGGGCTTTTATAGAATCAGAACTTAGCCGCTTTGCAAAAAACAATGGCATTAATTGCGGTATTTTTTATCAGAATGAGATCGTAGGTTGTATTAGCCTTCACGAAATTGATTGGGGCAATCAGATAACATCGATTGGATATTGGCTTGCAGAGGGGTATCAGGGGAAAGGGATCATGACGGATTCTTGTAGATGTATGGTGAGCTACTCCTTGAAAGAGTTGAAATTAAACCGGATCGAAATAAGAGCTCGTACGGATAACTTCAAGAGCCGCGCAGTTCCAGTGAGGCTGAAATTCAAACATGAAGGAACAATTAGACAGGCCGGGTTCAGTTATAACACCTTTCATGATCATGAGGTTTATGGGATTTTGGCAGAGGAATGGGAGTTAATAAAGTGAGAACTTTAGCAAAACGCACCAAACTGCATTACGGCTGAATTGTCGTCTTGGTGACCTTCTTTACCTTGATTGTATCGGCGGGTATACGCTCGGTGCCTAGCATTTTCATGCTTCCCTTTGAAAAAGAGTTCGGGTGAGGGCCGCGCGGATGTATCCTCCGTTGTCTCAATTCATATTTTCTTGTATGGGTTGATGGGACCTTTCTCAGCTGCATTAATGGAGCGTTGTAAAATCGGAAAACAAGAAGGGACCCAGCCAATCTAGGCTAGGTCCTTCTTGTTATTTCTCATTCATTTTTGCGAAGTAATACCAACTTCAATAAAAAGATTGCATCAGAAGGTTTAGAGATGAAATAATAGAGTCTGATGATGTCGAATTGTGACATAAAACTTTTATATGACTTAGGAGTAGAGTAGCATGAAAATGATTCAAAACACGATAATAGCTCTAATTTTCGTCATATTAGTTTCATCGTCAGAGTTTGTTCTTAATAAGTATAAGGACTCCTTACTCCATGAGCTTGAAATTACGGAACAGTCCCAATTATCCTCAAGAGCATTGGCTTTACAATCCGTTATTGACCGTAATTTTAATATGATGGTAAGCTTGGAAGCTTATGTGGATGCGAGTTACTTGCAAAACAAAGACGATAAAGAAGTCATGGCATACATGGCATCTCTTTATCATGGGGCTCAGGGATCAACGTTTAATTTAATTATTGCGCCTAAAGGAGTTATGAAGTTCGTATATCCGATTCAGGGCAACGAAAGTATATATAATTGGGATTTGCTGCAGGATCCTCGTGCCAATATTCAACAGCAAGTTTTAAGAGCTTTGCAGACTAAAAAAATGACAATGAATGGCCCATTTCAATTACTACAAGGCATTTATGGTTTAGTCGCTCGAAAGCCAATCTATCAAGATGGTGTTTTTTGGGGGTTCGTATCTGTTGGTGTAAATCTGGACCATCTGCTTGTCGAAGCAGGAATTAAGAATGTAGATACAGGGGATTTACAGATTTCCATCCGCAATCCTGGAGAGACAGCGTTCTTTGGTGACGATTCTGTTTTTCAAGAAAATCCAATGATAGCCACCATTGAACATACGGATACGAAATGGGAGCTTGCTGCGCTGCCGCAAGCAAGTGCTGTTCAGAGTATTAAGCATCAAATCATATTAATACGCAGCTCTTTTATACTTGTTCTGCTAATTGGTCTCATCTTTATCCTGTATAGCGTTAGACAGCGGGATAAGTTATATCGAGCGGTAAATGAGCGCACACAAGAGTTACAGTTTGCAAATGAGGATTTGACTTCTGCGAATGAAGAACTTCTGGCAGGACAGCAAGAATTATACGATTCAACCAAACGCTTGCGGGAATCCGAACAAATGCTATCGTACATGGCTTATCATGATGTTCTGACAGGCATACATAATCGAGCCCATTTTCAGATGATCTTAAAAGAACAAATTGTACACAACGAAATTAATCATACATCCCTTGCTATGCTTTTCTTTGATCTGGATAACTTCAAGATGGTTAATGATTCGCATGGTCATCATATGGGCGATCTTATGCTGCAGGAAGTTGCTAATCGTATTGGACAATCTAATCTTTCCTATCATACGTTTGCCAGATTTGGTGGGGACGAGTTTGCCATCCTGCTAGAAGATTGTCCAAGTGAGAAGGAGATTCAGCTCTTCTGTGAACAATTAATAGATATCTTAAAGCCGCCTTGTTTGTTATCGAATCGCTCTTTTTTCATTAGCGCCAGTATTGGTATCGTGCAGTATCCGTATGGGGGTGTAACTTGGGAAGCATTGCTCAAAAATGCGGATATTGCCATGTACATAGCCAAAAAAGAGAGCGGCAGCTCATACAGCTTCTTTAATCAGCAGATGGCAATGAATTCCCTAACAAAGCTGGAGATGGGAAATCATCTGCGCCAGTCACTTGAGCGGAATGAACTCGAAATCGTGTATCAACCGCAGGTAGATTGTTTATTGGGTAAAATTATTGGTGTGGAAGCACTCCTACGTTGGAATCATACGACCAAAGGTTATATTTCTCCAGCTGACTTCATTCCTCTAGCAGAAGAAATTGGTACAATTGCTAGTATTGGTGAGTGGGTTTTGAGAGGTGCTTGCAAGCAGATGAAGGCTTGGCACAGCATGACGAATGAACCTTTAGTGATTTCGGTCAATCTATCGGTCAAACAGCTGAATGATGAACGTTTTGTTGATAAAGTGATACAAATTTTAGATCAGACAGGCCTGGAAGCCAAGTATTTGGAGATGGAAATAACCGAGAATTTCGCGATGCAGGATGAACAGCTAGATGCACTTAGCAAGCTTCGAGGGCTGGGCATTGCGATATCCGTTGACGATTTCGGTACACATTACTCCTCTCTAAGTTATTTGAAAAGGTTCCCAGTCACCAAAATCAAATTGGACCAATCGTTTGTCCGCGGCGTACAGACGGATGATAAGGATCGAGCAATGATTAAAGCAATTATTTCTGTAGCCAATTCGTTTCAACTGCAAATTATTGCGGAAGGTGTTGAAACAGAAGAACAGGCGGGCTTCTTAGTCGCTAATGGCTGCAGTCAAATTCAAGGCTATTACTTCTTCCGGCCAATGACTGCCGAGCAAGCTCTGCCTGTGTTACAGCAATGTTTACAGCATAAGCTTGCTTTTCTTGAATCAAACCCATCTGGCCATATTGAATAGAGAACAGAAAAAATCTCCCCCGCTGAAAGCAGCGAAGGAGATTTTTTCTGTTTTAAAGTTGAACGATTTGTTTTTGTTTATTTTTGAAATAGACCCAATGGTTGAAGCCAATCTCTTTTAACGTCTTGCTAACTTCTTCCCAATCATCAGCAACTCGGCTTGGCAGATGAGCATCTGAGCCGAAGGTCACTTCAACACCATAATGCAGCGCTTGCTCCAATATTTCATTGGAAGGGTACCAGCCGCCTACGTCCTTCGTCTTTCCTGAAGTATTGATTTCAATCGCTACACCAGCTTCTCCAATGATTTTCAACGTTTCATTAACCAAAGGTGTAGCGATATCAGAGAAGGCAGGATAGAAGCCTTTCATTGCATCGATATGCCCGAGAATTTGGAACATGCCGGAACGTGCTGATTCCGCAATAAGGTTATAATACTCTTCTTTATGCTGGATCTTCTGCTCTTCATTTAGTTTTTTCCACCTGTTGCGGTTGAAGATACTGACACCGCCTGATAGATGAACAGAGCCAATAATATAATCGAACGGGTATTTTGCATACTCTTGACGGTAGATCTCGACATGATCTGGGAAGTAATCGGATTCAACACCTAGAAGCACATCAATTTTACCTTCATATTCTTTTTTTAGTTGCAGAACTTCCTCGATATAACGGGGGAATTCACTCTTAGCCATAGCGATTAAAGGTTGAGCCTGATCATCTGGGCTCCCAAAATAAGGGGAATGGTCAGAAATCCCGATGACTTGCAATCCGCCGGCAATAGCGGCTTCGATATAGTCGCGAATTTTATCTTTAGCGTGTCCACATCGGTCATGATGGGTATGTAGGTCGAATTTCATCGTAAATAACCTCCTTAGAGTTTTGCTTTAGCAAAACTGGCATCGCAAGCAGTCATATTTTATTCTGAGCCGAGAAACTGGGTTTCCGGCATTCCTTTTAGATCACGAAGGAACTGCTGCATCGCAGAATTCAAGTAGCGTCCTGACTTATATACTACACCTACAGGGTGCGTAATATCCAATTCGTTCACTTTGACCATTTTCAAAGTTCCATGTCGCAGTTCATCTGCGACAGAAAGCTTGGAGATGATAGCGACCCCGAGATTTAGCTCCACCATGCGCTTCACTTCTTCGCTGCTGGAGAGCTCCATCACAATATGTGGGGAGACATCATAAGCTTTGAAGATTTGATCAACGAATCGTCGGCCGGCTGTTTCCGGAGAAAGCATAATGAATGGAATGTTGCGCAGCTTCTCAATAGATAAATGGGCAAATCGGCTAAGTGGATGCTGTGTGGAAACAATCAGCTCGAAAGTATCATAATAAAGCACCGAAGTTTCTAAGGCTTGATTTTTTTCGAACAAATACGTAATGCCAATATCAATTTGGCTATTCTCCACCGAAGTCATAATTTGGGAAGAGGTCATCGAGTGAATGGTCGTCTTGATCAGTGGGAACTGGTCTTGGAAATAGGACAGCACCCTCGGTAAAATCTGCATGGCAATTGACGTTGTCGTGCCAATATGGATATGACCTTGAGGTATATGATGTAAGTCAGACAACCGCTGCTTGAGATCACTGGCGATCCGCAGCATTTTTTCTGCATGCTCCAAGAACAGCTTGCCACTATCGGTTAATGTAACGGGCTGATTGCGATCAATGAGAATTGTGCCGAATTCGTCTTCAAGGCTCTTTATTTGCGCGGAAACGGCAGGTTGGGTCAAGTTAAGAATTTCGCCAGCTTTTCGAAAGCTCATTGTTTTGGATATGGTGAGCAATGTTTCTAACTGGTTCATATTCATGAGCATACCTCCTGCTTTTTATAGTAAAGATACAAATAAAATTTATCGGAATTGTAAAGGACATAAAAACCTTTTGTAACCCTATTATATGATAGGAAGACCGGAATCGGCAACATTTCAGGATAAAGTTGGACAACCAAGCACATTCTAGCGAGGAAGTTCGGACGAACACAACCAATTTCCGTTGCTAAATACTCAAATTTGATTATAATACTTTATATATATGAAATAAAGGATGAAGGAGATTCACTTTATGTCGTTAACCCGTAAGTCAAATACAACGTGGACCGTTGTGGCGTTGATGATGGGACTCTTACTGGCTTCGCTGGATCAGACCATTGTTTCAACAGCGATGCCAACGATCGTGTCCAAACTAGGCGGTTTCAGCCAATTCGTCTGGGTTTTTTCTGCGTATTTAATTGCGAATGTGGCTGCCATGCCTATTTTCGGTAAACTATCCGATATGTATGGCCGAAAACTATTTTTTATTATCGGTATCATTGTATTTATGATTGGCTCAGCCTTATGTGGAACGGCGGGATCGATGACTGAGCTCATCATCTACCGCGCCATTCAAGGTATCGGGGGCGGTGCCCTTATGCCGATAACTTTCGCGATTATTTTTGATATTTTCCCGCCAGAGAAACGGGGTAAAATGCAAGGGTTGTTCGGGGCTGTATTCGGACTATCCAGCGTACTGGGGCCGATCATTGGTGCGTACTTCACCGATCATGTGACTTGGGAATGGATTTTCTTTATAAATCTCCCCCTCGGCATTGTGTCCTTACTATTAATCATTTTCTCTTATCACGAATCCGTCGAACACAGCAAGGCGAAGATCGATTGGGGCGGTACTATTTTTCTAACAGCGTCGATTATCTCCCTCATGTTCGCGTTGGAACTTGGAGGTAAAGAATATGCTTGGGATTCCTTACAAATCATTGGGTTGTTTGCAGGTTTTGCTGTTCTCTTAGGTACATTTATTATGATTGAAAAATATGCAGCAGAACCGATTATCCCGCTTGATTTGTTCAAAAATCGCCTATTCACCGCTAGCATGGGTGTCAGCTTCGCTTATGGTGCAGTTTTGATCTCAGCCGGCACATACATACCTTTATTCATTCAAGGTGTATTTGAAGGCTCTGCTACAAGTGCAGGTTCTACTTTAACCCCAATGATGCTGGGTGTCGTTGTCAGCAGTGCACTCGGCGGGCGCTTCATCGGTAAGTTCTCTTATCGCAATGTCATGCTTGTTTCCATCGTGTTACTGCTGCTGGCAACTTCGCTTTTAGGCGGACTCTCCATCGATTCCAAGCGCTGGCTAATTACAACCTATATGATTCTCCTTGGTCTTGGGCTCGGAGCTTGCTTCCCGATTACATCGATGTCTGCGCTCCATAAAATAGACTTTCGCCTCAGAGGCACAGTGACTTCACTGGTTGGTTTCTTCCGTTCCGTAGGTTCAGCCATCGGGGTGGCGGTGTTTGGCAGCATTCAAGTCAACTCGCTAAGAGATAACATCACAACATCCCTTCAGGATCCAGCTATGGCTGAGAAGTTCCAAGATGCGCGAATTCTGCTTCAGCCGGAGGTTCGAGCAAACATTCCAGCCGAAGTTCTACACAAGCTCCTTACAGCGTTGGCTGACTCCATTGCCGTTGTTTTCCAAACGACCATCGTTCTGGCTGTAATCGGTCTTGTGTTCATCTTATTCATGGGTAATGCTAAACTTGAAGTGGGAAGTGCTCCGGTCAAAGAAAGCGCTCCTATAGGACACTAACTAGGAGGTTAACATCATGTCGATGAAGCTCGTCATTCTCGGGCTGCTGATGGAAGCTAACCGGCATACCTATGAAATTCGGCAGACGATGAAAGAAAGAGGCATGAACAATTACATGAAGCTGCAAGACGGCTCGCTGTATTATGCGATGGATCAACTCCATAAGGATGAACTCGTAGAAGCACATGAGGTTGTACGGGACACGAATCGTCCGGAGAAAACGATCTATCAAATTACCGCAGCCGGGAAATTAAAATTTCAAGAACTATTAGTGGAACAATTGCATGAAGAAATCAAGCACTACCATCCGCTTTATGTCGCTCTGCCTTTCTCCGTGCATGGGGATCAGGCGAAGATTGCCGACATTCTTGAAAATAAGATTTTGGCCCAAAAAATCATTATGAACAAGATGAAAAGCTTGTATGAAGAACACATTTCCATTGTTCCAAGAGTTGTCTTACAGATGTTAATAGGAACCTATAAACGGGCATTTAGCGAGTTAAAATGGCTGGAGCAGCTGCAGAAGGATGCGAGAGAGGGCCGCTTGCAAGAGAAGAATTCCCCGCTGGAAGTTGACTGGGACCGTATTGAATAGAAGAAAGCCGCAACTGCTCTTGTTGAGTACAGTTGCGGCTTTTTATTTGCAAGTGGCGATCTTCTATTTCACAAGTAGCTATTTCACTCGATTATCCCACTCCTAGTTGGATGTGAATGTTCACATTATATGCTGCCACTTCCGTTTAACTGCTCGATGAAGTGCTGCAAATCATCGCAGATCAAGTCCGGCGTCAAGCCCGCCGACGCCAGCTGCACTTGCACGTTATCCGCCGTGGCGACACCGGTCAACACAAGCGCCGTGCGGCATCCCGCCAACCTGCCTCCGCGGATGTCGGTATGCACGTTATCGCCGATGACCCAGACATCGGCGGCAGGCAGCCCGAGCCGCTCGATGGCGTAAGCCATGATGATCGGCGAAGGCTTGCCGATCACCACGGGCTCCACGCCCGAGGCGGCGGTGATCGAAGCTGCCAGGGAGCCAGCTCCTGGCATAAGCCCACCATCCGACGGCAGCATGCGGTCGGGATTGGTTAACACATAGGTCGCGCCATGCTTCAGATGGCGGACCGCTTCGGTCAGCTTCTCGTAGGAGAAGCTGCGGTCAATGCCTTGGACGACGTAATCCGGCGTCGTCTCAGTACTTACGGCGAAGCCGGACGCCTCCAAGGCGATCCGTAGTCCGGCTTCGCCGACCATATGCACGCGGTGACCTCCGCGCTGCTCGGTCAGGTACTGAGCGGCCGCCTGTGAGGAAGTATAGACGGCCGCCGCTGGAACCTTTATGCCGAGCTCTTGCAGATGCTCGGCAACCTGTTCAGGCGTGCGAGACGAATTGTTCGTCACGAGTAGATAGGGCAATTGGTGCTGGTGCAGCCAATCAATGAATGCCGCCGCATGGGGAATCGGTTCATGCCCCCGGTACAGTGTACCGTCTAAATCAATGAGAAAACCTTTCATCTTGCTAATACTCCCTTTCATGTGTTTATTGCGTGGAAGGAAGTGTGATCTCTACCGTCGTTCCTTCTTCTAATTTACTACGAATTTCCATAAAGCCGCCGTGTGCTTCGATAATTCGATAACAGACCATAAGACCTAGTCCTGTTCCTTTTTCCTTCGTACTATAAAATGGTTCTCCAAGCTTGGGCAGCCGCTCGGGTGATATACCGCACCCCTGATCGATGAAACGTATGATTATGCTGCTTCGGTTATTGTCCAGTAGAGCTTGAATACGCATTGTACCACCTTGCGGCATAGCTTCCAACGCATTTTTCATAATATTGATGAAAACCTGCTTAAGCTGATGCTCATCACAGGAGACAGGCGGCAGATCTGACGTAAGTTCTGCTTCAATCTGAATATTTCCAAGCAGTGCTTGAGGTTGAAGAAGTTCAATTGTGCTTGTGACAATGGAATCTAAGGTCTGAGTTACGAAATGTGTCGCCTGCGGCTTGGATACAAGCAAGAACTCATTCACAATAAATTCAATACGCTTCAGTTCATTTTGCATGATTTCTATGTAATATTTCTCTTTGGCATCATTCGTCTTGAGCAACTGCAAGAATCCCTTCAATGCCGTTAACGGATTCCGGATTTCATGCGCAACGCCAGCAGCCAACTGCCCAACAGCAGACAGCTTGTCTGATTTAATTAGCAGCTCCTGCGTCTTTTTCAACTCGGTAATATCTCTGAAAGTAATAACCGTACCTAGGAGTTCACCTTTGCCCTCCAGCATAGGACTAGACATGTACATGACGGGGAAGGTGGTTTCATCTTTTCTCCAGAACATATCCTCTTTCATGTCAGAAATTTCGTGATTCAGAATCGTATTCAAAATAGGGCTTTCCTCAGGTGAATAAAGCGTACCATCGCTCTTAACGGGTCGAATAAGATTATGAATTTGCCGGCCCAGCATTTCATCTACTTTCCACCCGGTTATCGCCTCAGCGGCCTTATTCCAGAAAATGGTGCGACCACTCCTATCAATCCCGTAAATACCTTCTGAAACGGAATTGAGAATGAGTTGATTTTGTTTATAGAGCTTATCGATGACCTTCTTCTGTTCCTTGACTTCAGTCAAATCTTTAAGAATGGCGAAAACTCCTACAATACTGCCATCTACCATCGTCGGGACGAACGTTACATTGGATTGGATAGGGTAACCTTTCTGATGAACAAAGGCAGCCTCGAAATTTTGCGGCATCCCGGCTGAAGCCACTTGGAAATGATGCAATGCCTTGAGAAGATCCGGGGGATTGATCATAGGAATGAAGGAAGTTAACATCGAGGTCTCGCGAGCTAGTCCTAGAAGACTTTCCAATCCATGATTAGCGGACAATACCTCGCCGTCCAAGCTAAACGAGATAATAGAATCAGGATGATTATCGTAAAGTGATTTATATCGTTTCGCGGTTTCGTTAATGGTCAATACTCTTTTATTAACTAGTTTAATGCCAAATAAAGCTAATCCGAAAATCGAGCCAAATAGGATGACATCGATAAATAGGCCTATCAAACGGTTATCTTGCATATAAGCAAGAGGATGTATAAAGTAGAAATTTACCCCGATCAAAAATAGGGCAATAATATGATAAACTAGCGCAAATTGATATAAACTCCAATTTCGAGCAGTAATATGCTGTTTTATCATACAGACTTCCAACGCTCCTTTAAGGAATTTTCTCCCATAAGCTTATCAGGATTCGACACGAATATATATAATCTTCCATATTCATGTTGCATTTTCCTTTTTGCATGAACAAAGCATCGTTGTTCGACAATATAAGTATGAAGGTAGGATGAGATTGTGTATCTGAGTAGAAGGAACTATTTTATCGAAAAAGACAGTATACTTGTCCTAATTTTTTAGGTATAATGTTGAAAAAGGTCGTTTTTCTGCGGAACTTATTCACAAATGAGATCGGAGCGGAGCTATGAAGGCTGAGTACATTAATCCCTTTTTGGAGTCGGCTAGAATTGTCATCGAGCAAGTTGCTAACATTCGCCCAACAACGGGGCAGCTCGGCGTCAAAGACGTCAAATTTGTGGAAAAGTATATCTGGATCCAAATCGGGATGACCGGGCAGATGGAAGGCGATATTGTTTTCGGCTTAGCTGAGGATGTTGCTTTGAAAATGGTTTCTGCCATGATGGGTGGATTTGTTATTACAGAAATGGACGAAATGGGTAAGAGCGCCATCTCTGAGCTTGGTAATATGATTAGTGGGAATGCAAGCACAATGCTTTTCAATCAAGGGGTAAGGGTGGATATTACACCGCCGAAAATTGTTCAATCTGCAACAGCTGCTGGATTTGTGCCGAAGAGAGCATTGACCATACCTTTGATCATGGATAACATTGGCGAGCTGGACATTCAAGTATTAATCACGTAAGAGACCTATTATAGATACATATGTTAAAATGAACTGGAGTGCTGCTTAAGCGGTATCTCCATTTTTTTGTAAACTGCGCAATAAGGAGAAGGTAAGCTTGAACATTGCGAACAAAATCGTCTTAATTACAGGAGCTTCGAGCGGCATTGGGGCCGTTATGGCACAGCAATTTGCAGCCAAAGGAGCCATTCCTATATTAACTGCACGCAGTACAAAAAAACTTGAAGAAATTGCTTCGGGCTTGCAAGGTCAGCATGCCTTTTACGAGATGGATGTAACGAATACAAAGCAGGTTCATGATGTTGTAGGACAAATTATAGCCAAATTTGGTCGTATCGATATTTTGATTAATAACGCGGGTTATGGGATATTTGAGTCGTTTGCGGAAGCGCCGCTTGCTCATTTTGAAGAAATGATGAATGTAAATTACATGGGCATAGTCCGATGTACCCAAGCTGTATTGCCTCATATGCTGAAGGCCGGGAGCGGTCATATTGTGAACGTGGCTTCTATGGCGGGTAAGATTGGTTCGGCCAAATCCACGGGTTATTCCGCGACTAAGCACGCAGTGTTAGGTTTCACGAACAGCTTGCGGCAGGAGCTTATAAGATCTGGGATTTCTATAACAGCGATTAACCCGGGCCCTATCTCAACACCTTTCTTTGATAAAGCAGATCCGAGCGGTAACTATGTTAAAAATGTGGCTTGGTTTATGCTTAAACCGGAGAAAGTCGTTAAAGAACTCATGCATGCGATAGAAAGAAATATTCCTGAGAAAGATCTTCCTTTTGTGGCTGGAATGGGGATCAAAATATTTCATCTATTCCCGCGAATGTTCGATCGCTTGGCATCTGGTATTTTAAATAAAAAATAAGCGGCTCCCAGTTATAGATTGGGATTCCGCTTTTTTTCTTTCATGGATGGATGATTAAGTCTGTTCCGGATTTTTCGCTTGTAAGGCCTGGTTCAAATCTCGAATTTCTTCGAAAATGCGACGCACTTCGGCTTTGCCTTCTGGATGCGTTTGATTCCAGTGGGAGGTTAGAGCCGGCAGCGACTTATGAACATGATTAAAAAATGCCCAAATCTTAATTTTCTCAAGCATTTCAGGGGAAGTATCGCCCGTGATGAGTTCAGCAGTTTTGAACACTAAGGAATTAAATTCGTTCTCAAAATCTGTATTCATAGTTTCATCCCTTCGGATGGAAAATAGGTGGAGTACATTTAGTTTATATGATGATAAGACAGCTGTCAAAATAGGGGGAACCCATGTCCATAGAACTAGACGATATCCGAGATGGTCAACTAGTAAGAAAAGAGCAAATTCGCTGTTTCGTGAAGCATATATCTCTTTATATCCTTACTTATATTAGTCAAGGCCTAAAAGTGAAAGGTCTTTTAGCTGTTCCTGATGGAACAAGTCCACGACCTGCTGTCATTTACTGCCGCGGAGGCATTAAACGTGTTGGGATGGTTCGCAAACGAAGAATTATATCGATGGCTAAACGCGGTTACGTCGTCTTTGCTCCTTATTATCGGGGGAATGAAGGTGGGGAAGGACGTGAGGATTTTGGCGGGGAAGACCGGTTCGATTTGTTTCATGCTATTCCAGTGGTGCAATCTTTAGAGGAAGTATTGCCAGGTCCCATACCATTGATTGGATTTTCCAGAGGTGCTGTTATGGCCATGCGTGCAGCCCGAGAGTGCAGCGGGGTTGGTCCTGTTGTCGTTTGGGGAGGTGTAAGTGACATGTTGGATACCTATGAGCAGCGTGTGGATTTGCGGCGGATGCTCAAACGGGTTGTCGGACATCCGAAGAAACAAGTCGAGGCTTACATCGATCGGTCGCCAGCATGTTGGGTAAATGAAATCAACACGCCTATCTATATTATTCATGGTACGAATGATTCGCAAGTGGACATAGGACATGCAAGAAAATTGGCTAACTCTCTGGATCAAGCTGGAAAAGATTATACGATGGCTTTATATACAGGACTTGAACATCGGTTTCCTCGGAAAGAAGATGAAAAGGCTCTGGATGACATATTTACATGGCTCAATGAGAAGCTTGAACGAAGTAAGCAGGAAGTTTTTTCCACCTAAATTAATTATTATTATTGTTTACTCCCGTTTTATGACCTAAAATAAGGTAGGAACACAATACGTTGGTTCTACCTGGTAGGCTAGGGGGCGTTTAATTCGAAGTCTCTGAGACTGATATTCAGCAGTGATTTTTATACATTAGATAAGAGCGAGCAGGAGCAGATATACCAGGAGTTCTATCTCCTCGTTTATCCCATGATTTACTTCATATTAAGGGATCATGCGGCTGTCGAAGACATTATTCAGGAGTCATTTCTTAGGGCTGTTCGCAAAGCGCCTTTATTGACTGAAATTGATAAATATGAAAGCTGGGTTAAGAAGTTAACTCGGAATGTGACACTCAATCATCTTCGTAAGCACAAGCGTAACCGGGATGAGCTGGAAGCTGAACTCATGCTCTGTATCAAAGAAGCGGCACCAACATCTGAATACCCGGTTCCACTGGATCAAGAAGTAGAGCTGAAGCTAATGCGCGAGGCTATAATCACCTACATCAATCAGCTTAGCCCTTCCTACAGACAAATTATTGCGATGAAATGGATCCATAATTTATCTTACAAAGATATGGCTAATGAGCTTGGTGTAACGGAGGGAGTCGTTCGACAACGCTTGTTCCGGGCACGTGATGTGATTAAGCAGAGACTGCTTGAAGAGTGGGGATCTGGCGGATAAGAGTCCTTATGGACTCTTATTTCTGCTTTCAGTGGTTGGCGATTTGTATCGTTTTACGGCGTGGCATATAATAAGGACATTAGATTGGATGAGAAAAGGGGTTTTCGTAAATTGAGTACAAGCTTTGAACAACTGCAGATCGCGCAGTCCTATTTAGATAAATTGCAAGAATTAGGGATTGGTGAGCCAACACCGATTCAAGCCGAAGGTATTCCTGTGTTAAATCAAGGGAAAGATGCCATCATTCAGTCTCAAACGGGTACGGGCAAAACATTAGCCTATTTGCTTCCAGCATTGGAGCGAATCGATTCTACGCAAAAACAATTGCAGGTGCTTGTAGTCGTTCCTACCAGAGAACTTGGTATGCAAATCATGCAGGAAATTGAGAAGTTCACGGACGGAGGACCGATTCGTTCTCAATCTCTTATCGGTGGAGCGGCCATTGTTAGACAAGTAGAAAAGCTTCGCCTACACCCTCATATTGTTGTTGGTACGCCGGGTCGTTTGCTTGAACTTATGAAAATAAAGAAGCTTACTTTACATCATGTGAAAATGGGAATTGTTGATGAAGTGGACCAAGTGTTCGAGCTAGGTTCCATGCAGGATGTTGAAGCCGTCCTTAAAGGAATGCTTAAGTCCAGTCAGATGGTGTTTGTTTCCGCGACGATTCCGCAAAGCACTGAGCAAGCTGCGGGGAGATGGCTCAAAGATCCTGTGATTATCAAAATCAATCCGAATCAGCGTACAGCCGAAACATTGGAACACATGTATGTGGTGTGTCAGGAACGTGAAAAGATTGATACGTTGAGAAGACTTGTACGTCTGATTAAGCCTACATCCGCTATCGTGTTTATCAACGTCACGGACGATATTGCCCAAGTGGTGGCCAAACTCCAATACGTTGGTCTATCTGTTGAAGCCTTGTACGGAGAAGCCAGCAAACAAGACCGGGCCAGAGTAATGGGGAATTTCCGGGATGGGAAATTTCAATTGCTGCTCGCAACGGACGTTGCCGCAAGAGGACTTGATATTGAAGGCGTAACCCACGTCTTCCACTTGGATCCTGCGACCAACGCGGAGTATTATCTCCACCGCGTAGGCAGGACCGGTCGGATGGGCCGCGAGGGTACGACCATCTCTATCGTGACGCCGAAGGAGCAGTTCATTCTCGACAAATTCGAGAAGCAGCTCGGCATCACGATCGCGCCGAAGGCGATGTTCGAAGGCCGGCTCGTCGACCCGGCCCAGGACCGCAGTGCGGCGACGATGCGCAGCCGCCGCGAAGCTGCCCGCCCGAGCGGCGCAGCACCTACGCGCAGCTCCGCCGGCGCGCAGGATGCTGCCGCGCCAGCGGGCGCGGTGCGCACTAGCGCCGCGGCGACTGACGCGCGCGGCCAGAGCAGCGCTGCCCCGGCGAAGCCGGCGGCGCAGGCGAACACGGCCGCTGGTGGCAAGACCGTGAGTAAAGCCCAGCGCGAGCGAGATCGCAAGAGCAAGGGCGCTCCTCGCTGGCTCAAAGAAAAGCAGCAGAACAAAGAGTAGCCCTATCTACGAGGGCAACAACAAATTGTTATCTGCGGGGTGTGAGACGTGCTGAGAAAACTTTTTATTTTCGCCATAGCTGTGGGCTTCATCCTTACGGCGCTACTTGCGATCGCCGTTCGGCATGTTAAACCAACCGAAGATTTAAACCTGGATTATAATGAAATCACGATCAGCAGTAAGATCACAGACATCGTCAAGAACCGGAAGCTTGAGGTACAGCTAACCGAACAAGACCTTAATGAAGTGGTAAAGAAGCAGTTAGCTGCACATCAGGTTCTCCCTAATGATTTTCGAATTGAAGGGGCGAAGCTTACACTACAAGGTTCGAACCTTGTGGCTGACGTAAATGTTAGGTGGCGGGAGAAGATACCCATCGGTGCCCAAATGATGTTCACCCTTGCTTGGAACCCGCCGAATTTAGTCGTACAACATAGAAATACGAGTATTAAAGGCATGCAAGTACCAAGTGAATGGGTTCAACTTTCGCCTTTTAAACTCCCTATTGAAGATCACTTGCCAAAACTGATTGGTGTAAAGAATGTACTGTTCGAGGAAAAAGCTATCATCATCCAATTAAAGCCGTTGCGATAACATAGAAAAAGCTGAATCCACTAAGGGTTTCAGCTTTTTTTTAACTTTATACAGACTTTGTGGTTTGAACGTTCCATCTCCGAGAGTATAAAATGATGCCTAACACGACACACATACCAATCAGTACAAACCAAATCGACACGCCAACATGAAAACGGTCCATCCCCCAACCGACACCTAAGGGCAGAATAGAACCTCCTAATCCCCCTGCTGCGATTAGCGTACTCGTTGTTTGCTCTGTACGCCCCGGAAGCAGTTGATTCGCATAAATGAGAGCTACAGCGAACATACCGGACATGAATAATCCAAGTAATAGTACAACTGCGAAGCTGCTCCATAGGTTCGTGCTAAACACCCATATCAGAACTGTAAGCAGACTACCTGCAAAGGAGATAGCTAAGTAACGGAAATAAGTCATTTTCTCGGCTACCACACCGGCGAAAATACGGCCTATCACCATCGCTAGCCAAAAGGCAGTTACAGCGAGAGAGGAAACGGAGCTGGAAGCATGTAATTGATCGGTAAAGATGGAAGGCAAGAAATTAACGATGGTATTTTCCATTCCTACATATAAGAAGAAAACGATCATGAGTAGAAGAAGAAACGTCAAGGAGCTCTTCGTCAGTGCAGGGAGTTTCTCTGTTCGCTGCATGCGATCCGCTTTATGAGCTAATAACGTATCATGCTCGCCTAAGGAAAGCTTTGACCAGACGATACCCGTAGCTAATGCACTTAAACCTAAAAGCAGGAATCCATATTTCCATAAGCCGCCGGCAATAAGGATACTTGATATAATTGGCATAAATAACGCCCCAAGTCCGAAGAAAACCTCGAGCTTGTTGAAAGCAATCGCTTGATTATCCTTTGCTGCCATTAATACAAAGGTGCTAATGCAGGATTCGACGAGTCCGAAAGCGACACCGGCTATGAAAGAGAGACAAACCGTAATCGGCCATGGAGGCAGTAGGACAATGGCGATCATGGCGAAAAAGAGAAGACCAAAAGCCGCTGTAATGGTACTTCTGCGACTGATGCGACGAATAAGACTAGGCATGCAGAGTACACCTAGAAGGAAACCACCGAATTCTAGGAAGACTAGCATTCCGCCGTCACTGTAACTACGATCGTAATGAGCAAGTAATTCAGGCAAAACAGCGCCAAATATAACGTGGGTACAGCCTGTTAATAGGTAGGACAAGCACCCCATAATAAGTAGTCTTTTCATAAGGCAGTGCTTCCTTTTTGTTCTAATGCATATTTCTCGTTATAAGCAAATACATGACCAATGGCTTCTGCAACAGAATCAACATGGTACGATGCCTTTTGTTTGACTTCTGGATGAGCACCTTTCATAGCAAAACTATGAGGAGTGATGCCGAACATCGATACATCGTTGAAAGAATCCCCGAAGCAGGCGATCTCTTCTGGCTGCAATCCCAATTTTTCAATAAGGACAAGCAGAGAGCTGCCCTTTGAAACAGCGAGAGGCATAATGTCAAGACAATCTTTGTCAGAAATGAACATTTCAAGCTGATCCCCAAGCTTATCCTCCATAAGAGCCTTAAGCTCCAAGAGAGTTTCTATTTTTCCAAACATCGAGAACTTACAAACAGCAAAGTCCCCTTTCAAAGACTGCTCCACATCTTCTTTGACAATAAAAGGTTGGAATGTTCGGGATTGCACCTCATCGGAAGCAGGAGTCAAATTCGTGATATAATTTGCTTCGCCCGAGCAAACGAGCTTGACGAGATCAAAATCCTTAAGAAGCTGGTAAACTTGATAAGCCAAATCAGGTTGAAAAAGCTGGGATTTCATGAACGTACCGTCCTCTAAGTGGATGAATGCACCATTTTGCGATATGGAATAGGCGCGATGACCAATTTCCGCCAATACCTGCTGCATTTCAATGTTCATTCTTCCTGATGCCAAACAAAGTCTAATACCAGCTTCTTTGACTTTCAATAGTGCAGCTAATTCTCTAGAACTGACTTTCTTATTGTGATCGAGTAATGTGCCGTCCAAATCACTTACGATAAGTTTAATCATGTTGGTCTTCTCCTCCTGCTAATACGATTTCCACATCACATGCAAGTAATTTCTCTTTCATTTCAGTGCTTAATGCCTGATCCGTTACAAGGATGTCAATACTCTCGAATCCCACTACGCGATGAAATAATCGCTTTCCGAATTTGGAATGATCCGCTAATACGATAACTTGGTCCGCATGCTGCATCATGGCTCTCACCAGATAACAATCCTCTTCGTTGGGAGCAGACAGCCCTTCTTCTGTAATTCCGCAAGTACCGATGAGCAGTTTATCGACATGATAGTCATTTAACATCTCGATCGCTTTCGCTCCGTATACACTATGGTGCTTGTTATCCAGTACACCGCCAAGAATATGGATGATCGTTTCATCTTTACGAGTGAGAATAGCAGCAATTTCAATTGAGCTTGTCACGACGACATTCTGCTTGGAGCTTAGTGCAGTGGCAGCATGTAGGACTGTGGTTGAGGCATCCATCATGATATAATCACCGTCTTGAATGAGTGCCGCAGCTGTCTTGCCAATCGTTAGCTTCGAGGAAGACTCGGCTTGCAATCGTTGATCATAATCTCCAACTTCTTTGGAAAGGGTAGGGAGTATGGCACCGCCGCGCGTTCGAACAATAGTCCCTTGCTCTTCGAGCTTAACCATGTCACGTCTAGCTGTGTCCCGCGAAACATCGTAGAGCTCACAAATAAGATCGACAGTAATTCGTTTATTTGATTTTAAGTATTCGACGATTGAAATAAGTCTTTCTTCCTGAAACAAGGGGGATTAACTCCTTTCGCTTAAGTGATTATAAGTAATAATAAGTATATGGCTTATTATAATGCTGAACATGCATGATTTCAACTATTTTGTTGCGAGAAATCTAACGATTTTTTGCAAAAAAAGACCGTGTACTCGTTCGAGGAACGAATGCACGGTTTTCTGATCATTTATCTGATTATTTACTCGCAGGATTTTTTCTGGTTTTAATATAGCTAGGATATATAATTTCTCCGGAGTCGAGCTTTCTAATTTCTTCTTCGTTCCAACCGGTAATTTTATTCGTACCTACTACACCCGTAACCTTGATTTGATAGTGGTGAGCTAAGTACTGCTGGAGTTTGGCCATTTCATCAGGTTTTATTTCCCTCAGCTTTTGCTTACCATGCAGTTGACCTAAAATAACTCCGATAGACTCTGCAGCTAGACTAGTATTCGGTTGAATCCTTGTGCTTCCGTAGGCGATAGCCGATGAACCTACATTTTTTCCGGCCGCGATGACATTCTCATAATTTTTCAGCAAAAAGCTGCGCAGTGGCATACCGTATTTATCCGGACGCCCCATTTCAATACCCCACTTGTTAGCGCTTGTGCCCTGCAAATCAAGCGGATATCCACCAATGCTGACATTATCCCAAAACATCGTGCCTGAAAGGAGATCAGATGGTTTTAAAACATAGTCCATTTCATAGTGATTATATTCTCGGACATAGGGATACGTAGGAAATTCGCCTAATTCAGCATGTTCCCAACCCGGTAACGTTTTACGGAAGTGATTGAGAATCAGAGCAGTTTCTTTATTACCCAAATTAACAGCCTCTTGGATGGACTCTGGTTTTGAAGGATCAACGGTATAAACAAGAAGGGCGTTAATGAGTACTTCCCCATCCCGTTGATGTACCGCATTTAAACCTCTTAGAAAGACTCGATCATTGGAAGGATGATAGGCTTTAGTCATTCCGCTTAGCCCAATAGCGAAGCTATCACTTACGTAACCGCCACCGAATTGTTTCGATTTTTCTTCCTGCTTTAATAGATTAAATGCGGTGTTAAACTTTTTCCAGTCGACATTTTTGAACTTCATCATCATGCCAGCACTCATATACTCGATCTCTTTTTGACCATAGAACTTCTCAAGACCTGGCAATCGCTTGACGTCCAATCGACTGATTAACGCGGCATAATCGCTGTTGTCCACCCAATAGGTGGCTGTGATTTTCTTCTTTTCCTTCTTTTCTGTACTGTAAACGATAGAAGCGATTTTGTGCATTTGATCAGAAGTATTCGTTTGTTCAATCTCATTAATGACAATGCCAGATTCCAAAGGAATATCTCTAATTAGTTTATTCATATATGTAGAGAACTCAGGAAGCTTACGAATTTTGGCATTTCTGAAACCGTCGAATAATTCTTTGGCACGGCCTTGTACAAGTAAATGTCCTTGATCGTCGCGGGTTTCATCGAGAAAGAGCATTTGACTTTGGAGAATCTGACCTCCAAAAGCTTTATGAGGATCCAATACTTTAACCTTCAAGCCTTCATCTGCTGCAGCTCTGGCAAGGTAAAGACCTTCAAGCTCACTGCCGATTACAACGACATCGATGTGTTCAGTAGGATACGTATTAACGCTCTCATTATTTGTTGCGACAACAGGTGCTGTGGGGGCAACGCTTACGATTGGAGTGTCTGGATGCGTGATGGCTGGCTCAGAAACAGCTTCTGGCTCGATATTCCCTTGTTTAAGCCAAACCTTGCTATACGAAATTGCGGACAAAACAATAAGCAGAACGGCTAAAGCGATAATAAGTTGAACTCGAGGATTCCGTAGACGCATGTGTAAACTCCTTTTGCGATAGTCTGATATGGCTTAAGTTTAGCAGTTTGATAGTGGATTTAATAGACTCAGAAATTAAGATGATATAAAAGATTTTGATGTACACCCCCAAAAAGATAATCGGATGGGCGAATTCTTGTAGCATAACACAGGAACCCTTCGCGAAGGCTCCATCATATGAATAAGGGAGAGAGAATTTGACAATGAAGAAGAACTTAATGAAAAAAGCAGTAGCAACAGGTCTTGTACTTACAATGGTAATGGGGGGCGGAGCTGCAGCGTTCGCTAAAGGCAATGATCATGACCGTGATGATAAGAAAGATTTTAAATATGAAAACAAAAGCAACAACCATAATAAAGTTAATACGAACATCAACATTAATCTGAACTTCAACGATATGGAAGGCGCGAAATGGGCATTGCGTTACATAGCAAGTTTATCTTCCAAACGCGTATTTGAAGGATTTGAAGATGGATCATTTAAGCCTGACATTGCGGTTCCGCGCATTCAAGCAATTGTAGCAGCCGTTCGTAATATGGGATTACGTGAACAAGCAGAATCTGCTGCTGAAATGCAAACGAAGCTGAACTTTAAAGATGCGAATCAAATTCCTGCATGGGCTGTAGGTTATGTAGCTGTAGCTCTTGAAAATGATTTGTTCTCTGAAAGTGAAGATTCCGTTAAACCGAATCAACCTGCAGATCGTCTGTGGGCGACTACACTCTTGGTCAAATCTTTGAAATTGGAAGCTGAAGCAAAAGCGAAAATGAATACAACACTTCAATTTAAAGATGCAAACAAAATCCCGGCCGGTTCTGTAGGTTATGTAGCTGTAGCGATCGAAAAAGGTCTGATTGACGGGTTTGAGGATAACACATTTAAACCAACTCAAAACGTAACACGCGCTCAATTGGCTGCTTTATTGGATCGTGCAGGCAACCAACTGCCTGACGAAGATCAAAGCATCAGCACTGGAACTGTGAACGCCGTAGTTGCTAATAACGTTCTTACGCTTACTAAAAATGGCGTATCAACTCCGTACACCCTTCACCCAAATGTATTCATACTACGTGGTGGTGTACAAGTAAGCCCTGCTCAACTGCAAGTAGGCGATGAAATTAAAGTTGATGGTTTTAATAATATTGTTAATTATATTGAAGTAACGAAAATGGCTCAACAAAATAACGTCACAAGCGGGACGATTAGTGCTGCAGTTTACAACAACAATAATGTGTTGACTTTGACGAATTCAGCAGGAACAACAACTCCATACACAATTAGCTCTAATGTAGTTATTTATCGTGGTGGTGTACAGGTACCTGCTGCCTTGCTTCAAGTTGGCGATGTAGTCAATATCACAACTTCCGGTAACCAAGTTACTATACAAGTGACGAAGTTGGCTCAAGATAATCAAGCAATTGATGTAATTGGCCTATTTAACTATTCGACACCAGACGCACAAGGTAAGATCGCAACAGTTTCATTAACGCAAAATAACACAGCAACAATCTACAACGTATCTCCGAATGTAGTAATAACTGGCGACCGTACTCAACTAGTGCAAAATCATCCGGTTCAGTTAAAAGGATATAATCAAGTTATTACTTCAATTGAAGTCAAATAATTTTCCCCTACAGAAAAAATGAAAAAGGCATGAATCATGCGAAAAGCTCCTTGCTGCCAGACAGCGGGAGCTTTTGCTTTTATATGCTGCATATTTTTCCTTTCCTGGAGGCAAACTGACTCCTATCTTGAAAGGAGAGAGTTGACAGATGGACGAAACACTCATTCAAACGTTTAAACGATATTATGCAGATTATCGGGCTGCTGCTGATGTTGACCAAAGCTTTGCCGATGCGTATCAAGCAATTGCTTATCATGTGATTGAGCTTACAGGACGATTGGCCCAAGAGGGGAAACTGACAGACATTCAAAATTTGGTTGGAGAATTTAAAGAGATACAACTTTCTATTAGTCAAAGCAACGATTCGCTTAAAGAGCATTTTGAGCAAGAGCTTGTTGAAACGATGTTGGATCGTGTAAGAACTTGAAGTTGGTAAAAATAGGCGGTTGCATGATTGATCTCAGCATGATATATTCATTTTCCGGCCAAAATGGAGCTGAATTTTTTATCGAAAAAAGTAAAAAAAGCTTGCATTTGGTTAGGCGACTATGCTATATTATAAATCCGGCCGAGAGAGTAGGGCGGAAGAACGAAAGAAATTGATCTTTGAAAACTGAACAACGAGTGAGTAAGCACGAACGAGAAATCGTTCAAAAAAGAGATTGTAAAATCTCGCTAGCAAGTCAATGAGCATTTCAGCTTTTCTATTATGGAGAGTTTGATCCTGGCTCAGGACGAACGCTGGCGGCGTGCCTAATACATGCAAGTCGAGCGGACTTATCCTTCGGGATAAGTTAGCGGCGGACGGGTGAGTAACACGTAGGTAACCTGCCTATAAGATCGGGATAACTATCGGAAACGATAGCTAAGACCGGATAACTGGTTTTCTCGCATGAGAGAATTATGAAACACGGAGCAATCTGTGGCTTATAGATGGGCCTGCGGCGCATTAGCTAGTTGGTAGGGTAACGGCCTACCAAGGCGACGATGCGTAGCCGACCTGAGAGGGTGAACGGCCACACTGGGACTGAGACACGGCCCAGACTCCTACGGGAGGCAGCAGTAGGGAATCTTCCGCAATGGACGCAAGTCTGACGGAGCAACGCCGCGTGAGTGATGAAGGTTTTCGGATCGTAAAGCTCTGTTGCCCTAGACGAACAGCAAGGAGAGTAACTGCTCTTTGTGTGACGGTATAGGAGAAGAAAGCCCCGGCTAACTACGTGCCAGCAGCCGCGGTAATACGTAGGGGGCAAGCGTTGTCCGGAATTATTGGGCGTAAAGCGCGCGCAGGCGGTCAATTAAGTTGGGTGTTTAAGCCCGGGGCTCAACCCCGGTTCGCATCCAAAACTGGTTGACTTGAGTGTAGGAGAGGAAAGTGGAATTCCACGTGTAGCGGTGAAATGCGTAGAGATGTGGAGGAACACCAGTGGCGAAGGCGACTTTCTGGCCTATAACTGACGCTGAGGCGCGAAAGCGTGGGGAGCAAACAGGATTAGATACCCTGGTAGTCCACGCCGTAAACGATGCATACTAGGTGTTGGGGATTCGATTCCTCGGTGCCGAAGTTAACACAGTAAGTATGCCGCCTGGGGAGTACGCTCGCAAGAGTGAAACTCAAAGGAATTGACGGGGACCCGCACAAGCAGTGGAGTATGTGGTTTAATTCGAAGCAACGCGAAGAACCTTACCAGGTCTTGACATCCCGATGTAACACCTAGAGATAGGTGCCCTCTTCGGAGCATTGGAGACAGGTGGTGCATGGTTGTCGTCAGCTCGTGTCGTGAGATGTTGGGTTAAGTCCCGCAACGAGCGCAACCCTTGATCTTAGTTGCCAGCACTTTGGGTGGGCACTCTAAGATGACTGCCGGTGACAAACCGGAGGAAGGTGGGGATGACGTCAAATCATCATGCCCCTTATGACCTGGGCTACACACGTACTACAATGGTCGGTACAACGGGAAGCGAAGCCGCGAGGTGGAGCCAATCCTTATAAGCCGATCTCAGTTCGGATTGCAGGCTGCAACTCGCCTGCATGAAGTCGGAATTGCTAGTAATCGCGGATCAGCATGCCGCGGTGAATACGTTCCCGGGTCTTGTACACACCGCCCGTCACACCACGAGAGTTTACAACACCCGAAGTCGGTGGGGTAACCCGCAAGGGAGCCAGCCGCCGAAGGTGGGGTAGATGATTGGGGTGAAGTCGTAACAAGGTAGCCGTATCGGAAGGTGCGGCTGGATCACCTCCTTTCTATGGAGACTCGGATCTGATAGATCCAGTCAAGTATCTAATATAGGGATCTTTGATCGTAGATCAAAGTCTCTCAGTATAGGATACAAATCGCTTACTCACTCGTGTTCAGTTTTGAAAGAGCAATCTTTCAAAAGCATTACAGTTGTTCCTTGAAAACTAGATAACGAAACAAAACGTAAAGTAAGAACTTAGGTTGCTTGATTCTAACGAATCTTGCAAAAATCTTTAAAGTTTTTTCAGCTTAGGAGAGACTTTAGCTAACGCTAAAGGTCCCTATAAATGGTTAAGCTAGAAAGAGCACACGGAGGATGCCTAGGCACTAGGAGCCGAAGAAGGACGTGGCGAACGACGAAATGCCTCGGGGAGCCGTAAGCAGGCTTTGATCCGGGGATGTCCGAATGGGGGAACCCAGCTGTGGTAATGCGCAGTTACTCTATTGTGAATACATAGCAATAGTAGAGGCATACCCAGGGAACTGAAACATCTAAGTACCTGGAGGAAAAGAAAACAAAAGTGATTCCGTCAGTAGCGGCGAGCGAAAGCGGAATAGCCCAAACCAAGGAGCTTGCTCCTTGGGGTTGTAGGACCTCGTTGTGGGGTTAGTTCGGTAGGCGAAGTGATCTGGAAAGGTCCGGCATAGAGGGTAAAAGCCCCGTAGCCAAAATCGAACGAAACCCCTAGAGGTATCCTGAGTACGGCGGGTCACGTGAAACCCCGTCGGAATCCGGCAGGACCATCTGCCAAGGCTAAATACTCCCTAGTGACCGATAGTGAAGCAGTACCGTGAGGGAAAGGTGAAAAGCACCGCGGAAGCGGAGTGAAAAAGAACCTGAAACCGTGTGCTTACAAGAAGTCAGAGCCCTCTATATGGGTGATGGCGTGCCTTTTGTAGAATGAACCGGCGAGTTACGTTCCCGTGCGAGGTTAAGCTGAAGAGGCGGAGCCGCAGCGAAAGCGAGTCTGAATAGGGCGCTTTAGTACGTGGACGTAGACCCGAAACCGTGTGATCTACCCCTGTCCAGGGTGAAGGTGAGGTAACACTCACTGGAGGCCCGAACCCACGCATGTTGAAAAATGCGGGGATGAGGTGGGGGTAGCGGAGAAATTCCAATCGAACTCGGAGATAGCTGGTTCTCCCCGAAATAGCTTTAGGGCTAGCCTCGGATGTTGAGTTGTGGAGGTAAAGCACTGATTGGGTGCGGGGCCCGCCAAGGGTTACTAAGTCCAGTCAAACTCTGAATGCCACAAACTTAAATCCGGGAGTCAGACAGTGAGTGCTAAGATCCATTGTCAAAAGGGAAACAGCCCAGACCATCAGCTAAGGTCCCCAAGTGTGTGTTAAGTGGGAAAGGATGTGGAGTTGCACAGACAACCAGGATGTTGGCTTAGAAGCAGCCACCATTGAAAGAGTGCGTAATAGCTCACTGGTCGAGTGACTCTGCGCCGAAAATGTAACGGGGCTAAACACGCCACCGAAGCTATGGCTTGCACTTTAGTGCATGGGTAGGGGAGCGTTGTATGTACGTAGAATTCTGACCGTAAGGACAGGTGGAGCGCATACAAGTGAGAATGCCGGTATAAGTAACGAAAAGATCAGTGAGAATCTGATCCGCCGAAAACCTAAGGGTTCCTGAGGAAGGCTCGTCCGCTCAGGGTAAGTCGGGACCTAAGGCGAGGCCGAAAGGCGTAGTCGATGGACAACAGGTGGAAATTCCTGTACCACCGTAGCCGTTATGAGCAATGGAGTGACGCAGAAGGATAGTGACGCGAGCTGATGGATGCTCGTCCAAGCAGTGAGGCTGATGTGTAGGCAAATCCGCACATCGTTAAGGCTGGGCTGTGATGGGGAGGGAAATTTAAGTACCGAAGGTCATGAGTTCACACTGCCAAGAAAAGCTTCTAGCCAGGCGAAGGTGCCCGTACCGCAAACCGACACAGGTGGGTGAGAAGAGAATTCTAAGGCGCGCGGAAGAACTCTCGTTAAGGAACTCGGCAAAATGACCCCGTAACTTCGGGAGAAGGGGTGCCTCGGTAGGGTGAATAGCCCGAGGGGGCCGCAGTGAAAAGGCCCAAGCGACTGTTTAGCAAAAACACAGGTCTGTGCGAAGCCGCAAGGCGAAGTATACGGGCTGACGCCTGCCCGGTGCTGGAAGGTTAAGAGGAGTGGTTAGGGCGCAAGCCCGAAGCTATGAATTGAAGCCCCAGTAAACGGCGGCCGTAACTATAACGGTCCTAAGGTAGCGAAATTCCTTGTCAGGTAAATTCTGACCCGCACGAATGGCGTAACGACTTGGGCGCTGTCTCAACGAGAGATCCGGTGAAATTTTAATACCTGTGAAGATGCAGGTTACCCGCGACAAGACGGAAAGACCCCATGGAGCTTTACTGCAGCTTGATATTGGACTTTGGTACGATCTGTACAGGATAGGTGGGAGCCTTTGAAGCCTGAGCGCCAGCTTGGGTGGAGGCATCGTTGGGATACCACCCTGATCGTATCGGAGTTCTAACCTGGTACCGTGATCCGGTATGGGGACAGTGTCAGGTGGGCAGTTTGACTGGGGCGGTCGCCTCCTAAAATGTAACGGAGGCGTTTAAAGGTTCCCTCAGAATGGTTGGAAATCATTCGCAGAGTGCAAAGGCATAAGGGAGCTTGACTGCGAGACCTACAAGTCGAGCAGGGACGAAAGTCGGACTTAGTGATCCGGTGGTACCGAATGGAAGGGCCATCGCTCAACGGATAAAAGCTACCCTGGGGATAACAGGCTTATCTCCCCCAAGAGTCCACATCGACGGGGAGGTTTGGCACCTCGATGTCGGCTCATCGCATCCTGGGGCTGAAGTAGGTCCCAAGGGTTGGGCTGTTCGCCCATTAAAGCGGTACGCGAGCTGGGTTCAGAACGTCGTGAGACAGTTCGGTCCCTATCTGTCGCGGGCGTAGGAAATTTGAGAGGAGCTGTCCTTAGTACGAGAGGACCGGGATGGACGTACCGCTGGTGTACCAGTTGTCTCGCCAGAGGCATCGCTGGGTAGCTATGTACGGAGGGGATAAGCGCTGAAAGCATCTAAGCGCGAAGCCCCCCTCAAGATGAGATTTCCCAGTATGTAAGACCCCTTGTAGACGACGAGGTTGATAGGTTCGAGGTGGAAGTGCAGCAATGCATGCAGCTGACGAATACTAATCGGTCGAGGGCTTAACCAAAAAGCTGACTAAGCAGCTAGCACCTACGTCTAACGTAGCCATGCACATGATTACTTTACGCAAGTTTCGTATCTAGTCTTCAGGGAATAAATCCCTACTGTGGCGATCGTGGCGAAGGGGTTAACGCACTGGTTTGTGGATCCAGCATTCGTGGGTTCAAGTCCCATCGGTCGCCCTTTTCCCTTCAATAATGGGGATTAGCCAAGCGGTAAGGCAACGGACTTTGACTCCGTCATGCCTAGGTTCAAATCCTAGATCCCCAGTTTTCTAATTTTCATAAGCGGTCGTGGTGGAACGGCAGACACACCATCTTGAGGGGGTGGCGCTCACAAGGCGTGAGGGTTCAAATCCCTCCGACCGCATCCCAATTTTAAGCAAGAAACCCTTACTAGTTAAGGGTTTTTTTGTGTTATTATGCTAGGTTCTCCAATTATCAATATAGCTAAATGAAGGTCCATTTTATTGCCAACATTTCGGTTCCACCGATAAATTCTCTTAGAGTGGCCTAAATATGTAGTCTGTTTTACTATTTTGGCTTTTTGCATACACCAAATTCTCTTTCTTCGATTATTAATAGAATAGTATTACTTTTCTACTGAGGAAGAAAGGAGGAATGATAGTATGCTTCAGTACCAAGCCCTTAATGAATACAGAGCATTGAATTACGCCCGAAAGTTAAGAAACATGTTTATGACAAATGCACAGCTGGTTTGCCAAGAGATTGGCGATGGAAATTTAAATCTCGTCTTTCGTATTACAGACAAAAGTTCAGGAAAAAGCATCATAATGAAGCAGGCGCTTCCGTATGCGCGGGTGGTTGGGGAATCTTGGCCATTGACCCTCGACCGGGCACGACTTGAAAGTCAGGCATTGATTGTTCAACATTCTATTTGCCCAGGTAGTGTGCCTAATGTCTATCATTATGATAGTACGATGGCATTAACTGTGATGGAAGATTTGTCGAACTATCTGAATATGCGTAAAGGATTGGTTACCCGTGAACGCTATCCTCATTTTGCATGTCATATGGGCACTTTTCTAGGACGGACTTTGTATTTGACGTCCGATTTTGCATTACCATCTCAAGTGAAAAAAGAAAAAGTGGTTCAGTTCTCAAATCCGGAAATGTGTAAGATATCCGAAAATCTCATTTTTACAGATCCTTATTACGCTTCAGAAACTAATCAATTTAATCCATTGATAGCAGATAAGGTGGTTGAAATATGGGAGAATAACCAACTGAAACTTGAGGTCGCAAAATTAAAGGAAGGTTTCCTTACTCATGCCCAGGCACTCATCCATGGGGACCTTCATACCGGCAGCATCATGGTAACGAAAGAGGATACTAAGGTGATTGATCCGGAATTTGCTTTTTATGGACCTATTGGATTTGATATCGGCGCTGTGATAGGAAATCTATTACTTAGCTTTGCCTCCCACGAAGGACACACTCCGGACTCGCAGGAACGAATGGATTATCAAGCGTATCTTCTTACGATGATTGAACAAATATGGTCATATTTTGAAAAAGAATTTAGGGATTTATGGGAAAAGGAATCTAAAGAAAGAATGGCGGTAATTCCGGGATACGTAGATCATTACTTACTCCAAATACTTGAGGATGCTGCGGGCTATGCGGGTTGTAAAATGATTCGTAGAATCATAGGTCTATCACATGTATGGGACATGGAAAGTATAAATGATCCTAGTTTGCGGGCAAAAGCTGAAAAGTTAGCGCTCTCAATCGGACAAGAATTGGTACTAGAAAGACGGCAAGTGCAAAGAATCAGCGACATTACATCCCGCGTTAGACAGATAGCAGGGTGGGGGGAGTTATAAAAGAGGATTATTAGTTGGGAGGTCATGTATATGACGATTAAAAAAAGAAACCATCTCTTTACTTCTGAATCGGTGACTGAAGGCCATCCTGATAAACTTTGTGACCAAATTTCTGATGGTATACTAGATGCAATATACGAGATAGACCCGTATGCACGCGTTGGTTGTGAATGTTGTGTGGGTCGGGGGTTTGTTCTTGTAACCGGCGAGATTACAGCGAATGCGGTTATTGATTATCAAAAAGTTGTTCGAAAAACACTTAGTAACATTGGATATACACGAGCTGAATTCGGTTTCGATGCCAATTCATGTGCAGTCTTAATCGCCATCAATGAACAATCTCCTGATATTGCAATGGGGGTCAACCAAGCCTTAGAAATCCGCGATGGCATATTGAATGAAGGAGATATGGAAGAAACGGGTGCCGGTGATCAAGGGTTGATTTTCGGATATGCTTGTAGTGAAACCAAGGAATTGATGCCAATGCCAATAGCTCTATCCCATAAACTGGCGTATCAATTGGCTCAAGTACGCAAGAATGGTACAGTACCTTATCTACGTCCTGACGGGAAGGTACAGGTCAGCGTAGAATATGAAGGCGATCGCCCCATCCGTATCGATACGATCGTAATCTCAGCTCAACATGATCCTGAAGTGTCCCTAGAGCAAATTAAAAAAGATATGTATGAATTTGTGATTTTGCCTGTCATTCCAACTGATTTGATAGATGAGAAAACAAAATATTTTATTAATCCAACGGGTCGATTTGTGATCGGTGGTCCAGAGGGAGATGCAGGATTAACGGGTCGTAAAATTATTGCCGATACTTATGGCGGCTATGCTCGTCATGGCGGAGGTGCATTTTCGGGTAAAGATCCCACCAAGGTTGACCGTTCAGCTGCTTATGCCGCGCGTTATGTAGCAAAAAACATTGTTGCGGCAGGTTTAGCTCAAAAGTGTGAAATTCAGATTGCTTATGCTATTGGAGTAGCACATCCTGTTAGTATAGCTATCGAAACATTTGGTACGGGAATCATTGAAGATGACAAGCTTATTCAGTTAGTTCGCAATCACTTTGATCTTCGTCCGGCAGGTATTATTAAGATGTTAAATCTACGTCGACCAATCTATCAGAGCACGGCAGCGTATGGACATTTTGGACGCACGGATGTTGAGTTTCCTTGGGAACAGACAGATAAAGCGGAATTGTTGCAAAAAGACGCGCAAAAGGGGCAATAGGGGCATTAGGGAATGATCAACAACCATTACGCATCTGACTTCGACACAAAAAGCCTCTTCATCCGAAAGAGGCTTTTTATATTAATCTAGGACATCTATTTCATTAGAACCTCGAATCAATGTTTTTGTATACATTTTCTTGGGTTTTATTATATCCACTAAATAATCGACTGCTATTTTAGGGTCTACTCTCGTTCCGCAGGTGTAACCATCTATTGCCGCAAAACCTTCCTCCGGATATGTGTGAATGGAAAGATGACTTTCAGATAGAAGAACAAGGATTGAACAGCCACTTGGATCGAATTTTTTATGGATTACTGACAACACGGTAGCACCACTCTTCTCAGCTGCATTCACCATAATTAGCCGTAAAAAATCAACATTATCTAGAAAACTGGAATCTACCCCCCAAACGTCAACAACCGTATGCCTGCCATATGTTGAGTATTGCAAATCTATCACCCCTTCAAATTTTCAACTTCATAATTATTCTATGATTAAAAATGAAGAGTGATCTAGTAGAGTGTCTAATTCAGTTGAAAAACCACGAAAAGGCTGTTCGAAAATGCCGAATTAAGAGGATTGTTTTCCTATTGTGATAGAACGAAAAGAGAAGAACAAAAAGAGCACTCTCTAACTTGAGGTTAGGAAGTGCTCTTTTTTGTTCACATTATTTGCTTGCAGAGACGGTTTCTATTTCTTTAACGCTTTGATATATAAGGTTGAATAGTTCCTCGAGGCTGCCTTCTTCAATACAGGAGAAAGCAACGCGGAGGTCAGTAGATCCGAGGGCGATCGTCCCTACACCATGCTGATTCAGCAAGTGTACACGTAAGGCTTCGGCATCAACAGTTTTGAGCTTCAAGCACATGAAGTAACCGGAATTGAAGGGGTAGTAGCCCCATGCATCATCGAACTTTCCACTGTCCAGTATGGACTTGGTGCGGTTAGCGCGGCCTTTCATGATCTCGTATTTCTCTTGTTTCTGTTGTGCAAACTCTGGAGAGTTAAGCGCATGAAGCACGAATGTTTGAGACGGATGAGGACCGCTGGAAATGGTCGCACGGATGATCCCCATTGTTTTCTGCTCCAAGGCGCTGAGAAGTGCTTCGCTTTGGCCTGCATACGTAATGAAGCCTACACGGAAGCCCCAGACGTATTCTTCTTTGGTGGCTCCGTCGATTTTGACAGCGAGCACACGCGGGTGGATGTCAGCCAATTGACCGAATAAGGACTCGTGCAGAGAACCCTCGAAGAAAAGACCGAAGTATGCGTCGTCCGTAAGTACGATGACGTTGATGCCTGCTTCAGCAGCATCTTTGATGGCAGCAGTAATTTCTTTCCCCTCTTCAGCCCCAGGTGTATAGCCTGTCGGGTTGTTCGGGAAATTCAAGACAACGATCGCTTTGCCTTTGGACTTTTGAGCAAAAAGAGCTTCACGAAGTCCAGCTGCATTAAATTTCTGCTGCTCGTTATATAACGGGTAATTCACGATTTGGGCGCCGCGGCGGATTTCGAAAGTGAGCTCGTAATTTTCCCAGTTTTTATCCGGTATAATTACTGCGTCGCCTACATCTGCGAAAAGGTCAGCGGCAATGCTAAGACCGTGGGTTAAGGCATTTGTAACAATCGGATTACCGATCAGTTTATTGCCAATCTCGGGATTTTCCTCGAGCATTTTTTTGCGCCACGCTGTACGAAGTTCAGGTTTACCTGCAGGTGGTGCGTATTCATATATATCTTTTGGTGCGTAGGTGGAGAGTGTGTCTTGAATGACCTTCAGATGCATAGGTTGACCATTTTCGATAGCAATACCGATAGTAGCATTGTATTTCTTGGCTTTGGCCTTTGCTTCAGCAGATTGGCTGAGAATGCCTTCTTTCGGGAAGTAAATCGATCTACCTAATGCAGAAAGCATGTCATGCACGTGAGAATTTTCACGTTCCAGGGTCTCGTTTAACTGTCGTGCCAGAGGATTCATAAGAGTGGGTCATTCCTTCCAATGAGCTATTCATTTTTTGCAGTTATTATACCACTTTAACAAGTGTACGTCACTGCGCGAAATAAATATTTTCGGATTATTTTCGAGATGGAATTACACACCAACTTTATTTAAAAAACCTTCTAATCGCTGTTTAACTTCGGGCCATTCGGTATCGAGGATGCTAAACATAACCGTGTCACGTATATAACCATCGTGAAGTATACGATGTTGACGGAGAATACCTTCTTTTTGGGCGCCTAATCGAGCAATAGCCGTTTGAGAGCGTTCGTTCCGTAGGTCCGTTTTTAGTTGGACACGGAGAAGGTTTAATGTTTCGAAACAGTGGTTCAGCAGTAAATATTTACATTCGGTATTAACGCGCGTGCGCCATACTTGGGAATTGTACCAGGTATGACCGATCTCTAGATTCCGATGTTGGGCTGAGATATCGAAGAGACGTGTGCTGCCTACGAAAGCATCGGTATGCTTGTCGTAGACGCTGTAAGGGATACCCAGTCCTGCCTTTTGTTCTTCAAGTGCTTGGTGAACAAACTTCTCCACATCTGCGGAACTAAGAAGCGGCGTCATATATGCCCATATGTTAGGGTCGGCTGCTGCTTCTAGTAGGCCGGTTATATGGGATTTTTGCATAGGTAGTAGGGCGACTCGATCTCCTTCTAAAATAAGAGGTTGTAGATTCATTTGGCATGTTCTCCTTGTCGTAAGGTCATATTTATGAGATTTTAGATAGCATAATAGAAAAGTGGATTAATAGAAAGATCCAATTTTGTTATATTTAGATGTACCAATTTTATGGTGATATCGTATTTCTTGCTGTGAGGGAACGTCGATGCGCTAATTGCTTTGTTTCCTCGAGTGGAGGCGATTACGCGGAACGTCGTTCCCTTTTGAGAGCGAAACAAGCATTTTGCAAGAAATAGCGCACCTAGGTTCCCCCTAAATCAATTCTGAGGGTAACTAACAAACGTAGGTTGCCTCATTTTTTGCAGAAGATTGTCCTAGATAATCATCGATTACTTCATTTGCAGGAAAACGAATTCTCACTATAATGATCGGAGGAGTAAGCATGGAGTTTCATTTACCCTACCATTCCTATCGAACGAGATATGCGAGTAAGTATGCCGCATTGTATCATGCTCTTCATGATGAAATACTTGCGAATAGACTGAAGTTACATACGAAGCTCCTGTCGAGCCGTGAACTGGCAGCTTTGTTTGGATTGTCTCGTGGAACCGTTAATCAGGTGTATGAGATGTTGATTGCTGAGGGCTACTTGCAGGCTGATATAGGAAGAGGGACTTTTGTTGTATATGCTAGCGGGCAGGAGAAGAAGGAGCACGTTAGCAGGAAGGAGATTCGACTGTCGGCTTGGGGGATGCGGGTTCGTGATGGGGATTGGGTAGGGCAGGGGCAAGTGCAGGGGCAGGGGCAAGTGCAAGAGCAAGAGCAAGGGCAAGTGCAAGTGCAGGGGCAATTGCAGGGACAGGGGCAAGTGCAAGTGCAGGGACAAGTGCAGAGACAAGGACAGGGGCGAAAGATTTCGTTTGCGGTGGGTCGACCGCAAATGAATGAGTTTCCGCGGGAGCTGTGGAACCGCGGGATGTACGAGCAGGTGCGGCGGATGACGGAGTCGCCGGAGGAGGAGGCTTACATCGCCGAGGGGCATTATGCGCTTCGCGAAGCGATCGCACAGCACCTGAGACGGATGCGGGGAATCGATGCGCCGCCTGAGCGCATCGTAATCGTCAACGGGTCGATGCAAGCGATAGCGCTGCTGACCCAGGTGCTCGTGAATGAAGGCGATCCAGTCATACTGGAGCGCCCGGGGTATCAAGGCGTCAGCCGCGCTGTGCTGGCGGCTGGCGGAGTCCCCGTCCACGCGGCGGTGGACGGGCAAGGGCTTGTGCCGCAGCCGTGGAACGCACGGCTGCTGTTCGTGACACCCAGCCGCCAGTTCCCTACGGGGGCGGTGCTGGGCTTAGAGCGCCGCCAGCAGCTTCTGCGCTGGGCGGCAGAGCAGGGCGCTGTCATCGTCGAAGACGATTATGACAGCGAGTTCAGGCACCGCGGGCGGCCGATTGAGCCGCTCAAGGTGCTAGACCAAGATGAGGGCCGAGTGGTTTACATCGGCACCTTCTCCAAAACGATGCTGCAGGAGCTGCGCATCGGGTACGTCGTGCTGCCGGAGGCGCTGCAGGGCGCTTTTGTAGCCGCGAAGCGGCTTTACGAGCCGCACCCTTCGGGGCTGCTCGAACAGCGATCGCTCGCCGCTTTCATGGTGAGCGGCGGCTATGAGCGTCACCTGCGCCGTATGCGGCGGGTGTACGCGAGCAAGTTCTTGCTCCTGCAAGAGCTGCTGCAGGAGGAGCTCTCCACCCTCTTCGAGTGGGTGGAGAGTGATAGCGGGCTGCATTTGTTCGGCTGGTGGCGGGGCGACCCCCGCAGCTATGCCTCCTATGCAGCCGTATGCCGTGAAGCTGGCGTCTCGTGGAGCGACGCAGCGACTTACGGCCTCCCCCCAGAGCGAGCTGGGGCAATCTTCGGTTTTGCACATCTAACCGAGGAGGAGATTCGCTGCGGTGTAGCTCTTTTAAGGCATGTTAATGATTGCCGCACACGATGAATATGATTTTTGGCAGGATTGACATTGTATGTTATGATCTAACATGATGGTCAATTAATTATCTTCTTAGGAGTGATCCTTATTATGGCGGGGTTAAATGGTGGAGGCACAAGCGTTATTGTGCGTTTGGAAATACATAAAGAATTGGTCACTTTTGGGAAAATTGCTACAGCTATAGGTGAAGCAGGCGGCGATATTGTCGCGATTGACGTAACACGAGCTAGTAAAACAACAACGACGCGCGATATTACGGTAAAAGTAAGCGACCCTGAACATACGGAATCCATTACTAAAGTATTGAAGGAGATTCCTGGCGTTCGGTTAATTAACGTTTCAGACCAAACGTTTCTCATGCATTTGGGTGGCAAGATCGAAGTTACTCCGAAAATGCCTATTAAAAATCGGGACGACCTATCCCGTGTATATACACCGGGGGTTGCTCGGGTTTGTATGGCAATTCATGAAGACCCAGCGAAAGCACACTCATTGACGATAAAACGGAATACGGTTGCTGTTGTGTCGGATGGCACAGCGGTCCTCGGTTTAGGAAATATTGGTCCGGAAGCGGCGATGCCGGTGATGGAAGGGAAGGCCATGCTGTTCAAGCAGATGGCAGGTGTAGATGCGTTCCCAATTTGTTTGGACACGCAAGATACCGAAGAAATTATTCGTACGGTAAAAGCGATTGCACCAGCATTCGGTGGTATTAATTTAGAAGATATTTCATCGCCGCGTTGTTTTGAAATTGAGGAAAGATTAATCAATGAACTAGATATTCCTGTGTTCCACGACGATCAGCATGGAACGGCAGTAGTTATTCTTGCAGGGCTTCTCAATGCTGTTAAGCTCGTGGGCAAGAATTTGGAAGATTGTAAAGTAGTTATCACGGGCATTGGAGCTGCGGGGATTGCCTGTACGAAGATGCTTTTAGCTGCCGGTGTTACAAATGTTATCGGTGTAGATCGACAAGGCGCAATCGTACGCGGAGAGAGCTATTCGAATTCAGCTTGGGAATGGTATGCAGCCAATACGAATCCATTTTTACAAAAAGGACTACTGTCTGATGTTATATCAGGTGCTGATATTTTCATTGGGTTATCCGGGCCGGGTGTACTTAAGGCTGATGATGTGAAGAGAATGGGTACTGATCCGATCGTGTTCGCGATGGCAAACCCAACTCCGGAAATTACGCCAGAAGAAGCTGAGCCTTATGTTCGTGTGATGGCAACCGGCCGGTCAGATTACCCGAATCAAATTAATAATGTTCTTTGCTTCCCGGGGATTTTCCGCGGTGTGCTGGACTGCCGCGCTTCGCGCATCACGCAAGAAATGAAGTTGGCTGCAGCCAAAGCTATTGCATCTGTAGTAAATGAAGATGAATTGAACGAATATTACATTATTCCAAGTGTGTTCAACACGGCTGTTGTTGAGAAGGTAAGAGAAGCGGTCATGGAAGCAGCTTATGAATCCGGTGTGGCCCGTCGCCGCAACCAGCGTGAGACACATGATGCACACCACGAATAAGTCGTTATAATTAGCAGTTCGGTGCACCTCGATGAGGTGATCCGAACTGTTTTTTCGTTCCTGCCAAGTTTTGGGGTAATCTGGAAGCTAGCTGAGTGATGCTCAAAACCACATATGATGCAGTTAGTGCATCAAAATTATTAATTAACGTCCTTTTTTTTGAATTACCTGCAAAATGTGCAGCTAATTTCGCTTTAACGTGTTCAAAAGGGCGTTTTCGGGTGAATTTGATGTAGGAAAAGCAGTTAATCGCTGATGAAAAAGCAGCTCATTAAAAATTAACTGCAGATTTCGCAGCAAATGTGTTTGAACAGTTCCTAAAGCCTGGCGGAGGAAGGAGGGGGATAAGGCTGAAGGAAGTGTTGGTATGTCACGACAGTAATGGGTTTGCAGGTTGCAAGGTAATGGCTTAGCAGTCAACAAGGTAGGGGGTTGTAGCAGCAAGATAATCAATATCATCAAGGGAATGCACGAAGCCACCCCAGTTTCTATATACGAAAAAAACCTTGTTTCAGCAGCTGATGCATTCAGCTAGCCTAACAAGGTCTTATTGCTAGTTAGTTTCTTCTGTCCATTGTTTTAACTTGCGATCCGAAGGGAGAAGGAATGTCAGGATGCCAAGGAGCGGTAGAAATGCACACATTTCCATAACACGCGCCGTGCCTATGGTGTCGCAGAGATTGCCAAGGACGACACTCCCGATGCCGCCCATTCCAAAAGCTAAGCCTGTAATTAAGCCAGATACGGTCCCGACTTTCCCAGGGAATAGCATTTGGGCATACACTACGGTAACAGAAAAGCTGGATAATAGAATGATTCCTATAATCACAAGTAAAATGTAAGCCCAAGTTATCGACACATGCGGCAACAGCAAAGCAAACGGGGCTGAACCAAGCATGGAAAAGAAAATGACATTACGCTTACCGAAGCGGTCTGCCAGCGGACCGCCAAAAAATGTTCCAACCGCTCCTGCCGCTAGGAACAAGAAGATAAAGTCCTGTGCGCGGTCGATTGACATGCCGTATGTATCTTGCAAGAAGAAGGCAAAGTAGCCGCTCATTGCTGCTCCATACCAAGAACGGACGAACACAAGAAAAATTAGTAGGCAAATCGCAAACATGACTTGCTTGCGCCGCTGTGGGTTAACGGTACGTTGTACGATGGTCTTCGCTTTAACCGGTGTGGCAAGCAGCACGGATTTATACCAGCGAGCAATATATAATTGCACAGCGATAGCTACTGCAGCTACGCCAGTGAACCATATGGAACCGAATAATCCAAGTGGAATGAAAATCCATTTGGTCATCATGGGGGCCAAAGATTGACCGGCGTTACCGCCAACTTGGAAAATGGACTGAGCTAGACCTTTGCGACTCCCCGCGGCCATGTGAGAGACACGAGATCCCTCTGGGTGGAAGGCGGCTGATCCAAGACCTACAAAGCAAACAGACAATAACACGACCCAATACGAATGTGCGAATGCGAGCAGCAGCATACCCGTAAGGGTGGAGGCCATGCCAATCGGCAGCATGTAGGGTGAAGGCTTGCGATCTGTGTATAAGCCGACAACCGGCTGCATAATGGAAGCCGTGAAGTTAATGGCGAACTGTACCCAACCAATCTGTGTATAGCTAAGTCCCATCTCGCTTTTTAGTATGGGAAAGATAGCTGGAATGACAGATTGAATCGAATCGTTGAGTAAATGGACAAGCCCAATTGCGAATAAAATACGATATACGGTAGGTTTGACGTCTCCGGTACTATTTAAGCTCTTGGAGCTTTGTTCGGGAGATGATGCTGTAATGGACGCCATGGTTCTCTCCTCTCCAGTGACAGATCCCCTTTATTTTTCTAGGAAACGGCCGAGGTCTTCTCCCATTTTCACTTTAGAACCGAGCTGCAGATCTGGGCGAGGCTCAAACATATCATCTTCAAAAAGGAGAACAACTGTTGAACCAAACTCGAAGTAAGCTAGTTCTTGACCTCGCTCAAGCGTTTTGGGAAGAGGCTTCACATATTGAATAGAACTTACGTTAAGGGCTCCAACTTTCACTACAGCAACTTCACCGGCATTGTGCTGGATAAAGGTAATTAACCGTTCGTTACGACTGAGTACTCTCTTCATATGACGAAGGCCAAACTCATTCACAGGATATACTTTCCCAAGCACATGCTCGCTCTCAAGCACATCACCTGAAATCGGCGAATGAATGCGGTGGTAGTCTGTAGGACTAAGATATAGAACAAAATAAAAGCCATTCTTATAGTTGACCGTACGAGGGGAACGATTAAGCAGCTCTTCTATCGTGTAGTCTTGACCTTTGACATTCACAATCAAGCCATCCTTGATGTCACCAATACCTGTAATGCTGGCATCAACAGGACTTACAACACGAGTTAGATCTTCGTGAATAGGGCGTAACCCTGGCTTTAATCTGCGTGTGAAGAAATCATTCAAAGATTTATAATCCTGTAAATGCTTCTCAGCATCTTCGATGCGTATTCCGTAGGTTTGGGCAAAGCGAGGAATGAAGATCCGGCTTGCTTTGGATCTGGCAAAAGCACCTGTCACTTGGGACACCCATTTGCGTGAAGACAGCTCCGTTAGCAATCGAAAAAATGGTTTAGACATAGATTAAAAAACTCCTGTTCATTCGTGTTTAGGGGAAGCAGTGATCACGGATCAAAGATCCCTTCATGCGGAGAGACTTTGATTAAGATCAAAGATCCCTATATATGGTTCTTCGCTAATCTTGCCACAGAAAGGTAAAAGAATCAATTGTCGAATGAGGAAGGAATGCAAGGTATGCGCAAGAAAAAAACAGCCTAATGGCTGTTTGAGGTGGAATATGCTAGCTTTGCTTATAATCCCCGCAGGTATAGCAAGTAGCGAGGTTAACGGAGATGGGAACAGAGGAGCCGGCGAACTTGATACATTGGACAGGGGTTCGAGATGAATGATCAGAAATACTCGTACAGGACTTGCAGCTTGCGATTAGCTCAAAGGAAGCATCTAAGGGCAGCGAATACTGTAAGACGCTATTCTTCTTCATTAATAGACCTCTTTTCCTTGTGATGGATGCGACCCCGGATCCTAGCAGGAGAAGCCTTTATGTAAACGCTTTATTTTCCATATAATCATATCACAAAATGGATCCATATGCCTTTGGTATTTCCGGAAAGGAAACCGTCAATGCTGTTGATGAGGTGAAATCACACAATGTCCATAATAATCGTGGTACTTAGTATTCTAATTCCAATTAGTATGCTAATAAGTGCTTGGCTGTTCACAATGTGCCGAATTATATATCATATGCTGGCAGTGGGGTGTGCCTATGTGTTTGGTATTATCAGCGTGCTCGCTATATATGAGATTTTAAGAGATGAGACGGTATTTATGACGAATATTCACGGCATTTTTCAGAATGTGTTATTCCTGTTAAGCGGAGCTTTCTTGGGGTGTTATGGAATCTATACGTTACTGAGATGGACGCTGAAGGAGCTTAGGAGCGAATAATCGGTCTTGCAACAATTTTAGGTAGAACATCGTTAAGAAGTTTAGGTCCAAAAGGGAAGGTAGATGAAGATGAAACGAGATATACCTTTGTTGATCAGAGGCGCGGTGCTCGCAGCTGCGTTTTCACTGCTCTTAACTGGCTGTTCGTCGTCCCGCCCGGGAGACAATCCATCTTCCTCAGCACCCGCCGCGACACCGCCGAGAGTGGAAGCTACACCGACACCGACATCAACGCCAACGCCAGTCGCAACAAGCGGTGTTGTGGCGATGACGCTGGAAGAAAAGTTAGGACAAATGATTATAGCGGGAATCGATGAGTACAGTATGAATGTACATGCACGCGAGCTGATAGAAACTTATCACGTTGGCGGGATTATATTATACAAGCCTAATGTGAAAAATACGACTCAGCTGGTAGGGCTAGTTAATGAATTGAAACAGACGAATACCGTGAATAAGCTTCCGCTTTGGTTGGGTGTAGATGAAGAAGGCGGCAGAGTGACACGGTTGCCGGATGAGATTATGAAAACACCGACCAGCAAAGACATCGGTAAAACGGGTCGTCCTGTGCTCGCTTATAATATCGGCCAACTACTTGGGAAAGAACTAAATGCCTATGGCTTAAATATGGATTTCGCACCCGATCTGGATGTCAATAGTAACCCTAACAATCCGGTCATTGGTGATCGTTCATTCGGATCTAATGCTTCTATTGTGAGCAGCTTTGGTGTTCAAATGATGAAAGGACTACAGAATCAGCAGGTTGTCCCTGTTGTAAAGCATTTTCCAGGGCATGGTGATACTTCGGTAGATTCGCATGTGGGACTGCCGATCGTCCAAAATGACCTCGCCCGCTTGCGTAAGCTTGAGCTGGTTCCGTTCGCAGAAGCTTTCAAGCATCAGGCTGATGCGGTCATGGTCGCTCATATTCTGCTGCCTAAAGTGGATGCTCAGAATCCTGCTTCGATGTCGAGAAAGATTATGACAGATCTTTTGCGTAAGGAAATGGGGTTTGAGGGACTCATCATGACAGATGATATGACGATGGGGGCCATCATCAAGAATTATGATCTGGGTGAGGCAGCCGTGAAGTCTGTTCTTGCGGGGACGAATATCGTTATGGTCGGACATGAGTATGAGAAGGTCGTCACGGTCATAGACGCACTGCGAAAAGCCGTTCAATCGGGGCGAATACCGATGGAAACAATCAATCAAAGTGTTCATCAAGTTACGAAGGTGAAGCAGAAATATCAACTGCATGATCGTCCGATTAAAGTTCCAGATACGAAAAAACTGAACGCTGAGGTTCAGAGCGTACTAGGGACAATAGCAAACAAATAACACCGTTCCTGCGGATACATTCGCAGCACGGTGTTTTTTTTGCGCGATTAAAGTGGGGGGACGCCGCCATCTAACAAGAATTTTGCGTAGGCGATAGGATTAAAATAAGTAGCTTTCCATACCTCCTGCATGTTGGCTTCAAGGAAGCTGTAGCGTTGATCTTTCCCATTACATTCAATAAATAATGGAAATCCGTCGCATGTGATCCCTACATCGAGCCCGATATCAGCTAGGTAGGGCAGTTCTGTACTGAGATGCCGAGCGACACGCAGGGAGAAGTCGGAAATTTGGTGTAATACTTCCTCTTGATTAAGGTGAGGGTATTCGGTAGATAGAATATCGGGTAAAGTTCGCACTTCTCCACCCTGCGCTACATTGGTGAGAAAGAGTTCGCGTGATGCGACTTTCGCAACTATACCGGTTATTCCCCATTCGCCAGATGCCCCGCGCTGAGCAGAGATGCGAAGATCGAATGGTCGGCCATCAAATGTAGCCAGAGGCAGGCGCTGCTGAATCATGTAGGTGTGGCTTTGGATTTTGCGTCGTAAGGTCAAAGGAAGGTAATGACGGAAGCTTACTGTCCGCCAGATTCGGTTACTGATCTTCATACTTGCCGGGTAAATGAGCTTCCAGCTCCTAACATGGCGATCCATTTTCATCACACCACGACCGATGCTAGAATTGGTTGGTTTAATAATGAGAGAATCGTAGGCTGACATCATGATTTTCATATTTTTCAAGGTAGCCGGATAAGTCCCTGGCAGATGGGGGCGAATGCTAGCATTTTTCAGCAAAAGATCGTGAATTCTCAGTTTGCTATAGCGGTTCCATCTATTAAATAAGATTACGCCTCGTTTTGTCCATTCCTCCAGTTTCTGATAAGAAGCATGGTCCAAATAAATCGCTCGATTGTGGATAACCTTGGGAAGATCCAACCATTTTAGCTCAAAGCAAGGACCTTCTTGTACATAAGCGTGTACCTTCATTTTATCGATTTGGACATCCTGGAGGCGGAAATAACAAGGAGTTACACCGTATTGCTTGCCAGCTTCATCATAATATTGAGTAGCTTCATACTGTGTGTTCCCTAGGGGAATGCCTGCGTGTAAGGAATCGTTGACTAAAATACCCACATAGGGATTCGCCATCTACTTCACTCCTTCTCCTTCAGAGGGCTTGGGTGTTGTGCAATTGTGACTCCTTCTCAGTTTATGGAAAAGCAGGGTTGCTTGTTTGTACGGATGCTGATACTTTCCAAGTAGAAATGGAACGAATGCCCAAGCTTTGCCTTTTAATCCGCATATGTATAGAGAGTAGTTAGTGGATTTGACCATTTATCTAGGTTAGCGCACATTTTTTCGGGCTAGCGTACCTATCGGGTGGAGACTGAATATGTTACAAGTGACTAATTCTTGGAGAATGGAGAGGAGTCTATGAGTAAGCGTAAGAGCAGCAGAGTAAGACCTTATGTGCAAAAAGTGAACTCCAGCAGGGTGAACGAACTGGATTGGATAGATGAAATTGAACCAGCATCAGCTCCAGTCAAGCAAGAGAAAGCCGAGAAAGCCGAGAAAGTCGAGAAAGCTGAGAAAACGGAGCCCGTTCAGAAAACGGAAACGAGTGATCCGCATCCGCCAGCCAAAGGGAATGTGAAATCTCCAGTAGAAACGACCAAAATTAGCAAGCAATCCAATCTAATGAAGGTTTCCACTACTTCCACCGCTCCCCCACCACCGCTGCTATTGCTCTCTGAAAGGAAAACGGGGAAATTTGTAAACCCTGTCGTCTATACAGATGATATTGTCGAAGAAGCGATTACTTGGGAGAAAATTGCAAATCGCTCTGTCGATGAGAGCAAAATTAAACCACTCAGTATCGGCACGAAAGCTCTGAAGGATTTTGCAATCGAGCATTCGAAGCTTGCTCCGGGAAGTGTAACAAGAGATAAGATTGCTAATCAAGCGATCAACGATGAACATATTGCTCCACATAGTATCTTGGGTGATAAAATTCAGGATCAATCCATTCCGGGCAGTAAAATGATGGACAATAGTATCACAGCGGATAAACTGGCCGACCAAACCATTGATTCCTTAAAAATTGCTCACGGTTCCATTCTTCCCCAACATTTATCTGAACTGATCATTACGAGCGAACTCATTGATAATCAAGCTATAACGGGAGAGAAAATTCATAGTGGCGCCGTGCAAGCCAAGCATTTGTCCAATTATATTATTGATACCGCCAAGCTGACGGATGCTTCCGTCACAACGGATAAGTTAAGAGATCAGGCAGTGACCGAAGAGAAAATCGCCAATGCGAGCATTACCTCTGTTCATTTTCAACCACAAAGTATTTATGGAGAACACTTGGCTAATGGCAGTGTTCAGAGTCATAACATTGCTCCGCGACAAATTGAAGCAACGCATATTGCTGATCTTGCTATTGAGAACTGTCATTTGCAAAATGAGTCAATCACAACAGAGAAGCTGGCGTGGGAATCTGTTAATCACGATCAACTTGCGGATATGGCTGTATCGAGCGGGAAGATTGCTCCACTAGCGATTGAGACGAAACATTTGCAGGAATCCTCCATTTATGGTGAACATATTACCGATGAAGCAATCACCAGCCGTCATATCACAGCAAGCTCGATTCATGCGGAGCATATTGCGAATGGCGCAATTTATTCGACGCTCATACTAGACGGTGCGATTACATCCGATAAATTGGCTAACCATATCATTGAAGGACGGCACATTAACCCGAAAGCCATTGATAGTGATCATTTAACGGACAATGCGATTTCTAGTGCTAAGCTTCAAGATGAATCGGTTACATCTGCTAAATTGGGAGAAAGCATTATAGAAGAACGGCATATTCGGCAGCATGCTGTTCAGAATTGGCATCTTGCCGATAACATCATCTCCAGTGCTAAACTCCAAGATGAATCAATTACATCGGCTAAATTGGGGGAAAGCATTGTTGAGGGAAGGCATATTGATCAGCAAGCCATTCAGAGTGAGCATCTGGGGAATAACATTATCTCCAGTTCCAAATTGGAATCGGGATCTGTCACAACGGAGAAGCTGGCTAATGAGAGTGTAGATTCGTCTAAACTGAAGGATAAGAGTGTCACTTCACAGAAAATTGCGCTGAGCACGATTCATGGGGTTCATTTGCAGGAAGAAATCATTGGTAGTGAGCATTTAGTGAGCGGAGCCGTATCAGGAACCCACATACAATTGAATTCGATTGGCGCGGAGCATCTAAAAGATGGCGTTATTTCCGGTGATAAGCTTGGGCAGGGTGTCATACGTTCCGAACATGTAACAGAGCGGGCAATCGGTCAGGAACAAATCAATGAATTAGCTATTCATCGTAAACATATCGCTGACGAAGCGATTACGACACGACATGTACAGGAACAGACGATTACAACAAGTAAAATCGCTGAAGAAGCTGTAACGAGTAGTAAAATCGCATCTATGTCCATTGAAATTCGGCACCTTCAGGAAAATATTATCGACGGTTTCCATATTAAGACCGGAGCGATTACTTCTGAGCATTTGGCTCAGGGATCTATCACACTTGGCATATTCGCAGATCGAAGTCTGGAAGGCAGCAAGCTTATTGAAAAGTCAATAACGACGGAGACGCTGGCTCAAGACGCTGTCACGGAAGAGAAGTTGGCAAGCGGATCCGTAGGAACTCAGCATTTACAGGCTGGATCGGTTTCTGCTTGGATTATTCAAAACCAGGCGGTTACGAGTGATAAATTAGGTGAGAGTGCCGTAACAGAGTCTAAGCTAGCTGATAACAGTGTGACCGGACGTAAAATTTCCAGTAAAGCGGTCAGCAGTGAACACATCGCCGATGGTGCGGTAACTGCAGCAAAGCTTGCTAATGAAAGCATCCATGGAAGTAAACTGGTTACCGGTGCTTTAAATGCGCGGCATCTAGCTGATGGATCCATTATTGGTTCCAAATTGGCTGCACGAACAATAAATAATGAGCACCTTGCCGATGGGGCTGTGAACGGTGTGAAGTTGGCTAAGGAAAGCGTGGATGGAACCAAATTAATGCCAGGTGTTATAACACATGAACATTTGGCTGCGAGCAGCGTTATTGGAGCGAAGCTGGCGTTGGGAGCGGTCAGCGGCGAACATCTAGCATCCAGCTCTGTTGATAGTGAAAAGCTTGCCGCTAATTCGGTGGACGGCAGCAAGTTGACACTTGGTGCTGTGAGTAATTACCATCTTGCTGATAGTTCGGTATATGGAGCAAAGTTGGCAACGGGAAGTGTGGATGGAAGCAAGCTGACTGCAGGTGCAGTGAGCAATGAGCATCTTTCCGACCATGTTGTGGATGTTACCAAGTTGGCTCCAGGCAGTGTCGATAGCAGTAAAGTGTTGGCTGGTGCGATCAACCGTGAACATCTCGCTGACCATATGGTGGATGGTTCGAAGTTGGCATTCGGAGTAGTAGGTCGGGAACACTTGGTGACAGGAGCTGTAGATGGAACGAAACTGATGGACGGCAGCGTGGATAGCAGCAAGCTAAGCCTAGGTGCTGTAGGAAGCGAACACCTCATTGACGGTGCAGTGAACGGAGCAAAACTAGCGAAGAGCAGTGTGGACAGCAGCAAGCTGGTGTCTGGTGCTGTGAATAGTGATCATATCGCGCCAGGGGCAGTAAACGGTACGAAGCTTTCAATTAGCAGTGTGGATGGCAGCAAAATTGCTGAAGGTGCAATTAGCAGCGAGCATCTGGCAGCAGGAATTGTGACCAGCGTAAAGTTGGCATCAGGCAGTATAGATGGGAGCAAGCTAGTTGCTGGAGCTATAAGCAGTTATCATCTTGCTGACGGTGCAGTGGATAATATGAAGCTGGCATGGGGGAGTGTCGATGGCAGTAAGCTGACCCCGAACTCGATAGGCAATGGGCACCTCGTCGACGGCGCAGTTGACGGAAGCAAGCTGGCTGCAAGTAGTGTAGACGGAAGCAAGCTGGCCGCAGGCGCAGTCAGTGGCGATCATCTTGCAGATGGCGCCTTGTACGGCGCGAAGCTAGCCGCAGGCAGCATTGATGGAAGTAAGCTTGCGTCCGGCATCATTAGTAACTATCACTTGACCATTGGCAGTGTGGATGGAAGAAAGCTGATGGAAGGATCGGTGAACAGCACTCATATTATGGAGGGTGCTGTTGATGGATCGAAATTAGCCGCAGGCAGTGTGGACGGTAATAAACTGGCCGTTTGCTCGGTGAGCGAAGAGCATCTTGTCGATGGAGCAGTATCAGGCTCGAAGCTTGCTGCAGGTAGTGTAGATGGTAGCAAGCTAGCCGTGGGCACTGTGACCGGTGAACATCTGGCAGAAGGCATAGTGGATAGCAGCAAGCTGCTGAGTGGAGCCATAACCGAACGCCACGTGGCAGATGGTACCATCACGACGTCAAAGCTGGCAAAAGGCAGTATAGACGGCACCAAGTTAGCAAACGGATCTATAGTTAGCAATCACTTGGAAGACGGCTCGATTACAACATCTAAGCTGGCAGCAGGAAGTGTGGACGGTAGTAAGCTGCTGGATGGTTCCATCATTGCTAAGCATATCGCCGATAGCACCATCACGACGTCAAAACTAGCGGAAGCTAGTGTAGACAGCAGTAAGCTGGCGACTGGATCTGTGACAGGTGATCACATAGCAGATGGCAGCGTAGAAAGCAGCAAGTTGGGGTATGGGGCGGTGACTAGCTCCCATATTGCAGATGGCTCGATTACAAGCGAGAAACTTGCTGAAAGTAGTGTGGATGGAAGCAAACTAGCTAGTAGATCGGTGACTGTTCAACACATCGCAGACGGCTCGATTACAAGCGAAAAACTGGCAGCAGACATTATCGAATCTAGGCATATTGCTCCAGGTGCGATTCAAGCAGAGAACCTGTCTTTCAAAACGATGCACGTACCAGCAGCAAAGCCTGCATCCCTGCAGCAGTTCGGTCTCATTCCATTTCAATTCAAAGGACAGGATGAACTCGTGGAAGTGTTAGTCACTTTTGATGAACCTTTTGCTGATGAACATTATGTCATTACGGCGATATCCAATCACCCTGCTTGTTACATTGTTGCGAAACAAAAATTAAAAGATACAGCGGTAGTTTCCGTCGTTCGAGCCAAATTTTCACCTGACTTGCAAGGCATTGTGAACTGGATTGCTATTGGCTCCAAAGCATAATCCTGCCACCCTATGGTGGCTTTTTTTTATTCTATAGCTGTTATTTCACGAATTTTGGGTATTGGTACAGACCACGAAAGGTAAATTTACATATATCTATGAGTAGGTGTTTCTACTAAGCATCAATTCAGATGAAAGGAACATGACCTCATGAAAGGTGTCATTTTGGCAGGAGGTACGGGAACGCGTTTATGGCCATTAACAAAATTGGTCAATAAGCATCTGTTGCCCGTTGGCAAGCATCCTATGATACATTATTCCATTCGGAAAATGAAGGAAGCCGGTATTCATGACATCCTACTCGTCATTGGGAAGCAGTCCGCGGGTATGTACGTGAATTTCTTAGGTGGCGGAGAGGATTGGGGTGTCAATCTTACTTATAAAATACAAGAGAAAGCAGGAGGGATAGCGGAAGCTCTATTTCTCGCTAACGGTTTCATACAACCGAAGGATAAATTTGTAGTCATACTAGGAGACAATTTGTTTGAGGATCCTTTGACGGATTATGTTCAGGCATATGAAGCTCAAGAACGTGGGGCCATGCTGCTTCTGAAGGAAGTCGAAGACTCCCGGAGATATGGTGTTCCCCATATCAAGGGAAGTCGTATCGTCTCCATCGAGGAAAAGCCGAAGCATCCACAATCTAATTTTTGTGTTACAGGCATTTATATGTATGACTTTGGCGTATTTCAAATTATTCAAACGATAAAGCCATCAGTCAGGGGTGAGCTGGAGATTACAGATGTAAACAATTGTTATGCGGAAGAAGGCACACTCACATACAACATCTTAGAAGGTTGGTGGACGGATGCCGGAACCATTCAATCTTTGCATGACGCCGGCTCAAAGCTAATGGAAGGAGAATAGCAGGATGAGACTACTCATAACCGGAGGTATGGGCTTCATTGGTAGTAATTTCATCTTATACATGATGAACAAATACCCTGAATACCAGGTATACAATTTGGATTTGCTCACTTATGCCGCACACAAGGACAATGTCTCTGAAGTGGAGCATCTGCCGAATTATCATTTTATTCAAGGGGACATCTGTAATGAATCGCTATTGTCCGTTATATTTGGCGAAGGTATTGATGCGGTCGTGCACTTTGCTGCAGAGTCCCATGTAGATCGGAGTATTGAAGATCCACTCCGTTTTGTAAGAACGAATATCCAGGGAACTCACACCTTGCTAGAAGCGGCTATACAGCATGATGTAAAGCGGTTTGTCCAAATTTCTACGGATGAAGTTTATGGGTCTCTCGGACAAATGGGGTACTTTACAGAAACTACATCATTAGCACCAAATAGCCCTTATTCGGCTAGTAAAGCAGGAGCAGATATGCTGGTACGTGCTTATTATCATACCTATAATTTCCCCGCTATGATTACCCGTTGCTCCAATAACTACGGTCCGAATCAATTCCCAGAGAAGCTTATTCCTCTTTCGATTTTAAAAGTCTTGAACGATCAAAGGGTTCCTCTTTATGGTGACGGCCTTAACGTTCGAGATTGGCTTTACGTCGAAGACCATTGTAATGCGATTGACCTGGTGCTTCATGGCGGAACACCCGGCGAAGTGTATAATGTGGGCGGTAATAATGAATATACGAACATCGATATCATTCGTCGTATCTTGGATGAATTAGGGAAAACGGAGAATCTCATCCATTACGTTAAGGATCGGCTCGGTCATGATAGGAGGTATGCAATTGACGCTGCAAAGATTAGGAATGAGCTTGGTTGGAAACCATCAACTCCATTCGAACAAGGCATCAAAAAGACCATACAATGGTATGTTAATCATGAACAGTGGTTAAGGGAAATAGCTGAAGGCTCTCATCGCGGTTATGGATTGGACCCTATTAGGGGTGATCATTGTTGAAAATACTAATTACGGGCGCTGTCGGCCAACTGGGTTCGACCTTGGTGTCATTCTTAACTGCTGCGCATGAAGTAGTGCCTCTTTCAAGAGCTGAGCTTGACATCACTATCCCTAATAAAGTAAAGGAAACGATCCTTATACATCGGCCGGATGTAATCATCCATACAGCTGCTTATACAGATGTGGATTTGTCAGAGAAGCATGCTGATACAGCATTTCAGATTAATGCATTCGGAACGCGGAATATAGCTGAAGCTGCAGAATTAGTGGGTGCCAAACTGGTACACATTAGCAGCGATTATGTATTTGATGGCATGAAAAAGGAACCCTACATCGAATCGGATTGTCCTTCACCCATAAATATATATGGCTCTACCAAACTGCTCGGCGAAAAATTTGTAGAGTTGTACTGTAGCAAACATTTCATCGTTCGAACGGCATGGTTGTACGGTATGGGTCAGCGAAGTTTCGTCAACACCATTTGTAAGCTGGCTCGAAGTCAAAATGAAATATCTGTCGTAACGGATTGCTACGGCTCTCCTACTTATGTTGTGGATCTCGCAGCATTTATTACGGAGCTGCTAAGTAAGGAAAGCTATGGGATTTATCACGTAGTTAACGAGGGAGTTTGTTCGCGCTTTGAGCTTGCTCAAGCTATTGTACAGGAAATGGGCTTTGACCATGTGCAAGTGCTGCCCATTCTTTCCCATCAATTTGAGCAATCTGCTCTTAGACCTGCTAATTCTGCTTTGGATTGTGCAGCGATTCGCATGAATGGGCTCACTCCATTAAGGGATTGGCGTTCTGCGTTACAAGCTTTTAAAAGGAATGGTGCATAGAGCACCAAGAATTGGTAACGGAAGCAGGTGTGGATCATGAGCGTCAAAACCGTTCGCAAGAGCGGTAAGCCCGTTGTTACATGGCATAAAGGATTCGAGGCTGGCAGCAGAGATGGAAGTGTAGCGGGCTGGAACGAGGGATACCGAATAGGCAGATCAAACGGTATTTATACTCAATTGGGTGAGAGGCTCTTTCCAATTCGTCCCTATAAAGTACTCTATGTCACTGCAGGCATTGGCGACCCTTATCCAGCACTTGATCAAGCTATCATAGAAGGATTGAGAAGTGTTGTATCTGAGGTAGTGTCTGTGAGTCCGGCTGAATCTGTTGTAGCTGCAGCGACACTATATATGCCAGACATTGTTCTAGTGTTAAACGGTGTTATATTACCGCTTGAACAGGTAGATGAGCTTAGACAACGTGGGTTCCGCACGGCAGTTTGGTTTACAGACGATCCATACTATACAGATTGGACGATTGGTATTGCTCCTCATTATGATTACGTGTTTACACTGGAATTAAACTGTGTGAGCTTGTATCAGTCGATTGGTTGTACAAACGTCTATTACTTTCCTTTTGCAGTAAATACGAAAGCCTTCTATCCGTGTGCAACTCAGCTTAGCTTTCAAACGGATATTTGTTTTATTGGTACGGCTTTTTGGAACCGTGTCTGGTATGTCGATCAAATTGCCCATTATTTAAAGGGTAAAAGAACGCTCCTTTCTGGTTGGTGGTGGGACCGATTACAGCAATACCAACTGCTTTCTTCTTCCATCCGACTTGGAAACTGGATGACCCCTGAGGATACATCTCGTTATTACAATGGTGCCAAAATTGTTATTAATCTTCATAGACCGGTGGATGATGAGACAAATAATAACAGTATGCTTCTACAGGCTTGTTCCGTAAATCCTCGTACCTTTGAAATTAATGGCTGCTCCACCCTACAGCTAGTGGACCTACGATCTGAGGTATCACAAATGTATGTTCCTAATCAGGAGATTGTTACCTATTCCTCACCAGAGGAACTGGTCTATCAACTCGACTACTATTTGACTCATGAAGAAGAACGAAGAGAGATTGCGTTTAAGGCATATAACCGAACATTGCGACAGCATACTTATGCGCATCGCCTGGATCAAATGATGTCTATTCTATTTGAATAGGTGGAATAGAAGGTATAGCTAGGAAATAGACACTTGTAACCGTTTCTTTCAATTCATATAAGAATACAATAACGAAGGGGTTCGTCAACGTATGTAAAGCAGGAGGTGTACGATGCAGCTTCAAATGAAAAAGCCGAAGCTTTCTAAAAAAAACCTTGGTAAAGCTCGGCGAAGCGCTCGGCGAAGAGCGAGATCGGTTCACAAATCCGTCGAATCCAATCACCAGACAAATTATAACGTTGGCTACAACATTGGTTACAATGAAGGTTACAATAGCGGGTATGATACGGCCTTTGATAAAGGAGTGTTTCAAGGCGGTGATGCTATTGTAGATCAATTGCTGCCCGTAAATGTCATTCTGCCTAGCATTTCAGTTGATTCTATTATTGCAGCGGGACTTGAACATTTTCACCAGCAAATGGTTCCTGTTCTTCCGACTGTGGATATTTATGAGCTGATCCGTAATGCCTTGGAGTTTCGCAAACCCCTTTCTATTATTCGTCTAGGTGACGGTGAACTGCTCACCATGGCACAAGGGATACAAAGTTCAGATCAACTTCATAAAGATGGTACTTTTTTAAATTACGCAGGAGTTGATTTGCCAGATTATGCTGCTAAAGATATGCTGCTTCAATCTGTGATGCAGTCATCCATTGTGGGAATTCCGAGATCGAGATTTCGAACGTTCCTTCCATTAGCTATATCTATTTTTGAAAATTACGGTATCCCTTACCGTAGTATGGCTTTGACACTTTCTACAATTAATTATTCCTTATATGTAGAAGGTTTTCTTATGGATTTGTTGACCGGACAGCGTGTTCTGCTTGTAGGGGAATACAACGGAGGGATTGAAAGAGAAGCTCATGGCAAAAGGCATCCACATTGTTGATGCGATCTTCCCAGTCCAAGGAATTCATGATGTGCATCGAGTTATGAATGAAATTTATGCTCGAGATTTTGATTTGGCACTAGTTTCTGCAGGCATTCCAGCAGTTGTTATTGTACAGCGTATCGCAACAGAGCTTGGAAAAGTTGCCATCGATTTCGGGCATCTGTCAGATAAAATCAGTAATGGCGAAGCACCTTTGTAAGTAAGGAAAGAAGGGGAAGAAGAGCCATGAAAGCAAGTTATATTAAAAAAAACAAGATTCAGTCAAAGCTGAAGCCTGTTCATTCTTCCTTTCGCCAAGGATTTAAAGATGGGTGCCGGGTGGGCTTCGATAAAGGATACGAAGATGGTTTCAACAGTGGAAACCGCGAAGGGACAGAAGGTAAACGTCCACTGTTTGAAGGGACCAGTATCATTATTCCAACATATAACCAAAAAGCGTTCCTTATTGAATGTATAGAAAGTATTCGTGCTTATACGCCAGAGCCCTACGAGCTGATTATTATTGATAATGGGTCGACCGACGGGACATTGGACTATTTAATATCGGATACAACCGGAATTCGATTTCGTTTCTTCGATCATAATCTAGGCTTTGCAGGTGCTGTCAATCAAGGGCTTTTGATGGCAAGAGGTACTTCATTAGTACTTTTGAATAATGACACAGTGGTAACGCCCTATTGGTTGAATAACTTATTGGCCTGTGTTGGGCAAGATGCAACCATAGGTTTAGCAGGCCCTGTAAGTAATTATATTAGTGGAGAGCAACTTATTCCTACAAACTATAGTACTGTCGAGGAGATGCAACAATTCGCTCTTAGTTACAATCGCTCTGACTCATCTCGCTGGAAATCAATATCCCGAATCACTGCTTTTTGCTTGATCATGCGTCGAGATGTATTTGAACGAATCGGATATTTTGATGAAGGATTCGAAATCGGTAATTGTGAAGATGACGATTACGGATTACGGGCGGAGCTTCTTGGACTACAACTTGTTGTAGCTGGAGATACGTTCGTCCATCATTATGGCAGCATGACAATGAAGAGCCTAAAAGAACAGTTTGCACCTGTCTATGAGAAAAACCAGATTTATTATTTTGATAAATGGGGAGATCCATCCCGCGCTCTCATGGAAGCAAGGCAAAATGACGAGGACGCAGCAGCTGGGATGTGTCGGTTCTATGCAAACTGTGTAATTGTAAAAGGGGAAGATCCTACAGCATATTGGGTTGAATACGGTGTGCGGTATCCGATTAACAGCCCCATTCAGGTACCCATTACACAGGTATCACAGCTCGATTTGAAATGCTGGCATATGGGTCCGCCTCTTTCTGCTGCTGATGTGTTATTGAAACTCGCCAGTCTAAATGATCCAACTATTACTGAGATAAACTTAAGGGATAATATTATCGTGACAACTCCCGATGGTGGTCATTATCAGCTTCAAGAGGGTAAACTGCGATCGATTCTTTCTCCTGCTGCTCATCGAACATGGCATTTGGATCAACGATGGACTGTCCCCATTAGTTATGAAATTGCCAGTATGTATGTAACAGGAAATCCGATCATTCCTTGTCCTACTATTCGGACGCTTTTTAGGAGGTGAATTGAATGATCCGTAAGAGGAGCTTGTTAGCGACTAGAAGAAAACGGACCCTTAAAGTTAAGAAACGAAATATAAAAACAAACATCAAAGCAAGAAGATCAGTCGTTAAGAAAATGAAAAAAAGAAAGGTATACAGACCACTGTATAACAAAGGGTATAACAAAGGTTTCGACCAAGCATATAACGAAGGCTTCAATGTTGGATATGCACAAGGCGTAGAGCAAGCAGGGCAAATCAACATTTCGGAATAGCTGCAATAGGAGGTCAAGTAGAGGGGGTTATCATGAACACCAAAAATCGAGCCCAATCGTATTCTTATCTTGGTGGACGAAGAAAAGGGAAAAGGGAAGGCTATGAACAAGGCTATCAGAATGGCGTTCAACTTGGTCTGCAACATACCCTTTGGCCTATTGCTCTTATAATAGCACAAGTAAAATCTTTTCCATCACTAGAGATCATATTACTACAGCCTTTTAGATTGATGAAGAAATTGGGAATATATAATTATCGGCTGGTTACAGAGGATTTTGTAACCAGAGAAGACATAGCTTCTGCTCAAATTGTTATTTTTATTCGAAATGTAGAACCCCTTGCCTACAAATGGCTAGAAGCCGCACACGAAATGGGGAAACAGACTGTTTATGTCATTGACGATAATTTTCTGCATATTCCCTCTGCAGGCACATTGACCAATTATTACCAGGACCCGGATCGGCGAGAGACCTTTATTCGTTTTTTAACCTTTTCAAAAGTAGTGCAAGTCATTTCCCCCTATTTTGCGGATTATATTCGACTTCATTTCAATCCGAATGTGGTGTGCTTTCCAGCTAGTGTAGATTTTGAGTTGCTAGATGCAGCCGGGCCTAAACCTGTGCGAAATGACGGTAACATTGTATTTGGCTATGAGGGGACAGCCAAGGACGAAGATTTCAAGCCAGTCGTACCCGCTATTATTAAAATCTTGCAAGAGTATGGGCCTCGAATAAGAGTGGAATTCCTGGGATTTATCCCTCCAGGATTACAAGGGCTTCCAGGCGTCTCATTTCTTTCCACTGACTACGAGTATCGTCAATTTATGCAGACTCTGTACCGAACATCCTGGGATTTTGGTTTGGCTCCTTTAACAGATTCCTTATTTAATTTATGCAAAACAAATAACAAATTTCGTGAGTATTCAGGCTGTTTAATTCCTGGGATATATACGCATGCACCAGCTTACTCCGATTGTATAGTCCAAGAAGAGACCGGTTACCTAGTGCCGCAGACAACAGAGGGTTGGTACTTAGGTATGAAACGAATGATCGAAGATGCGGTAATGCGCAATAAAATTAAAGAGCAGGCAGGAGCTTACAGCAGACAGCACTTTTCTCTGGAACAATCTGTTGTAAATTGGCGGAATCATATATTGCATGTGTAGAGCATACCGAAAGGAGAAATGATTCTTGAACAGCAAGCACATCCCTGTGTTACAACCAAGTATTGGGCAAGAAGAAATCGATGCTGTAGTGGAAGTGATGCGATCCGGATGGCTCGGACTCGGTCCCAAAACAGAACAATTTGAACAAGAATTTGCAAAATATGCGGGAAGTCGCTTCATGGTTGCTCTCAATTCTGGAACCGCAGCGCTGCATCTTGCTCTTGAGGTACTGAATATTGGTCCTGGCGATGAGGTCATTGTTCCGCCGATTACGTTTATATCTACAGTTCATGCAGTTAGCTATGTAGGAGCGACACCTGTATTTGCTGATGTGGAGACAGATACAATGAACATATCCGTTCAAGATATTGAACGAAAAATTACGAATAAAACAAAGGCCATTATCGTTGTCCATCTTGCCGGTCATCCTTGTGATATGGATGCGATTCAAGCATTGGCAGACTCCAAAGGCATTAAAGTTATTGAAGATGCAGCGCATGCTTGTGGCGCTGAATACAAGGGGAACAAGATCGGTTCTTCAGACAATCTAACCTGCTTCAGCTATCATGCTGTCAAAAATTTGACCTGTGGTGAAGGTGGCGGCATTACAACCAATCAGGAATGGATTACGCGCAAATTGAAAGAGAAGCGTTGGGTTGGTATTTCCAAGGATACATGGATGCGTTCTTCCTCTGAAAGGGTGTATGCTTGGCAATATTTCGTGGATCAAGTTGGATATAAGTACCATATGAGCGATATGCAAGCTGCAATTGGTATTGTACAGCTAAAAAGACTGGATCAATTAAATGGCCGTCGTCGAGAAGTAGTCGAACATTATCAGGAGCATTTCAAGGATTTGTCGTGGGTGGAATTGCCAAAGGAAAAGGATTATGCCCGCAGTTCTTGGCATTTGTTCCAAGTAAAGCTTCAAACAGAGGATGCTAGAGATCGACTTATTGGCCATATGAAGGATCTCAACATAGCACCCGGTGTGCATTACTATCCTTGTCACCTGCACCCATGCTATATCCACCTAAAAGCAGAGGTTCCTGTATCGAATGAAATATGGAAAAGAATCATTACACTTCCAATTCATCCCAATCTGACAGATGAGGATTTGGAACGGGTTGTGGACTGTGTAAGAAGCTTTCAACCATAGGAAGCTTCTGCTTACGAAGAAAGTTTTCCTAAAGGAAAACTCTTAGGAGGTGACCATCCCAATGCTTGAAGGACAAAGGATCTCCTTACGCTGTTTAGAAGTAGAGGATCTTCCGCTCATTGCAGCTTGGAGAAATCAATCCGAAATTCGACGATCCTTCTTCAATAAAGCTTTGCTTGCTGCATCCGGCCAGAAAAAGTGGTTTGAGCGAATAATAGAAGATCGTTCTAAACAATTTTTTGTTTGTGTATCTAAAGATTCCAATCTTCCCTTCGGTATGATTAGTTTGGTGGATATCGATCTTGCCAACCAAAAAGCAGAGATCGGAACGACGATAGTAGGGGACCAATCTATGTGGGGGAAGGGAATTGCTTCGGAAATGATAGGTCTTCTTCTAGAGTATGCATTTGTTGACTTGGGACTGAATCGAGTGTATGCCTACGCAATCGACTATAACAAAGGATCTATTCGTGTGAAAGAGAAAGGCGGATTTCAAATGGAGGGAGTCTTACGACAGCATCATTATTCGAATGGCTCTTTCCATGATGTGATGATTATGGGGATTACCCGACAGGAATGGTTAACAAAAAAGGTCACTTAGTGGCCTTTTTCAACATATGTGCGCTTGACCACGATCGTCACAATAATAAGGGATGCAAAAATGGAGTAGGTTTTAAACCATATTTGTCCCACTCGGATATATGGTCCGTTTCCACACTCTCGCTGTTTGCATACAAATAAAAGTATATCCAAACAAAGGAAGATGATTATGACCTCTAACCCAAATGTAGTTTACCAGCCGACCCATTTCAAGATGGGGGATCGTCATTCGCTGAACGGACACAAAAGCTGTGTGCTTTGGTTCACCGGGCTTTCCGGCTCGGGTAAATCGACGCTGGCGGTTGAGGTAGAGAAGGAACTGTTCAGGCTCAGACTTCATTCTTATATATTGGATGGTGACAACATCCGTATGGGTCTGAACCGAGACTTGGGATTTGGGCCGAGCGATCGCACGGAAAATATAAGGCGCATCGGTGAAGTATCGAAATTATTCGTTGACGCTGGAGTCATTGTTTTATCTGCGTTCATCTCCCCTTATCAAGCAGACCGTGATCTGGTGCGTGCTTTGTTCCAGCCCGGTGAATTTATCGAGATATATGTTGACTGTCCGATTGTAGAATGTGAAAGAAGAGATCCGAAAGGTCTTTATCGCAAAGCGAGACAAGGAGAAATTACAAACTTTACAGGAGTATCCGCCCCATATGAAATTCCATCTCAACCGGAAATTACACTCCGGACAGACCACCAAACAGTAAGTGAATGCGTCGAAGCGGTTATAACCTATCTTATTCATAATAAAATATTTTAAGTGAAGGCGGTATGAACATGAGTGCTTTGATTTCCGTCTTTTTGCCAACATTTTCTCGCCTGTATGACGGGCACTTGGAAAGAGCGATACAAAGCGTGCTGAAGCAGACCTACCGTAATTTCGAGCTGTTGATTATCGATGATGCCTCAGTAGACGGCAGCAAGGAGCTTATTGAAAGCTACGCGAAACAAGACGCACGGATTAAACACATCCGTTTGAAGCGGAATATAGGGCTGCCCGCCTACAGCATCGGGCAAGCTTATCAGCAATCCAAGGGGCAATTATTAGCGTTTGCTTATGATGACGCTATTCTTACTCCAGACCATTTCGCCGTATTGGTACACAAGCTCCAATGGAATCCGCAACTGGGTATGGCTTATGGGCAGGCTCATATATGTTGGCCGGACGGATCAAAAACGAAGATCGGTTCCCCTTATAACGCAGCGGCCATGACCCAAATGAATAACCATATTCCAAATCTTTCGGTCATGGTTAGACGAGGCGTTATTGAGAAGGTAGGTCTGTATGATCCCCACGTTATTTTGAGCCGATTTTACGATTGGGACTTGTGGGTTCGGATCGCGAAGCATTACCCCATTGGCTTTGTTGAGAAGGTAATCGGCGAAGAGCACGGTACCCGACTGCCAGACTCCATCGGGCATACATTCACGCTGCTATCTAACCTGATCCACAAATATGCCCAAATTGAGCGTAGTCACGTGTTGCAACCCGCAGTGTTTGTCAACTATGACCCTTATTCCATGAAATTTGAGGAGCAGCTCGCAATAACAGAGAAACTGCAGTTTCGCTATTTGTTAATGGAGCATTATATCAAAACGCATAACATACCCCGTATTTTGCAGTTGATGGCCGAATGGCCACAGCGAAGTATTGATGGCGTAACCATGCCGCAATGGAAAAAAATTCTAGCAAAGAATGAGGGTTTGAGCGACATAAAACAGCTGCAGCTACTTCATGGCGTTTTGGGTTATGCGGGAAAAGAATCATCCTTGGCGAAGGCAGAACTCGCCAAGCTTCGTGATCTGGTAAGCAGTAAGCAGAAGTACATCGACGAGCAGCAGAAGTTTATCGATCAAAGGGAAATTTACATTCAGCAGCAGTTAATTCGTATTCAAGAATTAGAAATTTATATCCAGGAGCAAGCTCGATATATTCAGATGTTGTTGAAAAGGTGAGGTCATTCATGCAAATGAACACTGTGATGTTATTCTCCCACGTATGCTGCTTGACTTATATAACTGGAGCTGAAAAGTATTTGCTGCAGCTGAGCAGGGAGTTCGGGCGATATTTCCGATGTATCCTCGTTGTGCCGAACGAAGGAGTCCTGGCTAAGAAAGCTCGGGCATCAGGGATTTCCGTTATTGTTCAAGAATTCCAGAGAACTGCTTCCCTCTGGAGGCCTCATGCCGGAATATTAGATGAAATGCAGCAGCTTATTCAGAGCGGTCTTCCTGTACTAGTCAATCTGCTACACGTTCACAACCCTCAGCTGGTCGTCACGAATACGAGCGTCAATCCACTCCCTGCTATAGCCGCTAAGAAGCTTGGTATTCCTACAACTTGGGTCATAACGGAGGTTATTGGACAAAATCCGTATACCCATCATTCCATTCAAGTCATTGAACGTAATTCGGATTGGATTGTTGGCATTTCCGAAGCCGTTCTGGCTCCTTTTGGCGGAAGAGCTGATGGCTCTAAACGATTCCTACTGAAGCCGACCTGGCTGCCGGAGGAGCTTCAACCAGGGACCTGGCTGCATTGGCGGGAGCAGAGACGAGTACTGCTGGGAATTCGA